>CAVOKJ010000002.1:367500-1711645 GCA_963696495.1 uncultured Acidimicrobiales bacterium | reverse complement strand
GGCCCGGTCCTCGAAGGTGCCCACCAGCTCGAGCAGGGTGGCGGGCGAGGTGTGGAGGGACAGCGGCGTGAACCCCACGAGATCGACGAATCCCACCGCCAGCCGGTGCAGCGACGGATCGCTCACGTCCTCTTGAGCGGCCCGCTGACGATCGATGGCGTCGCGCATGTGATGGGCGAACACCGACCCCATCGAGTCCCCGAGCCGCAGGGCGGCGGCGCTCACGGCGGCCTGGTCGTGGGCCCATGCGAGCAGGTCCGGTTGGGGCGAGTCGTAGGCGGGCTCCTGGGTCTGCACGTAGACCGACACCGCCGCCTCGGCCACGCGGGCCAGGGAGCTGCCGAGCACCCTGAGCAGCTCGTCGCCGTGGGGGCTCACCGGATTCGCCCCGACGAAGAAGCCGGTCAGCTCCGCATCCCCCTCGGAGAACATGGGCCGGTCCCCGTCGGGGACCACCACCCCCAACGTCCGCCAGATCGAGAGCACGTCGTCGACGCTCGTACCGGAACGCCGGGCGAGGTCCCGGGCCGTCAAGGTCGCTCCCTGCGCGAAGACCAGGTCACCGGCCAGTCGGGCCACGTGGCGGTTGTCCCAGGCATCGGCGATCTGGTCGTCGGTTGCGCCGAGCGATGTGAGGAACGCATCGATCTCGGTGCGACCGTCCTCTGCCACGCCACGACGCTACCGGCTCCACGCCCGGGCAGCCGGGTGGATCGAGCTCGCCGCGGCCCGGGCGGTTCGACCGGGCGACCTCGACGGTTCCTTCCTCGCCGGGGGGCCGGCCGCCGGCCGATGGGGGGTGGACAAGCGGTTTTCCAAGGAGTACTCTGACCAGAGTACCCCGAACGGAGGACCATGATGGCTGCCCGAAACCGCAGCAACCCACTCGCCCTCGCCGTGCTGATCTGCCTCGACGAGCGGCCGATGCACCCCTACGAGGTGGCGACCACCCTCCGTCAGCGCCACAAGCACGAGAGCGTGCGACTGAACTACGGCTCCCTGTACGCCGTCGTGGCGTCGCTCGAGAAGCGCGGCCTCATCGCGCCGGGGCAGAGCAAGCGTGAGGGCCGGCTGCCCGAGCGCACCGTCTACACCCTGACCGACAGCGGCAAGATCGAGATGCACGACTGGCTCACCGACCTGATCTCCACTCCGGTCAAGGACTATCCGGCCTTCGAGGCGGCGCTCTCGTTCCTTCCCGCGCTGCCTCCCGACGATGTCGCCTCACTGCTGCGCGAGCGGGCCCAGCACCTCGAACTCGAGCTGGCCCGGGCGGGCGGCTCCCGCGAGCTCATCGAGAAGGCACAGCTCCCCCGCCTGTTCTGGGTCGAGGACGAGTTCCGCAACGTGCTGCGCGAGGCCGAGCTCGCCTACGTGCGCCAACTGGTGGGGCAGATCGAGTCGGGCACCCTCGACGGCCTCGACTGGTGGAGGGCCATCCATGCAACGGACGGCCGGCCCGAACTGATCCGCCCCCCGTTCGCCGACGGCCTGCAGGAGCTGGAGGGCCGATGAGCGCGCCCGTGCCGGACGTGGCCGGCGGGGACAAGGTGATCTCCACCACCGATCTGCGGAAGTCGTTCCGCTCACCCCGGGGTCCGGTGACGGCGGTCGACGGTGTCAGCATCGGTGTGGAACGGGGGGAGATCTTCGGGTTCCTGGGTCCGAATGGTGCCGGAAAGACGACCACCCTCCGGATGTTGACGACGCTCCTGCCGATCGACGGCGGTCAGGCCACCGTCGCCGGCTTCGATGTCGGTCGCCAGCCCAAGGAGGTGCGATCGCGCATCGGCTACGTGAGCCAGCTCGGCGGCGCGGACGACCTGGCCACCGGCAGGGAGAACCTCCTGCTCCAAGGCCGCCTCTACGGGGGCGACCTGGACTCGGTGACCAGGCGGACCCGGGTCGTCATGGACGTGCTCGACCTGGCCGACTTCGCCGATCGGCGGGTGAAGACCTACTCCGGCGGCCAGCGTCGACGGCTCGACATCGCCCTCGGCATCATCCACGAGCCGGAGGTCCTCTTCCTCGACGAGCCCAGCACCGGACTCGACCCTCAGAACCGAGCCAATCTCTGGGAACACGTCCGCCACCTGCGTGACGGGGGCACGACGATCTTCCTCACCACCCACTACCTCGAGGAGGCCGATGCCCTCTGCGACCGCCTGGTCATCATGGACCACGGCGACATCGTCGTCGAGGGGACGCCGCGTGACCTCAAGCGCCGGGTCTCCGGGGAGTCGGTGGTGCTGAGCATCCGCGACGTCGACGGTGCCGCCGAGCGTGCACTGGCCGTACTGCGGTCCCAGGACTTCGTCCGGGAGAGCAGTCTCGACGCAGACGAGGTGCGCCTGTACGTCGAGGACGGCAGCGCCGCCCTGCCCCACATCCTCCGGCTCCTCGACGGCGAACGGATCGGCGTCAAGTCGATGCAGCTGTCCGAGCCCACCCTCGATGACGTGTTCCTGCGCCAGACCGGCCGATCCCTGCGTGACGCCGGCCCGGGTTCGGGC
This sequence comes from uncultured Acidimicrobiales bacterium, assembly GCA_963696495.1. Taxonomy (GTDB): domain Bacteria; phylum Actinomycetota; class Acidimicrobiia; order Acidimicrobiales; family RAAP-2; genus Bog-756. The sequence continues at coordinate 1,709,132 of CAVOKJ010000002.1, read as the reverse complement.
ACGGAGGTCGCAGCATGAAGACCGTCCGGGACACGGGCCTCCTCTTCCAGCGGTACACCCGGCAGATGTTGCGCAATCCGGTGTGGCTTTTCGTGGGGTTCTCGACGCCTGTCCTCTACCTGGTGCTGTTCACGCCCCTGCTCAAGGAACTGCCCGGGGTCAAGGGGTTCCCGACCGGGAGCGTGCTCGAGGTGTTCCTGCCCGGGATCCTCGCACTGCTGGCCTTCGCCAGCGGGAGCAGCAGCGGGTTCGGGACCATCTTCGAACTGCAGTCGGGGCTCATCGAGCGGCTCCGTGTCACTCCGGCGAGCCGGTTCGCCATCCTCGTCGGCCCGATCCTCTCCGGTCTGATGATGATGACGGTGTTCGACGCGGTCGTGGTGGCGGTCGGGTACGGCTTCGGGTTCACCGTGCACTGGGCGGGGCTGTTGGTCCTGGTGGTGCTGCTCTGGGTGCTGGCGACACTGATGGCGGCTTTCTCGACGGCCACCGCCCTGGTGACGAAGGACATCAGCAGCTTCGCCGCCATCATCAACGGCATCAACCTTCCGCTCCTGCTGCTCGCCGGGGTGCTCCTGCCCATCTCGCTGGGCCCCCTGTGGCTACGCGTCCTCGCCCACTTCAACCCGCTCTACTACCTGGTGGTGGCCTCCCGGGCCCTGGCCGTCGGCCACCTGTCCGATCCCGTGGTCTGGCAGGCGTTCGCCGTCCTCGTACCGCTCTGCGCCATCGTGCTGGCGTGGGCCACGCGGGTGTTCAGGCGCGCGGTCTCCTGACCGGCGCAGTCTCGTGAGCGGCGCGGTCCCGTCACGACGCAGCCCGGCCGGACATCGCCGGGAGGTGCTAGTCGAGACCCAGAGCATCCCTCCACGGGCCGAGGTCGAGCTTCGGGTACCGGATCGCCGTCTCGTCCAGGAGCGATTCGCTCCAGATCGGGTGGCCCGGAGGGGGGAAGCCGAACAATTCGAGCTGGCGCGGCGTCGAGCGCTGGGCGAAGCGGGTCCACTCCGGCCCGGTGGACCGAGGCTGCGCCTGGTCGTAGGCGATCCAGTCCTGGCCGGCTCGCTTGAAGGCCAACGCCAGCACGAAGCGCGCACCCTCCCCCGCACCGAAGGGGGCACCCCGGTGGAAGACGTCGGACCGGTAGGCCAGATACGAACCGCGCACCCCTGACGCCCGGTGCTCCGACTCGTAGAGCTGGGGGTCCTTGTCGGGCATGACGATCGGCGTCGTCGGGCTCACGTGGGCCGAGTCGCGCACCGACACCATCCGCGTCGGGTTGTCGTCATCATTGACATCGGAGAGATAGAGGAAGCCCTCCAGGTTCCACCATGGCTCCTCGCCGACGGCCGGGAGCCATGAGTGGTTCCGGTCGGTGTGCATGGGCTGCTCGTAGTTGGTCAGTCCCGAGTATTTGGCGCCCGCATGCGTCTCGTAGAGCCGGATGTCCGGGGTGCCCAGCGCCCGCTCGGCGAAGTCGACGATCGACGGGTGCACGCAGAGGCGGTTGAGGCGTCCCGAGCCGGGAAAGGGGAATGCGGCCATCCACCGGTGCTGGGCACCCCGGAAGCCGGGCCCGTCGTCGGGCCACATGAATTCCTCCCGGGGGTCGCTGAACGCCCCCTTCCTCTTCTGGGTCACGCCTTCAGGATCGGCGTGGTACTCATCGGAGCCGGGGAACAGCAGCTCGAGGTCGTCGGATGCGGCGTCGATGTCATCCGTCCCGACGAGTCCCTCGAGGAGAACCCAGCCGTCCCTGCGCCAGGTGTCGATCTCGGCGTCTGTGGCTGATCGTGACGACAAACCCATTTCCTCCCGTGCTCGTCCGTCTCCTCGGCCAGGGTAGTCCTGTGGCCGCATTCGCCGGCTAGGGAGGGCGCGCCCGGGTGACCCTCGGTCGCCGGTGGCCGAACGGTGCGCGAACCGAGCGCCGAGTCGGTCGGTGCACGGTGCCGACCCGAGCGCCGAGTCGGTCAGAGCACCAGGTCGGCGAGTCGGTCCATCGACCGGAGCCAGTCATCGGTGTCGCGCCGCCATGGAGCGGCGACGACATGCTGGAGACCGGCCTCGGCGAAGGCGGCGAGCTCGTCCCGGATCCGGTCGGGTTCCATCCCCTGGGGGTCCCAGCCGGTGCGGAGGGAGACGGGGAACTCCGCGCCGGGGTGATCGCGCCGAATGCGCTCGACCACCGGGCCGACCTCCTCTACCGAGAGGCCCACCGCCTGATAGCCGTCCCCCCGCGCCGCCGCCCGTCGGTAGGCAGGCTCACTGCTCCCCCCGATCCAGATCGGGATCCGATGGCTCGGTTTGGGAAGTATCCGCAGATCGTCGAAGGAGGTGAACGTGCCGTGGAAGCTGACAGGGTCCTCGGACCAGGCCGTCCGGAAGAGGTCGATCGCCTCGTCGAGCCGCGCCCCGCGGTCGTGGAAGTCGCGCCCGAGGGCCCGATACTCCGGCTCCGACCAACCGACGCCCACGGCGACGGTCAGCCGACCGGCCGAGAGGGCGTCGAGGCTGGCGAGGGAGTTGGCCAGCTCGAGCGGATTGTGCATCGGTACGACGAGGACGCTCGTCCCGAGCCCGATCCGCCCGGTGGCGGCCGCCGCCCACGTGAGGGTGATCAACGGGTCGAACAGGTAGGGCGACGGATAGTCCTGGGCTGCCGGATGGACGACGTGGTCGCTCACCCACACGTCGTGGAAGCCGAGGTCCTCGGCGTGCCTCGCCGCCCGCGTGATGGCATCGGGACCCGCCACTCTTCCGTACTGGGGCAGGTGGACGCCGACGCGCATCCGCTATCGGGCTCCCCGAGCGCACCCCGGGGGGCGGAGCGGCCCGGAGTGAGGGGACGGCGACGCACCGGTGGCGCAGGAACGGGGTGCGCTCGGGCGTGCGTCCATCACCCAACCCTACCGGTCCGACGTCGAGCCACTCCGGGTGGCCCGGCTCTCGATCTCCCCCACCGTCACCCGGATGAAGCGGGACGCCCGACGACGGATCCGCCGTTCGAGGCGCTCGCTGTGGGTCGAGGCGATGCGCGGGGTGCGGGCGTGGGGGGCCCGGTAGAAGCGGGTCTTGGCCAGCTCGACCAGCCCGAGGTAGACGACGACCATGCCGAACAACAAGAGGAAGAAGGTGGTCGGCAGCGGCGTGAAGCCCAAGAGGGTGGCCAGTCCGGTGTAGGGCAGGACCGCGCCGACGAGGGCCGCTCCGGTCGGGACGAACAGCATCGCCATGCTGGGCCGGCTCTTGAAGAACGGCACGCGCCGGGTCCGGATGACGTAGATGACCAGGGTCTGGGTGGCGATGGACTCGACGAACCATCCGGTCCTGAACTCGACGTGGCCGGCGTGCAGCAACGAGAGCATGACCCAGAAGGTCAGGAAATCGAAGATCGAGCTGACCGGGCCGAACACCGACATGAAGCGTCGGATGAACTTCATGTCCCATGCCGCCGGTCGGGCGAGCGCCTCGGGGTCGACCCGGTCGGTCGGGATCACCAGTTGTCCGGTGTTGTACAGGAGATTGTTGAGGAGGATCTGCGTGGGCAGCATGGGCAGGAACGACAGGAACACCGAGGCACCGGCGGCGCTGAACATGTTTCCGAAGTTGGAGGAGGTGGACATCAGGACGTACTTCATGGTGTTGGCGAAGATCCGTCGGCCCTCCGTCACCCCTTCGGCCAGCACCCCGAGGTCCTTGTCCAGCAGCACCACATCGGCGGCGTCCTTGGCGACATCGGTCCCCGAGTCGACCGAGATCCCGACATCGGCGTGGTGGAGCGCCACCGCGTCGTTCACCCCGTCGCCGAGGAACGCCACGTCCTTGCCGGTGCGCCGGGCCACCTTGATGATCCTCGACTTCTGGTCGGGACCGATCCGGGCGAACACCGTCGTGGTCAGGATGGCCGCTTCGAGGTGGTCGTCGTCGAGCGACTCGACCTCGGTGCCGCTCAGCACCCCCGTGCACTCCACCCCGATGTCCGAGCACACCTTGGCCGCCACCCGGCCGTTGTCGCCGGTGATGATCTTGACGTCCACCCCCAGCCGTTGCAGCTTGGCGATGGAGGAGCCGGCATCGGCCTTGGGGCGGTCGGCGAAGGTGAGGAACCCGACCAGCGCCAGGCCGTGCTCGTCGGCCGCTGTGGGTCCCGAGGCGCCGTCGGCCGGCCGTGCGGCCACGGCGACCACCCGGGCCCCTTCGGAGAACAGCGACTCCAGGGCCGCCCGAGCGCCGTCGGGAACGTCTCCGCACCGGTCCAGCACCACCTCGGGTGCGCCCTTGGTGATCAGGAGCGTGCCCTGGCCGGGCTCCCCGACCAGGACCGAGCAGAGCTGGCGCTCGTGGTCGAAGGGAAGGAGGCCCTGCCGCCCGTAGCTGCCGGCCGTGACGGCGATCTCCTCGCCCGCCGACGCCCCGGGGGCCGACCACAGGGCCTGGTCCAACGAGTTCCCCCCGACCGGACCCTCGGGGGTCACGGCCGCCTCGTTGCACAGCAGGCCGTACAGCAGTGGTCGTTCGCTCTGCTCCCCCCCGGGGTCGAGGGCGCGCTCGAAGGTGACCTTGCCCTCGGTGAGCGTGCCCGTCTTGTCGGTGAACAGGATCTCGATGTTGCCCAGGTCCTCGATGGCCACCAGGCGCTTCACCAGCACCCTCTTCGCCACCAGTGCCTTGGAGCCGGCGGAGAGGCTGACGGTGACGATGGCCGGCATCATCTCGGGTGCGATGCCGACGGCGATGGCCAGCGAGAAGAGCAGCGCCTCGATGAGAGGCCGTGACAGGGCCACGTTGACGATGAAGATGAAGGCGGTGAGCAGGGCCGCCACCCCGAACAGGAAGCGTGAGAACCGGGACAGGCCTGCTTCGAAGGCGGTCTGGCCCTGCTTTTCGGACAGGCCGGCGGCGATCTGGCCGAACGAGGTGCGGGACCCGGTCCCGACGACCACGCCCAGCGCCGATCCCTGGTGCACGATGGTGCCCATGAAGGCGGAGGGCGGCTGGTCCAGGCCCTGGCAGTCGCCCACCGGCGCCACCGACTTGGCCACCGGCATCGATTCGCCGGTGAGCACGCCTTCGTCGCACTCGCACTCGTCCACCTCGAGCAGACGGATGTCGGCCGGGACGAGGGCACCGATCCGCAGCGACACCACGTCACCGGGCACGAGGTCCACCACCGGGACCTGGCAGGGGTGTCCGTCCCGCCGCGCCTCGGCGTCGTGGCGGATCTTGCCCCGGAGGGAGGCCATCGCCACCTCGGCCCGGTACTCGTTGAAGAAGCCCAGGCCCACGCTGAGGGCGACGATGACGGCGATGATCACCGCGTTGGTTCCACCACCGGTCAACCCGGACACCAGCGCCGCCCCCAGCAGCAGGATGAGGATCGGATTGCGGATCTGGCGCACCAGGACGGAGCCGGCCCGCACCCGGTGCGTGCTGAGGGCGTTGGGCCCGAACCGTCGCAGGCGGTCCTCGGCCTCCTCCGACGAGAGTCCCTCCGGGCCGCTCCCGAGTAGTGCCAGGACCTCCTCGGGCGGAAGACCGGCGGCGACGACCATCTCCAGGTCCCCGGTCCGGGTGCCCGCGACGACGACCATCTGAGCAGCTTTACCGGTGTGGCCGGCCGTCACTAGGGCCATTGGTCGCACTTCCCGGGGCGGGCCGTCGCCGGCCGTGCGCCCGTCCCCCCCTGCACGGTCGACGGGGGGGTGAACGGCCCCTGCTGGTGGGACAGACTCTGTGCCATGGTGGCGGCGCCCGCGGGGCCGACGGTGGACGTGGGCAGGTGGAGACCGCCGGCCTCGTGGCGTTCGGGCCGGACACGGGCCGGTCGGCGGGCCCGGTGGTGGGTGGTGGTCCCCCTCGGGGTCGTGCTGGCCTCGTGCGGCGGCCCGGCATCGGCCGCGCCGTTGCCGGTCCCCAGCCCGGCCAGCGGCCCGGTCGGTCCCCTGCGGTCCCCGGGAGGTGCCGGTCTGCTCGACCAGGAGGGGCGTACCGTCCTGCTCCACGGGGTCGACCTGGTGTACAAGATCCCGCCCTACGAGGTCGAGGTGGACGGCACCGGCCGGAACGTCCTGACACCGGGCGAGGCGCAACGGATGGCGCAGCTCGGGTTCGATGTCGTGCGGCTCGGGATCATCTGGAAGGGAGCCGAACCCGGGACCGACCCGATCGACGATCCGTCGATCTGCACACCGGGGAAGCCCGGGGCCTCGGGGGCCGGCCAGTTCGACGCCAGGGTCTTCGACGCCTATGTGAGCCGCCTCGAGTCGACCGTCTCGATGCTGGCTCGCTACGGGATCTCCTCGCTCATCGACATGCACCAGGACGTCTACAACGAGGCCTTCGGCGGGGAGGGGGCGCCGGACTGGGCCGTCTGCACCGACGGCATCACCCCGAGTCCCCGGCGGGACACCGCGAACTGGAGCGTCAACTACACCGGCCCGGGCGTGGACCAGGCCTACGGCCACTTCTGGGCCAATGACGTGGTCGGGAACCTGCAGGGCCAGTTCGATTCCGTCTGGGCCGGGATCGCCGCCCGCTTCCGGGGGAACCCGTGGGTGGTCGGCTACGACCCGTTCAACGAGCCCTACGGACCCGGACTGAGCACCGAGGCCGACGCCCCGGGCTTCGATGCCGAGCTCGAGTGCTTCTACACGGGCCGGGCCCATCCCGGGGCGGACCAGGACGGCCACCGCGTGAGGTGTCCGGCCGACGACCCCGAGGAGGGGCTGATCCCGCGGATCGAGGCCGCCGACCCGACGCACCTGGTGGCGTACGAGGGCAACTACGCCACCGACTCGGGGGTGCCGAACCACATCGGCGCCATGGACTACCCGCGCCTCGTCCTCAACTTCCACGACTACTGCTTCCTGCACGTCCCCAACGGCCCCGAGCCGGCGAACTTCGCCCCGGTCTGCGGTCCCCTCGAGCGCTACGTCTTCACCCAGCACGCCGAGGAGCGCGCCGAGGACGCCTCACCCGATCAGCCCGGGGGCCCGGGCTGGCTGCTCACGGAGTTCGGTGCCACCACCGACACCGCCGACCTGGCGCGGATCACGTCCGACGCGAACGCCGCCCTCGTCGGGTGGATCTACTGGCAGTGGATCAACTACGACGATCCGACCGGCTCACACTCCTCGGCGCTGTGGCCCCCCCGAGAGGCCACCGCCTCCCAGCTCGATGTGCTGTCGCAGACCTACGCGTCGGCGGTGGCCGGCACACCGATCTCCACGGCCTTCGATCCCACGACGGCGGCCTTCACGTTGCGGTACCGGTCGAACCCGCGGGTGACCGCCCCCACGGTCATCGTCGTGCCGGTGTCGACCCACTACCCGCACGGCTACTGCGCCCGGGTGGTGGGTGCCCGGGTGACCTCCCGGGCCGGCGCCAGCCGTCTCGACCTCGAGAACAACGCCCGGGCCACCACGGTGACGGTGTCGGTGACCCCGGGCCGGTGCTGAGCCGGGCCACGCGGCCCGGTCGCCGGTCCGGCTACCGTGCCCGTCGCATGGCCCCCTTGCCGCTCGAGATTGGTCCCGACGGACGATGACCGGGCGGCGGCACACGGTCGGCTGGAGGGAGCGGGCCCTGGCGTCGGCGTCGATCGGGTGCGGGGTGATCCTCGTCGCCGCCTTCGCCGCCCGCAACGTCGGGCTGCTCGTGGTCCGACCACGGTTGCCGAGCAGGACCGGACCGGCCGTTCCCGGCCGCACCGTGGCCGTCCGGACCGGCCCGTCGTAGGATGAGGGGCCGCGCCGCCGATCGGGTCGTGCACCGCCGAGGCCGATCCGGTGGTTGCGCGGCTCGCCGCCGTGCAGGGGTGTGGCGATAGGAGGTGATCGGATGACGGCAGAGCAACCGGCTCGGTCCGAGGTCGATGCCGCATGCAAGGTGATCGAGGACCACTGCCAGAGCATCTACACGTGGGATTACCAACGCGCCCGGCCCCAGCTCGTCACCCTCTACAACAGGGCCGCCCAGTCCCAGTGGGCCAGTGTGACCGACCTCGACTGGGCGACCGAGGTCGACACCGAGGCCCTGGTCCACCAGGACGCACCCAACCTCCGGCTGATGCGGGAGGTCACCGAGATCCCAGGTTCGCCCATCGCCAGCTGGGGCGAAGCCGAGCTGCTCCAACTGGGACTGGAGATGTTCAACGCCATGTTGAGCCAATTCATGCACGGCGAACAGGGCGCCATGATGACCGCGGCGAAGATCGTCGACACCGTCCCGTGGATCGACGCCAAGTACTACGCCGCCACCCAGACGATGGACGAGGCCCGTCACACGGAGGTCTTCGCCCGCTACATCGACGAGAAGGTCGGTGACGCCTACCCGATGAACCCCAACCTCGAGGCCCAGATCACGGGGCTTCTGGAGGACAGCCGATGGGACATCGCCTATCTCGGGATGCAGATCATCATCGAATCGCTGGCGCTGGCGGCGTTCGGGGACATGGCCAGACGGACATCGGAGCCTCTCTTGAAGAAACTGCTGCGGTACGTCATGGCCGACGAGGCCCGGCACGTCGCCTTCGGCATCCTGTCCCTCGGCGAGTTCTACGAGCACCTCTCCTCGGCTGAGCTGCGGGACCGCCAGGACTTCCTCTTGGAGCACACGGTCAACGCGCGGGCCCGTTCCACCACGCCGGAGATCTGGGAGCGGATGGGCGTCCGGGCCGACGCGGTGATCCCCTACGTCATCGAGGCGGCCGCCAAGACGAAGACATCGCCGTTCCAGCAGTTCCAACGTGGATTCTTCGCCAAGCTGGTTCCGAACGTCCGCAAGCTGGGCCTGCTCGACGCCAACGACGGCTACCTGCGGGAGCGGTGGGGCCGGGCGGGGATGCTCGAGTTCGAGTTCGCCGACGACACCAGTGAGGACTACGACACCTACGACGCGGTGGCCGCTGATCGCGCCGGTCGGACCTCCTGATCGGGCCGTCCGGATCCGGGACCGGCTCCCGCCCGGGGCCGGCGGGGACGACGGAGCCGGCGGCGCCGGGTCGGCGGCGAAGGTCGGACACCACCCGGGGGTGCCCCCGTTCCGCCACCCGTGCACGACCCGTACCCTGGGTCGTGGGGTGACCGGTTCGTCCAGGGCAAGGAGGTCCGTCGGTGGCCAAGGCTGTCAGATTCGATCATTACGGCGGGGTCGACGTCCTCTATCTCGCCGACGTCGAGATCCCGTCCCCGCCGGCGGGCGAGGTCGTGGTCGCTGTCCGGGCCGCGGCCGTCAACCCCGGCGAGGCCTCCATCCGCCAGGGTTACCTGGACGCGAGGTTCCCGGCGACCTTCCCCTCCGGCGAGGGCAGCGACCTGGCCGGCGTCGTGACCGAGACGGGTGTGGGTGTCGAGACGTTCGCCGTCGGCGACGAGGTCCTGGGTTGGACCGACCGGAGGGCCAGCCACGCCGAGTACGTGAGCGTGCCGGTGGACCATCTGATCCACAAGCCCGATGCCCTGTCGTGGGAGGTCGCCGGGTCCCTGTACGTGGTCGGAACCACCGCCTACGCCGCGGTCAGGGCGGTGGGTGCGGGTCCCGGCGACACCGTCGCCGTGTCGGCCGCCGCCGGGGGCGTCGGCTCGATCGTCGTGCAGCTGTTGCAGGTGAGGGGGGCGGAGGTCATCGGCATCGCGTCGGAGGCCAACCACGAGTGGCTGGCGTCGCTCGGCGTGACGGCGGTGGCCTACGGCGACGGGCTGCTCGAACGGATCGAGCAGAAGGCCCCCGGCGGCGTGGATGCGTTCATCGACACCTTCGGTGAGGAGTACGTCCGGCTGGCGGTCGCACTGGGTGTCGAGCCCGACCGGATCGAGACCATCATCGCCTACGAGGCCGCCGCCGAGGTCGGTGCGAAGGCCGAGGGGAGCGCGACGGCGGCCGACACCGGGGTGCTCGCCGAGATGGCGGACCTGGTCGCCTCCGGCCGGATCGTCGTACCCATCGCCGCCACCTTCCCGCTGGACCAGGTGCGGGCGGCCTACGAGGAACTGGAGCAGCGGCACACCCGGGGAAAGATCGTCCTCATCCCGTAGCGCGGTGGGCCCGGCGCCGGTGGCGCGCCCGGGCCCTCCCGCCCCGGCGCCGGTACCTCCGATCAGGCATTCTCGGGTGACCGGGAACCCGAACCCCCCGGGCACTACGATCGGCGCATGGCGAAGAAAAGAGTTCGGATCGTCGCGGCCCTGGTGATCTTCACCAGCGTGCTCGTTGCCGGCGGTTCGGTCGCCGCAGCCAGCAGTTCGCAGAGCGCGTCGACAGTGACGCAGGTCGTGCTCCAGGCCCCGAAGGCCTACACGCCGAAGGCGCCGCCGGGCGGGGGCACGGACGACTACCACTGCACGCTGCTCAATCCGCATCTGAAGAAGAACGCCTTCATCACCTCCATCGACTTCCAGCCCAACAGCCCCGAGGTCCACCACGAGATCACCTACGCCGTCCCGCCGGATCTTGCCGCCCAGGCGGAGGCCCAGAACGCCGGCGGCAAGGGCTGGACGTGCTTCGGTGAGTCCGGGCTGTCCGGGTCGGGTGCCGGTCGGTCGCTGGACGGTGGCACGCCGTGGCTCACCGCCTGGGGCCCCGGCCACGACATCTCGAAGGAACCCGCCGGCACGGGGGCGCCGATGCCGGCAGGGAGCCTGGTGATCGTGCAGGAGCACTACAACCTGCTCGTCGGGGACAAGCCCGTGCATTCCAAGCTCACCCTCGACACCGTGTCGGCCTCCACTCCTCTGCGGCCCCTCCGCCTCCAGCTGGCCGCCGCACCCCCGGACGTCCCGTGCCCGGCGGGGGCCTCCGGCCCGATGTGCAGCCGGGCGGCCGAGTTGGCGAGCGTGGGTCAGCGCTTCGGAACGTCCCAGGAGCTGCTGGTCGAGGGGCTCGAGGCGATCTGTGGGCACAATCCGGCCGACCCGCCGGTCGGCGACACCACCACCTGCACCTGGCCGATCGAGGGTCGCGGGAACATCGTGGAGTTGGCGCCGCACATGCACCTCCTGGGCCTCGGGATGAAGTTCGTCCTCAACCCCAACACCCCCACCCAGCGGACGCTGCTCAACGTGACCGACTACGACTTCCACTACCAGCGCGGCTACGACCTGGCCAAGCCCGTGGCGGTCGGTCCTGGAGACACCATCGGCATCACCTGTACCTACGATCCCACGTTGGAGCAAGAGCTCCCGATCCTGCGTCGGGTGCCACCCCACTTCGTCACCTGGGGCGATGGGTCCACCGACGAGATGTGCCTGGGATTGATCCAGATGACCCCTCCGACCAGTGAATCCGAGTCGGCCGCGCTGGCCCACGCCTTCTCGTCGAACGTCTGAGCCCCCAGCGGTGAGGTCGTAGTCCCCGACCGGCACGACGGCTAGCGGGGTACCGGCCTCCCGACGTGGAGGTGGAGGGCCGGGGTGGCCGACGACCGATCGCTCGTGTCCGCCCGAGGCTCGACCGCCTGCTGCCCGGTCGCGGTGACGTGCCCGGCGACCGGGGGTCCGCGGCGGGGACGTCCGGCCGCCGTCGGGGGTGCCTCGGTCGGTTCCTGGTCGGGCGGTGGACCCCGGCGGGCCAGGGCGCTCGGGTGTCCGGCCGGTTCGACGTGCCCGGTCCAGTCGAGGCCGTCCCAGTAGCGGACGTGCCCGCTCCGCAGTGGGTCCGCGTACCAGCCGGCCGGCGCCGTCGACCTCTCCTTCGCCATGCACGGATGATCGGCAGGCTCGGCGGTCGGCTTGACCCCTCCCAGCGGGCCCGGGCGACCACCCACCGTGCCGCCTCCCCCGCACCGCCTGTCGAAATGGACTTTCGACCCTAGTTGGGGGCATCGGCTCGTCCCCACACTCGTAGCAGCCAACGCGCAACGGGACGAGGAAGGGGCTTCCATGAGTGGAGCGAGAACAGCCGAGGAAGATGCTGGTCAGGGCCCGCTGTCGGACCAGGTGATCGACCTCGGTGCCCTCGAGCGGAAGCTGCCCGAGTTGCGGGCGCGCTACCGGTCGGCGTCCCCGTTCCCTCATATCGCCATGGACGGGTTCCTGCTGCCCGAGGTCGCCCGTGCCGCGGTGGCCGAGGTGCCTCCGGTGGACCGGGACCACTGGGTCAACTATGTCCACGCCAACGAGCGCAAGTTCGCCAACAACGATCCGACGACGTGGGGGCCCACACTGCAGGCGGTCTGGCGCGAGCTTACGTCGCCGCGGTTTCTCGACGTTCTCAGCGAGCTCACCGGGATCGACGACCTCGTCACCGACGACTCGCTCGAGGGCGCCGGACTCCACCAGACACGCTCGGGTGGCTTCCTCAACATCCACGCCGACTTCACCGTGCATCCGCACCAGCGCCACCTGCGCCGCCGGGCCAACCTGTTGGTCTATCTGAACGAGGACTGGCCCGCGTCCTACGGGGGTGACCTGGAACTGTGGAGTCGCGACATGAAGACCTGCGAACAGGTAGTGGCACCGATCGCCAACCGCGCCGTCGTCTTCACCACCGGCGAGGACACCTGGCACGGCCATCCCGAGCCGTTGCGCTGCCCCCTGGACAGGTCCCGGCGATCACTGGCCATCTACTACTACACGGTCGAGGATGCCCCCGACGCCCGCTCCACCGAGTACCGGGCGCGTCCGGGTGACGGGCCCAAGGCGGTCCTGTTCTATCTCGACAAGCAGACGCTGCGCGGCTACGACTGGGTCAAGCGCCGGGTCGGTCTCTCCGACAGGAGGACGAGCCGGCTGCTCGGAGGGTTCGGCCGCCGGCCACCCGAAGACACCTAGGCGGCCGCCGGCCCCCGACCCGACGCGGCCGCCGACCCGCCGACCCGTGGGACATCGCGCCACCGGGTGCTCGGATCGGCCGGCCGTGCGCTCGGATCCCCCATCCCCGGAGTGACCGGGTTGGCTAACGTGAGGGCCTGGCCGAGCACGGAGGTGGGCCATGGGGACCGCACAGGACGCCGAGCAGTTGGTGCGCGACTTCTGCCGCGCCTTCGAGGGACACGATGCCGAGGCCCTGCGCCCCTTCTTCACCGATGATGTGATCTATCACAACATTCCGATGGACCCGGCCGTGGGAATCGACGCGGCGATCGCCTTCATCGACGGGTTCTTCGGGATGTGCGAGAGCATGGTCATCGAGACGGTCCACCTCGCCGTTCGTGACAACGTGGTGCTCACCGAGCGCATCGACACGTTCACCGTCGGACCGGTGGTCGCACCGCTGCTCGTGATGGGGACCTTCGAGATTCGAGACGGCAAGATCAGCGTGTGGCGCGACTATTTCGACCTCGGGCAGATCACCAAGATGCTGTCGGGGGAGGCCTAGCCGGAATCCGGCAGGCGGGATCTCGGGCCCGGGCCTCGCCCCGGGATCAGGCCCTGGAGATTCGGCCGAACCCGAGTAATGTTGGGGATGTGCACGACCGGCTGAGTCCCCTCGATTCGTCGTTCCTCAGCATCGAAGACGGTGTCAGCCACATGCACATCGCGTCCATCGGCATCTTCGAGGGACCGGCGCCGCGCATCGAGGAGCTGATGGCGATGATCGCCGGCAAGCTCCGCCACGTCCCGCGCTATCGCCAGACCGTGGAGCGGGTACCCGGTGACCTGGGCAGACCGGTGTGGGTGGATGATCCCCACTTCAACATCGAGTACCACGTGCGCCACACCGCGCTGCCGTCCCCGGGCGGGGAGCGCGAGCTGCGCCGACTGGTGGGACGCATCATGTCCCAGCAGCTCGACCGGTCCAAGCCCCTGTGGGAGATCTGGATGGTGGACGGGCTCGAGAGCGGCCGCTGGGCGATGGCGTCGAAGAGCCATCACTGCATGGTCGACGGGGTGTCGGGCACCGAGCTGCTCTCGGTCATCATGGACATCTCCCCGGATGCCGGCCGGCCGGAACCGCCCGATTGGAGCCCGCAGCCGTCTCCGAGCTCCCTCTCGTTGGCCATCGAGGCACTGGTCGACATGGCGAAGAGTCCCTATGAGCAGTACCGCGCCTTCCGGGCCGCCCTGCGGGTCCCCCGCCAGGCCGTCGGCCAGGCCGTGGAGGTCGCCCGGGGGCTGACCTCGATGATGGGGTTGGTCCGGCCCACGCCGGCCTCGTCCCTCAACGGGCCGATCGGACCCCACCGCCACTGGGCCTGGGCCACGGCCTCGGTCGAGGACATCAAGGCCGTGCGACGGGAGCACGGGGGCTCGTTCAACGACGTCGTCCTGGCCTGCATCACCGCGGGGTTCCGGGAGCTCCTGCTGTCCCGGGGAGAGTCAGCCGACCGGATCGTGCGGACCATGGTCCCCGTCTCGGTCCGTCCCCGGGGTGCCGGTGGGGTGGCGGTCGGCGACGGCCAGCTGTCCAACAAGGTCTCGGCGATGTTCGCGTCCCTGCCGGTGTTCGAGACGGACCCCGTCGAACGGCTGCGGTCGATCTCCGAGCAGATGGCCGGACTGAAGGACTCCAGCGAGGCGGTGGCCGGTGAGGCGCTCACCTCGCTGTCCGGCTTCGCCCCTCCGTTGTTGCTCGCCCTGGGAGGCCGACTGGCCACGAAGAGCTCTCAGCGGAACATCAATACGGTCACGACCAATGTGCCCGGCCCGCAGATCCCGCTGTACGTCCTGGGCCGGAGGATGATCGAGGCGTACCCCTTCGTGCCACTCGGAGCTCAGATGCGGGTGACCGTCGCCATCTTCTCCTACAACGGTCAGGTGAACTTCGGCATCACCGGTGACTACGATGCCGCGCCCGACATCGACGTGCTCTGCCGGGGCATCGAAAAGGGCCTCACCGATCTGCTGACCGCTTCGATCTGCTGAGCGGCGATTGCGGCCCGCCGGGTCCGGCGGCAGGGACGGACCGGCCGATCAGGCGGCGAACTCGCTCGGGCCCGGGGATGGGAACAGACGGCGAGCGAACAGCGGGGGAGTGAACGGCTTCCAGGTTCCGGCCGGTTGGGCGAGACGGTCGGCGACCACCCACATCGCCATGGGATTGTGCCCGAGTCCGCAGTGGCTCCCGATGACCTCGATGTTCTCCCGCTGATGGCCCTGGTCCTGGAGGCAGGACCGCCACGCCACCACTCCGTCGCCCTTCGTGTAGACAGCCGTCACCGGCATCTCGAGCGGATCCTGGTCCGTTTCCGCCGCCGGCAATTCGGTGTGGGGAACGTGGAAGTGGGCGAGACGTTCGAAACTCCGGGCGGCGTGACTCCTGATCGGCGCGTCGCTCCGGAAGGGGCTCCCCAACGTGACGATCTGACGGATCTGCTCGGGATGGTCACGACCGAGGCCCCGGGCGAACATCCCGCCGAGGCTCCAGCCCACGATGCTCACCGGGGTGCCTGCCGAGTCGGCCAGGCGCAGGAGCCGACGTTCCATCCCGGCCAGTATCTCGGGGGTCGGTCCCAGATTGCGGCCGAGGTCCCAGGCGCACGCCTTGTAGCCGAGGGATCCCAGGAAGTTGCGGAGGACGATGGTCGACCGGTCGTCGGCCAGGAAGCCCGGGAGGACGAGCACGGTGTGACCGTCGCCCCGAGGGGCCCGGCGGAGCAGCGGTGCCGTCATGAGGAACGAGCCGAATTCCGCCGTTGCCCGGCCGGGTTCGGTGAAAAGGAGTGCACGCGAAGGTGCACCGATCTGCGAGACATGCTTCATGTCGTGCCATCCCCCTGCCTGGTGAATCCAGCCTCGACTGAATCAGCTCCAGACCACGCTCGTCCCTGGACCACACCAGTTTACCGGAAACGCCAGGTCGCCCCCGGGGACCACCACCGGAGCCGGCTCCGATCGACCGGCTCAGCGGCCCTGGTCCACGCAACCGGGGCCCGCCACCTCGTCTGGCCCATGCCACGACCGCGGCCACGGCGATCGGTCGCGGCGCGGCCACGGCGGTTGCCGGCTACGTCGACGACAGGAGCTCGAAGTCGATCCCCGCCACCTGCAGTCGGGAACGCAGTGCCGGTCCCATCGCCGAGGCCGGGGTGACCTGGCCGGAGGTCGGGGTCAGGTCGTCGTTGGCCAGGCACAACGCGGCCTCACTGATCATCTTCGAGGTCTCGGAGTAGCCGGGGTCGCCACCACTCACTTCGGTCACCACCTTCGAGCCGCCGCCCGTCCCGACGAATCTGACCCTGAACCACGATCGCTCCCGTCGTTCCGGGCTCGGGCCGGAGCCGGACGGGAAACGGTGCTCGATGGCCTGACGGACGGGCGGGATCTGGGCCGCGGTGAAGAGCGCGCCCATGCCGGCGAGCACGCCCGCGGCGGCAATCGGATTGCCCCCGGCCCAGAAGTGCGAGTAGGCGAAGTCGGGACCATAGCGGGGGAGTTGCCGTGCCGACTGGGTCACCACGAGAGGATCGATCGTCGCCAGGGGGACGACCCACGAGCCGGTCTCCCTGTCGAGCCCGATCCGGCCGGTGACGACGCGCACCCTCCGGTCGTCGGGAGGCGGCTCCACCTCAGTGCGAATCCGGTGCGCCGCCCGCCCGGCCCGATGTCGGGCCATGATCTCGAGCGCCGAGGCGGCCGTGCCGCCCGAAAAGGTCCCGTTGGCGTGCACGTAGCCGCGGACGGTCAGCGGCACGCCCTCGGGCAGGTGCTCCACGGTGAACTGGGCGCCGAGATCATGGGGGATCGAGTCGAACCCGCAGGCGTGGACCAACCGCGCACCGGTGTGGACGGCCCGGGCATGGTGCCGCAGGTAGGTCAGGTCGACGAACTCGGGTTCGCCCGTCAGGTCCAGGTAGTCCGTGCCGGCATCGGCGCACGCGGCGACGACGGCCCCACCGTGGATGACATAGGGCCCCACAGTCGAGATGAGCACGCGTGTCCTCTCGGCCACTGCGAGCATGGCCGTCGGTTGCGAGGCGTCCACGGTGACGAGATCGAATTCGGCTCCGATCCTCGAGCGCAGGGACTCGAGTTTGGCCTGGTCGCGCCCGGCCAGCGCGATCCGGGTCGAGTCGGGGGCGTGCTCGGCCAGGTAGGCGGTGATCAGACCCCCGGTGAAGCCGGTGGCCCCCAGTACCGTGATGTCGAACTCGCGCCTGTCGGTACCCACGGTCACGAACCTTACCGACCGGTGCTCGGGCCGTCCCGACCTGGCCGGCACCGGACACCGGAACCCGGACGCCGGACCCTGGGTGAAAAAGTGGTCTCGCGCCACTACCCTGGATCAGCGAGCAGCGGACCGAAAGGAGCGGCATGGCCCCATCGTCGGCCGTCACCGTGGTCGGGGCCGGCGCCCTCGGGGCGGCGATGGCCGCCCGGCTGGGCGACGTCGGGTTCGAGGTGCAGTTGTGGAACCGCACTCCCGAGCGGGCACGAGCGGTCGCCGAGCAGGCGACGGGCGTCACCGCGGTCGACGACGTGGCCCGGGCCGTCTCGGGCTCCCCGGTCGTCATCACGGTGCTGCGTGACGGCGATGCCGTGGCCGAGGCGATGACACCGGTCGTCGGTGAGCTGGACGACGGCGTCGTGTGGGTCCAGGCCAGCACCATCGGGCCCGCCAGCGCCCGGGCCCTGGCGGCACTGGCGCGTGAGCACGGTGTCGACATGCTCGATGCCCCCGTCTCGGGAAGCACGGGTCCGGCGCGGGAGGGGAAGCTCGTCTGGCTGGTTGCCGGTGACGACGGTGCAGTCATGCGGGCGCGTCCGGTTCTCGACGCGCTCGCCGCCTCGGTACTCCACGTCGGCACCGGTGTGGAGGGCAGCGCGCTCAAACTCGTCGTCAATGCCTGGATGACGGCGTCGACCGTCGCCATGAGTGACGCGCTGGCCCTCTGCGGCGCACTGGGGATCGGCCACTCGACCTTCGCCGAGGCGCTGGAGGCGGGGCCGCTGGCCATGCCCTATGCGCTGCAGAAGGGTCGGCTGATGGACGAGCGCTCGTTCGAGCCGGGGTTCGCCGTCCAGCTGGCGCTGAAGGACCTCGACCTCGCCGGTGCATCCGCGGGGCTGAGCCCGCTGTTCCAGGTCGTGCGGGACCGCCTGGCTCGCACCGTGGCCGCCGGGCACGGCGGGGACGACCTGGCCGCCATCGACCTGCTGGGCGGCGGGAGCCCGAAGGGTGGGAGCTCCGCAGACGACTGAGCCGGAGGGATGCGATGGCCAATGCCCGACCCGTGAGGCACGGGGTGGTCTGCGTCCCCGCGTGCGAG
Organism: uncultured Acidimicrobiales bacterium; assembly: GCA_963696495.1. Lineage (GTDB taxonomy): Bacteria > Actinomycetota > Acidimicrobiia > Acidimicrobiales > RAAP-2 > Bog-756. The sequence continues at coordinate 1,690,984 of CAVOKJ010000002.1, read as the reverse complement.
CCGGCCCACCGGGGGCGCCGGTCCCCGGTTTGCCAGGCTCGAAAGGCCTTTTGGCCCTGGATGAACGCCGGGTGAGCGTGGATCCTGTTCGCTATGGGTAGCGGCGCTTCCACCGGGGGAGCCAGCGGAACGCTCCGGATGGCAGCGCACCCGATCACCGGGGCGCCCGATGACGACGACGGCCTCATGGCCCTGGTCGGGGACCGGCGGCTGGTCCTGATCGGTGAGGCGTCCTACGGCACCCACGAGTTCGACCGAGAGCGGGCCCGGGTAACCCGCCGGCTCATCGACGAGCTCGGGTTCACCGTCGTGGCGGTGGAGGGGGACTGGCCCGACGCCGACCGGGTGAACCGCTACGTCAGGGGCGTGTCGGGCGACGCCGATGCGGACTCGTCACTCCAGGGCTTTCTCCGCTGTAGCCATTACGTCGAGGCCCGGCTGTCCCAGCAATTCGATGCGGTGATCCATCTGGACCGCACCCGGGCCCCCGAGCCGCTCGAGCGCACCGTCCGGTGGGAGGTCGGGGAGCCTGCCGAGACGTACCCGACCGGCCTCTGAGCGATGGCGGGGATGGACCGCACGGCGGCCCGGCCTCCGTTCCGGGACCGACGTGAGGCGGGTCGGCGCCTGGCGGTGAGGTTGGAGTACCTGAGCGACGAGCACCCGGTGGTGCTCGGCCTTCCGCGTGGCGGCGTCCCGGTCGCCGCCGAGGTGGCCCGAGCCCTCGGTGCGCCACTCGACGTGATCGTGGTGCGAAAGCTCGGCATGCCGTTCCAGCCCGAGCTCGGCTTCGGGGCCATCGGTGAGGGAGGGGTGTGCCTCCTCGATCGGGACCTGGTCGAGCGCGCCCGCCTCACCGGGGCGGAGATCGCCGAGGTGGAGTCCGAGCAGAACAAGGAGCTCGAACGCCGGGTCAGGCGGTACCGGGGGGGCAGACCGCTGACTCCGGTCGACGGCCGAACGGTGGTGATCGTCGACGACGGCCTGGCCACGGGCGGGACGGCGAGTGCGGCGGTGCACGTGGCCCGGGCGATGGGAGCCCGCCGGATCGTCCTCGCCGTGCCGGTGGCGCCGCCGGAGACGGTCCGGGAGCTGGAGGCCGAAGCCGACGAGGTGGTCAGCCTGCTGACACCGGACCGGTTCGGTGCCGTCGGCCTCTGGTACGAAGACTTCGCCCAGACCTCTGACGACGAGGTCGCCGCCCTCCTGCACCCGGGCTAGCGACGTCGGAGGGACCGGCCATCGGCGGGTTAGTGTCAGGCCGTGACGATCTCCCCCGAGGGCGGTCGGATACTCGGGTGCCTGGTCGAGAAGCAGCTGACGACCCCCCAGCAGTATCCGCTCACCATGAACGCGCTGTCACTGGCCTGCAGCCAGGCCACCAACCGCGATCCGGTGATGGCCATGGACGAGGACGCCGTGCAGCGGGCCCTCATCGAGCTCAAGGAGCTCCACCTGGTGCGTTTCGTGCTGCCTTCGCACGGAAGGTCGGTCACCCGCTATCGGCAGGTGCTGGACGAGGCGTACGGCCTCGACACGGCGAGGGTCGTCCTGCTGGCGCTGTTGCTGCTCCGGGGGCCCCAGACGTCTGCGGAGCTTCGGGCTCGCACCGGTCGCATGGCGGCGATCGACTCGGTGGGCGAAGTGCAGGCGAACCTGGAGGTCCTGGCCGCCCTCCCCGAACCGCTGGTGCGCCTTCTCCCCCGGCGTCCGGGTCAGAAGGAAGAGCGCTGGCAGCAGTTGGTGGCGGTCGAGCCGGGGCCGGCCGGGACCGGCGACCCGGGCCCGGCGATCCCGACGGCGCCCGACGGCGCCCGTCACTCCCGCGGTCCCGACCTCGAGGCGGTGGGGCGGGGGCCTGGGGCGTCGACGGCCGACGGGGACGGACGGGCCGACCTCGAGACCCGTGTCGGCGCCGTGGAGTCCGAGCTGGCCGCGCTCCGGGAGCAGGTGGTCGGCCTCGTCGAGGCACTCGATGCCCTGAGGCACAGCCTCGGGGAGTGACGCTGGGGAAGGGGCCCTCGACCGGACGGCGGCGCCAAACGGGTCCGTGCGCCGGCCGTTGCCGGTCCTCAGAGGTCGATCAGCACCCCGGGGTTGAGCATGCCCCCGGGGTCGACGGCCTGCTTCGCCGCCCGTAGCTGCGCGGCGAACAGCTCCGCCCGCTGACGGTCGTAGCCGGGTCGGTGGTCCCGCCCGACGGCATGGTGGTGGGTCACGGTTCCGCCCCGGGCGGCGATGGTCTCCATGACGACACCCTTCACCTCGGCCCACTGCTCCAGTCGGCCCGACCGGCTGCCGGGAGCGATGACGGTGAAATACGGTGCGGCCCCGTCCGGGTAGACGTGGGTCAGCCGGCAGGTGACGAGGGCGGGCCACGCACCGACCGAACGGAGCGCGCCCTCGGTCGCGTCCCGGACGGCGGTGGTGAAGGAGTCGAATCGGTCCCAGGTGAGGGCGGTCTCGAACGTCTCGCTGATCAGCCCGAGCCCGATCAGCGCGTCGCGGACGTAGGGGGCACGGAGAAAGGCCGCCCGCCAGCGGTCGGCCGCGTCGTCCCGCACCGCCTCGACGCGTGCGCGTTGCTGGCGCACTTCGAACGTTCCGGCGTGGTCGGCGACCAGCGAGGCCGCCTGGGACAGGGCATCGTCGACCGGGTGCGTGGCCGATTCGAATCCGATCAGCAGGAGATGGGCGGCGCCGTCCCCGGCACCGGTGATCATCGCCTCGGTGGCGTCCAGCAGCCGGCAGTTCGCCGGCCACAGCCCTGACTGTCCGAGGGCGCGAGCCGCAGCGGCCCCCTCCTCGAACGAGTCGAAGCGGGCCGTGCCGGACGCCCGGTGGGTGGGACGGTCCTGCAGCCTCATCCACGCCTCGGTGATGATCCCGAAGATGCCCTCCGATCCGATCAGCAGTCGGTCCGGGGACGGGCCGGCCCCCGAGGCGGGCAGCCGTCGGGTCTCCAGGACACCCTGCGGTGTGACCGCCCGGATCGATTCGACGAAGTCGTCGATGTGGGTATGGAGCGTGGCGAAGTGCCCACCCGAACGCGTGGCCAGCCAGCCCCCGAGCGTCGAGGCCTCGAAGCTCTGGGGGAAGTGGCGGAGGGTCAGGTCACTGGGGCGGAGCTGCTCCTCGAGCGAGGGCCCGAGCACCCCGCCCTGGATGCGGGCGGCCCGGGAGCTCCGGTCGATGTCGAGGACCCTGTCCAACCGACCGAGATCGCAGCAGATCACCGGTCGGTCGTCGTCAGCCGGTGCCTCGACACCGCCGACGACCGAGGACCCGCCGCCATAGGGGATGACGATGGCGCCGATGTCCGAGGCCCACTCGAGCACCGTGGTGACCCCGCGCTCGTCCGGTGGGTAGACGACCGTGTCGGGCGGGCGGTCCCACCGGCGATCGAAGGCGCGGACGACGTCCCGGAAGGACTTCCCGTAAGTGTGGCCGGCCCGGACGATGTCGTCGGTGGTGGCCCATCCCGCCAACGCGGCCGGAGCGGTCAGGCGGGGGGCGGGGAGATCGATCTCCGAGGGCGTCGGAGGATCGGACACGCCGAGGGCGTCTCGTCCGACGAGCGGGGCCACCAGGCTGCCGAGCTCGAGCTGGCTGGCGGGGGAGAGGTGCTCGGCCTCGTAGCCCCAGCCCCAGAAGCTCCGAGTTCCCACCACCGTCCCGACGTTACCGTGCGCAGAGGCGGGGGGCCTCGGTCTGCCGAACGGGAACGGGGGTGGTCAGCGGCAGGGGTGTCGGGCGCCGCTGAGGGCGACCGGGAACAGTGCGCCGTTGAACCCCGAGGCATCATCCGAGGCGCAGAACTCGGCGGTGGTCTCCGGAGGGTACTCGGCATTGAACACCGCCTTCACCCCGACGTAGGCGCTCAGGGCTCCGCAGGTGCCGTACTGGTTGCACTGCTCGGTGATCAAGCCGTCGGCGAGCGGCTCCATGGTGGTGGCGAAGTCGTCGCCGGTGTCGTCGAGGTTCTTGGCGATCCAGCCGAGACCGAGTGAGTGCATGAAGTCGGCCAGCAGGGTGAGATAGACCTGCTCGTCATCCTTCGTGATGGTGAATCCGGTGGTCCCCTCGTTGCCGTCGTAGGTCTCGTCGAGGTCGGTCTCGACGGCGTCGAAGCCCTTGGCGTAGCACTGCTGGGCGATCATGTCCTCGACGATGGCCAGCGTGGAGGGACTGGTGATGTTCAAGAATCGCTCCGGATAGCCCGACAGCTTGTCCCCCAGCAGACCGGCGTCCTTGAACTGGTCGTAGTAGGAGGTCCCGAGGCCCTCCTCCTCGGCCGAGTAGTAGTTGCCCGCCGAGCCGACCTCCACGTAGCAGATGGCGTGGTCGCCCATGGCGTGCAGGGCGGCGATCGTGGCCGCCGAATTGTCGATGCCGTCGAGGTCGTAGACGACCGGGTCGGGCGCCGGCTGACCGTCCGGCAGGGTGTCGTTCGTTCCCATATCGGTGGCGTTGGTGAGGTTGAGGGCGTGGTCGAGCTCCCACTGCCAGGGCACGTTGCCCAGCGGTGGCGTCCACCACGACGTCGGGAGGGTCGTCGAGCCCGCAGGGGTCCCCGCGGTCAGGACGCCGGTGAGAACGAACTTTCCGAGGCCCTTCTTGCCGTCACAGCCGGCGGCGACCTTGCTGGCCGACGGTGCGTTCAACAGCACGTCGGCAGGCCCCCCGAACGATCCCGATGCCGTCGGGCCGTCCAGCGAGCTCGGGTCGAACGAGGCGGTCCCCCCGTAGACAGGAGCGTCAGGGAAGGTGACGACGGCACCGTTGACCGCACCCTTCCAGCTGACGTCGAGCGCTTCGGCCACCGCGGCGATCGAGTCGTGACAGTTCAGAGGGCTGCTGGCGAACGACCCGGAGACGGCCCCGGAGGCGATCGTCACCGAGCCCGTGGTGGCGGTGCATGCCGACAGCTTCCCCCCCTTGGCGATCGACGCACCGGTGCCACCGCCCGAGCCCGTCAGCGGCGGCGAGAACTCCACGGTCAACGAGAGGGAACAGCTGATCCGGCCGGGTGCATCGCCGGAGAACTTCGGGAGGTGGACCGTACCGGCAGCCGCCGACGGCGTGATGCCCGGTAGGGCCAGCAGGCCGAGGAGGAGCAGCAACACCGCCAACGGCGGAGCTGTCGAGTGTCGCAGCTTCTGCATGGTCACCTTCCCCCGGCCGAGTCACGACATTGATCCTCGACACCTTCAACCAGCCAGCCCCGTCTCTGGGAACTGGACCGTCCTGCTCGTCCCGGAACACGACCGGCATCCCCCCGGTGTGCCGTACCCGTCAATCTATCGGCACGGGCTCCTCCCCCCGTCGAGAGCCACCGGGAAGACCGCCCCGTTGAATCCGAGTGCATCGTCCGACGTGCAGAACTCCGTTGTCGTCTCAGGAGCGTACTCGGCATTGAAGATCGCCTTCTGGCCCTCGTAGCTGGCCAGGTTGATGCATGTGCTGTTCTGGTTGCACTGCTCGGTCAGGACGCCGTCGGCCAGCGGTTCCATATCGGCGGCGAAACTGTCGCCCGTGTCGTCGGGATTCTTGATGATCCAGCCGAGCCCGAGACCGTGCATGTAGTCGGCCAGCGTCGTCAGGTACTGCTCCTCCGCCGCCTGGGTCAGCTCGAAGCCGGTCGGGCCGTCGCTGCCCGAGTAGGTCTCGTCGAGGTCGGTCTCCACCGCGTCGAAGCCTTTTTCGGCGCACTGCTGGTCGATCATCGACTCGACGATCGACACCGTGGCCGGGCTCTCGATGTTCAAGAAGGACTCGGGGTAGCCGCTCAGCTTGTCCCCGAGGACCCCAGCCGCCTGGAACTGGTCGTAGTAGGTGGTCGGTATCCCTTCATCTGCTGCGGAGTAGTAGTTCCCGGCCGTGCCCACCTCCACGTAGCAGATGGCATGGTCCCCCAACGTGTGGAGCGCGGTCACCGTGGACTTCGGGTTTTCGATGCCGTCGATGTCATAGATCACCGGGTCCGGCGCCGGCTGACCGTCGGGCAACGTCGCGTCGGTGCCCATGTCACTCGGGCTCGACAGGTCCAACGGGTGGTCGATCTCCCACTGCCAGGGTTGATTGCCGAGTGGTGGCACCCACCACGAGCCGGAGGAAGTCACCACCGGCGTCGTGGGATCGCCGCCCTGCGTCGTCGTCGGGGTGGTCGGGGTGGTCGGATCCGTCGGGGTCGTGGGGTCGAGGTCCGGGACCGTGGGTTCCGTCGTGTCCGGACCCGAGGCCGCCTGCTCGGGTTGGCCTCCGTGGCGACCGCCGTTGCCGGCCGTCCCGGCCTCACACTGCACGTCGAGACCTGTCCTCGTCCGGTCGGCGATGGCGAGGCGCCCGCCGGCGCAGCTGACATGGTCGGTGTCGCCCCCCGACATGAAGAGGCCCGGCCCGACCGCCCCTGCGGCGACGCCGTAGGCCGCACCGATGACGACGACGGCAGCGGCACACGCCGCCAGCCCCCTGCGACCGAGGACGCGCGCGCCGCTCCGGTCCCGTCGTTTCGTATGTGCCGTATGCCTTGAAACCAAGGCGAATCCCCTCTCTCAGTTGCCCAGGTGAGAGCCTGCGACCTAGATCTTGAGTAACCCGGTGGTGTTTGTCAAGCCAGGTCGCGCCCATGGGCGCCCGCTTCATCGAACCGCCACACAACGTTCATCGGGACGTTCACTCTCGGTAACGTCCGGTTCGGATCCGGCCGTGCCTCCTCGACGCCGGCCGGGCCGACAGAAGCTAACCTTTGCAGCCTCACAGCGTTGCGGCAGGCCCCCGGTTCCGACCGGGGGCCTGCCGTCTTCCGCATTGGCTACGCTCGGGGCGTGGTGGTGCTGCTCGTGCTCCCGGTGATGGTGTTCGTCTGGATCCGCCGGTGGCTGATGATCCGGCGCGAAGAGGCCCGGCTGGCCGAACAGGCCCTGGCCGAGGCCGACGCCATCCGCCGGGAGCGGGAGATCATCGCCGATATGGAGGTGCGCTTCTACGAGCAGTAGGCGCTTGTCGCGGCTGCCTCCCTCCACCGGCCCATCCACACCGCGGCCCCCGGGGTGCCCGTCGCCGGCAGCGGCGTCCGGGCTCTGGGACAGGAGACGGGGCCTTGGTTCCGAACGGCGCGGGTCGGGCCTACGCCCCCGGGGTGCCGGGGGGAGGAGTGACCGGGACGGGGTTCGTCACACTGGCCCCGAGGCAGATGAACACCTGCTTGCCCGGGGCGAAGACCGGAACGTACTTCGTCCCGCTCACCTGCACGAAGGACGAGCAGTCGGGCAACGTCGTGCCCGTGTGGCCCACCGTCCAGTCGACCGGGGCCGACAGCCCGCCTGCGGTGAAGTCGGTGATCTTGTTGGTGGCGTCGACCACCGTGGCCTGGGTCACGTCGTTGCCGGCGGCTCTGATGCCGGCGGCGATGAGGGCAGCCGACTGCCACCCCTGGAACGCCACCCCGTTGTAGGTGTACGTCGGCTCGTATTTGTCCATAGCCGCGATGTACTGCTGCATGCCCTTGTAGGTGTTCCCGTACCGGGCCGTGTCGGCGGCCTCGAACGGCACCGCGGAGGCGTTGAACACGTAGACACCCTGCATCAGGCCGTTGTACTGGGAGAGCAGGGTCTGGTCGTAGCCGTTGAGCCAGAACTGCTTGATCTTCAATCCGTACTGCTGGATGTCGCGGGCCAGGGTGATGTTGTCGGATGCCTGCATGCAGGTGACGACCAATTGGGAACCCGACTGTTGCATCCGCTGGACGTCGGAGGAGTAGCTGCCGCCGAGCTGCGCGGCGACGTCCACGAAGTCCACGTCGATGCCGGCCTTCTTCATACCGGCGGCATCGGCGTTGCAGGCGTCGTAGGACGATGCGATCGACGGCCCGTAGCTGATGAAGGCGACGGACCTGGCGCCCACCTTGTTGATGAAGTAGGCGAGGGTCGGAAATCCCGCCGCGTAGATCTGCGTCGACCCACCGACGGCGAACAGGTTCGGTGCGCCCTGCCAGTTGGAGCTTACGTTGTAGCCGTAGGTGGGCGTCCCGTTGGCCACGAAGTAGTTCGGGGTGAACCAGGCCGAGGCCACGCCGACGGCGAAAACGTGGTCCTGGTCGATGAGCGTGCGGGTGTCCTGGGTGAACTGGGTCGGGGATCCGCCGTCATCGAGGGAGTCGGTGAGCACGATGTCCCGGCCGTTGATGCCACCGGCGGCATCGACGGTCTTGAAATAGGCGGTCATCCCCGGTGCGAGCCCGCCGAAGTAGCCGGCCAACGGACCTGTCTTCGATGAGATGGCGCCGATGTCGACCTGGGTCGCCGACACGCCCGGCGCCGACGAGGAGTTCGCCGATCCGGTGGTCGCCGTCGAGGACGTGGCGGCGGCACGGGTCGTGGCGGTCGTCGACGAGGAGGACGAGCATCCGGCGGTGGCGACCGCCATCCCCACCGCCAACGCACCCGGCCCGACCCACCTCCACCGGCGTTCACCCATGGGCGCTCACTCTCCGTGCCGGTCCTCCCGATGCGGAACCGGGTCGTCGTAACGGGGCCGAGGCGACGCTCGACGGGCGAAGCGTATCGTTCCCCGGGCCGGGCTGCTCAGGCGTCCGTGCCGTGGTACCGAACGATCGGAGCCGTACTCCGGAGGCGCCCCGGATGACCCGGGGCCCCACTCCCGATGGTCCGGAAGCAGCGCGGTTGCCGGTTTCGGACCAGGGGCCAGACCTGCTGAGCCCGACGCCGGACGGCGGCCCGCCTCCCCTGGGTGAGGAGGTCGTCGGCCATCCCGTCTCCCCATCCGAGCACCACGACGTCAGCCCGTTCCACCACCCGTTCGATCCACCGGTCGTTCTCACCGGGTGCCGCTTCGACGGCGTCGGGTAGGTGGAGACCCACCTGTCGGGTGTCCATGACGGCGAAGAGGTTGACGAGCTCGAAACCACCGCCGCCGTTGGCCGAGGTCAGCACCGATAGCTTGCGGACTGTGGGGTCGTCGCGGTCCGCATCCGCCCGCGACGGGTTCAACAGGACATAGGCGAACTGGGGCCGGGACGGGTCCCAACGGCGCTGCAACCAGTAGCGGTACCGGCGGTCGGCGCTGAACCTCGCATCCCTCAGCTCGCCGAGGTCGTCAGTGGACCCTCGCTCGCCATCGCCGGCCACATCCGTGTCCGGTCCCACCCGTTCGTCACCCGGCTCCATCCGCCACGGCCTGACTCCACGTGTAGTAGTAGTCGGTGGGGGACTCGGTCGACCAGGCAGTGAGCATGGTGATGGATTCGCCCGGTTGCTCGTGCATCGTCGCCATTGGTGGAGACCCCGTCGAGATGGACGCCCCGCCGAACGACAGCGAACCGCCGAAGTCGTCCACGTCGTTCCCGAGACCCAGGATGTTGTCGCGGTGGTCCCAGCATCCGCTCTCGTCGGTCGCCGTGCAGTCGATGTTGCCGCTTCCGAGGCCGTCGTCGTACATCCAGTCGTACACGGCTTGGACGGTACTGTCCGTCGAGGCCCAGTTGCCGACCCAGGCCTGGACGGCGAGATCGACGACGCCGCCGGTGGGCACCGAGGGGTCAGTGTCGTCCTGGGCCGCGGAGGCCGAGAGTTGATCGAGGGTGCCGAGCTCCCCGGCGATCGGGGCCAGGCCGCGGTCGACCCGCTCGGAATCGACCATGACGAACAACTGCTCGGCGGGCGTGAGCCCGTCGAAGTCGGTCGGAAGCACCATGGGACCGACCCCTTCCTGGGCCCGTGCGTTGTCGATGGCGAGGACGGTGTCGGCCACGCAGGCGTCCTGGTCGTCCGGGGATCGGCACGGGATCGAGGGGTCGGGGTCCGGCGGGATGTCGACGGAAGGAGGTTCCGGTGCGGTGGACGCGTAGCTGATCGGGGCACTGCCCCGATCCGTCGGTGACCCTGTGGGGCCGGTCGGGGTGCCGTCGGTGGACGGCGTCGTGCCGGACACCGGTGTCGACCGATCGACCACGTGGCCGATCTCGGTTTCTCGGGAGCCGGACGGCACCGTCGTCACCGATGGCACCGAGGTGGGCGCCGTGCCGGGGTCGGACGCCGCAACGCCGGTGGAGGAGGTTGTCGCCGGGGGAGCCGATGTGCCCGGCGATGATGCGGGTGGAGAGGACACGTGGTCGCCCAGCCCGATCACGCCGGTTCCGAGGACGGCCGACACGATGAGCACCGCGACGAGGGTACTCGCGGCGGCGAGCGCTCGGGGGCGGGAGCGGTCGGCGGCCGGGGTGCGCGACAGTCCGCCACCGTGTGCTTCGATCACCGTCCGCGGATGGAATGGCACGTGGTCGTCACCGGAACTCTCGGGGCCGTCGGTGGGGTGATGGGGATCGCATCGCAGGGGCCGGGGTCGGCCGTCGCGGCCCCTGGGCGGTGAGCACCTGCTGTCCACTGAACGTAACCAACCGACCTTTTGCCCGGGTTGCCAGAATGTGACGTCGACATGAATCTTGCGCGACACCCCTCCCGCCTGGTGGATGACGCACAAGGTTCTCCAAAGGTTCAGCGTCTCGTGACCGTCGGGTGGGCAGGCCGGTGTTAGAACAGGGCCGTTCCGGGTTGTGGTGCACAGCCGCTGTCGGTGGAGCGCGTGGGCGCGCCGGCCGCGACGACATCCGTCGGATTGGCCGCTGCCGCTCACATGAGCGTGACGTTGACGACATGGACGGAAGGAGCTGCAGTGCCAGGTGTCGAGAACAGTGGCGTTGACAGGTCATCCCCGGAGCCGGTGACCATCGACCGGGTGCGACTGCTCGGGTCGTTCGGTGGTCGGGTCATGATCGAATGGACCCTGTCGGGCGAACCAGGGGCCCGGTGGGCCGGCGCCTTTGCCGGCAGTCCCTCGAAGAGGAGGGGTTCACCCGAGTTCGTCACGGACAGCAGTGGACCGGAGGTGGTCCCGGAAGGTTCGATCCGATGGAGCGTCCCCCACGCGGATCTGAGAGGGGCGGCTGCGTTCGTACTCGAGTCGGTCCTCTATGCGAATGCCGCCGTCACCCGCAGGGACGGGCGGAACACGACCGCCGACGGGCCGTCACCGTCGACAGCAGCCTCCGGTGCGATCGGGGTCGACCGCTAGGGCACGACCGACCGATACCTGCCGGCGCCCACTCGTCTCCAGCAGCGGGTCCGGCAGCAGCAGGTCCGGTAGCAGCGGGCCCGGCAGCAGCAGGTCGCCGGTCACGATGCCCACTGCTCGTGGGGCAGGTCGGACCACTCGTGCCCACACTCGCGGCATCGCAGGTGCACGTTCGGCAGTGCGGACCCGGAGGTGAACGTGTTGGCACCCCGGACGATCAGCCTCGGCGTGTCGTCGACCCCGCAGACGGGGCACTGCGGACTGAGCTTGGCATCTTCCATCCGTCCGACCTCTCAATGGAGCACCCGATGCCCTGCCCGGCACTCTGCGACCGTGGGCCAGAGTACTTTTGCGTGGCCGGGATCGCCAGTGGAAGTTGGCGACCCGGGTCGGGGATCCCTCTACGCTGGACTGACGATGGAGATCCAGGTGGCGGTGGTGGGAGGGTCGGTCGCACCTCCTTCCGTCCTTGCCGTGGCCGAGTCGGTCGGGTCCGGCCTTGCCTCCCGGGGGGCCGTCGTGGTGTGCGGCGGGCTCGGTGGGGTGATGGCCGCAGCCTGTCGGGGTGCCAAGTCGGAGGGTGGCCTCACCGTCGGCGTGCTTCCCGGGACCGATCCCTCCGCCGCCAACCCCTGGGTCGACGTCGTCATCGCCTCCGGTCTGGGTGAGGCCCGGAATGCCGTCATCGCCGGCTCCGCCGGCGCGGTCGTGGCCATCGGTGGCGAGTACGGGACCCTGTCGGAGGTGGCGCTGGCCCTACGTGCGGGGACCCCGGTGATCGGCATCGGTACCTGGGCACTCACCCGCCCCGGCGGTGACGTCGACCGTGGGGTCGTCCCGACGGCCGATCCTGGTGAGGCGGCCGAGCTGGCCGTGCGCCTGGCATCGGGGCGCCCCGGGGGCTGAGGCTTCCGGCAGGACCGCCGATCAGACGCTCAACATCTCGTCGGCCCGGGCCAGCCAGAAGTCGACCTCTTCCGACCTGCGCCCACGGATCGACCAGTCGAGGAGCCTGATGAACAGATGCGCGAGATAGGTCTGCTGGCGCAGTTGGTCGAGTCCTTCGAACGCGACCGCGGACAATCGGGAGCGCACGCCCGGTTCGCACCGGGCGGTCAGGCTGGTGAGCGCCAGCGTGACGAGGTCGAAGCGGGCGTCACCGATGAGGACGAAGTCGGTGTCCACGATGGCCGTGAGCCCGCCGTCGTCCGCCAGGAGGTTGCCCGGGTGGAGGTCCCAGTGCACGATGTCCCGACCGGTGAGCTCCGACAGATGCACCGCACCGGCGAAGGCCTCGATCCGTGACACCAGCGAGCGTGTCCGCCGGTCGTAGTCCCGGAGGGACGAGTGCAGACAGTAATTCTCCCCTCCCTCCGTGAGCGTCCTGATCAGTGCCGACGGCCAGCGGACGGGATCGTCCACCCGGGCCAGGTCGATCCGGCGGGCGTGGTAGTCGAGGAGGCGCCCGACGATCTGGTGGCTCAGCCTGTCGACGGGCCGGCCGGGCATGAACTCCTGGAGCACGAACCGGACCCCGAGCGTGTCGACGACGGCCTGGCGCGGCACCGGCCATCCCGCCTGCAGGCGGAGCCGCTCGGCCAGGACGACGGCCTCCCCCCGCAGTTCCTGGCTGTGGGGCGCCGCATCCCACTTGAGGACGAGCATCCTGGCCTCCGGCCCGATCACCTGGTGCGCGCCGGTCTCCCCGCCGGCCAGGCGCCTCACCAGCCGGTAGGGCTCGCCCGTCCCCTCGGCCAGGAGGGCGACGGCCGCCTCCGCGTCGATCGGCGTGGACCCGGGCATCTCATCAGCATGCCAGTCGGTCCCGCTGCGGACCCGCCCGTCCGGGGAAGGTGCGGACCGGGCGGTGATGACAGGGGAGCTGTCCGCGTGGTGTACTTTCCGGTGAGCTCATCGAGAGCAAGAGCGTCTCCGCTTACGGTGACAGGATCGGGGGTCCCGATGCGAGCCCACAGTGACGGTCGATCCCGATGACGGTTGGGGACTACGACACCGGATTGGGCCTTTTGGTCGAGGCGGCCGAGGCCCTCGAGCTGGCCGGCGGGGCGTGCGATGCCCCGGAGGACGCAGTCCGGTTCACCGCGCTGGCCGACCGGATCCTGGCCTACCTCGCCGCCAGTCGGCCGAGTACGACGCTCGGGATGCCGAGGATCCCCCCGGGTGGCAACCGGCTCACCGACGAGAGCGTGATCCACCGGTCAGGGGGGGCCGGGCAGTCCCATATCCGCGTCCTTCCGGACTGACCCGCCCTCCGGGTGGGCCGGGGGGAGGCCGAGCAGCCGGGCGACCGTCGGGGCCCACGCCGTGGCCACCGGGCGCCGGCGGCCGATGGCGTCACCGAGTCTCCGCGCCGCGGGATGGCCGCCGGTGACCACCGCGACCTGGGGGGTGGTCCGTGGGCTGCCGTGCACGCCCCGGACCGGCACCTCCGTCGGCGAGAAGTAGCGACCGGGTCCGCCCCAGACGAGGACGACGTCCTGGCCGACGTGCTGGAAGCCCTCGACCCCGTCGACTGCCGCCAGCCAACCGGTGTCGTGGGCCAGCTCACCGCCGGCGACCGCCGCGGCACCGTCGTCGAGGACGAGGCCTCCCAGCCCCCGGGCGCCGGCGGCGGCGTGCAGGTCGACCGGCACCGGCTCGGTCACCGGCTCCTGGCTGTGGTCGCTCACGACGATGGCCACCCACTCGTCCCAGTCCGGTCCGAGCGAGTCGATGATCGTGCCGAGGTGGCCGTCGGTCCGGCCGTACTGGCGCCGCGCCTCCCGACTGTCCGGCCCGAAGATGTGCGCCACCGTGTCCGGCTGGTTCAGCTGGGCGAAGACCAGTTCCGCTCCGCTCTGGACCGCTTCGACGACGATGGCGGCCGTCTCGCGGTCCTTGGCGTAGCCGAGGGGATCGAGGGCCACGCCATCGGGGTGGGGACCGACGGGCCAGAGGAAGCTGGCGTTCCCGGCCCCGGTCGCGCCCACGAGATGGCCGTCTCCGAAGACGGCGGCACTCTGGCGGCCGGCGGCATGCATGGCGTCGAAGAGCGTCGGCACGGATGGGCCCACCTCCCATGACGGCATCGCTCCCGAGGTGGTCGGAATCTGGTTGGCGACGATTCCGTGGACCGCCGGCGGGGAACCGGTCGCGAACGTCGCATGGTTGGGGTAGGTCGAGGACGGCATCACGCCTACTCCGCCCGGACGGCTCCATCCGCCGGCGAGGGCCAGGGTGGTCAGTGCCGGCGTCACCCCGGCGTCGACATGGCGGGGGGACAGGCCGTCGACGACGAGGAAGAGGACTCTCACCGGCCCACCGGTGCCATGGTGCTCACCCGACGGCGGCGAGCAGCAGGGGCATCCACGAGTCGAGGCCCGGGACCTCGGCGGTCGGGTCCTTCGCCGCCTCGTCGGCCGTCCGGAGGCGGAGGGCCGCCTCTGCGTGCGCTCCGGCCCGGAACTCGCGCATCTCGTCGGCCGTCATCAGCTCGCCCTGAACGGTCAGCGTCCGGAGGCTGCCCCGTGACAGCCGCTCCGAGTAGGACCGGTCGGTGGTCACCAGGTACCGCTTGGCGGGCACGTGAGCCTCGATGAGGGCGGCGACCCGAGCGCCGAACAGCGGCCGGAGGAACGCCGCCCCCACGGATCCGTGGTCCTCGGGACGACCGGGGGCCACCACGTGGCCGACGTCGTGGAGCAGCCCGGCCAACTGCAGCTCCGGATCGTCGGGGCAGGCCGAGCGGAGGATCGCCGCACACTGGAGACCGTGGTGCAGGATGGTCAGGCCCGGGATGTCCTCGTTGGGCTCCTCGGTGGACCCGGCCCGCCGCAACGTCTCGACGAGGGGGGCAAGGCCGGTCCTGTCCCCTGGTGCGCTCACCCCGCAGATCCTACGTGAGCGCTCAGTCCTTCTTGACCTTCTTCACCGTGCCGTAGCCCCGCTCCATCGCCGAGACGATGATGGCCTCGAAGTCCTTGTCGGTGAGGACCCGTGGGGTTCCGAGCGAGGCGGCCCGCCAGTACAGCTCGGCCAGCCATTCGAGGAGCTCCAGCCGCTCGACGGCCTCCACCATCTTGCTCCCGTAGGCCACGGACCCGTGGTTCTGCATCATGGCCGCGTTGCGTCCCTGCAACGCCTCGATGACGTTGTCGGCCAGCTCCTGTGAGCCGAAGGTGGCGTAGGCCGCCGTCCGGGGCGCGCCGCCCAGCGCCAGGCAGCTGTAGTGCAGCGGCGGCAGCTCGTCATGGCTGCAGGACAGCGCCGTCGACGCCATGGCGTGGGCGTGGGTGATGGCCAAGGCATTGGTGGCCGCGTAGATGCCGGTGTGGAGCGGTACCTCCGACGTGGGGGCGAAGTCACCGTCCACGACCGTCCCGTCGAGCTCGATGACGGTGACCATCTCTGCGGTCACCGTGGCGAGGTCGGCACCCGTCGGGGTCACGGCGACGAGGTCGCCGTTGCGGGCGGAGATGTTTCCCGCCGTGCCGATGACGAGTCCCTTCTCGGCCAGATGGCGGCTCGCACTGGCCACAGCTTCTCGTTCGTCAGCCAAGAGCAGATCGCTCATTGTCAATTCCTCTCCGGACGTTCGATCCTGATCGCTTCGGGCGTTCGCACCGTGAGACGGACGGTGACGGTGTGACACTACGGCCTGGCCGCCTCTCCCGCGGCCACGACCACGCCAGATGCGTCGGTCGAACAATAGGCATACGGGCCGCCGACGCGCTCGGGGGTGCCGGCCGGCACCGGCCGCGCCGTCGGGAGGCGGCATGATCCTCCGGATCGGGCGCCCCGGGGTGGTCGGGTAGTGTCCGGACCCGTGCGGGTCCTGCCCGCCTGGCCGCTGTGTCGTCGAGCGTTGTCCGGGATCGGACGCGGAGGGGAAGGGTGCGCGGATGGATGCCGAGGTGGCGGCGGGAGACGATCTCGAGGGTCGCCTGGCCGCCCTCGTCGGGATGCCGGTGGGATCGCCGGGGGCGTCGGTGGCTCCTGATCCGGTGAACCAGCCGATGATCCGCCATTGGGCGGCGGCGTTCGAGGACCACAACCCCGTCTACACCGACCCCACGTTCGCCGCCTCGTCCCGGTTCGGCGCCATCGTGGCCCCGCCGCTCATGTTGCAGACGTGGACGATGGCGACACCGAAGATCACCGGCATCGCTGAGCGCGGCGGCTCACCGGTCGACACCGAGGGTGCCGGACCGCTGGCGGTGTTCGACGAGGCGGGATTCGTGGGGACCCTGGCCTCGAACTCGGAGTTCGAGATCGAGCGCTATCTGCACCTCGGTGACGTCATCGCCGCGTCGACCGTCATCGAGTCGATCTCGGAGGAGAAGGCGACCCGACTCGGCCCGGGCTACTTCGTCACGTGGGTGACCACCTACGTGGACGGGGCCGGCGAGGTCGTGGGCCGCCAGCGGTTCCGCATCCTCAAGTTCAAGCCCCCGGGACCCTCGTGACCACCGCAGGGCGCGTCACGCTGGCGTGGTCGGGCATCCGGGTGGGCGATCGACTGCCCGACCTCGAGATCGAGGTGACGGCCACCCGGATCGTGGCCGGGGCGATCGCCACCCGCGACTTCATGCCCGTGCACCACGACCGTGCCTACGCCAATGCCCAGGGAGCGCCGGACATCTTCATGAACATCCTCTCCGACACCGGGTACTGCAGCCGCTTCCTCACCGACTGGGCCGGACCGGACGCCATGGTCAAGCGGATCGCCATCCGGCTCGGGGTCCCGCTCTTCCCCGGCTCGACGCTCACCTATCGTGGTTCGGTCACCGCCAAGTATCCCGGCGACGGCGACGGCGACGGCAATCGTCGAGGTAGAACTGCGGGCCACGACCGACCTGGGTGACCATGTGACGGGAGACGCCGTGTTGAGCCTGCCGTTGACCGGTGGCGCCGGTTGACCCGGTGGCGACGGTCCACCGGCCGGGCCGGCGACGAGCGGGGGCGCTGACCGACGGGGACCCCCACCTCGCAGACGCGGATCGGGGAACCGGGCGTGACCGCCATCCCGTTTCATGGCGGTCCCGCCGCGGCCCCTCCGCCCCCGGTAGCCTCGTCTCGGCGGCCGAGGTCCTGCCGGCCGCCGAGGCCGCCGCCGTCCGCGCTGATGTCGGAGGGCCCCACGGCCGGCGCCGGGCGCTCCGGGTTGAAATGGGCGCCCGGTCTGACCGAGGATGGCCGGAGGGCGACGTCGACCGTGGAACGGCGAGAGGACGTGATCGTGGCGTCGAAACGCCAGCCGAGACAGAGTCGTGAGGAGCTGCGGGCACTGCTCCTCGACACGGGTCGGAGCATCCTGCACGAGGAGGGTCTCGGTACCGGCGCCGAGGCACTGACCTTCAAACGGGTCTTCGACCGGGTCGAGGACAGGACCGGACTCCGGATCACCAATGCCTCGGTGATCCGCCGGGTGTGGGAGAACCAGGCGGAGTACCAGGCCGACGTGCTGGCGACCATCGCCCAGCATGCCAACGTGGAGGAGATCGACCTCTCGGTGGAGGCCATCAGCGAGGTCGTGGACGCCGTCGACCTCAGCACGCCGCTGTCTCGCCAGGCGGCCATGCGCGAGCTGTGCCGGGTGGGAGGCGAGGACAACGCCCGTGCGGTGAGCGAGTCGCGCCATCTGCCGTTGTGGGTGGGCGTGTGGGCGCTGGCCGCCGTGGGCGAGCCGCTCGACCACCGGCGGAAGATCGAGGCGGCGCTGCGCACCGGGTACGAGGCCTTCACCGGCCGCATCGAGGAGATCGACGCGGCGATGACCGCCCACCTCGGGTTTCGACTGAGGGAGCAGTTCACGCTCCGCCAGTTCGCCATCGCCGTCGACCTGCTGGGTCAGGGCTACGGGCTGCGCTCCCGGGTCGACGACTCGGTGAGGGATGTCATCGTCCGCCGCACCGGCCCCCTCGGCGAACCGCAGGAATGGACCCTGTTCGCCGTGGCGTTCGAGGCGCTGGTCCTGCAGTTCTTCGAGGTCGACCCGGACTGGATCCCCCTGGGCGCCGATCCCGGCGTCGGTTGACGGTCGACACCCGTTCGGCGGCGGCACCGACGTGGCCGACGCCGGGCCGTCCACGGTGGCGGTCCCGTCGGCGAGCCGTGCCCGGGGTGCCGACCGGCCACGCCCCGAGCGACCTCCGACTGGTCGGTCTCGGGCGCATGGCCGTCGGCTCCTCGGGATCCGCCACCCGCACCGAGTATGGGGGATGCGGGCCCGTGTTGCAACTCCCGATTGCAAAGAGGGTGGATGCGCCGGTTCCGCCGCCCGCCCGACCCGGGCCCGCCGGGCGGCCAGGTCGTACCCTGGGCGGTGTGCCGGCCCCTGTCATCACCTACCGCCGGGCCTACCGATTCGACATGCCCCCGGACGAGCTGTGGGGCCAGATCGAACAGGTCGACCAGTTCGAGCGGTGGTGGCCCTGGCTCACCGAGTTCGACCTCGACGGCGTGGGCCTGGCGGAGGGATCCGTGCTCCGCGGCATGGTCAATCCACCGGTCCCCTATCGCATGCGGATCCTCGTCAGGCTGGTCGGATGCGAGCGGCCGTCCGCCATCGACGCCACCATCGAGGGGGACCTGACCGGACAGGCCCGGCTCCGGCTCCGTCCGGAGCGGGGAGGGACGTCGGCGGAGGTCGCGTGGACCGTCGAGATGCAGCAGCCGGCGATGCGACTCGCCAGCCGGTTCGGGCGCCCGTTCCTGCAGTGGGGCCATGACCGCGTCGTCGAGATGACCGTCGCCGGTTTCCGCCGCAGAATGGGGCCGGCCGGCTAGGCGTTCCTGCGTCCCCGCCGCCGGGCGGGAGGGTCGGGTTTCGCCGCCCGACCCCGGCGCATCGACAAGGGCGGCAGCACCGTCACCGCCGGCACTGTCCGCCGGGGATGTCCAGGGGTCCGGGGTACTCAGGGCGCCCGGTCGAGCGTGCCGAAGGAGACGCCGGTCAGTTCCTCGGACACCTCCCACAGCCGGCGTGCCGTCGCCGGATCCCGGGCGGCCCTCAGGAACGGGACCGCCTTCGGGTTGCCGCGAGCCCCGAACAACCGGTCGGGGCCGAAGAACTGGCCACCGCCCACACCGGGGGCCGTCGCCGCGTACAGGCTCGGAAGGGCCCCGGCCGCCGCACTCTGGGCGAACGCCGAATTGGCCAGCCGGTTCAGCTCCTCCATCAGGGCGGAGCCGCTCATCTGGGGTGCGACCATCTGCAGGTTGGTGGCGGCATAGCCGGGGTGTGCCGCCACGCTGACGAGGTCGATGTCCCGATCGCGCACCCGGCGGTCCAGCTCGACGGCGAACAGCTGGTTGGCCAGCTTCGCCTGGCCGTAGGCGGACCACTTGCCGTAGCGGCGGGAACCCTGGAGGTCGTCGAAGCGGATCCGGCCCACCCGGGCGGCCATGCTGGTCACGGTCACCACCCGGGCGCCGGGTGTGGCGGACAGGCGGTCCCACAGCAGCCCGGTCAGGGCGAAGTGACCCAGGTGGTTGGTGCCGAACTGCATCTCGAACCCGTCGGCGGTCTCCCGGCGGGGGATGGCCATCACCCCGGCGTTGTTCACGAGCATGTCCAACGTGCCGTGCCTGGACGAGAAATCGCCGGCGAACTCCCGCACGGACACGAGGTCGGCGAGATCGAGCCGGCCCAGCTCGATCTGGGCATCGGGGGCCGAACCCCGGAGCCGGTCGAGGGCGTCCGTTCCCCTGGCCTGGTCCCGGCAGGCCAGCACGACCAGGGCGCCGGCGCCGGCCAGGGCCAGCGCCGTCTCGTAGCCGAGCCCGCTGTTGGCCCCCGTCACCACGGCCACCCGACCGGTGAGAGCGGGGATGTCCTCGGTGGTCCATGGCGCCATGACGGCGACCATACGCACATCCGTGGTGGTTGGCCAGGTCGTCCGCCCACGGTTCGGCGCTCCGCAGGGGCCCGGACCCGGGTGCCGGGACCTGCCCACCTCCCGCCGATGCCACACTGGGCCCGACCGGAGGTGACCACTGTGCGGGTTCTCATCACGAACGACGACGGCATCGAGGGCCCGGGTCTGCGGGCCCTGGCCGACATGGCGAGGGATCGTGGGCACGACGTGCTGGTGGCGGCGCCGTGCTGGGACAGCAGCGGAGCCAGCTCGTCGGTGACCGGGGTGAGCAGCGTCGGCGAAGTCGTGACCGAGCCTCGCAGCTGGACCGGCTGGCCGGACGGGTCGGTGGTGGCGGTCGACGCCACCCCGGCACTGATCTCGCTCATCGCCCTCCACGGCAGATGGGGCGAGCGCCCCGACCTGGTGCTGTCCGGTATCAACCGGGGGGCCAACACCGGCCGGGCGATCCTCCACTCCGGAACGGTCGGTGCCGCCTTCACCGCCTATCAGCACGAGTGCCCGGCGCTCGCCGTCTCCCTCCACGTGGTGGACCCGGGGGCCGCCCAGCTGCACTGGTCGACGGCCGCCGCCGTCGCCGGTCGGTTGTTCGACTGGATGATCGGCGACCCCCGCAGGGTGGTCATCAACTGCAACGTCCCCGACGTGCCCCTCGGCGAGCTGCTCGGGGTGCGCAGCGGCCGGCTGGACCTGATCGGAACCTTCCAGACCTCGATGACCGAGCAGTCCGGGCAGACGGTGCCGATGACGGTCGCCGAGGGGGACGGCACGGACAGCGAGACCGACACCGACCTCGTCAACCGGGGGTTCGCCTCGGTGACCGCGCTGATCCCGGTCGTCGAGGACTCGGGGGTCGACCTCCGACCCGTGCTCGACTGACCGGACCGGGCCCGACCGTGCCGCCCGCATCCCGCCCGGCGGGCCCGACGCCGGACGGCGCTCGTCACCGACGTGGCCGGCCGTCCCCCAGGATCGGTTGCTCGGTGATCCCCTTCGCATAGTGTTCGGTCCCGGATCGCCCGGCCTGCCGGGCTCGGGATCGTCAGCGGCAACGCATGGACCGGTTGCCGGGGTCGAACGACGCAAGGAGAGGCTGTCGATGACGTTTTCCCCGTATGACCGGCCGGTGCGGGCCGCCTTCGTTGGACTCGGCCGCATCTATGACCTGAACATGCGGGCCTATGTCGACAATCCCGACGTCGAGGTGGTGGCCCTCGTCGATCCGAGCGAGGAGCGCCGGGCCGAGCGCCAGTCGGACTGGCCGGCCGCCCGCACGTTCGCCAGCGTCGCCGAGCTGGCTTCGAGCGGCCTCGAGGTCGATACCGTCGAGGCACTGCTGCCCATCCCGCTGCACGTCGACGGCGTCATCGAGCTCTTCGGCAACGGCTGGCACGTCAACCTGCAGAAGCCGCTGTGCAACGACCTCGCCAGCGCCAGACGGATGCTCGACGCCGCCCGGGCCAACGACCGCCAGTTCCGGGTCATGGAGAACTACGTGTTCTACGAGCCGCTGGTGAAGCTGAAGGAGGTGGTGGAGTCCGGCGAGATCGGTGAGGTGGGTGGCTACCACCTGAAGATGGTGGCCAGCGGTCTGGGGGGCTGGGAGGTCCCCGGAAGCAGTTACGAGTGGCAGTTCAAGCAGATCCGTGAAGGACGGGGGATCCTCGTCTTCGACGACGGCTGGCACAAGCTGTCGACGGCCCTCTGGCTCTTCGGCCCCATCCGGGAGGTGCGGGCATGGATCGGCGGGACCGAGGTGATGCCGGGCATCGCCATCGATGCACCGTCCACGATCGTCTGGGAGCACGAGAGCGGAATCCGTGGCGTGTGGGACATCACCCTGGCGCCCGACATGTACCTCCGCTCCGACTACTACACCAATGACGAACGTTGGGAGGTCACCGGGCGCCGCGGCTACGCGCGGGTCAACCGCTGCACCGGACGGGGCATCCAGCAGCCGAGCCTCGAGGTCTACGCCAACGGGGAGATGCGCTCGTACCACGCCCTCGACGACGACTGGGCCAGCAGCTTCCGTGACTCCGGTCGCCATTGGCTGCGCTATCTCCACACCGGTCAGGGGCCCCTGTTGTGGAGCGGCGAGGAGGCGGTCTCCGTCCTCCGCTTCGCCCTGGCCGCCTACGCCAGCAGCGCGGCGGGTGGCGCCGGGGTGGACCCCGCGTCGCTGCCCTAGACGCCCACCGATCGCAGACCGGACGCCGGCTCTCAGAGCGAGGCGTAGAGCGCGTCGATGAGGGCCCGATTGCGCGAACTCTGCCACCGCGGGATCACGTCGTTCATGACGTAGCCGAAGGCGACACCGGCGCCAGGATCGGCGAACCCGACGGCACCGCCGGTCCCGAAGTGCCCGAAACTGCCCGGGTTGGGCCCGAACGGCCGCCGGGGCACGGTGGGCTTGAAGCCGAGGCCGAAGGTGACCTCCTCGCCGAGGACCGGGCAGTAGCCCTGCGACTGGGGGGAGACCGCCTCCGCCAGCAGGCCCGGCGAGAGGAGCCGGCCGGGCCCGAGCAACCCGGCGTAGAGGCGGGCGACGGCGGTGGCGGTGGCGTGCCCGTTGGTGGACGGCACTTCGGCCCCGCGCCACTCCCCGGTGTTGACCACGCCGACCGAGGAGTAGCCGGGGGGGTTGAAGTAGCCGAGCATTGTCATGAGCTCGTCGCCGGAGAGGCGGTCGAACGCGACGTCGGGAGGGGTCGCCGACCCGGACCAGACCACCTCGGCGCATCGGCGCTGCTCGGCCCTCGGGACGCCGAACCAGAAGTCGGCACCGAGCGGTCCGGCCAGGGCGCGGAGCCGGGCACCACACGTCTCGCCGCTCACCCGGCGGACGATCTCACCGACCAGATGCCCGTAGGTGTTGGTGTGATAGGCGTGCCTGGTCCCCGGCTCCCACCACGGGTCGGTGGCCGCCAGGGCGTCGGCCATCCGCCGCCAGTCCCACAGGTCCGCATCGGTCAACGGTTGACGGATGGCGGGGACCCCGGCCCGGTGGCACAGGGCCTGGCGGACGGTGGCCGCCCCCTTTCCCCCGGCCCCGAACTCCGGCCATACCTGGGAGATCGGGTCGTCGAGGCCGATGAGGCCGGCGTCGACGAGTTGCAGGGCGAGGAGGGCCACCACCGGCTTCCCCACCGAGTAGACGTCCACCAGCGTGTCGGCCCGCCACAGCTGCGTCCTTGCCCCGTCGGACCAGCCCCCGACGAGGTCCACCACCACGTGGCCGTCGACCAGCACGCACACCGAGGCCCCGAGCTCACCCCGCTCGGCGAAATTGCGCCCGAACTCGTGCCGCACCGTCTCGAACCCGCTCCCGCACGTGCCGCTGATCGGGGCCGCCATGATGAGAGCCTCCCACGATCGACCGGAGTAGGTTCACCTCGGAGATGTCTGACTCGTTCCCATTGACCTGGTGCCGCAGGGACCGGCCCTGACCCGATGACCGGCAGCGCGGCCCCGCGGGGCGACGCCCGACGCACCCCGTCGCGCCTGGTCGGATGGATACGGTCGAAGGACCCCCAGCTGTCTGCGGTCAAGAGGTCGGTCCGGGCCGCAGTCGTCATGCCGGTCGTCTTCGCCCTGACCCACCTGCTCTTCTCCGATCCCCAGGTCGGCCTGTTCGGTGCCTTCGGATCCTTCTCCTTGCTGCTGCTGGTGGACTTCCCCGGGCGGACACGGACCCGGCTCGTCTCCTATGGGGGGCTCTTCGTCGCCGGCAGTTGCTTCATCGTCCTCGGCACGGTCGTCTCGACCGACAAGGTCGGGGCGGTGGTGGCCATGGCGGTGGTGGGGTTCGCCGTGCTCTTCGGGGGGATCGTCTCGCCACAGGTGGCCACCGCCTCCACCGCGGCCCTCCTGACGTTCGTCCTGCCGGTGGCGGTGGCCCAGCCGGCTGCGGCCACCGGTCCCCGGCTGCTCGGTTGGCTGTTCGCCGCCGCATTCTGCATCCCGGCGTGCCTCGTGGTGTGGCCCACCCCCTGGCGCGACGATCTCCGGCGCCGGCTGTCGGCCACCCTGTCGGCGGTCAGCCGCATGGCGACGAGCCTGGCCGACGGTCGACCCGTGCAGGAGGCGCAGGCCGCGGTCGCCACCGAGCTGGCCCTCCTGCGCGACCAGTATGCAGCGACGCCGTACCCACCGACGGGCGTCGCCGCCGGTGCGGTCGCCCTGGCCAAGCTGGTCGGCCGGGTCGAGTGGATGGCCGGCAACGCCGCACTGGTGAGTGGCGACACCGTGCCGGTCGAGCTCCCACGCGTCCGGACGATCATCGAGGTGGTGGCGGAGACCCTCGACCAGTGCGCGGCGTTGATCTGTGACGGCGACGCCTACCCGGTGCAGGACGACGGGCTCGTCG
Organism: uncultured Acidimicrobiales bacterium; assembly: GCA_963696495.1. Taxonomy (GTDB): domain Bacteria; phylum Actinomycetota; class Acidimicrobiia; order Acidimicrobiales; family RAAP-2; genus Bog-756. The sequence goes on along the minus strand of CAVOKJ010000002.1, from coordinate 1,666,645 downwards.
AGGCGATCCGGGAGTCGACCGTCCGGCTCGACGGACTGGTGGGCAGCGAGCTCGATGCCGAGGTGTCGATGCTGATCGACGCCGACGCCGACGCCGACGCCGACGCCGAGGCCACCGCCGGATCACCCGGCGATGGGGACCGGCCGGGCGCGCCCGGTCACGGGGGGATTGCCTCGGCACTGGACCCCAGCTTCCGCGCCCGTGCGGTGGGTATCGCCGCCGAGATGGTGGCGGACGCCACGCTCGAGTCGGCCGGTGCCCAGCCGAGCGGCGACCGGAGACTCGGCATGGGCGGGGAGCCGGCCCGGCAGCTGGTGTGGGGCCGCCTCGTCTCCCACCTCTCCTTCCGGTCGGTCTGGTTCCGCAATGCCCTCCGCGGTGCGTTCGCGTTGGCCCTGGCGGTGGCCGTCGTCGAGATCACCGATGTCGGGCACGGGTTCTGGGTCGTGCTCGGCACACTGTCGGTACTGCGTTCCAACGCACTCGGCACCGGAGCGACGGCCCTGCGCGCCATCGGGGGGACAGCCGTCGGCTTCGTCATCGGCTCGGCCATCATGATCGGGGTGGCCGACCACACCGCCCTGCTGTGGGCACTCCTGCCGCTGGCCGTCCTGGTGTCGGGCGTGGCCCCATCGATGATCTCGTTCGCCGCCGGGCAGGCCGGATTCACCCTGGTGGTGGTCATCCTGTTCAACATCATCGATCCCGTCGGCTGGAAGGTGGGACTGACCCGGATCGAGGATGTGGCCATCGGCTGCGGGGTGAGCATCGTGGTGGGACTGCTGTTCTGGCCTCGGGGTGCCACGGCCGCGCTCGGGCGGGCCCTGTCCGATGCGTTCGTCACGAACTCCAGCTATCTGGCCGACGCGGTCGACCGGCTGACCACGTCGACCCGACAGGTCGACACCGGTCCGGGCCAGCGGGCCGCCCACCTGGCCTATCTGCGGCTCGACGACGCCTTCCGGCAATTCCTGACCGAGCGAGGGGCGAAGGTGGTTCCCGTCGACACCATCACCGCTCTGTTCACCGGGTCGAACCGGCTCCGGCTCGCCGCCTACACCCTGGCCACGCTGCCGGCGTTCCCGACCGGCCCCGGCCGTCCGGAACTCGAATCGGTGGCCGTGGCCGGGGCGGTCCTGCGCGACGCCTACGCCTCCAGCCACCGTTGGTACGGCGAGTTCGCCGAGCTGCTGGCCGAGCGGCGTGCGTCGCTCGACCCACCCCCGGGCCGTGACGAGGTCCTCCAGGACGTGTTGCGGGAGGCGATCGTCGACGCACGCAACCGGCGTCGCGGCGACCGGCTGCGCACGACCCTGCAGATGCTCTGGGCGGATGAGCTGCTCGAGAACCAGCGCCAGTTGCAGGTCGACCTGGCCGCCTCGGCCGACCGGTTCGTGAGGCGGCGACGACAGGGTGTCGTGGTCTGACGGGTCTGTCGGGTCTGACGGGTCTGTCGGGTCTGTCGGTCCGACGGTCCGACGGTCCGAACGGGACCTGCCGGCCCGGCCGGGCCCGGTGACACACGGGGCCCGTCGATTGGACGGTCGCCCGGGGATCAGCCGGCCGGCGCCCCCACCCAGACGGCCTTGAGATTGCAGAACTCGCGGATCCCGTGGGCGGTCAGCTCCCGGCCGTACCCCGAGGTCTTGATCCCACCGAAGGGGAGCTCCGGGTACGACGTGACGTTGCCGTTGACGAACACCATGCCCGCATCCAGCTCCTCGATCAGCCGGGCCCGCTCGTCCTCGTCCTCGGTCCAGGCGTTGGCGCCCAGGCCGAACTCGGTGACGTTGGCCAGCTCGATGGCCTCCCCGATGCTGGAGACCCGGTAGAGGGTGGCCACCGGACCGAAGACCTCCTCCAGGTGCACCCGCATCGACGGATCGATCCCGGTGAGGACGGTCGGCGGGTAGTACCACCCCGGACCGTCGGGAACGACACCGCCGCACCGTGCCACCGCACCCTTGGCGACGGCGTCCTCCACCAGCTCGACGATGTCGGACCGCTGCTGCTCGGAGGCGAGGGGACCGATGTCGGTTCCCTCCTCCATCGGATTCCCGACCACACGCGACGCCATCTCCTCGACGAACCGCTGCTCGAACTCGTCTGCGACGTCGGCGTGGACGATGAAGCGCTTGGCGGCGATGCAGGACTGGCCGTTGTTGAGGCAGCGGGCGGTGGCCCCGACCGCTGCCGCCCTGGCCAGGTCGGCAGAGGGCATGACGATGAAGGGATCGCTGCCACCGAGCTCGAGCACCGACTTCTTCACGACGTCGCCGGCGATGGACGCCACCGAGGAGCCCGCCGGTCCCGAGCCGGTCAGGGTGACGGCCGCCACCCGGCGGTCACGGAGCACGGCCTCAACCTTGCCGGAGCCGATGAGCAGTGTCTGGAACGCCCCCTCGGGAAAACCGGCCCTCGTGAAGAGCTCCTGCATGAACAGGGCGGTCTGGGGGACATTGGACGCGTGCTTGAGCAACCCCACGTTGCCGGCCATCAGGGCCGGAGCGGCGAACCGCATGGCCTGCCACAGGGGGAAGTTCCACGGCATGACGGCGAGGACCGGTCCGAGCGGCTGGTAACGGGCGTAGGCCGTGGTGGCTCCCACCGCGTCGGCGTCGGCCGGCTCGTCGGCCAGGAACTCCTCGGCGTGCTGGGCGAAGTAGCGGCACGCCTTCGCACACTTCTGGACCTCCTGGCGGGCGGCGGCGATCGTCTTGCCCATCTCGGTGGTCATCATCTCGGCGACGGTGTCGACCTCGGAGTCGAGGATCTCCCCGGCTTGCCGCATCCAGGCCGACCGCTCCGCGAAGGTGGTCCGCCGGTAGGTACGGAAGGTGGTCGCGGCCCGGGCCAGGTCGCGCTCGACCTCCTCGTCGGAGAGCTCGGAGAAGGTCTTCACCGTCTGACCGGTGGCTGGATTGATGGTGGCGATGGCCATGGGAACCTCGGTTGGTCGACGGACGGGTGGGATCTACCCCAATTCTGCGCGGATCAACGCCGCGGGCGCCAGCGGGTCCGGATCTCGCCCATCCGAGGGGCCCCAGGGCGCCGGGGCATTTGACGCAGGCGTCCGGACCTGGCCAAATCAGGGGACCGCGGGCCAGGATTCGACAGCGGCGCCGCCAGGACGATCGGACGAGCATGAGTGAAGAGCTTTCGGCACTGCACGCCTCGGTGGAGCGGCTGCAGCGCATCGTGGACGGCCTCGAACCCGCCCAGTTGCGGCGGCAGGCCTACCCGAGCGAGTGGACCGTCGCCGATGTCCTGTCCCACCTCGGGTCCGGGGCCGTCATCCTCCGCCGGCGCTTCGAGGACGTCGTGCACGGCCGCGAGACGAGTGGAGACCTGAACCAGGCCACCTGGGACGAGTGGAACGCCAAAACACCCGACTCCCAGGCGGCGGACGCACTCGCGGCCGACGAGTCGCTGGTGTCGAGCCTCGCCGGCCTCAGTGACGACCGACGGGACCAGTTCCGAGCCGCCATGGGGCCGTTCGACCTCGACTTCGACGGATTCGTCGGGTTGCGGTTGAACGAGCACGCCCTCCACACCTGGGACGTCGAGGTGGTGCTCGACCCGGCCGCCGTCCTTCCCGACACCGCGGCGCGAATGGTGATCGACAACCTCTCGGTGATCGCCGGGTTCGCCGGAAGGCCCGTCGGCCGCACCGAGACCCTGCACGTCCGGACCAGTGACCCGCGCCGCGACTTCACGGTGGAGCTGGGGGCGGACTCGGTCACCCTGGCCGGGAGCGTGCCCGTCGCCGACCCCGAGCTCGACCTGCCGTCCGAGGCATTCATCCGACTCGTCTACGGACGCCTCGACCCCGAGCACACGCCGGGTGCGGTCGTCGGCGCGGCGCTGGATACCCTGCGCCAGGCGTTCCCGGGCTTCTGACCGCAGGCTGCGGCATCAGCAGGGCGGGATCGGCCCGGTCGGGCATGGCTATAGTGCTCGTCGGTGCCCGAGACCCCTGATGACCTGTGGCGAGTCCTCGGGAGGGCCGCCCGGATCTGGGCGCAGCCGGGCGAACTCGAGGTCGGCGACGACTGGTGGGTCGCCTTCAGCGGGCAGCGGTGCGTCGACTACAACCTGGCCTGCTGTCATTCGGCCGACGCCGAGGTGCTCACCGGGAGGTGCCTCGAACCGGCGCTCGGTCTGAAGAAGCCGGCCATCATCATGCTCGCCGGACCCGGCCTGGCCACCGCCCAGAGCCTCGTCGCCCAGGGATGGGTCTCCGTCGGGGCACTGCCGCTGATGGTGGTGGGGAGGCCCGACATCTCCGGCCGCTCGACCACCGGGGCCGGCCCCCTCGCCGTCGACGAGCTTCCTGCCGCTCGCCGGCTGCTGGCGGACACCTACGGCATCGACGATGCCTCGGCCGCCGTCGCCATCCCCGACCGGGCCGTGCGCGAGGGTGACCAGTCCGTGTGGGGCGTCCGTGCCGACGGTGACCTGGTGTCCTGCGTGACCACGGTCAGGCAGGACGGGCTGGTGGTGATCTGGTCCATGGCGACCCGGTCGGACTGCCAGGGTCGGGGCTACGGGCGGCGGTTGTTGGAGGCCGTGTTCGACCACCAGTTCGAGGAGGGGGCGACCGGGTCACTGCTCCATTCCTCGGTGGCGGCGGAGCGGCTGTACCGACAGCTCGGGTTCACCGTGGTGGAGTACCTGCAGCTCTGGTCACGGCCCCGCTGGGTGCTCGGCGCGGCCTAGGAGGGCACCGGACCCGGTCAGGCGATGGCGCTCCGCGGGGCGTCGCTGTCGGGCTCGAGCAGACCGGCCTCGGCCAGGAGCCGACGCTCGTCGAGCTTGCTCGACCGGGTCATGGGGAGCTCGTCGACCAACTCGATCCGATCGGGGAGCATGGTGTCGGGCAGCTGTTCCCTCGCCCCGGTGCGCAGATCGAGCGCGGGCACCGACCCGTCGGTGACGACGAAGGCGGCGATGCCGACCTCTCCCTCGTTGTGGAAGACCACGCAGGCGGCGGTGGACACTCCGGGCAGGCTCCGCATGGCGTCCGCCACTTCGAGCAGGGAGATGCGCACGCCGAGTCGCTTGATCACCCGGTCGGCGCGGTCGACGTAGTGGTAGTTGCCCCGGTGGTCCACGTAGACCAGGTCACCGGTCCGGTAGACGGTGGTCTGCGGCACCACGTCGGTCCTCATCACGTCGGTGGTGAGGCCGGGGGCACCCCAGTAACAGCTCATCAGCTGGGAGCCCCCGATGTACAGCTCGCCCACCCGGTCCGTTCCGTCGACGGGTCGGCCGTCTTCGTCGAGCAGGTGGAAGGAGACTCCGGGATGGGGGCACCCGATGGGAACGGTGCCGTCGGCCAGCAGCTCGGGAGTGAGCTCGACGTGGGTGACGGCGATCGTGGTCTCGGTCGGCCCGTAGCGGTTGAAGACCCGGACGCCCGGCGCCGCCTCCCAGAGGGCCCTGACCTCGGCGGGGGAGCTCGCCTCCCCGCCCAGGGCCACGATCTCGAGCGTGCTCCCCCTCAACTTGTCGATCTCGGGGCTGGCGAGCAGCAGCCTCAGGTAACTGGGTGAGAACCCGGTGTAGGTGATGGCCTCCCGCTGCACGGCCCGGAAGAAGGTGCGCGGGAAGAGCAGCGACTCGCGGGGCCGGATCACCAGGGCGCCGCCGACGAACAGGGTCGGGAAGAGGGTGCCGAACGAGCCGTCGAAGTAGAAGGGCGACACACACAGCGCCCGCGTCGAGTGATCGAGCCCGAGGATCGTCGCCGACGAGCTGACGGCGGCGGCGAACGCCCCGTTGCCGATCAGGACCCCCTTCGGCCGGCCCGTCGTGCCCGAGGTGTAGATGGCATAGGCGACCCGTGCCGGGTCGGGCGTGAGGGGGGCGGCCGGCTCCGTCCCCGGCCCCAGGAGGTCGGGGAGCGTCACCCATGGGGTGCCTCCGGGAGCGGCGTGATCGCCGGGCTCGACCTCGTCACCGGTCACCACCACCTTCGGGGTGCAGTCGGCCACGATGGCGGCCACCCGCGCCGGTGGATCGGTGACGGCGAGCGGCACGAAGATGGCGCCGACCCACAGGCTGGCGAGGGCGGTGACGACGAAGTCGACCGAGTTGGGCAGGTGGAGCGCCACCCGGTCGCCCTCCTCGACCCCCCGGGCGGCCAGCCCGCCCGCCAGGCGGGCCACTTCGTCGACCAGTTCGCCGTAGGTCAGGGCCCGGTCCAGGTCCTGGACGGCGGGGGCCGTCGGCTCATGGCCGGCCCACTCGACGATGGCCGAGAGGACGTCGCTCGGGCTCATCGCCGGGATCCTTCCGTCGGGCCCGGCTGCTCGCCCCGGACGAGCCGCCCCGGTCGGGCACCGGTGGGGACGCCGTCCTCGAAGGTCACCGCCCCCCGTTTCACCGTCCACCGGTAGCCCCGGGCGGCCTGGAGGAGGCGGCGACCGCCGGCGGGCAGATCGGCGGTGATCTCCGGGGGCGCACACTCCAGGTGCTCGAGGTCGATCACATTGAGGTCGGCCAGCAGCCCCGGCGCCACCACACCCCGGTCGAGCCAGCCGAAGTGCGCGGCCGGTCGCCGGGTCAGCTGGTGCACCACGGATGCGAGGGGCAGCCCGTACCCGTCCCCGAAGTCGCGGGCCCACATGGACAGGTACGTCGTGGTCATGCTCCCGTCGCAGATCTGCCCGCAGTGGGCGCCGGCGTCGGAGAGCCCGAACATGGCGACCGGTGAGGTGATCATCTCGCGGACGGCGTCGAGGTTTCGGTGGGCGAAGTTGAACATCGGGGTGTAGATGAGCTGGCGCCCGCCACGCCGGAGCTGTGCATCGTAGGCGAGCTCACGGGGGTCGACACCGGTGCGCCGGGCCACGGCGCCGAGTGACTGCGTGCTGTCGAAGTTGTAGTCGACCGGGTCGTCGAGGAGGTACATGTCGTCGAAGCGGCCGAAGAACGCGTAGCCCTCGAAGGCGTCCGGGCCCGAGGTCAGGTGGGCGTGGCCCTCGAGGATCTTCTTCCGTCGCTCGGGGTCGCCCAGCGCCGCCACCCGCTCGGCCAGCGGCAGACCGGCGATCCTGGCGTAGGCACGCGACGGGGTGAACACGTTGGCCGAAGCCTCCAGTCCGAGCAGCACGCCGATCGGGCGGGGGGCGACCTGGGCCTTCACGTCGAGACCGTCCGCCCGGAGGGTGACGGCCAGGTCCATCAGGTCCCGCCACCGCTCCGGTGCGGCGACGTCCTGTTGCACCGTGTAGCTGACGGGCCGTCCGCTCGCCCGGGCGAAGGCGTCGACCAGTGCGAACTCGGCCCGGGCGAACGCGTCGTCCGTCGTGCGGTAGCTGTCACTGAGGAATTGGAAGACGCCCCTCCCGCTGGCCCGGAGAGTGGTGGCCAGGGTCATCAGCTCCGGCTCCCGGGCCCGGAGGGTCCCGAGGCTCTCGCCGGCGCTGGTGCGGTGCCGCTCGGTGCGCGACGTGGTCACCCCCAGGGCGCCGGCATCCAGTCCCTGGTGCAGGAGCTTCGCCATGGTCTCGAGCTCATCGTCGTCGGGATGCTCGGCCGGGTCGCCCCCCCGCTCGCCCATCACGAAGGCGCGCAGTGCGGCGTGGGGGACGTGGGTGGCGACGTCGATGGTCCGCGGCTGTCCCTCGAGCGCGTCGAGGTACTCGGGGAAGGACTCCCAGTCCCACTGCAACCCCTCGTGGAGTGCCGTGCCGGGGATGTCCTCCACGCCTTCCATCGTGGCGATGAGCCAGTCATGGTGGTCGGGTGCGACCGGGGCGAATCCCACGCCGCAGTTGCCCATCGCCACCGTCGTGACCCCGTGGTGCGAGGAAGGTGCCAGCAGTGGGTCCCAGGTGGCCTGGCCGTCGTAGTGGGTGTGGGGATCGACGAATCCAGGGGTCACCAACAGGCCGTCGGCGTCGAGCTCACGCCTGCCCTTGGCGATGGCGCCACCCACCTCGGTGATCCGGTCGCCGGTGATGGCGACGTCGGCGCGGCGGAGCGGCCCACCGGTCCCGTCGGCGAGCGTCCCGTTTCGAATCACCAGATCGGCGCTCATCTGCTCGATCCCCCCACTCAGCCGGCCAGCGCCCACCGGCGCAACGGCTTGCGGGCTTGGCTCAATTCCTCGTAGTGGGCGTCGGACAGCTGGATCTCGCTCGCCGCACAGTTCTCGTCCAGATGGTCGATCGACATCGTGCCGGGGATGGGCAGCATCACCGGGGATCGACGGAGCAGCCAGGCCAGGCACACCTGGGCCACGGTCGCCCCGAGCTCCCGGGCGATGGTGTCGACCGGCCCGCCGTCGCGGCAGAGCTTCCCGCTGGCCAGCGGGAACCACGGGATGAATCCGATCCCGTGCCGTTCGCAGTGTTCGAGGACGTCTTCGGCCCCGCGCATGGCGAGGTTGTACTGGTTCTGCACGCTGACGACGGGAACGACCCGCCGGGCCTGCTCGATCTGGTCGACGGTCACCTCGGACAGCCCGACCTCGGTCACCATCCCGGCATCGCGGAGCTCCCGGAGTGCACCGAACTGCTCGTCGGCGGGAACCTCGGGATCGACCCGGTGCAGCTGGAACAGGTCGATGCGGTCGACACCGAGTCGACGGAGGCTCCCCTCGCACTGGCGCTTCAGGTAGTCCGGCCGACCGCACGGCTCCCACTGGTCGGGTCCCGCCCGGGTGAGTCCCGCCTTGGTGGCGACGGTGACCCCGGCCGGGTACGGATGGAGCGCCTGGCGGACCAACTCCTCGGCCACCTCGGGCCCGTAGGAATCGGCGGTGTCGATCAGGTCGACGCCCAGCCCGACCGCCCGGCGGATCGCCCGCACGGCGCCGTCGCCGTCTGCGGGGGGACCCCACACACCGGGACCGGTCAGTTGCATGGTCCCGTAGCCGAGCCGATGCACGACCAGACTCCCCAATTGAAGCGTGCCGGAGGCGCCCACCCTCGTCTCATTTCTGTCAGTCGCGGCTGCTGCGGCTAGAGCAACGGCGAATCCCTGTCCCGAAGACTGCCCATTCTACCGACCGAATTGACATTTCGACAGGGCCTTGTGCAAGTGCAATTCGCGGACATACCATCGATAGAGCCGCATTGATTTTGCTGCAATGGTGAAGAAGGGGCTGCAGTAAACATGGAGCTGTCGCGTCGGTCAACAGAAGCACCATCGGGTGGCGCGCGTCCGGATGAGGCCCCGGGTGCGGGTGGCGACGGCCGGCTCATCGAGTTCGCCATCGTGGGCTTCGGCTCGTGGGGGCTCTGCGTCCTCGAGCGCACGGTGGCACAGGCCCGCCGCACCGATGCGTTCGTCCGCGTCCACGTGATCGAGCCCGGACAGATGGGTGGCGGCGTCTACGCCAAGGAGCAACCCGACTATCTGGTCCTCAACAATCCGTGTGGTCAACTGTCCCTCTACGCGTCACCGGACGGCGACGAGGACCCTCCCTATGCCGTCGGTCTCTACGAATGGGCCGTCGAGAGCGGCTATCGGTGGTCGGGACACGAATGCCGGATCAGTGCCACCGGCACGCCGATCCTCCCCACCGACTACCTGCCCAGGCGCCTCATGGGCGAGTACCTGGTGTGGTTCTACGAAACCCTCATGCTCCACGCGCCGAAGAACCTCGAAGTCGTGCGGCACTACGCGGCGGCGGTGGACATCATGCCCGGCGGTGGTGGTCGGGAGTCGGTCGTGCTCGACAACGGACGGACCCTGTGCGTGAACCACGTGGTGCTCACCTCCGGCCACACCTGGAACGACGAGTCCACCGGTGGTGGTTCGGACGTACGCTATCTGCGCCCCTACCCGGTCGAGTTCTTCGACGAGCCGGTGCCCGCCGGTGCCCCGGTGGCCGTCGCCGGTATGGGACTCGTCGGATTCGATCTGCTGACCGCGCTCACCGTCGGGCGCGGGGGGAACTTCGAGGAGATGGGCGACCGCCTGCGCTACGTGCGCAGCGGCAACGAGCCGATCGTCTACCTCTACTCGCGATCCGGGGTGCCCTACTGTGCCAAGTCGGCCCACGGCGTGGATCCCTACGGCGAGTACAAGCCGGTCGTCTGCACGCCCGAGAGGATCGCCGCCCTGACCAACCCGGAGGGGTCGACCGTCCGGCGGCAGGTGGACTTCCGCCACGATCTGCTTCCCCTGCTCTTCGCCGAGATGCAGGCCCGGTATCTCACCCATGCGGCCCTGTTGAAGTCGGGCGAGCCCGACTCGGCCGATGTCCGGCGTCGTCTCAGCGAAGCATGGGCGAGCGGCGACTTCGATGCCGTCGTCGAGCAGTACGAGCCCGTCTACGGTCGGTTCGAGCCGGCCAGCCATCTGTTCGCCGGTGCCGGCGACCACTTCCGGTCGAGCGACGACTACGAATCACGGGTCTACGACGTGATCGAGTCCGACCTCGACGAGGCCCTGGCCATCGGGGGCAGCCCGGTCAAGGCGGCTCTCGAGGTCCTTCGCATCCTGCGTGACCAGCTGCGCTCGGTCATCGAGTTCGGTGGGCTCACCTACGAGTCCTACCTCGACTTCCAGACGAACATCCGGGGAAGGATCAACCGGCTCGAGGCCGGGCCACCGCCCCTGCGCTCCCAACAGCTGCTGGCGCTGCTCGACGCCGGGGTCGTGCGCATCCCGTTCGGACCGAATCCCGAGGTGAAGGCGAGCCCCGACGGGCGGGTGACGCTCCGGTCCACCGAGCTCGACGAGGAGACGACGGTGACCGTCAACGGCGTGGTCCGGGGCCATCTGGATCTTCCCTCGCTGGCCCGCTCCAGCTCGCCGCTGCTCAATCGCCTCTACGCCAACGGACGCCTGACCCAGATGAGCTACGGGAGCACGCCGGTGGGGAGTGTGGCCATCACGGATCATTTCCATCCCTATGACACCTCCGGTCAGGTCCAGGTGAACCTGTCCCTGCTCGGCGTGCTGACCGAGGGGGCCCGCTACTTCACGCACTACCTGCCGTCCCCCCGCAGCCGCATCCGGGCGGTTCTCGATGCCCAGGAGTGCGTGCAGAGCGTGATCGGCTGACCCGGGCACACACCCGCCAAGGACCCATCTGCCAGGGGAACAACCGCCAGGGACCCAGCCGACAGGGAAACGACCGCCAGGGTCAGATCCGCCGGGGCCCAGCCCCGACGGTACCGCCGACGGTCAGTGGGCCGCCTTCGACAGCGCCTGGTCGATGTCCTCGATCAGGTCGTCGATGTGCTCGAGCCCGATCGAGAGTCGGATCGTCTCCGGCCGGACCCCGGCGGCGATCAGTTCCTTCTCGCTCAGTTGGCGGTGGGTGGTCGAGGCCGGGTGGATGGCGAGGGACTTGGCGTCCCCGAGGTTGAGGAGGCGCTTGAACAGCTGGAGCGAGTCGAAGAAGGCCAGCCCGGCCTGGTAGCCGCCGGCGGCGCCGAAGGTGATGATGGAGGGCACCCTTCCGTCGAGGTAGCGCTGGGCCAGCCGGTAGTGGGGGTGATCGGGGAAGCCGACGAAACTCACCCACTCGACCCGGGGGTCCCGGGCCAGGTAGTCGGCGACCGCACGGGCGTTGCTCTCGTGGCGATCGAGCCGGACCGGCAACGTCTCCAGTCCCTGCAACAGCTGGAATGCGGCGAGCGGTGACAGGGTGGCCCCGGTGTTCCGCAGCTGCACCGAGCGGGCACGGACGGTGAACGGTCGCTCGGGGAAGTCACGGGCGAAGACGACGTCGTGGAAGGCCGGCTCGGGCTCGTTGAACGTCGGGAAGCGCTCGGCGTGCTCGGTCCACGGGAAGGTCCCACCGTCGACGATCGCACCCCCGAGAGTGGTGCCGTGGCCACCGATGAACTTGGTCAGTGAGTGCACCACCACGTCGGCGCCGTGGTGGATGGGCTTCAGCATCAGGGGCGTGGCGACGGTGTTGTCCACGATGAAGGGGACCCCGGCGGAGTGGGCCACCTCGGCGACCGCTTCCAGGTCGACGACGTTGCCGGCGGGATTGCCGATGGATTCGCAGAAGACCGCGCACGTGTTCTCGTCGATCAGGGCGGCGATCGAGTCGGCCCGGTCGTCGACGGCGAACCTCGCCTCGATGCCGAGGGTGGGGAGCACGTGGGAAAAGTAGGTGAAGGTCGCCCCGTACAGCTGGGGCGCCACCACGAAATTCGAGCCGGCCCGGGCCACGGTGAGGATGGCGTAACTGACCGCCGCCATCCCCGAGGACACGACCAGTGCCGCCGTACCTCCTTCGAGCGCCGCTATCCGCTTTTCGAGGACGTCGTTCGTCGGGTTGTTGAGCCGGTTGTAGTGGAATCCCGGCACCTCGAGGTCCAAGACGGCGCCGGCGTGCTCGGCATCGATGAAGTCGTGGGCGACCGTCTGGTAGATGGGCACGGCCACGGCCCGGGTGCCGTCGGCCGTGTAGCCGCCGTGGATGGCGATGGTCTCGTCGTGCATCGGTTCACCCACTCCGCTTCGGGACGCCGGCCAGCCAGTTGGCGTACAACCGGCGCGCCGCGGCACGCCACGGCCACGGGGCCCTGGCCCCCACCTGGTCGAAGGGGAAGGAGTCCACGATCGCCGGATCCCGCTCGCCGCCGGTGATCCGCCGGTGCATCCGTTCGAGGTTCCGGCGATCGGCGGAGCCCACGCAGTGCAGCGGCAGGGCCGGTGGGTCGTCCCTCTCGTGGCGGACGAACCGGCGGGCGTCACGGTGGTACTCCCGCAACAGACTGGTGGGCCCGTACTCGGGATGGGCCTGGACGAGCACGACCTCGGCGCGGTTGATCCGCCTGGTCGCCAGGCTCCAGCCGACGTCCGACAGCACGGGGACGTGGTAGCCGGCGCGGCGGAGATCGCCGGTCGGTATCGAGTTGAGGCGGGAGTGGGGCAGGACGAGGGATGCACGGAGGCCGGTCGCCAGCGGCTCGGCGGTGTCCACCGTCTGTCCGAAGACGCCCGTGCACTTGGCCGTGAGCCGTTGGCGTTCGAGGCCGTCGAACACGGACAGGGCTGCGTGCGCAGAGAGGCACGAGAGCATCATGGACTGCACGTGCTCGCTGGCCCACGACAGGAGGGTGACCAGTTCAGGCCAGAACGGCTCGGACTGGAGGACCGGTTCCACCGGGTTGGCCCCGGTCACGATGAGAAGGTCCGGTGGGTGGTCGACGATGGTGCCGACCGGTGCGTAGTCGTCGGCGATCCGGGCGGCGATCGCCTCGCCCCTCGGGATGGAGGGCGTGGAGTAGAGCCGGGTATCGAGCGCCTCGTCGCCCGACCCGGCACCGAGGAGGGCGAGGAATTGGCGTTCGGTCTCGACGAAGGCACCGTCGGGCATGTTGTTGACCAGCGCACACGTCCACCGGGCCCCGCCGTGGTCCCGCGTCTCGCTGCGTCCCTGGCCGCCCTGCTCGAGCGACTCCGGATGCACGACGACCATTCGTTCCTATCGGCATCATCCGCCACCTTCCTGAGGGCTTGGTGCCCTCCCGAGCCCTCCGCAGGTGCTGGGGACGGACTTCTCGGCGGTCACCAGGGAGAACGCCGGTCCGCCCGACCGGCCGGCATCGGAGGGGATTCGGGATCGCGCTCAGGAATTGCCCGCTGCCGACCGATACATCCAGTGCATCCGGGAAAGCTCACCGCCAGCGCGAAGGGACCAATCGACATGCCTATCGAGATCATCGGAATGGTGGGGACGAGGGATGCCTCGGAGATCAAGGGCCCGCTGGTCGACGGCCCGGTGGTGGACTGGATGGACGGCCCGGTGGTCGATCCGGCCTACCTCGTCGAGATCTCCCGGGCCCACGAGGACGCCGGCTTCGACCGGGTCCTGGTCGGCTACGGGGCCGTCGGTCCCGAGGGATGGGCGGTCGCGGCGTCGGTCCTGCACAACACCGACCATCTGAAGGTGCTGGTCGCCCACCGCCCCGGCTTCGTACAGCCGGTGCTGCTGGCCCGCAAGGCGGCGACGCTGGACCACCTCACCGGCGGGGGAAGGATCGGCATCCATTTCATCACCGGAGGGGACGAGCAGGACCAGCGGCGCGAGGGCGACTTCGTCCCCCACGACGCGCGCTATCGCCGCACCGGCGAGGTCATGTCGATCGTGCGCAGGATCTGGGAGGAGGCCTCGCCCTTCGACTTCGATGGTGAGTTCTTCCGGTACGAGGGAGCGTTCAGCTCGGTGAAGCCGGTCACTCCGGACAGCATTCCCCTGTTCTTCGCCGGGGCCTCGCCCGCCGCCATCGAGGTGGGGGCGGCGCAGGCCGATGTCTACGCCTTCTGGGGTGAGCCCCGGGCTGCCGTCGCCGAGCGGATGGACGCCATCAACCGCGTGGCCGAGGGTGTCGGGCGCACGATGCGCTACAGCATCTCCCTCCGGCCGATCATCGCCGACACCGAGGACGAGGCGTGGGAGAAGGCCGAGTGGATCGCCGAGCAGACGGCGGAGCGGATCGAGCTGGCCAAGGAGCGGATGGCCGGCCGCCGCCAGGAGTACCAGGGACTCGGCGGAGGGCGCAACACCATGCTGTCGGTCGATCGTGACACCGGGGGGACCACATCGGTCGGACGCAAGCGTCTCATCGAGATGTCCTCCGAGCGGGAGGTCCATGACGAGCGGCTGTGGATGAAGGTGGCCAACCTGACGGGTGCCGCCGGCAACTCGACGGCGCTGGTCGGCACCCCCGAGCAGGTCGCCGAGTCCATGCTCCGCTACTACGACCTGGGTATCACCACCCTGTTGCTGAAGGGGTTCGATCCCGTGCCCGACGCCGTCGACTTCGGCAAGGAGCTGCTTCCCCTGGTCCGGGAGGGTGCGATGAGCCGGGTCGGGAGCGCGGGAGCAGCCTGAGCCCGGCCAGACGGCGCCGTCCGGCCGGCGGGAGGTCGGATCACGACGACGGTAGGGTGGGACCGATGAGTGCCCATGAGTGACGTGCGGTCCGAGGAGAGTCTGGCCGACGACGGACGGACGGCGGGCTCGGGGATCTCCGGGCGTCTCCGGCGGGCGTGGGAGACCGAGCGAGGCCGCCGGGTCATCTTCTACCTGGTGATCCTGGTCGTTGCCCTCGTCGTCTTCGTCGGTGGTGCCGTGATGTTCTCGTCCCTGAGCTCCGAGTCCCAGTCGTACAAGGACGGATACTCGTCGGGAGGCACGGCCTTCACGGCGGACAGAGCACAGGAGGGCGCCCAGCAGGCCTGCCAGACGATCCAGTACCACAGCCCGGCGGACGGTGGCATCCCCCGGGGCGACGACGCCACCCAGTGGCTGCAGGGGTGCATCTCCGCCTTCAACAACGCGCAGGGCGACAACTAAGGAGCCCGGCGACCGTCGGCGCCTGCCGGCCCACACCCCCTCTGGTCCGGGCGATGGAAGTACTCAGCCCGCTCCCAGCCCGCTCTAACGCTCGGCCCGTACGATCACCTCGCCGGATCCGGAGCCAGTCCCCCCGCCTTGCTCCGGTTCCGGCACCACTGATGCCGGAACCCACACCCGGCGCCGACGACGGTCCCGGACCTAGACGAAGCTGATGATGAAGCCGGTGAGCGCCAGGGCGAGGGTTCCGATGGTCATCAGTCGGCAGGCCGACTCGCCGAGGGGTGCTCCGTTCGTTCGATGTTGTGCCGACCGTCCGACGTTCATGGTGACCGCCCACAGGGCGGACCCGGCGGCGATGACGGCCAGGCCGGCCAGGGCCTTGTCCCCACTGAGCGGCCACAGATGGCGCAGGATGATGGCGACGGTCACGGCCACGGCCAGACCCGAGCGCGTCCACGCCAGTTCGGTCCGCTGTTGGGCCGCACCCGGGTCCGCCACCCCGAGCTCGTCGGCCATGACCTCGTTGGCGTGGGTGCCGTCGCCCCGACCGGAGGCGGCCCCGTCGGTGGTCATTTCGGCCCGAACAGGGCCAGGACGACGGCGATGACCGCCACGATCCCGATCCCGGCCGACAGGACCAGCGGCATCGGGGAGCGGGGGAGCGGCTCACCGCGCCGCATGGCGCGTTCGTTGGCCCTCCAGTGGTAGAAGCTCGTCGCGGCCACGAGCGCGCCGAGGGCGATCAGCGGGAGGCCGAGGATGCGTCGACCGCCGGCAAGATGGAACTCGGGGAGGAGCTGGGTGGCGGCCACTCCGGTGGCGATGAGTGCGAGCGCGGTGCGGTTCCAGGCGAGGAAGGTGCGCTCATTGGCGTACGTGAACCGGGCGTCCGGTTCTGTCTCGTCCGTGGCGGGGGGTTCGGTCACGAGCCATGCACCGGCGGAAGCCTATCGACCGCCGGGCCCGGTGACGGCCACTCCATCCGGGGCCGAGACTCCGGCCATTGCGACTGCGGCAATAGGGACTTTCGACCCTAGAGAAGGCCCATCCGCCTGCTTACCCTCCCAAGTGGAGAGACATGTCGACGAGAATTGTCTCATCCGGCAGGGAGCAGGGCACAAGCAGGGCACGACGAGCAGGGCTGGCGAACACGGAGGTGGACCATGGCACTCGGACTCGATCTCGGGTATCTGGAACGATCGGCCAGAGGGGAGTTCGACCTCGGCTGGCTCCGGGACACCCGATCCGAGTGGGGCATCCGGGCCAAGCCCGGCAAGACGGGCCTCACGCTGCGGGACATCGCGGTGGGCAGCTACGGCGAGGTCCCCGACCATGCCCCCCGGCGCTCGATGGCCCCCCGGGGCTCGGACGTCGAACGGGACGTACCCGACCTCGGGTACACGATCAACGACAAGGCCGAAGTGTGGTCGGACAACGTGATGGATCTCTACGAGGAGGCGGTGAGCCGCCAGTGGAGTGCCACGCGCGACATCGCCTGGACCGACATTCCCGAGCTCGACCCGGACCTGGAGCACGCCATGTGCCAGCTGGCCACCGTGCTCTCCGAGGTCGAGATGGTGGCGGCGGACTTCCCGGCCAAGTGGCTGTGGCGGATCAACCACGACTTCGTCGAGGCGAAGATGTTCCTCTGCACCCAGGTCATGGACGAGGCCCGCCACACCGAGGTCTTCCGCAAGCGCGCCCTGGCCAACGGTGGCGGCCTGGGGAAGGCCACCGCGGTCGTGGAGCGGTTCCTGCAGCTGATCCTCGATGCCGAGAGCTATGACGAGGGGTCGGCGCTCATGCATCTCCTCGGCGAGGGAATCGTGCTCTCGCTGTTCCGGGCCGGGGAGGCCATCGCTCCGTCGCCCGTCGAGCAGCAGATCTTCCGGCTCTGCATGCAGGACGAGGCCCGCCACGTGGCCTACGGGACGATGCACCTGCGCTACCGGCTGGAGAGCGATCCGCTGGTGGCGGAGGACTTCCACGCCTACCTCGACCAGGGCGAGGAGATCATCTCGATGATCTTCGCCACGCCCGAGATCGTCGAGCCGACCGCCATCCTCGCCGCCGGCGGCGTCGACCAGGCCGCCGAGCTCGGGGCGGCGGCGGGCGACGTCATGCGCACCCAGATCATCGGCGAGTACCTGCGGCGGTGCGCCCATGCCGGGCTCGACCGACGCGGGCGGCTCCACCTGCCCGATGTTCTGCTCGAGGGCGTCCCCGGCGCCATGCCCGAAGCGGTGGCGTCATGACCCCGATGGGCGCCCCGTTCCCCTCCGACCGCTGGTTCAGCGAGCTGGTCGACCGGGCCGTGTCCGACCGCGGGACGATGGAGCGCCTCGGGATCGCCGACCTCCGCCTCGGCATCGAGATCCACGACGATGCCGGGGGAGCCGAGGTGTTCGGGATCGTCCTCGAGGGCTACGAGGTGCACTCGGTCGGGGAGGTGTCGGCCACCGAGTTCGTCCCCGAGGTGGTGATCAGCGGGCCGCTCGATGCCTGGCAGGACATGGTCTCGGCCATCGAGGACCACGGCGGGGCCGACGGGCCCCATACGCTCAACAGCCTCTCGTTGGCTGGGGTGCCCTTCGAGGTGCGATCGGACGACGCGGTCGGCCACGACAAATTCTTCCGGTACATGGGGACGATCCAGGCCGTCTTCGACGCGGCGGGTGCACCCATGGCGACCGTCGCGGTGCTCTGACCGTCATGGCCGTGAAGGTCAACGAGGACGAGTGCCTCGGTTGCGGTGCCTGCGAGTCGGCCTGCCCCGCCGGGGCGGTCTCCCAGTCGGCGGGATTCCCGGTGGCGTACCTGGTCGACCCGCTGCTGTGCAACGACTGCACGCGGTGCCTCGTGGTGTGCCCGGTCGAGGGACTGGTGGCCGACGGTGACTGGGCCGTGTGCCACGGCCGGGGTTGCCCGCTCTCGTCGAAGCGGTACGCCGGCTGGGAGTGCAGCGAAGGCCAGGTCCGGTGCCAGGTCTGCGGTTCGATGCTCTGGCGGCCACCGGGCGGCGACTGGTCCTGCAGCTCCTGCCGTGGTGACGATGAGCCCCGTCATGCGTCGTGCCCCAAGGTCCGTCGTTCGGTCCGCCTCGCCTCGGCCACCGGTGTTCAGCCGTCCTGAGCGATCACCCCGGTGATGTCGTTGAGCAGTGGTGTGCCGGACAGGTAGCGGTCCAGGTTGGTGGCGAACAGTTCGGCCTGGCGGCGCAGTCGGCCGCGACCCCCGGCGGCGTTGTGCGGGGTGACCCGGACGGAGGGATGGGTCCAGTAGGGGTGCCCGGCGGGTAGCGGCTCGGTCCGGAAGACGTCGAGTACGGCCGCGCCCACCCTCCCGTCGTCGAGCGCCGCCAGGAGGGCGTCGTCGTCGACGAGCGTGCCCCGGGCCACGTTGACCAGCAGGCAGCCGGGCCGGGTCCACGACAGGAACTCCCCGTTCACGAGGTCGGTCGTCGCCGGGGTGGCCGGAGCGGCCAGGACGATCACGTCGGCCCGGCCGACCACCTCGCGGAGCCGGTCGGGTGTCACGGTCAGGTCGGTGGGGTCGTCGGCCGACGGATTTCGCCGGCTCCCGATGACCCGGGCCCCGAAGGCCCTGGCCCGGACGGCCACCTCGGTCCCGATCCCGCCGAGCCCGATGACGAGCCAGGTGGTGCCGGCCACCTCCCGCCAGTCGTGGACGCGCCATGACCGCTGGCCGACCTGGTCCCGCCACCGGGCCGCATCCTGGAATTCGTCGAGGACGGCGCGCAGGACGAACTCGGCGATGGGCAGGCTGTTGACGTGGGCGTTGGTCACCGTCACCCCACCAGCGACCAGCTCGGCGAAGAGCGGTGCGTCGTAGCCGGCGGCCGGCGACTGGAACCACCGCAGGGACGGCGAGCGCTGGAGCAGGCCGAAGAAGGCCCGGATCGGTGCTCCCTCCCGGAAGAGGTCCGAGGTGCCCCAGGCCACCTCGGGGCGGGCGTGCTCCCGCTCGACGACGGATCCCCCCTCGTCGCGGAGGGTGCCGTCGAGCTCCATGGTCAGCCATTCGACGCCGGGACGCCTCAGGTCGGCGCCGAAGTCGTCGACGGCCACCGACGTCAGGAGAACGAGCACCGGATCACAGTAGGGCGACAGGGAGCGGACGCGGGCATCCCGGTCACGGGAATGCGGCCGGGCAAACCAGCCCTTCTCGGATCTTGCCGGTTGACAGAAGCCCCCGACCCGGACATAATCAACCAAACAGTTAATCAACTATTTGGTTAAATACCTATGACGAACGATTCGCTGAGCCTCACCTTCGCCGCCCTCGCCGATCCGACCAGGCGGGCCATCCTGGTCCGCCTGGTCGAGGGCGAGGCCACGGTGAATGAGCTGGCGGCGCCATTCGACATGAGTCTGCAGGCGGTCTCCAAGCACCTGAAGGTGCTCCGAGGGGCCGGCTTGATCTCGCGGGGCCGGGATGCGCAGTACCGGCCCTGCCAGTTCGAACCGGCGCCTCTCGATGCCGCCACGGACTGGATCACCAGAAATCGACAGATCTGGACGGAACGATTCGACCAGCTCGAGCAGCACCTGAAGCGCATGACACCCGACGAGACGAAGGAGCCAGAACCATGAGCGACACATCGACCGAGCTCGGTGAGCTCACCATCAGCCGAATCTTCGAGGCCCTCCCGGAGGTGGTCTTCGAGTGCATGACCACACCCGCCCACCTGACCCACTTCTGGGGACCGGTCGGCACCAGCACGCCGCTCGAGGGCATCACGGTCGAGCCCCGTCCCGGGGGCCGCTTCGAGACCCTGATGGTCAACGACGAGACCGGTGAGGAGTACCCGATGCGCGGTGTCTTCGTGGACTTCGATCCGCCCCGGAGGCTCTCGTTCACCGAGGCCGGCGTCGAGGGTGGGATGACCACCTCGATCGTCTTCAACGACCTCGGTGACGGTCGCACCGAGACGGTCACCCATCAGACCAAGGTGCCCCCGATGCTGATGAGCCCCGAGGCCCAGGCCGGCCTCGAGAGCAGCTTCGTCAAGATGGATGCCTATCTGGCCACGCTCTAGGCGAATGCAGCGGAGCCGGCAACAACCGGTCGAGCCGCGGCGTGGGATCACCAGGGGAGCTCGTCGTCACCCTCCTGAAAGGTGCCGGTGGGACCGTCGTGGCCGATGGTGGCCATCCGCACGATGACCTCGGCGCCCTTCTCGACCGGCTGCCCGGCCCCGCTCATGGGCGTGAGGTCCGTGGCGGTGAACCCGGGCTCGACCGCGTTGAACTTGATCGCCGGGAACGTCTTGGCGTACTGGACGGTGAGCATCGAGACGGCGGCCTTGCTGGCGCCGTAGACGATGGAGGGGAAGTGGAACTGGCGTCGGGCGGGATTGGTGACGGCCCAGAACGAACCGAGGGCGCTGGACACGTTGACCACGACGGGGTTGTCGGACTTCTCCAGGAGCGGGAGCGCGGCCTGGGTGACACGGATGACGCCGATGGCGTTGGTGTCGAACACCTCGAGGGCGAGAGGGCCGTCGACGTCCGCTGTGGCGCTGATCCCGGCGTTGTTGACGAGGACGTCGAGGCGCCCCTCGCGCTCGTCGATCGACCGCAGCGCGGCATCCACCGACGCGTCGTCGGTCACGTCGAGCTGCACGAACCGGGCGCCGAGCTCGGACGCCGCCGCCGCTCCCCGCTCGGTGTCGCGCGCACCGATGGTGACGGTGTGACCTCGCTGGATCAGTTGACGGGCGGTTTCGTAGCCGAGTCCCTTGTTGGCCCCGGTGACGAGCACCACACTCATGGCTGCTGCTCCCTTGTCGTGGACGTCCCCTCGGACGGCCCGGTCTGTCGCACCGTCACGCCGAGTCGAGTCGGTGATCCCGGGCGGCCAGCGCCGCGCTGATCTGCGCACGCCAATCGAGCTGCCGGTCGAAGTGGATGCCGAGCCATCCATGACCTTCCGCCGCCCACACGTTCGGCATCGAGTCATCGACGAAGACGACCCTGTCGGTTCGAGCTCCGATGCCCAGCAATCGCTCGGCGGCAGGGTAGAACGCCGGGTCGCTCTTCAGAACACCGAGCCGGCCGGAGTAGGCGATGCCCTCGATGGGAAGGTGGGCGCCCAGGCCCCGTTCGAGGAAGCTGGCCCGTCTCGACTCTTGATTGGTGACCAGCACCACCCGTGTCCCGGCGGCGGCCCACGCCGCGACGGCCCGGACGACCTCGCGGTCCATCTCGAAATCGGACTCGAACCAGCACCGGAGCACATCCTCGACATCGATCTCCCAGTGGAGCTCCGTCAGCGCCCGGGTCAACGCCGGTTCGATGGGCTCACGGCCCACGATGACGGACGGCCAGGATCGCTGGAAGAAGGCCGCGTCCAGGAGGGTCGGATCCAGCCCGTACCGCTGGCCGAGCACCTGTTGCCAGGGACCTTTTCCGGTGCGTCCGGAGTCGAGGAGCACGCCGTCCACATCGAGGGCGAGAACGGTTCCCCCGGGTTGTCGACCAGAGGTTCGGGTGCTCACGGCACCAGACCTACCACGACACCGGGACCAGGTCCCCCCGCCGCCACCTGCTCGCCCCGGATCCCGCGCCCGCCCGGGCGATCTTGACAGCGAACATGGTACTAGTCATAGTAGTCCTGTGCCTGTCGGACTGCTGGAGGCCGAGACGACCGGTCTCGACGATCCGGGGACGGCGCCATCGGGGACCGGTCCGTCCAGTCTGTTCGAGGAGGCCCGCCGGCGACGGCGCCGGCGGGTCCTCCTCGGCGCCGCCATCGTCGGCGTGGTCCTCGTCCTGGGAATGACGTTCCTCGCCCTCGGGGGAGCCGGGCACTTCTCCGGGACCCCGCCCTCCCACTCCGGTGGCCGGGGGCCGGCCGGAGGACTGACGTCGCCCCAACCCCCGCCGTCGGAACACGGTCCGGTGACGGGGGGACGCGCCTTGTGCGACAAGGCCATCGTGCGCCTCGATCCCCCGAGCACCGCGGCGAACGCCTCGCTGCTCCCGTGCTACCGGGCCCCGGCCCTTCCCGGCCGTGTAGCCACTGTCCCTCCACCGTGACACCGCGGAGAGGGTCGAGGGAGTCCCGGCCACCCCGACGTCTCGCCGGTGGCGGGGTCGACCTCGCCCGTACGTCGGATGGGCGACCCCGCTCCTCGCCGACGGGCCCACTACCGACACGTTCAGGTCAGCCGCCGGATGACCGCTTCCGCTTCGGAGCGGTAGCCACCCCCGAAGAGCACCGTGTGCACCAGTAGCGGGTAGAGCCGGAACAGGTCGACCCGCTCCTCCCAGCCGGCGGCCGGAGGCCGGACCGCCGCGTACGCCCGGGCGGTCGCATCCGGGACCGGACCGAAGAGGCCGAGCATGGCCAGGTCCTCCTCCGGGTGGCCGCCGTGGGTGGAGGGGTCGATGAGCCACGGGCGTCCGTCGGCCCCCCACAGCACGTTGCCCCACCACAGGTCGCCGTGGACCAGGGCGGGGCCGTCCGGGGGGAGCAGCCGGCCGATCCGGTCGATGACCGGCCGGATCTGGCGGTCGAGGTCGCACCGCGCTGCCAGCGCCGACAGCCGGGAGCCGTAGAACGCCGTGCCCTCCCGGTGGACGGCGGGGTCGACGGGGCAGTCGCCGATCCACGAGGAGCCGCCGCCGAAGTGCGGCCACCGCGGTGTGTGCAGCGCGGCCAGCATCCGTCCGAGCGCCTCGTCGTGGACCTCGGTCCGGGGGCCCTGCTCGACCCACCGGGTCACCAGGAGCCCGGGCTCGGCCACCAGGACGTCGGGGACCGGTGGCGCGCCCTCGCAGCGACCGAGCTCGGCCAACCCCTCGGCTTCGTCGAGGACGCCGGGCCCGGTCTTCACGACGACGTCCGCGTGGGCGGTCGGCAGCCTCCAGGACCGGCCCCCCAGCGGGCGGGGGACCCCGACGGGCCCGAGCGATCGGGCGACCCGGGCCCCCCAGCTGTCGGCGGCGCCCACGCTACCGGGAGGGTCCACGACCGCTCCTCTGCTCGGCCGGCCCACGGGCGGTCCCGCAGGAGCCGGGCGGTGGCGTGCCGGGCCGATCGGCGACGGTACGGGCCATGGGGACATTGTGGCAGCGCCGGCGCCCACTGATCCCCGACCGGGCCTGGTGGCCGCCCACCGTGCTAGAGATGCCTGGTGATCACGACCAGGATGGACGGCCCGGTCGCCGTCGTCACCCTCGACCGGCCCGAGGCCCGCAACGCGCTGACCGGTTCGATGATCCGCTCGATGGCGGACGCCTTCGACGAGTGCGACGAGGACGACCGGGTCCGGGTGGTGGTGCTCACGGGACGGGACCCGGCCTTCTGTGCCGGACTCGACCTCGCCGACCTGGCCCGGACCTACCAGGAGGTCGGTTCCGCCTCTTCCCCGTCGTCCCCCGGTTCGCGGGTCGGGTTCCCCCGGCCGTCCAAACCGATGATCGGTGCGGTCAACGGTCCCGCGGTGACCGGCGGGTTGGAGCTGGCGCTCGGCTGCGACTTCCTCATCGCCTCAGAGCGGGCCACCTTCGCCGACACCCACGCCCGCGTCGGGGTCATGCCCGCCGGTGGCCTGACCATCCGACTGCCGCAGCTCGTCGGCATCAACCGGGCCCGGCAGATGTCGTTGACCGGCAACTTCGTGGACGCCGTCCGGGCCTTCGAGTGGGGACTCGTCAACGAGGTCGTCCCCCATTCCGCCCTCCTCCCGAGGGTGCTCGAACTGGCCGGCTCGGTGGGCGACGTCGACCCGGACGCCGTCGGTGAGCTCCGGGCCATGTATGACGCCTTCGCGTTCCGGTCGGACCACGAGGCCTATGCCGAGGAGGCCCGCTGGTCCCGTGGGTGGATGCGGGAGCGCTTCGACGCCGAGGGACTGTCGGCCCGACGGCAGGGCATCATCGAACGGGGATCCGCCCAGCAGTGAGCTGAACCGGTCGGAGCGCCCGCCGGGCCCCGGGACCCCTCGAAGCGCCGTCCCGGCTAGGTCTGGCCGGTCCAGGCCGGCAGGGAGAACCGCTCACGGATGGCGGCCTGCACCTCTTCGACCGATCGGGTGGCGTCGAAGGTGGCCACGAACTCCTTGCGCTCGAAGATCTCGATCAGGGGCTTGGTCTCCTCGTGGTACTGGGCCAGCCGCACCGCCAGTGCTTCGGGGTTGTCGTCGTCGCGGGCCACCAGCGCACCGCCGCACACGTCGCAGGTGTCGGGGCGCCGGGGCCTCTGCCCGATCAGGTTGTAGTCCAGCCCGCACTGGGAGCAGAGCCGCCGGGCCAGCACCCGCCGCATGACGTCCCCGTCCGGGAGGTGGAGGTTGATCACACCGTCGATGTCGTAGCTCTCGAGGAAGAACTCCGCCTGTCGGGCGTTCCGGGGGAAGCCGTCGATGATGAACCCGTAGTTCCAGTCGTGCTCGGCCAACCTCGCCTCGACCACCGCCTCGACCAGATCGTCATCGACGAGATGGCCGTCGGCCATGATCCGTTTGACCTGAGCGCCCAGCTTGGTGTGGTGCTGGACGTTCCAACGGAAGATGTCCCCCACGCTGATGTGCTCGAGTTGGAAGTCCTCGGCCAGCAGCTTCGCCTGGGTGCCCTTCCCGCTGCCCTGGATGCCCATGATGATGTATTTGCGCACGACGGTTCAGCGGCCTGCGGGACGGTGGGACGCCGGTGGTCTCATCGGACCACGTACCGCTGCGGGACCCAGGTCTGGCTGTCGATGGGAGGACGCTGGTAGGAGCGACGCTGGCGCGGCGGCAGCGCCACCTCCTCGTGAGGGACGGCGTCGTAGGGGACGATCTGCAGGAGATGACTGATGATGTTGAGCCGGGCCGCCTTCTTGTCGTCGGCGTCGACCACGTACCAAGGGGCCTCTTTGATGTCCGTGTAGGCGAACATCTCGTCCTTGGCCTCGGCGTAGTCGACCCAGCGGGCGCGTGCCTCGAGGTCCATGGGGCTGAGCTTCCACCGCTTCCCGGGATTGTTGATCCGCTCGGTGAACCGGCGCTCCTGCTCCTCGTCGCTCAGGGACAGCCAGTACTTGACCAGGATGATGCCCGAGCGGACCAGGGCCCGCTCCAGCTGGGGACAGGTCCGGAAGAATTCCTGGTGCTCGGCCTCGGTGCAGAACTCCATGACCCGCTCGACCCCCGCCCGGTTGTACCAGCTGCGGTCGAACAGGACCATCTCGCCGGCCGCCGGGAGGTGGGCGATGTAGCGCTGGAAGTACCACTGGGACCGCTCGCGCTCGGTCGGGGTGCCGAGGGCGACGACCCGGCAGTGCCGGGCGTTCAGCCGCTCGGTGATGCGCTTGATGGTCCCTCCCTTGCCGGCGGTGTCGCGGCCCTCGAAGATGACCATCACCTGCAGCCCCTCGTGGACGATCCACTCCTGCATCCGCACCAGTTCGATCTGGAGCCGGGTCAGCTCCCGTTCGTAGTGGGCCTTGGAGATCACCGTCGGGGCGGCCGCCTCCACCACGGCGGGACCGGCATAGGCGTGCGATCCGTGCCCCGAACCGTTCCCCTGCGTCTCCGACACTTCGTTGCTCGTCACCCAGGCGATCGTAGTGGGCGACGGCTCGACGCCGTCGACGCAGTGGTCAGGCGTCGAGCGCCCGGCCGGTCGCCAGGGTGGTCGTCCACCACAGGAGATCGTCGACCAGGGCGGTCAGCTTCGGGTCGAGGGCGGAGAAGAGGCCGGTGTCGAACGGCTCGCTGGCCTGCATCACCGGCACCATCAGCTCGGGCAGGATGTGGACGGCGTGGCGCAGGGGTGCCATCTCGAGCTCGACCACCACCTCCCGGAGCTGTTCGATGGCCCGGGCGCCGCCGACGTTCCCCCAACCGACGAACGACACCGGCTTGCGCCGCCACTCGACGAAGGAATGGTCGATGGCGTTCTTGAGCACCGCCGGGTAGCCGTGGTTGTACTCGCCGGTCAGGATGATGTAGCCGTCACCCTGATCGATCGTGGCCCCGAAGGTCGCCGCCGCCTCGGTCGGGTAGTCACGGAGGGTGTAGGCCGGGGGGAGCTGGTCGAAGAAGGGCAGCGGGTAGTCGCGCAGGTCGATCAGCTCGGAGCTGACGTCGTCCCGGGCGGCGACGTGCTCGACGACCCACTGGGCCACCTTCTCGCTGAAGCGACCCGGGCGGGTGGTGCCGACGATGATCTGCAGATGGGGCACGGCGCTCCTTGTGTTCGGGTTCCTGACCGGTCGGCGGTCGACCGGTGGTGCCCGGGGGTCCGGGTTACAGCAGCGGGGGGACGAGTGCCTCCACCACGCTCGGTCCCGGTGTGGCCAGGGCACGCGCCAACTGGTCGGCGAACTGGTCGGCCGACTCGGCACGCGTGGCGTGCAGCCCCAGTCCTCTGGCCAGGTGGACGAAGTCGATCGGCGGTCCACCGAGGTCGAGCATCTCGCGGGCGCGGGGACCGGGTTTCTCCACACCGACGCGGTCGAGCTCCATGTTCAACACCGCATAGGAGTGGTTGTTCAGCAGGATGGTGGTGACATCGAGCCCCTCCCGGGCCATGGTCCACCACGCCTGCAGGGTGTAGAGGGCACTCCCGTCGGACTCGAGCGCGACCACCCGTCGGCCCGGCGACGCCACCGCCGCACCGACCGCCACGGGCAGGCCCTGGCCGATGGCCCCCCCGGTGAGGCAGAGCCAGTCGTGGGGCGGGCTCCCGGCGGTGGCGCCGGGAGCGAAGAGGCCCGAGGTGTTCCCCTCGTCGGAGACGATGGCGCCTTCGGGGAGGAGCGCCCCCAAGGCCTGGCAGACCGCCTGGGAGGTGAGGTCGCCGGTGGGGAGGTCGGGCGGGGCGGCCCCGGGTCTCGGCGCCCCTCCGGCCGGCAGGCCGAGCCGGTCGGCCAGCTGGGCCAGGGCCCCGGCCACGTCGTCCGACGGTCCGGCCACCCGGTGCAGGGTGCAACCGGGCGGGACGAGATCACTCGGTTTGCCCGGGTAGGCGAAGAACGACACCGGCGACGCCGCGTCCACCAGCACGAGGTGGGCGATGCCGTCGAGCTGCAGTGCGGCGAACTCCGCCAGGTAGGCGAGCCGGTCCACCGCCGGGCGCCCGGCGCCCCGCTCGAGCCGGGCGGGGAACGTCTCGCACAGGAAGGCGGCGCCGGTGGCGGCGGCGATGTCCGCCGCCGTTGCCAGGTTGGTGCCGCCGCACGCCCGTCCTCCGATGAGGATGGCCGTCGGCTCCTCCGAGCGGAGGGCGTCCGCCGCCAGGGCCAGCGCGCCGTCCTCGGGTGGTGCACCGATCCGGCCGGTCCCGGGTGTCGACATGGGCAGTGCCGCCACAGTGCCGCCCTCGGACCA
Source organism: uncultured Acidimicrobiales bacterium (assembly GCA_963696495.1). Taxonomy (GTDB): domain Bacteria; phylum Actinomycetota; class Acidimicrobiia; order Acidimicrobiales; family RAAP-2; genus Bog-756. The sequence continues at coordinate 1,639,016 of CAVOKJ010000002.1, read as the reverse complement.
CGACACGTCGGCCGGCAGGATGAGCGTGGCCACGGTCGAAGGGGGCCCGAGGGCCGCGGCCAGTGCGGCGACGGCGTCGCCGCCGAGCGCCGCCGTCGACTCGGAGGTGTGGACGAAGGTCGAGACGTTCCGGGCCACCGTCTCGATGTCGGACTGCAGCTGGGCGTCGTAGGGGCGGTGGGAGATGGCATGGTCGCCCACGATGTTGACGACGGGGCTGCGGGCCCGGCGGGCGTTGTGCAGGTTGGCGAGACCGTTGCCGAGCCCGGGGCCCAGGTGGAGCAGGGTCGCCGCCGGCCGGCCGGCCATCCGGGCGTACCCGTCGGCCGCACCGGTGGCCACGCCCTCGAACAGGGCCAGTACGCCGTGCATGTCCGGCACGTCGTCGAGCTGGGCGACGAAGTGCATCTCCGAGGTGCCGGGGTTCATGAAGCAGGTGTCGACCCCGAGTCCGACGAGGGTGCGCAGGAGCGCCTCGGCCCCGATCACCGGTGTGCCGCCGTCGCGACCGCGCCGGCTGCCTCCGGTTCGAAGATGGTCCCCGGGTTGAGGATGCCGCACGGATCGAAGGCGGCCTTGATGCGACGCATCAGGTCGAGCTTCACGGGGTCCTCGAGGTCGGCCAGGAACGCCAGCTTCTGGGTGCCGATGCCGTGCTCACCCGAGACGGCCCCACCCATCGACAACCCGGCGGTGATGATGTCGGTGAGGAGCTGGTGACGGACCGCCGGGTCGGACTGCCACACCGACAGGTGGACGTTGCCGTCGCCGGCGTGGCCGCAACCGATGACCAGCGACGAGGTCGCCGAGGACAGCGAGCTCACCGCCTCCAGGTAGGCGGGAATGGAGGCCCGGGGCACCACGACGTCGACGAGGTCGTCGGCACCGTTGGCCTTCGACGCCCAGAATGCCCGTTCACGGGCCTCGACCAGTTGGGCACCGGCCTGGTCCGGCAGCACGTAGACGTCCAGCGCGCCCAGCCCGGCGATCTGCTCGGCCAGGATGTCCACGTCCTCCTCGAGCCGGTCGAGGCGGTGGTCCTCGAGCACGATCACCAGATAGGCGAGGGCCCGGTCCCGGATGTCCTCGGGGATCCCGAGGTCGATGCCGGCCTGGGCGGTGATCCCGGCCATCGAGACCAGGTCGATGTACTCGACCACCAGCGGACCGATGCCGCTGGCCACGATGGGGGGAACCGCCGTGGCGATCTCGTCGACGGTGGCGAACGGGGCGAGCAGCGTCGTGTGGTGGTCCGGCCTCGGGTGGAGGCGGAGGGTGGCCTCGGTGACGATGGCGAGCGTTCCCTCCGATCCGACGATCAGCTGGGTCAGGTCGTAGCCGCTGGTCGACTTCACGAACTTGCCGCCGCTGGTGATCACCTCCCCGGTGCCGAGGACCGCCTCGATCCCGAGCACGTGGTGCCGGGTGACGCCGTACTTGACGGCCCGCATGCCGCCGGCGTTGGTGGCGACGTTGCCCCCCAGACTGGCGGACTGCTCGCCCGGGAACACCGGGTAGATGAGGTGGTGGGGGAGCAGGGCGGCGTCGAGCTCGGCCAGCGTCACACCCGGCTGCACCACCGCGGCGTGGTTGGCGGTGTCGATCTCGAGGATCCGGTTCATCCGCTCGAACGAGACCACGACGCCGCCCTCGACCGGCGTGCAACCGCCCGACAGGCCGGTGCCCGACCCCCTCGGCGTCAGTGGCACCCCCTCGGCGGCCGCCGCCCGGACGACCGCCGCCACCTCGTCGGTGGTGCCCGGCCTGACCACGGCACGGGGCCGCACGGCGACCGCCCCGAGTGCCTCGTCGTGGCCGGCGTCCTCGCTCACCTCGTCCCCGCGGTCGAGGTTGGACGGGCCGACGATGCCGGCGAGCTGATCCTCGATCATCGACGTGGGCGCTGGGCCGACCACGGCGTGCCCTGACGGTTCCCGCTACTGGCTCTGGTCATCCCAATCCCCTGTCGGACGGCGTCGCGGCCTACGCTACCGCCCGGGCCCCGATCGGTGTCCGGCGACGGCGCACGGGCCCCGGGCCCCGGGCCACCGAGGAGCGAGATGAGCCAGACAGGGACCATCGAAGGGAACAAGGAGCGGGTCCGGGGCCTGTGGGACGCCCTCTACCGGCGGGATTGGGATGCCATCGCCGGGTTCTTCACCGACGACAGCGAGTACACCGACGTCCCGTCCCCCGCCGACGACGTGGCCCGTGGCCCGGCCCTGATCGTGGCCCGGCTCCGGCTGGGCCTGGAGAGGATCGCCGGGTACGAGCACGACCTGCGCCTGATGGTGGCCGAGGGCGACACCGTGGTCACCGAGCACGCCGAGACGTGGCACTGGCACACCGGCGAACAGGTCACGCTGCCCTTCGTCTCCGTCCATGAGCTCCGTGACGGCGCCATCGTCCGGTGGTGGGACTACTGGGACCTCCAGACCCTGATGAACGCCGCCCCCGACTGGTGGATCGAGCACGTCGCCCAGGGCTACACCTGAGCCCGCCGACCCGGTCCCGGTCGCCGGCGGGTGGCGGGAGCCGTCAGCTCTCGAAGCCGTACACGCCCTGGGCGTACTCGTCGACCTTCGAGGCCGGCAATCGGAGCCGGATGGCCGTGTAGTAGACGACGAGGCTCCAGACGGCGACCACCACCATGTCCCAGTAGAAGGGGATGTTCATCCGGCCGCCCTGGAACTGCCCGAAGTAGGAGATCACGGTGAGGCCGGCCAGGTACGGCCACAGCCAGATCGCCGCCTGCCAGTCCAAGGGCGAGTGGACCGGATTGGCGTTGGTGATCCGCGAGATGCCCATCAGGGCGTAGCCGAGGACGACGGCCACCATCAGCTTCCAGACGACGTCCCACCCGCTCCAGTAGATGATCAGGCTGGCCGAGACGAACGAGGCCGGGCACAGGACGGTGGCCCAGGGCAGCCGGTAGGGGCGCTCGGCGTCGGGTTTCTGGAGACGGAGGGCACCGAGGGCCAGCGGCGCCCCCGCGTACATCAAGACGGTGGCGGAGGTGATGAAGCCGACGAGCTTCTGCCAGCCGGGGAAGGGGAGGAACAGCAACAGGCCCATCAAGAAGGTGAAGATGAGCCCGAAGACGGGGACGTTCGACTTCTTGGTGGTCTTCTCGAAGATGGACGGCACGTGCCCGTTCTTGCTCATCCCGAAGGTGATGCGGCTGGTCGTCGTGGTGTAGATGAGGCCGGATCCGGCAGGGGCGATGATGGCGTCGGCGTAGAGGATGTAGGCCAACCAACCGAGGCCGAGCCCCTTGGCCAGTCCGGCGAACGGCCCGAAGATCCCGGTGAAGGAGATGTTGGCCCATCCGTGGGCCAGCGCGTCGTGGGGGAGGGCCCCGATGAACACCACCTGCAACAGGATGTAGATGGTGGCGCCGATGAGCATCGAGAAGATGACGGCGCGCGGCATGTCCCGCTGGGGGTTGCGACTCTCCCCGCCCAGCTGCACGGCCTGTTCGAAGCCGACCAGGGCGAAGACCGCACCGCCGTCACTGACCGCCCGCAGGACGCCGTGGAGCCCGTAGGGGGCGAAGCCTCCGGCCCGGGTGAAGTTGGAGGTGTCGAAGTGGGTGAAGAAGAGGACGAAGATGGTCAGGGTGGGGATGATCACCTTCCAGGTGGTGATGGCGCTGTTGGCCCGGATCAGGTACCGCACCCCGAACAGGTTGGCCACCACGAAGAGGGCCATCATCGCCGCGGCGACCAGGTACCCGGTGGCGGTGAGCACCGGGGTGCCGTTGACGGTGTGGGTCAGGCCGTGCCAGTAGTTGGACGTGTAGGTGATGGCCGCCTCCACCTCGATGGGTGCGGTCCCGACCGCCTGCAACCACGAGAACCAGCCGAACGAGGCACCGGCGAGGCCTCCGAAGGCGTAGTAGGGGAAGCGGGTGGTGCCGCCACTGACCGGGAACATGCCGCCCAGCTCGGCATGGACCAGGGCCAGCAGGATGACCGCCACGGAGCCGATCAGCCAGGCGATGATGGCCGCCGGACCACCGATGGTGGCACAGACCAGCGCCCCGAACAGCCAGCCGGACCCGATGATCGAGCCCTCCGAGGTGAGCAGCAGTCCGAAGAACCCGACATTGCGGGAGAGCCCGTCGCCGGCGTCCGAGCCGCCCGTCGTGGACCCGCCGGTGACACCGGCCGTCGGGACACCGGTCCGGGTGGTGGCCGTCCCGTCGTCCATCACACGACCTCCGTTTGATCGATCGCCGAAGCGACTCCCGGGAGCGGTGCGCCCGCTGGGTGGCGAAGCTAGCTGAGGCTCCGGTCCGGCTCAAGCACCAGCCGGCACCGGGCCCGAGCTCGCCCAGCCGACGGGCACGCCCCACCCGACCGACCGGCACGTCCTCCGCCCATCGGTGCGCACCGGTTCGAGCGGCGGGGCCGGCCCACCGCCCGTCAACCGGCGCCGGCGTGCTCGGCGAGCCACTCCGGGAGGTGTGGCGCCTCGGCTCCGATGGTCGTCTCGTCACCGTGGCCGGTCAGGGCCCGGGTGCCCGGGGGCAGCACCAACAGCCGGTCCCGGATGGAGGCGATGATCGTCGGGAAGTCGGAGAAGCTCCGGCCGGTGGCCCCCGGGCCTCCTTTGAACAGCGTGTCGCCCGTGAACACCACGCCCCCGGGGGCGTCGAGGAGGCAGCAGCCGCCCGGGGAGTGGCCGGGAGTGTGGAGGATCTCGAGGGTCACGCCGCCGACGGCCACCGTCATCCCGTCGGCCAGGGGTCCGTCGGGGCTGCGGTCGGGGTAGACGGCCCGCCACAGCATGAGGTCGTCGGGGTGGAGCCACACCGGCGCGCCCAGCGTGTCGGAGAGGGCGACGGCGGCATTGATGTGGTCGTTGTGCCCGTGCGTGGCGATGATGGCGACGGTGTCCCGGCCGCCGACCGCCTCGGCGATCGGGCGGTGGTCGTGGGCGGCGTCGACCACGGCCACCTGGCGCTCGTCGCCCACGATCCACACGTTGTTGTCCACCTCGAAGTCGGAACCGTCGAGGGAGAAGGTCCCCGACGTCACCACCCGTTCGATCACAGCACCACCACCGACCGCAGCACCTCGCCCCGCTCCATCCGGTGGAACGCCTCCTCCACGTCGGCCAGCGCGATGGTCTCGCTCACGAACCGGTCGAGGTCGAGCCGGCCCTGGAGGTAGAGGTCCACCAGCAGCGGGAAGTCCCGCGACGGCAGGCAGTCCCCGTACCAGCTGGGTCGGAGCTGACCACCCCTCCCGAAGAAGTCGATCATCGGCAGGTCGATCCGCATGTCGGGCGTGGGCACGCCCACCTGCACCAGCGTGCCGGCGAGGTCCCGGGCGTAGAAGGCCTGCTCCATGACCGTCGGGTTCCCGACCGCCTCGATGCACACGTCGGCACCGTTGCCGTCGGTGAGCCCCTGCACGGCGGCCACGACGTCCTGGCTGGAGGCATCGACGACGTCGGTGGCCCCGAACTGGCGGGCCAGGTCCAGCTTGCCGGGGTCGAGGTCGACGGCGATGATCCTGGCCGCCCCGGCCAGCCGGGCCCCGGCGATGGCGGCACAGCCGACACCACCGCAGCCGAAGACGGCGACCGAGTCACCCGGCCCCACCTCGCCGGTCAGCATGGCCGACCCCAACCCGGCCATCACGCCACAGCCCAGCAGGCCGACGGCCTCGGGTCGGGCCGCCGGGTCCACCTTGGTGCACTGGCCGGCCGCCACCAGGGTCTTTTCGGCGAAGGCGCCGATCCCGAGTGCGGGACTGAGGGGAGTCCCGTCGGCGAGCGTCATCTTCTGGGTGGCGTTGGCCGTAGTGAAGCAGTACCAGGGTCGACCCCGTCGGCACGCGCGGCACTCGCCGCACACCGCCCTCCAGTTGAGCACCACGAAATCTCCCGTGACCACCGAGCTGACCCCGGGACCGACCTCCTCGACCACACCGGCGGCCTCGTGGCCGAGCAGGAAGGGGAAGTCGTCACTGATGCCCCCCTCCCGGTAGTGGAGGTCGGTGTGGCACACGCCGCAGGCCTGCACGCGCACCACCGCCTCGCCCGGACCGGGGTCGGGCACCACGACGGTCTCCACCGAGACCGGCTCCCCCTTCGCCTTCGCCACCACACCCCGGACCTCGGTTGCCATGCTCCACTCCCTGTCGCGTCGTTCGTACGTCCCGGGTTCAGTGTGCCATGCCGCGTCGGTCAGGCCATGGTGGCCAGGATCTCCTCGATCATCGGTACCGTCGTGTCCGGGTGGAGGAGGGCCAGCCGCCCCACCGGCTCGTTCTCCCAGGTGGTGGGGACGACGAACCCGATCTGGTCCTTCAGCAGCTGGTCGGACCACCGTTCGTAGTCGCCCCGGTCCCAGCCGGTCCGTCGGAAGAGGACCACCGACAGCTCGGGGCGGCGGACCAGTTCGACATGGGGCAGCCGCTCGATGAGGTCCGCCGTCTCCTGGGTGACGGCGAGCACGGTCTCGATGGCGTCGCGGTAGGCGTCCGTCCCGTTGACGGCGAGCGAGAACCAGAGGGGGAGGCCGCGCGCCCGCCGGGTCAGGTGGTAGGCGTAGTCGCTCGGATTCCACTCCTCGGGGGCGTCGCTGTGGAGCACGTCGAGGTACGAGGCGTCCTGGGTGTGGACGGCCTTGGCCAGATGGGGCTCCCGGTAGATGAGGGCGGCGCAGTCGAACGGGGCGAAGAGCCACTTGTGCGGGTCGACCACGAACGAGTCGACGAGCTCGATGCCGTCGAACCGGGACCGGGTGGACGGGGCGAAGAGCGCGGCACAGCCGTAGGCCCCGTCGACGTGGAACCACAGGGACCGCTCCTTGGCGATCTCACCGACACCGGCCAGGTCGTCGATGATGCCGGCGTTGGTGGTGCCCCCGGTGGCCACGACGCCGATCGCGTCGTCGCCACGCGGGCTGTGCTCGAGGGCGGTGCGCAGCGCGTGCCCGGTGAGGCGGTGGTCCTCGCAGGGCACCAGGAGCGCCTCGACCCCGAGGACCCGGAGCGCCTTTCCCACCGACGAGTGGGCCTCCTCGCTGATGGCGACCACCGGTCGTTCCGGCGCCCGGCCGCCCATGCGGTGGGCCGTGGTGTCGCGGGCGACCATGAGGGCCGAGAGGTTGCCGGCCGAGCCGCCGGCCACGAAGCAGCCGCCGGCCCCGTGCGGGAGGTCGGCCAGGTCGGCCAGGACGCCGAGTGCCTGGTTCTCGGCGGCCACGGCCCCGGCCGCCTCCTTCCACGAGGTGCCCTGCAGCGAGGAGCAGGCCACCACCATGTCGAACAGGAGCGCGGCCTTGGTCGGTGCCGCCGGGATGAACGAGAGGAAGCGCGGGCTGTCGCACGACACCACGGCGGTGGCCAGCTCGTTGTCGAAGACCTCCATGATCCGGTGGGCATCGGTGCCCGTCGGGTTGATCAGCCCCTTGAGGCTGGCGTCGAGCGATGCGGCCTGGGCGCCTCCGAAGTCCAGGGGGACCGGGTCGAGGGCCAACCGCCACCGGCAGTAGTCGAGGATCAAGGTGGTGAGCTGCTCGTCGTAGACGAACATGGGGTTTCGCATGGTGTCCTTTCGGGGTGCGTCCCATGATCGCAGATCCGGGGTATCGATCCTGGGGAGTCAGCCGGCCCCGACGCCCCGCGCCCGGGGGCGGACCCGGTGCCGGTGCACGGACACCGCGTAGGTGGCGTCGGTGCCGAACGGCTCCCCCGACCAGGTGGCGAAGCGTGCCGTGCCGGTGAGCCCGACGCGGGCACAGTCGTCGTCGTACTCCGCCAGTGTGTAACCGCGGCCGATCTCGAACCCGACGACCAGGCTCCCCTCCGGATCGAGGTGACGGGCACAGGCCGCCACCAGGTCGGGTGCGGTGCCGGGCGGGGTGAAGAGCGGGACGTTGCCGGCCATGACGACCACGTCGAAGCGGCGACCGAGCTCCAGCGTGGTCAGGTCGGCCGTCACCCAGACCAGCTCCGGTGCCAGGCGCCGGGCCGTGTGGACCATCGAGTCGTCGACGTCCACACCGACCGTCTCGATGCCCCGGCGCGCCAGCTCCCGGGCCACCCGACCCGTCCCACAGCCGGCGTCCAGCACCGACGACGGGTGCAGCCCGGCGACGAACGCCGCCTCGCCGTGCACGTCGGCGCCCGAGGCGGCCAGCTCGTCGAACCGCCGCTGATAGCGGTCACCGTCCCACGCCATGAGCGGATCAGCCGGTGGCCGTCCCGCCGGGGAACAGGCTGAGTTGCGGCTCGTCCACCGAGTCCAGCCGGTGGTAGCCGGGCAGGTCCGCCATGGGCGTGTCGAGGTAGACCTTGGCCTCGGGCGGGTGGGCGAAGCGTCCGTGGCTCCATCGGATCTCGACATGGCCGGCCACCGACCCCGGTCGTCCGTCGTGGCGGGAGCGGTAGGTGCACGACCAGTCGACCCGGGGCTGTCCCGCACCACCGGGGGCGACGGTGAACTCCGAGAGCTCGAACTGGTCCCGCCAGTCCCACGGGCTGGCGATCCGGTAGCGGGCCGGCAACCCGGAGCGTCGGTCGACGCCCAGCACGAAGTAGGGCGCACTGCCGATCCGCAGGAGGCGCCACAGCATGACCTCGTCCGCCGTCCCCGATGCCTCCAATTGGGCGGCCCACCGTTCGGCCGAGGCGTCGCTCACGGCGCGGCACAGCCGGGTGTACGCCTCCTGTGACGGGGCGTCGGGATAGGAGCGGCCCCCGAGTGCCGAGCGCAAGCGGGCGAGCTGCTCTTTCGTGCAGGCCGAGGGGCTGGCCGGCAATCCCTCGACCCCGGTCGCCTCGACGCAGGCCCGGTACAAGGAGGCGAGCTCGTCGGGGGCAACGGCGCCGTACCAGTCGTCGCGTTCCCAGGTGCCGCTGGTGGCGAGCAGGCCGTCGAAGACGCGCCCAGGCGAGGCGTTGGCCAGGATGTCGGACTCGTACTTGCAGCTGACCAGGTAGACGTGGTCGATGCGGAGGTCGATGGGGGCGACCTCGTCCCCCGGCGCCCGGCGACCACCGGTCCACTCGATGGTCAGCGGTGTCCGACCCCGGAGCCCGTCGGGAGCTTCGAGGAGGGCCCGCCCATTGGCGAATGCCGTGCCCAACTCGGTGGCATACCGCCGTGAGCGGCTGATGCGCTCGAGGTCGTCCCAGGTGTCGCCCTCCACCCGTAGCTCGGGCGGACGACGGGCCACGGCCGAATCGGGGTCGGCCAGAGGGAGCGTCCCGAGCGCCGTCCCGAGCTCGGTGACCAGGGTCCGCTCGTCAGGCACGGAGGCGGTGCCGTTCCGGTGCGGGCTTCATCCGCGGGGGTGGGTGCCCGATCCGTAGTCGTGCAGCCGGCGCATGCTGGCGGGGTCGAGCAGCTCGAGCACGTCGTGGACCGGTCCCTCGCCGTCGGGCCCGGTCACCGCCCGCAGTGCCTTCCCGCCGGCGGTCCGGGCGCCGGGCACCTCGGTGGAGAGGAGGATCAGCGGCCCGAGGTCGTCGCGGTCCGGATCGCTCGCCCGCGCCTGGTGGAGGACGCTGGCCTTCCCCAGGGCCTTCAGGAGCACGTCGGGGCGCCGCAAGCCCGGTCGGGTGGCCGAGTAGGCACCAGACAGGTCGAAGAGCCACAGACGGTCGCCGGCGTCGCGGGCCCGGAAGTCCACGGCGACGCCGAGGTCCCCGTAGGCGACGTTCGGCTCGATGTGGGTGAACCCGCTGGCCGTCAGCGCCTGCTCGGCCAGCTGGCGGGCCTTCTGCCCGAGGCTCACCGCGTCCGTGTCGTCCGCCGTGGGCCGGGCGGGCGGCACGGTGACGCGGCGGGACGGAGCGGGCCGGTCCGCCCGCTCCTGGGCCACCCGCTCGAGGGCGAGGGCCACATAGTCCCCGTCGGTGTCGAAGCCGACGAAGTGGCGCTCGGTCCGGACGGCGGCGACGGCCGTCGACCCCGATCCCATGAAGGGGTCGAGGACCAGGTCGCCCCGGTACGTGTAGAGCTCGATGAGGCGCCGGGGCAGCTCGACGGGGAACGGCGCCGGGTGGCCGACGCGGATGGCCGACTCGGTGGGGATGTCCCAGACGTCGATGGTGGCGTCGACGAACTCGTCCATCGTGATGGTGCCCTCGCACGGCCGGCCCTCGGCCGCCCGCTGGCCCGGGCTGAGCGCCCGGTCGAACCGGCCCTTCGACGCCACGACGACCCGTTCGGTCACGTCGCGCAGGACCGGGTTGCCCGGCCGCTGGTAGGTGCCCCACGCGCAGGAGCCGCCGGCGGCGTGGCTCTTCTGCCAGATGATCTCGCCGCGCAGCAGATAGCCGTTCCCCTCGAGCAGGTCGATGACGTCCCTCGACAGCGAGCGGTAGGGCTTCCGCCCGAGGTTGGCCACGTTGACGGCGATCCGGCCACCGGGCTCCAGCTTGGCGAAGCACTGGGCGAACACGGCGTCCACCATGGCCAGGTAGGCGTGGTAGTCGGCGGGGACGTGGCCGACGCCGAGCGCCGCCTCGTACTCCTTGCCGGCGAAGTACGGGGGGGACGTGACCACCAGCGCCACCGAGTTGTCGGCGATGTCACCGTGGAGATCCATCTCCCGGGCGTCGCCCACCCACACCGCGTCCAGGGCGGCCGGACGGCCGACGTCGCTGTCGTCGGACAGGAGCGGCGGGGTGAAGCGGGCGTAGAACGTCGAGGCGTCGTGGGCCTCCCGGCGCCCCACGCCGAAGGCCGAGGTGGAGGTGGGCCGACGCCGGGGCGTCGGTCGGATGGGCTCGACGTTGCTCATGCCGGTCCGCCCCGGCAGTTCGGGGTCGGTGGCGGTCGGGTCTCCGTGGGGCATCCGGGCACAGGACGAATCATACGGAGGGGTTGCGACACGATGGCGGGCTGCCGGACGGTTGCCCTCGCATGGGGACGGAGGCTAGCTGTGGCCCGGACCCGGTCAGGGGATGGCCCCGGGCGGGTGATCAGCCTCCGGTCAGATGCTCGCTGATGGATTCGCCCACCACCACGCAGGAGGACAGGGAGACGCAGCTGACGGCGGACAGCGACTGCGGGGAGCGGACCGTCGACGGGTCGCCCCAGGCATTGGCCCTGGCGTCCGTGAGGACGATCACGCCGGCCTCCGGTGAAGCGGCGACGGTGCTGCCCACCGCCACGCAGTTGCCGATGGAGGCGCAGGAGACGTCCATGAGGGTGGCCGACGAGCCGGTGACCGTCTGGCTGGTCCAGGTGGCGCCACCGTTGTCCGTCGTGAGCAGCACCCCGCGCCCGGTCCGGACACCGTCGAGGCTGGTGGCCGTCGTGCCCACCACCGTGCACCGGGCCCCGGAGACGCCGACCACCGGTGCCGGCGCGGCCGGAGGGGCGGGCGTCGTCGGCGCCGTGGGTGGGGCGCCGGCCGCTGCCGGCGAGGTGGTGGTGGGCGAGGTGGTGGCCGGTGGAACGGCGCCGCTGCCGGACGTCGGCCCCTCGAGGCAGGAGACACCGTCGAGGTAGCCGAGGCCCTTCGGCGTGGCGACCGTGGCCCACTCGGCCCCCCCGTCCGTCGTCACGGCCACGGCGCCGGCGATGTTGTCGGCACCGACCGCGGTCCGCGCCGTGACCCAGCAGTCGTCGGCATCGGAACACGAGATGGCCGTCGCCCCCGCCACCCCGGGAGGCAGCGCGCCGGACGTGGCCCAGCCGGAGCCCGGAGCGGCCGAGACCAGGGCCGTCGCCCCCCCTGCGGTCGTGCCGACGGCGGTGCACCGACCGCTGGTCAGGCAATCGACTGCCGTGACGTCGAGGATGCCGGCCGGCACCGGCTCCGGCGACCAGGTCGCACCGCCGTCGTCCGTGACGATGGCCACGCCCTGCCCGTCCGTGGTCTGGGTGGCCTGGCCGACGGCGGTGCACGAGCGCGGTCCGCTGCACGCCACCCGGGAGAGGTAGCCGACTTCGGGAGGGATGACCTGGTTCGACCAGGAGATCCCTCCGTTGCGCGTGGCGATCACCGCGGCACCGTTCGGGGCCCCCGCTCCGCCGACCGTGGACCCGACGGCCCAGCAGCGCAACGTGGTCGGGCACGCCACGTCGGTGAGGGAGTTGACCGGTGTGGGGAGGGTCTCGGTGGCGAAGCCGCCGATCCAGGGCGCGCCCGCACCGGTGGTGGTGGAGGTGGTCGACCCTCCCGATGCACCGGTCGTGGAGCAGGCCGCGGTGACGAGCAGGGCCAGGACGGCGAGGACCGGTCCCACGCGCGGGGCGAGGCGGCCGCCCCCCTGTCCCCGACGGGTGCCCATGGCCCAGGTGGTGGGGATCAGCGCACCTTGACGACGTTGGTGTGGGCCACCTTGTCGTGGAAGCCCTGGCGCCCGCGGTCCCACAGGGGGGACAGCGCGGCGACCAGCGTGTAGATGCCGAGGATGCTGCCGACGACGGGAAGCCACTGGAGCACGATGCCGGGGTAGAGGACGAGGATCCTGAGGCCGGCGCGCTTCGGGTCGATCGCCCCGCCCGAGGACTCGTCCCGCACGGCGATGCCCAGCGCCATCTGTCCGACGGTCTGTCCCTGCTCGCTCCCGTTGAGCAGCCCGAAATAGGCCAGGTCGATGAGGGCGAAGATGACGCCGAGGACGATGACGCCGCCCCGCCAGCTCGACGAGAAGGCCGTCGATCTCCCGACGAAGATGGCGGTGAGGATGCTCTTGGGGACCCCGAGGATCAGCAGGTCGAGGATGATGGCCACCAATCGCTGCCACCAGGCGGCGAGCGGCCGCCCGAAGCGGTCCACCGGGACGGCGACATAGCCGTAGGAGGGTCCCTCGTTCGAGGGAGGGGGCATCGGCGGCGGCATCCGGGGGGGCATCGGCGGCGGCCGCCGCGGTGGTGGCGACGGAGGCGCAGGGAACGGGGGTGGTTGCCAGCCGCCGGTCGCGCCGGTGGGCGGCTCCGACGGCGGGACGGGCGGTCCGTCCGGGGTCGACGGGCCCGACGTCCCGTCCGGCCCATCACCCTCGGGGGGCGTCAGATCGCTCACGATGAACCCGCTCACTTCCCTAGCGTTCGCCACGCACCGTCAGCCGGCGAAACGTCCGATTCCGCCAACGATCTTGCCACGCCGGGTCGTCCTGGCCGGTGATGACGGCCGGCCCCGAGGTCCGAGGTCTACCGTGGGCCGGTGGCCCTGGTCGTCCGTATCTCCCCGCGCACTGTCCCCGGCGCCGGCCGGCGCGGCCCGAGATGACGGTGGTCGACCTGGTGGTGCTGGTCATCGTGGCGCTGGCCGCCATCCAGGGGCTCCGACTGGGCGCCATCGTCCAGGTGCTGTCGTTCGGGGGGTTCCTGGTCGGCCTGTACCTGGGGGCGCGTCTGGCGTCGGTCACCGTCCGGGGCGTGCACACCCAGTCGACGCGCACGTTCGTGGCGCTGGGAACGATGGTGGGCGTGGCCATCCTCTGCGGGGTGACGGGCCGCGTGATCGGCAACCTCGCCTTCCGGCACGTGCACAAGGGGTTCTTCGGCTCGGTGGACTCCGTACTGGGCGTCGCCGTGGCGGTCACGGCGTCCCTGCTCATCGTCTGGCTGCTGGCCAACACCCTGATCAATTCCTCGTCACTCGCCCTCAACGCGTCGATCGACCGCTCCAGCATCATCCGGTCCCTCGACAGCGTCCTGCCCCCGCCGCCGTCGGTCTTCTCCCAGGTACAGAGCTTCCTGTCCTCGGAGGGGTTCCCGCCGGTCTTCGCCCAGCTGGCCCCGGCCTCGGCCGGCCCGGTGTCGGTGCCCGGCGATGCCGAGGTGCAGGAGGCGGTCGACCGGGCCGGCGCCTCGACGGTCAAGATCGTGGGTGTCGGCTGCGGTGACATCCAGGAGGGATCAGGGTTCGTGGTCGGTCCCGGACTGGTGGTGACCAACGCCCACGTGGTGGCCGGCATCGCCGATCCGGTCGTCGAGGACGGGAGCGGCTCCCACCGGACATCCGTGGTCTCGTTCGACCCCTCCTTCGATCTGGCGGTGCTCCGGGTGAGCGGTCTGACCGAGCTGCCGCTGACGCTCGATCCGGACAACGTCCAGCGGGGAACCGAGGCGGCGGTGCTCGGCTACCCGGGGGGCGGGCCGTTCACGGCCAAGCCCGCCGGCGTCATGGCCGAGTTCGAGGCGGAGGGTCGCAACATCTACGGGCAGGGACTGACGCTGCGCGACGTCTACGAGGTCCAGGCGGTCGTGCGTCCCGGCAATTCCGGGGGGCCGCTGGTGCTGCCCGACGGCGAGGTGATCGGTGTGGTCTTCTCCCGGTCGACCACCAATGACGACATCGGGTACGCACTCACCTCGCCGGGGGTGCTGGCCCGGGTGAACCGGGCCGGCACGGACACGAGCACGGTCGGCACCGGTGCCTGCACGGCGGGCTGACGGCCCGGCCCCGACGACGTCGGGGAGTGAGCGTCCGGTGGCATCCCCGGCTAGACAGTGGACATGACGCTCCCCATCGAGGACTACGGCATCATCGGCGACCTCCACACGGCTGCGCTGGTGGGGAGGGACGGATCGATCGACTGGCTGTGCCTTCCCCGATTCGACTCGGCGGCGTGCTTCACCAAACTCCTCGGCGACGACGACCACGGATTCTGGAAGCTGGCACCCAAGGGATCGACCGGCGCCACCCATCGGCACTACCGGGGCGACACGCTGGTCCTCGAGTCCGAGTTCGTCACCGACGAGGGGACGGTCCGGGTCATCGACTGCATGCCGATCCGCCAGCGGCATCCCGAGGTCGTGCGGCTGGTGGAGGGCGTGCTCGGCAAGGTGACCATGGAGATGACGCTGACCATCCGGTTCGGGTACGGGCAGATCGTCCCCTGGGTGCGGCGGATGGACGGGACCCTCAGCGCCATCGCCGGGCCGGACGGGCTGTCGTTGTGGACGCCGGTCGAGTGCAAGGGCCAGGACTTCTCGACGGTCGCCGAGTTCACGGTGTCCGAGGGGCAGCAGGTTCCGTTCTCGTTGACGTGGTTCCCGGCCAACGAGGAGCCACCCCGCCCGGTCGATTCGGGCTACGCCATCCAGGACACCGAGCTGTGGTGGACCGACTGGGCGTCCCAGTGCACCTATCAGGGTGACTACCGCGACGCCGTGCTGCGGTCGCTCATCACGTTGAAGGCGCTGACCTACGCGCCGACCGGCGGGATCGTCGCCGCCGCCACCACGTCGCTCCCCGAGACCCTCGGGGGCAACCGAAACTGGGACTACCGCTTCTGCTGGTTGCGCGACGCCACGCTCACCCTCGAGTCGCTGATGCGCGGTGGCTTCTACGACGAGGCGATGGCCTGGAGGAACTGGCTGCTGCGCGCCGTCGCCGGCGATCCCTCCCAGATGCAGATCATGTACGGCGCGGGCGGGGAGCGACGCCTCGACGAGTGGGAGATCGACTGGTTGCCCGGGTACGAGGACTCGGCGCCCGTGAGGATCGGCAACGCCGCCGCCGGCCAGTTCCAACTCGATGTCTACGGCGAGGTCATGTCGGCGCTCTACGAATCGGAGGCGGGGTCGCAGGCCGAGTCGGGCACCAGTCCCACGTGGGCGTTCCAGCTGTCCCTCATGGACTTCCTGCGGGACGGCTGGCGCGAGCCCGACGACGGTATCTGGGAGGTCCGGGGGCCCCGCCGCCACTTCACCCACTCCAAGGTGATGGCCTGGGTGGCCATCGACCGCGCCATCAAGACCGCCGAGGAGTACGGCAGGGACGGGCCGATCGACAGTTGGAGGGAGATCCGTCAGGAGATCCACGACCAGGTCTGTGAAGAGGGCTTCAACGCCAACGTCGGGTCGTTCACCCAGTACTACGGATCGGACCAGCTCGACGCCAGTCTGCTGATGATCCCACTGGTCGGGTTCCTCCCCGCCCAGGACCCCCGCGTCCGCGGGACCATCGAGGCGGTCGAGCGTGACCTGGTCGAGGGCGGGTTCGTGCTGCGGTACCGGACGGACGACACCGGCAACGTCGACGGGCTGTCGGGTCGCGAGGGCTCGTTCCTCGCCTGCTCGTTCTGGTTGGCCGACTGCCTGACCCTGCTCGGCCGCCACCACGATGCCCGCCAGCTGCTCGACCGGCTGCTGGGATTGCGCAACGACCTCGGTCTGCTGTCCGAGGAGTACGACGCGGTGGCGGGACGCCTGGTCGGCAACTTCCCTCAGGCGTTCTCCCACGTGTCACTGGTCAACTCGGCGTCGAAGCTGGCCGGTGAGGAGAAGCCGACGAAGAACAACGTCATCCTCGGACTGGCCCGTCGGGCCATGAGCCAGGGCAAGAGCACCGGTCGCCAGCATCACATGGGAGGCCTCACCGCCCAGGGGATGCTCACCAAATTGTCTGAGAGCATCAGTACGGATCGGCCGGGAAGCGCCGCCCGTGCCATCAAGGCCGCGGTGGACGGCGCGGATGCGAAGCCCGCTCCCGGCGGCCGGGTGAAGGCGACCAGGGCCGAGCGCGATGCCGGGTCCGCCGAGGACCGGGACGGAGCCGCGACATCGGCCACCGCCAAGGGATCGGGCAAACCGACGGCCAAGCCGTCGGCGAGGCATCCGGCCAAGATGGTGGCCAAGGCACCGCTTCGGGCGGCGGCCGAAGACGGCGCCAATCAGGCCGGCGCCAAGAAGGCCGGCGCCAAGAAGGCCGGCGCCAAGCAGGCCGGCGCCAAGCAGGCCCCGACCCGGAAGGCGGCGAAGGCCGCGGGGGCGGGGCGGTCGGTCAGGTCCGCCGAGGCGACCAAGCCCGCCAAGGCGACCGGGGCGACCAAGCCCGCCAAACCGACCAAGGCGACCAAGGCGACCAAGGCCCGCCAAACCCACCAAACCGACCAAACCGACCAAACCGACCAAGTCAGCGAGGAGGTCGCCGGCCGGGCGCCGGTAGCGGTATGGGACGACGAGCCTCGAAGTCCGGGTCGACAAGGAGTCCGAAGTGAGCGGCAAACACCACCACGGCCCGGCCGACGGCCGGACGGCAGCCGGAGCAGGCGGCGCAACGGACAGCGGCGAGGGGTCGGGTCCTTCGGAGTCCCACTCGGCCGGCATCACCATCGCCGAGGGTGTCATCGAGCTCGACACCCTCCTCGGCGGCTGGGAACGGGTCACCGCCGGCTACCTGATGGAAGGCGACAGCCCCGTGCTGATCGAGACCGGCAGCCAGTCCTCGGTCCCCGTGCTCCTGGCCCAGCTGGACGCCCTCGGGCTCGGTCCCTCGGACCTGGCCGGCGTGGTGGTCACCCACATCCACCTCGACCACGCGGGTGGCGTCGGGGACGTCGCCCGGGCGTTTCCCAACGCCACGGTGTACGTGCACCAGAAAGGCGCCCGCCATCTGGCCGACCCGACCCGGCTGGTCGACTCCGCCGCCCGTGTCTACGGGCCGTTGCTCGATTCGCTCTACGGTCGGCTCGACCCGACCCCGCCGGAGAGGATCCACGTCCTCGAGGACGGCGAGGCCATCCGCGTCGGCCCGACGCGCTCGCTCATCGCCGTGGACTCGCCCGGGCACGCCAAGCACCACGTCGCTCTCCACGACACCCTGAGCGGGGTCCTGTTCGCCGGCGATGCCGTCGGGGTGAAGTTGCCCGACGGCGGCGTGCTGCGGCCGTCGACACCCCCACCGGACTTCGATCTCTCCCTGGCCCTGCACTCCCTGCAGCGGTTCGCCGAGCGCCGGCCCGCCGGCCTGGCCCTGGCGCACTACGGCCTCCTCGGGGATCCGCTCGACCTCCTCGACGAGGCGGACGGCACGCTCCGGCGGTGGGCGGAGGTCGCCGAGTCGGCGTTCCGCCGCGGCGACGACATCGCCGCCGCGCTGTCGTCGGCCTTCGAGTCCGACCTCGACGGCGTCGCCGAGGAGCACCGGGAGAAGCTCGAGGTGATGAACGGCGTCCACTCCAACGCCGCCGGACTCGAGCGATGGCTCACGACCCGCTCCTCCCCGGCGGGTGACGCGGGAGGCGGCACCCCGGGGGGAAGCGGCACCTGACCGTGGCCTCGGCCGACCGGGTGGAGCCGGGGGGTGGTGCGCCGCACCGGGGACGATCGTGAACATCTCGATCGTCTCGGGTTGGGTGCCGGTCGTGGTCAAGGCTCTGGCGTTGGCGAGCCTGGTGCTCTCCGTCGACCGACACCACGGACGCTGGAGGTGGCAACTGGCCGTCGGGGTGCCGGTTGCCATCGCCGTGACGGCGGCCGCGGCGCTGGTCGTGACCTCCGCCTCGCTGGTCCCCTCCGACTTCCCGACGTCCGCCTACGGATGGGGCGCCGCCTTCGTGCTCGCCGTCTGGCTCACCATCACCGGCTGGCCGGCCGGGCGGGTGGCCCATCGGATCGTGACCGTCGTCGCCGTGGTGCTGACCCTGGCGGCGACCCTCGGCACGGTGAACGAGGAGTCGGACGCCTTCCCGACCCTGGACCGACTGGTCACGCTCGACCCCGAGAACGTCGTCGGCCTCCCGCAGCTGCAGCAGATGCGCGCCCAGGCCGCCGCCACCGGCCGGCTCCCGTCGCAGGGAGTAGTGATCACCGTGACCATCCCGCCGACCGTGTCGCACTTCTCCACCCGACCGGCCTACGTCTACCTGCCGCCCGCCTGGTTCGCCAAGTCCACGCCCTCGCTCCCGACCCTGGTGCTGCTCCCCGGCGAGCCGGGTAGCGCTGCGGACTGGTCCGGCGCCGGCGACGCCGACAACACGGCGGACGCATTCGCCGGGGCCCATCACGGAGCGGCCCCGATCATCGTGATGCCCGATCCGAACGGATACGCCACGATCGACAGCGAGTGCGTGAACAGCCGGTTCGGCAACGCCGAGACCTATCTGGTCGACGACGTGCCGGCCTACGTGAGGAACCGTTTCCATGCCGCCACCGGGGCTCGATCGCTCGCCGTGGCCGGCCTCTCGGCCGGAGGGACCTGCTCGGTGATGCTGGCCCTTCGCCACCCGGCCGTCTATCCGACCTTCGCCTCGTACTCGGGGTTCTCCTCCCCCCAGTACGAAGAGACCACCCGGGCCCAGACCATCGACACCCTGTTCGGCGGGTCGACGGCCGCCTTCGACGCCCACGACCCGACCGTCCTGCTGGGTCAGGGCCGTTTCGACGGGATGGCCGGCTGGTTCGAGGTCGGTGATGCCGACAGCCAGCCCCTCGCCGCCGCCCGCGCCCTCCAGCCGGCGGCGGCCAGGGCCGGCATCGCCACGTGCCTGCTGGTGCGCCCGGGCGGTCACGATTTCGACCTGTGGAGCCAGGCGTTGGTGGACTCGTTCCCCTGGCTGGCGTGGCGGCTGGGCCTCACCCCCGAGCCGCGCCGCCAGCCGGCAACGTGCACAACTCCCTGAGCGGTGGGACCATCCCCGGGGGATATCGGGCGTCACCGGCCACCCACCCCTCTTGCGCATTCCGACGTCGGTGGTTTCGAATGGGTCGGGAGGGAGTCGTCATGAGGATCGGGGGGACAGGCCGATGAGCATCCTGTTCGCGCTGCTGGGCGCCTTCAGCCAGGCGCTCACGTCGGTGCTCCAGCGGCTGGCCAATGTGTCGGGCCCCAAGGGCAAGCGGTCGGTGTGGCAGACCACCCTCTACCTCGTCCGGCAGCCGATGTGGCTGCTCGGGATGGTGACCATGGGTGGGACCTTCGTCTTCACCGCGCTGGCGCTCTACTTCGGCGAGCTGGCGACCGTGCAGCCGATCCTGGTCACCGAGCTCATCTTCACCCTCGCCCTCCGGGCCCTGTGGCTGGGGGACCGGATCGCCCAGCGGACCTGGGCCGCCGCCGCCCTTCTCTGCGCCGGCCTGTTCGGATTCCTCGTCGTCGCCCATCCCCAGGAGGGCCACGGCCATCCGAGCGCCGCCGGGTGGGTGGTCGCCGTGGGCAGCCGCAGCGCCGTCGTCGTCCTCCTCGTCGTCCTCAGCCGCTGGGGATCGCCGGCCCGACGGGCCGCCCTGCTCGGTGCGGCCGCCGCACTGGTGTGGGCCATCGACGCCGCCTTCGTCAAATCCGCCACCGAGGTGCTGGCCCACGACGGCTGGGGTGCCCTGTTCGTCCACTGGCCGGTCTACGGGGTGGTGGCGTCCGGCGTGCTGGGTACGGTGCTGCTCGAGTCGGCCTTCGCCGCCGGGCCGCTGGCCGCCTCGCAGTCGGCCCTGCTCATCGTCGACCCACTGGCCAGCATCGCCATCGGCATCGAGCTCTTCGGCGAGCAGCTCCGGTCGTCTCCGGCGGCCATCTTCTTGCAGGCGGTCTGTCTGGGGGCGATGTTCGTCGGGGTGGTCCTGCTGTCCCGGTGGGCGCCGCCCGAGATGGAGGTGAGGAAGAGGCGGCCGCGGCCGCCGACCGCCGCCACCGAAGGGCTGGCCGGCGACATCGCCTCCGACCCCGCCTGACGCCGGCCGCCGGGACCCGGCCGCCGACGGAGCGGTGACGCCGACCCGGGCGCGCTGCCCCCGAACCCGCCTGTGGTCAAATGTCGGCATGCGACTGCATCCGGCCGGCGCCGCGCCCGACGCCCTGGCCGGTGCGCTCTGGGAGTGCCTGTCCTCTCCCCCCGACACCGTGGCCGGACCCGAGCAGCTCTCCGCCCACGACGGGCGGTGGATGGCGGCCGTGGTCCCCGGGACGGCGGCGGCATCGCTGCGGGCGCAGGGGGCATGGACGTGGGGCGACGACGACCAGGAGCTGCTCGACGGCAGCGACTGGTGGTACCGGTGCGACTTCGACGTGCCCGGCCACGCCGCCGGGATGTGGGAGCTCGAGTTCGGGGGGCTGGCGACCGTCGCTGACGTGTGGCTCAACGGGGAGCACGTCCTCCGCTCGGAGAACATGTGGCTCACCCACCGCGTACCGGTGCCCCGGCTGGCGCCCACCAATGTCCTCGTCATGCGATTCGCCGCGCTCGATCCGCTGCTGGCGAAGAGGCGGCCCCGGCCGCGTTGGCGCAGCCTCGGGGTTCGATCCCAGCAACTGCGCTGGTTCCGCACGACGTTGCTCGGGCGCATCCCCGGATGGCTGTCGTCCGGCGCGCCCGTCGGTCCGTGGCGGCCGGTTCGGCTCAACCGGACCGATGACGCGGTCACGGTGCGGGAGCGACAGGTCCGGGCCCGGGTCGACGGTGAGGGTGGGGTCGTCGACGTCCTGCTGGTCGTGGACGGCGTCGCCGACGGCACCGAGGCCACCGTCCGGGTCGGGGAGGTGGATGTGCCGACGACGGTCACCGATCAGGAGGGCCGGTCGGTCGTCGAGGCCCGGGTGAGGCTCCCCCGGGTCGAGCGGTGGTGGCCGCACACCCACGGTGCCCAACCGCGGACGGAGGTCCGCCTCGAAGTCGGGGACACGGTCGTCGAGCTGCCGGCGGTTGCGTTCCGCACCGTGTCCGCCGACCGGGAGGCCGGCGGGTTCACCGTGTCGGTCAACGACGTGCCCGTGTTCTGCCGGGGGGCCAACTGGCTGCCACCCGACGCGGTGGCCCTCGTCTCACCGGCCGCCGAGGTGCGCGAGTCGCTGCACAAGCTGGTCGGGGCGGGCATGAACATGGTGCGGCTCGCCGGCTACGCGACCTACGAGGACGGCGCCTTCTGGGACGCCTGTGACGAGCTGGGGATCCTCGTGTGGCAGGACTGCATGATCGCCGGGTACGACCCACCCGAGGACCCCGAGTTCGAGGACGGCCTGGTTGCCGAGCTGTCCCTCCAGCTCGGCGCGCTGACGTCGCACCCGTCCCTGGCCGTCGTGTGTGGGAGCTCCGACTGTGAACAGCAGGCGGCCATGTTCGGCCTCCCCGCCGATCGCCGGAGGAGCAGGGTGCTGGAGGAGACCATCCCGGGCGTGGTCGACCGGGTGCTGCCCGGCGTTCCCTACGTGACGTCGGCCCCGAGCGGTGGCGAGCTGCCGTTCGATCCCGCGACCGGGGTGGCAACCTACTTCGGGGTCGGCGCCTACCTGCGGCCGGTGTCGGACATCCGCTCGGCCGGCGTGCGGTTCGCCGCGGAGTGCCTGGCCTTCTCGACCCCACCCGAGCCGGCCACCGTCGAGCGGGCGTTCGGGACCAACCGGGGCGCCGGCCACGACCCGGCGTGGAAGTCGGCCGTGCCCCGTGACGCCACCAGCTCCTGGGACCACGAGGAGATACGGGACCGGTACGTGGCCGAGGTGTTCGGGGTCGACCCGTTCCTCGTCCGGTACGCCGATCCCGACCGCGCCCTCGACTACGGGAGGGCGGTCGTCGCCCAGCTCGAGTCCGTCGCCCTGACCGAGTGGCGCTGTGCGCGGTCGACCTGTGCCGGCGCCCTGATCCTGAACTGGCAGGACGTCGGTGCCGGTGCCGGCTGGGGCCTGCTCGATGCCTTCGGCTCACCCAAGGCGCCGTGGTTCGCGCTCCGCCGGGTGCTCGCCCCGTTGGCCGTGCTGGTCACCGACGACGGCCTCTCCGGTCTGGGCATCCACGTCGTCAATGACAGGCCCGAGCCCGCCGTCGGCGAGCTGCGGATCTCCCTCTACGACGCGTCCGGCCGCCGCTCCGAGGATGCCGCGGTGCCTGTGGAGGTGCCGGGCCGGTCGCAGTCCCGTTGGACCGCGGCCGCCCTCGTCGGTGGCTTCCGCGACCTGACCGATGCCTACCGGTTCGGCCCGCCGGCCTTCGACGTCGTGCGGGTCGAGCTGGCGGTGGGCGGGTGCACGCGGGAGGCCTTCCACCTCCCCGGGGGGGCGGGGCGGGCGATCGAAGCCGACCTCGGCCTCGAGGCGAGGGCCTCGCCCGACGGGGACCGTTGGCAGGTGACGGTGGCCTCGAGGCGGTTCGCCCAGTGGGTGGCCCTGGACACGCCCTGGTTTCGTGCCGGGCGACTCGTGGTTCCACCTGGCTCCCGGGTCGGAGCGCATCGTCCCGCTGGTGCCGACCGCAGGGGACGGGCCACCGAGGGGCCGGGTGCGCTGCCTCAACGGGCTCCACTCGGTGCCCATCACCGTCGCCGGCTGACTGACCTCGTCGCCCACCCCGCCCGGCGCCGGGTCGGACACCCGGTGGGCCACCGACGGAAACGGGGCCGACGGCAGGGGCGACGCCGGGGGACGGGGCCCGGGGGTTCAGTCCCCGGTGGTGTGGGTGTCGAGCCAGTCGTGGATCGCCGACACCACCTTGGACCGGTACCAGTGCCGGTGCATCGGGTGGTCGATCTCCCCGACGACCACCAGGTCGACCGTTCCCTGTCGGCGCGCCTGCGCCCAGGCCCTCGCCGTGCGGTCCTCGAGGAACTCGAGGCCGTCGTCACCTTCGGTGAACAGGCACATCACCGGCGTCCCCGTCCGGGAGAGCCGGCGCAACCAGGCCGCCGCCGGATGGCGGACGCCGAGGGCGTCGAGGGCCCACCACAGGCCCGTCCGGCGGAGCCGCTTGATCCGGCGGATCTCGGGCTGGCGCCGTGCCCTCGTCTCCCCGACGATGTCGGCCTCGACCGGGTCACCGGGTCTCCAGTACAGCTGGGGGTTGATGGCGACGACGCCGTCGAGCTCGACGACGAGCGCGGCCCGCAGCGCCATCCAGGCACCGGCGCAGAGTCCCGCCACCACCACGCGACGATGACCGCCCGCCCGCAGCGCCGCAGCGATTTCTCCGACCTCTTCGAGACCGTGCTGGTCGTAGGGACGGCCGGGAGCGTGCCCCGAGTCGGGGCTCTCGCCCCATCCCGTGAAGTCGACCCGCACCGACGAGTAGCCGGCCAGTGCGAGGTCCCTCGCGTACTCGACCCAGGCCCGGCCAGGGCCGACGTGGTGCTCCGAGCCCGAGTTCAGCCACACCACCGTCGCCCGCTCGACCTCCCCGGCGCGGGTCATGATGCCGACCAGTCCCGAGGGACCGAGGCGCACCACCTCTTCGGACAGCGAGGTCATCGCCCAGCGGATGGTGGCCTCACGCCTGGGCTCGGCCACTCGGTCCACGGCGTGTCCCGTCTTCACCCAGCGGCTGATCTGCTCGACGATGTCGACGGGGACGGTGGCGTACTCGCTGGGTCGGTCGATGGCCAGGTCGGTGCCCGGTCGGACCAGGTGGTCGGTCTGGCAGCCCAGAGCGGCGAGCCGGTCGAGCAGGAGGCCGCTCTGCGGCCTGTCGTCCCGGTCGACGACCAGGACCCTCGAGGCCGGAGCGGACGGGAGCGAGGACAGGTCGAGCACGCTCAGCGCGCCGAGCAGGTCCACCGAGAACACGCTGCCCGCCTGCACGATCCCCCCGCCCCGCCCGGCCGTGCTCGGCGTCTCCGGGACGGGGACGCCGAGCAACTGCAGCTCGCGGACGTAGCGACGTCCCTGCACGATCGGGGCCCAGGCGACCACGGCATCGGCGCCGGTGGCCGCCCCCTCGAGCAGGGCGAGCGTCGCCCCCATCCGGAGCCCGACGAGGACCAGCGACGACACGCCGAGCGCCCGCAGCGAGGCGGCGGCGATGCCTACGTCATGGCGCCAGGTGGGCAGGCGGTCGGGATCCCACTGGTCCCCCCCGGAGTCGCCGGTCCCGTCGAGGTCGAAGCGCACCACGCTGCAGCCCTGGCCGGCCAGGCGCTCGGCCAGCGTCCGCAGGGTGCGATGGGACGACCAGAGTTCGTAGCCGAAGGGGGCGACGATGACCACGCCGACCGAGCCGGTGCGGCCGGCCGGTGTCGTCAACCACGACAGCAGGGGACGGTCGGTGGGTCCGATCCAACGTCCGGTCGTCTCGACCGGCTGCGTCTCGACGGGTTGCGTCTCGACCGGTTGCGTCTCGTCGGGCTCGGATGCAGCCTGCGGAGGCGGGTCGGTTCCTCGGTCAGGCATTCGTTCAGCTTGGCACCCTGCGGCCACGGGCATGACCACGCCGGGGCGGCCGAGACGGGGTCGTGGCATGCTTCCCGTCGTGGACGAGAGCACCCGTGGTGGGCTGGTCGACGAGGTCAACCGGCCGACGTGGTCCCGGTTCGCCTCGGCGTACGCCATCGAGGGGTGGAGCGACCCCGGCGAGCTGGGCGCGCTCACCTTCGTCGCCGACCGTGTGCGGGGTCTCCCCATCCTCGACCTCGGAGTCGGTGGCGGCCGGACGGTCAGCCTCCTCCGGCTGCTCTCGGCCGACTACCTGGGCATCGACTACACGCCCGAACTGGTCGAGCTGTGCCGCTCGCGACATCCGGACGTGGAGATCGAGGCCGGTGACGCCCGGGAGCTCGGAGGGCTCTCGGCCGGCTCGCGCTGGCTGGTGGTGTTCAGCAACAACGGGATCGACGCTGTCGATCACGAAGGAAGACAAGCGGTCCTCGATGGCGTGCACCGGGTGCTCCAGCCCGGTGGCACCTTCTTGTTCTCCACCCTCAACAAGGACCATCCGCTTTTCGGCTGCCACCCGGGCACCGCCCCGGACATCACGTGGCTGCCCGGCTCGCTGCTTCCGACGGTGCCGGGGGACCCGACGGCCGGGGGGACCAGCGACGGCGACGTTGCCGCTGACGACGGGGCGTGGCTCCGCGCCACCCGGAATTGGCGTCGTCTCCGCCACGAACTCCGTGACGAGGGGGACTGGGGCCTGGCTCCGTTCGCCGCCCACGAGTTCGGTCTGGTCACCCACTTCATCACGCTCCACGGCGCTGTCGACGAGCTCGACCGCCACGGGTTTGACGTTGCCGCCGTGTTCCCGTGCGACAGCGATCGGGCCCAGGGGGTGGACCAGCCGGTCGAGTCGATGTACATGCATCTCGTGGCCCACCGCCGGTCCTGACGCCGCCCGGCCGGCCCGGGCACCGCCGTACCCCGCTCCGACCGCTCCCCGTCCCCGGTCGCCGGCCGCGTGGCCCCCCGGGATCCGCCCTATGCTGTCGGCAAGCAGCGTTGGGGTGATTGGCGCGGCCGACGACGACCGGTTGGAACTGCA
This sequence comes from uncultured Acidimicrobiales bacterium, assembly GCA_963696495.1. GTDB lineage: Bacteria > Actinomycetota > Acidimicrobiia > Acidimicrobiales > RAAP-2 > Bog-756. The sequence continues at coordinate 1,613,136 of CAVOKJ010000002.1, read as the reverse complement.
GCGGGTCCGGAGTCCTCCGCTACGTCTGTGAGGAAATTGCCGATGTTCCCGGAGACGATGCCGGCGAGGGTGGTGCTGGCGACCGAGAACAGCCTCATCGGTGAGGGTCTGGCCGTCTCGTTGCAGGGTGTCGCCTCGGTCGAGGTCATCGGTCGTGCCCGCGACCCGGACGAGCTGGTCCGTCTGGTCGGGGAGACCGCTCCCGACGCCATCATCGTCACGCTTCGTTCGGCCGCCCGCACCACCACGGCGACGCAACTGGGGGTGCGCCGCCTGCGGTCCGAGTTCCCGGCGATGGGGATCGTGATCATCGCTGATCGGGTCGACGGATTCTCCCTCGATCTGCTCCTGGCCGGCCCGTCGCGGATTGCGTACCTGTTGGACGACGAAGTTCGGAGCATGGCCACCGTGCTCTACGCGCTGCACCAGGTGTGCGCCGGGGGGACGGTGCTCGACCCGAGTGTGAGGAGTGCCCTGGACGACCGGCCTGTCGTCACGGGCATCGACCACCTCACCTCCACCCAGGTCGAGGTGCTCGACCGGATCGCCCGTGGTCTGTCCGATGCCGCCATCGCCGATGAGCTGCGGCTCCCGGTCGGTTCGGTCGGGGAGCTGGTGTCGTCCCTCTTCGACACGCTCGGCCTCGTCGAGCAACCGGCCTTCGACCGGCGGGTGGCCGCGGCACTCGTCTACCTGCGTGCCCGGTCCGACCCGACCGGCCCCGACCTGTTCGGGGGCATGTCCGACGAGGTGAGGGTCCACATGCGGAGCCTGCTCGATCAACAGGCGGTCTCCGCGGCCGCGGGGGGCGGCCCGACGCGATCCGACGGTGAGACAGAGCGCGACTGGTCGCCGCAGGCGCCCTCCACCGAGGTGGCGCTGTTGAACACGGACGGTGTCATCGTGGCGGTGAACGCCGCCTGGGAGTCGTTCGGCGCGGCCAACGGAGGCGATCCGACCCGGTCCGGCGTGGGGAGGTCTTATCTGGAGGTGTGCAGGGGCGCCGACGACAACGCGGCCAAGGAGGTCGAAGGGGCGCTCCGCGTCGCCCTGCGGGGCGACCTGCCCGCACCGGTCAGGGTCCTGATCCCTTGCGACAGCCCCGACTCCGAGCGTTGGTTCGACGTCCTGATCTCCTCGAGGCTCAACGACGACGGCCGCTGTCTCGGAGCGACGGTCACGCTTTCGCTCGTCGTGTGACGCACCGGCCGGACCTGCGGCCAGCCTGTCGGTGAACGACCTGCGGGGCTCTCGTCCGGTGGCCACTGATGCACTACCCGGGTTACACCTCGTCAGGCCTCACTCGACCAGGGCTGTGCCGCTCGGCCATCGACAATGCAAGGTTCAGTGTCAGTTCCTCGAGGGAGGTCAGCACGATGTCGGCACTGGCGAAGTTCAGACCCTCTGTCAGTGCATGAGGCACCGCCACGGTGAACAGTCCCGCCGTGGATGCGGCAGCAACCCCATGGGGCGAGTCCTCGACGGCAACAGAGCATTGTGGATCAGCCTGAAGACGCTCGCAAGCAATGAGATAGGACGTCGGTTCAGGCTTCGCCGGTATCGTGTCGTCACAGCAGACGAGACAAGAGAAGTAGGGCAAGATCCCGAGACTCTGCAGATGGCCCTCGACCCAATCGATGGGGGAGGAGGAGGCGATCCCCACGCGCACGCCCAGGTCCTGGGCCTCGCCCAGCCAATCGAGGACCCCTGGCCTGGGGCCGTAGCCAGCCTGTATCTCGTCTCTCCTCCTGCGGCGGCGCACCTGGAGGCTCGGGTCCAACTCGGCCCCCACCCGTCGTTCCAGCTCCGCCCACGGGTCGAACACATCACCACCACCGATGTTCCGTTGCCAATCGCTGAGGACCAACTCGTGGCCGTGCTCGTCCCACAACTCCGACCATGCTGTGAAGATTGCGTGCTCGGTGTCGAGGATCGTGCCGTCAAAGTCAAGAACCAGGCAAGCGTTCGCCATACCAAGAGCTTGGCAGGTGACAGCTGCACTCGACGGGTGACGACGTGGTGACGTCGAGGCCGGTCCACGAGAACCAGGTGGCGGCCATCAATCGGAAGTCTGATGCGAGTACCGCTGCCGACCTGGTGCGCCCCGGGGGACTCGAACCACCCAACCTGCGGATTAAGAATCCGCTGCTCTACCGTTGAGCTAGGGGCGCCCGGGCAGCATAAGTGTCCGAGCGCGGGGCGTCAACGAGCAGGCCGGTCCGACTAGGGGACGGGAGGTGTGCAGTGCGCGGCCACGTCCTTCGGTGGCGGGGTCAGCCCGAGCCGCCACGACAGCCATGGGAGCGAGATCCGGAACGCCGCGGCCCAGAAGAGGAAGGAGTGGTCGCCGGGCGGCGAGGACGAGCAGACCTGCTCCATGCCCGCCTTCCGCGCCAGGTCGGAGAGCTGACCCTCGGCAGCCAGGGCCTGTGGGTCGCTCTGGCCCGACGTGAACCAGCCGGCCACCCCGGGGTACTTCGTGCCCTGGAGCAGGTCGACCGGGTTGTGGGACTCGTAGTTGGCCTTCGAACCACCGTAGAGCTGGGCGATGGTCTGCTGCTCGTCGTCGTTGATGTAGGTGGGTGACGCATACCCGGAGTACGAGGCGAACGTGGAGAAGGTCTTCGGATTGCGCAGGGCGAGGATGGTGGCGCAGGTGCCGCCGGCGGACAGGCCGGCCACGGCCAGCGAGTGCTTGCCGACGGCGGCGTTGAAGCTGGCCTGCATGAAGGCGGGCACATCCTTGACCAGATACGTCTCGGCGTTCCCGAAGACGCTGTTGGAGCACTCGGTGTCCTGCGTCTTCACGCCGTTGTTGTCGGGGATGACCAGGATCGGCGCCGTCCCGTGGTGCTGTTCGGCGAACGCCGTCGACGTGGTGTCGGCGTAGCCGGCCCGGGTCCAGTCGGACGGCTGACCGGGCACGCCGGCGATGAGCTCGATGACCGGCAGCTGGGGCTCGGGATTGTTGAACCAGCTCGGCGGGAGGTAGACGTAGGCCTGACCGGTCTGGAACTTGGAGGTCGTCGCCGGAATGGTGACGGCGATCGTCTCGCCGTGGTCCGGCAGCTTGTGGGTCCGCCGTACCTCGGAACGGATGGCCTGCAGCTCGGGGAGGCTCGTGAAGTCGGCGGCGTTCTTGCCGAGCAGGCGGGCGAGGGTGGGGTAGTAGTCGTAGGACTGGTTGATCACGGTGAAGGCGGCGATCACGCTGAAGACCAGCGCCAGCACCGAGAACGTCCGGAGGATCCAGTGGGCCCGGGTGAATCCCAGCACGATGACCGTCACCGAGAACCAGATGAGCCACGCCCACAGGTAGAACGTGGTCGGGAACTCCGCCGGCACCAGGTTGAACACATGGATGGCGACACCGGTCAATAACGTGAGGACGAAGCTGACCGGGATCCCCAACAGCAGCTCCATCTTCCAGGCCCCGTCGTGCCACCCCACCGAGAGGACCACCGACACGATGGCGACGATCACCACCGTCTCGGGGAACCACCCGGTTATCAGGTCGATGTTGATCGCGAAGGTTCCCATGGGCCTCTGCCTAAGATAGCCAGCAGAGTGGTTTCGGACTGGGACTGAGCGACGGGGGATCCCCCGGGGAAGAGGGCAAGATCGTGGCAGATCCCGGTGGAGGTGACGAGTCGGAACCTCGAACCATGGACGCGCTGAGCGCCGAGCGCCGGAAGAAGCGGGACGCCCTCGCCGGACAGGGCATAGAGCCCTATCCGGTGCGGTTCGACCGCACGGCGACGGCTTCGGAGTTGCACGCCCGGCACGACGGGCTCGAGCCGGACGTCCGCACGGGCGAGACCGTCCGGATGGCCGGCCGGCTGACCAGCATCCGCGGCCACGGCAAGCTCTCGTTCGCCACCCTCACCGACGTGACCGGTTCGATCCAACTGCTCATGCAGGTCTCCTCGCTGTCCGAGAAGGCCAGGGCGGTATTGGCCAACGTCGACCTGGGGGACTGGGTCGGCGCCGAAGGGGAGGCCGTGACCAGTAGGCGAGGGGAGCTGTCGGTGGACGTCACCGAGCTGCAGCTGCTGTCGAAGTCGCTGCGGCCGCTGCCGGACAAGTGGCACGGCCTTTCCGAGACCGACACCCGCTACCGGCAGCGGGAGATCGACCTCCTGGCCAACCCCGACTCCCGGAAGGTATTCGACACGCGGTTCAAGGCCATCGCCGCCCTGCGGGAGCAGCTGTTGGCCGAGCAATTCATCGAGGTGGACACCCCGATCCTCCAGCCGCAGGCCGGCGGTGCCCTGGCCCGGCCGTTCATGACCCACGCCAACGCCCTCGACATCGACCTGAGCCTGCGGATCGCCCCTGAGCTCTATCTGAAGCGCCTGGTGGTCGGAGGATACGAGCGGGTCTTCGAGATCGCCCGGAACTTCCGGAACGAGGGGGTGGACACCCGCCACAGCCCCGAGTTCACCGCCCTCGAGGCCTACCGCGCCTTCGGTGACGTCAACGACGGCATGGACCTGACCGAGCGGCTGATCGTGGCGGCCGCCCAGAAGGCGGCGGAGCGACTCGTCTTCGACGTAGGCGGACGGCGCATTGACCTCTCGCCGCCGTGGCCCCGGCGCCAGCTCCTCGACTGGTTGGAGGAGGTCGTCGGCCGTCGCCTCCACCCCAACGATCCGGTGGAGGAGGTGAGGAAGCTCTGTGAGGCACACGGGGTCGACTACCTCCCCGAATGGGGATCGGGCAAGCTGATCTTCGAGCTCTACGACACCGTTCTGCTGCCGAAGGTCCTCGACCCGGTGTTCGTGTGCGGGTTCCCTGTCGAGGTCTCGCCGCTGGCCCGCCGCACCCAGGACGATCCGACCATGGCCGACCGCTTCGAGCTGGCCATCGACGCCAAAGAGTTCGCCAACGGGTACAGCGAGCTCAACATCCCCGAGGAACAACAGGAGCGGTTCCTGGGAGAGGCGGAGGCCGTCGCCCGGGGGGACCTCGAGGCCCATCCGGCCGACCTGGCCTTCCTGCGGGCGCTCGAATACGGGTTGCCCCCGACCTCGGGCATCGGGATCGGTGTCGACCGGTTGGTGATGCTGATCACCGAGGTGGAGGCCATCCGCGATGTCATCCTGTTCCCGATGATGCGGCCGGAGGCCACCAGTTGACCGAGGTGGCCCGGCTGCCCGATCTCCGGAGAGACCCAGACGAGGCCGTGGCCCCCGACGGATGGGCGGCCTTCCTCATCGACGAGGAGATCGAGATCGAGCTCGGTCCGGACAGCCGCACCATCGTGGTCAGCGACCTGCACCTGCCGGTGGTGGCCACGCCGACGTCGACCGCGGTGGCCGACGAGCTGGCGGGCCTGCTGGGTTCCGTCCAGGGACCGGCGGTGTTCGTGATCGCCGGCGACGGCTTCGAGATGCTGGCCGGGCCGCCCGAGGTGGACAGGATCCTCGACGCCCATCCCCGGTTCGCCGCGGCGACCGCCGAGTTCGCCGCCGGCGACCACCACCACGTGGTCGTCCTCTCGGGCAACCACGACGGACAGCTGGCCTGGGACGGCAGTGCGATCAGCGTGCTGCGGGAGCGGCTCGGCGTGCAGCGTTTCGCCCTCCGGTGCGATCTGGTGGTGAGCACCGAGCACGGTCCCCAGCGGGTCCGGGTGGTGCACGGCAATCAGGCCGATCCCTACAACGCCTTCGAAGACCCGTGGTCACCGGTGGACACGCCGTTCGGCCACCACGTCGTCCGGGACCTCCTCCCCGAGATCGAGTCCCGCCAGACGTCGGGATCCCTCCTCGAGGGCGTCCAGTGGCTCGACGGGGATGTGGCCGACTTCATGGGATCGCGCCTCTTCTACCGCAAGATCGTGGGGAAGCTGTGGCTCGCCGCGGTGCCGTTCGTGGCCATCCTCCTCCTGCGCCTCCTCACCTTCCTCCCCGGCGTCAATCAGCTGCTCCACCATCACGCCCAGCGGTGGCTGCTCGGGTTCGGCCTGCTCGTCGCCTTCATCGTCGTCATCGCCGGCGTGGCTGCGGCGGCCACCCTCCTGCGGGTGAACCGCGCCCTACGGGAGACGGCCATCAGCGCCCGGTCCGATCCGGCCAGTCACAACGCCCCACCGAGGGCCGAGGCGGCGCGGCTGGTGTCCCAGGGCTACGCCGGCATGATCTCCGGGCACACCCACGAGCCGGAGCTGTCGGTGGTCGGCAACGGCTTCTACGCCAACACGGGGAGCGGGACCGCCTCGGTGGTGGCGCGGCCGGCCCGGTTCCGGCTTCCCCATCCCTTCGTCACTGTCCACCGCTTCTCCTACGTCGAGATGACCGGCGGTGCCGTGCTGGGGCTGCAGCTCTGGCTGCGCGAGGTGCCGGTCCGTTCGCCGGTCCTGCTCGAGCGGCTGGCGCTGGCACCGGCCAAGGTGGACATGACGGCGACGACCATGGTGGGGGCCCTACCCAACGGACCGACCTGGCCGCTCAACGAGTCGGGCCTCAAGCGGTGGGTGGTGAGGCGGCGGGTACGCCAGACGGCCGCCCTCCTCCTCGTGGTCTTCGGCGCCTTGAACATCATCTTCGCCGCGCTGTGGGGCATCCGGGGCTCCCGCCCGGTCGACCACTGGCTCCCCTTCGGCGTGCACCCCTTGTCGGTGGTCGAGGCACTGGTCGCCGGCCTGGCCCTGCTCGGTCTGGCCCGGGGTGTGCGCCGGGGCATCCGGCCCGTGTGGGTGGCCACCATCGTCCTCATGCTCGCCACCACCGCTGACCGGCTGATCCAGGGCCGGCCTCCCGAGGGAGCGACCCTGGCTCTGGTGTTCAGCCTGTGGCTGCTCCTCGAACACCAGCACTTCCGTGTGAGGCCGTCGGGCGTGAGCCGGCTGTTCATCTGGGTGGCCGCCGGAGGGCTGGTGGTCATCGGTGCCACCGCCGGTGTGGGGAATCTCCTCGGCTACGGGCGCCGGAGCCACTTCGACGTGTTATTCCTCCTGGTCGTCGTGGTCGTCCTGGTCCTCTTGCTGGTGGTCGCCCTCCCCGGTCGGGAGTCGCGCCGGGTCGGTGCCGCCCGGGAGGAGGCCTTCGAGCGGGCCCGGTCGATCATCGAGCGGTACGGCGGCGACACCCTGGACTACTTCGCACTCCGGGACGACAAGTCGTGGTTCTTCACCGGCGAGTCCCTGGTCGCTTACTCGGTCATCAACGGCGTGATGCTGGTCTCACCGGACCCGATCGGCCCTCCCCAGGACCGGGCCGAGGTGTGGTCCGACGTGATGGACATGGCCCAGGCCAATTCCTGGCAGCCGACGGTGCTGGCCGCATCGCAGTCGTGGCTCGGCATCTACCGGGCCGCCGGCCTCGTCGATCACTACATCGGCGACGAGGCCATCGTCGACGCCAGCGTGTTCACCCTGAAGGGCAAGTCGATGAAGTCCCTGCGCGGTGCCTACAACCGGGTGAAGAAAGCTGGATGCCGGGTCGAGTGCTACCAGTCGTCGGATGCGGTGACGCCCGACCTGAAGCTCCAGTTGCTGGAGCTGATGACCGAGACCCGCCAGGGCGAAGGGGAGCGCGGCTACTCCATGACCCTGAGCCGCATCTTCGACCCACGGGACGAGGGCCTGCTGTTGGCCGTGTGCTTCGGCCCTGACGACCGGCCACTGGCGTTCAACCAGTACGTCCCCGCCTCCGAGGTGGACGGCTACTCGCTCGACCTGATGCGGCGGACCAACGATCCCGACGCCCCGAACGGACTCACGGACTTCGTGATCATCGAGACCCTGCAGTGGATGGCCGAACAGGGGCTCCGGGGCCTGGGACTCAACTTCGCCACGATGCGGGCGGTGGTGGCCGGCGAAGCGGGGACCGGTCCATGGACCTCCCTCGAGCGCAACGTGCTGCACCGGTTCAGCGAGACCCTCCAGATCGAGTCCCTCTGGCGGTTCAACCAGAAATACGACCCGAGGTGGAACCCCCGGTATGTGGTGACCGGCCCCTACCTGCCGTTGGCCCGGAGCAGCCTGGCCATCGCCCGGGCCGAGGCGGTCACCGAGATACCCGTCGTCGGTGGTCTGTTGAAGACCCACCAGCCGGCCCACTCCGGCGACGAGCGCTGAACCACCGACACCACCGGGTCACGGGTACCGGACCGCCGACCGGACCCTGGACGCGACAGTGACCGGGGGTACGGGAGCCCCCGGTCACTGTCGCACTGTCGGGTCGGTTAGAACCCGAAGTTGTTGCGGGCCCCGTTGGCGTCGATGAGGGAGTAGCCGGTGCTGGTCGGAGAGACGATCATCCCCACCGCCTCGAGCCCGGCGTTCCCTCCCGATCCGTGGAACGAGGCGTCCCCGAAGGTGAAGATCCCGCCGTCGGAGGCGACCAGCCAGTAGCCCCGGCCGTCCCGGGTGGGAGCCATGCCGTTGATCGGCTGGTTCAGCCGGATGTTCCCGGTCGAGCCGTAGAACTGGCCGTCACCGAAGGTGAAGATCCCACCGTCGGAGGCGACCAGCCAGTAGCCGTTCCCCGATGGCGTGGCCGACATGCCCACGACCGGCTTGTTGAGCCGGATGTTCCCGGTCGAGCCGTGGAACTGGGCGTCACCGAAGCTGAACACCCCGCCGTCGGAGGCCACCAGCCAGTAGCCCTTCCCGTCGAGGGTGCTGGCGATGCCCACGATGGGCTGGTTGAGCCGGATGGCCCCGGTCGAGCCGTAGAACTGGGCGTCACCGAAGCTGAACACCCCGCCGTCGGTGGCGACCAGCCAGAAGCCCTTCCCGTCCGGGGTGGCGGCGATGCCCACGATCGGGTCGTTCAGGTGCTTGCCGGCCATGGAGCCGTAGTTGGCCGCCGTCCCGTAGTTGGCCACCGATCCGTTGGCCCCGGAGATCCAGTAGCCGAGTCCGTCCGGCGTGGCCGCCAGCCGGTTGCCGCCGGCCAGGGTGGTCTGGGGGGGCTTGACCGTCAGGGTGAACGCCTGGGCGGTCGTGCCCGAGGTGTTGGTGGCCAGGATGTCGAGGTCGGCGACCGCCGGCCCCGTCGGGGTGCCACCGAACGACGCCGTGCCGTTCCCGTGGTCGGTGAAGGTGATCCCCGGGGGCAGCGTGCCTTTCCAGCCCAGTGACGCTGTCGGATACCCGGCCGTGGTCACCGTGAAGTTGAACGGCAGGCCGGTGGTGGCCGTGGCCGACGTGGCGCTGGTGACCGACGGCGTACTGCTCACCTGGATCACCAGCGACTGGGTGGCGTTCGGCAGGATCCCGTTGGTGGCGTTCACCGTCACGGTGGTTTGGCCGGCCACCGTCGGGGTGCCCGAGATCAGGGCGGTGCCGGGTGTGGCACCGGGCCCGAAGGTCAGCCCGGCGGGCAGCGCCCCGCTCTCGGTGATGGTGGGTGTCGGCCCCCCGGTGGTGGTCACCGCCACCGAGCCGGCAACGCCGAGGTTGAAGTCATCGGTCGCCGGACTGGTGATGGCCGGAGGCCCGGACGCCGCCACCACGATGCTCAACGCCAGGGTGGCGGTGCTGCCCGAGGTGTTGGTCGCCGAGATGGTCACCGGGTAGGTGCCGGCGGTCGCCGTGGTGGTGCCGGTGATGGTGGCACTGCCGGTGGCGGGATTCGGGGCCGTGAAGGTCAGACCGGCCGGGAGCGTGCCGCTCTCGGTGATCGTGGCCAGCGGGTAGCCCGTGGTGGTCACCGTGTAGGTGCCGGCCGAGCCGATGTAGAAGTCGGCCGTCGCCGGACTGGTGATGGTCGGCGCCCCCGAGTTGGTCAGGGTGAACGCCTGGGTGGTCGCCCCCGAGCCGTTGGTGGCCGTGATGGTGATCGGGAAGCTGCCGGCCGAGCCGGCGGCCGGGGTGCCGGCCAGGGTGGCCGTCCCGTCGCCGTTGTCCACGAAGGTCAGCCCGGCGGGCAGTGCCCCGGTCTCGGTGATGACCGGTGCCGGCTCACCGTTGGTGTACACCGTGGCGCTGAACGCCGTTCCGACGATCGAGCCCGCCGAGTTGGCGCTGATGATGGTCGGAGCGACGTGCTCGCTGAGGGTCAGCGAACCCCCGGCGGCGATGCTGTTCCAGGCCGACAGCTGGCCGGCATAGGCCTGACCGTAGGCGGCGGTGCCGTCGGTGGTGCCGGCCGGTGTGGTGACCGGGACGTTGACGGCACCGGTCCCCGAGTTGGTCACGGTGACCACACCGTTCTGCTCGGTCGCCTTCACCGATCCGGCGGTCTGCGCGGCGGACCAGGCGGACTGCTCGGCGAGGACCTGGGCTTCGGTGGTGTCGGTCATCTGCACCAGGGGCGCAGAGGTGCTCGTCCAGGTGTTGTACTGGGAGAGCATGTCGTTGATCAGCGACAGCAGCGTGTAGCCGTCGCTGGCCGGACCGATGAGGTCGGTCTGGTGCGCGTAGCCCACCCGGGGATTGTTGGCCAGCACGTGGCTCAGCATGATCCTCGACTCGGAGGCCAACAGCGAGGTCTCCGTGGCCGGCGCGCTCAGGCACGTGGTGGCCGACGAGGCGTCACAGTGGCCCGTGTCCGTGGGATAGGCGGCGTCACCCAGGTTGACCCCGGGGGCCACGTACAGGGTGTTGTACTCGTTCAGCTCGTCCGGCCAGTTGCTGGCGTTGTAGTAGATGTTGCTCGGGTACCGGGGTGCGGAGATGGCTGCACCCAACGAGTACTGCGTGGGCTGGCGGGAGGCGTCGGTGGCGAAGGTGGTGACACCGTTGCCGGCCAGGGCGGTGGGCATGTTGGGATTCTCGATCCCGGAGTGCTCACCGGTCACCACGGCGGCCGAGTTGTAGTTGGGGAGTGCGTTGGCCGCCGCGAAGGCCTGGTCCTGCCCGATCTCCTGCTCGATGGACGAGTCGGGAGAGGTGCTGGTGGCCGGGTCCCAGCTGCCGGCCGCACTCGAGCAGTCGATGCCCGGGTTGGTGGCGGTGGGGTAGGGGCCGCTGGCGCTGGACGAGCTCGGCCCGGCACCCGGGGCGGTGGCCCCGGTGTCGGTGAAGCTGTAGGTCGTGGCGGTGCTCTCGGGGACCTGGCCGATATAGCCGAAGGTGGTGGTGCCCGGGTTCTCGCGGTAGACGTTGTAGCCCCAGAAGCCGGTCCCACCGGTGTGGTTGGCCTCTTCCTGGGCGAGGGTGGGCCCGGCGGTCCCGCCGGTCCCGGTGCCGTTGGTGGCGTCGGGCCACGTGAGGGTCACCGATCCGGCGGTCCCGGTGGTGGTCGCCGCCAGCGGCGTGGCGGTGGGCTCCGACTCACCGTAGGCGGTGGCCGCGGTGATCTCGTAGGTGTAGGTGCCGGCGGCGAGGGTCCCGCCGCTGGCGTTGGGCGTGGCGCTGGTCAGGGGCTGGCCCTGCCACACGATGCAACCGAGGAACTGGTGGGACCAGGTGTGGTTGATCCAGTTGAAGTCGGCCTTGTCGGCCAACAGTGCGTTCACCAGTCCCTGGTCGTTCGGATAGGTGGCGTCGACCGTCTGTCCGGGGTCGGTGTAGGTGCCTCCCGGGTCGGCGACCGAGCCGGTGCAGACCGCGCTGGTCTCGTCAGCGGCCGACGGGGCGGTGCACGCCCCGACGCCGTTGAAGGCCAGATTGAGCTTGATGCCGGTCTGCTGCTCCCACGCCACGACATAGGCCACGTCGGTGGCGCTCATCTGCACGTCAGCCGGGACCCCCGGAGCCGATCCGGGCGCCGCCCCTTGGACCGCGGCCGGGCAGGTGGTGTCGTCCGGCTCGGTGGCGGCCGGTGTGCACTGGTACTGCGAGCTCCACTCGTTGTCCGAGATGAAGTTGTCGTCCACGTCCTGGCCGAAGTAGTTGCGTGAGAGGCCGAGGTGGGTGTCCTTGGTCACCCAGTCGATGAGGCCCGGGGCCAGAACCAGCCACTGCAGCTGGGTGGCGTTGTAGTCGAAGGTGAGGCTGAGCTCGGACACCCCGGCCTGTGGGTCGGGTGCCGTGCTGATGCCCGGGTGCTGGTAGACGCCGGCCAGTACCTGGCCGGAGGCATTCTCGAGCCACGGGGTGAAGGCGGCGCCGATGGTCCCGGTCACCACGGATGCCGGGACCCCGTAGGTCCCGGTGTCGAAGGGCACCGTGCCCTTGAGGCCGGGCAGGGCGGCCAGGCCGGCGGCGGTCAGTGTGGCCGTGGTGTTGTCGAGCGTGGTGCTCGCCCCGGTGACCGCGGTGATCCCCTGGGCAGGGATCGGATAGGTGTAGCCGTCGATCTGGCGCACCCCGTACGTGGACTCGTAGGTGAACAGCGATGTCAACTGCCCGGCGGCGAAGCCGGCCGGCGAGTCGGCGATGACCACGCCGTTGAAGTTGCCGACCGACCCGGTGGTGAGAGCGGGGAGCGTCACGTCCTCGGAACCGTAGGCCCCGGTGGCGGTGACGAGCGTGTAGGCGACGCCCTCATTGCTCAGGGCCGACTGCCAGGCCGCCGTGCTCGGATCGGTGGATCCTCCGCCGATGAGGAGGACATTGAGGTTCAGCTGCGGTGGGGTGGCGGCTTCTGCCGGCTTGGCCACCACCGTCAAGGAGGTGGCGATCACCATGGCGACCAACACACAGGCAGCCACCACGTTGTAGACGGATCGACGGAAACGGCTCATTGGATTGCTCTCCCTTGCGCGGCCCCTGCCCAGTGCGTGCCGACGCTCCAGGCACAGTAAGCCTCGACGGGTGGCCTGCCTACCCTGCACTCTCCCCACCTCACCCTGCACTTTGACGGCTACACCGGAGGCCGACCCCGGCATTTGGACGCCGCCCCCCGGACCCAACCGAGGAATCGGTCCATGCGACGTCCGCACCGGTCATCGGGCGAGCGGCGCACGTCATCGGACGGGCATCGTCGCCACCCAGTGCGAGTGGCGACGGCCACTCCGCCGACCGCACTCGGCTCCAGTAGCCGATGGACGACGAGGTCCGTGTAATCCGAGGGTGGTGGGTCGCTGTTGCCAGGGTCGGCGCGGTATTCATGCAGGTGAACCGCCGATATTGCGCGCGCGGCACCAGGAACGCACCGTCTAAGTCGGGGGTGTTCACGCAGGAGTCGGATCTTTACTGTCGTATCCGACGATGAAGCCGAACCGACCCCATCTCCGATCGACCCCACTCGTCGACCCTCGCTTCCGCGAAGGATCGGTCGCGTGATGGACGTCGCACTCCTCGCCGAGGGTACCTACCCGTACCATCCCGGTGGCGTCAGCGTGTGGTGCGATCAGCTCATCCGCGGGTTGGCACCGCACCGCTTCACCGTGCACGCCATCACCGCCTCGGACGACATCGAGCCGACGTGGGCGCTCCCCGACAACGTGGACGGCGTGCGCACCGTCGCCTTGTGGGGATCATCGCCCACGTCCGGGCGCCGGGCCCGCAGCGCCGGCGATCTGCGGGACGCGTTCGTCAGGTTGGTGGCGGCCATGGCGCATCCGGATGGTGGGCCGGAGTTCCTCGAGGCACTGCGCCAGCTCTTCGAGATCTCGCGACGGGCTCCGTTGGCCGGGGCCCTCCGCTCCAAGTCCTCGTTGGGGATCCTGCTCCGGGCCATGGGCGAGGCCAGTCGGAGTGACCGGGTGCTGGGCGCAGAGCCGGGCCCGGTCTCCGTCCTCGATGCCAGCGTCGCCCTCGAGCTCATCGAGCATCAGCTGCGACCTCTGTTCGCCCCACCACCCACGGCGGATTTGTGCCACGCCACGGCGAACGGGCTTTCGGTGCTCCCCGGTCTCGCCGCCAACTGGGCCTACGGCACGCCCCTGATCATCAGTGAGCACGGCATCTACCTCCGGGAGCGATACCTGGCGCTCGGGTCCCACCAGTTCTCGCACGCCGTGCGCTGCATCATGCTGCGCTTCTACAAGCACCTCACCTGGGCCGGCTATCAGGTGGCCGGTTGCATCGCACCGGGGAGCGAGTACAACCGACAGTGGCTCGAGGCCAACGGAGCCGCCCCCGAGCGCATCCACCCGGTCTACAACGGGGTCGACGTCGACAGCTTCGTCACCGGGGCAATCGAGCCGGCCGTCCCGACCCTGGTCTGGCTGGGACGGATCGATCCGTTGAAGGACGTGGAGACACTGCTCCGGGCATTCGCCCGGGTACGGCAGGCCATCCCCATCGCCCGCCTGCGGATCTTCGGCGCCGCCGCCGCCGAGAACCAGGCCTACTTCCACCGTTGCGTCGCCCTCCGGGACTCACTGGGACTGATCGGCTCGGCCACCTTCGAGGGACGGGTGGACTCGGTGGTCGACGCCTACCACGCCGGGCACGTCGTGCTGCTCACCAGCATCTCCGAGGGGTTCCCGTACACGCTCATCGAGGCGATGGCATCAGGGATGCCCACGGTGGCGACCGACGTCGGAGGGGTGAGGGAGGCCACCGGCGACGCCGGCCTGGTCGTGCCCCCGCAGCATCCCGAAGCGATGGCTGAGGCGTGCCTGCAGCTGCTGTCGGACGCCAACCTGCGAAGGACCATGGGCGACGCCGCCCGCAACCGGATCCTGTCGATGTTCACCCTCGAGCAGAGCCTCGCCGTCTTCGCCGACCTCTACCGTGATGCGACGGGTCTCGCCTCGAGCGCCCCGGTCCTCGCCGCGTCGGACCGGGCCCTGACCAGCCAGTTGCCGGCGGTGTCCCAGAGGCGTGGCGTGTCCAAGTCCCGGACCGAGCCGGCACCCAGGAATGCGTTCGATCTCATCCAGTGGAGCGCGCTGGCCCGTCCCCTCGGAGCGGCGCTATGACCACGCAGTCGGAGATGACGAACCGACCGGTCGGCCAGGTGAAGGTGCGGGGCGATCGACCCTACGCCGACATCACCGCGTGGGTGCTGCGCGACCCCCAACTGGCCGCCCAGTGCTCGGCGGCGGTCGACGCGCTGGAGGTGGCCGCCCGCCTGGAGACGCACGGGGTGAGCAGCCGGGTGGCCATCGACTCCTTCGGGTACCCGGACGTGTTCACCGCGGCCGAGGCCGTCTACGCGTCGCTGCCGTTCGTCGACGTCGACCCACCGACATCCACCTCGGTGGTGATGGGAGGCCCCGTCGACCTGCTGAGGGGGGCGCTCTACGCCCTGCCCGCCCTGTTCCTCCCGGTGGTGGTGACCGGATTCGCGCTCCACGTGCGCTGGTGGGTCCTCCCCGTCGGTCTCACCGTTGCCTGGGGGGCGGGGCAGGCATCCGCCACCGTCGCCTGGTCGCTGCGGGGGCGCGGGGACGAACGGAGCGATTCGCTGGTCGCCTTCACCTCGGTCATGGCGTGTGCCCTCCTCTGCCTGGGCTGTGCCGTGCTCGCCGTCCGGCTCCTGGGAGGGAACGAGACCAGCACCGTGCTGGCGGTGGCCATCGCCGCGTACATCGCCGCCAGCGGGATGCTCGTGTTCCAGCGGGCGGAGTGGATGCTGGCCGTGTGCATGGTGCCGGCCGTGGTCGGCTCGGTGCTCGCCCTCGGTCTCCTTCCCGTCTCGATCACCCACCGGGCGGCCTCGTGGTGCGTGGTCGCCACGGCGGCGCTGGTGGTGGTCGTCGCCAACCGCCACCTGCTGGCCCGCCGGTGGCGTCGGCCCACGCTGGTCCGGGCCGACCGGGCCAGGGCCGTCAGGTTCTTCGCCTACGGACTGGGTTGCGGGCTCTTCATCTCGGTGTTCATCGGATTCGCCGCTCAGCTCGACGGCAGCGGCGGCGCACTGGTCATCGCCGTCTGCCCGCTACTGGCGACCCTGGGTCTGATGGAGTGGCAGCTGCGATCGTTCCGGAGCCGGGCCACCTCGGCCCTGGCCACCAGCCCCGATCTCCGTCGGTTCGGCGGTCGGGTGCGGTCGGCGTTCGTCAGATCGGTCGGCCTCTATGTCGTCACCCTCGCCCTCCTCTCCGTCGCCGGCGTCGAGATCGGCTACGCCAGGGATGCGAGCTACGTCCCCATCCTCCTCGCCTGTGTCGGTGCGCTCGGCATCGCCTTCTTCCTCGCCCTGCTGCTGGCCACGTCCGGCCGGGTCGACCTGGTGCTGGCGTCGTGGGCGGCCAGCTTCACCGTTCTCGCCGGCCTGCTGTCGGCCGCGTACGTGGACCACCGCCACATCGCACCGCTGACCGGTCTGGACGCCCTCCTGGCGGCCAGCGGGACGGCGATCCTCCTGTTGTCCCTGTTGTCGAGTCGAGTGCTCATTTCACCTCTGAGCTACTAGCTCCGAGCCGATCAGAAAGTGAAGACAATCCGATGCCGAAGACCGTAGCGATCACCGGAGCCGACGGATTCATCGGCTCCCACCTGGCTGAGACCCTGGCGGGATCGGGTTATCACGTGCGGGCGATGGTCCAGTACAACTCGTTCGGCTCGTGGGGTTGGCTCGAGTCGCTCGACCGGGAGACCCTCTCCTCGATCGAGGTGGTGCCCGGCGACGTGCGGGACCGCGACTCGGTGATGGCGTTGATGACCGGGGCCGAGATGGTCTGCCATCTCGCCGCGCTGATCGCCATCCCCTACTCGTACCAGGCTCCCTGGTCGTACCTCGAGACGAATGCCGGGGGCACGCTGAACGTCCTGGAGGCGGGCCGGAAGCTCGGCACGGCACGGATCGTGTGCACGTCGACCAGTGAGGTCTACGGGAGCGCCCTGGTCGTCCCCATCACCGAGGACCATCCCCTCCAGGCCCAGTCGCCGTACTCGGCCTCGAAGATCGCCGCCGACAAGCTCGCCGAGAGCTACCACCTGAGCTTCGACCTCCCCGTGGTCACCCTTCGGCCGTTCAACACCTACGGACCCCGCCAGTCGGCCCGGGCGGTCATCCCGACGGTGATCTCCCAACTGGCCGCCGGCCGGCGGGAGATCGAGCTCGGTTCGCTGACCCCGACCCGTGACTTCAACTTCGTCCTGGACACGGCCCATGCGTTCCAGTCCATGCTCGAGGCGGCGATCGAGGACGTGGTCGGGAGGACCTTCAACGCCGGGTCGGGCGTGGAGATCTCGGTGGCCGACACCGTCAAGCTGATCGCCGAACTGATGGGCACCGACGTGGAGATCCGGGTCGATGACGCCAGGCTCCGTCCGGAGCGGTCCGAGGTGACCCGTCTCGTCTCCGACAGCACGGCCATCCGGCAGGCGGCCTCGTGGAAGCCGGCGCACACCCTCGCCGAGGGGCTGGCGGCAACCATCGAGTGGTTCTCCGATCCCGGCAACCTGAGCCAGTACAAGACCGATCAGTACAACGTCTGACCAACGCAGGACGGGGGCACCGCCATGACCGACGTAATCGACACAGGACAACCGACGACCACGGACACGCGTCACGTGGTCATCCTGGCCGGGGGCAAGGGTGTCCGCCTGCGGCCGTACACCACGGTCATCCCCAAGCCACTGGTACCCATCGGTGAGCAGTACTCGATCCTCGAGATCGTCCTCCGCCAGCTGGCCGCCAAGGGCTTCCGCCATGCCACGCTGGCGATCGGCCATCTCGGCCAGTTGATCCGCGCCTATGTCGGGGACGGGTCGCAGTGGGGGATCGAGGTCGACTACGTGCACGAGGAGTCACCACTCGGCACCATCGGGCCCGCTCTCATGGTCCTGGACCGTCTTCCGGAGAACTTCCTGCTCATGAACGGCGACATCCTCACCGACCTCGACTACGGCGATCTGATGGACCACCATGTCGCCTCCGGCGCGCCGCTGACCGTGGCCACCTACAACCGCGTCCATCAGGTCGACTTCGGGGTCCTCGAGGTGGTGGACAGCCGGATCACCAACTTCACCGAGAAGCCGCCGATGGTCTACTCGGTCAGCATGGGCATCTACGGGGTCAGCAAGCGGCACCTCGAGCGGTACACGCCCGGTCTGCCCTACGGGTTCGACGAGCTGATGCTGGACCTCATCGAGCGGGGGACGCTGCCGTTCAGCTACGGATTCGACGGGTTCTGGCTCGACATCGGGCGTCCCGACGACTATGACCGGGCCAACGAGGAGTTCGACGTCCTCGGCCCGCGCCTGCTGCCGGGCCAGCGGTGACCAGGTACCTCCTACTCGGTGCCAACGGCTTCCTCGGAAGCCAGGTGCGTGAGGCCATCGAGCGCTCCGGCGACTCGTCGTTCCTCGTCGCCGTGAGCGGTCATCGGCCCCGTCAGGCCATCCCGGCGACCTGCCACTGGCGCCGGATGGACCTGGTGCGCGCCTCGGTGCAGGACTTCGCCGCACTCTTCGACTACAGCAAGCCGGATGCCATCATCAACTGCGCCGGGTCGACGTCGGGCTCACCGCAACTGCTCGAGGCGGTCAACACGACCATCGTCGACAAGTTGGTGAAGGCGCTGGCCTGCGCCGACCCCATCCCTCTCGTGCACATGGGCTCCGCCGCCGAATACGGGTTCCAGCCCGAGGGGATCGCCATCACCGAGGGTGCCACCGCCCGGCCCGTCGGCGACTACGGGCGGACCAAACTGGTGGCCACCGAGCTGGTGAGGGACCTGGCCGACCGGGGGGCCATCCGGGCCACCGTTCTGCGGGTCTTCAACCCCGTCGGCCGGCGGGCACCGGCCAACTCACTGGCCGGAACCGCGGTGCGGGAGATCAAGCGGGCGCTGGTGACCCACAAGTCGTTCATCACGCTCGGCTCCCTGGCCTCCCACCGTGACTTCCTGGCCACCGAGGACGTGGCCACCGCCACCCTCCGTGCCGCCCGGGCCGTGGACCTCCCCCCGATCCTCAACGTCGGCCGGGGTGTGGCCATGTCCAGCCGCTCGATGGTGGAGCTCCTGGCCGCCGCCGCCGGGTTCGAGGGGGATGTCTTCGAGACGGACGGCGGTTCCCGGCGCTCCGCCGCCGTCCCCTGGCAGAAGGCCAGTGTCTCGCTGCTCCGGGAGCATCTCCAGTGGGTGCCGACGACCTCCATTTCCGCAGCCGTGTCCGACCTATGGCAGTCAGGGAGCTGAGACCTATGTGTGGAATCATCGGCGTCACCGGTGCAGACGACGTCCTCTTGACGATCCTCGAGGGGTTGGGGCGCCTGGAGTACCGCGGCTACGACTCGGCCGGGGTGGTGCTGTCGGGGCACGACGGGTTGTGGCGGTGCCGTGCGGCCGAGGGCACCCACTCGGTGAGCGACCTCCGCGGCCTGGCCGAGGACGCGCCGACCCGACCCGGCAGTGGGGTGGGTCACACCCGTTGGGCGACCCATGGTGAGCCGACCGCCGAGAACGCCCACCCCCATTTCGACTGCACGGGACGCCTGGCCATCGTCCACAACGGCATCATCGAGAACTACGTCGAGCTGTCCGACCGCCTGGTGGCGGCCGGCCACGTCCTGGTCTCCCAGACCGACTCGGAGGTCCTCTGTCATCTGATCGAATCGGAGATGGCGGACGGCTCGAGTCTGTCGGACGGCCTGCGTCGTGCACTGGGGCAGGTCCGCGGCTCCTTTGCCGTGGCGGCGGTCCACGCCGACGAGCCCGACCTGGTGGTGGCATCCCGGAGGATCTCCCCACTCATCGTCGGGGTCGGTGACGGCGCGTCGTTCCTGGCCTCGGACATCCCGGCCCTGCTGGGCTCGACCCGGCAGCTGTTCGCCCTCGAGGACGACCAGCTCGCCGAGCTCCGGCCGGGTGCCCTGCGGGTGATGACGCTGGACGGTGCCCCGGCAAGGGCGACGGCCCTGTCCATCGACTGGGACGTGGCCGCCTCCCGGCAGGGGGGCTTCGACGACTTCATGACCAAGGAGATCCACGAGCAGCCGACGGCGGTGGCCGACACGTTGCTCGGACGGTGCCGCGCTGATGGGGCGCTCGTCCTCGACGACGCCTCCGGCCTCGGCGCCGCCGAGCTCCGGGCCGTCGAGCGGGTCTGCATCGTCGCCTGCGGGAGCAGCTACCACGCCGCGCTGGTGGGCAAATACGCCATCGAGAAGTGGGCCCGGCTCCCCACCCAGGTGGACATCGCCAGCGAGTTCCGGTATCGCGACCCGATCCTCGACGACGGCACGCTGACCATCGGCGTCAGTCAGTCCGGCGAGACCGTCGACACACTGCAAGGGCTCCGGGAGGCACGGTCCCTCGGCTCGAAGATCCTGGTGGTGTCGAACGTCGTGGACTCGTCGATGGCCCGCGAGGCCGATGGCGTCCTCTACACCCGGGCGGGACCGGAGGTCGGCGTCGCGGCGACCAAGACCTATCTGACCCAGATCGTGGCCCTGGAGTTCCTCGCCCTGGTGCTGGCCCAGGCGCGGGGGACCCTGTCCGGCACCGAGACCGCCCGCCTGATGGACTGCATGCTCGAACTGCCGGAGCACCTCGACACCGTGCTGGAGCGGACCAAGGACGTGGCGGCGGTGGCCCAGGCGCTCGACGAGGCCCGCGACTTCTTCTTCCTCGGGCGTCACGTCGGTCATCCCGTGGCACTGGAGGGGGCGCTCAAGCTGAAGGAGATCTCCTACCTGCGGGCCGAGGGCTATCCGGCCGGTGAGCTGAAGCACGGACCCATCGCCCTCATCGAGCCGGGGACGGTGGTGGTCGGCATCGCCACCCGCAACGAGCTGTGGGAGAAGATGTGCTCGAACATCCAAGAGGTGCGGAGCCGCGGGGCGACCATCGTCCTGGTGGGCAACGACGGCGACGAGCAGACGGCGGAGTTGGCCGACCACATGCTGTGGGTGCCCCGCACCGAGCCGATGCTGTCGCCGGTCATCGACGCCATCCCTCTCCAGTTCCTCGCCTACTGGCTCGCCAAGGCGCACGGCCACGACGTCGACCGGCCCCGGAACCTGGCCAAGACGGTCACCGTTGAGTGAGGGGCTCGGCCGGCGCACCGACGTGACACGGACCGTTGGGTGGACAGAACCGATGCGGGGCGGGCCGGACAGGCGTCGATGGTGGTCATGGGAGCCGGGAGTTCGTAGGCTCCGTCCCATGGCCCCCACGGATCCTCCGCCCGACCGTTGATGCCCGGACGGGCGGTCCGCCTGGCGGCGGGGGCGGCGGCGGTGGCGGTCGTCTGTATCGTGGTGGCTCTGTTGCTGCCGTCCGGATCCCCCGCGGCCCGGCACCCGGACGACATGGACGGCTCGACACTCGAACAGCGGATGGCCGTCCCGGCCTACATCGACCCGACGAGCGACCCGGCAGCGTGGGCGCAACTGACCGGATCCAAGCCCGGCGTCGTCGGGATCGTCGTGGCCAATGTGGACAACGGACCCGGGACCCAGCCGGTGCCGGCGTGGTCGACCGCCATCCGCCAGTCCCACGAAGCGGGCAGCAAGGTCCTCGGCTACGTCGACACCGGTTACCTCGGTCGCCCGAGCGCTACACGCCCCCAGGGGCTGGCGACCAGATCCGGCTCGACAGGCTTGGCGGCGTGGCTGAAGCAGATCGAAGGGGACATCCAGGCCTGGTACCAGTACTACGGATCCGATATCGGCGGGATCTTCATGGACCAGAGTCCCAGCGAGTGCGGACCCGCGACCTCCCCGACGCTGTACGCCGACCAGTACCGCGTCCTGAGCGATTTCATCAGACAGCAGCAACCCGGTGCGGTGACCGCCCTCAATCCGGGGACCGCGGTCGGCGAGTGCTTCCAGGACTCTGCGGACGTGCTGGTGACGTTCGAGGGCTCCTACCAGGCCTACACGGACACCGGCGGCTCGCCCACCGAGGCGTATCGACCGCTCGGGTGGGCGTCGGCCGACCCCGGAAAGATCTGGCACATCATCTACGGGGCGAGCTCCGAGGACCAGCTGCGGCACGCCCTGGCGCTGAGCAGGAGCCGGAAGGCCGGCTACGTCTACGTGACCGACGCCCTCCCGCCGGACCCCTTCGACCGGCTGCCGTCGGCCTCCTACTGGTCGGTCGAGCAGCAGGCGGGCCCTGAGTCCGAGTTGCGCTCCTCCGCGGGTTGAGCGCTCCCCGGACGTGATGGACCCCGAGGCGCCGGTCGGGCCGCTCTCTGCGCCGGCTCAGGTCGCCGGCTCAGGTCGGGTCGCTCAGGTCGGGCGGCTCAGGTCGTCGGATCAGATGGCCGACGCATCGAGCAGATCGCCGCTGTCCTGGTCGTCGTCGCCCAGAGCCAGGGCGAGGTTGCGACGTGAGTCGACGCCCAGCTTGCGGTAGGCCTTGGCCAGGTGCCCCTCGACCGTCTTCACCGTGACATAGAGGTCGGCGGCGATCCCCTGGTTGGTGAGACCCGTCGCGGCGAGGCGGGCCACGCGACGCTCAGCCGGCGTCAGCGAGTCCGGCCCGATCGAGCCGAGCCTCCTCGGGCGGGCACCGGCGGCCCGTAGTTGGACCCCGGCCGCCTCCACGAGCTGGTGGGCGCCGCAGAGGGAGGCGAGGTTGGCCCCGCGACGCAGGACGCCTCTAGCCTCTTCCTTCTTCTTGCGGTTGACCAGCACCATGCCCAATTCCACGAGGGCATAGGCCGCCTCGAGCCTGGCGGGTGACGGTTCCAGCAGGTCGACCGCCTCGGCCAACAGCTCGGTCCGCTCCACGAGGTCGGGGGTCGCGGCCGCGGCCGCTCGCAGGGCGATACCGAGGGGACGGCTGGCCCCGAAGTCCCGGGCCAGCCGGAGGTGCTCCTCGGCCAGGCGGCCCGCTTCGTCCCACTCGCCCAACGTCGACAGGACCATCGTCGCGTCGGCCCGCCACGAGTTCAGTGCCGGGTTCACCAGTCCCGCCCGGCGTGCATCGCTTCCGGCCCCCATGAATTGCTCGAGTCCCTCGCGGAGCAGGCCGCGGGCGACCAGCAGGCGCCCCCGCTCCACGCGCACGATCGTGTCGAAGGCGGGTTCGCCGTCCTGCTCGGCACGCAGGCGCTCCAAGATCCGCTCTGCCTCGTCGATCCTCCCCTGGCGAAGGAGCGCATCGGCGAGTCCGAGGGTCGGCCGGCTCTGTGCCCCGTTGCCGAGCTGGATGCCGAGCCGCCGTCCCCGGCGGTAGGCCTCCTCGGCTTCGGTGAGTGATCCCTGCCAGAGCAGGGACGTCGCCAACAGGAGCGAGACCCGTTGCTCGAACTCGGGGATCCCACGATCGTGAGCCTGCCGCAGGGCCGAGGTGAGCAGCCCGTCGACGACGCCGAACCGGTCGGTGCACAGCAGTCCGAAGAACGTCAGCGACTGGGTCTCCACCACGATCGGGTCGGAGCTGAACAGCTCATCGGCGTCGACCGCTCCCTCGAGCACCGCCGCCAGCTCGTCGGCGGTGATCGCCGATCCGCCGGCGGCCTGATGGAGACTGATGAAGTTCTGGGCCAGCCGGGCGATGCCGGAGTCGTTGCCGTCGGCCGCATCGACCAGTGCGGACAGCCTCGCCAGGTTCTGGTTCCGCTCCGCCGGCCGCCCCGACCGCATGGCCAACGCCAGCTCGAACTCCACGTGGAGCTCGTAGTCGACGCCGTCGAGCCGGTCCCCGAGTCCTTGCACCGCCCGAACCGTCTCACCCCGCAAGGATGGCGTCCTCGTCAGGTTCCGCAGCAGTTCCACGGCGATCCTGACCGCTTCGGTGTCGTCGGTCCCACCGAGCTGGAGGGCCCGGCGGAAGTGGGCGAGCGCCGTGGGCTGCTGGTTGGCCAGCTCCACCGAGGCGAGATCCAGGTAGAGCATGCCGCTACGGAAAGCCGGTGGAGACTCCGCCACCGCCCGGTTGAGGCAGCGCAGGGCAAGAGGCAGGTCGCCGGCCTCGCCGGCGGCACGACCCATCTGGTGGAGCCGCTCGGCCGTCGAGGCGTCGCCGACGGGCTCCGTGGCCAGCAGGTGCTCGGCCACCGCCGCGTCGGTGGCACCGTGCTCACCGAGCAGCTCGGCGGCCCGGGCGTGCAGCTGTGACCGTCTCGCCGTCGGGATGTCGTGGTAGATCGCCCAGCGGATGAGCGGCGAGCTGAAGGCGAACGGCCGGCCCGGTCGGAAGAGCTCCATGTCGGCTGCGGCATCCGCCGCCCGTTCCGCCGCCACCGGATCGATCTTGGCCAGCGTGCGGGCGACCGTCGGATCCGCACCGTCGCCCAGTACGGAGCAGGCCTGCAGCAGATCGGAGGCGGCAACCGGGAGTTGAGCCAGCCGAGCGAGGACGAACTGGGTGATCTTGGGTGCCGGGACCCGCTCGACGAGTCCGACCATGTCGGCGGTCGGTCGCACCTGCTGGCGAGCCAGGCACGGCAGCAGCGTCTTGACGAAGAGCGGCATCCCGTGCGTGGCTTCGACGCACGCGTCGACGAACGCCGGGTCCGGCTCCTCGGCGAAGTAGGCCGAGAGCATGAGGGCGACGCTCTCGTGCCGCAGCGGCTCGAGGATGAACTGGCGGGTCTCCGGATCCGTGAGCAACCCGTCGACCGGGCGCAGGCCGACACCGGGGTGGAGTGGTCGGGCGCTCACCAGGAGCCAGACCTGCTGATTCTCGAGGCGGCGCACGACGTAGCGGAGGACGGCCAGCGTCTCGCGGTCGGCCAGATCGGCGTCGTCCACCGCCACCAGGACCGGCGCCTCGTTCCGTAGCGCGATCACCAGGGCGTGGAACAACGGGCCGATCTCCGCGGGATCGCGACGGGTCACGTCCGTCGAAGCCAGGAGCTCCCAGAGGGCCATGGCCTGCTCGGCGGCGATCTGGCCGTCACCGGCGAGCGCCCCCGCGGATTGGACCAGCTTGCCGAGGACGGAATAGGGGGTCTGCTTCTCGACGTCGCCACCCCGGGCCCGCAGGACCACGCACTCAGCGCCGGCGGCAGTCTCACATGCGGCGTTGATCAGGGCCGTCCGCCCCGACCCCCATGGCCCCTCGATCGCCATGCACCGGCTGGGGACCTGCAGCGTCCTGGTGAAGATCGCCTCGAACTCGCGGAGCAGGGGCTCACGCTCGAGCAGCCGGGGGCCCGCCTCCGCGCTCGAACGACGATCGGTTGGTGAGGGGGTCAGGTCAGAGATGGCCACGATCGCCCCCTGCTATCCGCTGAAGCCGCACGCCGCCCGCCGCCGATGAACACACCACAGAAACCCACTGAGGAGCGACACGAAGTCACGACCCCCTGTGAGAACCTCGCCGGTCTTCCGTCGACGTCGTCGACGGCTCCCGCCATGTTCATCGCTGTTGCGTCTTGCATTGGAAGCAGCCCTGCCCGCTGGATCGTTTGCTTGTTCTGGTGTTGCACCTGGGGCAACCAATGCCCGGTTAGGGATACTAGGTCATGGTCGGAGACCTGCGCAATCGATCCGGTGGAAGGCCCCATCGGCGTGCGGGGCACGGCCGGCCGGGACGTCGGGGGAGCAACGGTGCGTGCTGGGCGTGGGCACCGCCTTGGGGAACCTCGACGTGCCCCAGCCCCGGGGAGCAGCAGCTGAGCCGGACGCCGAGTGCGGTGAGCCTTCGGACTGGACCTTCGTCAGGTACGACCCGTCGGACGTCCGCTCCGGCCAGGGCGGACGGCTCGAGATCGGTTGTGCCCCGGCGATCGTGTCGCCCCGCTGAGAGCGATCGTGTCACCCAGGTGACAGACAGCGCCGACCGCGTCGCTCATGCTGGGTCGGGTAATCACTGACCCAGAGGAGGCGGTAGCCAACATGTGGAACGCGGGAACCATCCCATTCGTGCTGGTGGCCATCGTGGTGGCGACCGGTCCGGTCATCTTCATGACCCATCACTCGATCAGGAACGGGCACCTGGCATCGCTGCCCGACCATGCGCGGGTGCCGGTGCCCGAGGACCCCGCGAAGTTCGGCTGGACGGTCTGCCCGGACTGCAAGGCGGTCGTGACGGACCATTCCGGGCACCTCGATTCGGTCCACGACCTCGCCCTCACCTGATGGCGCCCGGGGGCCGGGTGCCGAGGAGGCACATGAATCATCCCCTGGGGGTGATTCTCCCCTGACGTTTTCCTGCGAGGGTGAGGATGAGCCGGCGGTCGAGGTGAGCCCGCCGATCAGTCCCCGCATCCCGACAAGCGCAGGAGGGCACAGTGGCCAAATCCGAGGACGTCAACCGGTACGTGCTGCCGATCCATGATCGCCAGCACGTCGGCCTCACCACCTACGACGCCAAGGACCCCGACACTGCGTTCCCGCCGATCATCGAGGTGCACCCACCCGAGGGGGCCCCGAACGTACTGATCATCCTCCTCGACGACATCGGGTTCGGAGCCGCGTCGACGTTCGGAGGCGCCATCGACACGCCGACGGCCGACCGCCTCGCCGCCCGCGGGCTGAAGCTGACCCGATTCCACACGACGGCGCTCTGTGCACCGAGCCGTCAGGCCCTGCTCACCGGGCGCAACCACCACACCGCCGGCATGGGGGCCATACCCGAGGTCGCCACCTCCGCACCGGGGTACAGCTCCATCCGGCCCCAGACGACCGCACCGTTGGCCCAGATCCTCAAGCTCAACGGGTACTCGACGGCACAGTTCGGGAAATGCCACGAGGTGCCGGTCTGGAAGACGAGCCCCATGGGGCCCTTCGACCAGTGGCCCTCCCACAGTGGGTTCGACTACTTCTACGGCTTCATCGGCGGCGAGACCAACCAGTACTACCCGGCACTCTTCGAAGGCACCGCGCCGATCGAGCCCCCGAAGACCCCGGCCGAGGGCTACCACCTGACCGAGGACCTGGCCGATCGGGCCGTGACGTGGATCCGCCAACAGCGGTCGCTCATGACCGACCGGCCCTTCTTCGCCTACTTCGCCCCCGGTGCCACCCACGCGCCCCACCACGTTCCCGCCGAGTGGTCCGACAAGTACCGGGGCCGCTTCGATGCCGGCTGGGACGCACTGCGGGCCGAGGTGTTCGCCCGCCAGAAGGAGCTCGGCGTGGTGCCTGCCGACGCCGAGCTCACGTCCCGTCCCTCTGACATCGACGCCTGGGACGACGTCCCCGACACGCTGAAGCCGGTCCTGGCCCGCCAGATGGAGATCTACGCCGGGTACCTCGAGCACGTGGACCATCACGTGGGACGGGTCATCGACACCTTGGAGGAGCTCGGGGTCCTCGACGACACGTTGATCTACTACATGATCGGCGACAACGGGGCGAGTGCCGAGGGCACGCCGAACGGGACCTTCAATGAGATGCTCTCCCTCAACGGGGCCGCCGCGTTCGAGACCCCCGAGTTCATGGCCGCCCACATCGACGAGTTCGGGACGCCGGCGGCCTACAACCACTACGCGGTGGGTTGGGCGCACGCCATGTGCACCCCGTACCAGTGGACCAAGCAGGTCGCCTCGCACTTCGGCGGGACCCGCAACGGCACCGTGGTGCACTGGCCGAACGGGTTCGAGGCCAAGGGCGAGGTCCGCAACCAGTTCCACCACGTGATCGACGTCGCCGCCACCGTGCTCGACGTCATCGGGATCCCGGAGCCGACCTTCGTCAACGGGGTCCAGCAGCTGCCACTCCACGGCGTGTCGATGGCCTACCTGTTCGACCATGCCGATGCGCCCGAACGACGGGAGACCCAGTACTTCGAGATGGTGTGCAACCGCGGCATCTATCACAAGGGCTGGACGGCGGTCACCCGCCACAGCGTGCCGTGGCTGTTCGGGGCCACCCTCCCGGCCCTCGACGACGACGTGTGGGAGCTCTACGACATCGCCACGGACTGGACCCAGGCCCACGACCTGTCCGCCGAGCACCCGGACAAGCTGGCCGAGCTGCAGCGGCTGTTCCTCATCGAGGCCGTCAAGTACAACGTCCTCCCGCTCGACGACCGCCGGATCGAACGCTTCAACTCGGAGATCGCCGGCCGGCCCCAGTTGGCCAGGGGACCGTCGCAGATCCTGTTCGGCGGGATGTCGCGCGTCACCGAGAACACCGTCTTGAACCTCAAGAACAAGTCGTACTCCGTCACCGCCGAGGTGGTCCTGCCCGACGGCGGTGCCAACGGGGTCATCGCCGCCCAGGGCGGTGCCTTCGGCGGGTGGTCCCTGTACCTGCTCGACGGTGTGCCCACCTACTGCTACAACCTCCTCGGCCTGGCATTGGTCAAGGCCTCCGCCACCGACCCGATCCCGGCCGGCACCCACCAGATCCGGGTGGAGTTCGTCTACGACGGAGGTGGTCTGGCCAAGGGGGGCGACACCACCCTGTACGTGGACGGCGACCAGGTGGGCTCGGCCCGCCAGGAGGCCAGCGTCCCCATGCTCTTCTCCGGTGACGAGACGCTCGACCTCGGTGGTGACCACGCGACGTCGGTGAGCGACGACTACACACCGGAGACGAGCACGTTCTCGGGAACGGTCAACTGGGTCCAGCTGGACCAGGGGGACGATGACCATTCGCACCTGCTGTCGCCCGAGGAGCTCCTCAAGGTCGCCATGGTGCGTCAGTAGGGGACGGACCCGGGGTCGGTGCGGACGTCCGAACCGACGGGGGCCCAACCGGTGCGGCGTGAGCCGTTTGCCGTGCGGGAGCCGTGGCGGGCATGCTCGCTCCCATGGGGTCCTTCGCACAAGACGTCGTGGTGAGCTCCGAGGGTGACGGCCGCTACCGTTGCGAGCTGAGCGGGGACTGGGACCTCGTGGCGGTTCCGCAGGGTGGGGTGGTCACGTCGGTCGCCCTGCGAGCGGCGGCTCGGGAGGTGGACGGCCGGGAGCAGACCCTTCGCACCTGCACCACCGTCTTCGCCGGCCAGGTCACTGCCGGTCCCCTGATCGTCGACGTCACGGTGCTGCGACGGGGACGGTCCGCCACCCAGTTACTGGCCAGCGTGACCAACCACTGGAGCCGAGTCCGGGGCCACCGTCCTCGCCGTGTACGGCGGGCCACGGCCCGGGCCCTCCTTCGTCGACGTGGCCCCACCGGAGGTCCCACCCCCCTTGGCGTGTCCCTCGTACCGGGATCCCCCACCTCCCGGTGTGGACTCGTTCCCGCCGATGCCCTTCTGGTCGCGGGTCGAGGGGCGGGCCGCCCTCGGCCATCCTCCCTGGGAGGAGTTCGAACCGGTCGGGTCGGACGTGGCCACCTGGCTGCGATTCGACGACCCGCCCCGGCTGGGCGACGGTTCGCTCGACCCGCTGGGGCTGGTGACGCTGGCCGACCGCATGCCCGGCTGCATAGGGGAACGGCTCGGACATCGCGGCCCCCGGTGGTTCGCTCCGAGCGCCGACCTGACCGTCCATCTGCTCGAACCGCTCCGGACCGAGTGGGTACTGGCCCACGACCGGGCCCGCTGGGCCGACGACGGCTGGGCCTCCGCCGAGAGCTACCTGTGGGACGAGCACGGCGCTCCGGTGGCGTACGCCACCCAGATGATGCTCTTCACCTACCTGCAGCAATAGGGCCTGCAGCAATAGGGCCTGCAGCAATAGGGCCTGCAGCAATAGGGTCCCCACAACAAGGAACCCGTGTGCCGGCCACGACCTCGGCCGAGCCATCTGTCCTGAAGGCTGGTCCACTGAATGGGGTCAACCCAATTGGCGGAGGGAGTGGGATTCGAACCCACGGTGCCTTGCGACACAACGGTTTTCGAGACCGTCCGATTCGTCCGCTCTCGCATCCCTCCGGGTACTGCTTCGTGCCCACCTCCCTCGCCACCCCTGCATCGCCGGAGCGTCGAGCCGGCGGCACGAACCGCCAATGCTACAGGTGCCGGCGGCCCTTGAAGAACCTCGTCAACTGATCGGACGCCTCGGCGGCGCGGATGCCGGACGTGACCGCCACCTCGTGGTTCAGCCGGGGGTCGGCACACAGGTTGTAGAGGGAGCCACAGGCTCCCGCCTTCAGGTCGGCCGCGCCGAAGACGAGCCGTCCCACCCGGGCGGCCACCAGGCCTCCGGCGCACATCGGGCAGGGCTCCAGGGTGACCACCAGCGTCACCTCGTCGAGTCTCCACCCACCCACGGCGTCGGCGGCATCGGCGAGCGCCAGCAGTTCGGCGTGCGCGGTCGGGTCCCCCGTCTTCTCCCGCTCGTTGTGGCGGCAGGCGATCACCTTGCCCCCGAGTAGCGCCACCGCCCCCACCGGGACGTCGTCGTGCCCGACCGCCAACTCCGCCTCGGCCAGGGCCATGACCATGGCCGCGTCGTCCGTCATGACGGTCCCACCCGGTCCGACCCGGTCCGGGGGGGCCGGTCGACCCGAGGCGGCATGCGAGCTCATGGGACGGGATGCTAATGATCCCCGGTGGTCGCGGAGCACGCCCGGGCGATGGGAGTCGATCGGGCGCACGTCCTGGCTGCCCGAATCGCACAGGACGACGGGGAGTACCGCCGGCCCGGAGAGCCGGTGGGGGCACGGCTCGTCCACTTGGCGGAGGCGGTGGTGTCCGGTGCCATGACGGAGTGGACACCATGTCCCAGGACATCGTGGACACCTGCTGAGGTGGTGTTCATGGACCGTGCCCGCTATGCCGTCGATGCCGTGGTGGTGGAGGGCCGGTCGATCCGTTCGGTGGCTTCATCCATCGACATGTCGAAGTCCTGGGTGGCCAACCAGGTCGCCCGGGTCCTGGTGCGCCGGGGGTTCGTCACCCCCCAGCCGCAGAAGCGGCCGAGGTCCTCCTGGCAGCGGTTCGAGGCCAGCCTGCCCAACGAGACCTGGCAGGCCGACAGGACCCACCGTTCCGTCGACGACGGCACCGACGAGGGGGCCTAGGTCGAGATCCTCGACTTCGTGGACGACTACTCGCACCTGGTGGTGGCCGCCGTCGTGGTCCCGGTGGCGACCGCCGCCGATGTGGTCGCCGCCTTCTGCAAAGGGGCATCCACCTGGGGGTTCCCTGACATCACAATGGCGGAGGCGGTGGGATTTGAACCCACGGTGAGTTTCCCCACACACGATTTCCAATCGTGCCGATTCGGCCGCTCTCGCACGCCTCCGGGCGCTCGGCCCCACATGCCCGGGGTCGACAGCCCGGACAGGCTACTCCGGGACCCCGCTCCCTCCCGACGTCCGTGCGCTCCGACCCGGTGGCCGGCACCGCTCCGACCGGTGGCCGGCACCGCTCCCGACGATCGGCCGCCGGGATCGGCCGACGCCCTCGTGGGTCGCGGCCGCCGCGGTAGCATTCCGTCCGGTCCCGACGTTCCGTGCGACGGCTGGGTCCTGCGCAACGTTCTCCTGTGAATCGAGTCAGGGTCGGAAGGCAGCAGCTCTCAGCAGGTCAGGCCGTGTGCCGCAGCCAACCTGGCCGTCGCACCGAACGTCGGGGCCGTCGTGTCGCCCGCCTCGGTGACCGGCCTGCGGCGACCGGAAGGCCCCGCCCCGGGGTACCGATAGGCTCCCGGGGCGTGGCCGACGCACCAGACGACACTCCGTACCAGTCGCTCTACCGCCGCTTCCGGCCTTCCACCTTCGCCGAGGTCCGCGGCCAGGACCATGTCGTCCTGGCGCTCCGCAATTCGGTGCGGGAGGGACGGGTGGCCCACGCTTACCTGTTCAGCGGCCCCCGGGGCACGGGCAAGACCTCGACGGCCCGGATCCTGGCCAAGGCCCTCAACTGCACCGACCTCCGTGACGGTGAGCCCTGCGGCGTCTGTGCCTCGTGCATCGAGATCACCAAGGGGACCTCGCTCGACGTCCACGAGCTCGACGCCGCGTCGAACAACGGGGTCGAGGCCATGCGGGACCTGGTGTCCCGGGCCGCACTCGGGACGCCAGGGCGCCAGAAGGTCTACATCGTCGACGAGGTCCACATGCTGTCGACGGCGGCGTCGAACGCGCTGCTCAAGACGCTGGAGGAGCCGCCGGCCCACGTCGTGTTCGTGTTGGCCACCACCGACCCCCAGAAGGTCCTCCCCACCATCCGGAGCCGCACCCAGCACTTCGAGTTCCGACTCCTCGGACCCGAGACCCTCGGCGCGTTGTTGGACCAGGTCAGGAAGGACGCCCACCTCGAGGTCCCCGATGAGGCGCTCGAGCTCGCCGTCCGTCGCGGACGCGGCTCGGCCCGCGATGCCCTCTCCGTGCTCGACCAGGTGGCGGCATCGGACTCGGTCGACGACGACCTGCCGGAGCTGGACGAGGTGGTCGAGGCCCTGGCGGAGCGGGACGTCAACCGGGCCCTGGTGGCGATCGCCCACCTCGTATCGGCGGGATTCAGCCCCCAACAACTGAGCGGGGACCTGGTCGACCACCTACGTCAGGGTTTCCTCGCCCTGGTGGCCCCGGATCTCGTCGCGGTGTCCGGCTCCGAGCACCGGGCGGTCGTCGAGCAGGCCGATCGAGTGGGCCTGGCCACCCTGGTCAGGGCCATGGAGGTCCTGGGGAAGGCACAGGTCACGATGCGGGACGCGCCCGACCCGCGGGTCAACCTCGAGGTCGCCCTCGTCCGCCTGGCCCATCCGGCCGCCGATGACTCCCCCGAGGCACTTCTCGCCCGGATCGAGCGACTCGAGGCGGCGGGCCGCGACGGTGTGGCCGCCGGCGCACCGGCACCGGCATCAGCACCGCCATCAGCACCGCCACCGACGGAGGCGTCACCGCCGCCGGCCAGGACCCCGGCGCCGGTCGCCGAGGAGCCGCCGCCGGCCCCGGTGGCCACGGCGACGGCGGCGGGTCCAGGGCGCAAGACGGTCGGTGCGGTGCGTCGACAGGCTGCACCGGCCGCCGACCCGGTCCGACACGCGCCGGAACCGGCCACGACGGCGTCGCGCCCACCGGCCGCCGACCCCGCCCCGGCCGCCGACCCCGCCCCGGCTGGCGGTCCGGCCGACGGCGACGGGTCTCCGACGGCGCCGTTCCCCACGCGTGACGAATTGGTGCAGGCCTGGGGGGATCACATCATCGGCCGGCTGAGGCCGAAGGCCAAGGCCCTGTTCCAAGCCGGACGCTTCGTCGGGGTGGCCGGTGATCGGGCCGTCTTCGGTCTGCCCAACGAGACGCACCGCACCCGCTGCACGGAGGTGCAGGGCGAGATCGAGGCGGCCCTGTCCGATCATTTCGGCCGACCCGTCGGTCTCGAGCTGGTGGTCGACGCCGGGTCCGACGGCCCGGCAGCCGGTGGCGGTTCGCCGACCGACCCCGAGGAGCCACACGTCGCCCCGCCGCGCCGGCCGGACGCGGCGAGCGCCCCGGCTCGTCGGCCGGCGACCGGTGCCGCCGAGCCGGCCTCCCTCGAGCACGGGGGCACCGGCCCGGACGACGACGAGGCGGAGGACCTGTCCGCCTTCGACGAGGACGAGCTCGGTGAGATCGCCGACATCGACAACTCGGCGGAGGCCCGGGTGCTCCAGGCCTTTCCGGGTGCGGAGGAGATCGGGTAGATGGCGATCTTCTCCGGTCCCCTGCAGACGTTGATCGACGAGCTCGGGCGTCTGCCCGGCGTCGGCCCCAAGTCCGCCCAACGCATCACCTTCCACCTCTTGAAGGTGGCGCCCGAGGACGCGCTCCGCCTGGCCGAGGCCATCATCGCCGTGAAGGAGCGCATCACTCTGTGCACCCGGTGCTTCAACGTGGCCGAAGGTGGGCTCTGTGCCATCTGCCTCGACGACCGACGTGACGGCACATCGGTCTGTGTGGTCGAGGACCCTCGCGACATCGTCTCGGTGGAGAAGACGGGGGAGTTCTCGGGCCGCTACCACGTGCTCCAGGGTGCCCTCAACCCGATCGAGGGCATCGGACCCGACCAGCTCCGGGTGCGCGAGCTGTTGGTGCGGGTGGAGGAGGAGGGGATCTCCGAGGTCATCCTCTGCACCAACCCCAATCTCGAGGGTGAGGCCACCGCCATGTACCTGGCCCGCCTGCTCAAGCCCATGGGCCTCACCGTCACCCGGATCGCCAGCGGCCTGCCGGTGGGCGGGGACCTCGAGTACGCGGACGAGCTCACCCTCGGCCGGGCCCTCGAGGGTCGGCGAGAAGTGGACGCCTGACCGGTCCTGCGATGACGGAGGGCGGCGCGGCGTGCGGATGGGGGACGATGAGGGGATGACGTCGTCGCCGAGCCCTCGTGCCCGGTACCTGTGGCTGCTGCGTCACGGCAAGGCGGTCTCGGACGCGCCCTGGGGCGGGGGCGACCGTGATCGCCCCCTGACCGGCCGGGGGCGACGGGACGCCACCGCCCTCGGCACGAGGCTGGCCGGCGGGGATCCGGTCCTCGGGCTCACCGGAGTGCCGAGGCCCCAACTGGTCATCTGCTCGGCGGCGGTGCGGACGCGCCAGACGGCCGGCCTGGTGGTCGGGGCCGGGGGCGACCGGCTCGCCCTCGACTCCCTCGACGCGCTGTACGGTGCCGACACGGACGTCGTGCTCCGCTACGTCCGCGAGGTCGACGAGGGGATCGGGAGCGTGCTGGTGGTGGGGCACAATCCGACGATCTACCAGTTGGCCTGGGAGCTCCTGGCCGACGGGCGGGACGGTCGTGCCCGTGACCGCGCCCGTCTCGAGTCGAACGGGTTTCCCACCTGCGCACTGGCAGTGCTCGCCCTCGCCGTCCCTTCCTGGGAGGACGCGGTGGACGGCTGCGCCACCCTGGAGGGCGTCTTCACGCCCCCCTACTGAGTGACACCCCGATCCCGCGGCCCGGCCGGGGGATCGGGGTGTCGACCCCGCTGGATCAGCGGGTGCCCCCGGCCGGCAGCCGGCCGATGATCAGAGGGTGCGCAGGATGGCGGCGTCACCCTGTCCGCCACCACCGCACAGGCTCACCGCCGCGGTCCCACCACCCCGCCGCCTGAGCTCGAGGAGGGCGGTCAGGGCCAGCCGGGTGCCCGACATCCCGACCGGGTGGCCGAGGGCGATGGCGCCGCCGTTCACGTTGAGGATGTCCTCGCTGATGCCGAGGTCGGCGGCCGAGGCGCAGCCCACGGCGGCGAAGGCCTCGTTGATCTCGAAGAGGTCGATGTCCTTGACGGTGAGCCCGGCCTTGGCGAGGGCCACCGAGGTGGCGTGGGACGGCTGGTGGAGGAGCGACGGGTCGGGTCCCGCCACCTGGCCGTAGCTCACCAGCTCACCGATCGGGCTGAGCCCGAGCTCCTCGGCCTTGGCCTTGGACATCACGATCACCGCGGCCGCACCGTCGGAGATCTGGGAGGCGTTGCCGGCGGTGATGGTGCCGCTCTTGTCGAAGGCGGGGCGCAGCTTGCTCAGCGACTCGGCCGTCGTCTCGGGACGCACGCCCTCGTCGGTGTCCACGACGAGCGGGTCACCCTTGCGCTGGGGAACGCTCACCGGGACGATCTCCTCGGTGAACTTGCCGTCCTTGATGGCGGCGGCGGCCCGCTCGTGGGAGAGGGCGCTCAGCGCGTCCTGACGCTCGCGCGACACGCCGTCGGCGCCGTTGTACCGCTCGGTGGAGAGCCCCATCGCACACTGGTCGAATGCGCAGAACAGGCCGTCGTACATCATCGAGTCGACCATCGTCGCGTCACCGATGCGGTACCCGGCCCGGGCGCCGGGCAGCAGGTAGGGCGCCTGGGTCATCGACTCCATCCCCCCAGCCACCACGATCTCGGCCTCGCCGGCGTTGATCAGCAGGTCCGCCAGGTAGATGGCGTTGAGTCCGGAGAGGCAGACCTTGTTGATGGTGGTGGCGGGGACGCTCATGGGGATGCCGGCGTTGACGGCGGCCTGGCGGGCGGTGATCTGCCCGGCCCCGGCCTGGATCACCTGTCCCATGAACGTGTAGTCGACCTGCTCCGGCGTCACGCCGGCCCGGGCCAGGGCCCCGGCGATGGCGAAGCCGCCCAGCTCGGTGGCGGCGAAGCCGCCCAGCGCGCCCGCCAGCTTGCCGATCGGGGTGCGTGCGCCTGCGACGATGACGGTTCCGGACATGATGGACCTCCGAGGCCAGTGGCCTGATCAGGCGGCGATCCCCCCATGGGCCCGCCACGACGACGGGTTCATGATACGGCTTCCCCCGGGGCGGTCACCACCCGGCCCCCGGGCGTCCCGGCCGACGGGGCGGGGAGGCGGGCCCGACGAGGACGAACATCCGGCCCGAGGGGGGCGAACGGCGGGCCGAGGGTGTTCCGGGCACCACGGATCGGAGTCCGGCGGCGGGCTATCCTCGCATCCCATGCAGGACATCCTCTCCGCCATCCGAGCCGGCGCCACCGGCGACGAGCTCAGTGCCCTCCCGCTCCCCGAGTCCTACCGGGCCTCGTTCGTGCTCCGCAACGAGGTCGGCATGTTCGAGGGCCTCGCCACCGAGGACAAGGACCCGAGGAAGTCGCTCCACGTGGGCGAGGTCGCCGTCCCCGAGCTCGCTCCCGACGAGGCGTACATCGCCGTGATGGCCAGCGCCATCAATTTCAACACGGTCTGGACCTCGATCTTCGAGCCGCTGCCGACATTCGGCTTCCTCGACCGCCTGGGCAAGGAGAGCGCGTGGGGCCGGCGCCACGCCCTCGACTACCACGTGGTCGGATCGGATGCCTCCGGTGTCGTCCTGCAGACCGGCTCCGCCGTGCGCAACTGGAAGCCGGGGGACAAGGTCACCGTCCACTGCAACTACGTCGACGACCAGAGCCCCAGTGCCCACGACGACTCGATGCTGGCCGACAACCAGCGCATCTGGGGCTTCGAGACCAACTTCGGCGGTCTCGCCGATCTCGCCGTCGTCAAGGCCAACCAGCTCATGCCCAAGCCGAAGCACCTGAGCTGGGAGGAGGCGGCGGCGAACGCGCTGTGCAATTCCACCTCGTACCGGATGCTGGTGTCGAAGAACGGCGCCCAGATGCAACAGGGGGACAAGGTGCTGGTCTGGGGTGCGTCGGGTGGCCTCGGCTCCTATGCCGTGCAGTACGTGCTCAACGGCGGGGGGACCCCGGTCGGGGTGGTGTCCTCGCCGTCGAAGGTCGACCTTCTCCACGACCTCGGGGTGGAGGCGGTGATCGACCGCAAGGTGGCCAACTATCGCTTCTGGAAGGACGAGCACACCCAGGACGAGTCGGAATGGCGCCGCCTCGGCAAGGACATCCGCGCCCTGGTGGGTGACGACGTGGACATCGTGTTCGAGCATCCGGGACGCCAGACCATGGGGGCGTCGGTGTTCGCCGCCAAGCGTGGCGGGATCATCGTGACCTGCGCGGCGACCTCGGGCTACATGATCGAGTACGACAACCGCCACCTGTGGATGAAGCTCAAGACGATCAAGGGGTCCCACTTCGCCAACTACCGCGAGGCGTGGGACGCCAACCAGCTCATCTGCGAGGGGAAGATCCTGCCGCCCCTGTCCGCCGTGCACACCCTGGAGGACGTCGGGGACGCGGCCTACCAGGTGCACAAGAACCTGCACGAGGGCAAGATCGGTGTGCTCTGTCTCGCCCCCGAGGAGGGCCTGGGCATCGATGATCCCGAGTTCCGCGCCAAGGTGGGCGAGGACCGCATCACCTTGTTCCGGAGGCACGGGGCATGACCGAGCCGTTGCTGACGGAGATCGACCACGTGGCCATCGCCGTCCCCGACCTCGACGCCGCCATCACGTACTACGCCGACACGTTCGGCGCCACGGTGGACCACCGCGAGCGGGTCGACTCCGACGGGGTGGAAGAGGCGCTGTTGAAGGTGGCGGACAGCTACATCCAACTGCTCACCCCCACCAGCGAGGACTCGCCGGTGGCCAAGTACCTGGAGAAGAAGGGCCCCGGCCTCCATCACGTCGGGTACCGGGTGGCGGACTGCGCTGCCGCGCTGCAGTCGGTCAAGGACCACGGTGGGAAGGTCATCGACCAGGCCCCCCGGCCGGGCTCGAGGGGAACCACGGTGGCGTTCGTCCACCCGAAGGGCGCACTCGGGACACTGATCGAGCTCGTCGAAGAGTAGGCCGGCGTCGTGGACACCGCCGGCGCCCTGCCTGACGGCCACCCGGACGATCCCGGCGTGGCCGCCGGCCCGGTGGTCGATCCGCCGGCGGCGATCGGGGTTCCGAGCATCCCGCCCGCCACCGGGCGGAGCCCGGCTCCGGCCAGCGTCCCCTCGATCCCGGCGGCACCACCGGCACCGGTGGCGCCCCCCGGGGTCGCCCAGGTCCTGCCTCCGCCCGTGCCCCTGCCGGAGCTGCGCCCGCCGGTCGTCCGGCACGAGGGGGGCGGACCGGGGTTCCCGCCCGGCGTCGCCGACCAGCTGCGGGCCTACGTCTACCTGCTCGTCGACCCCCGCACGGAGACGGTCCTCTACGTCGGCCGCGGGCGCGGGGACCGCTGCTACCGCCATGTCGGTGCCGCCCGCGCTGCGGCCGTCGGCCAAACGGGCCCCGGTGGTGCCAAGCGTCACAAGTTCCCCGTGCTCGACCAGGTCCGCGAGATCGAGGCGTCGGGACGGGAGGTGCGCATCGACATCCTCCGCTACGGGCTGAAGGGATCGGAGGCGTCCTTGGTGGCCCGGGCCACCGGTGAGGCGCTGGGCCTTCCGACCGGCGCCGGCCCGACGGGCCGAAGACTGGAGGTCTCGGCGGTCGCCGCGCTCCTGGCCGAGCCGGCCCGGTTCAAGCGGTCCCACCAGGTCGTGTTGTTGCGGGTGGGGGACCGCGGCGCCGACGTGTCCTACGAGGTGGCGCGGCACAACTGGCGGATCGGGCGGCGCTGGGCCGACGTCGGATCCCCCCGGGCGCCGAAGTGGGCGGCCGTCGTCGCCGGCGAATTGGTGGCCGGGGTGTACCGGATCGACCGCTGGGAGCCGACGCCGGTCGCCGACTGGTCGCCGCCAGATCGTCCGTCGGGCCGGTACTCCTTCGTCGGGGAGCCCGCCCCCGACCTCGAGGACCGGTACCGACACCGGAACGTGGCCGCCTACCTGGGCGCCGGGCCGCCGGGTCAGGTGACCTACGTGTGGTCCGGGCCCCACTGGGTCGACCCGGCCCGCTGACGGCGCAATCGTCATGACCGGTGCCCGGGCGGTCGGCGCGGACGGGGTGTCCTCCGGCTCCCGGATCCGAGTACCGCCGGCCGGTCCGGTAGCCTCGGTACCCATGGATCACCCGATGACCCAACGCCTCGAGGAATTGGCCGAGCGACGCGCCCAGGCCCGGAACGCCGGTTCGCCGAGGGCGGTGGAGAAGCACCACGCCAAGGGCAAGATGACCGCCCGGGAGCGCATCGACTACCTGCTCGATGACGGCTCGTTCCAGGAGCTGGACATGCTGGCCCGCCACCGGGCGCACGGGATGGGACTCGAGGAGAACCGTCCCTACACCGACGGGGTGATCACCGGGTTCGGCACCGTGGAGGGCCGTCGGGTCTGCGTCTTCAGCCAGGACTTCACCGTGTTCGGCGGCGCGCTGGGCGAGGTCTTCGCCGAGAAGATCCACAAGGTGATGGACCTGGCGTCCTCCATCGGGGTGCCGATGATCGGCCTCAACGACGGGGCGGGGGCACGCATCCAAGAGGGTGTCGTCTCCCTCCACTCCTACGGCGGCATCTTCCATCGCAATGCCCAGGCGTCCGGGGTCATCCCCCAGATCAGCGTGATCCTCGGGCCCTGTGCCGGCGGGGCGGTCTACAGCCCGGCCATGACCGACTTCATCTTCATGGTCCAGGGGACCAGCCACATGTTCATCACCGGCCCCGATGTCGTGAAGACGGTGACCGGCGAGGACGTGACACTGGAGGAGCTCGGCGGCGCCATGAGCCACGCCACCAAGTCGGGTGTCGCCGCCTTCGTCGCCCCGGACGAGAAGTCCTGTCTCGACGACGTCCGGTACCTGTTGGGGTTCCTCCCCTCCAACAACCTGGAGGAGGCTCCGATCGTCGCCACCGGCGACGATCCCGAGCGCCTCACGCCCGAGCTGAGCGCCCTGATGCCGGCGTCGCCCAACCAGCCCTACGACATGAAGAAGGTCATCGAGGCGGTGGTGGACGACGGCGAGTTCTTCGAGGTGAACCACCACTGGGCGATGAACCTGGTGTGCGGCTTCGCCCGCATCGACGGCCGGGCGGTGGGCATCGTCGGGAACCAGCCCCAGATGCTGGCCGGGGTGCTCAACATCGACGCCTCGGAGAAGGGCGCCCGGTTCGTGCGCACGTGCGACGCCTTCAACATCCCCCTGATCACCTTCGTGGACGTGCCCGGGTTCATGCCCGGGACCGACCAGGAGTACGGCGGCATCATCCGGCACGGGGCGAAGCTGCTCTATGCCTACTGCGAGTCGACGGTCCCCCGTGTCCAGATCATCACCCGCAAGGCCTACGGCGGGGCGTACGTGGTGATGAACTCGAAGTCGATCGGTGCCGACCTGGCCTACGCGTGGCCGTCGGCCGAACTGGCGGTGATGGGGCCCGAGGGGGCCGTGGAGATCGTCTACCGGCGGGACCTGGCGGAGGCCGACGATCCGGCGGGTCGCCGCAAGGAACTGGTGGAGGAGTACACCGAGCGCTACGCCAATCCGTATGCGGCGGCCGAGCGGGGATACGTCGACGACGTGATCGACCCGGCCGAGACCCGGCGGGTACTGGTCCGGAGCCTGGCGTTGCTGGTGTCGAAGCAGGAGGACCTGCCCAAGCGCAAGCACGGGAACATGCCCCTGTGACCGAGCGTGACGGAGTGGGTGCCGACGCCGACCACCCGGTCGGCATCGCTCGGCGCCCGGAGATCGACCCCGAGGTCCTGGCGGTGCTGGCCGCCGCCGTCGACCAGGCCTGGTCCCGACCGGTGATCGTGGCCGCCCCGGCACCGGACCGGCCACCGGCCTGGCGGTTCAGCGGCCGGTGGTGGTCCCGCCCTGCCACCACCCGCCGCGACCGGCCCTGGACCGGGGGCTGACCGGCTCAGATCTGCTCGTCCGCCGGCACCCGGCGCAGGTGGACGAAGCCGAAGATGGTGAAGACGAGCATGATCGCCGCCGCTGCGAAGCAGGCGATGGAAGCGTAGAGGGCGATCTGGCCCATCTGCCAGAAGGCGTACGCCTCGAGCAGCAGTCCCCGCAGCGTCGTGCCCTGGAAGACGGTTCCGGCGACGGCCTCGGCCGCCGTGTACTGGGCCGACCCCTTGGGATAGGACAGCGCCACCGCACTGAGCTCCGAGTAGGTCTTGCCCCCGCCGATCTCCTGGAGGTGGTAGGCGATGAAGTGGTCGGCGTAGGCCTCGGCCTGCTTGCCGGTGGTCAGCTGCTGGCCGGCGTACTGCTGCAGGTAGGGGAGCATCACCGGCTCGATCTCCGTGCCCACCTTGGCCTGGGCGAACTCGGCCTGGGTCGGGAAGGTGATCTGCTGCTGGGCGAGCTGATTGTGCACGTTCGAGTTGGCGAAGCTGTACGCCCATAGCCCCAACCCACCGACCACGAGCAGGAAGATGGTGAGGCCTGCGCCCACCGCCGTCAGGATGGCATCGAAGGTCTTGCGTCGCATGGAACACCTCTCGCTCGGGGCGGGGATATTCCGGCTGTCGGAACCCCGTCCTCGGTAACGGTAAGGTCCGGGAGGTCGGATGCGTAGGGCCAAAGGTCATCATCGGCCCCGCCGGTGGTCGTTCCGAGGAGGGCGATTCGCCGCCGACGACGCGGTCCGTCGGGCCGGTCAGCCCGGATCGGTGACGAAGTCGATGAGCCGCTCGACCGCACCCACGAGGGCCGGTTCGAGGTCGGCGTAACTGCGGACCGATGCCAGGATGCGCCTCCAGCCGGTCGGAGGGTCGCCCAGGCCCAGCGCCGCACACACGCCCGTCTTCCAGTCGGCGCCCCTCGGGATCGCCGGCCACGCGTCGAAGCCGAGGACCGAGGGTTTGACCGCTTCCCACACGTCGACGAACGGCGTGCCGGTGACCAGCACCTGGGGATGGCGCACGTCGGCGGCGATCCTCGACTCCTTGGACCCGGCCACCAGGTGGTCCACCAGCACCCCCAGTTTACGCGCCGGCCCGGGCCGGAACTCGTCGATGGCGCGGCCGAGGTGGTCGATCCCGTCGAGGCGCTCCACCACCACGCCCTCGACCCGCAGATCGTCCCCCCAGACCCGCTCGACCAGTGCTGCGTCGTGGACCCCCTCGACGAGGATCCGACCGGCCCTGGCCACGCGGGCGGGGGCTCCGGGCACGGCCACCGAGCCCGAGGCGGTGATCCCCGCGCCGGCTGCGCCACCTCGTCCCTCCGGCGCCGGTGGACGGGCGAGCGTCACCGCCCGACCGTCCACGGAGAACGCGCCGGGTACGTGGCGGAACACCCGCACCAGCCCGGTTCGGCCCCGCAGCTCGACGCCGCCGCCCTCGATCCTGACCAACGCACCGCTGAAGCCGCTGGCCCGGTGGACCAGCCACAGGCCCGGAACGGCCACCACCTTGGGATAGGCCGGGGCCCGGCGGTCCTCGGGCGGGGCGTCGATGGGCCCCGACAGGATGCCGGCCATCGGGTTGCGGCGAGCGGACACCCCGGGAACGTAGCCGGTGCGGCCGGGAAGGGGGTGGAGGCGGCCCGTCGGAGCCGAGCTCAGACGACGGCGCCGGAGCGGTACTCCTGGGCCAGGGTCACCATGTCGTCCATCATCTGGCCGATCATGAAGTCCTTGGGCGTGTAGACCCGCGCCACGCCCTTGCCGAGGAGGATCTCGGCGTCCTCGGGGGGGATGATGCCACCCACGACGACCGGGGCGCCGACGCCGGCGGCCCGGAGCCGGTCCACGACCTCGGGGACCAGCTCGAGATGGGAGCCGGACAGGATCGAGATGCCGACCACGTCGACGTCCTCGTCCCGGGCAGCGGCGGCGATCTCCGCCGGCGAGAGCCGGATGCCCTGGTAGATGACCTCGAACCCGGCGTCCCGGGCGGCCACGGCGATCTGCTCGGCTCCGTTGGAATGGCCGTCGAGCCCCGGCTTGGCCACGAGCAGCTTGGGAGGGCCGCCATCCCGTTCGGCCATGGCCTTCGACCGGGCGAGCACGGCTCGGAACTCGGTCCCCCGGTGCCCCACGCCGCCGCTCACGCCGGTGGGCGCCCGATACTCCCCGAACACCTCGCGGAGGGCGGCGGCCCACTCGCCGGTGGTGCCCCCGGCGTGGGCCAGGGCGATGGTGGCGGGCATGACGTTGTCGGACCCCTCGGCGCCCCGGCGGAGGTCGTCGAGCGCCCGTTGCACCCGCTGTCCGTCACGGGCCGCCCTCCACGCCTCGACGTCGGCTCGCAGCTCGGACTCCACCGCCGGGTCGACCCGGAGGATGGACCCCCCGTCGCCGTTCCCGTCGACCGAGGCGGAGAGGGGGGACTCGGCCGTCTCGGTGAAGCAGTTGACGCCGACGACCTGGAGCTCCCCGGTCTCGATCCGGCGGACCCGGTCGGCCTGGCTGCGGACCAGACGGCTCTTGAGCTCGTCGATGGCCTCGAACGCACCGCCGAGGGCGAGGACGCTCTCCAACTCGGCCCACGACGCATCCGCCACCTCGGCCGTCTTCTGCTCGATGACCACCGAGCCGTCGAAGATGTCCCCGTACTCGAGCAGATCGGACTCGAAGGCGAGGATCTGCTGGATCCGGAGGGACCACTGCTGATCCCAGGGGCGCGGCAGGCCCAGGGCCTCGTTCCAGGCCGGCAGCTGGAGGGCGCGGGCCCTGGCCTTCTTGGACAGGGTGACTCCGAGGGACTCGAGCACGATGCGGGGCACGTTGTTCTCGGGCTGGGCCTCGGTCAGGCCGAGCGAATTGACCTGGACGCCGTAGCGCATCCGCCTCAGCTTGGGGTCGGTGACCCCGTAGCGCTCGGCGCACACCCGGTCCCACAGCGCGGTGAAGGCCCGCATCTTGCAGGTCTCCTCCACGAACCTCACCCCGGCGTTCACGAAGAAGGAGATGCGGCCGACCACCTCGGGGAACTCGGCCTCGGGGATCTGGCCCGAGTCACGCACGGCATCGAGCACGCCGATGGCGGTGGCCAGTGCATAGGCGACCTCCTGGTGCGGGGTGGCCCCGGCCTCTTGGAGGTGGTAGCTGCAGACGTTGATCGGGTTCCACTTCGGAACGTTGCGGACGGTGTAGGCGATGGTGTCGACGGTGAGCCGGCGGCTGGGCAGGGGCGGGAAGATGAAGGTCCCCCGCGACAGGTACTCCTTCACGATGTCGTTCTGGGTGGTGCCCGACAGCACCCGGGGGTCGACGCCGTGGTCCTCCGCGTTGGCGATGTAGAGGCCGAGCAGCCACGCCGCCGTGGCGTTGATGGTCATCGACGTGTTCATCGACGCCACCGGGATCTGCTCGAGCAGC
The DNA here is from genome assembly GCA_963696495.1 of uncultured Acidimicrobiales bacterium. Lineage (GTDB taxonomy): Bacteria > Actinomycetota > Acidimicrobiia > Acidimicrobiales > RAAP-2 > Bog-756. The sequence continues at coordinate 1,569,173 of CAVOKJ010000002.1, read as the reverse complement.
TGGGACATGTGCCCGAGATGGGCGACGGGCACGCCGACCTTGCCGACCTCGCCGGCCGCCTCGGGCGAGTCGGGGTCGTAGCCGATCTGCGTGGGCAGGTCGAAGGCGATGGACAGGCCCGTCTGCCCCTTGGCCAGATTGGTCCGGTAGAGCGCGTTCGAGGCGGTGGCCGTCGAGTGCCCCGAGTAGGTCCGCATCACCCACGGCCTATCCCGCGTCGGGGGGGGAGGTGGGACTGCTTCGGCCTCGGTCGAATCCTCGGAGCGTGTCACCAGTTCCACCTCGTCCTTCGTCCCCGTGTCATCGAGCGGCGCACCGATCCGGCCGCCCCCGCCGCGTCCCCGTCTGCCACTCCCATTGTTGTACCCGCCCTGCCGGTTCGGGAAGCGCCCAGCACCGGTTCTCGTCCGATCAGACCTCTCCTGTCCCTGTGCGCCTGCCCTGAACGCTCCCGTGCGTCGACCACCCCGTCCGGGCGCCACCGCCTGTGGGCGGGACACCCGTGGGCGCCCGCCGGTCCGACGGAACGGACGACGGCCACCGGCCTACGCCTCTCCAGGCTACCCCGAAGTTACCCGCAGGTCACTTGTGGTAGTCGAGGAAGCCCTGCCCGGACTTGCGACCGAGCTGCTCGGCGGCGACCATGCGGCGCAGGAGGGGCACGGCGGCGTAGTTGGGTTCGCGGAACTCCTCGTACAGGGCGTCGAGGATGGCCAACGAGGTGTCCAGGCCGACCAGGTCGAGGAGTGCGAAGGGCCCCATGGGGAACCCGCACCCGCCCTTCATGGCCGTGTCGATGTCCTCGATGGTCGCCACACCCTGCTCATAGAGCCGGACGGCGTTGTTGAGGTAGGGGAACAGGAGCGCGTTGACGATGAACCCGGCCTGATCCTTGACCTCGACCGGGGTCTTGCCGCAGGAGTCGGCGAACTGGCGCACCGTGGCGATGGTCTCGTCGGACGCGGTCAGGGGACGGACCAGTTCCACCAGGGCCATGACCGGGGCCGGGTTGAAGAAGTGGACGCCGCACACCTTTTCGGGCCGCCCGGTCTGCATGGCCAGCTCGATCACCGGGAGCGTGGAGGTGTTGGTGGCCAGGATCGTCTTCTCACCGGTGATCCTGTCGAGCTCGTTGAAGAGGACCTTCTTCACCGCCAGGTCCTCGACCACCGATTCGATGACCAGGTCGACGTCCTTCAGGGCGCCGAGGTCCGAGGTCCCCGTCACGCGGGCCAGTGCGGCGTCACGTTCCTCCTCGGTCCTCTTGCCCTTGTCCACCTGCCGGTTGAGCGACTTCTCCAGGGCGGCGATGGTGGCGTCGGCGGTCGACTGGTTGCGTGACCGCAGCACCACCTCGAAGCCGTTGACCGCGGCCGTCTCGGCGATGCCCGAGCCCATGATCCCCGAACCGACAATTCCCACGCGTGCGATTGACATAGGGGTCGATGCTACTTGGGTACCGACAGGTCCCGCCCCGTGGGGACCTGACCGGTGAGGCCCATCCTCACCGCCACCTGCTTCGAGCTCTGGTCGATGAGGAGGCGCGGCCAGGCCCGGTACGCCGCCCACACCGCCTTGGCCCGCCGCGGTGCCACGATGATCGGCCGGTTGAGGGCGACAGCGTCGAGGGCGTGGCCGGCCAGGGATTCCGCCGGGTACGGCCTCCCCATGAGCTCGGTGAGCATGGCCCGGATGTCCGGCATCGACTCGGTCGTGGGCAGGTCCTCGGGGTTCCCCTTGTCCAGCAGGGGTGTCTCGATCAGGCCGGGACAGAGCACGCTGACCCTGACCCCGTGGTTGGCCGCCTCCACCCGCAACCCGACGCTGAGGCCCACCACCGCATGCTTCGTGGTCGAGTACGGGACGAGCAGGGGGCTCGGCAGCAGCCCGGAGAGCGAGGCCGTGTTGACGATGTGACCGCGACCGCGCTCGATCATGCCCGGATAGGCGGCGGCCACCCCGTGGACCACCGAGAGCAAGTTGACGTCGATGACCCGATGCCAGTGGGCCAGGGTCAGCTGGCTGACCTCGCCGCCCACGCCGATGCCGGCGTTGTTGAACAGGAAGTCCAGCCCGTCGTGGTCGGCGGCGAACCGGCCGACCAGATCGGCCACGGCTCCGGCGTCGGTCACGTCGAGTGACGCCGCCCGGAGGCTGCCGGCACCCGGCAGGGTGCGGCCGATGTCGTCGACGGCCCTGTCGGCCCCCTCGCCGTCGATGTCGGCGACCAGGACGGCGGCTCCCCGCCCCGCCAATTCGGCGGCCAACGCCCGGCCGATGCCCGAGGCCCCTCCGGTGACGACGGCGGTCGCCCCTGCGTAGTGGGCCCGTTGCAGTGCCTTGCGCTCCCGGGATCTGACCATGCCTCATCCTGCCCGATCCCACGGCCGGGGACGGCGGGTGACCCGGTACCGCTTGCCATCACCCGGGCCTCCCGACACGATGGTGGCGATGGAACCCTCCTCAGGATCGTCCGAGACGCCGGCGCGGAAGGGGGCGAAGGCTTTCCCCGCCGGGGCGGCCCCCGCATCGGCCGCCCCGGGGAAGGGGTCCCCGGCCAACGGGACCCGGGCCAGGGCCACCAAGGCGCCCGCCACGCGGAAGCGGGCGGCACCGAAGAAGGGAGGCGCCGTCGGAAGGGGGGCCACCGGCCCCGGCGGGGCGATCGGGGTCCCGGCCGAGGCCGGCCACGACGAACCGAACGGATCGGCGCCCGGCGGCGCCCGATACCGCGGGCGCGGGCGGAGCCTCGCCCTCTACAGCCGTGCGCTCCAGAGGAACTTCGAGCACTGGCCCGTGGCCACGCGCGGCATCGCCGCCCTCCTCCGCCACCCCGAACCGCTGCTGGCGCTCCTCGGTGCCCGCGAGCCGGTGGAACGGGATGGGCGGGTACTCAACCGGAACACCCAGGCCATGCTGGAGCTCATCCGTCGGTTCGACATCGCCGGCCAGGGCCAGTCGGCCGAGGGTGACACGCCCGACCTCGCCACGCGGCGGAGGCAGCTCCGCTTCGGGGCCCGCATCGCCATGCCCACCCGCACCGACGTCCACGTCTCGGGTCGGGTCGTCCCGGGTGGCGGCGGGTCGCCCGCCATCCCCGTGCGGGTCTACCGGCAGTTCGGGACCGGGGTGGGCGTCGGCGATCCCGGTCGGGAGCGTCCTCCGGCCATCGTCTACTTCCACGGGGGTGGCTGGGTGGTCGGCGACCTCGACACCCACGACGGGACCTGTCGTCTCCTGGCGGCCACCAGCCGCTGCCTGGTGGTGTCCGTCGACTACCGGCTGGCGCCGGAGCATCCCTTCCCGGCGGCCGTCGACGACTGCCTGGCCGCCTACGCCTGGGTGCACGGCAACAGCGAGGAGTTGGGATTCGCACCGGGCCAGGTCGGCGTCATGGGCGACAGTGCCGGGGGGAACCTGGCCGCCGTGGTGGCCCAGCAGACCCGTGACGGGGAGCCGGCCCCCCCTCCGGTGGCGCAGGGGCTCGTCTATCCGGCCGTCGATGCCCTGCTGCGGAGTGGGTCGCTCCTCAGCATGGGGGACGGGTTCTCCCTCACCCTCCCCGACATCGAGCGGTTCCGGGCGGAGTACCTCCCCGACCCGGCCGACTGGGAGGATCCGAGGGCGTCGCCCCTGCTGGCCGGCGACGTCGCCGGCGTCGCCCCCGCACTCGTGGTCACGGCCGGGTTCGATCCGCTCCGCGACGACGGCGCCCGGTACGCCGAGGCGCTGCGCCGCGACGGGGTGGCCGTCGAGTACCGCTGCTACCAGGACCAGATCCACGGGTTCCTCGGGATGGGCGTCCTGGCCGACTCGTTGGCCCTGGCCACCGAGGTCTGCGACACCATGGGCCGGTTGGTGCGACGTTCCGCCGGTCGGGACGTGCCCGCCCGGCAGTGATCGCCGCACCGTCGCCCTCCGGCGCGGTGACGGACCTCTACAGTTGGCCAATGGACCGATTACCGGGCGTGCTGGCACTGGTCGGCGGAGGCGAGTGGAGTGAGGGCTGCTCCTTCGACGAGGGGTTCCTGGCGGCGTCGGGCGCCGACAAGGTGCTGGTCCTGCCCACCGCCGCCGCCTACGAGCACCCCGAGCGCCAGGTGTTCCGGGCTGGTGAGTGGTTCGCGCCGCTCGGCGGCCAGGTGGAGGGCCTCATGGTCCTGTCCCGTGCCGATGCGGAGGACAAGGGTGCCGCCGCGGTGGTCCGGTCCGCCCGGTTCGTCTACCTGAACGGTGGCTCACCCATGCACATCCGGAGCGTCCTCAAGCACTCCGCCGTGTGGGACGCGCTGGTGGAGGCCTGGTCGTCCGGCGCGGTGGTGGTCGGCTCCTCGGGTGCGGCGATGGCGCTCACCGACCCCATGGTCGATGCGCGGGGCGGGGGGCTGACCATCGGTCTGGGGCTGCGGAGCGGACTGGCCGTGGTTCCCCACTTCGGCGACCCCGGCGAGGACGGCCATGGCGAGAAGCTCCACCGCTCCGTGCAGCTGGCGCCGGTCGGCACGCCGGTCGCCGGCATACCCGAGCGCACCGCGCTGATCAGGGAGCCGGACGGCCGCTGGCGGGAGGAGGGCGCCGGCGACGTGGCCGTCTTCCTCGATGGCGCCCGGGCGGGTGCCGGCCTCGGTGCGCTGCCGGCCTGAGCCGGCCGGCAGCGATCGGACAGGACCCGTCCGGCCGACCTCAGTCCGACTCGGTGATGGTCACCGACTCGATGACCACCTGCTCCGACGGTGCCCCGGACCGGCTGCCCACCGCCTCGATGGCCTTGACCACGTCGAGACCGGCGACCACCTTGCCGAAGAGCGAATAGCTGGGGGGAAGCGACGTCCCGTCGGGACCGCTCACGATGAAGAACTGGCTGCCGTTGGTGTTGGGCCCGGCGTTGGCCATGGCCAGCGAGCCGATCTCGTAGCGCCCCGGGGCGGGCAGCTCGTCGTCGAACCGGTACCCGGGACCACCCCGTCCCGATCCCTCGGGGTCACCGCCCTGCAGCATGAACCCCGGGATGATGCGGTGGAAGACGATTCCGTCGTAGTAATGCCAGCGGGCCAGGAACACAAAGTTGTTGACCGTGCCCGGGGCGGCGATGGGGTCGAGGGCGATGGTCACCGTGCCCTTGGTGGTGACCATCTCGGCGGTGTAGCGCTTGGCCGGATCGATGATCGTGGGTGGCGGCGCATCGAAGCGCTGGGTCTTCGGGCTGGAACCGTCGGCTGCGGGGATCGCTGGTGCCATGGGCCTTCTCCTGTGTCTGGTGGAAGTGGGTGTCTGGTGGAAGTGGGTGTTTGGTGGAACCGGGAGTCTGGTGGGATCGGGTGTCTTCTCGGACGTGTGGCCCGTCGGAACGGCGAAGGGTGCGGCCCGGACCGTCCCGGCGTCCGCCCTCCGACGGCCGTGGCGGCTCGGGGTGCTACGACTCGGTCACCGTGACCGAGTCCATCCGGTGGAGCGTGGTCGGTGTGCCGCTGGAGGCCCCGCCGGCATTGATCTTGTCGATCACGCTCATTCCCGAGGTGACCTGGCCGAACAGGCTGTAGCTGGGGGCCAGGGTCTCCCCCTGGCTCCCGGCCACGATGAAGAACTGGCTCCCGTTGGTGTTGGGCCCCGAATTGGCCATGGCCACCGAGCCCAACGGGTACTGCGGGGATGCGGTCTTGGGCAGCTCGTCGGCGAACTGGTAGCCGGGCCCACCGGTGCCGCTGCCCGTGGGGTCACCGGTCTGGTCGACGAAGGACGGGATCACCCGGTGGAAGATGATGCAGTCGAAGAAGTGCTGCTTGGCCAGGAACACGAAGCTGTTGACGGCCAGGGGTGCCTGCTTGGGGTCGAGCCGGATGGTGAACGCACCGATGTCGGTGGTGACGGTGGCCGTGTAGGTCTTCGACTTGTCGATGGTCATGGGTGGGGCCGACGGGTACGAGGGCTTGTTCAGGGTGGCGCTGAAGTTGGCCGGGCAGTCGGCGGAGGTGGTGATGGCGCTCGGTGACTTGTCGCCCGACCCCCCGGCCGGCGCGGGCTTGGTGGTGGTCGTGGACGCCGGTGCCTTGGTGGTGGAGGTGGCCGACGACTTCTTCCCGGGCTTGAAGATCAGGTACGAGATGCCGAACACGATGCCGGCGATGATGACGACGGTGATGATCCTCCGGGTCAGCTGCCTGCGTTTGCGGGTCTTCTGCTCGGCGGCAAGGCGCGCCTGACGCCCGGCCTTCTGGCGTTGACGTTTCTCGGTGGGCACGGGGTGTCAGGGTAGTCGCTCCCACCCCGGTCGCCGTCGTCGCCCGGCCGGTGTCCGACAGGGGTGTCGGGGCACGCCTGTAGCCTTGGCCCCCATGTCTCTGGTGGTACAGAAGTTCGGCGGGACGTCGGTGGCCGACGCCGAGCGGATCCGGGCCGTCGCCGACCACGTCGCCCGGACCCGGCGCGCCGGGCACGAGGTGGTGGTCGTGGTCAGCGCCATGGGCAAGACCACCGACCAACTGGTCAGGCTGGCCGACGACGTGAGCTCGGTGCAGCCCACGCGCGAAGTGGACATGCTGCTGAGCTCGGGTGAGCGCATCACCATGTCGCTCCTGTGCATGGCTCTGGCCGAGTTGGGGGTCGAGGCGACGTCCTACACGGGGAGCCAGGCCGGCATCATCACCGACGCCGTCCACACCCGGGCCAAGATCATCGAGATCCGGGCCGACCGCCTGCAGGCCACCCTCGACGGCGGGGGCGTCCCCGTGGTCGCCGGCTTCCAGGGTGTGTCGATCGACCGCGACGTGACCACGCTCGGCCGGGGGGGCTCGGACACGACGGCGGTGGCGCTGGCCGCCGTCCTGGACGCCCAGGTGTGCGAGATCTACACCGACGTCCCGGGAGTGTTCAGTGCCGATCCCCGGATCGTGCCCGAGGCGCACAAGCTGGCCCGGGTGAGCTACGAGGAGATGCTGGAGATGGCGGCCACCGGTGGCCGCGTGCTGATGCTCCGGTCGGTCGAGTTCGCCCGGAACCACGGCGTGCGTCTGCACGTGAGATCGAGTTTCACCTGGGAGCCCGGGACATGGGTCGAAGAGGAGGATGCCACCATGGAAGACGCCATCGTCACCGCGGTCACCCACGATGTGACCGAGGCCAAGGTCACGGTGATCGGTGTCCCCGACCGCCCGGGTCTTGCCGCGCGTCTCTTCCGGGGTCTCGCCGACCGGCACGTGAACGTGGACATGATCGTCCAGAACACCTCGACGGACGGGACGACCGACATCTCCTTCACCGTGCCCGGGTACGACCTGGCGGTGAGCACCGAAGTGTGTGAGGGCCTGGCGCCCGAACTGGGCGCCACCGGGGTGACGAGCGATGCCGACGTGGCCCGGGTCTCACTGGTGGGCGCCGGGATGAAGACGCATCCGGGTGTGACGGCACTGACCTTCGAGACCCTGGCCGCCACCGGCATCAACATCGAGATGATCTCGACCTCGTCGATACGCATCTCGTGCATGGTGCGGGCATCGGCGGCCGAGGACGCCGTCCGTGCCCTGCACGCGGCGTTCGACCTCGGCGCCTGAGTCCCGGCTTCGGTCACCCGGGAGGCGAGGGCGGACGGCGGAACGGCACGGCCGCCGGCCGTCGGTGCGACCGGGGACCCACCGGCGCCGTCATAGACTGGGGGGATGCGCGTCGCGGTCGTGGGTGCCACCGGTCAGGTCGGCTCGGTCATGCGGGCCGTGCTGGTCGAGCGCGCCTTTCCCGCCGACGGGGTGAGGCTGTTCGCGTCCTCGAGGTCGGAGGGCCGGGTGCTGCCGTTCGGGGACACCGAGCTGGTGGTGGAGGACGCGGCGAGCGCTGACCTCGCCGGCGTGGACATCGCCCTGTTCTCGAGTGGTGCCACCGCGTCGAAGGAACTGGCACCGAGGTTCGCCGGGGCGGGTGCGGTGGTCATCGACAACTCGTCGGCGTGGCGGATGGACCCCGGGGTCCCGCTGGTGGTGCCCGAGGTGAACGGCTCGGCCCTGCGCTCCATCACCAAGGGGATCGTCGCCAATCCCAACTGCACCACGATGGTGGCCATGCCGGTCCTCAAGCCGCTCCACGACGAGGCCGGCCTCCGCCGGCTGGTCGTCTCCACCTATCAGGCGGTGTCGGGCGCCGGCCTGGCCGGGGTGGAGGAGCTCGACGCCCAGCTGGCCAAGACCGTGGACGGCGCCGCCGGGCTCACCTTCGACGGCGGAGCGGTGGACCATCCCGCGCCACAGAAGTTCCCCGATGTCATCGCCCACAACGTGATCCCGCTGGCCGGTGCCATCGTCGACGACGGTTCGGGCGACAGTTCCGAGGAGCGCAAATTCCAAGAGGAGAGCCGCAAGATCCTCGACATCCCGGGCCTCGACGTCGTCTGCACCTGCGTCCGGGTCCCGGTGTTCACCGGCCATTCCCTCGCCATCGTCGCCGAGTTCGACCGGGAGCTCAGCCCCGGGCGGGCGACGGAGCTGCTGGGTGGGGCCCCGGGAGTCGAGCTGTCCGAGGTGCCCACGCCCCTCCGGGCGACCGGGTCGGACCCGTCGTTGGTGGGACGGATCCGCCGGGCCGGCCACGACGGGCGTGCCGTGGCCCTGTTCGTGAGCGGCGACAACCTCCGCAAGGGCGCCGCCCTCAACGCCGTGCAGATCGCCGAGGCCCTCGTGTCACTCGGCATCGTCTCCTGAGGGCGGGTTCGGATCCGGCCGGCACCGGCCGGTCCGAGCCGCCCGGTCCCGCAACGCCGGCCGGGCTCAGCCGGCGTTCGGGCGCAACACCGCCACCCGCCTGGCCAGGTTGACGGCGTGGTCGCCGAAGCGCTCGTAGAACCGGGCGACCATGGCCAGCTCCACGGCCACCGGCAGGGGCATGGTCCCGGCCACGACCTCCATGGTCAGACTGACATGGAGGTCGTCCATCTCGTCGTCGAGGTCGTCGACCAGCGCGGCAGCCGTCGGGAGCCGCTCGGCGTAGGCGTCGGTGGTCGCCCGCCACATGTGGATCGCCACCTCACCCATGCGCTCGATCAGCCCCCGGCTGCGCGCCGACAACTCTGCTCCCAGCCCCCGCGCCGCCCGGCGGGCCACGTGCTCGGCCAGATCGCCGTTCCGTTCGAGGTCGGGCAGCATCCGGATGACCGTGACCAGGAACCGGAGGTCCTCGGGCGAGGTGATCCCGGCCACGGTGAGCTGCTCGAGGGTCAGGTCCTCGATGTCGTGGTAGATGGTGTCGACCACCGTGTCCCGCTCGGCCAGAACGACGGCCGCCTCCCGGTCGCCGGACAGCAGCGCGTCGGTGGCGCCGGACACGCCTTCACCGACGAGGGCGAAGAGCTGGAGGACCTTGCGATCGATCTGTTCGAGGGCGCCCTGCACGCGGCCACCGTACCCGCACCCGGCGACCTCCGGTCGACGGTGTCAATCGGAGTCGATCAGGCCGACGCCCTCTTTCCACTCCAGGTCGTCGCCCACGATGACCCGGGGGCCCGAACCCCAGGACAGATAGCGCCACGACCAGTTCACGAGGACGATGATCTTGTTGCGGAAGCCGATGAGATAGAGGATGTGGAGGCCCAGCCACGCCAACCAGCCGAGGGTCCCGCGCACGACGAGCCCCTGGGGGAACTGGGTCACCGCCGCCCGACGGCCGATGGTCGCCATGATGCCCTTGTCCCGGTAGTGGAAGGGCCGGAGGGGGCGACCCTCGACCTGGTTGACGATCTGCTCGGCGGCGTGCCGACCCGATTGGATCGCCACCTGGGCGAGCTGCGGACAGAGGTCACCGTGCTCGGCAGCGCCCGGTCGCCAGGGCACGGCGGCGGCGTCGCCGATGGCGAAGGCGTCGGACCGGCCCTTGATGGCCAGTTCGTCGGTCACGGTGAGGCGTCCGTTCGGGCCCGCCTCGGCGCCCAGTCTCGAGGCGACGGTGTCCTCGACGGTGACGCCCCCCGCCCACACGACGGTCTTCGTGGGGATGGCGGTGCCGTCGTCCAGCCGGACGCACGACCCGTCGACCGACCGGACCATGCGACCCAGGACCAGCTCCACCCCCCGACCCTCGAGGGTGTGGGCGGCGTAGCTGCTGGCCGAGGCCTTGAACGGCGTCAGCAGCCGGTCGAGGCCGTCGACCAGGATGATCCGGCCGTCCCGACGGGCGAAGCCGAAACCGTCGTGCCGGACGGCGACGTCGAGGAGCTCGGCCAGCGCCCCCGCCACCTCGACCCCGGTCGGCCCGCCCCCGACCACCACGAAATTGAGGTAGCCCTCGGCCACCGCCGAGGGGTTCGAGTCGGCGTCCTCGAGTCGGCGCAGCACGTGGTCCCGCAGGGTCCGGGCGTCGGTGAGGGTGTACAGGGGGAAGGTGAACTCCGACGCTCCCGGGATGCCGAAGAACCGGGCGGTCGCCCCGCTGGCGACGATGACCGAGTCGAACGGCAGGGGCTCGCCCTCCTGGAGGAGGACCTGGTGCCGCTCCCAGTCGACCGCGGTCACCATGGCGAACCGGAACGTCACGTTGTCGGCCCGCCCGAAGATGGCCCGGATCGGGTAGGCGACGTCGCCCGAGTCGAGGCCGGCGGTGGCCACCTCGTAGAGCAGCGGTTGGAAGGTGTGGAAGTTCCGTTGGTCGACGATGGTCACGTCCACCGGCCCACCGATCAGGGTCCGTGCCGCCGACAGGCCGCCGAAACCGGCCCCGACGATCACCACTCGATGCATGGGGCCATGCTGGCACACCGGTCCAGGTCCGGGCGTGGCCCTTCCCACCAGGAGTTGTCCGCCTCGGAGCCGGGCGTCCCCCAGCCATGGCACACCCCCTCGGTACGCTGGCCGCAGGGGCCCGCGCCCGACACGCGGCCCGAAGAGGGTCTTTGGGACTCGAGGAGGACTCGTCATGATCACCGGACTCATCGTTGGGCTGCTCGTCGGGGCCGTACTCGGTGTCGTGGTGGGCCTGCTGGCCCGCTCCAGCCAGGTGACGGCGGCGCGTACGGCCGAGGCCCGCCTGGGCGACGCCTTGGCCCGGGGCGAGATCCTGACTGGCGAGGTGCAGGGCCTCCAGGCTGCACTGGCCGAGGAGCAGCGCCGGGTGAACTCGCTCGAGGCGTCCGCTGCCCGGCTCACCACCGAGCTCGACCACGAGCGCCAGGCGTCCGAGCAGCGGGCGGCCGCGTTCGAAGAGACCCGTGCCCAGCTGACGGGCGAGTTCGCCCGGCTCTCCCACGTGGCCCTGCAGCAGAACAACGAGCAGTTCCTCCAGCTCGCCGACACCAAGCTCAAGGAGACCCGACAGGCGGCGGACGGTGAGCTGGCCAAGCGGCAGGAGGCCATCGAGCAACTGCTGAAGCCGATCGGCGAACAGCTCGGCAAGTACGAGGTGGGGATGCAACGGCTCGAAGTGGAGCGCCAGCGGGCCTACACCGGGTTGACGGAGCAGATGAAGCACCTCTCCACGTCGCACGACCAGTTGCAGAAGGAGACCCGCAACCTCGTCACCGCCCTCCGCTCCCCGCAGACGCGTGGCCGCTGGGGTGAGTTGCAGCTGCGGCGTGTGGTGGAGATGGCCGGCATGCTCGAGCACTGCGACTTCGACGAGCAGGTGACGTCCGATGCCGACTCCGGCCGGATGCGCCCCGACATGGTGGTCCACCTTCCCGGTGGCAAGAACGTGGCGGTCGACGCCAAGGTGCCGATGCAGGCCTTCCTCGACGCCAACGAGGCGGATGACGAGTCGGTGCGCCGGAGTCATCTGGCCAGTCACGGGCGGCAGATGAAGGCCCACGTGGACGCCCTGTCGAAGAAGGAGTACTGGAAGCGGGTCGACCCGTCGCCCGAGTTCGTGGTGGCCTTCATCCCCGGGGACCCGCTCCTGACCGCGGCGCTCGAGCACGAGCCCGGGCTCATGGAGTACGCCGTGGCCAACCATGTGCTGCTGGCCACGCCGACGTCGTTGATCGCCCTGCTCCGCGCCGTCGCCTACGGCTGGCAGCAGGACGCGCTGGCGGAGAACGCGCGCGAGGTGCAACTGCTCGGCGCCGAGCTCTACCAACGGCTCTCGGTCCTCGGTGACCACTTCGCCGGTGTGGGCAAGGGCCTCAACAGCGCGGTGTCCGCCTACAACAAGGCGATCGGCTCCCTGGAGGGCAGGGTCCTGGTCACGGCCCGCCGGTTCGTCGAGATGGGCGTGGTCGGCGCCGGGGAGAAGGAACTCACCCACCCGGGTCCCGTCGAAGCGTCGACGAGGGCGCTGCAGTCTCCCGAACTGACCACTCCGACGTTGGCGCTACCGCTCCTCGACGACCCGGTCGAGATCACCGAGCTGTTGGCCACGGGATCGACGGACGACTGACGCTCCGGGTCCCCACCCGCGCTCACCGGCGACGAACCCCCACCCGGGCGTCACCGTCTTGTACCTTAGGGTTTGGTTAGAAGATCGAGCATTCGGTGCGTTCTCAGTTCATTCCAAGCTCGCACGGGTAATAGTTGTCGGTCATAGCGCCGGCGCCGCAGCCCGGTGCGAAGAGACTCGACGAGAGGACAGTGGACGTGGACATTCTGGTACTCGGAGGTGACGGCTACCTCGGTTGGCCGACGGCGCTCTACCTGTCGCGTCGCGGACACCGGGTCGGTGTCGTCGACAACTTCGCCAGGCGCGGCTACGACCTCGAGATGGGGGTCGAGAGCCTCGTGCCCATCGTCAGCCTGCAGCAGCGGGTGCGTCGTTGGCAGGAGATCTCGGGACTCTCCATCGAGTTGTTCGTCGGTGACCTGACCGACGCCACCTTCGTGGACGAGACACTCGACGCCTTCGAGCCCGAAGCCGTCGTCCACTTCGCGGAGCAGCGATCGGCGCCCTACTCCATGATCGACCGGAAGCACGCCGTGTACACCCAGATGAACAACGTGGCCGGCACGCTCAACCTGCTCTACTCCATCGCCGAGAAGGACCGCGACATCCATCTGGTGAAGCTGGGCACGATGGGCGAGTACGGGACGCCCAACATCGACATCGAAGAGGGGTTCATCGAGATCACCCACAAGGGCCGCACCGACGTGATGCCCTACCCGAAGCAGCCCGGGTCCTTCTATCACCTCTCCAAGGTCCACGACAGCGCCAACATCATGTTCGCCTGCCGCATCTGGGGCATCCGGGCGACCGACCTGAACCAGGGCATCGTCTACGGGCACGACACCGAGGAGACCGTGCTGCATCCCGAGCTCGCCACCCGGTTCGACTACGACGGTGTGTTCGGGACCGTACTCAACCGGTTCTGCGTCCAGGCGGTCACCGGTCATCCGCTGACCGTCTACGGATCGGGCGGCCAGACCCGCGGGATGCTGAACATCCTCGACACGCTGGCCTGTGTCGAGCTGGCGATCGAGCACCCCGCCGACCGTGGTGAGTTCCGGGTGTTCAATCAGTTCACCGAGTCGTACTCCATCAACGAGATGGCCGCCATGGTGGCCGACGAGTTCGCCGGCGACGCGGTGATCGACCACTCGCCCGACCCGCGGGTGGAGAAGGAGGAGCACTACTACCGGGCCGCCCACACCAAGCTGCTCGACCTGGGCCTGGTGCCCCACCTCCTCACCTCGTCCGTCCTGCAGTCCATCCTGGCCGTGTCCGACAAGTACAAGGCGAACGTGGACGTCGCCGCCATCCGCCCGACCGTCGAGTGGCGGAGCACGGCGAGCGGCCTCCTGACCGCCGGGTCCATCGGGTATCCGAGTTCGAACGGCAAGGGCAACCACAAGGTCACGGAGTCGTCGCTGGACTGACGGCGGCCGGGCGGACCGCGGCGAACTCGGCGCCGCCTGCCGGACCACCGGAGCTCCGGCGGCACTATCGTCGTCGGGATGCCGAGGGCCCGACGACGACGGAGTCGGAGCCGGTCGGTCTCCCGGCGCTCCTGGGGGAGAACCCTCTTGTGGGTCGTCCTGGTCGTCTTCGGAGCGGTGGTGGTGATCGGCTCGTTGGCCGAAGTGAACGCCCAGTCCGGCGCCTACCGTGCCTCGACCAACCGGGGCTATGCCGCGCTGGCGACGCGGGTCGTCGACGCCTCCAACGCCACCGGCGCCCAGCTGGGCGCACTGATGGACGAGGCGCCGAACCTGACCAACGACCCGTGGCCCGACGCCGGCGGGAAGACAGCGCGGGCCGAGATCCAACAGGGCCTCGACCAGGCGGTGAGCGCGGCCGACCAGCAGGCGTCGCAGGCCGCCGGCCTGGTCCCCCCCGACCCCACCGGGAACGTGAGCGGCGGCATCACCGCGGTGATGGCCACCCGGGCCTCCGCCGTCGCCGGCCTGCGGACGGCCATCGACCAACTGCTCGGGATGTCCCCGCTGCCCGTCGCCGGAGCGCCACCGTCCCCGACCTCGACGGCGGCGGTCCCCCTCCAGTCCCCCGAGGCCACGGCGAGGGCGATGGGAGCGGTCGGGCGGGCGCTCGAAGGTGCCGACGCCGCCTACCGGGTGGTTGCCGCCACGGCCCGTCGCCAGCCGGGACCCATCCGCCTGCCCCGGTCGGTATGGGTCACCTCCCCGGCGGCCGAGGCCCCGCTCGGGGCCACCAGGCTGGCGGCGTTCGCTCCCGTCCTGGCCGAGTCACAGGCGCTGGTCCCGTTCCATCAGCTGGTGATCACCGCCGTCGGCCTCTCGCCCCCGGCGGTGGCCTCGGGCAGTCCCGGCACCATCGGGGTGGGCTGCGCCAAGTACGCCCAGTCGACGGCGCCGGACAGCCAGCCCAGTGTGCTGCCGCCGACCGCCACCGTCGGCGTCGACCTGACCGTCACCAACTGCGGGACAGTCGACGAGTCGGGCGTCCCGGTGACCGAGACGTTGGCCCTGGCCGACCCGGCCGGCACCGCCCTCCCGCCGGCGGGAGCCCGGGGCGCCAGCGCCCGTGTCGAGGTGTCGGTCCCCGCGGGGTCATCGGTGGCGCCCTCCCTCCCCCCGATGACCGTGGCCGGTGGCCATCGCTACACCCTCACGGTCTCGCTCGCCGCTCCGGTCAGCCAGATGTCGAATCCATTCGGATCCGCCGGTACCTCCCAGGCGTTCCTGCTGCAGATCACCGGGTGACGGGAGCACGGAGGGTCGGGCCTCCGGTCCGCCGGGCGGGGTGAACCCGGCGGACACCGGTCATGGCCGGTTGGTCAGGTCCGAGGGGTCTGGAACTAGGATTGGCCGGACAGGACGAGAGACGACAGAAGGGTCTGACCCGTGGCCGAGAGCATCACGATCACCGACAACCGCACCGGCGAGTCTCTCGAGATCCCGTTCGAGAACGGGGGCATCTCCGCCGCCCAGTGGGGGAAGCTGTTGCCGGGCGTGTGGTTCTACGACCCCGGGTTTGTCTCCACCGCGGCCTGCGAGAGCGCCATCACCTATCTGGACGGCGAGGAGGGGATCCTCCGGTACCGGGGCTACCCCATCGAGCAGCTGGCCGAGAGCTCGACCTACCTCGAGGTGGCCTATCTGCTATTGAACGGCGAGCTTCCCACCGCCGACCAGTTCGAGACCTGGGAACGCGAGATCACCCTGCACACGTTCATCCACGAGAACGTGCGCAAGCGCTTCCTCGAGGGCTTCCACTACGACGCCCACCCCATGGGGATGCTGGTGTCGGCGGTAGCCGCCCTCTCCACCTTCTATCTCGACGCCAAGGACATCTTCGACGTCGACTCGCGCAACAAGCAGATCATCCGGCTGATCGCCAAGATGCCGACCCTGGCGGCGGCCGCCCACCGGTTCAGCGTCGGCATGCCCTTTGTGTACCCCGACAACTCGCTGCCGTTCACCTCGAACTTCCTCTCCATGATGTGGAAGATCGCCGAGCCACGGTTCGACGCCGATCCCACCCTGGCGAGGGCCCTCGACATCCTGTTCATCCTCCACGCCGACCACGAGCAGAACTGCTCGACCACCGCCATGCGGGTCGTCGGCTCGTCCCACGCCGACCCGTACTCGGCCACCGCCGCGGCGGCGGCGGCACTGTACGGTCCCCGTCACGGGGGGGCGAACGAGGCGGTCATCCGCATGCTCACCGAGATCGGCTCCCTCGACAACGTCGAGCCCTTCATCCGTTCGGTCAAGGAGGGGTCCGGAGGCCGGCTCCAGGGCTTCGGCCACCGTGTCTACAAGAGCTACGACCCGCGGGCGACGATCATCAAGAAGACGGCGGACGAGGTGTTCTCGGTCACCGGCAAGAACCCCCTGCTCGACATCGCCCTGAAGCTCGAGGAGATCGCCCTCTCCGACGACTACTTCATCTCGCGCAAGCTCTACCCCAACGTGGACTTCTACTCGGGCCTCATCTACCAGGCCATGGGCTTCCCGCTCGAGATGTTCCCCGTGCTGTTCGCCATCCCGCGGACGGCGGGCTGGCTGGCCCATTGGCAGGAGATGCTCGACCAGGACTCGAAGATCGCCCGTCCCCGTCAGCTGTACATCGGGGACGGCTCACGCGACTACGTCCCCATCGGCTCCCGCTAGCGCTGCGGCCGGGGCCGGGTCCCCGTCGGTCAACCGGCGGGCCGTCGGGGCACCTTGCGCATCAGGCCCTCTTGGACGAGCGAGACCACCAGCGTGCCCTCCCTCGTGAACAGGAAGCCACGGGCCAGTCCGCGGGCACCGTCCGCCGTCGGGCTGTCCATGTCGTAGAGCAGCCACTCGTCCGCCCGGAACGGGCGGTGGAACCACATGCAGTGGTCGAGGCTGGCGCCCATGAAGTCGGCATCGTCCCAGGTCACGTCGTGGGGGGCCAGCATGGTGTCGAACAGGGACATGTCCGAGGCGTAGGCGGCGATGCAGGCGTGCAGCAAGGGGTCGTCGGGGAGGGTGCCGTCGGCCCGGATCCACAGCCGCTGGATCGGCTCCTTGCTGGCCGACCGGCTGTAGGGGAGCTCGCCGATGGGGCGCTGGTCGATCGGATGGGGCTTGGCGAACCAGTCGCCCAGTGACTCGCGGTAGGGCTCGAGCCTGGTGACCAGCGACTCGAGGCTGTCGGGGTCGGGGACGTCGGGCATCGGGAACTGGTGGGACAGCCCCGGCTCGTCGACGTGGAAGGAGGCCGACAGGTTGAAGATGGCCCGCCCGTGCTGGATGGCCACGACCCGGCGGGTGGTGAACGACCGCCCGTCCCGGATGCGGTCCACCTCGTAGAGGATGGGGACCGTCGGGTCCCCCGGCCGCAGGAAATAGGCGTGCAGGGAGTGGGGCCGGCCGATCTCCACCGTCCGGCCGGCGGCCATCAGCGACTGGGCGGCGACCTGACCACCGAACACCCGCTGGCGCTCCTCGTTCGGGTTCACGCCACGGAAGATGTTGACCTCGATGGGCTCGAGATCGAGTAGGTCGACGAGGAATTCGAGGGCATCGCTCACGCCCCCATCCTCTCATCCCGGTCGGCCGGGCCGCCGAGGACGGGGGGTGCCGTCGCCCCGCGCCGTCGTCCCCGGACCCGGCCCCGGCCCCGCTACGGTTCCGACCATGGCCGCCCTCACCTTCCCCGACCGCTTCGTCTGGGGGACGGCCACGGCCGCCCACCAGATCGAGGGCGGCAACGTCAACAACGACTGGTGGGCCTTCGAGCACGACCCGACGTCAGGGTGCCTCGACGTGAGTGGTGATGCCTGCGACTCGTTCAACCGCTATACCGAGGACATCGACCTGGTAGCCGGGCTGGGCCTGTCCGCCTACCGGTTCTCGCTGGAGTGGAGCCGCATCGAGCCCGAGGAGGGCGAGTTCTCGACGGTGGCGCTCGACCACTACCGGCGGATGGCGGCCGCCTGCCACGAGCGAGGCGTCCGGCCGGTCGTCACCTTCCACCACTTCACCCATCCCCGGTGGCTGGCCGCCGCCGGGTGCTGGGAGTACGCCCAGGCGCCCGACCGCTTCGCCCGGTACTGCGAACGGGTGGTGGGCCACCTCGGAGACCTCCTCGGCATGGCCTGCACGATCAACGAGCCCAACGTGGTGTCGACGATGGGGTGGCGACTCGGCCTCTTCCCGCCGCGCGTCCGGGACCGGAGCCGCCGGGACGCCGTCAACCGGGCCCTGGTCACCGCCCACCGGTTGGCCGTCGATGCCATCCGGTCGGGACCCGGGGCGGCGCCGGTCGGGCTGACGCTGTCGATGACCGACTACCAGCTGCAGCCGGGGGGTGAGGAGTGGCTGGAACGGCTGCGGCGGCCGTCCGAGGACGTGTTCCTCGAGGCCACCGGAGGGGACGACTTCGTCGGGGTGCAGACCTACACCCGGATGCGGGTCGGCCCGGACGGGCCGCTCGAGGGGGCGGCGGGGGTCCCGCGCACCCAGATGGGCTACGAGTTCTGGCCCGAGGCGCTCGAGGCCACCGTCCGCCGGGCCGCGCTCAAGACCGGTGGGCTGCCGGTCTACGTCACGGAGAACGGCATCGGCACCGAGGACGACACGGCCCGGATCCAGTACGTCCGCCGGGCCCTGACCGGGCTGGGGCGCTGCCTCGGCGACGGGATCGACGTGCGCGGGTACTTCTACTGGAGCCTGCTCGACAACTTCGAGTGGGTGCTGGGCTACCGGCCGACCTTCGGGCTGGTCGCCGCCGACCGGCGGACCTTCGAGCGGCACCCGAAGCCGAGCGCGGCCTGGTTCGGTGGCGTGGCGAGGGCCAATGCCCTCTGAGCTGGGCGTCTGACCCAACGGACCCACGCCCCGGGCCGGGGACGACGGCCCGGGCGAAGGGCCGTGCGGACCCATGACGGCTAAGGTTTCCCTGATGAGTGGTCTGACCCAGCGCGTCGAGCACCTGTGGCAGAGGCGGCACACGCCCGAGGCGAGGCAGGTGATCCGGTACACGATGGTGTCGGTCATCTCGACGATCGTCTCGTTCGCCGTCCTGGCCCTGGTGTTCGGGGTCCTGCACCTGTGGGGTGAGATCGCCAGCACGGTGTTCGCCAACGTGGTCGCCACCGTGCCCTCGTACTACCTCAACCGGATGTGGGTGTGGGGCAAGGGTGGCCGGTCCCACCTCATGAAGGAGATCGTCCCGTTCTGGGTGATGTCCGCCGCTGGCATCCTGGTGTCGATCGGTGGTGCCGCCGTGGCCCGGCACATCGGGATCGAGCACCACCTGAGCCACTTCGACCAGACCATCGTGGTCCTCGCCGCCAACGTCGTGTCCTTCGGGCTGTTCTGGGTGCTCAAGTACATCCTCTACAACCGGCTCTTCCATGTGCATCCGGTCGAGGAGCTCGACGACCTCGTCGAGGCCGCGTGACCCCGCTGCATCGCTGACCGGTCGGGACCGGAAGCGGGCATGACCGGCGCCGTCACCCAGGGCGGGACCCTGGTGCTGGTGGTCGCCGTGTTCCTGGCCAGTGCCGTGGAGGCCGTGGAGGCCTTGACCATCGTGCTCGCCGTGGGGCTCACCAGGGGTTGGCGATCCGCCCTGGAGGGCGTGGCCGTGGCCCTGCTCACCCTGGCCGCACTGGTGGCGGTGCTCGGTCCCGCACTCGTGCATCTGGTGCCGCTGTCTATTCTCCGGCTGGTCGTCGGGGGACTGCTCTTGGTCTTCGGGCTGCAGTGGCTGCGCAAGGCGGTCCTGCGGGCCAGCGGCCTGAAGCCCAAGCACGACGAGGACGCCATCTTCGCCGAGCAGGTCGCCGAGCTGTCCGTGTCGCCACCGGCGGGCGCACGGGACGCCACCGGATTCGTCGTGGCCTTCAAGGGGGTGTTCCTCGAGGGGCTGGAGGTGGTGGTCGTCGTGCTCACCCTCGGCTCCACCTCCCACGACCTCGGCCTGGCCGCGGTGGCCGCTGCCGCGGCACTGGTCGTGGTCACGGGCGCCGGGCTGCTGGTCGCCCGCCAGCTCTCGTCCGTGCCCGAGAACGCCATGAAGATGGGGGTCGGGCTGATGCTGGTCAGCTTCGGGACCTTCTGGGTGGGTGAGAGCATCGGCGTCCACTGGCCGGGGTCGGACCTCGCCATCCTCGGCCTCGTGGCGTTCTACGGCGCCGTGGCCTGGGCCCTCGTCGCCCGGCTCCCCGAGGGAAGGCTCGCCGGTCCCGCCGGAGGGCCGGCCCCCGAAGGGGCGCCCTATGGCTGACGCCGCCGCTCCCTCGCCGCCGCCTCCGGCGGGACCGCCGGGCGGCGGGCGCTCCTGGGGCCGCCGGGCGGTGACCGGCTTCGGCCGCTTCTGGTGGGACTTCCTGATCGGCGACACACCCGAGCTGTTCGTGGGGGCCGTCGTGGCGGTCGGCCTCGTGGCGACCGTCTGCCTCGACCACAGCCTCAGGGACCTGGCCGACGCCCTCCTGCCGCTGCTGGTGGCGGCGTTGCTGACCGGCTCGGTGTGGAGGGCGCGCCGGGGGCGGCCGACCTGACCCGGCCCGGTGGCCCCGTCCCCGAAGGCCGGTAGCTCAGTCCCCGAAGGGGGTAGCTCGGTCCCCGAAGGCCGATAGCTCAGTCCCGGAAGTTGTTGAACTGCAGCGGGATCCCGAAGTCCTCGGCCTTGAGCGCGGCGATGGCCGCCTGCAGGTCGTCCCGCTTCTTGCCGGTGACCCGCAGCTGGTCGCCCTGGGTCTGGGAGCTGACGCCCTTCAACCCGAGATCCTTGATGAACCGGTTGATCTTCTTGGCGTGGTCCGACGAGATGCCGGCCTGGATGGCCAGCCTCTGTCGGGCCGCACCACGCGACGCCTCCTCGATCTTGCCGACGTCGAAGGACTTGAGCGACACCTCGCGCTTGACCAGTTTCTCCTGCAACACCTGGTAGAGGGCGCGCAGCCGATCCTCCGTCGACGAGTTGAGCAGGAGCTCCTTCTCCGTGAGCTCGACGGAGGAATCGGTCCCCTTGAAGTCGAAGCGGGTGGCGGCCTCACGGTTGGCCTGGTCGACCGCGTTGCGGACCTCTTGCATGTCAACTTCGGAGACGACGTCGAAGGTGGGCATGGCGAAACAGTAGCGCCGCGTGACGGGTTAACCTTCCGGCCTGCGGGTCGGTGCCCGAGTGGCCAAAGGGAGCAGACTGTAAATCTGCCGGTTCTGCCTTCGAAGGTTCGAATCCTTCCCGGCCCACGCAGAAGGAAGCCCTGGTCAGAGCCATAAAATGGCATCCTGGCCGGGGCTTTCGTCAATCCCGGGACGGGCCTGGGCTACGACGAATTCCGGTCCGCGGCTGCGACCAGTTGGCCGACCATCTCCGGGTAGAAGGTCGCCAGACGTCGACGGACGATTCGACCGAGCAGCGTGTTGGCCCAGGTGGCGCTCCATCGGACTTCGGTGCCGCGGTCCGTCGGCTCCAGGACGACCTCGGCCCGGTAGTGGCGGACGGGAACTCCCCGGACAACCGTGTAGGCCAGCCGATGGACCGGTTGGAGTTCGAGGATCCTCTCCACGGTTCTGGTACGCCCGAGTCTCATCCATCTGGTGGCGCCCACCCCCTGTGCTTCCTCGGCACCGGGTGCCTCGTAGCCACTGGCGTCCCACGGCCCCCAGACCGCGTACTGCACCGCATCACTGACCATGCTCCACACCAACTCAGCCGGGGCCTTCGTCTCGGCCCGTGCCTCGACCCTCAACTCGCGCTTCATCGACCCTCCTTTTGTACCGTTTGGGACATGTACCGAATGGTACGGTTGTGCGTGGTCGAATCGCAAGCTCGTTCCCGACTGCTCGAGGCGGCCGTCTCCGAGGCCATGGCCAGTGGGATCACCGACCTCAGCCTGCGGGAGATCGCCGCAGCCATCGGGACGAGCCACCGCATGCTGCTCTACCACTTCAAGAGCAGGGCAGGACTCCTCCTGGCGGTGACGGACGCGGTGGAAGAGCGCCAGCGGCGGGCGGCGTTCGACACCGATGTCGACCTCGACAGCTTCACGAGGTCGTGGGAGAGAGTGAGCGATCCGGCCCTGTGGCCCCAGGAGCGGCTCTTCTTCGAGCTGTACTCCCTCGCCCTCTTGCGCCGTCCGGGCACGGAGGGGTTCTTGGACCGGGCGATGGAGTCGTGGCTGGCACCGGCGACGGAGGCACTGGTGACGACCGGTGCCGATCCGATGGCGGCCCGTGCCGACGCGCGCCTCGCCCTCGCCGTGGTCCGCGGTCTGCTGCTGGACCTCCTGGCCACGGGGGAACGCAGCGGCGTCGGCCAGGCCTTCGAGCGGTTCGTCGAGCTCGTGGAGCGAAGCCGAGAGACGGCCGGTTGACCAGGTGGCGCCGGGGATCCCGTCGGGTCCCGGCGTGACGGCCCTCAGGCGGGCGGGGGACAGAATCGCTGGCTGCGGGGCGAACTTGCCCGGCCCCGGCCATTGGTTACAATGCCGTTACGGATTGATTGCGGTCATGATGCTCGGTGGCAGGCGAGACGATTGTCGGGGGTCGCAGTGCAGGACAGGCCTCGCGCCTGCGATACGTCAGCGGATCGACCGAGGAGAAGTCCCCACAACCTCATGTCACTCGACACGACGGCTGGAGGCGTGACCGGGGACCCGTCTGCGTTGCCCGAGGAGATCGGAGGCGGCCCGAGGGTCCTCGCCCGAGAGGCGCTCCGCACGGGCCTCCACTACTTCGATGCCGTCGTGATCACCGCTCGCAAGCGGATCGAGGCCGGGCGGAATCCCGTGGACATCCAACCCTCCGGCGTGCCGGCGGGTGATCCGCCCCGGGGTCTGGTGCTCAGGCCGGCCCTCCTCGGCTTCGCCGCCATGCTGTGCATCTCCATCGGCGCCTCGCTGCCGAGCTCCCCGTTCAAGCTCGAGATGCCCGGGGTGTGGTTCTTCGGCGAGCCGAGCAGTGTCAACGGCACCCAGTGGGGGGTGTACTTCACCCTGGCCGCCGTGTACGGGGGGTTGCTGCTGCTCATGCGGGTGTGGTGGGGCATGACCCGCCTCTACGCGCGCTGTCCCGGCGTCGCCGTCAAGAAGATGATGTGGGTCTTCGCCCTCTGGACCACGCCCATGCTGGTCATCGCCCCCCTGTTCAGCCGCGACGTCTACTCGTATGCGGCCCAGGGCGAGATGGTCAGCCATCACATGAACCCCTACCTCTACGGCCCCTTCGAGCTGGGGAACAACGCCTACACCGCCCCGGTCGATCAGCTGTGGGGCAACGCCCCGGCGCCCTACGGCCCCCTGTTCCTCCAGATCGACGGCTTCTTCGCCCGCATCACCTTTCACAACGAGCTGGCCACCATCGTCCTGCTCCGGCTCCTGTCCCTCGTCGGCGTGCTGCTGATCGCCTGGTGCGTCCCGCGGCTGGCCCGCCTGTACCACCGCGACGGGGCCGAGCTGTTCACGCTGATGGTGCTCAACCCGGTCACGCTGCTCCACCTGGTCGGCGGCGCGCACAACGATGCGCTGATGGTGGGCCTGCTCCTGGCCGGGCTCACCGCGGCCAAGGAGAAGCGCCCCGTCGTCGGGCTCCTCCTCTGCGCCCTGGCCACGGCCATCAAGGCCCCGGCGGCCATCGGGATCCTCTACATCGGGTGGAGCTGGCTGGGCCCCGACGCACCGGTGCGCGACCGCGTCCGGCCGGTGGTGACCTCCCTGCTGGTGGGCGCCGGCATCCTCGAATTCTTCTCCTATGTGAGCGGGCTCGGGTGGGGCTGGGTGACCACCCTCGGGACGCCGGGCACCGTCCGGTCGTGGACGGCGCCGACGACGGGGCTGGCCATGCTGGCCAGTGGCGTGGCCCACTTCGCCGACATCGGGGTCGGTCTGGGTGGCGTGCTGACCGTCACCCGGTTCTTCGGCCTGCTGATCGCCGCCGTCGCCGGGGTGTGGCTCCTCCTCAACAGCGACCGGATCGGGACGCTCAAGGCGCTGGGCATCACGCTCTTGGTGTTCGTGGCCCTGGGGCCGGTCGTCCAACCCTGGTATCTCTCGTGGGGCCTGATCCTGCTGGCTCCGGTCGCCCTCGGCCGGCTGCGATCGCTGATCGTGGGGCTCTCCATGGTGACGGCGTTCATCGAACTGCCCGGCGGGTCGGCTCTGGCCACGAACCTGATCCACGGGGACCCCCTCCTCATCGTCCTGACCCTGCTGTGGATCCTGGTCGTGCTGACGGTGCCGTTGGCCAGCTGGGAGCGGCCCGACCCGGCGGCGGCGGACCTCGGGGTCGGCGTGGACCGCCTGGCGGCGGCCGGGACCCGACCGGCCTGACGGGCCCGGACGGCGAGGGAGCGCTCCCCGAGCCCCTCCGACAGCCGGTCAGAGCATGCGCTGGAGCACGGATACGTCGAGCCAGCGGTTGAACTTGCGCCCCACCTCGCGCTCGACGCCGACCATGTGGAACCCACAGGCCTCGTGCAGGGCGATCGAGGGCCGATTGTCGCCCCCGATCCTGGCCACGATGGAGTGGAAGCCGTGCTGGGTGGCCAGGGTCACCAGCTCCTCCAACAGGGTCCGGCCGACGCCTCGGCCACGGTGGGACCCCCCCACGTAGACCGAGTTCTCGACGGTGGTGGCGTACGCCGGCCGATCCCGGTAGGCGGACAGCGACCCGAACCCGAGTACCACGGCCCGCTCGTCGACCGCCACGACGGCCGGATACGGACCCCGGTGGCCGACCAGCCAGGCCTTCTGCTGGTCGGCCGTCCTGGGGACCAGGTCGAACGTGGCGGTCGACCCGGCGACTTCGTCGTTGTAGATCGTGCGGATGGACTCGGCGTCTGCCGCTCGGGCCAGGCGGACTTGCATCCGCCGATGGTAGCCAGGCCCTCCGCACTTCTCGTGGGTCCCCGGGTTCGCTATGATCGTCTCTTTGCTGCTCGCTCGAGCCGCACTGCCCCCTTAGCTCAGTCGGCAGAGCACAGCCATGGTAAGGCTGGTGTCGTCGGTTCGATTCCGACAGGGGGCTCGCCCGTGGCGGCGTAGCTCAGTTGGTCAGAGCGCACGGCTCATAATCGTGAGGTCGCCGGTTCGAGCCCGGCCGCCGCTACCACTTTCGAGAGGCATCACAGGGCAGACTGGACCGCCCTCCAGCTGGACAGCCCAGCAGCTGGAGAGCGAGCAGCAGAGCAGCAGAGCAGCAGAGCAGCAGAGGCAGCAGACGACGAAGGACGGACAGGATCCACTCCCGGCCACGCACGGCTCGGGAGACGGCAGGCGTGCACGACGCATCGACACGACGCATTGAGGAGTCACCGTGGCAAAGAACGACAAGCGCATCCAGGTCACCCTGGCCTGCGAGGTGTGCAAGAGGCGGAACTACATCACCACCAAGAACAAGCTGAACGACCGCGAGCGGATCGAGATGAAGAAGTTCTGCCGGTGGGACCGCCAGCACACGCTCCACAAGGAGACCCGCTAGGCCTCGACGGGCGGCAATTCCCCGGGTTCGCCTGGGAAATGGCCTCGGCCTGGTGTTAACCTTGGCGTCCGCCCCTGTGTACGGCTCGTCCATGCGCGGCACGGCGGTCGGCAGAGGGCAGTAGCTCAACTGGTAGAGCACCGGTCTCCAAAACCGAAGGTTGGGGGTTCAAGTCCCTCCTGCCCTGCTCACCACCCGTGGAAACGGTCGAAGGAAACAGCACGTGAACAGAGAACAAAAGCGCGCAATGCAACGTCAGGGCCAAGACCCTGACGGTGAGGCACCGGCCAAGCGGACGGCCGCGCCACCCCGGCGACCACCGAAGCGGGAGCCGTTCCGTCCGGGACAGTTCCTACGCGAGGTACGATCGGAGCTTCGCCAAGTGGCGTGGCCCAACAGGTCCGAGGTCGTCAACTACACCACGGTGACGCTGGTCACCCTCCTGTCGCTGATGGTGCTCATCTTCATCCTCAACTACGCCTTTGCCAAAGGCATCCTGTGGCTCTTCAAGACGTGATCGGTGTGACTGTGACCCACGAAGAAACCAATCCGCCAGCCGGCGACGACGAGGGCTCCGACGTGCTCGGGGCCTCGGCCGCGTCCGGGGGAGCCGAGACGGCCCCCACCGCCACGGCAGACGAGACCGCCGGGCAGGAGGAGGCCGCCTCCGAGGAGGCGGTGGCCGATGCCGAGGCGGTGGCCGAGGCGGAGCCCGATGTCGACGAGTACGACGAGGACGAGGACGAGCCGTTCGTCGTCAGCCCGTACGACCAGCCCGGACGGTGGTACGTGGTCCACACCTACGCCGGCTATGAGAACAAGGTGAAGTCGAACCTGCACAGCCGGGCCGTCTCGATGAGCATGGAGGACCGCATCTACGAGGTGGTCATCCCCATGGAGGACGTCATCGAGTTCAAGAACGGCAAGAAGGTGGTCGTCCAGAAGAAGGTGTTCCCGGGCTACCTGCTGTGCCGCTGCGAGCTCGACGACGACAGTTGGTCGGTCATCCGGAACACCCCGGGGGTCACCGGCTTCGTGGGCCCGGGCACCAAGCCGACGCCGCTCTCCCGACGGGAGGTGGAGGGCATCCTCCAGGTCAAGGTCGAGGGGGTGGAGGCGCCGTCCAAGCGGAGCCGGCCCCGGCTCGAGCACGAGGTCGGGGAGACGGTCCGGGTCAAGGAAGGTCCCTTCGCCGACTTCTCCGGTCAGATCGCCGAGATCAACGAGGACCAGCTCAAGCTCAAGGTGCTGGTCAACATCTTCGGTCGGGAGACTCCGGTCGAGCTCGAATTCAGCCAGGTCGCGAAGCTGTAGGCCGGCGGACCCAGGTAAGGAGAACGTAACCAATGCCACCGAAGAAGCGCGTCCTCGCGGTCGTGAAGATCCAGCTCCCGGCCGGGGGTGCCACACCCGCGCCGCCGGTGGGCACCGCGCTCGGGCCGCACGGCGTCCAGACGATGGACTTCTGCAAGCAGTACAACGCGGCGACCGAGAACCAGCGGGGATCGATCATCCCCGTCGAGATCTCCATCTACGAGGACCGGACCTTCTCCTTCGTCCTGAAGACCCCGCCGACCCCCGCCCTCCTCCGCCAGGCCGCCGGCCTGGAGAAGGGGGCGTCCACCTCGGGCCGCGAGCAGGTGGGCACCGTCACCAGCGCCCAGGTGGCCGAGATCGCCGCCGTCAAGCTCCCCGACCTGAACACCGCCGACATCGAGGCCGCCAAGCGCCAGGTGGAGGGCACGGCCCGGTCGATGGGGATCGCCGTCGCCGGCTGAGGCCGGCGCGCACATTCGAGGAAACGGAGACACACCATGTCCAGGGGAAAGAAGTACACGGCGAGCGTCGCCGGGTTCGACCGCCAGCATCTCTACACGCCAGCGGAGGCGATCGACCTGGTCAAGGCCTCGGCCAAGGCCGGGTTCGACGAGACGGTGGAGATCGCCATCCGACTCGGGGTCGATCCCCGCAAGGCCGATCAGATCGTCCGGGGGACGCTCTCCCTGCCCGCCGGGACGGGGCGAACGGCACGGGTCGCAGTGTTCGCCGCCGGTGAGAAGGCCGCCGAGGCCCGGACCGCCGGCGCCGACGTGGTGGGCGCCGACGACCTGGTGGCCCGGGTGGCCAACGACGGGTTCCTGGAGTTCGACGTGGCCATCGCCACGCCGGACCTGATGGGGCAGGTCGGGACGCTGGGCCGTGTGCTCGGGCCCCGCGGGCTGATGCCCAACCCGAAGACCGGCACGGTGACCGACGACGTGGAGCGGGCGGTCAGCGAGTTCAAGGGTGGCCGGGTCGAGTACCGGACCGACAAGGTGGGCAATATCCACCTCCGGATCGGCAAGGCCTCCTTCGACCGGTCGAAGCTCCTGGAGAACCTCCATGCGGTGATGGAGGAGATCCACCGGGCCAAGCCGGCGTCGTCCAAGGGCCGGTATGTCCGAGCGGTCACACTGTCGTCGACGATGGGCCCCGGCGTCCACATCGATCCGCTCCTGGCCCGCAAGGTCGACGAGGAGCTGCCGGTCAGCGCCTGAGTCGCCGCCGGGGCGGCCTGGCCGTGGCCGGCGCCGTGGGCTAAGCTCAGCGTTTCCTGATTTTTCTGAACCACCGAACTGCCGTAGACCTCCGGTGCGCCGCTCCCACGGCGCCGAAGGGACCCGAAGGGGTCCGCCTGATGAGGCGTTCCGCACCGGCCGTCCCGTGCCGGCGCGACACCATCCGATGGTGTCTACGGCCCTGACCTGAGCCAATGGCTCGTTGGAGGGACCATGGACAAGCCGAGGCCTGAGAAGGTCGCCGTCGTCGACGAGGTGCGCGGTCGCCTCGAGTCGTCCGACGGGGCCGTCCTGACCGAGTACCGGGGTCTCACCGTCGGCGAGCTGGCCGACCTCCGCCGCGACCTGGCGGCCGCCGGTGGCGACTACAAGGTCTACAAGAACACCCTGGTGCGGCTGGCCATCGCCGGAGGCCCCCAGGCCGAGATCCACGACCTGCTGACCGGCCCGACCGCCATCGCCTTCGTGCAGGGTGACGTGAGCGCCGTGGCCAAGGCCCTGCGCGACTTCGCCCGGAACAACCCCAACCTGGTGGTCAAGGGAGGTGTGGTCGGTTCGGGGGTCCTGACGGCCTCGGACATCAACGTGCTGGCCGACCTGCCCCCGAGGGACACCCTCCTCGCCCAGTTCGCCGGCGCACTGGCCGCACCCCTGCAGCAGCTGGCCGGCCTCGTCCAGGCGCTGCCCCGCAACCTGGCCTACGGTCTGTCGGCCCTGATCGAACAGCGCCAGGCCGGCGGTGAGACGGCCGAGGCGCCCGCCGCCGCCACCGATGCGCCGGCACCGGCCGACACGGCCGAGGCCTCCGAGACGGCCGAGGCCACCGACACGGCCGAGACCCCCGACACGGAAAACGGGACATCCGAGTCGGCGACCCCGGCCGAGGCGGCGGACGGCACCCCGGCCGGCGGGGAAGCGCAGGCCGACACCGGGACATCCCAGCCGGAGTAGGCCCGGGGCGAACCGACCGCACCACCGAACCTTCACCCGCACCACCGATCGAACCGAACGAAGAACAAGCGAACAAGGAGCAACGACAATGGCAGGCACCCTGACCAAGGACCAGATTCTGGACGGCATCTCCGAGCTGTCCGTCCTCGAGCTGAGCGAGCTGCTCAAGGAGTTCGAGGAGCGCTTCGGCGTGACCGCGGCGGCCCCGGTGGCCGTGGCGGCGGCCGCACCGGCTGCCGGCGGGGGCGGGGAAGCGGGCGGTGGCGAGGAGGAGAAGTCCGAGTTCGACGTCATCCTGACCGCGGCCGGCGACAAGAAGATCCAGGTGATCAAGGAGGTGCGCTCGTTGACCAGCCTGGGGCTGAAGGAGGCCAAGGACCTGGTGGACGGCGCCCCCAAGCCGGTGTTGGAGAAGGCCAACAAGGAGGACGCCGAGAAGGCGAAGGCCCAGCTCGAGGGGGCCGGCGCCACCGTCGAGCTCAAGTAGTGGGGCCCGGCTCCCGGTCGACGCACGAGTCGCCCGGGAGCCGGTTCACGCCGGACGGCCCGGTCGCCGGGCCGGGGACCGGGCACCGACGGGGGGCCGTTCCCCGGCGGCGAAAATCCTTGACGCCGGGGGGCGGGTCTCCTAGCCTGTGCAGGCCTGGATCGGGAGTTCTGTCCCCGAGCTTGTAATCCTGCCCGCGTCCGGTTAGGATTGCTGGTTGCCGTGCCTGCTCCTTCCGCCTTCCTCCGTGTTTTGGCTGATTGACGCGCGCCCCGGCGCCCCTTCAACCGCTCCGGCGGTGGTTGTCGACCCCGGAGCAGGGTCGGACATGGATCCAGAGTTTCTCGAGCATCAGTAGCCCTTCGAGCACCGCATCACCGTAGTACCCCTTCGTCGCCCCATTAGCCCCGCAACTGGGAGGAGTAGGCCGTTGCCTACACGGTCCAACAGCCCGGAACGTTTTTCTTTCGCCAACATCGACGAGGCCCTGCCGTTGCCGGACCTCGTCGCCATCCAGCGGGACTCCTTCCAGTGGTTCCTCGACCGTGGCCTGGCGGAGACGTTCAACGACATCAGCCCGATCGAGGACTTCACCGGGCAGTTGAGCCTCGAGCTGGAGTTCGATCCGACCGACCCCGACCTGCGACCACCGCCGAAGTTCTCGGTGGAGGAGTGCAAGGAAAAGGACATGACCTACGCCGCGCCGGTCTTCGTGCGGGCCAGGTTCATGAATGCCGGGACCGGCGAGATCAAGGAGCAGACGGTCTTCATGGGGGACTTCCCGGTGATGACCGACAAGGGGACCTTCATCGTCAACGGGACCGAGCGGGTGGTGGTGAGCCAGCTGGTGCGCTCGCCCGGGGTGATCTTCCAGCCCGGACGCGACGCCAAGACGGTGTTCACCGGCACCATCCACCCCTACCGCGGTGAGTGGATCGAGTTCGACGTCGAGGCCAAGCCGGGCAAGGACGTGACGGCGGGGTGCCGCGTCGCCCGCAAGCGCCGGCTCTCCCTGTTCGTGCTGCTCCGCGCCCTCGGCTATGAGGACCAGGCGTTCCTCGAGCGCTTCGTGCGCCACTTCGACTTCCTCGAGGGCCAGTGGGAGAAAGAGCAGAGCCTGGCTCCCACCCGCGAGGAGGCGCTGCTCGAGATCTACAAGCGGGCCCGTCCCGGCGAGCCGCTCTCGGTCGAGGCCGCCCGCCAGTACTTCGAGAACGCCTTCTTCAACCCGAAGCGCTACGACCTGACCCGGGTCGGCCGCTACAAGCTCAACCGGAAGCTGGGGCCGGAGATCGAGAGGATCTCCGACCTCCTCCAGATCGATCTCGAGCGACCGACGCCCACCCAGGGCGTCCTCAGCCCCTCGGAGATCCTGGCGTCGTCCACCTACATGCTCCACCTGGCCAAGCACATGGCCGACGGTGAGTCGAACTACCGGATCGACGACCAGGACCACTTCGCCAACCGGCGGATCCGCTCGGTGGGCGAGCTCATCCAGAACCAGGTCCGCGTGGGCCTGTCCCGCATGGAGCGGGTGGTGCGCGAGCGCATGACCACCCAGGACGTCGAGGCGATCACCCCGCAGACCCTGATCAACATCCGGCCGGTCGTCGCCGCGGTCAAGGAGTTCTTCGGGACCAGCCAGCTGAGCCAGTTCATGGACCAGAACAACCCGTTGTCCGGCCTGGCCCACAAGCGGCGCCTCTCGGCCCTCGGGCCCGGCGGCCTGTCCCGCGAGCGGGCCGGCTTCGAGGTCCGTGACGTGCACACGTCCCACTACGGCCGCATGTGCCCGATCGAGACCCCCGAGGGTCCCAACATCGGACTGATCGGCTCGCTCGCCACCTACGCCCGGGTGAACGAGTACGGCTTCATCGAGACCCCCTACCGCAAGGTGGTCGACGGCCAGGTGACCAAGGAGATCACCTACCTCGCCGCCGACGAGGAGGAGGAGCACGTCATCGCCCAGGCCTCGGCGGCCCTCGACGACAACGGGCACTTCACTGAGGAGAAGGTGCTGGTCCGCCGCGGGCCCCAGGGCACCGGCGTGCGGGTCGGCGCCACCACCACCTCGTACGGCACCACGTCGGAGATCGACTTCGTGCCCCCCACCGAGGTCGACCTGATGGACGTGTCCCCGAAGCAGATCGTCTCGGTGTCGACCGCCCTGATCCCCTTCGTCGAGCACGACGACGCCAACCGTGCCCTGATGGGCGCCAACATGCAGAAGCAGGCGGTGCCGCTGGTGGTGCCCGAGGCCCCCTACATCGGGACCGGGGTCGAGGCGCGTGCCGCCCGCGACGCCGGTGACGTGGTGATGGCCGAGGCCGACGGCGTGGTGGCGGACGTCTCCGGCGACCAGATCGTCGTCGAGTACAAGGCCGGCGCCAAGGACCGGCTCGGGACCGTGCTGGGCAAGAAGACCTACCGGCTGGCCAAGTTCCGCCGGTCCAACCAGAACACCGCCATCAACCAGAAGGTCATCGTCGACGAGGGTCAGAAGGTCTCGGCCGGCGACGTGCTGGCCGACGGTCCCGCCACCCACAACGGGGAGCTGGCCCTGGGCAAGAACCTCCTGGTGGCGTTCATGCCGTGGGAGGGCTACAACTACGAGGACGCCATCATCCTCTCCGAGCGCCTGGTGAAGGACGACGTGCTCACGTCGATCCACATCGAGGAGCACGAGGTCGACGCCCGCGACACCAAGCTCGGTGCCGAGGAGATCACCCGCGACATCCCCAACCTGTCCGAGGAGATCCTGGCCGACCTCGACGAGCGGGGCATCATCCGCATCGGCGCCGAGGTGGGCCCCGGCGACGTCCTCGTCGGCAAGGTCACCCCCAAGGGCGAGACCGAGCAGACGCCCGAGGAGCGCCTGTTGCGCGCCATCTTCGGCGAGAAGGCCCGCGAGGTCCGCGACACCTCGCTCAAGGTCCCCCACGGCGAGCAGGGGACGGTCATCGACGTGCGGGTCTTCTCCCGCGACGATGCCCACGAGCTGCCGCCCGGCGTGGAGCAGCTGGTCCGGGTGTACGTGGCCCAGAAGCGCAAGATCTCCGAGGGCGACAAGCTGGCCGGCCGGCACGGCAACAAGGGCGTCATCTCGAAGATCCTGCCCATCGAGGACATGCCCTTCCAGGCCGACGGCACCCCGGTCGACATCATCCTCAACCCGCTGGGTGTGCCCAGCCGGATGAACGTGGGCCAGGTGCTCGAGTCCCACCTCGGCTACGCCGCCCGCTGGGGATGGGACGGGGCCGGCGACTCGGCGACCACGCCGCTGCGCGGCACCGAGACCAAGACCAGGCCGCGCACCGACCCCTCGGTGTGGGTGTCCACCCCGGTGTTCGACGGGGCCCACTGGGACGAGGAGGCCGACGCCGGCCGCCACCCGACCATCCAGCAGATCTTCCGCCGGCTCAACCCCGACGGCGTCGACGGCGCCGTGCAGGTGTCCGATGACGGCAAGAGCCAGCTGTTCAACGGTCGCACCGGTGAGGCCTACGACAACCCGATCTCGGTCGGCTACGTCTACATCCTGAAGCTCCACCACCTGGTGGACGACAAGATCCACGCCCGGTCCACCGGCCCGTACTCGATGATCACCCAGCAGCCCCTGGGCGGGAAGGCGCAGTTCGGCGGCCAGCGGTTCGGGGAGATGGAGGTGTGGGCCCTCGAGGCCTTCGGCGCCGCCTACGCCCTCCAGGAGCTCCTGACCATCAAGTCGGACGACGTCCTCGGCCGGGTGAAGGTCTACGAGGCCATCGTGAAGGGGGAGAACATCCCCGAGCCGGGCATCCCCGAGAGCTTCAAGGTGCTCATCAAGGAGATGCAGTCCCTGTGCCTGGACGTCGAGGTCCTGGCACCGGGCGGTGAAGAGATAGAGATGCGCGAGCTGGACGAGGACGTGTTCCGCACGGCCGAGGAACTTGGCATCGACATCAGCCGGCCTGAGCGCGGGTCGGACGAAGAAGATGCACGACGCGCCGCGGAAAGGGGATTCTGATGTTGGATGTCAACGACTTCGATCAGCTGAGGATCGGTCTGGCGACAGCCGATTCGATCCGGGGATGGTCCAACGGCGAGGTGAAGAAGCCCGAGACCATCAACTACCGCACCCTGCGTCCGGAGAAGGACGGGCTCTTCTGCGAGAAGATCTTCGGCCCGACCAAGGACTGGGAGTGCTACTGCGGCAAGTACAAGCGCGTCCGGTTCCGGGGGATCATCTGCGAGCGGTGCGGCGTCGAGGTCACGAGGTCCAAGGTGCGCCGCGAGCGCATGGGACACATCGAGCTGGCCGCGCCGGTGGTGCACATCTGGTACCTGCGGGGCACCAGGAGCTGGCTGGCCTACCTGCTCATGGGCACCGAGGCCCGTGAGGAGCTGAAGGCCAAGCAGCTGGAGAAGGTCATCTACTTCGCCGCCAACCTGGTCACCTGGGTCGACGAGGCCAAGCGCCACGAGGACCTGCCCGATCTCGAGGCCGAGCTCCGGGTGGAGATCGCCGACATCGAGAAGAAGCGCGACCTCGAGATCGACCGGCGCTTCAAGGTTCTGGAGGGCGAGCTGGCCGACCTGGAGAAGTCCGGGGCCAAGGACACCGAGATCAAGGCTCGCCAGCGCAACGTGGAGAAGGAGATCGCCTCGGTCCGCGAGCGCTACCAGAGCGAGATCGAGCTGGCCCAGCGGTCGTTCGACGAGTTCAAGAGCCTGCACTCCCGCAAGATCCTCGAGGACGAGATGCTCTGGCGTGAGCTGCGCATCCGCTACGAGGACTACTTCGAGGGCGGCATGGGGGCCGAGACCATCTCCCGGCTGATCGACCGCATCGACCTCGATGTGGAAGAGGTCAAGCTCCGCGAGATGATCGACGCCGCCGACGGCCGCAAGCCCCTGTCGGCCCAGCGCCGCCAGAAGGTGATCAAGCGCCTCAAGATCGTCACCGCCTTCAACCGCCGCGACGAGAACGGCCGCCGGGTCAACGACCCGCGGGCGATGATCCTCGACTCCGTCCCGGTCATCCCGCCCGACCTGCGCCCCATGGTGCAGCTCGACGGCGGCCGGTTCGCCACCTCGGACCTCAACGACCTCTACCGACGGGTCATCAACCGGAACAACCGGCTGAAGCGCCTGCTCGACCTCGGGGCGCCCGAGATCATCATCAACAACGAGAAGCGCATGCTGCAAGAGGCGGTGGACGCCCTCTTCGACAACGGCCGCCGGGGCCGTCCGGTCACCGGGCCGGGCAACCGTCCCCTCAAGAGCCTCTCCGACATGCTGAAGGGCAAGCAGGGCCGGTTCCGCCAGAACCTGCTGGGGAAGCGGGTCGACTACTCGGGGCGCTCGGTCATCGTGATCGGCCCCACCCTGCAGCTCCACCAGTGCGGTCTGCCCAAGCTGATGGCGCTCGAGCTCTTCAAGCCCTTCGTGATGAAGCGGCTGGTCGACGCCGAGTACGCCCAGAACATCAAGTCGGCCAAGCGCATGGTCGAGCGGCGTCGCCCGCAGGTCTGGGACGTGCTCGAAGGGGTGATCAAGGAGCATCCGGTGCTGTTGAACCGGGCCCCCACCCTCCACCGTCTCGGCATCCAGGCCTTCGAGCCGGTGCTGGTCGAGGGCAAGGCCATCCAGGTCCACCCCCTCGTGTGCACCGCCTTCAACGCCGACTTCGACGGCGACCAGATGGCCGTCCACCTGCCCCTGTCCGCCGAGGCCCAGGCCGAGGCCCGGGTGCTCATGCTGTCGGCCAACAACATCCTGTCGCCGGCCACCGGCCGCCCGATCACCGTGCCCACCCAGGACATGGTCTTCGGCATCTACTACCTCACCCTCCCGGTCGACGGGGCCAAGGGGGAGGGCCGGGTCTTCCGGCACGCCTACGAGGTGGAGACGGCCTTCGACGCCGGTGACATCGACCTCCAGGCCAAGATCGTGGTCCGGCCCGAGGCCGGGTCGCACCTGGCCAAGTCCATCGCCCTGGCCAACGGGGCCGAGCTCGACGACGACGGCCAGCTGACCGGCGTCGCCGAGGACGAGCGGGTCGAGATCGAGACGACCGCCGGTCGGCTCTTCTTCAACACGGCGCTGCCCGACGGCTACCGCTACATCAACGACATCGTCGGCAAGCGGAACACCGCCATCGGCACCATCGTCGAAGAGGTCGCCGCCGGGTTCCCCAAGCGCGAGGTGGCGGCCAGCCTGGACAGGATCAAGGACCTCGGGTTCCGCTACGGCGCCCAGTCCGGCCTGACCATCTCCATCAGCGACGTGGTGACGCCGCCCGACAAGGGTGCCATCCTCGACCGCTACGAGAAGGAGGCGGAGAAGGCGGAGGCCCAGTTCAAGCGGGGCATCATCACCGACGACGAGCGGCGCCAGAAGGAGATCGAGATCTGGACGTCGGCCAACTCCGAGGTGGGCAAGGCCATGGAGAAGACGATGTCGAACATCGCCTTCAACCCGATCGACATGATGGTCGACTCGGGCGCCCGGGGGAACAGCCAGCAGATCCGCCAGATCGCCGGCATGAAGGGCCTGGTGTCCAACCCCCGGGGCGAGATGATCCCCCGGCCCATCAAGTCGTCCTTCCGCGAGGGACTGTCCGTGCTCGAGTACTTCATCTCGACCCACGGCGCCCGCAAGGGTCTGGCCGACACCGCCCTGCGGACCGCCGACTCGGGCTATCTGACCCGTCGTCTGGTCGACGTCGCCCAGGAGCTCATCGTCCGGGAGGACGACTGCGGCTCGGCCCGCGGCATCTGGATCGACGGGATCGTCCCCGACAGCGCCGGGCGGCGCTCGTACCTCGAGACCAGGGTCAACGGCCGCATCACGGCCGAGGCCATCACGCTGTCGGACAAGTCGAAGATCGAGTCGGGCACCGTGCTGACCGAGGAGATCGTGAACCGGCTCCGTGACGATCCGTCCGTCGACCGGGTCCGCACCCGCTCGGTGCTGACCTGCGAGGCCGAGCAGGGCATCTGTGCCGCCTGCTACGGCCAGTCGCTGGCCACCGGCGAGATGATCGAGCTCGGCGAGGCGGTCGGCGTGATCGCCGCCCAGTCCATCGGCGAGCCCGGAACCCAGCTCACCATGCGTACCTTCCACACCGGGGGCATCGTCGGTGAGGACATCACCCACGGCCTCCCCCGCGTCGTCGAGCTCTTCGAGGCCCGCACCCCGAAGGGCGCGGCCGTGCTGGCCCGCCACTCGGGCGTGGTCCGGGTCGAAGAAGACGAGTCCGGGCGCCACATCACCGTGGCGGCAGACGACGGCGAGGAGCACACGGTGCTGGTGGCCCAGCGGGCCCACCTCGAGGTGGCCGACGGCCAGGAGGTGGCCGCCGGTGACGCACTGGTCGAGGGGCCGAAGGACCCCAAGGAGCTCCTGGAGGTCAAGGGGATCCGCGAGACCCAGCAGTACCTGGTCGAGGAGGTCCAGAAGGTCTACCGTGACCAGGGCGTCTCCATCCACGACAAGCACATCGAGCTCATCGTGCGCCAGATGCTGCGCCGGGTGCTGGTGGCCGAGCCGGGCGACGCGTCGTTCCTGCCCGGCGAGCGGGTGGACAACCGCTCCTACGCCGAGGTCAACCGCCAGCTCGTCCAGGACGGGAAGCGCCCCGCCGAGGGCCGTCCCGAGCTGATGGGGATCACCAAGGCCTCGCTGGCCACCGAGAGCTGGCTGTCGGCGGCCTCGTTCCAAGAGACCACCCGGGTGCTCACCGAGGCGGCCATCGAGGGCAAGTCGGATCAGCTCTTCGGCCTGAAGGAGAACATCATCATCGGCAAGCTGATCCCCGCCGGATCGGGCATGGAGCGCTACCGCGACATCAAGCTCGACATGCCCGGTGCCGAGGCGATGCCGTTCTGGGCCCTGGGCTCGGAGGGGGACGCCGGCACCGAGGACCTGGCCGCCTGGCTGCGGGACACCGGTGGCGACGCCTCGCTCGGGACGTTCAGCTCGGAGATCGACGCCAGCTGGCTGGGGACGATCCCCGGTGCCGAGGAGCTGGGCGACACGTCCGCCCTCGGCTCCCCCGAGGCGCCGACGACCGAGCCGGGCTCCCTCGAAGCCGGGGCATGATCACCGCCGCGACGTCGCGGGCCCCCTCCCGGGGCCCGCGACCGACCGGCTCACCCGATGCCTCCCGGAGCGCCGGGTGGCCCGCGCTTGCCCACCGGGTGCCCATGCCATAGCATTGGGAGCCTGGGGTCGCGCGTGCCTGAAGCTCAGTCCTGGCCGCCAGCGACTTCCCCAGCAGTAGCTCTGAGCAGCAATCAGTCCGTCCCGCAGCATCCCCGCAGTCCACAACCTAGAGGTAACGCGTGCCCACGATCTCCCAGCTCGTCCGCAAGGGCCGAGCCACCAAGCCGACGAAGTCGAAGACCCCGGCCCTCCGGGGCGCACCCCAGCGCCGGGGCGTCTGCACGCGCGTCTACACCCACACCCCGAAGAAGCCGAACTCCGCCCTCCGCAAGGTGGCCAGGGTCCGGCTGACCAGTGGTCTGGAGGTGACCGCCTACATCCCCGGCGAGGGTCACAACCTCCAGGAGCACTCGATCGTGCTGGTGCGCGGGGGCCGGGTGAAGGACCTGCCCGGGGTCCGGTACAAGGTGATCCGGGGGACGCTGGACGCATCCGGCGTCCGCGAGCGGAACCAGGCCCGTAGCCGCTACGGCGCCAAGAAGGAGTCCTGACGTGCCCCGCAAAGGTCCTGCCGTCCGTCGTGAGCTGATGCCCGACCCCGTCTACCACTCGGTGCTGGTCACCCAGGTGGTCAACCGGGTGCTGAGCCGGGGCAAGCGCACGCTGGCCGAGCGCATCGTCTACGACGCCCTGTCCGACGTGGCGGAGAAGTCGGGCAACGACCCGGTGGCCGTCCTGAAGAAGGCCGTCGAGAACACCCGCCCCGAGCTCGAGGTCCGGAGCCGGAGGGTCGGCGGTGCCACCTACCAGGTGCCGGTCGAGGTGCGCCCCCGCCGGGCCACCACGCTGTCCATCCGGTGGCTGGTCGGCTACTCCCAGCAGCGCCGCGAGAAGACCATGGCCGAGCGGCTCTCCAACGAGATCCGCGACGCGGCCAACGGGATCGGCGCCGCCGCCAAGCGCCGCGAGGACCTCCACAAGATGGCCGAGTCCAACAAGGCCTTCGCCCACTACCGCTGGTAGGAGAAGGCCGGTCCGGCCTTTACTCTGGCAGCGAGCACCACGTACGAGCACTACCCGAGAGCTGATCAACCATGGCTGAAGCGAGCACCCGCCACCATCCCCTTGCCAAGACCCGCAACATCGGGATCATGGCCCATATCGACGCGGGCAAGACCACGACCACGGAGAGGATCCTCTACTACACGGGGAAGAACTACAAGATCGGCGAGGTCCACGAGGGCGCGGCCACCATGGACTGGATGGTCCAGGAGCAAGAGCGTGGCATCACCATCACCTCCGCTGCCACCACCTGCATGTGGCGGGACACGGTCATCAACATCATCGACACGCCCGGCCACGTCGACTTCACCGTCGAGGTGGAGCGCTCGCTGCGGGTGCTCGACGGCGCGGTGGCGGTCTTCGACGCGGTGGCCGGCGTCGAGCCCCAGACCGAGACGGTGTGGCGCCAGGCCAACAAGTACGAGGTCCCGCGGATCTGCTTCATCAACAAGATGGACCGCACCGGCGCCAACTTCGACCAGTGCGTCGAGATGATCAAGGACCGCCTCGACGCCGTGGTCGCCGTGGTGCAGCTGCCGATCGGGTCCGAGGGCGGCTTCCGGGGCGTCGTCGACCTCGTGCACATGCGCGCCCTGGTCTGGGACGACGGGATGGGCGAGGAGTGGACCGAAGAGGAGATCCCCGCCGACATGAAGGAGCTGGCCGAAGAGGCGCACCACCAGCTCATCGACGTGATCTCCAACCACGACGACATCATCATGGAGAAGTACCTGGGCGATGAGGAGATCACGCCCGAGGACCTCCAGCGGGCCATCCGGACGGTGACCCTCGGGAGCCATGCCGTGCCCATCCTGTGCGGGTCGGCCTTCAAGAACAAGGGCGTCCAGCCCATGCTCGACGCCGTGGTGGACTACCTCCCGAGCCCGCTCGACATCCCGCCGACCATCGGCACCGTCCCCCGCAAGGAGGGCGTCACCGTCGAGCGGCCCCCCGACGACACCGCACCCTTCTCCGCCCTGGCCTTCAAGATCATGACCGACCCCTACGTGGGCAAGCTCACCTACCTGCGGGTCTACTCGGGCACCCTGACCAAGGGCTCGGGCGTGATGAACTCGACGAAGGACCGCAAGGAGCGGGTGGGGCGCATCCTGCAGATGCACGCCAACACCCGTGAGGACCTCGACGCCACCTATGCCGGCGACATCATCGCCGCCGTGGGCCTCAAGCAGACCACCACCGGCGACACGCTCTGCGACCCCGACGACCAGGTGGTCCTGGAGTCCCTCACCTTCCCCGAGCCGGTCATCCACGTCGCCGTGGAGCCCAAGACCAAGGCCGACCAGGACAAGCTGTCCAAGGCGCTCTTCTCGCTGTCGGAGGAGGACCCGACCTTCCGGGTGCAGTCCGACGAGGAGACGGGCCAGACGGTGATCTCGGGCATGGGCGAGCTGCACCTCGAGGTGCTGGTCGACCGGATGCTGCGCGAGTTCAGCGTGGACGCCAACGTGGGCAAGCCCCAGGTGGCCTACCGCGAGACGGTCCGCAAGAAGGTCGAGAAGGTCGAGTTGCGCTACGTCCGCCAGACCGGCGGCAAGGGCCAGTACGGCCACGTCGTGATCACCCTCGAGCCCACCGGGCCCGGTGGGGGCTACGTCTTCGAGGACAAGATCACCGGCGGGGTCATCCCCAAGGAGTACATCCCCTCGGTCAACCAGGGCATTCAGGAGTCGATCACCTCGGGCGTGCTCGCCGGGTATCCGACCGTCGACATCAAGGTGACCCTTACCTACGGCTCCTACCACGACGTCGACTCCTCGGAGATGGCCTTCAAGATCGCCGGTTCGATGGCCATCAAGAAGGCGGCCAACCTGGCCGACCCGGTCCTGCTGGAGCCGGTGATGGCCGTCGAGGTGACGACCCCCGAGGACTACATGGGCGACGTGATCGGCGACCTCTCCTCCCGGAGGGGCAAGGTCGAGGGCATGGAACAGCGCGGCAACAGCCACATCGTGCGGGCACAGGTACCGCTGAGCGATATGTTCGGCTACGCTACCGACCTGCGCTCGCGCACTCAGGGTCGAGCGACGTACTCGATGCAGTTCCACGCGTACAACGAGGTTCCTGAGTCGATCGCCAAGGAGATCATCGCCAAGGCGCGCGGAGAGTAGGGCGTCGCGAGGCCCTGGCCGCAGACGGCCGGGGCAGTCCCCGGGCGAGTGGCCCGGAGTCCCACGGCGCGAGGACCAGTTCCACCCAGGCAGCATCACCCAGTGCAACACCCCAGCATGCAGTACCGGAAGTCAGCAGCAGAGCAGGATCACCATCCACGAGGAATGACGACAGGCAACCGCCTTCGTCGTGGCGGGCCCGAGGGGGTACCGTCCGAGATCAGGGAGCATTACCCCAGCTATGGCCAAGCAGAAGTTCGAGCGCACGAAGCCCCACATCAACGTGGGAACGATGGGACACATCGACCACGGTAAGACAACGCTCACCGCGGCCATCACCAAGGTCCTCCACGACAACGACCCCACGACGAACTTCACGCCGTTCGACCAGATCGACAAGGCGCCCGAAGAGAAGCAGCGCGGCATCACCATCTCGATCGCCCACGTGGAGTACGAGACGCCCAACCGGCACTACGCCCACGTCGACATGCCGGGCCACGCCGACTACATCAAGAACATGATCACCGGCGCCGCCCAGGTGGACGGGGCCATCCTGGTGGTGTCGGCGGCCGACGGCCCCATGCCCCAGACCCGTGAGCACGTGCTGCTCGCCCGTCAGGTGGGCGTGCCCTACATCGTCGTGGCCCTCAACAAGGCGGACACCGTGGACGACGAGGAGCTCCTCGACCTGGTGGAGCTCGAGGTGCGTGAGCTGCTCAACGAGTACGAGTTCCCCGGCGACGACACCCCTATCGTGCGGGTCAGCGCCCTCAAGGCGCTGGAGGGCGACCCCGAGTGGGCAGCCAAGATCACCGAGCTGATGGATGCGGTCGACTCCTACATCCCCGAGCCCGAGCGCGACGTGGAGAAGCCCTTCCTCATGTCCATCGAGGACGTGATGTCGATCACCGGCCGCGGCACCGTGGTGACCGGCAAGGTCGAGCAGGGCATCGTGAAGGTCGGCGAGGAGGTGGAGATCGTGGGCCTGCGCGAGACGCAGAAGACCACGGTCACCGGCATCGAGATGTTCCGCAAGCTCCTCGACGAGGGCCGTGCCGGCGACAACATCGGGGCGCTGCTCCGGGGCACGAAGAAAGAGGAGGTGGAGCGGGGCCAGGTGCTGTGCAAGCCCGGCTCGATCACGCCCCACACCAAGTTCGAGGCCACGGTCTACGTGCTCAACAAGGACGAGGGCGGCCGCCACAAGCCGTTCTTCACCAACTACCGCCCCCAGTTCTACTTCCGGACCACCGACGTGACCGGGACGATCACCCTGCCCGAGGGCACGGAGATGGTCATGCCCGGCGACAACACGGAGATGACCGTCGAGCTGGGCAAGCCCATCGCCATGGTCGAGGGTCTGCGGTTCGCCATCCGCGAGGGTGGGCGGACGGTGGCCTCCGGCCGGGTCACGAAGATCCTCGAGTAGTCGACCGTGACGACCACCCCCACGAGAGGAACCCGTAGCCATGGCCGGTGAAGGCCCACGCCAGAAGATCCGTATCCGCCTGAAGGCCTACGACCACGAGATCCTCGACCAGTCCACCGAGAAGATCGTCCAGACGGTGCTGCGCACCCAGGCCAAGGTGCTGGGCCCGGTCCCGCTGCCCACCGAGAAGCACCGCTACACGGTGATCCGCTCGCCGCACAAGTACAAGGACAGCCGTGAGCACTTCGAGA
This sequence comes from uncultured Acidimicrobiales bacterium, assembly GCA_963696495.1. Classification (GTDB taxonomy): domain Bacteria; phylum Actinomycetota; class Acidimicrobiia; order Acidimicrobiales; family RAAP-2; genus Bog-756. The sequence goes on along the minus strand of CAVOKJ010000002.1, from coordinate 1,526,875 downwards.
TGCGGGTGCACAAGCGCCTGGTGGACATCGTCGAGCACACCCCGAAGACGGTCGACTCGCTCCAGCGGCTCGACCTGCCGGCCGGCGTGGACATCGAGATCAAGATCCAGACCGTCTGACCCGAGAGGCTGTCCGACCGGAGAGGCTGTCCGACCGGGCTCCCCACCCCGTTGATCGGCCGGTCCGGATGGTATAAGGTCTTCGGTCGGCCCGGATCCGGGCCACAACATGTGAGAAGGACGTGTTCGAGCGCCCGCGGAAGGATGGCGGGGACCTCGGGCCAAATCAGGCGAGCGCTCCGCTCGGGTTACTTCCGAGCGGAGCGTCTGCGTGCGAACCGATGCGCTATGGGCACCGGTATCGCCAGCTGAGCAGGGGTGCGAAGCCGCACCGCAGTAACCGTTCGATGCCGGCCGGTGTCGAACAGAGCGAAGAGTCGAGACGGAGAAGCTCCAGTGGCCACCAAGGCGATCGTGGGCGAAAAAGTGGGAATGACCCAGATCTGGGACGATCAGCACCGGGCGATACCGGTGACGATGCTGCGCGTGGCGCCGGTCCGGGTCGTGCAGGTCAAGAGTCCGGAGCGAGAGGGCTACTCGGCACTGCAGGTGACCTGGGGCCATCGCCGCTCCTCCACCCTGACCAAGCCCGAGCAGGGCCACTACGACAAGTCGGGGGTCGACCCCGGCCGTCGCCTCGTCGAGCTGCGGCTCGACGACGCCTCCGACTACGAGGTCGGCCAGCAGCTCACCGCCGACCTCCTCCAGCCAGGCGAGCTGGTCGATGCGATCGCCGTCTCCAAGGGCAAGGGCTTCGCCGGTGGCATGAAGCGCCACAACTTCAAGGGCCAGGGTGCCTCCCACGGCAACCACAAGAAGCACCGCTCCCCGGGATCGATCGGCGCCTGCGCCACCCCGTCCCGTGTGTTCAAGGGGACCCGCATGGCCGGCCGGATGGGCGGCCAGCAGGTGACCACGCTCAACCTGGAGATCGTCCAGGCCGACCCCGAGCGCGAGCTGATCCTGGTCAAGGGGGCCGTCCCGGGCCCGCGGGGCGGCATGGTCATCCTGCGTGACGCGGTGAAGGCCCCGCTGGTGAAGGGCGGCAAGGCGTCATGAGCCCCACCTCGTCCCCGGCCGGGGCCATCGACCTCGAGACGGCCAGCCCCGCTGAGATCCGTCGGTACCTGCGGCCCGCCCCCGAGCAGCGCAGCACCACCCGCCGATCGGTGGACGGCACCGACCTGGGCCAGGTGGACCTCGAGCCGTCGATCTTCGGGATCGAGCCCAACCTGGCCGTTCTCCACCAGGTGGTGACCGCCCAACTGGCCGCTGCCCGCGCCGGCACCCAGTCGACCAAGACGAGGTCCGAGGTCCGTGGCGGTGGGGCCAAGCCCTTCCGCCAGAAGGGGACCGGTCGGGCCCGTCAGGGATCCACCCGGTCGCCGCAGTGGGTCGGGGGAGGGGTGGCCCTCGGGCCGAAGCCCCGCTCCTACGCCCAGAAGACCCCGAAGAAGATGATCCAGCTGGCCCTTCGCTCGGCCCTGTCGGACCGGGCGTCGGAGGGACGCATCGCCCTGATCGACCAGTGGACCTTCGAGATCCCGAGCACCAAGGCGGCGCTGGCCGCGCTGGCTGCCCTCGGGCTCTCCGGACGGGTCCTCGTGGTGTTGGGCGAGGAGGACGGGTACGCCGACCGCTCCTTCGGGAACCTCCCCGAGATCCAGACCATCGTGGCCGGCGAGCTCAACGCCTACGACGTCCTGGTCAACGACTGGGTGCTGTTCACCGACGAGACCCTGCCGGGTGCGAAGGCCGACGTGGCCGGCGCCGCGCCGGCGGCTCCCAGTGCGGCCACCGCAGCCGATGACAACGCGGCCACCGCAGCCGACGGTGACAAGGCGGCCACCGCAGCCGACGATGCGGCACCAGCCGGGGACGCCGCCGGCGAGGAAGAAGGAGCCGGGTCATGAGGGATCCCCACAACGTGCTCATCCGCCCCGTGGTGTCGGAGAAGTCCTACTCGCTGATGGACAACAACGTCTACGTGTTCATCGTGGACCCGTCAGCGACCAAGATCGACGTGCGCCACGCCGTCGAGCAGGCCTTCAACGTGCGGGTGGACAGCGTCAACACCCTCAACCGGAAGGGCAAGACCAAGCGCAACCGGAAGAGCAACTCCCTCGGCCACCGTCCCGACACCAAGCGGGCCATCGTCACCCTCCACGAGGGCGACTCGATCGATCTCTTCGAGAACTAGGGACTGGGACCACACCATGCCACTCCGCTCACGCAAGCCCACCAGCGCCGGCCGGCGCTTCCAGACCGTCTCCGACTTCGCCGAGATCACCACCGACCGGCCCGAGAAGTCACTCTTGGCCCCCAAGCCGTCGACCGGCGGGCGCAACAGCCATGGGCGCAAGACGTCCCGCCACCGCGGTGGCGGCCACAAGCAGCAGTACCGGATCATCGACTTCAAGCGGGACAAGGACGGCGTGCCCGCCAAGGTGGCGTCCATCGAGTACGACCCCAACCGGAACGCCCGCATCGCCTTGCTGCACTACCTCGACGGGGAGAAGCGCTACATCCTCGCCCCGTCCCAGGTGCAGGTGGGGGACCGACTCCAGTCCGGTCAGGGCTCCGAGATCCGACCCGGCAACGCCCTGCCGCTCCGCTACATCCCGGTGGGTTCGGTGGTCCACAACGTCGAGCTGCGCCCGGGTGGGGGCGGCAAGCTGGCGCGCGGCGCTGGCATGAGCGTGCAGCTGGTGGCCAAGGAGGGTGCCTTCGCCACCCTGCGGCTCCCCTCCACGGAGATGCGCCGCGTGTCCATCGACTGCCGGGGCACTCTGGGCATCGTCGGCAACTCCGAGGCCGAGCTGATCAAGATCGGCAAGGCCGGCCGCAACCGGTGGAAGGGCAAGCGTCCCCAGACCAGGGGTGTCGCCATGAACCCGGTCGACCACCCGCTGGGCGGCGGCGAGGGCAAGACCTCCGGTGGCCGCCACCCGGTCTCGCCGTGGGGCCAGCCGGAGGGTCGCACCCGGGCCCGCAACAAGGACTCCGACAAGATGATCGTCCGCAGGCGCCGCACACGCGGTGCCCGGCGGTAGGAAGACAGAGGGAACGCCAGCATGCCTCGCAGCCTGAAGAAGGGTCCGTTCGTCGACGACCACCTCCTGAAGAAGGTGGACGTCCTCAACGCGGCCGGGGACAAGAAGGTCATCAAGACGTGGTCCCGCCGCTCCACGATCATCCCGGACATGGTGGGCCACACCATCGCCGTCCACGACGGCCGCAAGCACATCCCCGTCTACGTCACCGAGTCGATGGTCGGGCACAAGCTCGGCGAGTTCGCTCCCACCCGTACGTTCAAGTTCCATGCCGGCCAAGAGCGGGCGGGGAGGCGCTGACGTGCCCGGAGTGAAGACCAACGAGCGCGAGGGGACGAGGGCCGTCCTGCGCCACAGCCGGATGTCCGCCTCCAAGGTCCGCCAGGTCCTCAACCTGATCCGGGGCCAGGATGTGGACCGCGCCGCGGAGATCCTCTCGCTGGGCGACCGCGAGGCCGCCGTCACCGTCGGGAAGGTCCTGGCCTCGGCCGTGGCCAACGCCGTCCACAACGACGGGCTCGACGCCGAGGAGCTCTACGTGTCCGCCTGCTATGCCGACGAGGGCAGCACGCTCAAGCGGTGGAGGCCACGGGCCAGGGGCCGCGCCACCCGGATCCGCAAGCGGACCTCCCACATCACCATCATCGTGAGCCGCCTCCCCGACGACCGGATCGCCCGACGCCGTGCCAAGCAGGCGGCCAACACCTCGCAGCGCTCCAGGCGGGTGGCCGGCTCCCGCCGCCGCCAGCGGTCCGAGGCGGCGGCCGACCAGTCGAAGACGGTCGGCACCGAACCGGACACCGGTGCCGAGGCATGGCCCGAGGACGCCGTCCAGGCCGACGACGTGGTCACCGAGACGGAGGCGGGCCCGCTGGAGGAGTCGGACCTCGAGGCGACGGCCGACGACGATGAAGGTCCGATCGTCGACGAGGACGACACCGACACCGACACCGACGACACCGAAGACACGGACGACACCGTGGACGACACGGACGACACAGACGACACAGACGGCGATTCCGCCGAAGAGAAGGGCAAGTAGATGGGCCAGAAGGTCAACCCGTACGGGTTTCGACTCGGCGTCACCACCGACTGGAAGTCGCGCTGGTTCGAGGAGCGCAACTACCAGAACTGCGTGATCGAGGACTGGGAGATCCGCGACTACCTGATGTCGCAGCTCGAGTCGGCCGCGGTCAGCCGCATCGAGATCGAGCGCACGCGTGACCGGCTGCGGGTGGACATCCACACCGCCCGGCCGGGCATCGTCATCGGTCGGCGCGGCGCCGAGGCCGATCGTCTGAAGAAGAAGATCGAGGAGATCACCGGGCTGAACAACCGGATCCAGCTCAACATCCAAGAGATCAAGCAGCCCGAGCTCGACGCCGCCCTCATCGCCCAGGGCATCTGCGACCAGCTCGCCCGCCGGGTGGCCTTCCGCCGGGCCATGAAGCGATCGATCCAGACGGTGCAGAAGGCCGGCGCCCTCGGTGTCCGTGTCCAGTGCTCGGGACGCCTCGGTGGCTCGGAGATGTCCCGCAAGGAGTCCTACCGTGAGGGCAGGGTCCCCCTGCACACCCTGCGCGCCGACATCGACTACGGGTTCCGCGAGGCCAAGACCACCTTCGGCCGGATCGGCGTGAAGGTGTGGATCTACAAGGGCGACATCCTCCCCTACAAGATCTCGACCGAGGACAAGATCACCCGTGAGGCGGCCATGGCCGTCGGTGAGACCTCCGGGCAGAGCGGGGAAGCACCCCGCCGCCTGATCACCGCCGGTGGCGGTCGTCGCCGGGCCGAGCAGGGTGCGCCGGGCAGCGTGGTGACCGTGGACGCCGACGCCGAGGGCGAGACGGACATCCCCGACGGGCTGGTCGACCGGTCGGCGGCCGACATCGCCGCCCCCCCTGCCGTCCCCGACGAGCTCGAGCGCATCCTCACCGAGGACGAGGAGATCGAGCGGCGCACCCGCGAGCATCACGAGACCCCCCACTTCCGCAAGGAGGTCGACTGACATGCTGATGCCCCGCAAGGTGAAGCACCGCAAGCAGCAGCGCGGCCGGATGAGCGGCAAGGCCAAGGGCGGCAGCGACGTGACCTTCGGCGACTTCGGGATCCAGGCCATGGAGCCGGCCTGGTTGACCGCCCGCCAGATCGAGGCGGCCAGGATCGCCATGACCCGCCACGTGAAGCGCGGCGGCAAGGTGTGGATCCGGGTGTTCCCGGACCGTCCCGTGACCCAGAAGCCGGCCGAGACCCGCATGGGCTCGGGCAAGGGCAACCCGGAGCACTGGGTGGCGGTGGTCAAGCCGGGTCGCATCCTCTTCGAGCTGGCCGGCGTCGAGCCCCAGCTGGCCCGTGAGGCCATGGAGCGGGCGATCCAGAAGCTGCCGTTCAAGGCCCGGTTCGTCATCCGACCCGGGACGCACGGCACGCCGGAGGTGCAGGTCTGATGGCCACCGCCGCCGACATCGCCCAGTACGACACCGACGAGCTCGAGCGCCAGTTGGGTGAGACACGACGCGAGCTGTTCAACCTGCGGTTCCAGCTGGCCACCGGGCAGCTGGACAACTTCTCGCGCATCAACCACGTGCGCAAGGACGTGGCCCGGATGATGACCGAGCTGCGCAACCGCGAGATCGCCGAGGCCGAGGGCATGGCGCTCGAGGACCTGCCGGCCCACCAGGCCGCCGCCCGCCGACGCACGGCGGACGAGGCGCTCGGCCGGAGCAAGACCACCGCGTCGGAGCGACGGGCCGCGGCCCGGGCCGAAGAGGAAGCCTCCCACGACCACGACCACGACCACGACCACGACGACGTCGAGGACGGCGTCGACGGGGAGGAGCTGGCCGAAGAGGTGGCCGATGACGACGGCATGGCCCTCGCCGACGATGCGCCGGCCGACGGCGCCGAGGACCTGGTTGATCCAGAGGAGAAGAGCTGATGGCTGACGAGACCACCGGGACGACCGAGGAGAGGGTCAACCGCCGCAAGGTGCGCGAGGGCCTGGTCGTGTCCGACTCCATGGACGCCACCGTCGTGGTGGCGGTCGTCGAGCGGGTGCGCCACCCCCGCTACGGCAAGACCGTGCAACGGACCAAACGGCTCTACGTGCACGACGGTGACAATGCCGCCAAGGTGGGGGACCGGGTACGGGTGGTCGAGACGCGGCCGCTGTCGAAGCTCAAGCGGTGGCGGCTGTCGGAAGTCCTGGAGCGTGCCCGATGATCCAGCAGGAATCACGACTCCGGGTGGCCGACAACTCCGGTGCCAAAGAAGTGCTCTGCATCAAGGTGCTCGGCGGCTCACGCCGCCGGTACGCCTCGATCGGGGACGTCTTCGTGGCCACGGTGAAGGACGCCATCCCGGGCGCCGCGGTGAAGAAGGGCGACGTGGTCAAGTGCGTCGTCGTCCGGACGAAGAAGGAGAAGCGCCGTCCCGACGGGAGCTACATCCGCTTCGACGAGAACGCCGCCGTGCTCATCAACGACCAGCAGCAACCACGGGGGACCCGCATCTTCGGCCCGGTCGGCCGGGAGCTGCGCGACAAGCGCTTCATGCGGATCGTCTCCCTGGCACCGGAGGTGTTGTAGATGCGTATTCGCAAAGGTGACAAGGTCCAGGTCCTGAGCGGCAAGGACCGGGGCAAGCAGGCTCAGGTGGTCCGGGCCATTCCCGCCCAGGGAAGGGTCATCGTCGAAGGGGTGCACGTGGCCAAGCGGCACGCCAAGCCGACACGCGCCACCATGCAGGGTGGGGTCATCGACAAGTTCATGCCGATCTCGGCGTCGTCCGTGGCCATCGTGTGCAACGAGTGCGGCCCGACCAGGATCGGCATGCGCATCGACGAGCAGGGGCGCAAGCTGCGTGTTTGCAAGAAGTGCGGAGCTGATCTGTGATGGCCGCATCGACGGCCACCGCCGTGCGTCCCCGCCTGAAGGAGCGCTACGACGCCACGGTGCGGGCCGAGCTGAAGGAGACCCTCGGCCTCGACAACATCATGGAGGTCCCCCGGCTCTCGAAGATCGTCATCAACATGGGCGTCGGGCGGGCCACCCAGCAGAAGTCGCTCATCGAGGGGGCCATGCGCGACCTCGAGATCATCGCCGGCCAGAAGCCGGTGGTGACCCGGGCCAAGAAGTCGATCGCCTCTTTCAAACTGCGCGAGGGCCAGGAGATCGGGGCGAAGGTCACCCTGCGGGGCGACCGGGCCTGGGAGTTCCTCGACCGGCTGCTGGCCATGGCCATCCCCCGCATCCGGGACTTCCGCGGGCTCTCGCCCCGGTCGTTCGACGGGCACGGCAACTACACCTTCGGGGTGACCGAGCAGCTGATCTTCCCCGAGATCGACTACGACCGCATCGACACCACCCGGGGCATGGACATCACCATCGCCACCACCGCAAGAACCGACGAAGAGGGCCGGGCACTCCTGGCCGCCTTCGGCTTCCCGTTCCGACAGGAGAACCAGTAACCCCATGGCGAAGAAGGCTCTGATCGAAAAGCAGCAGCGCACCCCCAAGTTCAAGGTGCGCGGGTACACGAGGTGCCGCCGGTGTGGCCGGCCCAAGTCGGTGTACCGCAAGTTCGGCCTGTGCCGGATCTGCCTGCGCGTGATGGTCCACGCCGGCGAGATCCCCGGCGTCACGAAGGCCAGTTGGTGAGAGGAGGCGACGAACGATGACGATGACAGACCCGATTGCCGACATGCTGACCCGCATCCGCAACGCCAACACCGCGCACTTCGATACGGTCAAGATGCCCGGATCCAAGCTCAAGGAGTCGCTGGCCGCCATCCTGGTGGACGAGGGATACATCGTGGGCTACCAGGTGAACGAGGACCCGGGCAAGCCCGGCAAGACCCTGGAGATCCAGATGAAGTACGCGCCCGACCGGGCCCGGACCATCTCCGGGATCAAGCGGGTGTCCAAGCCCGGCCTGCGCATCTACGCCCGGGCCGACAAGATGCCGCGCGTGCTCGGTGGGCTCGGCGTGGCCGTGGTCTCCACCTCCAAGGGCCTGATGACCGACCGCGAGGCGCGCAAGCGCCGCATGGGTGGCGAGGTGCTCTGCTATGTCTGGTGACCGCGCCGCGGTGCCGAACCCGGCATCGCCGACCACGACCGGAGGTACCCGCTGATGTCCCGCATCGGACGATCCCCGATCACCGTCCCCTCCGGGGTGTCGGTGGCGGTGGGCACGGACAACACGGTGACGGTCAAGGGCCCCCAGGGCGAGCTCGCCCGGTCGGTGCCCGCCGCCATCACCATCCGTCAGGACGGCGACGTCCTGGTGGTCGAGCGCCCCGACGACCAGCGCCAGAACCGCGCCCTGCACGGCCTGACCCGGTCGCTGGTGGCCAACATGGTGTCCGGTGTCACCGATGGGTTCTCGAAGGAACTGGAGATCGTCGGGGTGGGCTACCGGGCCATCCCGAAGGGCCCGTCGGCCCTCGAGCTGGCGCTGGGCTTCTCCCACCCGGTCAACGTCACCGCTCCGGACGGGGTCACCTTCGAGGTGCCCTCCGCCACCAGGGTCATCATCAAGGGGATCGACAAGGAGAAGGTCGGCCAAGTGGCCGCGGACATCCGCAAGCTCCGTAAGCCCGAGCCCTACAAGGGCAAGGGCATCCGGTACGTGGGCGAGCGGGTCGTGCGCAAGGCCGGGAAGGCAGCCAAGTAATGCCACGCACTGATCACAAGCTGGAGCTGCGCCGGCGTCGTCACGCCCGCGTGCGCCGACGGGTGCACGGCTCGGCCGGACGCCCCCGCCTGGCGGTGTTCCGTTCCAACAAGCACATCTCCGCCCAGCTGATCGACGACGACTCCGGCCGCACCCTGGCCGCCGCCTCGTCCGTCGAGGGCGAGCTGCGGGGCACATCGGGCGGCAACGTCGACGCCGCCGGCAAGGTAGGAGCCCTGGTCGCCTCGCGCGCCAAGGCCGCCGGCATCACCACCGTGGTCTTCGACCGCGGCGGATTCGCCTATCACGGACGGGTGGCCGCCCTGGCCGACGCGGCCCGTGCCGAAGGACTGGAGTTCTAGGACCATGGCCAGCAACGAGCTGCAATTCGAGGAGCGGACCATCCGGGTCAACCGGGTGTCCAAGGTCGTGAAGGGTGGTCGTCGGTTCTCCTTCGCCGCCCTCATGGTGGTCGGCGACGGCAACGGCAAGGTCGGCCTGGGCTACGGCAAGGCGAAAGAGGCCGGGCTGGCCGTGCAGAAGGGCATCGAAGAGGCCCGCAAGAACATGTTCGACGTCCCGTTGGCCGGGAGCACCATCACCCACCCGATCGTCGGCGAGAGCGGGGCGGGACGGGTGATGCTGAAGCCGGCCGCCCCCGGGACCGGGGTGATCGCCGGCGGCGCCGCCCGAGCCATCCTCGAGATGGCAGGCATCCGCGACATCCTGGCCAAGTCACTGGGCTCGTCGAACGGGATCAACGTGGCCCACGCCACCATCGCCGGGCTGAAGGGGCTCAAGCGCCCCGACGAGATCGCCGCCCTGCGCGGGAAGCCGGCCGACGAGGTGGTCCCCGCCGCGCTGCTGCGGGCCTACCGCGAGCGTCGTCGCGAGGCCGATCTGTTCACGGAGGTGAGCTGAGATGGCCGGCACCGCCGGGGCACCGGCCGATCAGGCCTCCACCGGCTGGCTGCGCGTCACCCAGGTGCGGTCGGCCATCGGCACCAAGCCCAAGCACCGGGGCACCCTCCGGGCGCTGGGCCTCCGGGGCATCGGGCGCACCAACGTGCTGCCCGACCGACCGGAGATTCGTGGGATGCTGGCCCGCGTCCCCCATCTGGTCGACGTCACGACGGCCGAGCACGACGAGAAAGGTCGACCATGAAGGTCCATGAGCTCCGGCCCCCTGCGGGCGCAAAACGTGATCGCCGGCGCGTCGGGCGAGGCATCGCCGGCAAAGGCGGCAAGACGGCCGGCCGCGGCACCAAGGGCCAGGGCGCCCGGGACACCATCCCGATGGGATTCGAGGGCGGCCAGCTGCCGCTGATGCAGCGGATCCCGAAGCTGCGCGGGTTCAAGAACCCGTTCCGGATCGACTACACACCGGTCAACCTCTCGGCCCTCCAGGCGTTCGACGGCGACTCGGTCGACATCGGCGGGCTGGTGTCCGCCGGCCTCGTCCGCCGGGGCGACCTGGTCAAGATCCTCGGCGGCGGTGAGCTGACCCGGGCGTTGACGGTGGAGGCACACGCGTTCTCCAAGTCGGCCGAGGCGGCCATCACCGGCGCCGGGGGCACGGCCACCGTGGTCCCGCTCCCCTTCGGTCACGACCGCCCGCCGGCCCAGGGCAACGCCCTCACCAACCGGTAGCATCGGCCCACCGCGGCGTCGAGGAGTCCAATGCTCGCCAGTCTGGCCAACATCTTCCGGATCCCCGACCTTCGAAAGAAGGTCATCTTCACGCTGACCATCATCGCCCTGTACCAGTTCGGGGCGAACGTCCCGGTGCCGTTCGTCAACTTCTCGAAGGTGCAGCAGCTGGAGGCGGCGTCCAAGTCGTCGGGGGTCCTCGGGTTCCTCAACCTGTTCTCCGGTGGCGCACTCACGAGGATGGCCGTCTTCGGGCTGGGCATCATGCCCTACATCACCTCGAGCATCATCATCCAGCTGCTGGCGACGGTCATCCCCAAGCTGGAGCAGTGGCGGGACCAGGGGGCGGTGGGCCAGAAGAAGCTGACCCAGACCACCCGCTACCTGACCGTGGCCCTGGCGCTGATGCAGTCGACCGGCCTCGTCTACCTGTTCCACAAGGGCGGCGGCGGCCTGTTCGGCACCAGCCAGAACGTCGATCTCATCCTCAACTACTCGATCTGGCGGGGCGCGTTCATCGTGATGACCCTGACCGCCGGCACGGCCTTCGTGATGTGGTTGGCCGAGCTGATCACCCAGCGGGGGATCGGCCAGGGCATGTCCATCCTGATCTTCGCCAACGTGGTGGCCGGCATCCCCTCCGGCCTGAACACGGTCCTCCAGGAGGGTGGCCGGGTCAAGTTCACGGTGATCCTGGTGGTGTCCCTGGCCCTGCTGGTGCTGATCGTCTTCGTGGACCAGGGCCAGCGGCGCATCCCGGTGACGTTCGCCAAGCGCGTGGTGGGCCGGAAGATGTACGGGGGCTCGAACACCTACATACCGCTGAAGGTCAACCAGGCCGGCGTGATCCCGATCATCTTCGCCAGCTCGGTGCTCTACATCCCGGTCCTGCTGTCCAACATCATCCCCTCGTCCGCCTTCCGGAGCTGGGTGAACAGCAACGTCACTCCCACCAGCATCTTCTACATCCTCACGTACTTCGTGTTCATCCTGTTGTTCACCTTCTTCTACGTGTACGTGGCCTTCGACCCGCACCAGCAGGCGGACATCATCCGCAAACAGGGCGGCTACATCCCCGGCATCCGACCCGGGCACCCGACCGAGCGCTACCTGGCCCACATCCTCAACCGGATCACCTGGCCGGGCGCCATCTTCCTCGGCGGGGTGGCCATCACCCCCTCGCTGCTGATGGCCGCATGGAACATCACCAGCTATCCCTTCTACGGAACCACTCTTCTGATCGCTGTGGGCGTGGCACTCGAGACGATGAAGCAGATCGACAGCCAGCTCATGATGCGAAACTACGAGGGCTTCCTCAAGTAGGTGGTACCCGGAGCCAGGCTCGTTGTCCTCGGCAAACAGGGGGCAGGCAAGGGGACGCAGTGCGTGCGCCTCTCCCACCACTACGTCGTGCCCCATGTCTCGACGGGCGACATGCTGCGTGCCGCGGTCAAGCAGGGCTCGGCCATCGGCATGAAGGCCAAGGAGCTCATGGACCGGGGCGAGCTCCTCGGGGACGACCTGATCATGGAGATGGTCGCCGAGCGCCTGCAGGAGAGCGATGTGCGGGCCCGCGGGTTCGTGCTCGACGGCTGCCCCCGCACGGTGGCCCAGGCCGAGCAGCTGGCGGCCATCCTCACCCCCTACGACCTCGACCTGGTCATCGACCTCGAGGTGCACACCAGCCAGGTCCTCCGCCGTCTGGCCGCCCGCCGGGTGTGCGTCGACTGCGGCGCCAACTACTCGACCTCGTCACCGCCCCTCATCAACTGGACCTGTGACGTGTGCGGTGGCGAGGTCATCCAGCGGGAGGACGACACGGAGGAGGCGATCTCGCGCCGTCTGGAGCTCTACGAGCACCAGACCGCCCCCCTCATCGAGTGGTACCGGGCCCGCAAGCAGCTGGAGACGGTGGCCGGGACCGGCACGCCCGACACCGTCACCCGTAGAATGGTCAAGGTCATCGAGGAGCGGCGCAACCGGGGCATCGGCTTCGCGTGAGGTCCGGACCCCGATGAGCCCGACGTTGAGCCCGACCCCGATGCCCCCGACTGCGATGCCCCAGACCCGATGAACCCGACCACCCGACCCATGCGGCCCGACCGCCGTCCCCGACCCCCGTTCGATGGGACGACCCTGCCCATGGGACGCCCATCCAGGCACCGATGAGACGCAACGCCGAAGAACTGGCCAAAATGCGCAAGGCCGGCCGGGTGGTGGCCGAGATCCACGAGGCGACCCGGGCGGTCATCCGGCCCGGTGCCTCGACCGCCGACCTCGACCGGGCGGCCCGGGCGGTGCTGGAGAAGCGGGGGGCCGGATCGAACTTCCTCAACTACCACGGGTTCCCCGCCGTGGTCTGCACCTCGCCCAACTCGATGATCGTCCACGGCATCCCCTCCGAGACGGTCATCCTGGAGGAGGGCGACATCATCTCGGTGGACTGCGGGGCGATCGTCGAGGGCTACCACGGCGACGCCGCCTACACCGCCGGGGTGGGCGAGGTGAGCAAGGAGGCGACGCGGCTGATGGAGGTCACCGAGGACAGCCTGTACGCCGGGATCGACCAGCTGAGGCCGGGCAACCGCCTCCACGAGGTGGGACGGGCCGTCCAGCAGGTCGCCGAGGCGGCCGGGTTCTCGGTGGTGCGGGAGTACGTGGGCCACGCCATCGGCACGGCGATGCACGAGGAGCCCCAGGTCCCCAACTACTGGCCCGGCTCGGGGGGGCCCACCCTCAAGACGGGCATGGTCTTCGCCGTCGAGCCGATGGTGAATGCCGGCGGGGCGGGGACGGTCCAGCTCGAGGACGGGTGGAGCGTGGTCACCGCCGATGGACGGCTCTCCGCCCATTTCGAGCACACCATCGCCGTCACCGAGGACGGTCCGGAGGTGTTCACGGTCCTCTGACCGGGTGGTGGCGCCGAATTCTGCGGTCGGACTGGCAATTTGGCGCCGAAGGGCTAAACTGGTCGTTCGGCTGGCCACGGCTGCATCGTGGCGTGCCGATCCCGCTGACGGTTGCGCCTCTTCAGGTGTGCGCCTGATGTGGTGCGGACGAACGACGGGACCGTGGTTCGAAGCGCATGCCGGCCCCCGGGCCGTGCGGACCAGACGACTGAACTATTCGAGGAGATTCACCTGCCCAAGCCCAAGGAAGATGCCATCGTGCTGGAGGGGACGGTTGTCGAGCCGCTGCCGAACGCAATGTTCCGCGTCGAGCTGGAGAACGGCCACAAGGTGCTGGCCCACAGTTCGGGAAAGATGAGGATGCACCGGATCCGCATCCTCCCGGGGGACAAGGTGCAGGTGGAGATCACCCCCTACGACCTGGCACGGGGGCGGATCACCTACCGCTACAAGTAGGGACCGCATCCGGGCCGGCCGCCCGCCGCGGTCCTGCCGGGTGGCGGCGCCGGGCAGGCGCCACCGGGAGCAGCACGACTGAGCAGCACGAGACTGGGTAGTGGAGGACACTGCGCAGTAGAGGACGAGGACGAGAACGTGAAGGTTCGACCGAGCGTCAAGCCGATGTGTGAAAAGTGCAAAGTGATCCGCCGGCACCGGCGGGTCATCGTCATCTGCGAGAACCCGCGCCACAAGCAGCGCCAGGGTTGATGCACGCGGATCCGGCGTAAGAGAGAAGGAAGAACACGTGGCCCGCATTTCAGGCGTGGACATCCCCCGCGAGAAGCGGTTGGAGATCTCCCTCACCTACATCTTCGGCATCGGCCGGACGACCGCGCAGCAGATCTGCGCGTCCACCGACACCAGCCCCGACACCCGGGTCCGTGACCTCACCGACGAGGAGGTGACCCGCCTCCGCAACTACATCGACGCCAACCTGCAGGTGGAGGGCGACCTCCGCCGGGACGTCTCCCAGGACATCAAGCGCAAGATGGAGATCGGCTGCTACCAGGGCATACGCCACCGCAAGGGCCTGCCGGTCCACGGTCAGCGCACCCACACGAACGCCCGTACACGGAAGGGACCGAAGAAGACGGTCGCCGGAAAGAAGAAGGTTCGCAAGTAAATGGCCAAGACCACCAAGCCGGCCGCCGGCGCCCGGCGCCCCCGCAAGCGGGAACGCAAGAACATCACCTTCGGCGTCGCCCACATCAAGAGCTCGTTCAACAACACCATCGTCTCCATCGCCGATCCGGAGGGCAACGTGCTGGCCTGGGCCTCGGCCGGGAACGTCGGGTTCAAGGGCTCCCGGAAGTCGACCCCGTTCGCCGCCCAGCTGGCCGCCGAGCAGTGCGCCAAGCGGGCGATGGAGCACGGGGTGCGCCGGGTCGACGTGCTGGTGCGCGGGCCCGGTTCGGGCCGTGAGACGGCCATCCGCTCGCTGGCCGCCGCCGGCATCGAGGTGGCCGGCATCAAGGACGTGACCCCCATCCCCCACAACGGCTGCCGCCCCAAGAAGCGGCGTCGGGTCTAGGGCCGGGGAACGAAGGGAAGCAAGGAACTCATGGCTCGATACACAGGTCCTGTCTGCCGGCTGTGCCGCCGGGAGCGCACCAAGCTCTTCTTGAAGGGCGAACGCTGCTATTCGATGAAGTGCCCGGTTTCCGAGGCGGTGACCGATCGGCACAGTCGTGCCTACCCGCCGGGCGAGCACGGCCGCGACCGCATGCGCCAGGGCTCGGAGTACCTGGGCCAGCTGCGTGAGAAGCAAAAGGCCCGCCGCATCTACGGCCTCCTCGAACGCCAGTTCCACAACCTGTACGTGGAGGCGAGCCGGGCGCCGGGTATCACCGGCGAGAACCTCCTGCGCATGCTCGAGCAGCGTCTCGACAACGTGGCGTTCCGGGCCGGGTGGGGGGCCAGCCGGTCCCAGGCCCGCCAGTTCGTCCGGCACGGCCACGTGCTGGTCAACGGCAAGCGGGTCACCATTCCCAGCTACCGGGTGCGCCAGGGTGACGTGGTGGCCCTCAAGCCGTCCTCCCGGGAGCTGTTCCACGTCCGGCGCAACATGGACACCCTCGACCGGCAGCTCCCGCCCTGGCTGGAGACGGTCGGCGACAAGTTCGAGGTCAGGGTGTTCTCGCTGCCCCTCCGCGAGCACATCGACGAGCCGGTGCAGGAGCAGCTCATCGTCGAGCTCTACTCGAAGTAGTCCCTCCCACCGACCGAAGCCGCCACACCGACCGAGTCCGCACCACCAGTACCGACACTGCGCAGCCCGCTGCCGAGGAGCCCTGATCAGCATGCTCATCATCCAACGTCCGACCGTCGAAACCATCGGTGAGGAAGAGGACAACCGCCAGCGGTTCGCCGTGGGCCCGCTCGACCCCGGCTTCGGCCACACCCTGGGCAATTCCCTCCGGCGCACCCTGCTGTCCTCGATCCCCGGGGCCTCGATCACCCAGGTCCGCTTCGACGACGCCCTCCACGAGTTCACCACCCTCCCCGGCGTCAAGGAGGACGTGACCGACCTCATCCTCAACCTCAAGGACCTGCTCTTCCGGGTGCACAGCGACGAGCCGGTGACCATCCGCCTCGACAAGCGCGGCCCGGGCGACGCCACCGCCGGCGACCTCCAGGTCAGCGCCGACGTCGAGGTGCTCAGCCCCTCCCAGCACATCGCCTCCCTCAACGCCAAGGGCCACCTCGCCGTGGACCTGACCGTCGAGCGTGGGCGCGGGTACCTGTCGGCGGACAAGAACAAGCGCTCGACGACCATCGGGGTCATCCCCGTCGATGCCATCTTCTCGCCGGTGCGCCGGGTCGCCTTCACGGTGGAGCCGGTCCGGGTGGAGCAGTCGACCGACTTCGACCGCCTGGTGCTCGACATCGAGACGGACGGCTCCCTGTCCCCGCGGGAGGCCCTGGCCTCGGCCGGTGACACCCTCCGGACCCTGGTCGGCCTGGTCGCCGATCTGGAGGACGAGCCGTTGGGCCTGGAGCTCGGCGAGGTGGGCACCGTCGGCACCGGGTCGCCCGACCTCGACCTGCGCATCGAGGACCTCGACCTCACCGAGCGCCCCCGCAACTGCCTCAAGCGGGCGCAGATCAACACCATCGGCGAGCTCGTCGACCGCACGCTCGACGACCTGCTCAACATCACCAACTTCGGGCAGAAGTCGCTCGACGAGGTGCTCCAGAAGCTCGACGAGCGGGGCCTGTCCCTGCGGGTCAAGGACTGAGGCCACCATGCTCGGAACCCCGAAGAAGGGCCGCCGCTTCGGCGGCAGCGCCGCCCATCAGAAGGCCATGATGGGCAACCTCGTGGCCTCGCTGATCGCCGCCGAGTACCTGGTCACCACCGAGGCGAAGGCCAAGGCCCTCCGACCGGTGGCCGAGAAGGTGATCACGGCGGCGGCCAAGGGCGGGGTGGCCCGCCACCGCAACGTGGTGGCCTTCATCCGTGACAAGGACATGGCCCACAAGCTGTTCGAGGAGATCGGCCCCCGCTACGCCGAGCGGCCGGGGGGCTACACCCGGATCCTCAAGTTGGGCAACCGCTCGGGCGACAACGCCCCGATGGCCCGCATCGAACTGGTGTGAGCGCGTCCCCCGGGCCGGGGGGGCCGAGGACGGGGGCGACGGTCCGGTCCGGTGGCGGTTGAGGGTCGCCTACGACGGCTCGGGATTCCACGGGTTCGCCGCCCAGGACGGCCTCCGCACCGTGGCCGGCGAGCTCAGTGAGGCGCTGGGGCGGGTGACCCGCTCGGTGGTCACGCTCACCTGCGCGGGCCGGACCGACGCCGGTGTGCACGCCCTCGACCAGGTCGTCCACTTCGACGTGTCCGCCGCGGTGTCGGCCGGCCTCGAGCCGGCGGCGCTGGTCAAGTCGTGCAACAGCCAGGTGGGGCCGGCGATCGTCGTGCGCGAGGCCGCCCCGGCCCCGGCCGGGTTCGACGCCCGGCACTCGGCCACCGCCCGGCGGTACCGGTACCTGGTGGTGAACGCCGCCGTGCCCGACCCGCTGCTGGCCGGCCTGGCCTGGCACGTCTCCGATCCGCTCGACCTGCGGTCGATGGCGGCGGCGTCCGACGCACTGCTGGGGGAGCACGACTTCCGCGCCTTCTGCCGGCGGGTCCCGGGGACCCCGCCGTCGGAGCCCATCAACCGCCGGGTGCTCGACGCCCGCTGGACCCGGCTGAGCCGGTCCGGCCCCGACGGCCCACCGACGCCGGACCTGGCACCGGTCTGCGGGGACCTGCTGGCCTTCGAGATCGAAGCCAACGCCTTCTGCCACCAGATGGTCCGGTCCCTCGTCGGCACCCTGGTCGACGTGGGCCGGGGTCGCAAACGGCCGTCCGACATGCTGTGGATCCTCCGCTCCACCGACCGCCAGCAGGCCTCCCAGCCGGCACCTCCCCAGGGGCTGACCCTGACGGCGGTCCGCTATCCGGGCTGACCGGCTTGCCCGGAGGCCCCTTTTCGTCGTAACCTAGGCAGTCGCCCGGTCGGGCCCGGTGGAGCGCGTGGTGGGCGGCCTTGCTTTCCGCCACAACTCCAGAAGACCGGCCCGCCGCCGTCCACACCCGGCAATACCGAAACAAGGATCTCCCGTGCGCACGTTCTCCCCGAAGCCAGATGACATCACCCGGGCCTGGCACGTCGTCGACGCCGACGGCCTGGTGCTCGGCCGCCTGGCCACCGAGGTGGCCGCCATCCTCCGGGGCAAGCACAAGCCGACGTTCGCACCCCACGTCGACTGCGGCGACCACGTCATCGTGGTCAATGCCGACAAAGTGGTGCTGACCTCGGGCAAGGCCGAGTCCAAGATCGCCTACCGGCACAGCGGCTATCCGGGCGGGCTGACCGCCACCACCTACAGCGACCTGCTGGCCGACCGCTCGGACCAGGTCGTGCGCAACGCCGTCACCGGCATGCTGCCGAAGAACCGCCTCGGCCGTCAGATGGCGACCAAGCTCAAGGTCTACCGGGGCGCCGAGCATCCGCACGAGGCCCAGTCGCCCGAGCCCTTGGACCTGCCGGGAGCCCGGCGCACCGCCTCGGCCAGGAGTGGCGCGTAAGCGCCCCGAACCGGCGACCGAAGAGAAACGAACGCGAGGAACACGACTGTGGCCACTGCCGCCCCCATCTGCCAGACCACCGGACGACGCAAGCGAGCGGTCGCCCGGGTGCGGATCCGTCCCGGTCAGGGGGCGATCACCGTCAACGGGCACAAGTTCGAGGAGTACTTCACCTCGGCAACCCACCGGATGATCGTCACCGAGCCCCTCCGGCTGACCGACACCACCGAGTCCTGGGACATCGACGTGACCATCGACGGCGGCGGGGTGTCCGGCCAGGCGGGCGCGTTCCGCCTGGGCATCGCCCGGGCCCTGTGCGAGCTCGACCCCGAGCTGCGCGGCACGTTGAAGAAGGCGGGATTCCTCACTCGTGACGCACGCGAGAAGGAGTCGAAGAAGTACGGCCTGAAGAAGGCGCGGAAGGCACCGCAGTACTCCAAGCGCTGAGCCGATGGGGAGAACCAGGTTCGGCACCGATGGCGTGCGGGGGGTCGCCAATGTCGAGCTGACCCCCGAACTGGTGCTGGCCCTCGGCCGGGCCACCGCCCGGCAGATCGCCGCCCCCACCTTCCTGGTGGGTCGGGACACCCGGCGCTCCGGGCCGATGCTGCAGGCCGCCCTGGCGGCCGGACTGGCCAGCGAGGGTGCGGACGTCATCGACGTCGGTGTCCTGCCTACACCGGCTCTGGCCTGGCTCTCCGCCGTCCGCAACGTCCCGGCGGTGGTCATCTCGGCCTCCCACAACCCGTTCGGTGACAACGGCATCAAGCTGTTCGCCCGCGGCGGGGCGAAGCTCAGCGTCGAGACGGAGACGGCCATCGAGGAGGAGCTGGACCGCATCATGGACCCGGCGGTCAAGGGCCCCCAGAGCCTGGAGGGGCACGGGGTGGGCACCGTGACCGTCGAGTCCGGTCTGGACGAGGCGTACGTCGAGCACCTCGCCTCCCTGGTCGACGGCCGCCGCCTCGACGGCCTGCGACTGGTGGTGGACAGCGCCAACGGGGCGGCGTCCTCGGTGGCCGCCCGGGTCTACGAGCGGCTGGGCGCCGAGGTCGTGTCCATCGGCTGCGAGCCCGACGGCACCAACATCAACGCCGGCTGTGGCTCGACCTCGACCGGGACCCTGGCCAGCGCCGTCGTGGAGCACCAGGCCGACCTGGGCCTCGCCCTCGACGGCGACGCCGACCGCCTGTTGGCCGTCAGGCCGGACGGGATCCTCGCCAACGGGGACGAGCTGATCGCCCTGTTCGCCCTCGACCTGGCCGAACGCGGCCAGCTGGCCGGCAACACGGTCGTGGTGACCGTGATGACCAACCTCGGCTTCCGCCTGGCCATGGCCGACCGCGACGTCATCGTGAAGGAGACCCCGGTCGGGGACCGCCACGTGCTCGCCACCCTGGACAAGGAGGGCTTCTCGCTGGGCGGGGAGCAGTCCGGGCACATCATCTTCCGGCGGCTCGCCACCACCGGCGACGGCCTGCTCACCGGGTTGGTCCTCGCCGACCTGGTGAAGAGGAAGGGCAGCGCGCTGGACGAGCTGCTCGACGGGCTGGTGACCCGGGTTCCCCAGGTCCTCGTGAACGTGCCGGTGCCCAACACCGAGCTGCTGGACGGGGCCGACGCCGTCTGGTCAGCGGTGGCCGAGGAGGTGGAGCGGCTCGGCGACAGCGGGCGGGTCCTCCTGCGGCCGAGCGGGACCGAGCCGCTGGTCCGGGTCATGGTCGAGGCCATGGGCGACGGGGTCGCCGAGGCCATCGCCGAGCGTCTGGGCAAGCTGGTCGGGTTCGAGCTGCAGGCCGCCGCCGCCACCCGCGGCTGAGGGGAGCGCCCGACAGAGGGCCCGACCACTAGCCTCGGGTCCCATGTGCGGCATCATCGGCATCACCAGGGTCCCGGGCGCCGGTCGGCGCAGTGCTGCGGGACCGGCCGGTGGGGACCCTCGGGGTGAGGATGTGCTGGAGGTGCTCCTCGAGGGCCTGCGGCGCCTCGAGTACCGCGGCTACGACTCGGCCGGCGTCGCACTGGTCGGGCCGACCGCTGACGACGGGCTGTGGCGGGGACGGGTGGCCGACGGCACCCGCTCGCTCAACGGGCTGTGCCAGCGGGCCGAGGGGGCGCCGCCGGGGGTGACCGCCGGCATCGGGCACACCCGCTGGGCCACCCACGGCCGTCCGACCGACGAGAACGCCCATCCCCACCTCGACTGCACCGGTCGCCTGGCCCTCATCCACAACGGGATCATCGAGAACCACGACGAGCTGGGCCACGAGCTGGTGGCCGCCGGGCACCGGCTCGTCTCGGAGACCGACACCGAGGTGCTGGCCCATCTCATCGAGTCGAACCTGGCCGCCGAACCGGGGGGCGGGCTCGCCGGTGCGGTGCGGGCGGCGATCAGCCGGGTGCGGGGGTCCTTCGCCATCGCCGTGGTCTGGGCCGACCAGCCCGATCTGATCGTGGCGGCACGCCGGGTGTCGCCGCTCCTCATGGGGATCAACGACGGCGCCGCCTTCCTCGCCTCGGACATCCCGGCGATCCTGGGCCTGACCCGAGACTTCTTCGTCCTGGAGGACGACCAGGTGGCCGAGCTGAGGCCGGGGTCGCTCCGGGTCACGACGGTCGGGGGGGACGAGGTCGAGCCCAAGCGGATCACCGTGCACTGGGACCTCGAGGCGGCCCGCAAGGACGGCTACGACGACTACATGAGCAAGGAGATGCACGAGCAGCCGCGGGCGGTGGCCGACACCCTGCTCGATCGGCTGCTCCCCGACGGGACCCTCTCCCTCGACGAGGTGCACATCACCAACGAGGAGTTCCGGGCCATCACCAAGGTGTTCATCGTGGCCTGCGGCAGCAGTTTCCACGCCGGCCTGATGGCCAAATACGCCATCGAGCACTGGGCCCGCATGGCCGTGGAGATCGACATCGCCAGCGAGTTCCGGTACCGCGATCCCGTGCTCGACTCCTCGACGCTGGTCATCGGGGTCAGCCAGTCCGGCGAGACGGTGGACACCTTCCAGGCCATCCGCGAGGCCCGGAGGCTGGGTGCCAAGGTCCTGGTCATCTCCAACGTGGTCGACTCGTCGATGGCCCGCGAGGCCGACGCCGTGCTCTACACGCGGGCCGGACCCGAGGTGGGGGTGGCCTCGACGAAGACGCACCTGGCCCAGATCACCGCCCTCGAGATCCTGGCCCTCTACCTGGCCCAGGCGCGCGGGACGCTGTCACCGGCCGACGCCCGTGGCCTGCTCGAGGCCATGGGCGTCCTCCCCGACAAGGTGGCCCTCACCCTCTCGCGCTCCTCCGAGGTGGAGGAGGTGGCCGCCCGCTACCGCGACTCGCCGTCGTTCATCTTCCTCGGGCGCCAGGTGGGCTACCCGGTGGCCCTCGAGGGGGCGTTGAAGCTGAAGGAGATCTCCTACCTCCGGGCCGAGGGCTTCCCGGCCGGTGAGCTGAAGCACGGGCCGATCGCCCTCGTCGAGCCGGGCACCGTGGTCATCGGGGTGGCGACCCGCACGCCGATCTGGGAGAAGATGATCTCCAACATCGCCGAGGTCAAGAGCCGCGGCGCCACCGTGGTGCTGGTGGCCAACGACGGCGACGACGAGACGGCCAGGCACGCCGACGCCGTGCTGTGGGTCCCCCAGACCGAGTACCTGTTCGCCCCCATCGTCGATGTGGTGCCCCTCCAGATGTTCGCCTACTCCCTCGCCCGGCTCCACGGGCACGACGTCGATCGACCCCGGAACCTGGCCAAGGTGGTCACCGTCGAGTGACCGGAGCGGACCGGGCCGCTGCGTTGGCCGCGGCGGCAACGGGCATCACCGCCGAGCTCGCCGATGCGGTGGGCCGGGCCGGCCGGGTCGTGGGCATCGGGATCGACGCCGTCGACCTCGACCGTTTCGCCGGGACGCTCCGACGGCGCCACCGGCTGTGTGACCGGCTGTTCACCGGCGGCGAGCTCGCCTACGCACGGGCGGCGGTAGATCCGGTGCCCCGTCTGTCCACCCGGTTCGCCGCCAAGGAGGCCACGATGAAGTCGCTCGGCGTGGGCCTCGGCGCCTTTGCCTTCCACGACGTCGAGGTGGTGCGGGAGGGACTCGGGGCACCCCGGCTGGTCCTCCACGGCGCCGCGCAGGATCTGGCCGCCGCCGCCGGCGTCGTCCGCTGGCACCTCGCCCTCACCCACACCGACCAGGTCGCCCTGGCGGTGGTCGTCGCCGAGGGGGCGGAGGCCCGTGCGCCCGCCGCCGACCCACCGGTGCTCGCCGCCGACCCACCGGT
Organism: uncultured Acidimicrobiales bacterium; assembly: GCA_963696495.1. Taxonomy (GTDB): domain Bacteria; phylum Actinomycetota; class Acidimicrobiia; order Acidimicrobiales; family RAAP-2; genus Bog-756. The sequence continues at coordinate 1,504,166 of CAVOKJ010000002.1, read as the reverse complement.
GCTCGCCCACCCCCCGGCCACGCCGTAGCGTTCGGTCCATGCAACCGGTTCTCACCGTCTCGGAGATGAACGCCGTCGACGCCGCCGCCGCCGGGACGACCCCGCTCGACGTCCTGGTGGGCCGGGCCGGCGCCGCCGTGGCCTCGACCGCCCTCGGTCTCCTGGGTGGCGGGTACGGCCGCAGGGTCGTGGTGGTGGCCGGGCCGGGGAACAACGGCGCCGACGGCCGGGTGGCCGGTCGGGTCCTGGCCGGTCGGGGAGCGCTGGTCACGGTGGTCGAGGCGGGCTCGTCGGCCCCCATCGGACCGGCCGACCTGGTGGTCGACGCCGCCTTCGGCACCGGCTTCCGGGGCGAGTACCGGTTCCCCGCGGTGGCGGCGGGCACGACGGTCCTGGCCGTCGACATCCCCTCTGGGGTGCACGGTGACACCGGGGTGGCCTCGGGTGCCCCGGTGGCCGCCGACTGCACGGTGACGTTCGTGGCGCTCAAGCCCGGGCTGCTCCAGGGGGACGGTGCCGGCCTGGCCGGACGGGTCGTCGTGGCCGACATCGGCCTGCCCGCCGGCCGCCACGACGTCGCCGTCGTGGAGGACGGCGACGTGGCATCCCTCGTGCCCTCCCGCCGGCACGGGGGCAACAAGTGGTCCGCCGCCGTCCTGGTGGTCGCCGGTTCGCCGGGGATGACCGGGGCCGCCGGCATGGCCGCCCGCGCCGCCTACCGTGCCGGGGCCGGCATGGTCCGACTGGGTGTGCCGGGGGCCGAGCTGGCCGCGTCACCGGCCACCGAGGCGGTGAGCGTCTCGCTGCCCGGCGAGGGCTGGTCGTCACCGGCCCTGGAGGCCGCGTCGCGGTGCGCGGCCGTCGTCGTCGGACCGGGCCTCGGGCGCCAGGCGGGCACCGCCGCCGAGGTGGCGCGCCTCGTGGCCGAGTCGCCGGTGCCGGTGGTGGTCGATGCCGACGGGCTCCATGCCCTCGGCAGGCTGGAGGGGGCCGCAACCCTGACGGCGAGGTCTCCGGTGGTGCTCACCCCCCACGACGGTGAGTACGGCCGGCTGATGGGGACAGAACCGGGACCGGACCGCATCGACGCCGCCCGTCGTCTGGCCCGTGCGTCGGGCGCCGTCGCCCTGGTGAAGGGACCGACCACCGCCGTGGCCCATCCCGACGGCCGGGTGCGGTTGGCCGTGGCCGGCACCACGGCCCTGGCCACCGCCGGAACGGGTGACGTCCTCTCCGGTGTGATCGCCGCCCTGCTGGCGCGCCGGGTGGACCCGCTGGAGGCGGCCGCGCTCGGCGCCCACGTGCACGGCCGGGCCGGTGCCCGGGGGTTGGGCGAGGGGCTGGTCGCCGGTGACCTCCCCGAGCTGGTGGCCCGGGTGTTGCTCGACCTGCGACCACCGGAGCGGGGCCACGGTGGTGGGCGTGGCTGAGCGGTGGCGGCCGGCGTGGGCCACCGTCGATCTCGACGCCGTGGCGCACAATGCCGGACTGCTGCGGCGCCTGTGCGCCCCGGCGGCGCTGTGCGCGGTGGTGAAGGCCGACGGCTACGGCCACGGTGACCTGGCCGTGGCCCGGGCGGCGCTCGGCGGCGGCGCCTCCTGGTTGGCGGTGGCCCTGGTCGAAGAGGGGGTGGCGCTGCGTGAGTCCGGCATCGGTGCACCGATCCTCCTGCTCTCCGAGCCGCCCGTCGACGCCATGGCCGAGGCGGTGGCCCGGCGCCTGGTGCCCACCGTCTACACCGGCGGGGGCCTCGAGGCGCTCGGCCGTGCGGTCGCCGACGTCGGCTCCCCACCGGTGGCGGTCCATCTCAAGGTGGACACGGGCATGCACCGGGTGGGCGCCGATCCCGGGGACCTGCCTGGCCTGGCCGACGCCGTCGTCGGCGACGACCGGCTGGAGCTGGGGGCCGTGTGGACCCACCTGGCCGTGGCCGACGGGGACGACCCGCTCGACCGCCAGTTCACCGCCCTGCAGCTGCAGCGGTTCGACGACTCGCTCCGGGCCCTGGCCGCCGCCGGCCACCGGCCCCCGATGACGCACGCGGCCAACTCGGCGGGCGCCATCCGGGCGCCCGGGTCCCGACGCGACATGGTCCGCTGCGGCATCGCCGTCTACGGGGTCGCCCCGACCCCGTCGCTGGCCGCCGAGCTGACGGACGCCACCGGAGGGCTCCGGCTGGAGCCGGTCCTGTCGCTGCGCAGCCAGGTCACCTACGTGCGGGACCTCGACCCCGGTGAGCGCCCCTCCTACGGGCGGCGGCGGCCGCTGGCCTCCCGGTCGACGGTCGCCACCGTGCCCATCGGGTACGCCGACGGCGTGCCCCGTCGGCTGTTCGACACCGGGGCCGAGGTGCTGGTGCGCGGCGTCCGCCGTCCCTTGGCCGGCGTGGTGACCATGGACCAGATCGTGGTCGACTGCGGTCCGGTGGGGACGGCGCCGGTCGAGGTGGGCGACGAGGTGGTGCTGCTCGGTCGCCAGGGACACGAGGAGATCACCGCCACCGAGTGGGCCGACCTCCTCGGCACCATCCCCTACGAGGTGCTGTGCGCCATCGGGCCGCGGGTGCCCCGCGTCCTGACCGGGGATCCGTCCGGTGACCCCTCCTGACCCGACCGGCCCGGGCCGGGTGGGCGGTACCATGCGGCGGTGGCCAAGGGGACCGAACTGGCCGAGCTCGCCCACGAGGCGTCCGGCTGCACCCGGTGCCCGCTCTCGGCCGGCCGGACCCAGGTCGTGTTCGGGGTGGGTGACCCGGACGCCGACCTCATGTTCGTGGGCGAGGCGCCGGGCCGCGACGAGGACCTCCAGGGTGAGCCCTTCGTCGGTCGATCGGGCAAGCTGCTCGACCGACTGCTCCTCGAGGAGCTGGGGGTCGACCGGTCGCGTTGCTACATCGCCAACGTGGTCAAGTGCCGTCCCCCCGAGAACCGCGACCCGAAGCCGGACGAGATCGCCTCGTGCCGGCCCTACCTCGAGGCCCAGCTCCGGTTGATCGGGCCGGTGGTGGTGGTGACCCTCGGGAACTTCGCCACCAAGCTCCTGCTCGACACCGACCAGGGGATCACCAAGGTGCGGGGGAGGGCCTACCCCATCGGTGGGCGTCAGCTGGTGCCCACCTACCACCCGGCCGCCGCGCTCCGCTCCGGCGGCGTCGTGGTGGCGGAGATGCGGGCCGACCTCATCCGGGCCAAGCAGCTCTTGGGATGGAGCTCGTGACCGGGCGCGGCCCGGGCGAGCGCGACCCGGGGGACGAGCGAGGGCGACGACCGGGGCGACGGGCGGGTCGGCCGACCGGCCTCCACGGTGGTGGTGACCACCGGTCCCGAGGAGACCCGCGACGTGGCCGGGTCCATCGCCCGGCTCTGCGTCCCCGGGGACGTCCTGCTGCTAGTCGGCGACCTCGGCGCCGGCAAGACCACGTTCGCCCAGGGCTTCGGGGCCGGCCTCGGGGTGGCCGAACCGATCACCAGCCCCACCTTCACCCTGGTGCGCCAGTACCCGGTGAGCCGGGACCAGTCGGGCCGGGACCCGTCGGGCCGGGGCCCGTCGGCGAGTCGTCCCGCCGCACCCGGTGGCGGGGAGGGGCACCGGGCGATCGGGACCCTGGTCCACGCCGACGTCTACCGGCTCGACCACCGCAGCGAGATCGTCGACCTGGGCCTCGGCGAGCTGGTGGACGACGGCGCCGTCGCGCTCGTCGAGTGGGGTGACGCGGCCCGGCCCGTCCTCGGCGACGGCTCCCTGACCGTGCACCTCGCCGCCGGTGGGGACGACCTCGAGCGGGTGATCACGCTGGCCCCCGACGGTGGGGCCTGGTCGGGCCGGTGGAGCGCCCTGGTCGGCGCCCTGGCCCGGTGGCGGTCGGCGACGTGACCCTCCTGGCCATCGAATCGGCGACGGACATGGTGGGGGTGGCCCTGATCCGGGACGACGGCGCCGCCGCCGAACGCGTCCACCACGGAGGGAGGGCCCACGCCGAGCTGCTCGCCCCGGCGATCGAGGAGATCTGCGCGGTGTCGGGGTGCGCGGTGACCGACATCGACCGGATCGCCGTCGACGTGGGCCCCGGGCTGTTCACCGGACTGCGGGTGGGGGTGGCGACGGCCAAGGCGCTGGCGCAGGCGCTCGGCATCGGGGTGTTGGGCGTGAGCAGCCTGGACGTCCTCGCCGCCGCCGTGCTCGACCGGGCCGCGCCGACCGGCGCCGAGGTGGGCGTGGTCGCCTCGGTGGTGGACGCCCGACGGAGTGAGGTGTTCGCCGCCGCCTACCGGTTCGGTGGTGCGTCGGTGGCCCCCCGGTCCGGCCGCGCCCCGGCCCGGTCACCCCGGGCCGATCCCGGCTCCGTCCGCGACGACCGGCCCGAGCCCATCGGGCCCGACGTGCTGGAGGAGTGGCTGATCGCCCTGGCCGCTGACGCCGGCCGGGTGATGGTGGTGGGCGACGGGGCGATTCGCTACCGCCACCTGCTCGCCGTGCACGGCTCGCTCGACCTCCGATGGGCGGACGAGCTGGCGGCGCCGCCCCCCCTGGTCCAGGCGCGGCTCGCCCTCGACCGCCTCGCCCGTGGCGTCCCGACGCTGCCGGCGTCCGAGGTGGTGCCCGACTACCGGCGACCCGCCGATGCCCGCATCAACTGGGAGCAACGGGCCCCCCGCCCGCCGGCCCCGGGGAACGTGCCACCCGGGTGAGCGCCGGCGGCGTCCCCGACGGGCCGGTCCCGGTGGTCATCGCCCCCATGCGGTCGAAGGACCTGAAGGGCGTCCTGCGGATCGAGGAGGCGGTGTTCCCCCAGCCGTGGTCCCACCGGCTCTTCGTGGAGGAGCTCGCCCAGCGGAAGTCCCGCTCGTACCGCGCCGCATGGGTGGGCGACCGCGTCGTCGGATTCGCCGGCCAGATGTTCATCGACGACGAGTCGCACGTGAACAACATCGCCGTCGACCCGGCATGGCAGGGTCGGGGCCTGGGGGCCGCCATCCTGTCGGACCTCGTCCGCACCGGGCTGGCCCGTGGGGCCCACCACCTCACGCTGGAGGTGCGGGTGGGGAACGGGCCGGCCATCGCCCTCTACGGGCGGTTCGGCCTGGCCCCGGTCGGGGTGCGACCGAACTACTACCCCGAGACCGGCGAGGACGCCCTGGTCATGTGGGCCCGGGACATCGACACCGGCGAGTACGCCGAGCGGCTCTCGGCCATCGATGCCGCCGTGTCGGAGCGCCTGGCGGTCACGTCCCGCCTCTGAGGCCCGCGGTCCCGCCGCTGCGGTGCGCGACGACGGAGGAGCGCGACGCGAACCGGCCGACGACCGCCGTTCGGTAGTGTCCGCCCATGGCCGACGACGGCGAGGACCACAGGGACGGCACGGCGGCCGGCGGCGACGGTGCCCGCCGGGTGCTCGGCATCGAGACCTCCTGCGACGAGACGGCGGCCGCGGTGGTCGACGACGGCACCGCGGTCGTCTCGTCGGTGGTGAGCAGCCAGATCGACCTGCACGCCCGCTACGGGGGCGTGGTGCCCGAGCTCGCCGGCCGCGCCCACGTCGAATTGCTCACCCCGGTGCTGGCGCAGGCCCTCGACGAGGCCGGCTCGGACCACTCGGGCGTGGGCATCGACGCGGTGGCCGTCACCTTCGGTCCCGGCCTGATCGGGTCGTTGCTGGTCGGCGTGGCCGAGGCCAAGGCACTCGCCATGGCCTGGGGGGTGCCCCTGGTGGGCGTCAACCACCTGGAGGCCCACCTGTTCGCGTCCCTGCTCGAGCAGCCGGACCTCGGGTGGCCGCTCGTGGTGCTCCTGGTCTCGGGCGGCCACACCCTCCTGATCGAGGTGACCGGTCCCGGCCGGTACCGGCTGCTGGGCGGGACCATCGACGACGCCGCCGGCGAGGCCTTCGACAAGGTGGCCCGCTTCCTCGGCCTCGGCTATCCCGGTGGGCCGGCCATCGACCGGATCGCGCCCGACGGTGACCCGGCGGCCTTCCCGTTCCCCCGCTCCACCCCGGGCGACGGCTACGACTTCTCGTTCAGCGGCCTGAAGACCTCGGTCGTCAACACGGTGCGCAAGCATCCCGAGGCCGACACCGCCGATGTCGCCGCCTCCTTCCGCCAGGCCGTGGTCGACGTGCTGGTGGAGCGGGCCATGGCCGCGGCGGGCGATGTCGGGGCGAAAGCCCTGTGCCTGGCCGGTGGCGTGGCCGCCAACTCCCTCCTCCGATCGACGGTCGAGGAGGCCTGCGCCGCCGCCGGCATCGGGGCGTTCCTGCCCAGCCGGGCGCTGTGCACCGACAACGCCGCCATGGTGGCGGCGGCCGGCTGGTGGCGGCTGCGCCACGGCGGCGCCAGCCCCCTCACGCTGGGGGCCGACCCCAATCTGCGCCTCGTCGCCGCCTCCTGAGGGCCGGTGGCGCACCGGGGCACGACTGGCACTCGGATCTGCCGGTTGCCAAACGCCGTGGAGGTCGCTACCATTAGCACTCTCAACGCTCGACTGCTAACGTGTGCCACAGGAGGCCCGAACCCATGAGTCTGCATCCCCTTGACGACCGCATCGTCGTCCGCCCCGGCGAGTCCGAGGAGACCACCGCATCCGGCCTGGTCATTCCCGACACCGCCAAAGAGAAGCCCCAGCAGGGTGAAGTGCTGGCCGTCGGCCCCGGCCGCCGCGCCGAGTCGAGCGGCGAGCTCATCCCGCTCGACATCGCCGTAGGTGACACCGTCGTCTACTCGAAGTACGGAGGCACGGAGATCAGCGCCGACGGCGAGGATCTCCTGATCCTGTCCAGCCGTGACGTCCTGGCGAAGGTGAGCAAGTAATGCCGAAGATCCTGAAGTTCGACGAGGCCGCCCGCCGCGGCCTCGAGGCCGGGGTGAACAAACTGGCCGACGTGGTCAAGGTCACCCTCGGGCCCAAGGGCCGCAACGTCGTGATCGAGAAGAAGTTCGGCGCTCCCACCATCACCAACGACGGCGTGTCCATCGCCCGTGAGGTGGAGCTCGAGGACGTCTTCGAGAACATGGGCGCCCAGCTCGTCAAGGAGGTCGCCACCAAGACCAACGACGTGGCCGGCGACGGGACCACCACGGCGACGGTGCTGGCCCAGGCCCTCATCCGCGAGGGTCTGCGCAACGTGGCCGCCGGGGCCAATCCCCTCGGTCTCCGCAAGGGGATCGACAAGGCGGTGGATGCCGCCGTGGCGTCCATCAAGGACCAGGCCAAGGAGATCGACTCGAAGACGGAGATCGCCCAGGTGGCCTCCATCTCCGCGGCCGACTCGGCCATCGGCGAGGTGCTCGCCGACGCCATCGACCGGGTGGGCAAGGACGGGACGGTGACCGTCGAGGAGTCCAACACCTTCGGGATCGACCTCGAGTTCACCGAGGGCATGCAGTTCGACAAGGGCTACCTGTCCCCGTACTTCGTGACCGACGCCGAGCGCCAGGAGGCCGTCCTCGACGACCCGCTGGTCCTGTTCGTCAATCAGAAGATCAGTGCGGTGCACGATCTCGTGCCCGTGCTCGAGAAGGTCATGCAGACCGGCAAGCCGCTGTTGATCGTGGCCGAGGATGTCGAGGGAGAGGCCCTGGCCACCCTGGTGGTCAACAAGATCCGTGGAACGTTCACCTCGGTCGCCGTCAAGGCCCCCGGGTTCGGTGAGCGCCGCAAGTCGATGCTGCAGGACATGGCCGTGCTGACCGGCGCCCAGGTGATCTCCGAGGAGATCGGCCTCAAGCTGGACACCACCACGGTCGACCTGCTCGGTAAGGCCCGCCGCATCATCGTGACCAAGGACGAGACCACCATCGTCGAGGGTGGCGGCTCCGACGAGGACGTCAAGGGTCGCATCGCCCAGATCAAGCGCGAGATCGAGGACACCGACTCCGACTGGGACCGTGAGAAGCTCCAGGAGCGCCTGGCCAAGCTGGCCGGAGGCGTGGCCGTGGTCAAGGTCGGCGCAGCCACCGAGGTCGAGCTGAAGGAGAAGAAGCACCGCATCGAGGATGCGCTCTCCGCCACCCGCGCCGCCGTCGAGGAGGGCATCGTGGCCGGAGGGGGGACCGCACTGGTCCGCTCCCGCACCGCCGTGCTCGCGGTGGTCGAGTCCCTCAGCGGGGACGAGGCGACCGGTGCATCCATCGTGGCCAAGGCGCTCGTCGCCCCGCTCCACGCCATCGCCAGCAACGCCGGGCTCGAGGGCTCGGTGTACGTGCGCCAGGTGGAGTCCGAGACCGGTTCGATCGGGCTGAACGCCAACACGGGTGAGTTGGTCGACCTGGTCAAGGCCGGCGTCATCGACCCGGCCAAGGTCACGCGCTCGGCGCTGCAGAACGCAGCCTCCATCGCCGGCCTGCTGCTGACCACCGAGGCGCTCGTGGCCGACAAGCCGGAGAAGGCCGACCCGGCCGCCGCTGCAGCCGCGGCCGCGGCCATGGGCGGCGGCATGGGCGGCATGGGCGGCATGGGCGGCATGATGTAGCCAACGTCCCGCCCACTCCGGTGGGATGGACGGGCGCCGATCGGCGCCATCGACGTGTGTGTTGGCCGGGCCCTCGGGCCCGGCCAACACTGTCTCTGCCAGCCCGTCGCCCGCCGTCGTCCGGCTCGACCGCAGGGCTCGACCGCACGGCTCGACCGGACGCATCGATTGCCCGCATCGACCGAACCACGGTCGGCCGCTCGCATCGACCGAACCACGGTCGGCCGGACGACGCCGCGGCCTAACCTCTGGTGCCGATGCCATCCGAGCCGCCGAAGCCCCCGACCGGCCTGCAGGTCATCCCGCGCCCACCGTCACACCGCCCGGGTGGGCCCCCGCCGTGGGCCGGCCTCGATCCGTCCGTACGGGCGTCCGTCCCCCTCGAGCGGGTCCGCGCCGCCGTGGTCGCCGCTGACGGGATGGGCCCCGCCGGCAGTTCCCAGCACCTCGTCGAGTTCATCCGCTCCCTCGAGGGGGTGGACGTCGCCGGCAATCCGGCCGCCGTGCTGGTGGCCCTCTTCGAGGAGGACGGGGAAGCCCGGGTCCTGCTGACCGTTCGGTCGGGCCGGCTGCGCTCCCACCGCGGCGAGGTCGCCTTCCCCGGTGGGCGCCTCGACCCGGGCGAGACGGACGACGAGGGCGCGTTGCGGGAGGCCTACGAGGAGGTGCGCCTCGACCCGGCGTCGGTGACCGTCGTCGGCCACCTGTCCGCCCTTCCCACGGTGGCCTCCAACACGCTCATGACCCCGGTGGTGGCCACCCTGCCCGGCCGGCCGGCCACCGAGGCCTCGCCGGACGAGGTCGCCCGTGTCTTCGACGTGGCCCTGGTGGAGCTGCTCGGCGACCGGGTCTTCCACGAGGAGTGGTGGGCGATCCCGGGTAGGCCGGGCGCCGACGGCCAGCCGGGCGGTGAGTTCCCCGTGTGGTTCTTCACGGCCGGCGGGGAGATCATCTGGGGCGCCACCGCCCGGGTGCTGACCGAGCTGCTGTGCGTGATCCTCGGGGTGGCGGTCCCCTCGTCACTGTGGGCCCGGTGAGGGGGCCGCCCCCGGGCTCCCGACCGCCGACCGGCGCCCTCCCGGCCGCCGACCAAGCCGATCGGGGCCCGCCGATGAGGACCGGGCCTCGGTGTCCAGGCGGTATCGTGGGGGCCAGTCGGCGAGCGCACTGTCGGGGTAGCTGCCGATCGGAGGTGTGGACAACTGCGGTCGAGAGGACAGTCACGTGGCTGAGATAGAGATTGGCATCTTCAAATCGGGTCGCAAGGCCTACGGGTTCGACGACATCGCCATCGTTCCCAGCCGGCGGACACGGGATCCCGAGGACGTCGACATCAGTTGGGAGATCGACGCCTACCGGTTCGAGCTGCCCCTGATGGCCTCGGCCATGGACGGCGTCGTCAGCCCGGCCACGGCCATCGAGATCGGCCGGCTCGGCGGCCTCGGCGTACTCAACCTCGAGGGTCTGTGGACCCGCTACGAGGATCCGACACCGCTCTTCGACGAGATCCGGGAGCTCCCGGCCGAGAAGGCCACCGCCCGGATGCAACAGATGTACTCGGAGCCGGTGCAGCTCGAGCTGGTCACCCAGCGGATCAAGGACCTGAAGGCGGCCGGGATCACCACCGCCGCCTCCGTCACCCCCCAGAAGACCGAGAAGTTCGCGCCGGCGCTCCTCGCCGCCGAGTTGGACCTCCTGGTCATCCAGGGGACGGTGGTGTCGGCCGAGCACGTGTCCAAGACCTCGGAGCCCCTCAACCTCAAGCGGTTCATCCGCGAGTTCGAGATCCCGGTGATCGTGGGGGGGTGCGCCTCGTACCAGGCGGGCCTGCACCTCATGCGCACCGGTGCCGTCGGCGTCCTCGTCGGCGTGGGCCCCGGCAACGCCTGCACCACCCGCGGGGTCCTGGGGATCGGTGTCCCGCAGGCCACGGCCATCGCCGACGTGGCCGGCGCCCGCATGCGCCATCTCGACGAGACCGGCGTCTACTGCCACGTGATCGCCGACGGCGGCATGTCCAAGGGTGGCGACATCGCCAAGGCGGTGGCGTGCGGAGCGGACGCGGTCATGCTCGGCTCGCCGCTCTCCTCGGCGGTCGAGGCGCCGGCCCGCGGCTTCCACTGGGGCATGGCCACCTTCCACCCGACCCTCCCCCGCGGCGCCCGGGTCAAGACCACCACCCGGGGGACGCTCCAGGAGATCCTGCTCGGCCCCGCCCACGAGAACGACGGCCGCATGAACCTGTTCGGCGCCCTGCGCACCGCCATGGCCACCTGCGGCTACGAGACGGTCAAGGAGTTCCAGAAGGCCGAGGTGATGGTGGCACCCGCCCTCCAGACCGAGGGCAAGGACCTGCAGCGCTCGCAGGGTGTCGGCATGGGCCATTGAGCCCGGGCGACGACCGGGCTGGCGTGGCCGAGGACGGCCCGATACTGGTCGTCGACTTCGGCGCCCAGTACGCGCAGCTGATCGCCCGACGGGTCCGAGAGGCGCACGTCTACTCGGAGATCGTGCCCCACACCTCCACCGCCGCCGAGCTGGTGGCCCGCCGGCCGTCGGGGATCATCCTGTCGGGTGGCCCGAAGTCCGTGAACGAGACGCCCGCCCCGACGGTCGATCCCGGCATCTACGAGACCGGCGTCCCCATCCTCGGCATCTGCTACGGCGCCCAGCTGATCACCCAGCAGCTCGGCGGCCAGGTGGCCCGCACCGGCCGGGGTGAGTACGGCAGGACCACGTTGACGAGGACCGGTGACTCCCCCCTGTTCGTCGACTGGCCCACCGGGGTCGAGGTGTGGATGAGCCATGGCGACGCCATCACGTCGGTGCCGGAGGGCTTCGCGGTGACGGCCGCCAGCCCCGACGCACCCGTCGCCGCCTTCCACGACGAGGAGCGGGCGATCTACGGGGTGCAGTTCCATCCCGAGGTGGTGCATACCGAACGGGGCACGGACCTCTTCGAGCGGTTCCTCTACGACGTGTGCCACTGCCCGCCGTCGTGGACCCACAGCTCGATCATCGAGTCACAGGTCGAAGCGGTGCGGGCCCAGGTCGGCACCTCGCCGGTGCTGTGCGCGCTGTCCGGCGGGGTCGACTCGGCGGTGGCCGCCGCCGTCGTGCACAAGGCCATCGGCGACCAGCTCACCTGTGTCTACGTGGACACCGGCCTGATGCGGGCGAACGAGAGCGAGCAGGTGGAGGACACGTTCCGCCGCCAGTTCCACATCGACCTGGTCCACGTGAAGGCGGCCGACCGGTTCTTCGAGGCCCTGTCCGGCGTCACCGACCCCGAGGCCAAGCGCAAGATCATCGGTGAGCTGTTCATCCGCATCTTCGAGGAGGTGGCGCGCGACCTGGTCATCGAGAACCTCGACACCGGCGCCGACACCGACACCGACACCGACAGCGGCGCCGACGCCGGCCGACCGGGCGGGGAGCGGGAGGCTGCCGGCTATCTGGTCCAGGGCACCCTCTACCCCGACGTCATCGAGTCCGGCTCGGACTCGGCGGCCACCATCAAGTCCCACCACAACGTGGGTGGCCTCCCCGACGATCTGGCCTTCGACCTCGTCGAGCCCCTGCGGTTGCTGTTCAAGGACGAGGTCCGCGCCGTCGGCGAGGAGCTGGGGCTGCCCCACGAGATCGTGTGGCGTCAGCCCTTCCCCGGGCCCGGCCTGGCGGTGCGCATCGTGGGCGAGGTGACGCCCGAGCGCGCCGACATCCTGAGGGCCGCCGACGCCATCGTGGTCGAGGAGGTCCGGCGCGCCGGGCTGTACCGCGACCTGTGGCAGAGCTTCGCCGTGCTCCCCGCCGTCCGCACCGTGGGCGTGATGGGTGACGGGCGCACCTATGCGTACCCCATCGTGATCCGGGCGGTGACCAGCGACGACGCCATGACCGCAGACTGGGCGCGGCTGCCCTACGACCTGTTGGAGCGGCTCTCCTCCCGGATCATCAACGAGGTGGAGGGCGTGAACCGGGTGGCGCTGGACATCACCTCCAAGCCGCCCGGCACCATCGAGTGGGAGTGACGGCGATGGTCGCGGGTGGGAGCCCCGAGCTGGCGTCCGGCAACGGCGGGAGCGATGGCGGCAACGGCAACGATTTCGGCAACGGCGGCAACGGCAACGATGGCGGGACCGGCACGGGGCACCGGTCCGAGTCGCCGGCCGACCGGGCCCACCAGCCGGTCGGGATCGACGACCTGATCGCCGGGCTGACCCCGCCCCAGCGCGACGCCGTTGTCCACCGGGGCGGCCCGCTGCTCATCGTGGCCGGGGCCGGCTCCGGCAAGACGCGGGTGCTCACCCGTCGCATCGCCCACCTCATCGCCAGCCGGGACGCCGCCCCGTGGCAGATCCTCGCCATCACCTTCACCAACAAGGCGGCCGACGAGATGCGCCGCCGGGTGGCCGACCTGGTCGGTCCCCGGGCGGGTCGCATGTGGGTCTCCACATTCCACTCGGCCTGCGTGCGCATCCTCCGGGCCCACGGGGACCGCCTGGGCTACAAGGGCTCCTTCACCATCTACGACGACGCCGACTCCCGGCGCCTGGTGGAGATCGTCTGCCGCGAGCTCGACATCGACACGAAGAAGATGTCACCGAGGTCGATCCTCGGCCAGATCAGCCAGGCCAAGTCCCGCCAGCAGGGCCCCGAGGAGTACCGGGCCGCGGCGGTGACCATCTTCGACCGGCGGGTGGCCGACGTCTTCGACCTCTACCAACGCCGCATGGTGGCGGCCAACGCCATGGACTTCGACGATCTGCTGCTCAACACCGTCCGGCTGTTCCGCCAGCACCCCGACGTGCTCGAGCACTACCGGCAACGCTTCACCAACATCCTGATCGACGAGTACCAGGACACCAACGCCGTGCAGAACGCGCTGGCGGTGCTCCTGGCCGGCGAGCACCGCAACATCGTGGTCGTGGGGGACAGCGACCAGTCGGTCTACCGGTTCCGCGGGGCCGACATCTCCAACATCCTCGACTTCGAGCAGGCGTTCCCCGACGCCACGGTGATCACCCTCGACCAGAACTTCCGCTCCACCCAGACCATCCTCGACGCGGCCAACGCGGTGATCGCCAACAACGTCTCCCGCAAGCCGAAGACGCTGTGGACCGACAGCGGCGACGGGCACAAGGTCGTCCGGTACCGGGCCGAGGACGAGTACGACGAGGCGTCCTGGGTGGCCCACGAGGTGACCCGGCTCCAGCGGGAGCAGGGGCTCCGCTGGGGGGACGTCGCCGTCTTCTACCGGACCAACGCCCAGAGCCGGGCCCTGGAGGAGGCCATGGTCCGTGCCGAGGTGCCCTACAAGGTGGTGGGGGGCACGAAGTTCTACGACCGGCGCGAGGTCAAAGACGTCATGGCCTACCTCCGGGTGCTGGTCAACCCGGACGACGAGGTCAGCTGGCGGCGCATCGTCAACGTGCCCAAGCGGGGGGTGGGGGAGACCTCGGTGGCCCGCCTGGCCGGATGGGCCGGCATCCACGGCGTGTCCTTCGGCGAGGCGGTCGCCCATGCCGACGAGGCCGGGGTGTCCGGCAAGGCGGGGACCGCGCTGGTCGGACTGTCGGCGCTGCTCGACGGCCTCCGCCACCGGATGGCGCTGCCCCCGCTGGTCGACGAGAACGGCGAGGCCATCCCCCCCGAGCCCATCACGGAACCGGGCCCGGTACCGGTCCGGCCAGCGGGTGCCGGACCCGGGGACGGCCCGGACCCGGCCACGGCCGGGACGCTCGGGCCGGGACAGATCGTCACCGCAGTGGTCGAGGGATCGGGGTACCGCAGCGAGCTGCTGTCCGAGGGGACCATCGAGGCGTTGGGCCGGGTGGAGAACATCGACGAGCTGGTCGGCGTGGCCGACGAGTACCGGACCCTGGCCGAGTTCCTCGAGGCCGCGTCGCTGGTGGCCGACTCGGACCAGCTGGACGGCGATGGCACCAAGGTCTCGCTGATGACCATGCACATCGCCAAGGGTCTCGAGTTCCCGGCCGTGTTCCTGGTCGGCATGGAGGACGGCATCTTCCCCCACCTCCGCTCCCTCGGCGATCCGGTGGAGCTCGAGGAGGAGCGCCGGCTCTGCTACGTCGGTATCACCCGCGCCGAACGCCACCTCTACCTCTCGCATGCGTGGAGCCGGATGCTCTGGGGCAACACCAGCAGCAACATCCCCAGCCGGTTCCTCAACGAGATCCCCACCGAGCTGATCCGCGACGTGGGCGCCGACAACCCCGGCCGCGGCTCGGGCTCGTTCGGATCCGGGCGGTCGGGTCGGTCCTCCACCGACGACACGGAGGGAACCCCGGGCCGGAGCGTGTTCGGCCGCGGGGACCCGGCTGCCGACGGTGCCTTCTACGCCGACGGCCGCCGACGCCCGGCACCGGCCACGACCGGCGCCGAGCTCCTGGGGCTGGTCGTCGGCGACCGGGTCGTCCACGGCAAGTGGGGCGAGGGCACGGTGGTCGAGACGGGCGGATCGGGCGAGGATGCCGAGGCGGCCGTGCAATTCCCGACGGTGGGGCGCAAGAAGCTCCTGTTGAGGATGGCGCCGCTGAAGCGGGCCTGATCTCCGCGGGGGCCGCTCAGCCCGGGATCCTCTGCCAGACGGCCCGGGGCAGCGTGCGCATCACCAGGAACACCCAACGGAGCACGGCCGGGACGTAGACCACGGCGGCGCCGGAGGCGATGCCGGCCACCACGGCCTCGGCCACGGCCCCGGGCGTGGTGGAGAACGGGGCCGGGGTCATCCCCTCGGTCATCCGTCCGACCACGAACCCGGGCCGGACGATCGTCACCCCCACGCCGCTGCCCTCCAGCGAGTCGGCCAGCCCCTGGGAGAAGGCGTCCAGGCCGGACTTGGACGATCCGTAGATGAAGTTGGCCTTGCGGGCCCGCAGGCCCGCCACCGAGGAGAGCACCACGAGCCGCCCGTGGCCCTGGTGCCGCAGGCGGCCGGCCACGGCCAGCATGGCCGAGGCCAACCCGGTGAAGTTGGTGGTCAGCACAGCCGCCGCCGACTCGGGGTCACGTTCGTCCTCGGCCTGGTCGCCGAGGACGCCCGCCGCCACCACGACCAGGTCGATGTCCCCGAACCGCTCGAACACCCCGTCGGCGAACTCCCGGTGTCCGGCCACGTCCGTGGCGTCGAACGCCACCGACTCGGCGACCTCGGCGCCCGCCGCCTTGGCCCGCTCGACGGCCTCGGACAGGCGCGGGCCCTCCCGGCCGGCGAGCACCACCGTCCGGCACCGCGACGGGACCAGCCGGTCCACGATGGCCTGGCCGATCTCGGAGGAGCCTCCGAGGACGAGTACCGACTGGGGGCGCCCGATGGCGTCGATCATGATCGTGTCCGTTCTGGTGCTGGGGTCGGCGCCCGTTCGGTGGCGCCGGGATCCTCTTCTCGTTGGTGGGACCGGCTCCCGATGCCGGCCGGCGTCGGCGGGGTGGAGCGGGCCGTGCCGCGTGCCGCGGGCGTCGCCTCCCTGCACAGGCCGAGGCGCCGGCCGAGGTCGGACCGGAGCACGCCGTGGGGGTCGACCCGGTCCCGGACGGCCTGCCACTCGCCCAGCCGCGGGTACATGGTCCGGAAGGAGTCCGGCGAGACCCGCGAGTCCTTGGCCAGGTAGACGCGCCCGCCGGCCTCGATGACCGCCCGGTCGAGATCGTCGAGCAACCCGTCCAGCTGCGGGTAGCCGACGGGCAGGTCGAGAGCCAGGGTCCAGCCCGGCATGGGGAAGGAGAGCGGGCCCGGGTCCCCGGGACCGAACCGCTTCAGCACGGCGAGGAAGGAGGCCAGCTTGACCTCGGTCAGGCGCTCGATGACCCAGCGGACCGTCTCGGCCTCGCGGTCGGGCACCACGAACTGGTACTGGAGGAAGCCCTGTTGGCCGTAGAGCCGGTTCCAGGCGGCCACGCCGTCGAGCGGGTGGAAGAAGCCGGTCATGTGGTGGGGCCTGGCGACCTGTCGACGGGGGGTCTTGCGGAACCAGAACTCGTTGAACGCACCGACCGTCAGGGGGTTGAGCAGCCCGCTCGGGGGGGTGAGCGGGACGCGGGCCAGGGTGCGCGGCACGAAGGAGCGGGCCCGCGCCGGGTCGCGGCGCAGCCGGTCGGGCAGGTCCGAGAGGAGGGCGTGGTCGCCGCGGGTGAGCACTGAACGACCGAGGCGGCTCCCGGTCGATTGACAGTCGATCCAGGCCACGGAGTACCGGTAGGCGGCGTCGCCGGTCAGCATCTTGTCCATCACCGCGTCGAGGTCGGGGGCCCGCTCGGTGTCGACGAGCATGTAGCTGGTCTCGACGGGGATCATCTGGATGGTGGCGTCGGTGATCACCCCGGTGAGCCCCATGCCCCCGGCGGTGGCCCAGAACAGGTCGGGGTCGGACCCGGGCGACACCCGGAACGTGCCGGTGGGGGTGACCAGGGTGAACGACGTCACGTGGGAGCAGAAGCTCCCGTCGACATGGTGGTTCTTGCCGTGGATGTCGGCGGCGATGGCACCGCCCACCGTCACCAGCCTCGTGCCCGGGGTGACGGGCACGAACCAGCCGAGCGGGACGAACCGCTCCATGAGCGTCTGCAGGCTGGTTCCGGCACCGACGGTGACCAGGCCGTCGTCCAGGTCCGCCCGGTGGACGGCGTCCAACCAGGTGGCGTCGAGGACGACGCCGCCTGCGTTCTGGGCGGCGTCTCCGTAGCTGCGCCCGAGGCCACGGGCGATCAGGCCCCGTCCCGCGGCGTCAGGATCGCCCGCGGCGGCGGTGACGTCGGCCATGGTCGACACCACGACGTCGGGGTGCACGGCGTGGACCACGTCGGAGGACGAGGGGGCCGTGCGTCCCCACCCGGTGAGCAGCGACCGCCGGCCCCGTGGCGGATCCATCAGCTGTAGATCCCGATGGCGAACAGGATGATCCAGCACAGTCCGTAGACCTGCAGCCGGCGGTCCCGCAGGGCGAGCTCCTCGGGGGCGGCGCCGTCGCCCGAGTCGAGGAGCCGCACCACGTGGAGCAGGGCGATGGTGAAGGGGATGATGGTGAGCTGGAACCAGATCGGGTGGTGGCGCGGATGGAGCTCACCGGCCCGCTCGAACGCCCACAGGCAGTAGGCCGTCACCGTCACCGCCGCGGTCAGGGTGCGGACGTTGCGGAGGAAGGCCGGGGTGTACAGACCGAGGGTCTGGCGGACGGCCTCGTCGTCGGTGTCGTGGTCGTCCAGCAGCTGCTTCTCCCCGGAGCGCTTGCCGGTGACGATGAGCAGCGAGCCGAAGGACGTGACGATGAGGAACCAGTCGGACAGCACCACGCCGGCGGCCAAGCCGCCCGCCACCGCCCGCAGGACGAACCCGGCGCTGACGGCGGCGAGGTCGAGGATGGGCTCGTTGCGGAGACCGAGGGAGTAGGAGACGTTGATGGCGCCGTAGAGGCCCATCACCAGGGCGAGGCCCCAACCGGCGAGCAGACCGCCCAGCACCGTCGCCACCACCAGCAGCCCGATGCCGACGGACACGGCCAGTGCCACGGAGACCTGCCCGGACGCCACCGGCCGGCGGTGCTTGGTCGGGTGGGCCCGGTCCTCCTCGGCGTCGATGGCGTCGTTCAGGAAGTAGGTGCCCGAGGCGGCGAGGCAGAAGATGGCGAAAGCGGCCACCGCCCGCCAGAGCACGTTCCCGTGGAGCAGTACCCCCGCCGCCGCCGGTGCCACGAAGACCAGCAGGTTCTTGATCCACTGGCGGGGTCGGGCCAGCCGTATCAGGGCCACGGCCAAGGGTTGGCTGGAGTGCGGCGATCGGTTTCCCGATGGGGGATCTGGTCTGTCCACAGCTTCGGCCGGAGTGCTCAAGGCGTCCTCTCCATGATGGTCGGTTGCCGTGGGCGCCACTCGAAAAATACCACGTCAGAGGAGCAGGGGACAGCGGTGGCGACCGGGCTCGCCCAGGCGTGCCCGTCGTCCCGGGCCCCGGTCGCGGTCGTGTCGTCGGGCGGCCGATTGATCCCGTCGGTCCGGTAGCGCTTAGTATCGGCCTCCGTGAAACGCCCGTACCGAGTCGTCGTGGCCAAACCGGGCCTGGACGGCCACGACCGCGGGGCCAAGGTGATCGCCCGGGCGCTACGCGACGCCGGTTTCGAGGTCATCTACACGGGACTCCACCAGACGGCCGAACAGGTCGTCCAGGCGGTGGTGCAAGAGGATGCCGACGCCGTCGGGCTGTCGCTCCTCTCCGGTGCCCATCTGACGTTGGTGCCCCGGGTGGTGGAGGGCCTGAAGGAGCAAGGCCGGGGGGACGTCCTCGTGCTGGTCGGGGGCATCATTCCGGCCGCCGACATCCCGGTGCTGAAGGATCTGGGGGTGGCCGAGGTGTTCACCCCCGGCGCCCCCCTCCCGGCCATCGGCGAGTGGCTGGGCCAGGAGCTCGACAGGCGGGAGGACCAAGGGGACGGAGAGGCTGCGCTCCGGGGCTGAGACGCACGGTCACCCCTCGGGCCTGTTCCGCCCCCCACCTCTGTGAACAGCGGATTTCGCCACGCGCCACCACAATCGGTAGCGTCACGGCGGACGGGGTGGAATCTGGCCGCCGCACCGGCTCCGTCAGGGACCGAGGCCGCAGGTACGAAAGCCCCAGCAGCAACCGCAACCAGCACGCAGACCGCAACCAGCACACGCAGACCGCAACCAGCACGCAGACCGCAACCAGCACACGCAGACCGCAATCGCGACAGAGAGGAACGGATCCGGTGGATCTCTTCGAGTACCAGGGCAAGCAGTACTTCGCCCGGTTCGGCATACCGATCTCCAAGGGCGGGGTCGCCGACACCGTGGAGCAGGCGGTCGAACAGGCCGAGGCCGCCGGCTACCCGGTCGTCGTCAAGGCCCAGGTGAAGGTGGGGGGCGCGGCAAGGCCGGGGGCGTCAAGCTCGCCGACACGGTGGAGGAGGTGCGGCTCCATGCCGGGAACATCCTCGGCCTCGACATCAAGGGACACGTGGTGAAGCGCCTGTGGATAGAACACGCGTCGGACATCCGACGTGAGTACTACGCCAGCTTCACCCTCGACCGCAGTGCCAAGAAGCATCTGGGGATGCTGTCCGCCGAGGGCGGCGTGGAGATCGAGGAGGTGGCGGTGACCGACCCCGATGCCATCGCCATCCTCCACGTGGACCCGGTCGACGGGCTCAGCCTCGAGGCGGCCCGGGCCTGGGTGGAGCGGGCCGCACTGGACGAGGAGGCTCGTGACCAGGCGGCCGAGCTCCTGGTCAAGCTGTACACCTGCTACACCGAGGGCGACTGCGATCTGGCGGAGATCAACCCGCTCATCCTCACCCCCGAAGGGAGGGTGCACGCCCTGGACGCCAAGGTGACGCTCGACGACAACGCCGCCTACCGGCACCCGGAGTGGGCGGACTTCGCCGGCAGCGACGTGGAGGACGAGCGCGAGACCAGGGCCAAGGAGCGCGGCCTCAACTACATCGGCCTCGACGGCTCGGTGGGGATCATCGCCAATGGCGCCGGTCTGGCCATGAGCACGCTCGATGTGGTCAACCAGTGCGGCGGCTCGGCCGCCAACTTCCTCGACATCGGTGGTGGGGCGAATGCGGACGTGATGGCCGCCGCCCTCGAGGTGATCAACTCCGACCCGGCCGTCCGTTCCATCCTCGTCAACATCTTCGGCGGCATCACCCGGGTGGACGAGGTGGCCAAGGGGGTGCTCGGGGCGCTCGAGCGGGTGGACATCAGCTCGCCCATCGTCCTCCGCCTCGACGGGACCAATGCCGAGGCCGGGCGCGAGATCCTGGCCAGCCATCTGTCCGACCGCCTGGTCGCCGAACCGACCATGCTCGATGCCGCACGTCGTGCGGTGACCCTTGCAGGAGGCCAGTCGTGAGCATCTTCGTCGACGAGAACACCAAAGTGGTCGTCCAGGGGATCAGTCCCACCAGCCAGGGCCTCTACCACGGCCTGCGCAACCGGGCCTACGGCACCCAGGTGGTGGCCGGCACCAATCCCAAGCGCGGCGGTGAGGAGATCGAGGGAATCCCCGTGTTCGCCACCGTGGCCGAGGCGGTCGAGGCCACCGGTGCCAACGCCTCGTTCATCTCGGTCCCCCCGAAGTTCGCCGCCGAGGCCATCGTCGAGGCCGCGGCCGCCGGCGTGCCGTTCGTCGTGTGCATCACCGAGGGCATCCCCGCCATCGACGAGGCGCTGGCGTACAACCGACTGGTCCGGGACTTCCCGGGCACGCGGCTGCTCGGCCCGAACTGTCCGGGGATCATCTCGCCGGGGAAGTGCAACATCGGCATCACCTCCGGCGACATCGCCCTTCCCGGTGGCCCGGTGGGGATCGTGAGCCGCTCGGGCACGCTGACCTACCAGGCCCTGCACGAGCTGTCCCAGCAGGGGGTCGGCCAGACCACCTGCGTGGGCATCGGAGGCGATCCCGTCCCCGGGACGAGCTTCATCGACTGTCTGGGGGCGTTCGAGGGTGATCCGGACACCCGGGCGATCATGATGATCGGCGAGATCGGCGGGTCGGCCGAGGAGGAGGCGGCCGAGTTCATCGCCTCGTCCGTCACCAAGCCGGTGGTCTCCTACGTGGCCGGGGTCACCGCACCCCCGGGTCGCAAGATGGGCCACGCCGGGGCGATCATCTCGGGATCCAAGGGGACCGCCCGCGCCAAGATGGACGCGCTGTCCGCCGCCGGCGTCACCGTCGCCCTGAACCCGACCGAGGCCGGAGAGGCGATGGTCGACGTCGTCCGGAAGCTGGCCTGAGCACCGGGGTCCCGTCAGCCGACGCGCTCGGTGACCGCGCCGTCGATGCGGTCATCTTCGATCTCGACGGTCTGCTCATCGACTCGGAGCCGTTCTGGCGCCGGGCGGAGATCGAGGTGTTCGCCACCGTCGGTCTCCGACTGACCGAGACCGACGTCCGTCAGACGATGGGCCTCCGCATCGACGATGCCGTCCGGCACTGGTGGCGGCGGTTCCCCTGGGACGGGCTGACCCCGACGGAGGTGGAACGGAGCATCACCGGGCGGGTGGCCGAGCTGATCGCCGAAGCCGGCGAGCCCATGCCTGGGTCTCTCGAGGCTGTCGCCCTCTGTGAGCGGCTGGCCCTGCCCGCCGCCGTCTGCTCCGGCTCCTACGCCGTCGTCATCGAGGCCGCGCTGCGACGGCTCGGTATCGCTGAGTCCGTCACCACCTGGCACTCGGCCGAGTGGGAGCCCCTCGGCAAGCCACACCCCGGCGCCTATCTGTCGACGGCGGCGAAACTCGGGATCGACCCGGCCGGCTGCCTGGCCGTCGAGGACTCGTTCAACGGCGCCATCGCGGCCAAGGCGGCGCGCATGCGCGTCGTGGCCGTGCCCGAGCCGGCGGCGTTCGACTCCCCCCGCTGGGGATTCTGTGACGCGCTGCTGCCCACGATGCTCGAATTCGACGAGGACCTCATCCGCTCGCTCGAGCGGTAGCCCCGGCCGGCACCCCCTCTGGCGGACCGGGGTCCCTCGGCGTATCGAATTCCAAAATAACATACCGATCGAATGTTATTTCCAAAAGTGATCGGCCGAGGCAGCCCTGCACCGGAGATCCGCCGGAACTTTCCCTTCGGATCCCAGCCGGTTCTGCCGATACACCCATCACGAGGGGCATCCCCTGGGCAGGGGGGACCGAGCGACGTTGGCACCGAACCGGAGGCAGGCCGGTCGGGCCACGTCGCCCCGGTCCAAGGTCGCCCGATCCAAAGCCGTCCCGGTCCAAAGCGGCCCCGTCCGAGCCGCGCCGCCCGGGCAGCGCCGACCGGGCAGCGCCGTCCATCGGCGCTGGTAGCGTGCGCCCGTGGTCGCCGATTCTCCTCCAGGCAGCGGTCGGAAGGGCCTGCGCCTCGGCGTCCTCGCCTCGGGCAGCGGCACCATCCTCGAGGCGATCATCTCGGCGGGTCTCCCGGTCCGCGTGGTGATCGCCGACCGGCGTTGCCGGGCGCTCGAGATCGCCACCTCCGCATCCATCCCCGCCGAGCTCGTCGACCGCTCGGCCTACGGGGGCTACGGGGCCTCGTTCGATCGCCACGGGTACACCGAGGCGGTGACGCTGGCCCTCGCCTCCCACCGGATCGACGTCGTGGCCATGGCCGGGTTCGGCACCGTGCTCGGCCAGCCGGTCCACGACGCCTACCCCGGACGCATCCTGAACACCCATCCCGCCCTGCTCCCGGCCTTCCCCGGTTGGCACGCGGTCGCCGACGCACTGGCCGCCGGGGCCACGGTGACCGGCACCACGGTGCACATCGCCACGCTGGAGATGGATGCGGGACCCGTGCTGGCCCAGGCATCCGTGCCGGTGCTCGCCGATGATTCGGAGGACACGTTGCACGAGAGGATCAAGACGGTCGAACGCTCCCTCTACCCCGAGACCATCCGCTCGTTCATGGACGGGTTGGCGACCACGGTCGGGGATGGGACAGGATCACCATCGGAGGTTGCACCATGAGGGCATTGCTGTCCGTCTACGACAAGACCGGGATCACCGACCTGGCCCAGGGGCTCTCCGACCTGGGATGGGAGCTGGTGTCGAGCGGGGGCACCTCGGCCGCGCTCGCCACCGCGGGGATCGCCCACATCGAGGTCGCCGACCTGACCGGCGCACCCGAGATGCTCGGCGGCCGGGTCAAGACGCTGCATCCGACCATCCACGGCGGGATCCTGGCCGACCGGTCCAAACCCGAGCACCTGGAGGACATCGAGCGCCTGGGCATCGGGCTGATCGACCTGGTGGTGTGCAACCTCTACCCGTTCACCTCCGACCCCTCCGTCGAGCTCATCGACGTCGGTGGGCCGACGATGGTGCGGGCGGCGGCGAAGAACCACGACCACGTCGGCATCGTCGTCGAGCCCGCCGAGTACGGCGCCGTCCTCGACGAGCTCAGGGCCTCGGGCACGCTGTCCCTCGACACCCGTCAGCGACTGGCCCGCGAGGCGTTCGCCCACACCGCCGGCTACGACGCCGCCATCGTCGCCTGGCTCGACGAACAGGAGCCGCCCACCCTCGACGATCTCGCCTCCGACACCTTCGAGACGGCCGCCCTGCTCCCCCCGACCATCCACCTGGTCCTCGAGCGGGCGGGTTCGATGCGCTACGGGGAGAACCCCCACCAGCAGGGTGCCCGCTACCGGATCGTCGGTCAGCACTCGTGGTGGGACGACGTCGTCCAGCACGGCGGCAAGGAGCTCTCCTACCTCAACATCTTCGACGCCGACGCGGCGTGGCGCCTCGTCCACGAACTACCCGGCCCGGACGGGCCGGAGGTGGCCGTGGCCATCATCAAGCACGCCAACCCGTGCGGCGCGGCCGTCGCCGCCGATCTGGTGGTCGCCTACCAGCGGGCACTCGAGTGCGATCCCCAGTCGGCGTTCGGGGGCATCGTGGCCGTCGGCGGCCCGGTGACACCGGCTGTGGCCGAGGTCATCGCCGCCGGACCCCAGGCCGACGTCATCATCGCCCCGTCCTACGACGACGAGGCGCTGGCCCGGCTCTCGTCGAAACGGAAGGCCACCCGCCTGCTCACCGCCCCGTCCCCCGAGCCGGTGGTGCGGCAGATCCGTGGGCTGGGGGCGAGCGTCCTCGTCCAGGGCCCCGACCGGTTCGTCGTCGACCCCGCCTCGTGGGAGGTGGCGACCAAGGTCAGCCCCACCGAGGACCAGTGGCGCGACCTGGCGCTGGCCTGGATCGTCTGCGCCCGGACCACCTCGAACGCCATCGCCGTGGTGAACGGCGGCCAGGCGGTGGGAGTGGGCGCCGGGCAGCAGTCCCGGGTCGTCGCCGCCGAGATCGCCGTGTCGAAGGCCGGCACCCGTGCGGTGGGCGCGGCGGCGGCGAGCGACGCCTTCTTCCCCTTCCCCGACGGCCTGCTCGTGCTGGCCGAGGCCGGGGTGGCCGCCGTGGTCCAGCCGGGGGGGTCGATCCGGGACGCCGAAGTGGTCGCTGCCGCCGACGAGGCGGGGATCGCCGTGGTCATGGCCGGCGGCGAACGCCACTTCCGGCACTGATCCGCTGGCTCGCGACGGCCCTGAGGGAGAATGGCCCGGCAGGTCCGGGTGCGGCACGGAGACAGCGGCACGGAGACAGCGGCACGGAGACAGGAGTGGGAATGACGGCGACGGTGCTCGACGGCGAGCTTCTGGCCAGCAGGATCAGGGCGGAGGTGACCGACAGGGTGGCGAGGCTGCGGAGCACCGGCGTGGAGGTCGGCCTCGGCACGATCCTGGTCGGTGACGACGGGCCGAGTGCCCGGTACGTGGCGATGAAGCACGCTGACTGCGCCGAGGTGGGCATCAACTCCGCCCACGAGCACCTGCCCGCCGACGTCTCGCAGTCCGAGCTCGAGTCGGTGGTGGCCCGGTTCAACGCCGACCCGAAGATCCATGCCTACCTGGTTCAGCTGCCGTTGCCGGCTGGCCTCGACGAGGAGCGCGTCCTGCTGGCCGTCGACCCGGACAAGGACGTCGACGGTCTCCATCCGGTGAACCTGGGCCGACTGGTCATGGGGGCCAACGGACCGCTGCCCTGCACGCCGTCGGGCATCGTGGAGCTGCTGCACGCCAACGACGTACCCGTCGAGGGGAGACACGTGGTCATCATCGGACGAGGCCTCACCATCGGGCGACCGCTCGCCCTGCTCATGGCCATGAAGCGGACGGGATGCAACGCCGCGGTCACCGTCGTGCACACGGGCGTCGACGATCTGGAGGGCCTGGTCCGCCAGGGGGACGTCGTCGTGGCCGCAGCCGGGCGCGCCCACCTGGTGACCCCCGACATGGTCAAGCCCGGGGCCGCAGTCGTCGGGGCGGGCACCTCGTGGCAGGGGAAGAAGCTGCTCTCCGACGTCGACGAGTCGGTGGCCGAGGTGGCCGGGTGGATCACCCCCCGAATCGGCGGCGTCGGCCCGATGACCCGGGCCATGCTGCTGCGCAACACCGTGCGTGCCGCGGAGCGTGCGGCATGAGCGCCCGGGGTGGGACCGGTCCGGTGAAGGTGACGTCGACAGGGGACCGGGCCCGACAGGGGGCCGCCGGAGGGTTCCTGGCCGTCATCCTGATCGCCGGCGTGGCGTTGCTGACCCCGGCCCCACCGGCCTGGGCTGCGCCGGGTGGGCCTCCGGTCGTGCTGCTCGCCGACACCACCACGACGACCACGGCACCGACCACGACGACCACGGCACCGACCACCACGACGACCACGGCACCGACCACGACGACCACGTTGCCGACGACGACGACGACCCGCACCCCCCGCACGACGACGACCACGGAGCCGGCCACCACGACGACCACGGCACCGGTGGCCAAGACCTCCTCGAAGACGCCCTGGGGGTTGATCGTCCTCATCGTGGTGCTGGTCATCGCCGTGGTGCTGGTTGCGCTTCTCTTGCGGTCGCGAAAGCGGAGGGGCATCGAGACCGAGTGGCGCCGGTCGGTGGTGCCGGCCCTGAGCGACGCCCAGC
The DNA here is from genome assembly GCA_963696495.1 of uncultured Acidimicrobiales bacterium. Taxonomy (GTDB): domain Bacteria; phylum Actinomycetota; class Acidimicrobiia; order Acidimicrobiales; family RAAP-2; genus Bog-756. The sequence goes on along the minus strand of CAVOKJ010000002.1, from coordinate 1,478,196 downwards.
TGGCCCGGGAGTCCCTCCTGTCGGGCAACGCCGAGTCGGACGACCCCCAGGTGCGTGCCGCGGTCGAGGTGCAGGTGGAAAGGGCGGCCACCGCGCTCGAGCGCACGACGGCCCACGCCCCTGATCCCCAGGCCGGGACCATGGCCGGCTCCGCCGCCAGTGGGTTGCGGGGTCTGGCGTTCGCCATCGAGGCGGACCGGTTGCTGCGTCACGGCACATCGGCTCCTTCCGGTGCGCAGCTCGCCCAGGCCGACGAGGCCCGCCGGGCCCGGGCCGCCGAGCTCAACTCGGCCCTGTCCGTCCTGGCGAGGCGCGTCGGCCCGGGGACCCGCTGAGGCCGCCGGGACGGCCGGGCCCCCGGGAAGGCTGAGGCCCGCCGGGCGGAGAGCCCGGACCACCTGGGCCGTTCGACCCGTCACCCTCCGTCGCCCCCGGCCTCCCGGTCCCGCCCCGTAGGGCTCCCCAGAGCCGTGACGGGGGCCTCGCAGTAGGATCGTGGGGTCATGACCAGGATCGCCGACCTGCTGGACAAGGGGAGGACCTACTCCTTCGAGTTCTTCCCTCCCAAGAACGACGCCGAGCAGGCGACGCTCGTGCGGACGCTCCGCGATCTCGAGCCACTCGGGCCCTCCTTCGTCTCGGTGACCTACCGGGGAGGGGCCGAATCCCGCAAACGGACCTTCGATCTGGTCACCGGCATGCTGCGTACGACGACGCTGGTGCCGATGGCCCATCTGATCTGCGTGGCGCATTCGCGCCTCGAGCTTGCCGACATCCTGGTCTCCTACCGGATGGCCGGCGTGGAGAACCTGATGGCCCTCGGGGGTGACCCGCCCGCTGACGGCGAGGGTCCCGGCGAGCTGACCCACGCCGCCGAGCTGGTGGAGCTGGCCCACGCCATCGGCGGGTTCTCCGTCGGGGTCGCCGCCCAGCCGGGGTGCCACCCACTCTCCCCGGATCCGACGACGGACCGGGACCACCTCGCCGCCAAACTGGAGCTGGCCGACTTCGCCATCACCCAGTTCTTCTTCGAGGCCACCGAGTACGAGGGCCTCGTGGCCGACCTCGCCGAGCGGGGAGTGGACAAGCCGGTCCTCCCGGGGATCATGCCGGTCACGAGCCTCAGCTCCGTTCCCCGTATGGCCACCATGGGGGCGGCGGTCCCCGGGTGGATGGTCGAACGACTGCAGGCCGCCGACCAGCGGGGTGGCAAGGACGCGGTCCGCCACGAGGGGGTCGCCATCGCCATCGAGCTGTGCCGGCAGTTGCTGGAGGATGGCGTGCCGGGCCTGCACTTCTACACGCTCAACCGGTCCAGTGCGACCCGTGAGATCTACTCCGCCCTGGGGCTGGCCACACCCTGAACGGGCGTCCGGGCCCGCCTCGGCGCCGGGGGGCGAACACGTCCCGCCGGACGATCGGTGCCCGGTGACGACCGTGTCGGCGCGACGATGCCGGGTTGGCGAGCAGGGGGAGGGGTGCCGGTAGGCTGCCCCCCATGCCCGATCTGATCACCCAGGGACCCGACGGTGCCCTCCACGTGTCCGACGAACCGATCATCCCCTTCATCGAGGGCGACGGGACCGGCGTGGACATCTGGCCGGCGGCCAAGCTGGTCCTCGACGCCGCGGCCGCCAAGCACGGCAAGACCGTTGCGTGGAAGGAGGTGCTGGCCGGCCAGAAGGCCTTCGACGAGACCGGCGACTGGCTTCCCGAAGAGACGGTCGAGACGTTCCGCACCCACCTGATCGGGATCAAGGGCCCACTGACCACGCCGATCGGAGGCGGGATCCGGTCCCTCAACGTGGCGCTGCGGCAGATCCTCGACCTGTACGTCTGCCTCCGGCCCGTCCGGTGGTTCACCGGCGTGCCTTCACCGGTGCTCCACCCCGAGAAGGTCGACATGGTCATCTTCCGCGAGAACACCGAGGACATCTATGCCGGCCTCGAGGCCGAGGCGTACACGCCCGAGGCGGCGAAGCTGTCGGCGTTCCTCCGCGACGAGATGGGCTGGACCATCCGTGAGGGCTCGGGCATCGGAATCAAGCCGATCTCCGAGTTCGGGTCCAAGCGCCTCATCCGGGCGTCGATCAACTACGCCCTGTCCCACGGTCGGTCCAGCGTCAATATCGTCCACAAGGGGAACATCCAGAAATTCACCGAGGGGGCCTTCCGGAACTGGGGCTACGAGCTGGTGCGCGAGGAGTTCAGCGACGTGGCCGTCGGCTGGGACGACTGCGACGGGAAGCCCGGGGACAAGCTCCTTGTGAAGGACAGCATCGCCGACATCACGCTGCAGCAGGTCCTGACCCGACCCGAGGAGTTCGACGTCATCGCCACCACCAACCTGAACGGCGACTACCTCTCGGACGCCCTGGCCGCCCAGGTCGGTGGCATCGGGATCGCGCCGGGGGGGAACATCAACTACACGACGGGGCACGGGATCTTCGAGGCGACGCACGGGACCGCTCCGAAGTACGCCGGGCTCGACAAGGTGAACCCGGGCTCCGTCCTGCTCTCCGGGGTCATGATGTACGAGCACCTCGGCTGGACGGAGGCGGCGACCGACATCGTCGCCGCCCTCGAGGCCACCATCGCCGACAAGGTGGTCACCTACGACTTCGCCCGCCTCATGGAGGGCGCCACCGAAGTCAAATGCTCCGAGTTCGCCGCCGCCATCGTCGACCGCCTCTAGCGGGGACCGGTCGACCCGTCGGGCGTGGCCGGGACCGGTCGACCCGCCGTGCGTAGCCGGTGCCGGTCGACCCGTCGGAGCCGCCGGGCTGGTTAGACCCGTCGGGACCCGGCGATTAGCCTCGGGCCCATGGCCAAAACTCCAGTCCACGTGACCGTCACCGGGGCCGCCGGCCAGATCGGCTACTCGCTCCTCTTCCGGATCGCCTCGGGACAGCTCCTCGGCCCCGATCAGCCGGTGGTGCTGCGCCTCCTCGAGATCGAGCCGGGCATGAAGGCACTCGAGGGCGTGGTCATGGAGATCGACGACTGTGCGTTTCCCCTGGTCAGTGACATCGTCACCACCACGGACCTCGACACCGCTTTCGACGGCACCTCGTGGGCCCTCCTCGTCGGGTCCGTCCCCCGCAAGGCGGGCATGGAGCGTGGCGACCTGCTCACCGTGAACGGGGGGATCTTCGGGCCCCAGGGCAGGGCGATCGCCGCCAACGCCGCCTCCGATGTGCGCGTGCTGGTGGTCGGCAATCCCTGCAACACCAACTGCCTGATCGCCCGGTCGAACGCGCCCGAGGTGCCCGACGACCGCTGGTTCGCCATGACCCGGCTGGACGAGAACCGGGCCAAGAGCCAGCTGGCGAAGAAGGCCGGCGTACCGGTGGCCTCGGTGACCAACGTCGCCATCTGGGGCAACCACTCGGCCACGCAGTTCCCCGACTACTCGAACGCCCTCATCGGCGGGAAGCCGGCGGCCGAGATCATCGACGACACGGCCTGGCTCCAGGGTGATTTCCTGACCACCGTCCAAAAGCGCGGCGCGGCGGTCATCGACGCACGTGGGCTCTCCTCGGCGGCCTCTGCCGCCAACGCCGCCATCGATTCCGTGGTCAGCATCCACACCCGTACCCCGGCCGACGAGTTCACCTCGCTGGCCGTGGTGTCGAGAGGCGAGTACGGCCTTCCCGAGGGTCTGCAGTTCGGATTTCCGGTACGGACGGACGGCTCCGGGGGCTGGACGGTGGTGGAGGGCCTGTCCCACGACGACTTCGCCACCGATCGGATCCGGATCACGACCGAGGAGCTCGAGGCCGAGCGGGCCGAGGTCGCCTCGCTGCTTCCCTAGCCCGGTCCTCGCCCTAGCCTGGTGGCATGTGCCGAAACATCACCACGCTACGAGGCCTCGAACCACCACCGAGCCCCGAAGAGATCGAAGCCGCCGCCCGCCAGTACGTGCGCAAGGTCAGCGGCGTGCAGTCGACCTCGGCGGAGACCAGGCCGGCGTTCGAGGAGGCCGTCCGCCAGGTGGCCGAGGCGACCGGTCAGCTGTTGGCCGACCTGCCACCGCGCCGTCGGCCGCCGACGACGGTGCCACCGCTCCGCCGCCGGGCGCCGGCTCCGGCTCCGGCTCCCGGCTGAGCGCTCGGCGCCCGGCACTCCGGGTCAGGCGGCCCGGCCGGCGTCGGGCACGACCGGCCAGCGGACCTTGGTCGCCCATCCCAGCTGCTCGAATCGGCGGATGATCCACGCCGACGGGTCGACCATGCCCCGCCGTGCCCCGTGGCGGGCCCAGCTCGGGTGGGCATGGTGGACGTTGTGCCAGCTGTCGCCGAGGGAGATGGCGGCCAACGGCCACAGGTTGGTGCTCCGGTCGGTCGCCCCGTCCGACCTCCTGCCGAACGTGTGGCACAGCGAATTGACCGACCAGGTGACGTGGTGGAGAAGAGCCATCCGGACGAGGCCCGCCCACAGCAGCGCGGTGAGGGCCCCGACCAGGGTGCCCGACAGGAGGTAGCCGATGCCGAAGGGGATCGTCACCGACGCGACGGCCAGGACCGGGAAGAGCCGGTCGATGCGTTGCAGGTCGCGGTCGCGCAGCATGTCGGGCGCATAGCGGTCGGCGTTCGACGCGTCCGAGACGAAGAGCCATCCGACATGGGAGAAGGCCAGCCCCCGCAACAGGGCGGCGCCGTGGTCACCGTAGCGGTGGGGGGAATGGGGGTCGCCGGAGCGGTCGCTGAACAGGTGGTGGCGCCGGTGGGTCGCCACCCAACTGGTCAGCGTCCCCTCCACCGCCATCGATCCCATGACGGCCAGCGCGATCTTGAGCGCCCGGTTCGGCCCGAAGGCGCGGTGGGTGAACAGACGGTGGAAGCCGATGGTGATGCCGAAGCCGGTGATCAGGTAGAAGGGAACGGCGATCATCAGGTCCGAGAGGTCGACCGCACTGCCCCAGAGCCAGGGGATGAGGACGCCGAGAGCCAGAGCGGGGCCGGCCACGATGGCCACGGTGATCAGCTTCTGGCCGGCGTGCACGACCTCCGGCGGTCTGCAGGCCGACGCCACATACGGATCGGCCGCGGCCATCGGGCCGGGCAGGGTGGTGAGCGATTCCATGAGACCTCCGGGCACTGGCCGAGCCGGACCGATCTGTCTCAGTGAGCTGAACCGTCCCTGACACTACCTGGAGCATCGGCGCCGCGGAGGTCGCGCCCGCGGCGCGGCGGGGCGGCCCGTGTCCCGCCGCGCCGCGGGCCTGCCCGTGCAAGGATTCCCCGGTGCTGCACAACCGCGTGACCGCCCTCCTCGGTGTCGAGATCCCCATCGTCCAGGCCCCGATGGGATGGATCGCCCGCTCGGCGTTGGCCTCGGCCGTGTCCAACGCCGGCGCCATGGGGATCATCGAGACCTCGTCGGGGGAGCTCGACACGGTTCGTGACGAGATCGCCAAGATGAAGGACCTGACCGACAGGCCGTTCGGGGTCAACATCGCCCAGGCGTTCGTGGCGGATCCGACGGTCATCGTCGAGTTCGTCATTGCCCAGGGCGTGCAGTTCGTCACCACGTCGGCCGGGAGCCCGACCCGGTACACCGGCCAGCTCAAGGACGCGGGGCTCACGGTCTTCCACGTCGTGCCGACGCTCCGCGCCGCGGAAAAGGCGGTGGCCGCTGGCGTCGACGGCCTGATCGTCGAAGGCGGCGAGGGCGGCGGGTTCAAGAATCCCCGGCCGGTGTCGACCATGGTCCTCCTGCCGTCGGTGACCAAGGCCTTCGAGCTGCCGGTGATCGCCGCCGGCGGCTTCCTCGACGGCCGGACGATGGCGGCGGCCCTGGCCCTCGGAGCGGAGGGAGTGCAGTTGGGGACGGCCATGGTCTCCTCGCGGGAATCACCGGTGCACGCCAATTGGAAGCGGGCCATCGTCGCCGCGGCCGAGACCGACACCGTGTTCCTCAACAGCCACACCTCACCGGCCCTGCGTGCCCTGAGGACGCCCCACACCGAGGCGCTCGAGTTCGATCACGGGGCAGACGCCATGGCCTCGTTCGGGAGTGTCGGCGACGTCTACTTCGGTGGCGACCTCAGCGCCGGCATCGCCCTGAGCGGTCAGGTCGCCGGGAGGATCGATTCCAGCCGACCGGTGGGAGAGATCATCGGGGAGTGTGCGGCCGAGTGCGAGGGGATCCTGGCGGAGCTGTCCGCCAGGTACGTGGATGGCTGATCATCGTCCGGGGTGCCGCCGACGGTTACCGTATGGCCCGGGCTCACGCCCGGACGCCGAAGGACCGTGCCGAGGAGGCCATGAGGTGCAACCGACCGTGACCGGTGGTGACGACCGTGGAAGCGGGCGGTCCGTCCCGGGCTTCCGGCCGGCGAAGGTCGCGTCGCCCGGGCGCCCGGGCACGACGCGGATCTGGGTGGTCCCGCTGGCTGTGCTCGGGATGAGCCTGTCAGCTTGCGGCATCAGCGTGGGCAAGCACGGGGTCAGCGGCGATGTGCTGGGCCACAAATTCTCCGTGGCCTCGGGAACACTCCCGGCCGGCTTCCCGGCCGATGTCCCGGTGCCGGACCACTCCCGCGTCCTCGACGGTGGCGGCACGGACGCCCGGTGGGACGTCGCCTTCGCCGTGACCGGAACGGTCACCGGTGGCTCCCAGGCCTACCAGGCGAAGTTCCGGTCCGCCGGCTACACGGTGACGGACGCCGAGTCCGGGTCGACTCCGGTCACCGCACCGTCGGGCGCACCGGGTGGCTCCACGTCGACCACGCTCACGGTGGCCGGATCGACGTTCACCGCCAAGGACGCCACCTGGACCGTGTTGGCCGTGGCGGCCAGCACGACCGCCTCGACGGCAGGCGCGCTGAAGGCGGGGGAGTTCGCCATCAACATCACCGTCCTGCCGTCGACGGCGGCCCCTCCGAGCGGCTGATGGTGCTCACCGGCGAGGCCCGGTCCGGCCTCCCGGGTGCCGGCGGCGCGCATCGACGGCCGGCACGGGCAATACTGGCGGCGTGCGCACCGTGCCCCTGGTGGGAGACAAGGCCTGGTTCGGTCCCCGCCGGTTCGGTTGGGGGCTGAGCCCCGTGTCCCCCGAGGGGTGGGCGCTGACGGCAGCCTCCTTGATCGCCACGTTCGTGCTGGCCCGCCGTGTGCCGGACCGTCCCATGGTCCGGCGCATCCCGGCGATCGTCCTCGTCATCGTGGCCGTCGCCAAAGGGACCGCCCCCGGTGGGCCCCGGGCCCGATCAGCACTGCGGGTCGCCGAGCAGACTGGCAGCTCCTGACCGTGCGCCGGACGACCACGATCCGAGCCGTGCGCTACCTCGTCGCCATGGGGACGATCGCCGTGCCACTGATCCTGACCGGATGCTCGTCGTCGAGCGCTCCGGCCACCACGACCACCACGAGCGCCTCCACGGCCCCGGCGCCAACGGGATCGACGACGGGATCGACGACGGGATCGACGACCGCAGGGGCCGCGGCCTTGGCCGCCGCCGACGTGGCGGTGACGGCGGCGATCCGGGCCCAACTGGTGGCGGCAGGCGCAGCGGTCAACGGCATCCCGGTGGCCGAGTACACCGGGCTGGCCCCGGGCCTCACCTATCTGGCACTCGATCGGTCGACCAACACCTACTGGGCCGGAGCCCGGCTGGTGCCCGCCCCGTCGGCCGACCCCTCGGCCCCGACGCGGGCCCAGGTCGCGTCCCAGGACGACGGCTCGTACTACATCTTCAGCCGGCCGGAGGGCGGCGGCTGGACCGCCCACCCCGCCGGCGCCAGTGGACCCGACACCCCCTGTCCGGTGCCGGTGCCCGCGGCCGTCACCACGGTGTGGGGATGGCCGTCAGGGAGCTGTCGGCCGGCCGGTGCCTGAGCCGGTCCCACTGGCCGCGCCGTCAGGTTCCCGGTCGGCTGCTCGGCTCGGTGTAACGTCCTGGGCGTCAAGGGGGAACGGGGCCTGAGGTCCGCCTGCCCAGGTGGGGGCGCCTCTCGAGTCCCGCCGAATCGCTTGGCTTCGACGAGGCGACCGGAGGGACGAGCGTGAACGTACGACGGGTGGTGACCGGCCACGACGGCGAGGGCAAGGCGGTGTTCGTCACCGACGAGGAGGTGGCGCCGATCACCTTGTCACTGCTGCCGGGCAGCGAGTTCCATCGGTTGTGGGGGGCTGATGCGGCACCCACCTTCCCCGACGATGGGTCGAGGCCGGACGACCCGAGGTACTTCCCTCCGGTCGGGGGTTTCCGTTTCGGGCTCTTCACCATCCCGCCGGACGGGGGCACGGGAGCGCCCGGCGACATCGATGTCGTGGCGGCACTGAGGGAATTCGAGCAGAAGCTGCCCGGGATGGCCGAGTACCTGGAGCACGACAATCCGGGGATGCACACCACCGCCACGGTCGACTACGGCATCGTGCTCTCCGGCCAACCGATCCTCGAGCTCGACGACGGCGCCAAACTCACGCTCCACCCCGGTGACACCTACATCCAGAACGGGACACGCCACCGCTGGTCCAACACCGGGAACGTGCCGGCGGTCATCGCCGTGACACTGGTCGGTGCCCACCATTCGGAGGTGGATTGAGCCTCCCGGCGAACAGGGGATCGATCGGGCCCGCCCCGGCCGAGGGACGTAGGGCGCGCTGACCCGGTGGGCAGCGCTCGCAGCCGTGTTGGCCGTCGTCGGGGTGCCGGTGGCGGTGGTCGGCGCTGTCGACGCGGCCCCGCAGACGTCCCCCGACGCTGCCCCCTCCGTCCGGACGCTCCCCCCTTCGGTGGACTCGCCGCTGATCGGGGCCTACTACTCGGACTGGTTCCCCTCCAACTCGACGCAGGGGACACTGCGCCAGCGCCTGGTGCCGGCCCAGGGTCAGGACCCGACGCTGGTGGATTCGGCGGACCCGCGTGTGGCCGAGCGGGCCATCGCCCAGGCGACGAGGAGCGGCATCGACTTCTTCGCCCTCGACTGGTGGCCGTCCCGCGCCGCACAGGACGAGAACGTCGACGCCTTCCTGCGGGCCCGGAACCTCCCGGACATCAAGTTCTGCCTGCTGTACGAGACGTGGGACCTCGGATACGACGCCGGCTCCGAGTCCACGCCGGTCAATCCGGCCATGGAGGTCGAGTTCGACCAGAACCTCCTGCAATTCGCCCACCGCTACTTCACCAGCCCGAGCTACCTGCGAATAGCCGGACGACCGGTCGTGGTGCTCTACCTGGCGCGGACCCTGACCGGCGACGTGGGAGGAATGATCACCGGGGCCCGATCACTCCTCGAGGCGCACGGGTACGATCCCTTCTTCATCGGTGACGAGATCTCGTGGCGGGTGACCTCGGCCGACGAGGCGACCGGCACCCTGGCGCTGACCCAGACCCCCCAGGTCTCGCGCATCGACCTCTTCGACGCCATCACTGCGTACTCGCTGTACTCCGGTGGCCCACCCGACCCGCTCAGCCCGCAACAGGACTTCGAGAACTATCCGGGCGAGACGAGCCTGGTGCCCGACGAGGTCGCCCTCTACCGGAAGTACGAGGACGCCACCGACGGTCGGGTGCCCGTGGTGCCCGACGTGATGCCGGGGATCAACACCCGGGGGGTCCGGCTCCAGGTCAACGAGCACGCCCAGCCCCGCCAGTGGCTGCCGGGCGAGTCCCCGGGCAGCACGTTGCAGCACTACCTCGACCAGATCGCCGCGCCGACGCTGACGGGCGCACTGCCCATGGTCTTCGTCACCAGTTGGAACGAGTGGAACGAGGACACCGCCATCCAGCCCGTCGGTGGTGTGCCCACGTCGAGGGACGACTCCGCCAACGGGACCGAGTACACGCAGGGCTACACCTACGGGGGCGAGGGTGACGCCGACCTCGACGCCGTGCGGGACTACGCCGACGTCGCCTGGGGCCTCCTCACCGGCGTCACCGGACGACCCGAGCCCCACGTCCGGGTGATCGAGACCGAGGCCGGCCGGCCGGTCAATTCGGTTCTCTCCGACTCGCAGGGTTGGTTCGTGCTGCCGCGGACGGGGTCCTGCCCGGCCCGACTGTCGGTCTCGGTGCCCGGGGACACGCGGTCGTTCACCTGCTCGGCCGCCTCGGCCAGCCTCGTCGACCTGCGGAGCTGAGCGATCCCGCCGACCGACCGGTCCCGCACGCTCCGGCCCGTCCCGCTCCCCACGGCCGGGGCGATCGGTCTCGGCGGCTCGGCCATGGTGCTGGTCGGGGTGGCGCTGCCCGGCTCGCCGTTCACGGCGCGGGGCACCGGGGCGTGGTTCTTCGGCACCTCTCCCGGCTCGGGCCCGTCGATGGTGGGAGCGGACCACCGGTTCGTCGGGCTGCTGCTGGTCTACGGGGGCATCGCCGTCATGCTCGGGTCGTGGTTCGAGCTGGTACGGACCCTGCGACGGTCCCCGGACTCCGGGCTCGGTGCTCCGTTGGCCATCGCCGTGGCCTGGGCGGCGCCGATCCTCGTCATGCCCCCGCTCTTCAGCCGCGATGTCTACAGCTATGCGGCCGAGGGCGAGATGGTGCAGCGGGGCATCAACCCCTACAGCCACACGCCGAGTGCACTCGGCGGCGGTCCGTTCCTCCACCTGGTCGATCCGATGTGGCGCCACGTGCCCGCCCCCTACGGCCCGGCGTGGGAGCGCCTCGCCGGCCTGGTCGTCGGGGCGGCGGGCCACGACGTGCTCGCCGCCCTGGTGGGGTTCCGATTGGTCGCCCTCGTCGGTGTGGCGCTGATCGCCTGGGGCGTGCCCGTGCTGGCCGGGTCGGTGGGGCGCAGCGGCACCGTCGCCTTCACGCTGGCCGTGCTCAACCCGCTGGTCCTGTTGGTGCTGCTCGGGGGCGCGCACAACGACGCGCTCATGCTCGGTCTCCTGGTCGCCGGTTGCGCCCTGGCCCGCCGGCACCACGTGTTCGTGGGCCTGGTGCTGTGCGCCCTGGCCGCCGAGGTGAAGGTCCCCGCCCTCATCGGTGCCGTGTTCATCGGGTGGTGGTGGAGCGGGCCCGGTTCGGACTGGCGACGGCGGGTCGCCCACGTCATCGGTGCCGTGTTCTTCGCCGTGGTCGTGATGGCGGCGATCGGTGTCGTCTCGGGGCTCGGTTGGCGATGGCTGAGCGGACTGTCCAATCCGGGGGTCGTGGTGTCGTGGCTCGACCCGGCCACCGCCGCGGGCCTCCTCGTCGGCCGGGGGGCTGCTGTCCTCGGTCTCCCGGGCCACACGAAGGGGTTCGTCCAAGGGGCGCGCGCCGTCGGCCTCGGGTTGGCGGCCGTCATCTCGCTGGGTCTCCTCCTGCGGTCGCGCCGGGTCGGCGACCTGTCGGCCCTCGGGTGGAGCCTCCTCTTGTTCGTCGCCCTCGGCCCCGTCGTGTGGCCCTGGTACGAGACGTGGGGCTTCGTCTTCCTGGCCGTCGTGGCCGAGGGGTGGGTCCTCAGGCTCGTGCTGGCCCTGTCGGCGGTGGCGTGCTTCGCCGACGTGCCGGCCGCCCACCTGCTGGCCGGGCCGGATGGGATCGTCACCGGCGTGGGGTGGTTCGTGCTGATCGCCGGGATCACCGCCTACGGTGTGGTCCGACTGCTGCCGTCCCTCCCGCCGGCCCTCTCCCGCCGGCGCCCGGCGCCTCCTGACCCCGTCTCCGCCTCGCCCGGCCGTACCGTCCCGTAGAGCCCGTCCGGACCTGCGGCTCCCTCGGACCTGCGGCCTCCTGCCTACGGGGCCGGTATCAGCTCGATCCGGTTGCCGAACGGGTCGTCCACGTACCACTGGGGCTTGCCCGGGACGTCCTCGGCCCGTCGGGTCGGGTGGCCGGCGCGGTCGAGCAACCGGCACAGCTCGTCGAGGTGGCTGACGACCAGCGCCGGGTGGGCCTTTCGGGCCGGTCGGAAGTCCTCCTCCACGCCGAGGTGGACGCGGGCGGGGCCGCGCTCGAACCAGCATCCTCCACGCGACGCCAGTTCCGGCGGCTTGGGGACACGGGGGAGGCCGAGGAGTCCCTCGAAGAACGCCTGGGCCCGTTCCTCGGCCTCGATCCCCGGCGGCATGGCCAGCTGGACGTGGTCGATCGCCAGCACCTCGTGGTCGGTCGTGCCGACGTCGTGGTCGCTCATGCCGACGGGTCCCGTTCGATCCCGCTTCGCTGGTCGCGCCGCAGGGGGTGGTCGGCGGGCACCTCCACCAAGTGGATCCGCAGCTCGTCGGGATCGTCGATCCACGCCTCGATGAGACCCCAGGGTTCCATCTTCGGTGCGCGCACCACCTCGACACCCCGGCCCGACAGGTCGCCGACGGTGGCTCCGACGTCCCGCACCTGGAGCCACAGCGCCAGGTGCCGCCCGCACCGGTCGGTCGTCGCCGACCCGGCGGCTGGGTCGCGCCGGGCCGGGACTCCCCCCACCACCTCGATGAGGCCACCACCGGCGAAGAAGACGACGCCGCGACCGGCCCCGGCGCCGAACTCGCGGGCGACCGGGAGGTCGAGGGCCCCGCCGTAGAAGGCGAGCGACCGCTCGAGGTCCGAGGGATGGATGATGGTCCGGCTGCTCAGTACGTCCATGGCGTCTCCTCGGGCACGTCAGTAGGTGGTGGCCGCGTCCAGTCCTTCGACCCTCTGGCGGGCGGCGTCGAGCATCTGCTGGCCGGCCACCAGCACCGAGAGGTCACCGCGGACCCGGACCCGACCGTCGTTCAGCGCCTGTGCCGGGGCGAGCTCCCCCCTGGCCAGGGCGACGGCGTCCGGGTAGGAGAGGGCGATGGTGACGTCCGGGCCCACCCCCGGGCGCGGGCCACCGTCGGGGGGTCCTTCGCCGAGCGGGTCGACCCGGAACCGGAGCCGACCGCCGTCGGCACACAGGAGGAGCACCACGTCCCCGCCCGGCGCGCCGTGGACCTCCTGGGCCACCGTGAAGTGACCCTCGACGGCCGCCAGCCCGGCATCGGGACCCGGCGGTGGCAGCTCGACACCGGCCAGCGCGGCGTCGCACTCCTCCGCCCACTCCGGGCTCAGGAACCGGGCCACGGTTGCCCTTCTCGTGTGCCCGTGGTGCGCGCCCACGGCGCGGTCCCCATCGGCGCAGGGACGTCGATCACCCGGTCGGGGCGTCCTCGGTTGGCGACGGGTCGGTGGTCGGTGGCTCGGTGGTCGGTGGCTCGGTGGTCGGTGGCTCGGCTTCCGAGGCCGCCGGCGCGGCCGCGGTCCCGGCGTCACCCGGGCGGGGTGACGAGCCGTTGGTGGTCACCTCCGCGGCGTCGACAGCGACCGGGATGCCGTGGACGGCGACGGCGGGCTGCACGGCGGCGGGTCCGGTGGCCGGTGACGTCGCTGCCGCCTCGGAGGGGGTGCGCTTGGACCGGTTCAGTATCTTACGGCCGAGCCACGCCACCGGGTCGTACTTGGCGTCGACGGCGCGCTCCTTGAGGGGGATGATGGCGTTGTCGGTGATCTTGATGTGCTCGGGGCACACCTCGGTGCAGCACTTGGTGATGTTGCACTTGCCGAGCCCCTGCTCCCTCTGGAGCAGCTCGCGTCGGTCGTTCACGTCCAGGGGGTGCATCTCGAGCTCGGCGGAACGGGCGAAGAACCGGGGGCCGGCGAACGCCGTCTTGTTCTCCTCGTGGTCGCGGATCACGTGGCAGACGTCCTGGCACAGGTAGCACTCGATGCACTTGCGGAACTCCTGGCTCCGCTCCACGTCCATCTGCTGCATCCGGTAGCCGCCCGCCTCCTCCTCGTCCTCGGTCTTGGGTCTGGGGTTGAAGGGAGGGATCCGCTTGGCCACCTCGTAGTTGTAGGACACGTCGGTGACCAGGTCGCGCAGGATCGGAAACGTGCGCATCGGTGCGACGGTGACCGTCTCGCCGGGCGGAAGCGTATCCATGCGGGTCATGCACAGGAGAGCCGGTCGTCCGTTGATCTCGGCAGAGCACGATCCGCACTTGCCCGCCTTGCAGTTCCACCGGCACGCGAGGTCGGGGGCCTGGGTGGCCTGCACCCGGTGGATGACGTCGAGGACGACCTCGCCCTCCTGGGCGGCCATCACGTAGTCGGCGAACTCACCGCCCGTGTCGTCCCCACGCCACAGGCGCATGGTGACCTGTTCACCCGAGCCATTGTCGCTCAACTCCTCGGACATCAGGATTCCTCCTCGAACAGTTCCTTGAGATCGTCCGGCATCACCGGGATCGGTTCGGGGGCCACGGTGATCGACCCGATCGACGGGGTCCCGCCGACACCGTCCGTGTCCGGGTCACCCGTGATCCGCTGGACGAAGTTGACCAGACCCATCTCCGCCACCGGCTTCGGGTAATCGTCACGGGTGTGCCCGCCCCGGCTCTCCTTGCGGTTGATGGCACCCTGCGCGGTGAGCCTCGAGACGGTGAGCATCGACGGCAGGTCGGTGGTCAGGTTCCATCCGGGGTTGTAGCGCGGGCCGCCACTGACCGATACCCGTGTGGCCCTCTCCTCCAACTTGTCCAACTTCTCCAACGCCTCCTCGAGCTCGGATCCCGTGCGGATGATGCCGACGAGGCTCTGCATGGTGGCCTGGAGCTCGTGGTGGATCTCGTAGGGGTTCTCGCCGGACTCGACCTCGAACGGTGCCACCGCCGCGTCGATGGCCGCCGACACCTGGCCCTCGTCCACGGTGACCGATCCGGTGCGCTCGGAGGCGAACTCCGACGCCCCGATGCCGGCCCTGCGGCCGAACACCAACAGGTCCGAGAGCGAGTTGCCTCCCAGCCGATTGGCCCCGTGCATCCCTCCGGCCACCTCGCCCGCCGCGAACAGGCCCGGCACCGTCGTGGCCGCCGAGTCGGCATCGACCCGCACGCCGCCCATGATGTAGTGGCAGGTGGGTCCCACCTCCATGGCCTCCGCGGTGATGTCCACCCCGGCCAGCTCCTTGAACTGGTGGTACATCGACGGGAGCCGACGCCGGATGTCCTCGGCGGTCCGCCGGGTGGCGATGTCGAGGAACACGCCACCGTGGGGGCTGCCGCGGCCGGCCTTCACCTCGCTGTTGATCGAGCGGGCCACCTCGTCACGCGGCAGCAGCTCCGGAGGTCGCCGACCGGCGGTGTGGTCGTCATACCACTTGTCGCCCTCCGCCTCGGTGTCGGCCGTCTCGGCGGCGAACATCGGTGGGATGTAGTCGAACATGAACCGCTTGCCCTCCGAGTTGCGGAGGACGCCCCCGTCGCCGCGGACGCCCTCGGTGACGAGGATCCCGCGGACCGACAGCGGCCAGACCATCCCTGTCGGGTGGAACTGGATGCACTCCATGTCGATGAGGTCGGCCCCCGCCCACAGCGACATGGCGTGCCCGTCGCCGGTCGACTCCCAGGAGTTCGAGGTGTACAACCAGCTCTTGCCCACACCACCGGTGGCGATGACCACCGACTTGGCGGTGAACACCACGAACTCGCCGGTCGGGCGCCAGTAGCCGACCACGCCGGAGACGGCGCCGTCGGCGTCGTGGAGGAGGCGCAGCACCTTCACCTCCATGAACACCTCGATGCCGTCGGCCACCGCCTTCTGCTGCAGGGTGCGGATCAACTCGAGTCCCGTCCGGTCGCCGACGTGGGCCAGCCGGGCGTAGCGGTGGCCACCGAAGTCGCGCTGGAGGATGAGCCCGTCCTTGGTCCGGTCGAACAAGGCTCCCCAGTCCTCGAGCTCCCGCACCCGGTCGGGCGACTCCTGGGCGTGCAACTGGGCCATCCGCCAGTTGTTGAGCATCTTGCCGCCCCGCATGGTGTCGCGGAAGTGGACCTTCCAGCTGTCCTCGGAATAGACGTTCCCGAGGGCGGCGGCCACACCGCCCTCGGCCATCACCGTGTGGGCCTTGCCCAGCAGCGACTTGCACACCAGCGCGGTCCGGAGCCCCTTGGCCCGGGCTTCGATCGCAGCCCGCAGTCCGGCCCCACCGGCCCCGACGATGATGACGTCGAAGTCGTGGGTCTCGTAGTCAGTCATCGGTCCGACACCCCTTAGAAGTGGAAGCCGTAGTCATGGATGGTCCCGCTGGCCACGAGCCGCACGTAGAAGTCGGTGAAGGCGACGAACACCAGGCTCATCCAGGCGAACAGCATGTGGCGGGCGTTGAGCGGCGTGAGGGTCTTCCAGATCCGGTGGCGGATCGGGGACCGGGAGAACTGCTTGACCCCGCCGCCGCACAGGTGCCGGCAGGCGTGGCAGCTGAGCGAGTAGAGCCACAACAGGACGGCGTTGATCAGCAGCACCGCCGTGCCGACGCTGAACCCGACGCCCAGGCCCGGTTGGCGGAACGCCGTGATGGCGTCGGCGGTCAGGATCACGTTGAAGATCAGTCCGAAGTAGAAGAAGTAGCGGTGCACGTTCTGGAACAGCAGCGGGAAGCGCGTCTCGCCGCTGTAGGAGCCGTGGGCGTCGGAGACGGCGCACGCCGGCGGGGCCAGCCAGAATGACCGGTAGTAGGCCTTCCGGTAGTAGTAGCAGGTCAGGCGGAACCCCAGCGGGAAGATGAGGATGAGGAGGGCGGGGGAGATGGTCCACCAGGTGATGACCGTGCCCGGGTGGCTGCCGGGCACGCAGCTTCCGGTGAGGCAGGGGGAGTAGAAGGGCGAGATCAGGTTCCGGTGCATCGCCGGTCCGACGAAGTAGTTCTTGTTGACGAAGGCCGCCCAGCTGGCGTAGCCGACGAACGCCGTGAGCACGGTCACCGTGACGACCGGCTGGATCCACCACCTGTCCTTGCGCAGCGTAGGGACCGAGGGACCGCCTCGTGCGCCTCCCAGAACGACCGGCGTGACTGTGGCGTCCTCCAACGTGGTCAAGTGTTCTCTCCCTGATCTGGCCTGGCTGGGCCGCCGGAGCGCCGGCGCCGTCGCCATCCTGCCGCGCCCGTCCAGGCGCCCGGTTGGCTGACAGTCCCTCATCATTCCATCCCTGCGACCTGGGTGCGAAACAGGGCCACCGGAGCCGGCGGCGGTCGGGACCGGGGCCGCCACGGGATCCATCGGGCCCGTCGGCCCCGGGAAAGGCCGGCCCGACGCATCACGGCCCGGGCGTCCCGCGTAGGCTCCCACCATGAGCCCGCGGCAGCCCTCCGACCAGCCCGACACGACGCCTGCGACCCTCGACCTCTCGGTCCGGTCGACACCTCCTCCGGACATCACCACCCTCGGCCGACTGCGTGAGGCGGGGTGGAGGTCGATCCCCGTCGCCGAGGAGATCCGGCGCAATGCCTCGGTCCGCATCGCCGCGGGTGATCCGCTGGTCACCGGCGTGCTCGGCTTCGAGGACACCGTGCTCCCCCAGCTGGAGAACGCCGTCCTGGCCGGGCACGACGTGATCCTGCTCGGCGAGCGCGGCCAGGCCAAGACGAGGATCATTCGGTCGATGGTGGGACTGCTCGACGAGTGGCTGCCCATCGTGGCCCACTCGGAGATCAACGACGACCCCTTCCACCCGATCTCCCGCTTCGCCAAGGACCTGCTGGCCGAGGCGGGCGACGACCTGCCGATCTCCTGGGTCCACCGGAGCGACCGGTACGGCGAGAAGCTCGCCACCCCGGACACCTCGATCGCCGACCTGATCGGCGAGGTCGACCCCATCCGGGTGGCCGAGGGGCGCTACCTGTCCGACGAGCTGACCATCCACTACGGGCTGGTCCCGCGTCTCAACCGGGGGATCTTCGCCGTCAACGAGCTGCCCGACCTGGCCGAGCGGATCCAGGTCGGGCTCCTCAACGTGCTCGAGGAGCGAGACGTCCAGATCCGTGGCCACCGGGTCCGCCTGCCCCTCGACATCGTGCTGGTGGCGACGGCCAATCCCGAGGACTACACCAACCGGGGCCGGATCATCACCCCCCTGAAGGACCGCTTCGGGGCCCAGATCCGCACCCACTACCCGCCGGATGCCGCCACCGAGCTCAGGATCGCCGAGCTCGAGGCCGATCTGCCCGGCTCACGGCCCGAGGGAACCGAGGCCGGCGAGGGGTCGGTCGGTGGGCCGCGGGTGGAGGTCCCCGACTTCATGGCCGAGGTGGTCGCCGAGCTGAGCCAGCTGGCCCGCGAGAGCCCCCACCTCAACCAGCGTTCGGGGGTGTCGGTGCGCCTCACCATCGCCAACTACGAGACCCTCGTGGCCAACGCCACCCGGCGGGCCCTGCGCAACGGTGAGAGCGAGGCGGTGCCCCGGGTGTCCGACCTCCAGGCACTGGTGTCCTCCACCCAGGGGAAGGTCGAGATCGAGTCGCTGGAGGAAGGCCGAGAGGAGATCCTGTTGTCCCAACTGGTCTCGGCCGCGGTGCTGTTGGTCTTCCGCCGGCGGGTGGTGCTCGAGGATCCCCAGGCGGTGATCGGCGCGTTCAGCACGGACACCGTGGTGCACGCCGGAGACGACCTTCCGGCCACGGCCTATGCCACCACGCTCGGCCAGATCCCCGCGCTGTCGGCCCCGGTGCTCGCCCTCACCGGAGGTTCGGAGGACCCCGGCGTGGTGGCCAGCGCCGTCGAGTTCCTGTTGGAGGGCCTGCACCTGACCAAGCGGCTCAACAAGGAGGCGGCCCGGGGCCGGGCGACGTATCGGGGCCGGGGATGACCTGGCGCTTCGACTACCGCCGGTGGGACGGGACCCAGGACTCCCTGGTCGACGACACCGACTCGGTGCTCGCCCAGCTGACCGACGATCTCCTGGCCAACGGTGACCTGCACGAGGCCCTCCAGCGCATGCTCAACCGGGGGTGGCGCACACCCGACGGTGAACAGGTCCAGGGGCTGCGGGACCTGCTGGACCAGCTCCGGCTCGAGCGCGAGGAGCAGCTCGACCGGGGCGACCTCGGCGGCGCCTACCGCGAGATCGCCGAAGAGCTCCAACAGGTCCTGACCGAGGAGCGCACCGGCATCGAGCAGCTCCAGGCCGACGCCCAGGCCTCCGACGACCAGCGGCGCCAGGAGGTCACCGACGAGGTGGCGGCGGAACGGCGCATGCAGCTCGATCTCCTCCCGAACGACCTCGCCGGCCAGGTCCAGGGCCTGCAGCACTACGAGTTCGTGTCCTCGGACGCCCGCCAGCACTTCGAGGACCTGATGGAGCGACTGCGCGAGGAGGTCGCCCGGACCTACTTCGACCAGATGTCCGAGGCGCTGACCAATCCCGACCCGGCCCAGCTGGCCCACATGCGCGAGGCCTTCGACGCCCTCAACCGGATGATGGAGCAGCGCGAGGCGGGCGAGCCGATCGATCCCTCGTTCGAGTCGTTCATGGAGCAGTACGGGGACCTCTTCCCCGGGAACCCGGCCGACCTGGACGAGCTCCTCGAGCAGCTGGCGGCTCGCATGGCCGCCGCCCAGGCCATGTGGAACTCGATGTCACCCGAGCAGCGGTCCCAGCTCCAGGGGCTGGCCGAGTCGCTGCTCGAGGATCTCGACCTCCGCTGGCAGGTCGACCGGCTGGCCGGCAACCTCCAGCGGGCGTTCCCGGGGGCCGGTTGGGAGCAGCGGTTCCGGTTCAGTGGCGACCAGCCCATGGGGATGGGCGAGGGAACCGATGCGGCGGGAACGCTGCGCGACCTCGACGAGCTCGAGGACTTCCTGCGCTCGGCCAGTTCACCGGCCTCGCTTTCCGAGGTCGACCTGGACAAGGTGCGCCGCCACCTGGGTGACGACGCCGCCCGATCGCTCGACCGGCTGTCCAAGCTGGCCAAACAACTGGCTGACCAGGGGCTCATCGACCAGAGCGAGGGTCGCTTCGAGCTCACCCCCAAGGGGATTCGCCGGATCGGCCAACAGGCGCTGTCCGACCTGTTCGCCCAACTCGACAAGGACCGCGTGGGCAACCATCGCACGACCTGGACGGGCACGGGCCACGACCGCGAGGAGACGACCAAGCCCTACGAGTTCGGTGACCCGTTCAACCTCGACCTGTCCCGCACCGTGCACAACGCGGTGCGTAGGGCCGGCAGTGGCGTGCCGGTGCGGCTGCACCCCGACGACTTCGAGGTCATCGAGACGGAGGCGCTCACGCGCTCGGCGACGGTCCTCCTCCTCGACCTGTCGCTGTCCATGCCGATGCGGGACAACTTCGTCCCGGCGAAGAAGATGGCCATGGCCCTCCACACGCTGATCTCGTCACGGTTCCCGCGTGACTACCTCGGTCTGGTGGGGTTCTCGGAGGTGGCCCGCGAGATCGAGCCCGCTGATCTTCCCACCGTCAGCTGGGACTACGTCTACGGCACCAATCTGCAGCACGGCCTGATCCTCGCCCGCAAGATGCTGGCCCACCAACAGGGGACCAAGCAGATCATCCTGGTGACCGACGGGGAGCCCACCGCCCACGTGATCCCCTACGAGGGTGGCGTCGGCTACGACGTCTACTTCAACTACCCGCCGGTACCCGAGACCCTCGAGGTGACCCTGGCCGAGGTGATGCGGTGCACGAAGGCCGACATCACCATCAACACGTTCCTGCTCGACCCCGACCGGGGCCTCCAGGGATTCATCGAGCAGCTGTCGCGGATCAACCGGGGTCGCACCTTTGCCACCTCGCCCGACCAATTGGGCGACTATGTGCTCGTCGACTTCCTGGCCCACAAGACCACCTTGCGAGCCCGGGGTCGCCGGGCCGTCTGACCCCGGGTCGGGCCCCGGTCGCCCGCCCTCGTTCCACCGCGGACGATCCCCTCTGGCCTGGTCTTTTGCTGGCGGCGCGCCGTATCCAGCCGACCACGCAGCGTGGCAATCCGAGGGTCGGTCGATGTCGGGATGACGCCCCCACCACGGCCGTTTCCGGACGCCGGAAATGGCCGCGCTCCTGTTCACAGGAGAAAAATCTTGCGTTTCGGGTTCAGATAGTGAAAGATGACATATCTGTAGTTACATCCGTGCTATGCGATTCTGTCAGGAATCGTGTGGATGAGTGGGAGGGAGACCGTTCAATGGACATGGTGTCATTGATGTACGGACCCCAAGAGCGCAGTTGGCAGACCAAGGCGAACTGCATGGGGGTCGACCCCGATCTGTTCTTCCCCGAACGGGGAGCTTCGACCCGTGAGGCGAAGGAAGTGTGCAGGGGATGTGTGGTGCGCGAGGACTGCCTCGAGTACGCCTTGGCCAACGGGGAGAAGTTCGGGATCTGGGGCGGACTCTCCGAGCGGGAACGGCGCCGCCTCCGCCGCCAGCGGGCCATGCAGCGCCGCGCCGTCATCAGCGCCTCCTAGGCCCGGCCCTTCCGCGGGAGCGGGGGACCTGCCTCATCCAGAGGTCGTCTCGGCCAGGCGCGCCTCGATGGTCCGGTCCTCGGCGAGGCCGAGTTCGGCCCACCGTCGGCGCGGGACCGATCGCAGCGCCGCTGCCGGACACAGCCCGACGAGTTCTGCCCTGATCACCCGGCACCCCTGCGCCTCGACGGCGTCGAAAACCGCGTCGTAGACGCCGTCGATCGGCACCGACACCGGGTCGGTGAGGTTGAGGCTGACCTGGGCCCCGGGGCCGACAGCCAGGCCGAGGCTGCGGACACCGGGCCCCCGCACCCCCTCGGCCACCACCCGGGCCGCGGCCAGGGCCTCGTCACGTGCGCCGGCAGGG
Source organism: uncultured Acidimicrobiales bacterium (assembly GCA_963696495.1). Taxonomy (GTDB): domain Bacteria; phylum Actinomycetota; class Acidimicrobiia; order Acidimicrobiales; family RAAP-2; genus Bog-756. The sequence goes on along the minus strand of CAVOKJ010000002.1, from coordinate 1,456,671 downwards.
TCACGTGCGCCCCCGGTCTCCTCCTCGCCCGTGGCGGCCACCCACACGTTGTAGGCCACCAGCACCGGACGGGCGCCCACCGCCGCAGCTCCCGCGGTGGGGTGCGGGACCGGGGGACCCGTGTCGGGCGCCAGGGAGACGAAGGCCGAACGGCGCACCTCGGGCAGTGACCGTTCGGGGCCGTAGAGGAAACAGGGCAGGGCCAGTTCCGCAGCCGCCCACCGGGCGAACCGGTCGCGGGCACCGAGGGCCACCTCGATGGAGCGGTCGTCGGGGGAGAGCGCGACGAACGGCACGACGTCCGCCGCCCCGGAACGGGGGTGCACCCCCTGGTGGTCGGTCAGGTCGATGGCGGCCACCGCGGCCGCCGTGACCGAGCGCGCCCCGTCCTCCACCGATTCGAGGGGACCGCCGAGGGTCAGGACCGAGCGGTTGTGGTCGGGATCGGAGTGGACATCGAGCAGGACGGGCCCGGCAGACCCGGCGATCGTGGCGACGACATCCCGCCTCCGGCCCTCACTGACATTGACGACGCACTCGACCAGCACGGGCCGTGGCCTGACGTCGGCGGGTCGGACCCCGCGGTTCAGACCGTGGTGACGGCTCGGCCGACGCGGCGACGACGGAGCATCCGACGCCGCTCCCGCTCCGACTTGCCGCCCCAGACGCCGTGGTCGACCCGCTCGACGAGGGCGTACTCGAGGCACTGCTCCGCCACCGGGCACTCCGCGCAGATGCGCTGGGCGACCTGTACACCGACACCGTCACTCGGAAAGAAAATGGTGGGGGAGAGGTCCTTGCACTTGCCCACGCTCATCCATTCCGTATCCATGGTCCCTCCAGAGGACTCGAGGAGGCTGCGGTGGGTTTACTCTTTAGGTGGCCAACCCCGGTGCCGCCGCCATCCGTTACGCAACTATTGTCCCATTCCGAATTGCAGGGGAACGTGAAATGGGCAGGTATTGACAGATTCCTCACCAAATTCTTATGAGGCACCAGGGCCTTCTTATGTAAGCGCGGGCGAGCCTTCGGCGGAGGACGCCCCGACACCGCCCGGAGACGCCGGTACCCCTCCGTCCGGGACGCCTTCGACGGTTCCGGCCCACCCGCTCGAGCAGTCCCCGTGGGACCCTCCCGGGGCGACCCAGCCGATACCGCCGCCGCCCAGCGTCCCCCCACCCGGTGTCGGACCACCGGGTGCCGGACCCCCGCCCGCCCCACCCCCGCCCGCCCCACCCCCGCCCGCCCCACCTCCGGGTGCCGGCCCTCCCGCCGGGTCGCCCGGGCCGGTCGTCTACTCCGGTGGGAGCTATCCGGCCTACCCCGGTCCCGGCTACCCGAGCCCCGCCCCGCCCGGCTACCCGAGCTACCCCGGCTACGGAGGGGGGTTCGGGCCCCCCGGCAACACGCCGGGGTACGCATTCCCGTACTACGGGCTGCCCGCCCCGCGGGTGGTGCGCCACACCTTGCAGCGGCGCACCTGGCTGTGGGTGGTCGGGATCACCGCGGTGCTGGCGGCGCTGGTCGGCGCCCTGGTGGGTGCGGTGGTCGGCACGTCCAGCCAACAGACCGAGGTCGAGCAGTTCTTCCCCAACCGGAGCGTCCTGGCCAAGCCCCAGGACGTCCAGGAGGTGCTGGCCAAGGTGGAGCCGGCGGTGGTCTCGATCGACAGCGAGTCGGGGGCCGGCTCGGTCGGGGGAGACTTCGTCCAGGCCGCCGGGAGCGGGATGATCCTGACCCCCGACGGCGAGGTGCTCACCAACAATCACGTGATCGCCGGGGCGACCTCGGTGACCGTCACCCTGTTCGGGCAGACCAATGCCCTGCCCGCCCACGTCGTCGGGACCGATCCGGGCGAGGACCTGGCCCTCGTCCAGATCAACCATGCGTCGGGCCTCCCGACGGTGACCTTCGGGGACTCGGGGCAGTCGCAGGTCGGGGACTCGGTGCTGGCCATCGGGAACGCCCTGGCCCTGGCCGGCGGCCCGACGGTCACCGAGGGGATCATCTCCGCCGAGAACCGCACGTTGACCGCTCAGAACGACAGCGGCCAGACCGAGAACCTGACGGGCCTCATCCAGACCGACGCCGCCATCAACCCCGGCAATTCCGGTGGCCCGCTGGTCAACGCCCAGGCCCAGGTGGTCGGGATGAACACCGCCGTCGCCTCCAGCACCACCGGCAACGCCCCGACCCAGAACATCGGGTTCGCCATCACCGTGAACTCGGTCAAGCCGCGGCTCGCCGAACTCCGGATGGGCGGCACGGGGGGCGCCGGCTCGGCGTCCGGGTCCGGGGCGGCCGCCAACAGCGCGTACATCGGGGTCACGGTGGGAGCGGTGACCCCGACGCTCAAGCAGCAGGACAACCTGACCCCGTCGTCTGGTGCGCTGATCACCTCGGTCGAGGCCGGGAGCCCGGCCCAGCAGGCAGGGCTGCAGGTCGGGGACGTGATCGTCGAGTTCGACCAGAACCCCATCGAGAGCCCGGACGACCTGACGACGGCCATCCATCCGCTCGCTCCCGGTGTCCACGTCACGCTCGGCATCTACCGGGGCAGGACTCGGCTGACCGTCGGGGTGACGCTCGGGGCCCGTCCGGCCGGCGGGTAGGATCCTCCTTTGCCCCGATCCCTGGAGGACCCACAGCCATGACCACGGTCGATGAACAGAGCGTCCCCGAAGAGGGCGACGAGCCGCTGCCCCCGGTCGGCCACGTCCGGGTCGTGTACCTGGGCCCGGTGGCTCCCCACTGGGAGGTCCGGTCCGACTTCGGGGACCCCGCCCTCATCGAGGAGTTCCGCCGGCGGACCATGGCACGGTTGGTCCTGCTGCCGCCCCACGATCCGCAGTACCGCCGCAACCGCGAGCGGGTGATCCGCGACGCCGAACGGGAGAACATCCTGCTCGAGTGGGACCTCGGCGTTCCCGAGGAGGAACCGGTCGAGCCGACGGCTGCCCCCGCCGAGGACACCGGGACTGTGTCGGAGGCCGAGGCTGCACAGACACCGGCACCCGCCGAGGCTGCATCGCCACCGGCCGAGGGCTGAGCTCGGGACAGAGGCCGGAGCCCGGGAGCGAGTAGCGGAGCTCAGGAGCGAGTAGGCGAGTGGCGGTCCCAGTCGGGACCGAAGATCGAGCCCGGTCAGTCCCCGGAGGGATCCTCCAGCTCAGGGAGGCTGATCCGCTCGAGCCAGAGCCCGGGAGCGTCCACCTCCGACGGCGTCGGCAGGTTGCGGACCGAGACCCAGAGCTTGGCGAGACCCTCCTCGCCGGCCCGTTCGATGACCCCGCTCACGAAGGCACGACCCCGGTCGACCTGGGACTGCTCGAGATCCAGTCCGAAGAGCGCTCCGGCCGCCTCCTCCCCCTTGCCCCGCTCCGTCCGCCGTCGGTACCAGGCCTCGGCCAGCTGTGAGTGGGACCCGACCAGCTTCTGGCCGACGGTGCCGGCGACGTGGTCGGCGTAGGCGTCGATCACGACGGCGAGCGCCGTGAGCTGGTCCGAGGTCCGGCGGGACTCGGGGGTCAACAGCTCGCCGAGCAGGGCGTCGGGGTCACCGAACATCCCCTGCAGCGACTCGAGGTCCATGCCCCCCATCCCCTCGATGCCCTCGGGGCCCGTCAGCCCTCCGAGCTTGCCGGCGAGGTCCTGCTGGGCCGCCGCCGACGACTCCGCCATGGCGAGGAGCAACTCGTCCATGCGGCCCCGCAGCGCCGGTCGTGACAGGACCGAGTGCGACGCCAGCTCACGGGCACAGACCCAGAGCAGCGCCTCTTCCTCGGGGAGGCTCCAGTCCTCGGCGAACTCGGAGATGTTGGCGGTGACCAGGACCAGCTCGTCGGACGGGGCCCAGGGGATGGCGAGCGGGTACTGACCGAGTGCCCGCTGGGAGAGGTGGCCGACCACCGAGCCCACCTGCAGCCCGAAGAACATCGGCCCGATGGCGCTGGCCCACTGCCCGATCATGCTCCCGAGGCCGCCCATCGGGTCGTCGGCCGCGAAGGGATCGACCGCCTGGGCCTCCGGGGCCGCCGGCGGTGTGCCCGGCGCCGGGGTCATCGCCGTCAGCACGGGCCGCCACGACTCGAGTGCCCGCTGGGTCCAATCGCCGCGGCCGACCGGCACGCAGGTGACCCGCCGGCCGTCCGACGACACCGGCATGCCCGTGGCCTCGATCACGTTGAGCTCGGCCACGCGGGCCAGCTGCTCCAGGCGGATCCTCTGGATCGGCTCGACGTTGGCCTCGGGATTGCCGCCGGTCGCCACGTTGAGCGCGAAGGAGCGGACCATCTCCCACTGGTTGGGCCCGTTGCTCCCGAGCATGTTCATCAGGTCACCGAGGAGCGACTGGAACGGGTTCGACGGGTCCCCTTGGTCGGGAGGTGCCATCACCTCATGCTACGGCGCCGAGCTGAGAACCGGAGCATCGCCGTCGTCGGCCAACATCACCGATGTGGAGAGCACCTCGTCCGATGCGTCCCGGTAGGTCAGCTGCAGGGGTGTCTCCGGGGGGTCGGCGTACAGCGCGGTGCCGAGCTCGGCGGCCGAGTGGATCGGGACGTCGCCGGCGCCGTCGTCCACACCGGTGATGACGTCCCCGGTGGCCAGCCCGCCTTCGGCCGCCGGGCTGCCGGGCACGACGGACTCGATGACGGCACCGTCGGGGGCCTGGTTCGACAGTTGCTGGTCCACGGTGGTGGCCGTGGTCGGCACATCGGGCTCGGCATCGCCGACCACGACACCCAGCCAGCCGTGGTCCACCCGGCCGAACCGGATCAGTTGCTGGACGACGCCGGAGACCAGGTCGGCCGGCAGGAACACCGACACCACCGAGGTGCCCGCCCGCTCCACCGACTCCAACAGCCCGGAGACCTCGCCGTGGCTGTCGATCAGCGGGCAGCCGACGTCCGACTTCGACAGGGGTGCGGCCACGGTGATGGTGGCCAGCTGGTCCGCCGTCGTCGGCGTTCCGGTCACCGCGCCGGCGGTGACCTTCCCGGCGTAGAGCCGGGCATCGGGCGAGGCGCCCTTGCGGCGGGCCGGGTCGAAGGCCATGGCCACGACAGTCTTGCCGACGGAGGGATCGGACCCCTGGAAGTCGGCCGCCGGCAGATCGTCCCCGATCTGGATCACGGCCAGCCCGGATCCCCCGTCGACGGCGACCAGGGTGGCGGCCTGGTGGGTACCGTCGGCCTCGATCACCGTGATCGACTTGGCGGCAGCCAGCGCCCGCTCCGAGGTCACGATCATGCCGCCCGACTCCGCCACCAGTCCCGTGCTGTCCGTGGTTCCTCCGGGCCCGGTGATCCTGAGCGCCACCGTGGACGCGGCCAGCACCTTCATCGTCGGGAGCGTGCCGAGCGGAGGCGTGCCGGGCTCGGTGGCCGGGGTGCCCGTCATCCCACTGGGCCCCCGGCCGGAGCCGAGGCTGTCCTCGTCGCCCCCACCCGTGGTGGCGACGAGCAGGCCGGTGGCGACCAGTGCCAGCACCAGGCAGGCGGTGCCGCCGATGAACCAGATTCCCTTACGCCCACGCTGGGCCATGCCGCCGGCGGGGACCGTCGCCGACCCTGTTGCGGTCTCCGAGGACTCGGAGGGGTGGCGCCACAGGCGGTCGTCGGGTGAGATCCAGCCCCGGAGCCCGTCGCCCTCAGGGTCACCGGCCCAGTCTCCATCGGAATCGTGTCCCGATGCCCCCTGATCCTCGCGGTCCACCCCATGAGGCTACCCAGGAGGACCGGGAAAGGGAGGTCACCTCGGCGCTGGGATCGCCGTCGAGGCGCCTGTCTCGCCCGGGAATCCTCTCGCCCGAGATGGCGGCCCTACGATGATCCCCGTGGCCCGGGACCTTGCGATCGACCTCGGCACGGCCAACACCCTCGTTTTCGCCAAGGGCAGGGGAATCGTGCTGAACCAGCCGACGGTCATCGCCCTCAACACCAGGACCCACGAAGTCCTGGCCGTGGGCAACGAGGCGTGGAAGATGATCGGCCGGACCCCGGGCTACATCGTGGCCGTCCGACCGTTGCGTGAGGGCGCCATCACCGACTTCGACATCACGGAGCGGATGATCAGGCTCCTCCTCCGACGGGCGGGCATCACCAAGTTCAACCGCCCGCGGGTGCTGATCTGCGTGCCGTCGGCCATCACGTCGGTCGAGCGTCGAGCCGTCAAGGAGGCGGCCCGTCGGGCCGGTGCGTCGGCCGCCCACCTGATCGAGCAGCCCATGGCCGCCGCCATCGGGGCGGGACTCGACATCCACGAGCCGGTGGGCAACATGGTGGTCGACGTGGGCGGGGGGACCACCGAGACGGCGGTCATCTCCCTCGGCGGGGTCGTCGCCTCCCACGCCATCCGCTGCGGCGGCTTCGACATGGATGCCGCCATCCAGCAGTACATACGCCACGAGCACGGCATCGCCATCGGGGAACGCACGGGGGAGGAGCTGAAGATGGCCATCGGCTCGGCCCTCCCGTATGCCGACGAGGTGAAGGCCGAGGTGCGGGGGCGCGAGATCACGACCGGGCTCCCGAAGACGGTGGTGATCTCCCCCGAGGAGGTGCGGTTCGCCCTTCGCGACCTGGTCGACCAGATCGTGGCCACCGTGGTCGAGTGCCTGGGGGAGTCGCCACCCGAGCTGGCCCAGGACATCATCTACGAAGGGATCCACCTGGTCGGTGGGGGAGCCCTCCTGCGGGGCCTGGCCAACCGGCTGGCCGACGAGACCGAGGTGCCGGTGCACCTGGTGGCGACCCCCCTCGAGTGTGTGGTGCAGGGCGCCGGGCTCTGCCTCGACTCCTTCGACAGCCTGCGCCCGATCTTCGCCGCCGCCGAGAGCTGAGCGCTCACTCCACCGAGAGCAGGTCCTCGGCCACCTGGCGGACCTGCCAGTCGCGGTCGTCCAGGCAACGTCGCAGGGCGGCCTCGACCGCGGGCCCCTCGAAGGCGGCGAGGGCCACGGCGGCGCGGCGCCTGACGGCGGGCTTGTCGTCGAGTGCACCGAGGACGGCCGGCAGTCCCGCCGGGTCGCCGATCGCCCCCAGCGCGGCGACCGCCGCCTCGCGGCAGAGGGGGTCGGCGTGCCCCGTTCCGGCCGGTGCCAGGCCGGCCAGCCGAGGGACGGCCTCCCGCTCCCTCCGCTCCCCGAGCGCCCAGGCCGCCATCTCCACCACCGAGGGATCGGGATCGTCGAGGGCCGTCACCATCGGAACGGTGGGACGGGTCGCCGACAGTTCGCAGGCCCGTCGGCGCACGGACGGCTCGGGATCGGCCAGGTAGAGCGTCAGCACGTCGTCACGCAGCGCCCCGAGCCGATCGAGCGCGCCGAGGGCGGTGACCCGCACCGATGCGTCGTCGTCCGACAGGCCCGCCACCGCGGCAGCGCGGTCGCCGACGTGTCCCGCCACCGCGACCGTCCGCCGCCGTTCGGTGACGCTTCCCGCCGGTTGTTCCGTGGCAGGCTTCGACACGGTGCTGCCGGCGATATCCGGAGTGCCGGGCGGATCCGACGATGCAGGAGCCATCACCTCACCACTATGACCGAGGACCACGACCCCACGACCGCACCGGCGCCCACGGCCGGCCCGGGGCTTCCCGACGGGTCCGGGGCCACCACGGCGGGGATCGCCGGGATGCCCCGGAGGACCGACGGCCCGGCCGGCCCGGGCGGAGCCCCGTCGACGGCGCCCGGTCACCCGGGTGAGGCCACACCACCGCAGCAGCGCCGCCGAGGGCGCCGCTGGCCGTGGGTGCTGATCATCACCGTGGCCGTGGCCGTGGCGGTCGCCTCGCGCATCAACCTCAACTACTACGCCCTGGAGCCCGGCACGGCGCAGTCGGTCCAGCAGTTCATCACCGTGCCGCCCGACAAGTCGCATCCCGTGCACCATCCGGTCCTGCTCACCGACGTCGAGATCGGCCGGGTTACCGCTCTCTCGTACCTGTACTTCAAGCTGCAGAGCGATACCGCCCTCGAACAGGTGGAGGACGTCACCGGCGGCACACCCCCGGCGCAGCTGAACGCCCAGGGCGCCCTCGAGATGTCCCAGGCCGAGTCGGCCGCCAAGGCCGCCGCCCTGAGGCGTCTCGGCTACCCGGTGACTGCCACCCCGTCGGGAGCCGTCGTCTTCGGCGTCTTCCCGGGCACCCCGGCGGACGGGGTGCTCAACGTCGCCGACGTCATCACCGCCGTCGACGGCAAAGCCACCCCGACGGCGACCGACCTCACCCGGACGCTCGCCACCTACCACTCCGGGGAGACCATCACCCTCACGGTGCGGAAGGGCGGCACGGCGCCCCCGGCCCCCGAGCGGATCACCCTCCGGAACACGAAGGTCCAGCTCAGTCCCACACAGACGGCCTCGCTGGACCTCGGGATCGACACCGAGGACCAGGTCGACTTCACCTATCCGTTCCCGGTCTCCATCGACGTCACCAACATCGGTGGGCCGTCCGCCGGACTGGCTATGACCCTCGGTGTCATCGATGCGCTGGACAACGGCTCGGTGACCGGGGGCCGCACGGTCGCCGCCACCGGGACCATCGATGCCGAGGGTGACGTCGGTGACGTCGGTGGCGTCCCCCAGAAGACCGTGGCGGTGGAGCGAGCCGGTGCGACGATCTTCCTGGTGCCGCCACAGGAGTACAAGAACGCCATGTCCCAGGACCGACCGGGGCTGAAGATCTATGCGGTCGCCACTCTCGACCAGGCCCTGGCGGTCCTCGCCGCCCACGGTGGATCGGTGCCACCACCACCGGCGGCGTCGTCGCCCACCCCGACCTCGAGCACCCCGGCGGGCTCGGCGGGATGACAGGATTCGGGCAGCCATCGTCGTAGGCTCTCGGCCATGCCCGAGGATCGACCGGTGTCCATCACGTCTTCCCTCCGTCTCGCTCCGGACGACGTGGCCCGGCACACCTTCGGGTCGGTGCGTCGGGGCTTCGACCCCAACGAGGTCCGGGCCTATCTGGAGTCGATCGCCGCCGGATTGCGAACGGTCGCCGAGCGCGAGCAGGAGCTGCTGAAGGAGCTGGCCGACGCCGAACACCGGGCCGAACACCCCGTGCTCGACGAGCCCACGCTGACCTCCGCCCTCGGGACCGAGACGGCCCGCGTGCTGCACAGTGCACACGAGGTGGCGGCGGAGATGGTCGCCAACGCCGAGGCCGAGGCCGCTCGGCTCCTCACCGAGACCCGTGAGGAGATCGACCAGCACCGGGCCACGACAGAGGCGGCCCTGGAGGAGCGGACCTCGGCGGCCGAGGCGGCCGCCGACGAGTTGCGCGATCAGACCAACGAGCAGGTGGTTGCGGCACTCGAGACGGCCCGCAGCGAGGCCGAGGAGCTGCTGTCCCAGGCGCGCGAGCAGTGCCGGTCGATGGTCGACGAGGCACAGGGCCTTCGGGCCCGTGTGCTGTCCGACCTGGCCAAGCGGCGCAAGGTGCTGCACGCCCAGATCGAACAGCTCCGTGCCGGGCGTGAGCGATTGGCGGAGACCGTCCAGGACGTGCGCCGTTCCATCGACGTGATCGCCGACGATCTCTTCGCCGCCGAGGACAACGCCCGCTTGGCCGCCGAGGCCGCCGGTCGGGATGCGGCAGCCCGCACCGAGGACGGTTCGCCCGAGGAGCTGGCCTCCGAACTGCTCGCCGAGGAGGCGGAGGCGGCCGCCGGTCGCGCCCGGGCCGCCGAGCCGGCGGGCGGGTCCGGGTCACCGGTGGGTGCCGTGGTCGACGTGGTCGAGGTGGTCGAGGTCGACGGGGCCGAGGTCCCCGCCGACGGGGGACCGGATGCCACCGTCGAGGGGGAGGCCGGCGGAGCCGCTCCGGTCAAAGAGCCGGAGGTGGCCGGCGAGTCCGTCGACGCCCTGTTCGCCAAGCTCCGCGCCGCCAGCTCGCCGCCGGCGGACGGGGATACCGAGCCGCCCCCCGGTGGCGGCGGCACCTCGTCCGGCACGGCGGCGCCGGGGGGGAAACCCGGGTCCGGCGCCGAGGAGGCGCAGGCGGCCGGGGACGAGGACGACGGCGGGCCACCCGACGAGCGTGACCCCCTGGCCGTCCGTCGGGACCAGTTGATCGACCCGATCGTGAAGGCGCTGGCCCGCCGGCTCAAGCGGACCCTCCAGGACAACCAGAACGAGCTGCTCGATGCCCTGCGCTCCAAGGGGTTCCACTGGTCGACCGACCTGCTCCCCGACCAGACGGAGCACCTGGACTCCTATGCCACCGCCGCCCTGCCCGCGCTGGAGGAGGCGGCGGAGGCCGGGGTCACCTTCGCCGGAACCGGTGCGTCGGCGCCGCCGGGGACCGACGCCCTCCTGGGCATCGGCCACGAGCTCGCCGAGTCGGTCGTCGGCCCGCTGCGGCGCCGGCTGTCCGGCGGTGAGGGTCTGGATGACGCCGAGGAGTCGGTGGTGGCCGACCACGTCGGCTCGGCCTTCCGGGAGTGGAAGGGCGAGCGGATCGAGCGGCTGGCGGGAGATCACGTGGTGGCGGCCTTTTCGGTGGCCACGATCGCCGCCGCCGGCGGGGACAAGTCCACCCGCCTCGAATGGGTGGCCGTCTCCGACGCCGGGGATGCTCCCTGCCCCGACTGCGAGGACAACGGATTGAACGGGAGCCTCCTCCCCGGCGAGGAGTTCCCGACCGGCCACCGGCACCCACCGGCGCACCCCGGGTGCCGGTGCCTGCTGGCCGTCTCGGCCACCTAGGCTGCATTCCCGTGCGTCCCCCGACTGACATGCCTCAGGCTCCGCGTCCGGCCACGCGCCGCCGGCGCCGCTGGATCATCGCCCTGGTGATCGTGCTGATCATCCTCTTCGCCTTCCTGAAGACGTTCGCCATCTTCTATACCGACGCGCTGTGGTTCTCGTCGGTCAACCTCCACTCGGTCTGGCTCAAGCTGTTCGAGACCAAGGTCGGGCTCATGGTGGTCTTCGCCGCCATCTTCGCGGTCGGGCTGCTGGCGAGCCTGCTGGTGGCCGAGCGGCTGGCGCCGAAGGGCCCGTCACTCGATGCGGAGGACGAGTTCGTCAAGCGGTACCAGGAGGTGATCGGCCCGTACTCCCGCTGGCTGCGCGTCGCCGTCGTCACCGTGCTGTCGCTCATCGTCGGATCCCAGGCCATCGGGCAGTGGAACAACTGGATCCTCTTCGAGAACAGCACACCGTTCCCGACGACCGACCCGCAGTTCCACCGGAACGTCGGCTACTACGTCTTCACCCTCCCCTTCGAGCAGTTCCTCGTGCACTGGGCCCTGGTCGCCCTGTTCCTCATCCTGATCGTGACGGCGCTCAGCCACTACCTGAACGGCGGGATCCGGCTGCAGGGCTCCCGACCCAGGGTCCGGCCGGCGGTGAAGGCCCACCTCTCGGTCATCCTCGGCCTGCTGGCCCTGGTGAAGGCGGTGGGCTACTACCTGGCCCGGTTCAGCCTCGACACCTCAACCAACGGCTACGTCCAGGGCGCCGGCTACACCGATGTGCACGCCCGCCTCCCCGCCCTCGAACTGCTGATCCTGGTGTCGCTGGCCGCCGCCGTGCTGCTCATCTACAACATCAGGCGCCAGGGGTGGGCGCTCCCCATCCTCGGGGTGGGGCTGTGGTTCCTGGTCGCCCTGACCGCCGGCACCATCTACCCGGCCGCAGTCCAGGCCCTCAAGGTCAACCCGGCCCAGAACACCCTCGAGGCGCCTTACATCCAGCGGAACATCAACGCCACCCGGGACGCCTTCGGCCTCGACACGGTGGCGAGCAGCGAGTACCCGGCCTCGTCCAATCTCACCGCCCCGGAGCTCACGGCCAACAGCGACACCTTGGCCAACGTCCGCTTGTGGGACCCGACCCAGACCCAGCCCACCTACGACAAACTGCAGGACATCCGGTCCTACTACCAGTTCAACACGCTGGCCGTCGATCGCTACAAGGTCAACGGCCTCGAGACACCGGTGGTCGTCGGGGTACGGGAGATCAACGACAGCGACCTGCCGTCCACGTCGTGGGTGAACACCACGCTCCAGTACACGCACGGCTACGGGATGATCGTGTCGCCGGCCAACGTCGAGACGGTCAACGGCGACCCGCAGTTCGCCGTGAGCGACGTGCCACCGGTCTCCAACAGCGGGCTTCCGACCGTCACCCAGCCGTCGGTCTACTTCGGACTCAACAACTCGGGCTATGTGGTGGCGAACACCAAGCAGCTCGAGATCAACTACCAGTTGAGCAACGGGACCAACGTGGAGTCCCACTACTCCGGCGACGGCGGGGTCCAGCTGTCCAACTTCTTCGACCAGGCCCTGTTCGCCATCCGATTCAGCGACCTCAACCTGATCATCTCCAACCAGATCACCAGCAACTCACGGCTGATGTTCGACCGGGGCGTGCAGGCCCGCGTGTCCAAGGCCGCTCCGTTCCTGAGCCTCGACGCCGATCCCTACCCGGTGCTGCTGAACGGGCAGATCAACTGGGTGCAGGACGCCTACACGACCACCGACAACTACCCCTACTCGCAGAACGCCAACACCGGCGCCCTCCCGTCGGGCAGCGGGCTGAACCAGAACTTCAACTATGTGCGCAACTCGGTCAAGGTCCTGATCAACGCCTACACCGGCAAGATGACCTTCTACGTGATGGACCCGAAGGACCCGATCATCGAGACCTATGAGAAGGCCTTCCCCCACATGTTCACCCCGGCGTCGAAGATGAGCTCCGAGCTGAAGGCCCACATCCGGTACCCCGAGGACATCTTCACCGTGCAGGCCACCATGTACGGCCGCTACCACATCACCAACGCCCAGAGCTTCTACAGCGCGGCCGATGCATGGACGCTCTCCCCCTCACCGGGGTCGGGCTCCCCGTCCCAGGCCCTGCAGACGACGTTGACCACCAACGCCCAGGGGGAGGAGGTGTCGACCGGCCAGCTCGTGCGGATGGCGCCGATCTACCAGGTGCTGAAGATACCGGGCCAGACCCAACAGTCGTTCAGTCTCCTCGACGCCTTCGTCCCGGTTTCCTCGCAGAGCCAGATCCAGACCCTCTCGGGGTTCATGATCGCCGGATCGGACCCCGGCCACTACGGCCAGCTGGAGATGTTCGTCACACCCCGGAACTCGCCGGTGCAGGGCCCCTCCATCGTCGCGGCCAAGATCGACGCCACCTCGGCGGTCTCCCAGGAGGTGTCGCTCCTCAACCAGAACGGATCCTCGGTGCTCCTGGGCAACGTCTTGATGATCCCGGTCGCCAACGCGCTGCTGTACATCCAGCCGCTCTACGTGCAGTCGTCGCGCAACGCGTTCCCCGAGCTGCAGCGCGTCATCGCCGTCTACGGGAACCAGCCGGCCGCCATCGGGAACACGCTGGGTGCCGCCCTCACGACCCTCTTCGCCGCCCCGGTGGCCACCACCCCGGGGGGAACCTCGACCGGGGAACTGTCGCCCCAGGTCCGAGCCCTGTTGACCGAGGCGCAGGCCGAATACACGCAGTCGCAGATGGATCTGAAGGCGGGCAACCTGGGCAACTACCAGGCCGACATCACCGCCCTCGAGCAGAACCTCCAAGAGGTACAGCAGCTGACCGGCGGGACCTCGGCCTCGACCACCACGACCACCACCACGACCCCCTGAGGCCCGCCGGCCGCCGGCCACACCGCTCGAGACCGGACCGACTCGTGACCGGTGGACTCCGGGCCGATGAACGGGACCATCGGGCGGTCTGGTATCTTGTGGGCTTGCGGCGCGGGGTGGAGCAGTCTGGTAGCTCGTCGGGCTCATAACCCGAAGGTCGTGGGTTCAAATCCCACCCCCGCCACCAAGGGGCTCTCGACAGAACTGTCGAGGCCAAGACGACAAAACTGTGCGTCAGAAGGAGAAACCGGCCCATCAAGGGGCCGGTTTCTCTTTCCGTGTGTATGAATCGGCGGCCGGAGGCGCCGATGTGGTCGATCGACCCCTCAGGCGGACCGTGCATGCTTCTCGGCCGGTAACCGGGAAGCGCTAGGAACGTAATCGGCTACTGGAGTGGGTTCTGCTCCGAGGCTCAGGAGACCAGGGGTGGGTCGGGGCCGGCGCTGGTGGTCGTCGGTGCCTTGGGTCTCCAGATCTCCACCGATCGGGTGCGGCGTCGGCGGGTCCTTCGGGCCGGGCCATCTGACGTTCATGAGTACCTCCTGGTTCGTCGGTTAGGAAACCGCCAGGGCACTCCTGATTCAGATCGTGGCGCACGTTCCTCTTCTGAGCCACGAGGCGGCAAAGGCCTGGTGGGGGCTCCTCGTTCGAGAGCCAGACGGCAACAGCCGCCGGCAGGCACTTCAGAGACAACCCCACCAAGGTCCTCTGAACGCTACGAATCAGCAGCAGCGTCCGCCCCAGGCTCGATCAGGCCTTCCGGGCGTGTGGAAAATTCTCGACGCAGCGAAGGTATGACGAGCGGCCAAGCGAAGCTATGAAGGCCCAAAGGTTACAGACCCCATCTCGTCCGATCCTCAGGCAGATGGCGCCTTGTTGACGGTAGAGGCGATGCCCTGGGCCGCGCTCTTATTCACCACAAACGTGTGCGTAGCGCCCCTATTGGTTTCGATGATGAGGCGGGCCATCGCGAGTTTGTAGGTCAGCGTGACGGGCCTTTTGATGTCCTTCCTCGACAGGTCGACCATGAGGCCGTGCCGCGATGTCGCAAAGATGAGTCGCCGGTCGGTGAGGACGAGGGATCCCTCCGCCTCCCTCTTCTTCAATCCGCCGCCTGGATCGAAGAGAAGTGCAAGCACGTCGAACATGACGGTCTCGTCGGATCCGATGGTTTCGTCGATGATGTCCAGGCGGGCCTTCTTCTCTTCGGACATCACTCTCTCCCTTCATTGAGGGCGCTGCGGCGGTGCAGGGTGTCTTTGGCATCGTTCTGGTTGGTGAGGGTCTGTTCGACGTGAGCCATGGCGTCGCGCACGAAGGCGATCTCACCGGGATTGCCGATGAGCACCAGCTCGTCCCCAGGGGTGAGCACTGTGTCCCCGTTTGGTACCACAAGATCCCCATCCCTCTGGATGATGGTGACGATGACACTGGGTGGAAGATCGGCGTGCCGAAGGGACTGATCAGCAATCGGCGAATCGGCTGCGACGGTGACGCGGTCCGAGCTCACCTGGTCACCATCCGGATTCAGTTGATCGAGCGCGGCCAGGAGTCCGAGTCGGTAGCCCCGGACCACATCGGAAGTAGCAACTGTTCCGATCACCTTGCGCTCGCTGTCCAGTACCGGAACCCAGTGTTGGGTCGCTGTGCTCATGGCATCGACGGCGACATCTAGGTGAGCAGACTCGGACACGGTCGGAGCCGCAGCATCGACGAGGGCCCCGAGTCGGCGATCATCCCCCGATGCATCCGTCCCGAGGTTCTCCAGCGAGAGTGTCCCCTCGAACCGACCCTCCCCATCCGTGACGGGCACTCCAGACAATCCCTGCTCTCCGAGCTGACGGCGGGCTTGGGCAACCGACATCCCATCGTTGATGACCAGACGCGGCGGCGCCATGGCCTGGCGCACCGGGACGCCGCTCAATACCGGCATACCGATCAACAGCCGCTGAGCGGGGGCGTCGGCCCGGGACTTCAACTGACTCCGGTAGATGGTGTCGTCGCTGCGGCGGACAATGAACCACGCCAGACCGACGGCGATCATGGCTGGACCGAGGATCGAGAGACTACCGGTCATCTCCGCCACCATCAGCATCACCGCCAGTGGCGCGCGGGAGATGCCACCAAAACAGCACATCATGCCGACGATGACATACGGAGCCGGGTTGTGGCCCATCGAGGGGACGATCGGGTCGAACAGGCGCCAGACCGAGGCCCCGATGAACGCCCCGATGACCATGCCCGGACCGAAGATGCCCCCCGACCCTCCTGAGCCGATGGAAAGGCCAGTGGCCACGATCCTGGCGAAGGGAAGGATGAGAACGATCCACAACGGGAGCGTCAGAAGTTGGTGGCCGAGTCCCTGCTGAATCCACCCGTAGCCGGTGCCCAGCACCTCGGGGATGGCCAGGGCGATAAGGCCCACGATCACCCCTCCGATGGCTGGCTTGACCCAACGAGGGAGCGGGATCCTCCCGAACAGTCCTGCGATGCCATAGAAGCCCTTGGCATAGAGGAGGCCGATCAGTCCACCGAGCACGCCGATCAGAGCGAACCACAGCAGGTGGGCCGGATCGGTGAAGTGGTAGCTCCCGGCGAAGCCGAAGAGGGGTGTGAAACCGATGAACGCCCCGAAGATCACATAGCCGACCAGCGAGGCGACGAAGCTCGGCAGGAGCGCTTCGGCGTCGAAGTCGTCACGGTAGAGGATCTCGGTGGCCAGGACGGCACCTCCGAGTGGCGCCCCGAAAATGGCACCGATCCCCGAGCCGATCCCGGTCACGACGGCGATCCGGGCGTCGGCCGGGCTGAGGTCGAATTCCCGTGCCAGCAGGGAGGCGAACCCGGCGCTGATCTGGCCGGTTGGACCCTCACGACCGCCCGATCCGCCCGATCCGATGGTCAGGGCGGACGCCACGATCTTCACGATCACCGCCCGGAAGCGGATGCCTCTGGGGTTGTGATGGACGGCTGAGATGGCGGCATCGGTCCCGTGCCCCTCCGCTTCGGGGGCAAACCGGAACACCAAGATGGCACCGATCAGTGCGCCCAGTCCGACCACCAGCGGGATGGCCCATGGGCGAGAGAAGGTGGCCGAGGCCCGATGACCGCCCTCGCCCGTCGGTGTGGGAACGTGGTAGCCAGCCAGCGTCCCGAGGAAGAAGTGGGTGCAGGCCAGCAGCGCCTCGTAGAAGGCGATTGCACCGATCCCGGCCATCGTCCCGATGAGCACGCCGAGTACCAACCACTTCTGCAGATAGGAGGCGCCCGATAGCCAGCTGGAAGCTCTGGTCATGGCCGCTCGCCACGAGGTTCGGGTAAAGATCCTCATCGCCGAGGAAGGTTGACCGGGAGGTCGCCCTCGCGATGACCATTCCCGAACCAGGGCCTCGACGGCGACGTTGTGGTGCCGCGGCCATGGACCGACAACGCCGCGATGACTCGCCGACCCGGAATGGTCGAACCCGCCGTGCGACGACGAGCCGAGAGCATCAAAGCTCCCAACTACGTTGCCAGTCCCCCTCGGGGACCTCTCCCGCTGCCTTCCCGAACAGGTTGAAGGCCCGAATGAGGTTGGGACGTTCCTTCGGCTCGACGGCCCGAACAATCTGCCCGATTTCATTGCGGCGTCGGCGGGTAACGCGATCGACGAGGCGTCGACCGCTGGCGCTGGCAGCCAGGACGACCACGCGCCGGTCGCCCTCATCGCGGCGCCGGGTAATCAGGCTCTTACCCTCCAGCCGATCGCACATTCGCGTTGCTGTCGATGGATCAACGCCCAGTGCCTCTGCCAGGTCCACCGGTCGCTGCGGGCCCCGGGTGGCGAGGACAACCAGGGCTCGGTATTGGGGGAGCGAGATTACCTCCTCCTCGGCCAAGGACCGGGCTGCCACCGCCACCAGGACACGACTGGCAATGAGGACGGCGTCGGCTAGGTCGTCCGTCTCCTTATTGGCGCTCTTGCGACTGCTGCTTCCTATACCGGCACCCATACACTCATTGTAGTACTACAATGAGTGTATGCCAGAAAGTGGGGCGGCCCGTCTGGGTTGCCCATTGACCGGTGGACCGCGGTGCTCCGGTCGAGAGTTCGCAATCTGCATGGAGGTGACGATGAACTGGTGCTACCCAATTGCCATCGAGGGCTTGACGGTTTTAGCAACTCTCGCCGCTGTCGTGTTGAGCGGCTGGGCGTTTCGAGACGACGGTGAGAGGCGGGAACCGGAATGGACCTCTGGTTCAGCTCACAACACACTGCCGCCTGACACCTACCGCATTCGACTCCATTAGGAGGAAGTTGCGGCAGCAGCGGCGCTCGAAGGGGTTCGCATCGGCGTCGACTGTGGAGGCGTCATCGGCCAGCGTGCGTGCGTCCGCTGACCGACCATGGTTGATGGTCACCGAGGTTCTATAGGGAGACGCTGAGAGCACACCGTGGGGCAGTTGCCGTTGTGGCCGCGGTGCTCGGACCTCTGGTCTTGGCGCTCGTCCTCGTCCCATTTCGGGGATCGTTCACCGAAGCCGCATCTGCGCTCCTGTTCGTGGCAGTCTTCATGATGGTGACCGTGATCGGAAACACGTTCAGTGGTGTCGTCGCCAGCTTGTCGTCCGGCCTCTGGTTCGATGTCTCTCTCACCCTGCCCTATCAGCGTCCGGCCATTGGTCACCGCCCGGACATTGAAACCACGGTGTGCCGACTCCTTGTCGGGCTCATTGTCACTGAACTTGCTGCTCGTGATCGCCATCATCGGGAAGCGGCGGCGGACGAGTCGGACTACGTGGCCATCATCAGTGGTGTGGCGGAACTGGCGGCCGGCCGGCCACACAACCAGGAATCCCCGGTCCGGAGCCCGAGATACCGGTCCAATGGCGTGGCGAAATCCTGGGGTGTTTTGTCTTGATGCCGACCACGGCTCGCCGTGCAGCGACGACCGCTATCCGTTGCGGTTGCCGTCGCTGATCTCGTTGGCGCTGCCGCCTCGGGCCCGGTGCGTACAACCTGATTCGTTTGTGAGATCTTGGCAGATGACCAACCTTTGCCGCATCATTTCTTCAGAACAATCCTGAGACCGTCGGTGCCTCTCACAGCCGGGTCGTTGGCGGTCCACAAGGTCGGCGAGGACTACCGGGCGGTGCTGTGGTCGAGCCGATCGAGAATCTCAACAGCGTCATTCGGCACTTCGATCGCGAGAACGAGACGATCCGCTCGAATCTCAATTGCGAATGAGAAAAACGCGCAGCACACAGCCTCACGCTGAGCCAGGCTGATGACAGACACGATGTCGGCATCGGGCAAGAGCCTGAGTTCAAGTCGATTCGGTGAGACACGCTTGGAGCCATCCACGGTCCGGTGGAGTAGCTCCCGCCACTCGCTGAGTTGAGAACTCGCGTCACTCGGTTCAAGGCTGCAGGCAATGGGTGGCCTCACAACTCGAAGTGTACGCCTGAGCTGGAACGTCACTAAGCCCTGCGCCCGATTACCGGCTCGGCTACGGCTATCGGCCAGGCCTGCCCATGCACGCCACCACCATGAGGGTCGCTTCATCGACGCGCGGAGTAGTGGTCCCGGGCTTCGTTGACTGTGTGATCTATCTCGTGATTGCCCTCGCCACCGAGGCCGCATCTGTCGCCTCAATCACCGGCGGGATCGTGGTGCCCGGTGTCGCAGTCACCAAAGGGTCGATCGTTCGTGCGGTGGACGAACGAAGGGCCTGGGGATCTCACTAGTAAACCGATTCAGGCCGACGTTGGGCTCCCTAGTCGTTGTCGGCACTGCCTCGGAACACCGGGTGGGCTGCGGTTATCGCCTGCCCCCGACGGCACCGGTGGGGCATCCTCACGGGTGAAACACGATTCTGCGGTACAGGTTCAGGAGCTGATGCGCGCCTCAACCGAGGAGAGCCTCTGGGCTAGGACCAAGAGCGTCTGATCCTGTGCTTCGAGGTGTTCCTGGAGCTTTACCGACTCATGAAGGATTGTGTCTGCGTCCTGGGATGTGGCCTCCGAGCGCTTGTCGGCCGCCGCCAGCACGTTCTGGCCGACGATCACCACGGAGAGCAGCACCAACTGGAGGAACGTCTGGGAGATCCACGACACCACGACCACGGCGCTGTGGGAACGGACGGCCGCTGGAAGGCCCACCGACGCCAGCGCGGCGAACGCGTAGGCGCACCACGTAGTGCCAACGGCCCTTCGTAACGCGTACCGCAAACCAGGCATTTGAACCTTGCAACAGCCGTACCGTGGGGGAACTGTTCTGCCACCTTCACCGGACCCTGTGATGCTGCTCCGGACTTCATCCTCGTGCAGTGGTGAGGAACATACTCATAAGTAGCAAGGTCGAGGTCAGACATTACGGGGCTCCTTAGGCTGCACAAATTCGGGTGGATGCACATGATGGCGGCCGAGATTCAAAGAATCCAAGTGCCGGTGCCTGGAAAGTAGATCAGGCAGCCACACCGGTGATCGGGGGCACCCTGGCGCAAGATCCCGGAACGCATGGAGCCACCATGGATCGGCATCCACCGAGGGGCTCGGCACTACAGAGTGGGACTCACCTATGGTCGTGATATGAGTGATGCGAATCTAGACTTTGCCGACCTGACCGCGCTCTTCATCAACACGACCCTGACTCGATCTCCAGGCGTCAGTCACACCCAGCTGCTTATCGATGCGAGCGCATCCATCATGGATAAACAGGGAGTCACGGTCGATCAGTTCCGCGCCGTCGACTATCCAATCGCAACTGGAGTATTTCCGGACATGCGAGAACATGGATGGACGGACGATGCATGGCCGAATCTGTTCGAGCGGGTCCAAGCGGCCGACATCCTGGTCATCGCCGGGCCGATCTGGTTGGGCGACAACAGCAGCGAGACCAAGAAGATCATCGAGAGGCTCTATGCACATTCCAGTGAGCTGAACGACAAGGGTCAGTGGCTCTATTACGGCAAAGTTGGCGGCTGCCTCATTACCGGTAACGAAGATGGCATCAAGCACTGCGCTTCCAACGTTCTCTATAGCCTTCAACACATTGGCTACTCAGTGGCACCACAATCGGATGCGGGATGGATCGGCGAAGCAGGGCCGGGGCCTAGCTACGGCGACATCCTCGAGGACGGCACCTGTGTCGGAGTGAACAATGACTTCACCAATCGCAACACGACCTTCATGACGTGGAACCTGCTTCACCTAGCGAGGATGCTGAAGTCAGCGGGCGGTTTCCCGGCACACGGCAACCAACGGAACGAATGGGACGCCGGAGCGCGCTTTGATTTCCAGAATCCGGAATACCGATCCTAAGGTCACCATTGTCATACAAGGCGCCCAGGTGTCCCCAGGAAGTCGCCAACCAGGCCTTCGGGGGGTGGCCCCACTGGTACCGGTCAGTGGCAGTAAGCGATCAGCAAGCACCCGTCAGTCGATGGTGCGCTCGCTTCCGGTTTTCAGGGGCAGGCGGCCCTCGAGCAATGAAACTCCTTAGGTGCTGGCCGCCGTGACAGCGGGGCTATCAGGATTTGTCTGAGTCGCAGTGGCAGCGACGAATGCGGTGGAGAGGACGGCGATGTAGTCCGAGCGGGGCCCAGGCCGAGGCACTACCTTGGCTTCATGTGTACTGACACCTGTACTGACAGAAGATGGGGCCGCCGGGCGGCGGCGGCGGTGGCGGTACTTGCGCTGGGAGGCTCCGCCTGCGGTGGCTAGTCGGCGTCGTCCGCTACGACCACGTCGGGGGCGAAGACGACCAAGCTCGTGGCCACCGGGCTGGTCGGCAAGCGCTACTGCGAAGTCTTGCTTGTGCATCTCACGGGGAGCGGGCTGGCCGCCACCGTCTACAACACATACCCGCTCAATTCGTGCCCCGAGGACAAGTGGGCCGCCCTAGACCCGACCACCATTGCTGCTGCGAATGGCGTCCCCTACGCCGAGCTCAACGGGCCCCGGTTCTGGCTCATGAACTCTATCGCCAAGGTGCGCACCGGAGGACAGGTCGTCAAGACTTTCGGGGGCATCGCCATGATCGAGGAGGCCACCGTGGTGCTGGGCGGGAGCGTGGCGGCCGCCAAAGTGCCGTTCACCCCCCACACGGTGAGCCGGCAGGCGAGCTTCACCTTCGCAGCCGGCCGCCAGGTCTACGAACTGGTCGACCCGGCCGGCACCGTTATGCAGACGTACAGCCAGATCAAGGATCCCACGCTATCCATGGCCGACCTGCCCGGCCTGGCTTCGCTACTGACGTTGCCGGCCGGCTGGATCTATCGGACGCGAACGCTGACCCGGCCGCTTGTGGTCGCGACGGCGACGCGCGCCGCACAAGTACTCCAGGACAATCTCGAGAACAGCTACTCACAAGAGACGTCGGGGTGACGGATTCTGTCTCGGCCTGACCCACCGAGCGGTAGGGACGGCGGTGGTCTGTCCGGGACGGCCTTGACCCCTTTGTCGGGTGGCGCAGGCTAGATCCATGTCATCCAAGGAAGTGGTCAGGTTCGGAAAGTGTCCTAGAAGTTCGATTGTGTCCGAGTACTACGTCTGGTAGTACTTACTACGAGGCGTCGTAGATCTGGCCAACTCGGAAGGGCGAGAGACACATGACGGTGGCCGACAAGCAGGACAACACCCGCAACGTTGCCACCGGGGATGCCGCGCCATCGGCGCATCCCGGTACTCGACCTCCCCGCGATCTTCAGCGAACCTTTCGACTGGTCTTGGCGACGGTGTGGCTGCTGGATGCAGCTTTGCAACTCCAACCCTTCATGTTCACCCGGGGATCCAACGGATTCAGCGGCATGCTGAACGGGCTGGCCTCGGGAAACCCCGTCATCATCCACGGCTCCGTCACCTGGAACGCCTCGAACGTCTATCACCACCCGATCCTGAGCAATGCCATCTTTGCCTCGATCCAGTTCGTGATCGCCTTCGGGATCGTCTACAAGCGCACCTGTAAGCCGGCGTTGGTGCTCTCCATCGTCTGGGCTATGGGGGTGTGGTGGTTCGGTGAGTCCGCCGGTGAGATCTTCCTGGGCGGGGCCACTCCATTCGGTGGCGGACCCGGCGGCGTGCTCTTCTACGCACTGCTCGCCGTGTTGCTGTGGCCGAGCGAAGGCTCGGACAGGCCCTTTGTCGCCGCCCGCACGGTCGGCCTCGGGGTGGCCAAGGCCATCTGGGTCGTGGTGTGGGGTGCCCTGGCAACCCTGTCCTTGGTGGGCTCGGGTCGCTCGCCTCAGGCGCTCCACGATCTGGTTGCGGGACTGGACAACGGACAGCCGGGATGGCTCGCCCATATCGACCGCTCCTCTGAGTCGCTCCTGCTCCACCACGGGACGGCCATGGCCGTCTTGTTGGCGATCGTCTGCGTAATTGTAGCCGTCGGGGTGTTCATGCCGCAGCAGATTGCCCAGGTGACGCTGGTCCTGGCCATTGTGACCTTTGCCCTCATCTGGGTCGCTGTCCAAGACGTCGGAGGGATATTGGCCGGCAGTGCCACTGACCCGAACTCCGGCCTGCTGGTCATCTTATTGGCGCTGATCTACTGGCCTCTGGCGACCTCCCGAGTGGCGTCGAGAGACGTCAAGCAGGACGTGGCTTCCGTGGCAAGAGAGGACTGAGCGGCGATGGCGATGTCAACCCCATCCTGGCTGTACTACTTCTTTGGCGTACTGATGCTCGCCGTCGCCGCCTACTGCACGACCCTGTTCACCCTTTCCGTCGCGAGTCACCGCCCCGCCGGGCGAGACGTCGAGATCTCCCACATCTTCATGGGGGTGGCCATGGCCGGGATGTTCGTTGGCCAGTGGGCCTTCGGTCGAAGCGCCGTCTGGGAGATCATCTTCGGCGCCCTCCTGATCTGGTTCCTGGTGGAGACCATCCAGTCGCTGCGGACGTACGGGCTCCACCTACCCCATGCATTGATCCATGTCGTCATGAACTTTGCCATGCTCTTGATGTACTGGTTCCCGATGGGGGCCTCGCCTCAGGCGATGTCGATGTCGGCGTCGGGGCCGAAGCTCGATTCTGGCGTCGCCTTCGTCGTCGCCTTCATCCTGTTCGCATCGGCGATCTTCACTCTGGCCTCCCCGAACAAGGGAGCTTCCCACTTCGGAAGCCACGGCCCCAGCTATGCCATTCTCGGAGTTGAGTCCTCTGAAGGCGCATATCGGCCGCCTCCCTCCCTTGCCGTCGAGGGGGCGATCGCAACCCCATGGTTGGTTGATCTCAGTCACGTCGTGATGTGCGTGGCCATGGGATTCATGCTCCTACTGATGACGTAGTAGAGGGGTTGATGGAAATGAATGCCACCACAGCTTGTGCCAATCCCATGTGCTCCTGTGATGACTGCAGATGTGACGATTGCATGTGTGGTGTCGCCCGGCTCGGAGATCTAGAGCGACGAGTCATGAAGATCGTCTGGGAGTCGGACGATCCCGAATCGTCCGTGCGGGAGGTCGCCCGACAATTCCCTGACTATGCCTATACGACGGTGGCGACTGTTCTCGACCGCCTGCACGGCAAGGGGATGCTGCACCGGAGAATGGAGGGTCGGACCATCCGCTATTCCGCCGTTGGTAGCCAGGGCGCCCACACCGCGGTCCTCATGCGGAGGGTCCTGGACGATGGCCACGATCCCGATGCCGCCTTGCGCCTATTCGTGCAGGGCCTATCGAAGTCTGAGTCATCAACCCTTCGCCGGGCACTGACGCGGCTTCGCTTCATCCGAGCGTAGATCGCCGAAATCACTCGTCTTTCGATGAAGTACTGGGTGGGGGCGGTGGACTGGCCACCGGCCCCAGTGGCGGTCTGTACGAGAGCGAGTTGTTCCAGTACGGCCGTGGCCAGGCGACCGTCTTCATCCCGTGGAGGGCATCGTGCGCTCGATCGGCCGGTTGGTCCCCTTCGTCGTCCCGGCGACGGAGCTCGCCGTCCTCATGCACCAGGGTTCCCTGGCGAACATCGACATCACGTACGGCGAACTCGGCGCCTACGCGACAGCGCACGAAATCAGCATCGAGGGACCACTTCGGGAGTACTACCTCGTTGACGCACAGGAGGAGCCCGATCCCGAAGCGTGGAGAACGGAGATCGGCTGGCCGATCTTCCGCTCCGACGGCCAGCCCTGAGGCCGCACTCGTCACCCGCCGGACGGAGGCACGCGGCGGCGACCTTGATGCCAGCCGTCTCGTGGTCGGCGGCAAAGGCAAGGTGACGTCATTGGCCTCCGCCATCGACGCGGCGTAGGCGCTCGTCAGGAAGCCACCTGGCTCGATCAGCTATCTTGCACGATCACCGGCGGTGGGTGGCCCTGTCTCTGCCCACCGAGTTTGCGCGAGAGGACCGACTCATGTCACCCGAGAGGCCACGAACCAACCTGCCCATTCCCGACCCGCAGCACGTTGGGCTCACCACGTACGACGCCAAGGACCCCGACACCGACTTCCCGGCCATCGAGCCGCTGCGGCCTCCGACAGGAGCGCCCAACGTCCTGTTGGTTTTGCTCGATGACGTGGGGTTCGGCGCCTCGAGCGCCTACGGGGGACCGTGCGACACGCCGACGGCCGAGCGACTGGCTGCGGGTGGCCTCGCCTTCACCCGCTTCCACACCACGGCCCTCTGTGCGCCCACGCGGGCGGCGCTGCTCACCGGGCGGAACCACCACAGCGTGGGGATGGGCGCCGTGCCCGACCTCGCCACGTCGGCCCCGGGCTACAACTCGATGCGGCCCCAGGCGGCGGCGCCGCTGGCGGAGACCCTCCGGCTCAACGGCTACTCCACGGCCCAGTTCGGCAAGTGCCACGAGGTCCCCATGTGGGAGAACAGCCCGGTCGGCCCGTTCGACCTGTGGCCGACCGGGAGTGGGTTCGAGCACTTCTACGGGTTCATCGGCGGCGGCACCAACCAGTGGTTCCCCGGTCTCTACGAGGGGACCTCGCCGGTGGAACCGACCAAGACGCCCGAAGAGGGCTACCACCTCACCGAAGACCTCGCCGACCGGACCATCGCCTGGATGCGCCAGCAGAAGACCCTGGCACCGGACAAGCCCTTCTTCGCCTATTTCGCCCCCGGGGCCACCCACGCGCCGCACCACGTCCCGAAGGAGTGGATCGACCGTTACCGGGGCCGGTTCGACGGCGGTTGGGACGTACTGCGTCAAGAGACCTTCGCCCGGCAACAGGCGCTCGGGGTGATCCCGGCCGAGGCCCAGCTCACGGCGCGTCCGGCGGAGATACCCGCCTGGGCTGAGATCGACGACGATCTCAAGCCGGTCCTGGCCCGCCAGATGGAGGTCTACGCCGGCTTCCTCTCGCACACCGATCACCAGGTGGGTCGGCTGATCGACGCTCTGGACGACCTGGAGATCCTGGACGACACCCTCGTCCTCTACCTGATCGGCGACAACGGGGCGAGCGCGGAGGGCACTCCCCACGGCACCTTCAACGAGCTGTTGGTCTTCAACCAGAGCATGGACCTGGAGACCACCGAGTTCCTGAAGGCCCACATCGACGAGTTCGGCACGCCGGCAGCCAACAACCACTATGCCGTCGGCTGGGCGCATGCCACCTGTACCCCCTACCAGTGGACCAAGCAGGTGGCGTCCCATTTCGGTGGGACCCGCAACGGGATGGTCGTCCACTGGCCGGCCGGATTCGCAGCGAGGGCCGAGACCCGCTCCCAGTTCCATCACGTCACCGACATCGCCCCCACGATCCTGGAAGCGGCGGGCATCCCAGCGCCCACGTTCGTCAACGGCATCCAGCAGATGCCCCTGCACGGGGTGAGCATGCGCTACTGCTTCGACGATGCGGCCGCACCCGGGCGCCACGAGACCCAATACTTCGAGATCGTCTGCAACCGGGGGATCTATCACCAGGGCTGGACGGCCGTCACCCGCCACAGCATTCCGTGGCTGGCGGCCGAGACGCCGGCACTCGACGATGACACCTGGGAGCTCTACGACACCACCAGCGACTGGTCCCAGTCCCATGATCTGGCTGCCGAACATCCCGAGAAGCTCCGTGACCTCCAACGCCTGTTCCTCATCGAGGCGGTTAAGTATGGCGCCCTCCCGCTCGACGACCGTCGGGTGGAGCGGTTCCTGGCCGTGATCGCCGGCCGGCCGGAGCTGATCACCGGCACCTCGCAGCTGCTGTTCGGCGGCATGGGCCGTCTGAGCGAGAGCTCGGTGATCAACACCAAGAACACCTCCCACTCGGTCACGGCCGACATCGAGGTTCCCGAGGGCACGACCTCAGGCGTGTTCATCGCCCAGGGTGGGGCCTTCGGGGGGTGGAGCCTCTACCTATTCGAAGGCCGGCCGACCTACTGCTACAACCTGTTCGGCATCGACCGGACGTTCGTCCGGGGAGCCGATCCGGTCGCCCCGGGCCCCCACCAGTTTCGCACCGAGTTCGCCTACGAAGGGGGGCTCGGTGGGCCGGCCACCGTCACGCTGTTCGTCGACGGCCGGCCCGTCGGCGACGGACGCCTCGAGCGCACCACCCCGCTCGTCTACTCCTACGACGAGACCACCGATCTCGGCTGTGACAACGGCTCGACGGTCAGTGACGAGTACGACGAGTCGACCAGCCACTTCCCGGGAGTCGTCAACTGGGTCGAGATCGACGTCGGGATCGACGACGTCGACCACCTGATCTCTGCCGATGAGCGGTGGCGCGTGTCCATGGCCCGCCAGTAGCCCCATGGCGCGGCGGGGGACCCCTACAGCTGCAGCGCGTTCGACCGTTGGCGGCCACGTCACTGCCGCTGGGGTCGACCCGTGAGCCACGGCCTCGACACCGAGGCGCTGGCCATCGCCGCCGCCTGCGTCGTGCTGTGGTCGGTGTTCTCGGGTCGCCTCGAGCGGCTCTACATCAGCGCGCCGATCGCCTTTGTCGCCATGGGGCTGGTGGTCACCCATGGCCCCCTGGCCCTCATCCACTTCAGCCCCCATTCCGAGACGATCAAATCTCTGGCCGAGATCACGCTGGCCCTGGTGCTGTTCACCGATGCCTCCCGGGTCAACATCCACGAGCTCCGCTCTGACCTGGGTCTGCCGGTCCGCCTTCTGGCCATCGGCCTCCCGCTCACCATCGGCTTTGGCACGGCCGCCGCCTTCGGAGTAATCCCGGGCATCTCGCTCTGGGTGGCGGCCACCGTCGGGGCCATCGTGGCTCCGACCGATGCGGCGCTCGGGGCGACGATCATGGAGGACCCCCGGATCCCGAATCGGATGCGCCGACTGCTGAACGTGGAGAGCGGCCTGAACGACGGCATCGCCACCCCGTTCGTCAACCTCTTCCTGGCCGGTGCGGTGAGCACCGAGGTGGCCCACTCGACGACCGTGCTGAGTGCGGCCGGCGGGCTGCTGGTCGGCGCCGGGGTCGGTGCGGGGGTCGGACTGGTCGGGGGCTGGCTGCTGGCCCGAGCCAACGCACAGGGGTGGAGTGCCCCGGGTTTCCGCACCTTCGCCGCCATGGGCCTGGCCCTGTTCGCCTACAGCACCGCCATCGAGGCGCACGGCAACGGCTTCGTCGCCGCGTTCATCTCGGGGATGGCCTTCGGATCGGTCGTCCGCAGTGACCTCGAGCGGATGGTCGAGTTCACCGAGCAGAGTGGTGGGTTGTTGTCGCTGCTGGTGTGGCTGATCTTCGGCGCGGCGATGGTGGTTCCGGGCTTCGAGCACGCCACCTGGTCTGACTTCTTGTTCGCCGTCCTGGCCCTCACCGTCGTGCGGATGGTCCCCGTGGCGCTGGCGCTGATGGGGTCCGGCCTCGACCGGTTCACCGTGAGCTTCGTCGGATGGTTCGGGCCCCGAGGACTGGCCTCGGTGGTGTTCGGGCTCATCGCCTACGACAACCTAGATCCGACCGATGCCGGTCGTGTCCTGTCGGTGGTCACGGTGACGATCGCCCTGAGCGTCCTGGCCCACGGGCTGTCGGCGTCGCCGTTGGCCGCCCGCTACGGGGCGTTCAGCGCCACCCTGACCGGCCACGGGCCCGAGCACCGGACGACACCCGCCATACGCCGGCGCCAGAGCCTGGGTGGCCATGTGAGCGGGACCGGAGGGCGGTTGCCCGGTCGGCAGCGCAGCGGACCGGGGTGAAGCCATGACCGTGTCGAACGAGATCCCCCAGACGAGTAGGCCCCGGACCTGGCGCGCCAAGGTCTTCGTCACCGCATCCGACCGACGGCTCCGCCTGCCTCGCGATCTGATCGGTGGAGCCGTCGCTGCCGTGGTGGCGATCGTCGCTTGGGCCTCCCTGGCGGCGGGGGTCGGCGCACCGGTCACCCTCGTCATCCCGATGTGGATCTCCTGGATGGTGACCGGGGTCGCCATCTGCGGCACCGGCGTGTTCGTCATCGTCGCCCTCCTCCTGTGCGCCGTCGATCGTCGGTGGGTGCTCGTCGGACACGTGGTGGTTGCGGCCGGGGGTGCCGGCCTCACCGCCTGGGCCGTCTGGCACTGGTTGGGCCAAGGAGCCGCTGCCGCACCGCCGCTCATCGCCGCCTCCTTTGCCACCGCCTTCCTGGTGATCCGGATCCTCGGGGTCCCGCTGCGCACGCCACTGTGGATCGTGGTCTACGTCGGTGCACTGGCCCAGATGTTCGGTGCTCACCTGGTGCCGCTCGGCACCATCGGTGCCGCCGCCCTCGGGATCGCAGTGGGTGCCGCGGTGGCCTTTGGGTTCGGCACCCTCGATGTTGCCCCCACCGTGGTCGAGGCCATCGGATTCCTCGACCAGCTCGGCGTGGTGGCCGACGACCTGGTCCGGAATGACACCGTGGCCACCTGGGGCGCCACCCGCTTCAGCGGCACCACCGACGACGCGGTCCTGGACGTCGATATCTACGGCCGCGATGCCCCCGAAGGCCAGCTCTTGTCCCGAGCATGGCGGTTCATGTGGATCCGACGTTCGACCCTCGACCTGCGCCTGCGTCGCAGTGACCATATCGAACACGCTGCCGGCCTGATGCTGTGGGCACGCGCGCAGGGTGTGGGCGCGCCGGCCGTCGTGCGGGCCGGACGCGTCGAGCCCACCGACGATGCCGTGCTCGTGACCGAACGCCCGAGCGGCATCCGGCTGGCCGAACTTGCTCCCGGCGACGTCGATGCCGCAGACCTTGCTGCGCTGTGGATGGCGCTCGACGGCCTTGCCCGAGCGGGCCTCGTCCTCCGGGCCATCAGCGCCGAGACCGTGGTCGTCGGCCCCGACCACCAGGTCGCCTTTCTCGAGTTCGCGTCGGCGGAGTCGATGGCCACCGTCGAGGACCGGGCGCGAGATGCGGCATCGCTGCTCGTGGCCACGGCTGCGGTGGTCGGCCCTGACCGAGCGGTGGCGGCCGCCATCGATGCCCTCGAACCGGGTGGGGTCGAGGAGCTGCTGCCCCTCATCCAGCCCCAGGCCGTCTCGGCCTCGACGGCTCCGGGCGGAGCGCGAACCAGGAAGGCATTCGCCGAGTTGCGTCTCCAGGTGGCAGCCAGGCTCGGAGTGGATCCGGTCGAGCCCCGGCCCCTGGCCCGGTTCCAGGTCTCCAAGCTGCTCATGCTGGCGGGCACGTTCTTCGGCCTTTGGATACTCGTCAGCCAGCTGATCGGTCTCAGCGGCATCGGTGAACTGCTGGTGCAGGCCATCTGGTGGTGGGTGCTTGCCGCCCTGATCGTTACTCAGGCCACGTCGCTGACCGAGGCCGTCTCGATGTCGGGCACCGTTCCGGTCGCCTCCCCGATCGGACCGCTCACCTTCCTCCGGTTCGCCATGGCCTTCACTGGGATGGTCGGTGGCACCGTTGCCACCACGGCTACGGTCATTCGCTTCAACCAGCGCCGAGGGCTGACGCCGGCTGTGGCCATCAGCTCCGGACTCGTCTACAGCATCTCCGGATTCATCGTGCAGATCGGGCTCACCCTCATCGCGCTCGTCTTCGCTGCCGACGAGTTCCACCGGGAGTCGGCCGGTGCTTCGGGGTCGGGGCCGGAGAATCTCCAGTTGATCCTCTACGGCGTGGTGGCCGTCTCCTTCCTCGGGGGCATCGCCTTGACCGTCCCCAAGATCCGCCGGTTGCTCGTGTCACGCGTCGCGCCCCAGTTCGCCTCGGCGTGGAGCAATGTCCGGCTCATCGCCCAGACCCCGAGCAAGCTGGTCCGCATCTTCGGTGGGGCCGCCGCCACCCAGCTGATGATGGCGTTGGGTCTGGGCTTCGCCCTCTTTGCCATGGGGACCTCGGCGCCGTTCGGTGGCCTGATCATCGTGTGCACGTTCACCGCGCTCATCGGAGGCATGGCTCCGGTCCCCGGTGGGATGGGAGTGATGGAGGCGAGCTACATCTCCGGCCTCGGTCTGCTCGGCGTCCCCCAGGACCAAGCCATCGCCGCCACCATCCTGTACCGGGCCTGCACCACTTACCTGCCACCCCTGTGGGGCTGGGGGGCGCTCGTCTGGCTACGCCGTCACGAGGCGCTCTGACCACGGTCGGCACCGGGACGGGCCCGCTTCTCGAGCGAACGTGCTCGGCCGAATCCCCGGCGCCGACGCGCTCGGGTCACCGTCGCCGGGTCGGGAGTAGGGACCGAGCCCGTTCCGTAGGGGTACCATGACGCCATGCCGATGCCCAAGCGGGCCAGCGTCGATGACTACTTCGCCCAGCTGGACGACACCCAGCGGCGGCACCTCGAGGCTCTCCGGGAGCTCAGCCGGGAGGCTGACCCGGAGGCGCGGGAGGAACTGAAATGGAACCTGCCGGTCTACGTACGGGGCAAGAACACCAATCTGTGGATGCTGCAGAACTTCAAGAACCACTGCTCACTGCGATTCTCGCCACCGTTCTTCGCCACCCAGAAGTCCGCGGTGGTGGCCGCCGGCTATGACGCCGGTGAGGGTTTCATCAAGCTCCCCTACCACCGTGAGCTGCCGACCGAGCTCCTGAAGGCGCTGATGCAGGCGCGGATCGAGGAGTACGAGACGACCGGCGCCGACTGAGAGCGACCGACCCGGCCGCCACCCATGAGAGTGGTGAGACGGTCGGGCCCGGGGTCCGTTCGATCTAGTTGGCGTCGAAGTGGAACCAAGAGATGCCCACGGTGGTCAGGGCGACCACGTACCCGCCGCAGGCCAGCAGGGACAGCCAGTCCTGTGAGCTGAACGGGCCCCCGTGGACTACGCCGGCGAACACCTGCATCAGCACTCCCACGGGGGTCCATTTCGACACCGAGTCCCAGAAGCCCCCCAGGCTCCCCGAGGCGCCGAAGAGCCCGATCATGACGAGGCCGATGTAGAGGAGGCGCCCGAAGGCCTGGACGGTGTCAGCCGACCGCACCACGCCCACGAGCGCCTGGGCCACGGCCAGGAAGACGGCCGAGGCGAGGATCGACACCAAGAGCACCAGCACGTAGGTCTCGGGTGCGAGCGACAGGTGATGGATCTTGTTGCCCAAGACCAGCACGACCAGGGCGATAGCGAAGTTGGACACCATCTGGACGGACAGTCGGCTGAGCATGACGACCCAGGTGGGTGCGGGCGAGACCCGGAGGCGTTGGAAGACACCGATCTCGCGGTCGCGCGCCACCATGGGGGCATAGCCCATGATGGAGGTTCCGGCGATGCCCGCGGTGATGGCCAGCCCGACGATGAATTCGGCGCCACCGAAACTTTGGGTCGCCTTGGACGAGCTCGTGGTGAACAAGATGATGAGCGGTAACAGCAGGCTCAGGAGCATGCGCATCTTGTTCTTGGTCAGCACGGCCAGATCCGCCCGCAGGAGGGCTCTCAGCATGGATTCGAGGCCCGGGGCCTGAACGGTCGTCGGTACGGCGGCGCTAGTCACGAATCTCACTCCCGGTCAGTCCGATGAACACGTCTTCCAAGGTCACCTCACCGCGGGCCGCCGCCCGGACGAGGGGGTCGTCCCGGTGCTGGTCGATGAGGTGGCGAGGGGTATCGATGGCCAGGACCCGGCCGTGATCGATGATGGCCACCCGGTCGCAGACCGCCTGGGCCTCCTCCATCGAGTGGGTGGTGAGCAGGATGCTCCCGCCGTCGGCCCGGATCCGCTCGATCCGGGCCCACAGAAGCCGGCGGGACTGAGGATCGAGTCCGGTGGTGGGTTCGTCGAGCAGCAGGAGGGTGGGATCGTGGATCACCGCCACGAAGAGCGAGAGCCGCTGCATTTGGCCGCCCGAGATCTGCTTGGTGGTCCGGTCCAGTTCGCGCCCGAGCCCGATGTCGGCGAGGGCCCGGTCGAGGTCCTCGTCACTCGTGGCCACTCCGTAGAGGCCGGCGTAGAGACGGGCCACCTGGCGCACGGTCAGCTCGGACTGGAAGCCGGTGGACTGCAGCTGCACCCCCATCTGGGCTTTGGCCAGCGCGGGCTGTCGGACGATGTCGACCCCGTTGAGCATGACGGTGCCGGAGCGGGGCCGTCGCAGCCCTTCGATCGCACTGAGTGTGGTGGTCTTGCCGGCTCCGTTCGGACCGAGGAGGCCGAAGATCTCACTTCGGCGTACATCGAAGTTCACCGAGTCGACGGCGACGGTCGACCCGTAGGCGACGGTGAGCTCGCGGACCTCGAGGAGCGTGGTTCGATCCGTGACCACCGGGGCGACCGCCGGCGCGATGGTGTCGGAGGAGCGGGTCGGCGAGGGCGCCGGCGTCGTCGCATCGCGACGACGAGCGCGACGCCTCAGTCCGATGCCCAGTCGGACCACCAACAGCGCCCCGATGGCGATCCAGACGATGACGTTGAGGTGAGCACCAGTGGTGGCGATGATCACGACGCCTCCTCGGCCGAAAGCGCCCCAACCAAGGGGTCGAGCCGCTCGGCCAACATCTCGAGAGCGGCGAGCACCTCCGCCAGCTCGGATTCCGGTGGATCACCGAGGGCCCGCCCGATGGCGGCGTCGGCCGTGGACCTGATGCGCGCCTGGGCCCGCTGCACCGCCTCGGGCACGATCCACACGAGGGTGCGGCGCCGGTCGCCGGGGTCGACCTCCGTCCGCACCGTGCCCATCTGGCGCAGCTTGATCACCGATGTCGAGACGTGGCTCTGGGGATAGCCGGTGCGGGCCGTGATCTCGCTGATGGAGCTGCCCGGGTTGGCGGCGATGTCGAGGAGCACGAGACGGACGCTGTTGTTGAGGCCCTGTCCGGGCAGTCCCTCCTCGCCCAACTTCATCAGCCGCCGACCCAGTAGGAACAGATCCGTCGATTTCATATCAGAATTATATACATCAATATCTGATGTAATCAAGAGGCGGCGGAACTTCGGGGGAGGGGATCGCTGCGATCGACGCGAGAGTGACTGCCGGCTCGGGCCCCGGCGTTCCCGGTGAGGCGGTGGAGCCGCTGGTGAGCACGGTGGGAAGCTGCTGGTCGGCCCGATCGGCAACGGGCCAGCCGCCACCGGGATGGACTATGCCGAGCCGGCCATGATGGCGGCGACGACCGAGGGGATCCGCGAGGCGGGCGGATTCGATGAGCCCGAGCAGTGGCGGTTCGACTGGGAGCGCCCCTACACGCGCCACCAGTGGCTCGACGGCGTGCCGACGGCTGGCGGATGCGACCTGCTGCCGTCGGAGACGGTGGAAGAACTGGTGAACGGCATCGGGGACGCCATCGACGCAGTGGGAGGCACCTTCACGATGGGGTACGCCGCCGTGGTGGTGACCGCCGCACGAACCGGGTTCGCCTGAGCGGCATGCCCCGGCGGTTGTGGGCTGCCGGGGACGGCCGATCGATCGGGGCTAGTCGTCGACGTGGCCGGCCATGTTGATGACATTCCCGTCCGGTGCCCGGACGAAGAATCGCCGCAGGCCCCACTGCTCGTCGGTGAGGGGATGGACGACCTCGAAGCCCTGACGCCCGGCCTCGGCGTAGGCTTCGTCGACGCCCGTCCCGACGCGCACCGAGATCGCCGGGTCCTCGGCAGCGGTCGCGTCCCTCGTGACCAACTGGACCGAGGCGAGCCCGTCGGGCGAGGAGTACCTGGCCACCCAGCCCAAGTTGAATTCCTCCACGTCCAATCCCAGATAGCCCTGGTAGAAGCCCTTGGCCGCGTCGAGGTCGGCCACCCGAAGGTTCGCCACGATTCCGGTTACGCGCATGTGCTCTCTCCTGTTCCGCCCCCGGTCTCGCCGGTGGCTCTGCCTGTGGGTACCTGATGTCCGACTGACGCTCGGCGAGTGCCGGGGCCGACGGTGACCGTCGGGACCCGGGGCCTCGTCGCCGCCGTCGCCACCGTCGCCAGCACCGTGACGAAGCGCGGACCCTCCGTTCCGGCTTGCGGGTGGTGGGCGTCGACGTCACACCCCTAGACCTTCCCGGTGGGCGAAGGCACCAATCAGGACGGGTCCGCCGCGGCGCGCCGTTCGCCTCGTCGGACGCGTCAGGGACGCAGGCCCCGCAGGAGAGCGCTGTGGGCATGCTCGAAGACGGCATCGTGATCCTCGACGAATCCGATGCCGAGGAGTTCGAGCGAGACCCAGCCGTGGACACTGGCCCAAAGTATCTGCGCAATGTCGGTGGGTGACCCTTCGGCGAGCACCCCGGCGGCCATGGCCCGCCGGGTGGCGTTGACCAGGGTGCCGAATGCCTGGACCGCCACCTCGTAGGCCTGCTCGCTCGGTTCGAATCCGGGGACGGGCCTCTGGAACATGATCTGGTACAGCATCGGGTTGGCCAGAGCCAGCGACCGGTACCGGCGACCGCACTGGGCGAGCCCCTCGTAGGGGTCCTGGATCTCCTCGATGGAGGCAGTGGCCTCCCTGAGCCGCTCGAAGCCCTGCACCCAGAGGGCCTCGATGATCCCGAACTTGGAATTGAAGTGGTTGTAGACGCCCATCGGGGCCACGCCGGCCGCCGCGGCGATCCTGCGCACCGACAGGGCGTCCGGGCCCTCGGTCTCCAAGATCTCGCCGGCGGCGCTGAGGAGGGCCGCGGCCATCCCTGCACTGGGAGTCCTGGTCCGAGAGGTTTTCGCCACGGGGCTAGCTTTCTGTAGAACAGCGTGTTACAACAATAGAACAACGTACTACTATTACCGTGTCGGGTCGGACCCGGCTACACGCTTCGAGGAGTGCCGATGCCCGATCTTGCCGCATCTCGTGAGCGCCGCTGGTTGATCCTTCCGGTTCTCTGCCTGTCGGTCTTCCTGGTCGTGGTGGACAACACGATCGTCAACGTGGCGCTGCCCACCCTGAGCCGCCATCTCGGCGCCTCCATCACCTCGCTCCAGTGGATCGTCGATGCCTACAGCCTGGCGTTCGCCGGCCTGCTGCTCGCCGGCGGCGGGATCGGCGACCGCCTGGGACGCAAGGGAACCATGCAGATCGGCCTGATCTTCTTCGGGCTCTTCTCCGCCACCGCGGCGGAGGCCCACACGACGGGCAGCCTCATCACCGCCAGGGTGCTCATGGGAGTGGCCGCCGCGTTCATCTTCCCCGCCAGCCTGGCCATCC
This sequence comes from uncultured Acidimicrobiales bacterium, assembly GCA_963696495.1. Lineage (GTDB taxonomy): Bacteria > Actinomycetota > Acidimicrobiia > Acidimicrobiales > RAAP-2 > Bog-756. The sequence goes on along the minus strand of CAVOKJ010000002.1, from coordinate 1,420,606 downwards.
TCACCAGCCTGTTCAGCGACCCTTCCGAGCGCCAGAAGGCCCTGGGCATCTGGGGCGCGACCTCGGGCATCGCCGTGGCCTTCGGCCCCATCACCGGGGGCGCACTGCTCGAGCACTTCTGGTACGGCTCGATCTTCCTGGTCAACGTACCCATCGTGATCGTGACGCTGGTCGCCGGCCAGTTGCTGATCCCGCGCCTGCCCCGGGTCACGGCCCACCCGTTCGACGTTGGCGGCGTCTTCGTCTCGACGGCGGGCGTCACGGCACTGGTGCTCGCCATCATCGAGGGACCGCAGTGGGGATGGGCGGCACCCGCCACCGTGGCCTGCTTTGCCGTCGCCGCCGTCCTCCTGGTCCTCTTCACGGTGCACGAGCTGCGCACGACCGGACCGCTCCTCGATGTGCGCGTCTTCTCCATCCCCCGGTTCACCGGAGGAGCGCTCTCCATCTCGGTGGCCTTCTTCTGCCTCTTCGGGTTCATCTTCCTGATCACCCAGTATTTCCAATTCGTGAAGGGCTACTCGACGCTGTCGGCCGGTGTGCACACGCTGCCCTTCGCCATCGTGGCCGCCATCGCCACCCCGATCGCCGCCGTGGTGGCGCTCAAGGTCGGATCCCGGCTCGTCGTGACGGCGGGGCTGGTCCTCATGGGCGCCGGGTTGCTGGTGGCTGCCTTCAACACCTCGGCCGACACGGCCTATTACGGCCCGATCATCCTGGCCATGATCCTGCTGGCCCTCGGGCTGTCCTCCATCACCGCGCCGACCGCCGAAGCGGTGATGGGCTCGGTCCCCGACGAGCAACGGGGCGCGGCGGCCGGCGTCAACAACACGACGAGGGAGCTGGGAGGAACGCTCGGCGTCGCCGTGTTCGGGTCCATCTTCGCCTCGTCGTACGCACCCAGGATCATCAGCGCATTCGGCCCCCTTCCCATCCCCTCCGGTCCCAAGTCCGAGGCCCACCAGTCGGTGGCGGCGGCCCTGGCGGTCGCCGGCCACGCTCCCCGCGCCGTGCGGCCGGATCTGCAATCGATCGCTGTCACCGCCTTCCACAGTGGCCTCCAGACGGCCTGCATCGCCGGCGCCGGGGTGGCGGTCCTGGGTGCACTGGGGGCGTTCTGCCTCCTGCCGGGCCGGCCCGCCGCCGCCACCCTCGGGACAGAGGCTCCGGCGACCGGACCCCATGGTGGGGAATTGGAGTTGACTGTGGCCTGAACGGCGTGCCGGTGCCGATGGTGGGCCGGCCAGGATCCGAGCGGTCTCCCACGCGGTCCACAGCGCCCGTCTGCCCGCCCTGAGCAGTACGGTGCCGGTCACATCCGCGGCAGCCCAACCGTCAGACAGGTAGGCAAGCGGAAGAGTACCGAGTCAGGAGGCGCACCCATGAGCGAAGAGATCCGAACCCTGATCTACCCGGTGCGGAACGTCGAGCAGACCAAGTCACTGCTCGGGATCGTGCTGGGAGCCGAGCCCTACGTGGACACCGACTACTACGTCGGCTTCCGGGTCGACGGCACCGAAGTCGGCCTCGATCCCAACGGCCACCGCCGGGGCATGACCGGGCCCGTGCCCTTCACCGAGGTCGCGGACATCACGACGACCTACGACCGGCTCATCGAGGCCGGCGCCGAAGGCGTCCAGGCGCCCTACGACGTCGGAGCAGGCAAGCTGGTTGCCTCGGTCAAGGATTCCGACGGCAACATGATCGGAATCATGCACACGCCGTGACCCTCTCGGTCACACTTCGGTACGGACACCCGTCATACGAGCAACGACCAGAACGGGAAAGGGAGCGAATCCATGAAGACCATGACCTGCAGACAGTTGGGCGGCCCGTGCGATGCCGTGCACCGAGGAAGTACCGCCGACGTGATCATCAAGGCCCAGGATCGGCATCTGAAAGAGGTGGTCGCCAACGGTGACGTGGTGCACGAGACCGCCTTCAAGGAGATGAAGGGCAGGTGGCGGAAGCCGCTGGCCGGAATGGGCTGGTACCGGAACGCGAAGCGCGAGTTCGCCGCTCTTCCCGAGGACTGATCACCGACGGTCCGTAGCGGACGGGACCGAAGACGATCCACGATCCGACCCCCGAGGGATGGACCTCCGACCGAGGAGACCTGGATGGACGACGTCGAATGGGTGTCCGGGCAGTTCGAGGCCAACCGGACGCGTCTCGAGGGCCTCGCCTACCGGATGCTCGGATCCCGCGCCGAGGCAGAAGACGCCGTCCAGGACACGTGGCTCAGAGTCGTGCGCAGTGATCAGTCCGTCGAGAACTGGGCCGGCTGGCTGACCACTGTCACGGGAAGGATCTGCCTCGATCGTCTGAGGTCGCGTCACTCGCGTCGAGAGGATCTCCGAGAGACCGATGTTCCCGACCTCGAGGACCGGGCGGTCGAGCGAGATCCGGCTGAGGCGGCGGCTCTGGCCGACTCGGTGGGAGCGGCCCTGATCGTGGTGCTCGACTCCATGGCGCCGGAGGAGCGGGTGGCGTTCGTGCTGCACGACGTGTTCGGGGTGCCGTTCGGCGCCATCGGCGAGATTCTTGACCGTTCACCACAAGCGGCGAGGCAACTCGCCAGTCGGGCCCGCCGCCGGGTACAGGCGGAGCCGACTATGGCCCGGGTGGACCTGGTCCAGCACCGCACCCTCGTCGAGGCGTTCCTCCGTGCGGCACGCCAGGGGGACTTCGAGGCATTGGTGCGACTCCTCCACCCCGATGTCGTGCTCGAGCCCGACCAGGCTGCACTGCGCATGGGGTCCCGGCCCGAGACCCGAGGCGCCCGGGATGTCGCCTCGGCCCTGAGCGGCGGTGCTCGAGGAGCACGCCTCGTGATCGCCGACGGCCTTCCCGCGCTGGCGTGGGCGCCGGGTGGGCGCATCCGCAGTGTCATCGAGTTCACCGTGGTCGATGGACGGATCACTGCCATCTCGGTGACCGCGGACGTGGATCGGATCGCCGAACTCGACGTCGTGACCATGAGCGACTGATCCGGCCGCATCTTCCGGTGTCCGTACTCGTGTGGCGACCGACCCGGCGAGACCTCCTCTCTCTGCACGCTGTCCATCCGCACGCTGTCGCCGCGGGTTCGTCGGGCGTGGTTCCCGGACGGCGGTGCGACCGACCCCGCGCATGCCGGAACACCGCTCGTTCGGCCCGGCGGCCGTCGGATCGGCATGATGCACATCGTCTGCTACGTGCGGGACGGCGCCCGCGTCGTTGAGACCTACTGGACCACCACCCGCGGCGTGGAGGCCATGGACTACAGCTACGCGCTGATGGACCTCACCCTCTACGGGCGCCGGGAGGCGTGTCAGGACTCGCCTCCCGGTTGGCCTCAGCGGTGTTCCATCACCCGGTCCGCCGCCGGGCTGCCCGAGTGGCCACCGGTGTCGGAGTGGCCGGGCGGATGCCCCATCCCCCAGTGGTCTCGACTCGGGGCCGGGCGCTCCGACGACCTCGGCACCGACCGCGGGGAGGTACGTCCGCCCCCGGGGCCGGGGAGGCGGCCACCGGCAGATGAGTCGAGGTCGTCGGCACCGTCTACCGGGTGATGGCCAGCTACGCCCTCATCCACGGCGCCGGGTCGGACTCCTGGTACTGGCACCTCGTCGCACCACGGCTCCGGGCGCTGGGCCACGACGTCGTGGCCCCCGACCTGCCCTGTGACGACGACACCGCCGGCCTGGCCGAGTACGCCGACGTCGTGGTCGATGCCGTCGGGGACCGCGGCGACGTGATCCTGGTCGCCCAGTCGCTGGCCGGGTTCACCGCCCCCCTGGTCTGTGACCGTCTCCCAGTGGTCCTGCTCGTGCTGGTGGCCGCCATGACCCCGAGCCCGGGGGAGTCACCGGGCGAGTGGTGGTCGAACACCGGTCACCACTTTCCCGACCCGTTCGACCCCGAGGTCGTGTTCGCCCACGATCTGCCCCCCGAGGTGGCCGCCGGGTCTCTGGCGCATCTGCGCCGGCAGTCCGACACCCCGTTCGAGAAGCCGTGGCCTCTCGACGCCTGGCCCCCGGTTCCGACCAGGTTCCTGCTGTGCAGCGAGGACCGCTTCTTCCCCGCCGAGTTCCAGCGGCGGGTCGTCCGGGAGCGGCTCGGGATCGTCCCCGACGAGATCGCCAGCGGCCACCTCCCGGCCCTCGCCCGGCCCGGGGAGCTCGTCCGGCGCCTCGAGGCCTACCGCACCGAGTTGTGATCAGCGCCCATCCGACGGCGGTGCATCCTCGGCGATCACCCGCCGGGCCAGTCGTCGGGGGGCGATCATGGTGAAGGACGTGCGGACGAGCTCGTCGATCTCGCGCCAGCGACCGGGGCCGAGGCGCCCGGCGAGGGAGATCGTGACCCAGCCGTGCCGGCCCAGCCCGTAACCGGTCGGGACGGCCCGGGGATCGGTGGCGACGAGGGCGGCGGCCTCGACGGCGGGCAGCTTCAGACTGATGGACGTGGCGTCGGGGCTGGCGAAGACGAAGTTCTTGCCACCGACCCGGAAAGTCGGTTCGCCACCCCACGCCTCGATGTCCACCCGGCGTGCCTCGGGAAGCCGGGCGACGATCTGCTCCAGACGCTCCATCCTCGATGTCACCAGCCCATCCTCCGTCCGGGAGCCGGCTGACCCGGCCCGTCCCCTCTGTGTGCCCGTCGAACGCCGCCGGGTCGGTCCGCTCGTCGGTCACCCGTCATCATGCTCCCGATGGCGATGGGCGGCGACGTTGAAGCGACGGAAGCCGGGGAGCGGTCCCGCCAGGAGCAGTGACCCGGCGATACCGGCGCCGTCGCCGTCAGTCGGCCGCCCGACGGGCCCGGAACCGGACGGCGTACTCGTTGGTGTCGACCCGGACGCCGACGAACCCGGCGCCCTCCAGCCGCCCGGCCAGACCGGCCGGATCGACGGGCACGTAGGTGTCGTCCACGTGCAGTTCGCGCAACTCGTCGGTCGCCAGACTGTCCTGGCCGGCCAGGACGCCCCCGGGACGGATCAGCCGGTGGATCTCGGCGAACAGGCGGTCCTGGAGTGCGGTCGAGGGCACGTGGTGGAGCATCGTCAGGCACACGGCGGCACTGAACCGTCCGCCCGGCAGGCCGGTGGCGGTGGCGTCGGCGCACACCACCTCGACGTTCCCTCCGCCGAGACGATCCCGAAGCGAGGCGGCGAGCTCCGGGTCGATCTCCACCGCCGTGAGGCTCGAGGTGCGCTGTCGGAGGATGTCCGTGGTCAGCCCGGGCCCGGGTCCGACCTCGAGCACGTCGTCGCCGAGGTCGACGCCGTCCAGCACCCAGGGGAGGATCCAACGCTCGACCGCCTCGGCCCATTCGGCGCTGGAACACAGCTCCAGATGCTGGCGGTTCATGGGCACGTTCTAGCGTGGCGGAGCTGGTCGTCGTCGATTGGAGTGCCCGCCCCGGTGCCGGTGCCTCCGCTCCGGGGGATCAGCCCAGGGCGGCCAGCCGACGCCGGAGCTGGGCGGCCAGGGGCTCGCTCGTCCCGAGGGCGAGCGCGCGTGCGAAGGCGTCGCGGGCGCCGCTCTCGTCCCCGGACCGGGACAGGAGCTCGGCCCGGGTGGCATGCCACCACGGATAGCCGTCGAGCCCGTCGATCCCGTCCACCAGCGCGAGACCGACACGGGGGCCGTCCCGCTCGGCCACGGCGACGGCCCGGTTGAGGCGCACCACCGGACTGTCCTGCACGGCCACCAGCACGTCGTACCACGAGACGATGGCGCCCCAGTCGGTCTCGTCGTAACTGGGCGCCAACGCGTGGCAGGCGGCGATGGCCGCCTCGGCGGCGTAGCGGTCGGGGCGATCGGGGCTCAGGCGGAACGCCGCGCCCAGCAGTTCGACCCCTTCTCTGATCTGCGACGCGTCCCAGCGGGTCCGGTCCTGGTCGACCAGGAGCACGGCGTCGCCCTCGTCGTCGGTGCGGGTGAGCCGTCTGGCGTCATGGAGCAGGAGGAGGGCCAACAGTCCCAGCGCGGTGGGTTCGTCGGGCATGAGGTCGACCAGTAGGCGAGCCAGCCGGATGGCCTCGTCGGCCATGGAGGCCCGGACCAGCTGCAGGCCGGTGCCGGGGGCGTACCCCTCGTTGAAGATGAGGTAGATGGTGGCGGCGACCGCCGCCAGCCTGGACGGCAGCTCGGCGGCGGTGGGCACGCGGTAGGGGATCCGGGCCTGGGCGATCTTCTTCTTTGCCCTGGTGAGCCGCTTGGAGATCGTGGCCTCGGGCACCAACAGCGCTCGGGCGACCTCGGCGGTGGACAGGCCGCCGAGCGTCCGCAGGGCCAGGGCCACCTGGGCCTCTGCCGCCAGGGAGGGATGGCAACAGATGAACACCAGTCGGAGCAGGTCGTCACGGACCGTCTCGGCTGTCTCCGGGGTGGGGTCGACATCCATCATCACCTCCGCCTCCTGTTCCTTGCCGGGCCGGCCGGACTCGCGGCGCATGTGGTCGATGGCCCGCCGCCTCGCCACCACGAGCAGCCAGGCCCTCGGGTTGGCCGGCACGCCGTCGTGGGGCCAGGTCTCGAGGGCCCGGGTGACCGCGTCCTGGACGGCGTCCTCGGCCCGGTCCACGCTGCCGGTGACGCGGACCAGCGTGGCCAGGACCCCGGTCCTCTCCTCGCGGACCAGCCGCGCCAGCGCGTCACCGGCGGCTAGCACCGGAGTCCCGTCGTCAGAGGTCGATCACCGGCCGCACCTCGACCGCGCCGTCCCAGGCCGCCGGGATCTGGGCCGCGGTCGCCACCGCCTCGTCGAGGTCGGCGCACTCCAGGAGGTAGAAGCCGGTGAGCGCCTCTTTGGTCTCGGCGTAGGGCCCGTCGCTGGTGACGACGTCCCCACCCTTGCCACCCTTGACGCGCACGGTGGTGGCGGTGCTCGTCGGGTAGAGGGCGTTCCCGCCGCGGATGACGGCGGCGGCGGCCTCGCCGAAGGCGGCGTACTCCTTCATCTCGTCGCCGTACTCGGTCAGCGTCCAGTCGACGTCCTTGCTGTAGATCAGGGCCGCGTAGGTGGTCATTGCAACTCCTCGGTTCTCGGGGACCGGCGCCGTTCGCCGTCGTCCACTGTAAAGACGATCGGCGGGACCCGAAAGGGACAGGGGGAGCGCCGAAATTGCGATTTCGTCCGGCACCGGCACGCCGGTCGGCTCTCGTGTGCCTATACTTGAGCAGTCGCTCAAATCGGAGGAACGAAGATGGCCGGGGCAGCGGGTGCGGGCAAGGGGCGAGTGGCGGCGACCGGGAGGCGAGTGGCGGCGGGCGGGCCGGGGGAGGGAGCGGGCCACGAGGTGACCGTGGCGCCGGGGCGCGGTGACGGGACCCGCCGGCAACTGATCGAGGCGGCGATCGAGACGCTCAAAGAGCGCGGATTTGCCGGAGCCAGTGCCCGGGTGATCGCCGACCGTGCCGGGGTCAACCAGGGACTCGTCTTCTACCACTTCGGCTCGGTGATCGGTCTCCTTCTGGCCGCGCTCGACGCCGTGAGTCAGGCCCGCTCGGCCCGCTACGGGCAGGCGGTGGCCGGGGTGGCCTCGCCAGCCGACCTCGTCGACGTGGCTGCGTCCGTCTTCCGCGAGGACCTCGATGCCGGTCACGTGGCCGTCCTGGTCGCCATGATCGCCGGCGCGTCCTCGACGCCCGGCCTGGGCGAAGAGGTGGCACGGCGCATCGAACCGTGGACGACGTTCGCTCGGGAGGCGATCTCGGGGGCACTGGGAGATTCGCCCCTCGGCACCGTCGTGCCGGCGGACGAGGTGGCCTTCGCCGTCGTCGCCCTGTACCTGGGAATGGAGATGCTCACCCAGCTCGACGGGGACCGGGCACCGGCCGATGCCCTCTTCGCCAGGGCGGAGGAGCTGGTGCCGCTCCTCGCCGGTTTCGGAACCGGAGGTGGTCAGGACCGGTCAGCGGCGGGGATAGGGCCGTGAACGCCGATCGCCGGCGAACGACCAGCGGCGACGGACGACCGCCGGGACCCGATGGCCCGGACGCCGTCTCGCACCGGTGGGACCGCCGCACCCGGCAGGTCGTGGTGCGTCTGGTCCTCCTGGCCGCGGCCTACGTGGCCTGGGGAGCCCTGGCCGTGGTGCTCGTGTCGCTGCCCTTGTACTCGTCGGAGGGCGTGTCGCTGGTCGAGGGCCGCGCCGCCCGGGTCACGCATTCGACGTCGACCGTCTACCAGATGGACCCGGGCCCGGTGCGGATCATCCTCGCCCTGCTGGGCGGGGCGCTCGTGGTCTCGACGGCGAGCCTCCTGTGGAGGGTGGCGCGTCGCACGACCCGGGTCGGTGTCACCGGGATGGCCGCCGCCGCCAGTGCCGGAGCCGTCGCCCTCCTCGGCATGCTCACCGTCGGCCCGTTCATCCTGCCGCTCGCCGTGCTCCTCACCGTCCTGGCGCTCCCCATCGCACCGGACAGGCGGCCGCACCCGCCCGCCCACGGCACCGTGCCACCCGGATGGTACGGGGATCCGGTCGACCGCGCCTCGTGGCGCTACTGGGACGGCGCCTCGTGGACCGACCACACCGCTCCGACGGGCTCGCCGCGCTGAACCTCGGCCCGGGCCGACGGCGCCGACCGGGTCCCGTCAGATCAGCCGACCGGCCGGCGTGGAGTGCCCGGGATCAGCGCTGATCCCGGGCCCCTGGCCCCGCTGCCCCCATCGTCCGGGTGAAGCCGGGCGGGATGACCAGGTCGGCCCGTGACAGCCCATCGACCGACGAGTGCCCGAGTCCGAGGACCGTCGAGTCGAGCCCGCTCCTCAGGATGTCGAGGACGTTCTCCACGCCCGCCTGGCCGTTGGCGGCCAGCCCCCACAGGTAGGCACGGCCGATCATCACCGCCCGGGCTCCGAGGGCCAGGGCCTTCGCCACGTCGCTGCCCCGGCGGACCCCCCCGTCCAAGAGGACCTCGATCTGGTCGCCGACGGCGTCGACGATGACGGGGAGGGCCCGGACCGTCGCCGGCGTGCCGTCGAGGTTGTTGCCACCGTGGTTGGAGACAGAGATGGCGTCCACCCCGACGTCGACCGCCCGCTTGGCGTCGTCGACCCGCACCACTCCTTTCAGCATGAACGGGCCGTCCCACTGCCGGCGGAGCCAGTCGACGTCGTCCCACGACGGCGGTGGGGTCTGCATCCACCTGCCGTAGGCCTCGAAGAACGCCGGCAGATCCTCGCCGGGCCGGCCCAGATTGGGCACGGTGAGGTCGGGGAGCGAGAGGGTGCGGGCGAACTCACGCAGCCACTGAGGCCGGAGGAGCACCTCGTGGCCGAACTGCGCCGCCGCCTTCAGGCCGATGTGGTCGGGGATGGCCGGGCTCCCCCAGTCCCGACCGTTGGAGAACGACCAGTCGAACGTGGCGATGAGGCCGACCGCTCCGGCGGCACGGACCCGCTCGATCCGTTGGGACATCTCGTCCTTGTCGCCGATCCAATAGGTCTGGAAGAACGTCTGGGGGTTGGCGGCGGTCACCTCCTCGATGGGCTTGCTGGCGAAGCAGCTCAGGCCCATGACCGTCCCCCGCGCCGCCGCGGCGCGGGCCACGGCCACCTCGCCCTCGGGGTGCACGGCCTGGACGCCGGTGGGGGAGATGAGCACCGGGAACGAGACAGGCTGTCCCATCACCGTGGTGGCCAGATCGCGCTTGGCCGACAGTCCGGCAACGTGGGGGGCGACCCCCAGCTCAGCGAACGCCCCCACGTTGTCGTCGACGGTGAGCCCTTTTTCGGAGCCGGCGACCAGGGCGGCGTAGACCGACTTGGGCAGCCGCCGCTTCGCCCGGCGCTGTGCTTCCGCCACCGTCTCGAACCACGGGTTCCTCATAGCTGACTGCCTTTCTCCATCGGGAACAATGCCACGTCGGGCCGGTCCCGTCGCAGGTGCTGATCGGCCGAACGGCGTCGGGACCACGAACGGCGTCGGGACCACCATCGGCGGGCGGGTGTCATCGGCGGGCGGGTGTCATCGGCGGGCGGGTGTCATCGGATGGTGGCACCGGCGTCGATGGTGAACTCGAGGCCGGTCACGTACCGGGACTCGTCGGAGGCGAGGAAGAGGACCGCCTCGCTGACGTCCGCCGGCTCCACCGTCGCCACCGACAGGGTGTTCTTGAACAGGCCACCGAGTTCGGGGTCGTCGCTGATCAGCGGGTCGAGTCCGCCGAGCCCCAGGAGCATCGGGGTGTTGACCCCGGTCGGATGGACCGTGTTCACCCTGATGTGGTGCCGGGCCAGCTCGTTGGCCAGCGAGCGGGCGATGCCGACGATGCCGTGCTTGGTGGCGGCATAGGGGGAGACGAAGGGAAGTCCCTTGATCCCGGCGACCGAGCTGGTGGCGATGATCGACCCTCCGCCGTTGGCGATGAGGTGCGGCACCGCCGCCACCATCGTGTTCCACACGCCGGTGAGGTTGGTGTCCAGGGTGTCCTGCCAGAGCTGGGGGGTGACCTCGTCCCAGCTCTGCGCGGAGCAGATACCGGCGTTGGCGCAGACGACGTCCAGGTGACCCAGGCCCGAGACCCCCCCGGCCAGGGCTGCGGCGAGCGAGGCGGGGTCCCGCACGTCGGCCTTGGTGGCGATGATGCGCCGTCCCAGCGCCTCGACCTGGCCCACCGTCTCGTCGAGGTCACCAGCGGTCGCCATGGGATAGCCGACCGAGTCGTAGTCCTCCAGGATGTCGACGGCGATGATGTCGGCGCCCTCCTCGGCCAGCCTGACGGCGTGGCTCCGGCCCTGTCCCCGGGCCGCCCCGGTGATGAAGGCCACTTTTCCCGCTACGCGCTCGCTCATGACCTGGGTATCGCTCACTCTCGACGTGGCGGCTGGAAGGACGCAGTGCCCGCTGCCCGAGGGTCGACGTCCGAGCCGAGGCTCCACGATGCGGCGATGTCGGCCCGACTGCTACCCACTGTCGTGGGACCGACCACCGCATGATATTGGCACTCAGTGCCAATCGCAAGGAGCGAGCCTCCGTCGCCCCGGTGTGAGCAGGCGGTCGAGGGGACGGCTACCAGGGACGTCGACGCCGCTCGAGGAAGCGCAGCATCGTGGCGTGCTTCGTGGTGTCCGCCAGCATGAGGTCGATGACCAGGGCCCAGAGCGTGGTGCGCCGGTAGGTGCGGAACCGTCGGCGGATCGTGCGGAGCTTCCGGTAGTCGGCCCGGTCGGCCTGGAGCAACCGGCGGGTCTGTGCCAGCAATTCGCCGTCGATCGGCCTGGTCAGTCCCGGGGTGGACGACTCCGGCGAGATCGTGGCCACCTCCCAGGCCATGGCGTTGGCCAACTCGGCCAGGAGGCGATGATGACGACGCTCGTCCTCCAGGATCAGCCCGACGACATCCCGCGTGGCCTGGTCCGCCGAGTCGTCGGCGACCCGCTCGTACTCGGCCAGCAGCCGTCCCTCCTCCCTGCCGTGGTGGACCAGGAGCTCGACGAGGTCCTCGGTGTCGACGCTCGGCCCCGTCAGCCGCAGTCCCGCCAGCCGCAGTCCCTCCAGGGCATTGTCGAACGGTGCCGGCATCGGAGGGGAGCCGTGTTCTTCGTGGAGCGTGTCGGATCCGGGCCGATATCGGATCCAGGGGCCTCGGTGCCGGTCGTCAGAACCGGCGCCCGCTCAGTGTCCCCGGGTTGATCCGCACCCAGCGCTGGGCCTGCGGCTCGCCGGACCCGGCGGGCCTCGTGGCCCCGTCCACCTCGGCGAGATCGCCAGGATCGGTGACCTCCGAGGTCATCCCCTGTACGAGCACGCTCCAGCTGTGGGGGTGCGGCGGTTCGAAGGCGTCGGCCTGAAAGGCGACGACCGCGCCGTTGGCCGCGGCGTCGAGCCTGGTGCCCGGCCAGGTCCGGAAGACCACCGAGTCGTCGAGCAGGGCGAAGTGGACCGGGAGGATCGCCGGGAGCGCGCCGATGCTCACCCCGACCCGGCCCACGGTCACCTGCGCCAGCAGTTCGAGGCACTCCCCCGGCGTGAGGATCGTGATGCCCTGCTCACCCACTCTTGATCACCGGATCAGCGTGCTGGTTCTGACTCGGCGTCAGTAGGGTCGAAAGTCCCGAAACGGCGCCCACCTGGGGGTCAATCGGGGTTGACGAGTACGGCGGCGCCGTCGAAGCGGTCGTGGGCCAGGTCGCTGAGCGCCTGGTTGGCGCGGTCCATGGTGTAGGGCACGGTGGTCACCCGCACCGGTATGCGGGCGGCGGCCTCGAGGAACTCCTCGCCGTCCTGGCGGGTGTTGGCCGTCACGCTGCACAGGTCGCGTTCCTCGAACAGGTGCCGTTGGTAGTTGAGCGGGGGGATGTCGCTCAGATGGATGCCGGCGATGGCCAGGGTTCCCCCGCGCTCCAGGGCCTCGAGCGCCGGGGGCACCAGCGTGCCCACCGGTGCGAAGAGGATGGCGGCATCCAGCGGCTCGGGTGGCGCGTCGGCGGCATCGCCGGCGCTGGCCGCCCCGAGCTGCAGGGCCAATCGGCGAGCGGCCGGTGCCCGTGTGAGGACGTGGACGCGCGCCCCCTCGGCCATGGCGATCTGGGCGGCCAGGTGCGCCGAACCCCCGAAGCCGTAGATGCCCAGCCGGCCTCCGGCGGGCAGCCGGGACCGGCGGAGGGCCCGGTAGCCGATGATCCCGGCACAGAGCAGGGGGGCTGCCTCGTCGTCGCTGAAGCCTTCGGGGATGGCGTAGGCGAAGTCCTCGTGGACCACCGCGTAGTCGGCGTAGCCGCCGTCGAGGTCCCAGCCGGTGAACAGCGGCGAGACGCAGAGGTTCTCCCGGTGGGCGAGGCAGAACCGGCAGACGCCGCAGGTACGCGCCAGCCACGGCACACCGATCCGCGCCCCGACGACGAAGCGATCGGAGCCCGGACCGAGCTGATCGACCACGCCCACCACCTCGTGACCGGGAACCACGCCGGGACGCTTGGGGGCGAGGTCGCCTTCGGCCAGGTGGAGATCGGTCCGGCACACTCCACACGCGCTGACGCGCAGCCGCACCTGGCCCGGGCCCGGCTCGGGGACCGGTCGCTGCACGCGGGCCAGGGGATGGTCGTCGATCGGTCCGGGACGGTCGACCGCCCACGCCTCCATCACTGTTGCTGGCATCCCACGTCTCCTCGGGTCATGTGGCCGCTCTACCCATCGGTTCGATCGTCGTCCCCACTGTTCCCCCGAGCAGGGCGGCGGCATCAGCCAGGCGCCCGATCATCGCCCGTCGGCCCGTCGCCTCCACGAAGCGGCAGGCGGCATCGACCTTCGGGCCCATGGAGCCGGTGGGGAACGACTCGGCTCGGAGGGCCTCCGGTGAGGTGTGGCCGACCGGTCGGGCCTCGGCCGTGCCGAAGCCCAGCTGGAGGTTGGCCACGTCGGTGAGCAGCAGCAGCGCGTCGGCTCCCAGCTCCCGGGCCAGCAACGATGCGGTGAGATCCTTGTCGATGACCGCCTCGACGCCGTGGAGCCTTCCGTCCTCACCCCGGCTGACCGGGATGCCTCCCCCTCCTGAGCAGATCACGATGGCGCCGGCGTCGGCCAGCATGCCGACGGTGTCCAGTTCCACCGGAGCCTGTGGCTCGGGGGAAGGGACCACTCTCCGCCAGGCGGGGCCGTCCCGGCCGATCGTCCACCCCCGCAGCCGGCCGATACGGTGCGCCTCTTCCTCCTTGTAGACCGGTCCGACGAACTTGGTCGGTCGCTCGAACGCGGGATCGGCCGGGTCGACGAGCGTCTGGCAGACCAGGCTCACCACCTGTCGGCCGGGGAGTGCGTTCTCGAAACCCTGGAGCAGGAAGTAACCGATCATCCCCTGGGTCTGGGCTCCCAGCACGTCGAAGGAGTAGGGACGGGGGAGGGCGGGATCGCGGGCGCTCTCGAGGGCCAGCAGCCCGACCTGTGGCCCGTTCCCGTGGGTGATGACCAGACTGTGGTCGCGCGCCAGCGGGGCCAACGCCTGCACGGCGACGGCGACATGCTGCTCTTGGATCTCGACCTCGGGGACCTCACCCCTCTCGAGGAGGGCATTGCCACCGAGCGCCACCACCAGACGCATCTCAGCCGCCGAGCCCGGTGGCAACGACCGCTCCGTGACGCCCACCGTCCAGGCACCGGCACCTGGCGCCCAACGGGGTGACTGGCATCGCAGTGGTCCGGATCATCGCGTTCCGCTCTCGTCGTCGTCGTGGTCGTCGGCGGGCCCACCGCGGTTCGGTGCCCGGCCCTTCGGTGTTCGGCTGATCGCCGCAGCCGCACCCGGATGGTGCCATCGGCCGAACCTCGTCCCTGCCACGGTAGGCATCGCCGGTCGGCGTGACCAGAGGAGAAGGTCCCCCCGGGTGGGGAGTGGGCCCGCCACGACCGTCCGTCCGATCAGAGCAGCTCCGCCGCCGTCGTGGTGCCCGGCCCGATGGGAAACCTGACGTTCACCGTGTCGTACTCCATCAGCGTCGTGACCGGGAACCCCGAGCCCCGGAACACCGCCAGCATGGCGTGGTTCTCCGCCAGGGTCTGGGCGGTGAACTCGGTGATCCCCCGGGAGCGCGCCGCCTCCGCCAGCTGGGCGAGGAGCACGGTGGCGATCCCGCGCCCCTGATAGGCGTCGGTCACGACGAAGGCCACCTCCGCCTCGGTGGTCCCCGGCGACCGTTCGTAGCGACCGACGGCGACGATGCGGCCGCCGTCTTCGGCGACCAGGGCCAGCCGGTCGGTGTAGTCGACATGGGTGAAGTGCTCGACCTCCGGCGTCGACAGTGTCGGGTGGACGAAGAAGAACCGGCGGTACACCGACCGGTCGGAGAGCCCGCGGTGGAACTCGACCAGTCCCTCCCCGTCGCTCGGGCGAATCGGACGAAGGTGCACCACGTCCCCCCGGGAGATGGTCACGTCCCCTTCGAGCTCGGACGGATAGGGGGCGGCCTCGGGGGCGACGGGCGGTGGAACCACGATGGGCACGTCTTCGTCGGGCCCGGACTCGCTCATGGCGCGCCTGCCTCTCTCGTGGTCAGCCGATGTGATCCACGGTCCGTCCGGCGGGGACGGAGAGCACCCCGACCCCGAGGGTCCCCGACGGCCGGTGCCGCACGCCGGTGACCCGTCCGGCATCGATCATAAGCACATCGTCGAAGGCGTCCAGCTCCTCGTGGCGGTGGGTCACGTACACCAGGCTCCTTCCCCCGTTGGCGGCGAGGACGTCGACGAGCAGCCGGCGGGCCGTCGGCCGGTCGAGGCCGGAGGTCGGCTCATCGAGGACCAGGACCGGAGGCCCCGCCAGCAGCGCCCTGGCCAACGCCAACCGCTGTCGCTGTCCACCCGACACCAGGGCACCGAGTTCGCCGACCCTCGTGTCGAGACCGTCGGGCAGCGAGGCGATCCACGGTCCCAGTTGGGCGGCACGGGCGGCGTCCATGATCTGCTCGTCGCCGGCACCCGGCCGGGCCAGCGCGATGTTGGCCCGGATGGTCGTGGTGAACAGGTGGCTGTCCTGGGCCACCCAGCCGATCATCCGGCGCACCGAGTCCTGGTCGAGCCGGTCGATCGGCGTCTCCCCGACGGTTGCGGTTCCCTCCTCGAGCGGCCAGAAGCGGAGCAGCAGGTTGACCACGCTGCTCTTGCCGGCCCCGCTGGGGCCGGTCAGCGCCACCCGTCGTCCCTCCGGAACGGACATGGTGAACCCGTTCAGCGCCCGGGGGGCCTCGGGCTCGTAGCGGAGGGAGGCCCCGTCGACCTCGATGCCGGCAGCGGCGGGGCGCCGGGCCGGATCAGCCGGGTCGAGCACCGGGTCGGGGAGGTCGGCGATGGCCAGCAGCCGGTGGGCGGCGTGGACCTGCCGGCAGAGGCTGGTCACGGCATCGGAGACCGGGGTCACCACCTCGAACACTCCCAGCACCACCAGGGGCAGGACGGCCAGCAGGTAACCGGGCAGGCGGTGGGTCCCGATCGCCGGGACCGCCACCACCATCACCCCGACGGCGGCGACCCCGGTGAGCGCGATGACCAGGGCGGTGGCCGCACCGGCCGTCCACGCCCGCCGCCGGGCCAGCCGCATCAGCGCCTGGTCGGCGTCGAACGCCCGCTGCAGGTACTCGTCGGCGCGGCCGAAGGCCACGAGGTCCGGTGCCCCCCTCAGCAGTTCGACCACGTCGCCCCCGAGCTCGCCGTGGAGGGCGGCCTCCCGCTCCCCGAGCCCCCGTTGGCGGACCCACGTCAACGAGGCGGTGAGGCCGATGGCGCCAACCAGGCAGGCGGCCAACACCGCACCGGCACCGGGAAGGATCAGGGAGACGAGCGTCACGGCGAAGACCGAGGTGATGCCGGCCACCACCAGCGGCGCGATGCCGCGCAGGTACAGGTCCTGGAGCACGTCGACGTCGGCGGTCGCCCGGACCAGCAGGTCGCCGGCCCTCCAGTGGGAGAGGCCGGCCGGCGACTGGGGCTCGATCCTGTCGTAGAGCCACAGACGGATGCGGCCGAGCGTGGCCAGCGCGGCATCGTGGCCGAAGAGCCGTTCCCCGTAGCGGAGCGGTCCCCGTCCGAGCGCCAGCAGCTGCACCGCGGCCATGAGCAGGGTCAGGGTGTACAGGGGAGGCCGCAGCGCCGCCCGGTCGATCAGTTCGCCGGAGCACGCCATGAGGCCCACGGTGCACATCGCCGCCGCACTGCCGAGCGCCACGCTGAGGGCCAGGCGGGACCTCGGTGGCGCACCGATGCGCAGCACCAGGCGGAGGGCGGCCCACGGCGAACGCCGACGGTCGTCGGCCGTCGTGGTGCTCACGCCGGGGCCCCGATCGTGCCGACGGGCACCGCCGCCGCCCCCCAGTGGGCACCACCGGCCGTGGCGATGAGGGCCCCCCCGGTCAGCGACAGGGTGCGGTCGACCCGGCCGACCAGGCCGCGCCGGTGGGCCGCCACCACCACGGTGCGGCCCTCGAGCCATCCGGCGAGGAGCTCGGACAGTGCGTCCTCCCGGTCGGTGTCGAGGTGGGCCGTCGGTTCGTCGAGCAGCACCAGTGACGGGTCGCGCACGACGGCCCGGCCGATGGCGACCCGTTGACGCTCCCCGGCGCTGAGCGTCAGCCCCCCCTCGCCGACTGGCGTGTCGACGCCGTGGGGCAGCGAGGAGACCAGCTCGTCCAGTCCGGACAGCTCGACCGACCGCCGCAGCGTCCGCGCGTCCGCGTCGGGATCGGAGAGCAGCAGGTTGTCGGCGATGGTCCCCCGGACCAGGTACGGGCGTTGCGGCACCCAGGCCAGCTGCTCACGCCACGCCGGGAGGGAGACCGACGCGAGGTCGACGCCCCCGACCTCCACATCTCCCGCCTCCGGCAGGACGAAGCCGAGCAGCACGGCGAGCAGCGTCGACTTGCCCGATCCCGACGGCCCGGTCACGGCCAGGTGCTCACCCGGCCGGATGGCCAGGTCCACCCCGTCGAGCACCGGGTCACCCCGGCCCGGATAGCGCACGCGCACCCCGACCAGCTCGATCGGGCTCCGGGAGACGTCGGGGAGGGGCGTGGTACCGCCGGTGGCCGACCGGTCGCGCAGCCCGGCCACCACATCGCTCTCGTCCAGGATGCCGAGGATTCGCTCGGCGGCGGCCTGCCCCTCGGCGCTGGCGTGGAACTCGGCGCCGGCCTTGCGGAGGGGGAGGTAGACCTCGGGGGCGATGACCAGCACGGCCAAGGCGATGCCCAGGCCCACGCCGCCGTCGAGCAGCCGGAGGCCGAGGAAGAGAGCCACGAGGGCGGTCCCCACCGAGGCCAGCACCTCGAGGGCGAGGGACGAGAGGAACGCCACCCGCAGGGTCCCCATCGTGGTCGTCCGGAAGTCGTCATTGGCACGCTCGAGCGTGCGCCGGCCCGCCTTGGCCTGCCCGAAGGCCCGGAGGGTCGCCATGCCCGTCAGCAGGTCGAAGAAGGTGGCCGACAGCTCGGCGAGCCGTCCCCACTGTTCGGTGGCGTGTCGCTTCGCCTCCAGCCCGAGCAGGATCATGAACACGGGGATCACCGAGGCGGTGGCGGCGAGCACGACGAACGAGGGCCAGTCCATCCCGAGGACGAAGACCAAGAGGACCATCGGTGCCAGCCCGGCCAGGACGGCGGCCGGGAGGTACCGGGCGAAGTACGCGTCGAGCGCGTCGACGCCCTGGGTGGCCGAGGCGTTCAGCTCGCCGGTGCGCTCGCCGGCCAGCCACGCCGGGCCGAGACCGATCGCACGGGTCAGGAGCTGCCGCCGGAGCAGGGAGGTCACGTGGGCCGACGTGCGGTGGGCGGCGAGCTCGCCCGCCCACGCCAGTCCGGCACGGGCGAGAAAGGCGGCGGCCAGCCCGATCAGGAGCGGCCGGAGCCCGGCCAGTGCGGCGTGCTCGAGGAACGCCCGCTGCACGATGGTGCCGAGCAGCACCGCCTGGGCCACGACGCACAATGTGGTCCCGACGCCGACCGCCACCGCTGCCGCCAGGTACCGGCGGGTCACGGCGGCCCGCCGGGTCAGACGGGGATCGACGAGCCCCCCTGGCCCCCGGGCCATGGTCAGTTCACGTTGCCGTCGACGGCGTCGACCGTCTGGCCCGGCTCCGGAGGATTGTCGCCCCGGGGCGAGCTGCCGTTGCCCGAGTGGCCGTTGCGGGAGTCGGGACCGACGGGTGCCACGGCGTCGGCGGGCTCGGCGGACTGGGGCGGCGCGCTCGACGCGGGCACGGAAGACCCAGTACGACCATCCCTGGTAGACGAGCACCAGCGGCGTGAAGATCAGCGCGACGATGGTCATCACCTTCAGCGTGTACGGCGCCGAGGCGCTGTTGCCGATGGTCAGGTTGTACGCCGGTGAGATGGAGGAGACCATCACCCGCGGGTACAGGTTCAAGAAGATGGTGGCCACGAGGCCCACGAGGCCCACTGCCGTCGCCACGAACGCCCAACCGGCAAGCTTCTCCCGCAGCAGCCACCCGACGGCGGCAACCGCGGCGATGGTGGCGATCGGCACGAGGGGTGGCACCAGGCCGGTGTCGTGGGCGTGGTGGGCGTTGAGGTAGGTCCACGCCAGGAAGCCCAGCAGGGCGACGGCGGCAGCCGGAGCGAGGTACTTGGCCGTGCGGTCCGAGCGCTCGCGGAGGTCGTCCGTCGTCTTGAGCGAGAGGTAGACCGCTCCGTGGAGGGCGAACAGGAGCAGTGTCGTGATGCCGCCGAGCAGCGCGTAGGGATTCAGGAGGTTGAAGAACGAGCCCAGGTAGGAGGAGCCCGGGCCGATGGGCACGCCCCGGAGGATGTTGGCGAAGGCCACCCCGAACAGCAGCGACGGGACCAGGCTGCCCCAGAAGATGGCGTGGTCCCAGGCGGTGCGCCAGGCCGGCAGGGCCCGCTTGGCCCGGAACTCGAAGGCGATGCCCCGGAAGATGAGGGCGACCAGGATCAGGAAGAGGGGCAGGTAGAAGCCGCTGAACAGGGTGGCGTACCAGTTGGGGAAGGCGGCGAACGTCGCCCCCCCGGCGGTCAGGAGCCACACCTCGTTCCCGTCCCACACCGGGCCGATGGTGTTGATCATCACCCGCCGGTCGGTGTCGCCGCGCCCGACGACGGGCAGCAGCATCCCCACGCCGAAGTCGAATCCCTCGAGTACGAAGTAGCCCGACCAGAGGATGGCGATGACGGCGAACCAGAAGATCTCGAGCCCGGTGTAGGCGGGCACCCCGATGGCGGCAACAACAGAAGGCATGAGTTCTCCGGTCTGATCAGTAGACGAGTGCCGGCACCCGGTCGCCACCGGGAGTCGACTCGTCGTCGTGGTCGTGGTCGTCGTCCTCGTGGTCGTCGGCCGGGCTCTGGCGGGCGAAGTGGGCCATGATCCCGATGTCGATCACCGCCAGCAGGCTGTAGATGGCGGTGAAGCCGACGAGGGTGGTCACGACGTAGCCCGTCCCGACATCGGACACGCCCTTGGCCGTCTTCAACAGGCCGTAGACGATCCAGGGCTGGCGGCCCATCTCGGTGAAGATCCACCCGGTGGTGTTGGCGATGAAGGGCAGGGCCAGTGCCGGCACGGCCAGGCGCAGGAACCACTTCGAGCGCTCCAGCCGATGCTTGCGCATCAGCCAGAGGCCGACGCCGAGCCCGAGGAACATGAGGATCCCACAGCCGACCATGATCCGGAACGTCCAGTAGGTGACCCACAGGATGGGCTTGTAATTCCCCGGTCCGTAGGCCGCGGTCTCCTTGGCCTGGATCTGGTTGATCCCCTGGACCTGGCCGTCCCAGCTGTTGGTGGCCAGCACTGACAGCATGTGCGGGAGCCGGATCTGGAAGACGGGGTCACCCGACAGGTTGCCGATGGTGAGGAGGGAGAAGCTCGCACCGTCCTGGGTGTTGTAGATGGCCTCGGCTGCCGCCATCTTCATCGGCTGCTGCTTCTCCATCAGCTTGGCCTGGTTGTCGCCGAAGAACATGGTGGCCACGACGGCGATGGTCCCGACGATGATGGCCAGCTTGGCCGACGCGCTGAACACCGGGTGTGGGTCCTCGCTGCGGCGCTGGCTCCGCAGCAGGTGCCAGGCGCTGATGCCGAGCATCACCATGGCCGCGGTCACCAGCGCCGCCGTGAAGACGTGAAGGTACGAGCTGATCAACGTACTGTTGGTCATGACCGCCCAGAAGTTGGTCATGACCGCGCGGTTGCCCTGGATCCTGTAGCCCACGGGATGCTGCATCCAGGCATTGGCGGCCAGGATGAAGTACGCCGACAGCATGGTGCCGATGCTCACCAGCCAGATCGAGGTCAGGTGGATGCGGTCCGAGACTCGCCCCTTGCCGAAGATCCACACGCCGAGGAAGGTGGACTCGAGGAAGAACGCCAACAGGGCCTCGATGGCCAGGGGTGCCCCGAAGACGCTCCCGACGTAGCGGGAGTACACCGCCCAGTTCATCCCGAACTGGAACTCCTGCACGATCCCGGTCACGACGCCGATGGCGAAGTTGATGAGGAAGAGCTTCCGCCAGAACAGGGTCATCTTCGTCCACTTCGCCGACCGCTCCTCGTCGTGGCGCGTCCGGTAGGCGGCGGTCTGCATGATGGCCAGCAGGAGCGCCAGACCGATGGTCAGCGGGACGAAGAGGAAGTGGAAGACGGTGGTGATGCCGAACTGCCAGCGCGAGAGGTCGAGTGTCATTGCTTGGCATCCAATCAATCCGCGCGCCTCGTCCCTAGGGTCGAAGGTCCCTATCTCTCCGGTGGATGGAGGGCAGCACTTCGAGGGATGAACCCGCGCAGTGGCCGTGCTCCCGAAGCCGACGGCCCGAGGCGCTCCCGGCCGTGCTCCCGACAGCGACGGGTCGGTGCCGGACCGCGCAGAAGGCGGGGCCGGAGCCCCGCCTTCTGCGCTACGACCTACGTGGTGGACCTCCGCCACGTAGCCGGGTCACGGGCCGTCGCCATGCGGCCGACCCGGGGAGGAACGGTCACTAGGCGGCCGACCCGTAGAACGGCATCCCCTCGTTCGGCGGCCCGAAGGTGAAGACCCCTCCGTCGGAGGCGACGAGCCAGTAGCCGTCATAGGAGTTGTTGTTGAGTCCGGCGATGACCGGCTGGTTCAACCTGGTGTTCCCGGTCGACCCGAAGAACGGTGCGTTGAAGTCGAACACCCCTCCGTCGGAGGCCACCAGCCGGTACCCACTCCCGTCGGACACGGGAGCGATCCCCACCACCGGCTTGTTCAACCTGATGCCCCCGGTCGATCCGTAGAACGTCGAGTCGAAGGAGAACACGCCCCCGTCCGACGCCACCAACCAGTACCCGCCGGTCGCCCGGTCGAGGCCGATGCCCACCACCGGCTGGTTGAGCTTGATGCCCCCGGTCGAGCCGTGGAACGGCACGTTGAAGGAGAACACTCCGCCGTCCGAGGCGACGAGCCAATAGCCCGTGCCGTTGAGGTTGGCCGTCATGCCCACCACCGGCTTGTTCAACCGGAGGGAACCCGTCGAGCCGTGGAACGGTGCGTTGAAGGAGAACACGCCTCCGTCCGAGGCCACCAGCCAGTAGCCACCGGTCTGCCGGTCGACGGCCATGCCGACGATGGGCTTGTTGAGGGCTTTGCCGGTCAGGTCGCCGAAGCAGGTGGCCGCACCGAAGGCGGCAACGTCACCGGCGCTGTCCACCTCGTAGTAGCCCGTGCCGTCGTCGAGGGCGGCCGCACCGACGACGGAGCCGGAGGGAAGCGTCGACCTGCAGGTGGTCTGGACCGGCCCCGGTGTCGGCGAGCTGCCACCGGGCAGCGTCTGGAACCAGAGGTAGGCGTTGGTCGGGACCTCGCCGACACCGTCGACCCCGATCCCGCTTCCCGACACGTTCTCCAGCGCCTTGACCGAGGCATAGTCCTTGGCCGCCTCCACCGACGCCAGACCCTTGGCCGAGGTCACCGGGATGACGATGACGTTCCACCACTCGGGCTGGTCACCGTTCCTGGTGGTGAGCAGGTGGTCGTGGCCGGGGAGCGGCACGTTGTCCAGCGATGCCGCCGGCTCACCGAGCACCGCCGCCAGCTGCGACAGGTCGATGGTGGCCGGGTGGTCGATGCAGGTGATGGCGCTGGAGCACTGGACGTAGGGAACCGGCGGGCTCGAGTACAGCGGGACCGGAATGTAGAGCGGGTCGATCTGGCTGTTGGTCTGGGTGGGCGTCGGCGGCGTCGGGTCCGCCACGCCCGGTGGCACCGAGGTCGGGTCCGAGCCCGCCTCACAGCCGGACGACGAGTGGACCGTCGCCGTCGTCGTCCCGCAGTAGTAGGGCTCGGTGTAGAGGGCCTCGACGTCCTGGCCCTCGATCCAGTCGCGGCTGATCCCCACGTTCTGGCAGTTGGGCGCGGTGGCCCCGCAGTCGTTCTTCAGGTTGTTGAACGTGGTCCCGGGCTCCACCTGGCTGGCCGGGGGAGGACCGGGTGCCGCCGGGACGGCCGGTCCCGGCGGGGCGGTCGCCGTGAGGTCGGCGGCCATGGCCGACGACAGGGTCCCGGGGAGCACCTGGAAGAACAGGAAGGCGTTGGTCGGCACGGCCGCCGCAGTGCCGGCGGTCACCGCCGCGTTGATGGCGCTGACGCTGGTGAGGGTGCTGAACACCGCCGGGTCCTTGGTGGCGACCACCTCCACGTTCCACCACTCCGGTAGGCCCTCGTTGCGGGTGCCGACGACATGGTCGTGCGCCGGGATCGGGACGTTGTCCAACGTCGACGCGTCACTGACACCGAGGTAGGACGCCAATGCGTGCAGGTCGATGGTGGGTGGGTGGTCGATGCAGGTCGCCGTGGCCGTGCACTGGGTCGGCGGTGGGTCGGCGAAGACGGGCGTCGGGATGTAGAGGGTGTCGCTGTGCGTCGTGTTCCCGAGCGACGTCCCGCTGCTCCCGGCCGACGTCGAGCTGGGCGTGGCCGACGGGCCCGCACCGGCCTCACAGCCCGTGGCCGCGTTCGAGGGCACATTGGCGTCGCAGTAGTAGTTCTCGCTGTACAGCAGGTCGACGTTCGTCCCGTTGTAGTAGCCGTTGGACTCGCCGACCTGTCCGCAGGTCGGGGCGTCGTTGCCGCAGTTGTACTGCAGCGGGTCGATGGTCGTCCCGCTGTTGCCGTTGGGTGGCGGGACCTGTACCGCAGCCGTGGCCGACGCCACCTGGAAGCTGAGGCCGACCAGCACGGCCAACAGCGAAGCCACGAGGACCATGGCCAATCGTCCGTGCCGTCCCGGTGGATCGTGATGCGTCGGCGGATCGGAATGTGGAGTCAATGGAGTGCACCTTTCCCTACTCGGACCGCGCTCGTCGCGTATCCCCCTGCGGTCCTCTTCCGGCTACTTGCGTGCCCGCTGCTGTGTCTCGAACAGTGCCGGGCCGGGGGCCACACCACCTCTTCGGACCGGTGCCGTGGTCTGGATCACCCTTCTGCCCAATCCGCTGCTGAACTGGAGGTCGATCCGCCAGGGCTCACTCCGTATACTCACGACGATGGGCACCACCGGGATTCGCGGCGAATCCGACGACGAAGGACGCGGCACCGGAGAACGCGGCACCGGAGAACGCGGCGCCGGAGAACGCGGCACCGGGGAGGGCGTCCCTCGGCGGTTCCACGACTCGTCGGCCGGATCGGACCCAGGGTGACCGAGGCCGAGGAGTTCTGTCACCACCTGCCCCAGGTGCAGGAGGTGACCCCCGGAGCTGACGGCTGCGAGGAGTGCCTCCGGGACGGCAGGCAGTGGGTGCACCTGCGCCTGTGCATGATCTGCGGGCATGTCGGGTGCTGTGACAACTCACCGGGTCGGCACGCCACGGCCCACTTCGACGAGACCGGCCACCCCCTCATCCAGTCCTTCGAGCCCGGCGAGCAGTGGTGGTGGTGCTTCGTCGACGAGTTCGCCTTCGAAGTGGAGGGCGTGCCCAGCTTCGAGCATCCCTGAGCGGGCCGGGCGGGACCGTCGGCCGGCCCCGACCACAGGTCCGCCCGACACCCGGGCAGCCTCGGCGCCACGGGTGCGGTGCCACCGGTTGCGGCGCCGTCGCTATGGTCAGCACCACCTATGGCAACGCTCCGAACGCCAACCCTCCGTGGCACCGGTGGCCGCCGGCGGGGACGGCACGCCGCGACCCTGGCACCGTTGGGTGCCGTGGCCTGCCTCCTGGCGGGCTGCTCGCTGTTCGCAACCCCCCGCCCGGCGCCGGTCGACGACCCCTCGATGGCCCCGCCCGGCGCCGTGGGCTACGTGGTGTGCCCCACCGCGGTGACTCCGGTCGAGCTGGCCACCGACACGGCCGAAGCCCCGATCGAGCTGCCCATCTCCGGGTCGCCGGTGCTGGGTGACTTCGCCATCGCCACCTCACCCGACGGACAGTGGGCCTTCGTGGTGACCAGCGACGGCGTCGCCCCGTCCTCACCGGCCTCCTCCACGACGGTGCCCCCGGCGACCGCCGGCACCGCGTCCACCAGCAGCACGGCACCGGTCGGCCCCGGCGCCGAGTCGGTCCAGAACGTGGTGATCCCCATCGACCTGGCCACCCAGCAGGCGGAGTCGCCCATCCCGATCCCCGGTGTCGGGGGCACCCACGCCATCGCGGTCCTGCCCGACGGCCGGACGGTCCTGGCGGCGAGCGGGAACACGATCGTCCCGATCGACGCGGCGACCCGGCGCGTCGGGACCCCACTCGACCTCGGGGCCGGCCGCACCGTCTTCGGCATGGCCGTCGACCCGGCCAACGCCACGCTCTACGCCCTCGTCGCCGGCGCTGTCATCCCTGTGAACACCTCGAACGCCACCGTCGGCGCCGCCATCCCGACGGGACTGTCGGTCTCCTCGGTCTACTCACCCCACGGCATCGTGGTGACGGGAAACGGCGCCACCATCTACGTCGTGGGCCAGGGTGGGACCGACTTCGGCGGCCGGGTCCTCCCCATCGCCGCATCGACGGGGACCACGGGAACGGCCACCGGCTTCGACCGGTTCGGCATCTCGGACCCGGCGGCGGTGGCGGTGACGGCCGACGGTTCCAGCCTCCTCGTGGCGGATGCAGCCAACAATTGGGTCAATCCTGTCCCGCTGAGCAGCTTCTCCACTCCGCCTGATCCGGTCCGGCTCCCCGAGCGGAGCACCGACGCGGCCACCGCCGGCACCCAGCACCCGACCGACATCGTGGTCGGGCCCGGCCAGACCGGCGCGTTCCTGGTCGACGGCTTCGACGCGGTGATCCCCTACGCCCCCGCCCCCCAGACCTTCGGTGCGCCGATTGCGGTGTGCTCGGGAGCCTCGTCGATGGCGGTGGCCGACTCCCCGTGAGCCAGGGTGGTGTCGGGCCGGTAGGTGGAGCGCTCCTGGCCGGCCGCCTCGAGCAGCTCGTCGAGGGCCACCGGCACGGCATCGGTCAGATCGCCCACCATGGGGATGGTCTCCGGGCACGCCATGATCCCCCAGTAGAGGACACCCCGGTAGCTCATGGCGGTGATGTTGACCCCCATCCCGTCCATCACCGGCCCCAGCGGGAAGCCGGCCTTCAGCTCGGCGCCTGCCAGGTAGAGGGGGAAGTCGGGGCCCGGCACGTTGGAGATGACGAGGTTGGCGATGGGCCGGTGCACGTTGGCCAAGCGCATCCGCGAGTAGAACCGGGCGGCGCTGGCGAACACGTTCGGGGTGGCGTGCTCGGCCCAGTTCTGGAGCATGTCGGCCCCGAGTGCGTTGTGCTCCTCCTTCGCCCCCTCGGTGCCCTCGTGGATGGCCATCAGCCGCTCGATCGGGTGCTCGATGTCCACCGGCAGCTGCACGAACATGGCCGACACCTGGTTAGATCCCTTGGGGTCGTCGAGGTCGGGCCTCACGGAGATCGGCACCACGGCCACCAGCGGCTTGTCCGGCAACTCGTCCCCGTCCAGCAGGAACGAGCGCAGGGCGCCGGTGCACACGGCCAGCACCACGTCGTTCACCGTGGTGCCGGTCGACCGCTTGAGCCTCTTCACGTCCTCGAGGCCGATCGAGGTGAGGGCGACGCTGCGCCGCCTGGTCACGGCGCTGTTGAATGACACGCGGGGGGCCGACAGGGGCAGGGCCGCCTTGCCCGGCCCGGTCCGGTGGCCCGAACCGATCCGGACCCTCCGGACACCCAGTACCCGCTGCCCGGTCCGCACCAGGTCGCGGGTGATCTCCCATGGCCTCATGGAGCGGGCCACCATGGCCTGGCTCACCAGCTCGATGCCCGAGGGGACGCGTGCGTCGACGGCCGAGGCAGGGGGAACCGCCTGTGGCGCCGGATTCGGCTCGAGGTCGAACAGCACCGAGAGCAACTCGGCCCCCGACACCCCGTCGACCGTCGAGTGGTGCATCTTGGCGATCAGCCCGATGCGTCCGCCCGACACCCCCTCGGCGACCCACATCTCCCACAGCGGCCGGTTGCGGTCCAGCTGGTGTCCGGCGATCTCGCCGGCGAGATCGGCCAGCTGCTGCAGGCCGCCGGGCCGGGGGACCGCCGTCAGCCGCACGTGGTCGTCGATGTGGAAGTCGGGATCGTCGATCCAGACGGGGTGACCGAGCCGGAACGGCACCTCGACGAGGCGGCGGCGGAACACCGGCGCCAGTGGGATCCGGGCGCCGATCGACGCCTTCATCCGCTCGAAGGAGTAGCCGCCGGGGACGGTCGACGGGTCGAAGACCAGGGTGAGGGCCACGTGCATGTGGTGTGTCGGCGTCTCCAGGTACAAGAAGCTGGCATCGAGTCCGCTCAGTCGTTCCATCGGTCGTTCCCTCCCCTGCTGTCGTCCGAGCCGTCGATCCGACCGTCGGTCCGACCGGCGACCGTCGGGCCCGGCACTGGTCATAACTTCACATGGCCGGCCTGACCGTGTTGTATTTAGGTGTGCCCTGGGTCTTCCTCGCAGTCAGCATGGTCTTCGCGGTGCTCGTGGTCAACGCCTTCTTTCCGGTGCGCCGCGAGCCGTTCACGGTGGTCAGCTTCGCCCTCGGGTGGATTCCCGGCGAGCTCCCCCTCCACGTCGCGCTGCTCGAGGTGGCCGTCACCGTCGTCCTGGCGCTGAACGGGGCGTTGGGGGCGTGGCCCGGGTGGCTCGGGCTCGCCTTCGCGGTGGCGAGCTGGGCGGGGCTGCTCCGGCTCGCCGCGGTCGCCCACGGTGCACAGGCGCTGGTCGAAGCGGCCCTCGACGACGCCGCCGGCGGGCCGATCAGGGTGGAGGGGTTCGATCCGGTCCCGGCCTGGAACCGGTGGTGGCGGCTGGTCGTCGCCGTGCCCTTCCGGCTGCGCGGCATCCGGCGGGTCCGGAACATCGACTACTGGGGTGACGGCAACTACCGCCACAAGCTGGACATCCTGTCGCGGCGGTCGGTGGCACCCGACCGGGCGCCGGTCCTGGTGTACATCCACGGTGGCGCCTGGGTCATCGGGGACAAGAGGGAGCAGGGCATCCCGATGATGCACGAGCTGGTCCAGCGGGGCTGGGTGTGCGTCGCCATCAACTACCGGTTGAGCCCCCGGGCGACCTGGCCGGCCCACATCGTCGACTGCAAGAGGGCGGTGGCCTGGGTCCGGGAGCACATCGCCGAATACGGGGGGGATCCGGGATTCATCGCCGTCTCGGGGGGTTCGGCGGGCGGCCACCTGTCCTCACTGTTGGCGCTCACCCCGAACGAGCCGGAGTGGCAGCCCGGGTTCGAGGGGCTCGACACCCGGGTGGACGCCTGCGTGCCGTTCTACGGCGTCTACGACCTGACGGGCTCCCCCGACCGCTCCGGAGCCTATGGGGCCGGACTGGTCGAGCTCCTGGCCAAACGGGTCATGAAGATCTCACCGGCGTCGCGCCCGGAGCTCTTCGAGCGGGCGTCCCCCGACCAGCGGGTCACGGCCGCCGCCCCACCCATGTTCGTGCTCCACGGCGTCAACGACACCCTGGTCCCCCTGGCCGTCGCCCGGTACTTCGTCGACCGTCTCCGCCAGGCCTCCCAGGAGCCGGTCGCCTACGTCGAGCTCCCCCGGGCCCAGCACGCGTTCGACGTGCTGGCCTCGATCCGCTGCCGCCACACCACCATGGGGGTCGTCCGGTTCCTCGACGGCATCCGGGCCCGCGTGCTCGATCCCCCGGCCCCGGGCCGTCCGACGGTGGTCGGACCGAACCGGGCCGAGTGAGGCCACTCCCGACCACCTGGATTATCGGCGTCCGCACCCACGGTGCTAGACAGTCGGACGAGTTTCTGACGTAGAGTCAATTAATCGTCACGGAGGGGACATCCGCAAGATCCCGTCGCCGTGGTCACGACCGATACAAGGGGGAGCATTGCGTTCTGCATCATGGAAGACGCGTCTGGCCACCGTGGGGGTGCTGGTGCTGGTGGCCACCACGGCGGTCGCCTGCAGCTCGACCAACTCCGCCAAGGACACCTCGACGAACAGCGGGGGATCGACCAGCTCGAAGATCCCGTCCAGCGCCTTCAGCGACCACACCGGCATCACGTCCGATTCCGTGCGCATCGGCAACGTGTCCACGCTGTCGATCGGCGGCCTGTTCAAGGGCGCGCTGGTGGGTACCCAGGCCTACTCCGACTATGTGAACTCGACCGGTGGGATCAACGGACGCAAGATCGTCGTCGACTCGGCCGATGACGGCTTCAGCGGCTCCGGCAACAAGCAGGCCACCCAGAACGCCATCAACAACGACTTCTCCCTGGTCGGGGGCTTCTCGCTCCAGGACAGCTTCGGGGGGACCCTGCTGGCCCAGAACCCGGGCATGCCCGACGTCTCCATGGTGCTCGACCCGGCCACCAACAAGCTGCCCAACGTCTTCCCCGCCGTCCCCCTCAACGGTGGATGGGAGACGGGACCGCTCGAGTACTTCAAGCAGAAGTTCCCCGACGATGTGGACGCCGTGGGGACGATCGTGTCCAACACGGCGTCCGCTCTCACGGACTGGGCGGGGGAGAAGTACGTGATGCAGCAGCTCGGCTACAAGATCGTCTACGACCCCAGCATCCCGGTGACCCAGACCGACTTCACCGCCAACGTGGTGGCCATGAAGAACGCCGGGGTGAAGATCATCTTCATCGACCAGCTCCCGCAGAACTACGCCTCGGCGCTGCTGAAGAACCTGGACCAGCAGAACTTCCATCCCCAGGTCATCCTGGGCGCGGCCAGCTACAGCAACGCCCTCATCCCCAATTCGGGTGGCGCCTCTGCGGTCAACGGGGCCTACCTCGACCAGAACACCTCGCTCTACCTGGGCCAAGACTCGTCCGTGATCCCCGCCGTTGCCCTGTTCAACACCTGGGTGGCCAAGGCGTCGCCCGGGTTCAAGGCCGACCTGTTCACGCTGTACGGATGGCTGTCGGCCGAGCTGTTCAGCGACGCCCTGAAGAACGCCGGGTCGAGCCCCAGCCGGGGTTCGCTGCTGCAGGCGCTGTCCAAGATCACCTCGTTCAGCGGGAACAACATCGTCACCGCGAGCAACCCGGCGACCAAGACGCCGGGCAACTGCTACCTCATCGGGGTCGTTGCCTTCGGGGACTTCCACCGGTTCGACGATCCGCCGGTGACCAGCAGCACCAACGGGTACCGTTGTAACGGGCATTACGTGACACCACCCGGGTCCTGACCTGCCCGGTGGCTTCCTGGGTGCTCGACGTGATTCAACGGGGGACGAGGATGACCGGTGAGTAACTTTCTGCAGTACACCATCTTCGGGATCATGCTCGGCGCCGGGTACGCCATCGCGGCCACCGGTCTGGTGGTCACCTACACCACGTCGGGCGTGTTCAACTTCGCCCAGGGGGCGGTGGGCATGGTCGCCGCCTTCTGCTACTGGGAGTTGGTGTCGGCCCACCACGTCCCGGTGCTGGTGGCCCTGGTCATCATCCTGGTGGTCGGGGCCTCCATCGCCGGGGCCCTGGTGGAGCGGGTGCTCATGCGCCGTCTGCACGGAGCCTCGGCAGAACGACCCGTGATGGTGACCCTCGGGTTGCTGGTCATCCTCACCGGCATGGCCACGCTGATCTGGAGCCCGACGGTCGAGCGCTCCGTCAACAACATGGTCTCCGGGCAGTTCCGGCTGGCGGGGATCAACATCCAGTACCAAGAGGTGCTGATCATCGGCGTGGCCCTCGCCGTGGCCGTGGCGTTGCGGGCGCTCTTCTATTCGACGCGGACCGGCTATGCCCTCCGGGCGGTCGTCGACGACCCCGAGCTGCTGGCCATGTCCGGCGCGTCCCCCAACCGGATGAGCCAGTACGGCTGGATCCTCGGGTTCATGATGGCGGCCCTGGCCGGCGTGCTCCTCGCCCCCACCCAGACCACCGGGATCAGCATCGAGGCCATGACCCTGCTGGTGGTCAACGGCTACGCCGCCGCCATCGTCGGCCGGCTGAAGAACATCCCGGTGACCTTCCTCGCCGCCATCGGCATCGGTCTCGCCGAGAACTACGTCATCAACTACATCCTTCCCCACGTCCCCCAGAACCTGGTGCCCGACATCACCTACGCGCTGCCCATGGTCTTCTTGTTCGTGGCCCTGGTCACCCTGCCGTCGGTGAGGCTGCGGGCCGTGGGCCGGCTGAGCACGGTGCGCGCCCCCCGGGTGGCCGGGGGCCGCGAGTCGTTGCTGGCCGGTGTGGCGTTCTTCGTCCTGGCCATCGTCGTCGCCGCCCTGTTCGCCAACACGGAGTTCAAGGGCACCACGATCCTGGACCTGGGCGGGCTGGTGATGTCCCTGGGCATCGTCGGCCTCTCGCTCGTGCTGCTGACCGGGTACTCGGGTCAGGTCTCGCTGTGCCAGTTCTCCTTCATGGGCATCGGGGCGTTCATCATGGGGAAGGTCGCCGGCGGGGGCTCGGTGCTGGGGTTGGTGGCCGCCACCGTGGTCTGCGCCGGCATCGGGGTGCTGATTGCCCTGCCTACCGTCCGGCTCCGGGACCTCTACCTGGCCCTGGCCACCTTCGCCTTCGCCGACGCCGTGGCCACCGGATTCTTCGCCGACGGGCACATCTACGGCACCGGAGGGGTGAGCATCGGCCGCATCGTGCTGCCGGGGCTGTCGTTCGGCGGCGACCGGAGCGAGTTCCTGATGGTCACCGCCTTCTTCGTGCTGTCGGCCTGGATGGTGCTGGCCATCCGCCGCAGCCTCTTCGGGCGGAGGCTCGTCGCCCTCAACGACTCGCCGGCCGCCTATGCGACGGTCGGCCTCAACATCGCGGTCACCAAGGTCGCCGTGTTCGCCATCGCCGCCGCCATGTCCGGGCTGGCCGGCGCCCTCTACGGGACGGTGCAGGGGGTGGTGGGCACCTCGGACTTCGACATCTTCCCAGGCATCATCTTCGTTCTGTTCGTCACCATCTGGAGCATTCGCACGGTGACCGGTGCGTTCCTGGCCGCCGTGACGTTCGTGGTGCTGAACCAGGTGTGGCCCAACGGCGTCGGGTTGTTCGCCGGTGTCGGGATCATCCTGATCGGCCGGGCCGCCAGCGGCATCCTCGGCATCGAGGCACTGCAGTTCCGGCTGCCGTGGGTGAGCCGGGGCGGAGACGCTTCGACCCGGGCCGGAGACGGCGGGGCCCGCGTGGGCAGCATCGTCGGGGTGGGGGGTGAGACCCGTGCCGCCGGCTGAGGTCGACGGTGGGGGCACGGCGGTGCTCACGGTGGCGGACGTCGCCGTCCGGTTCGGGGGGGTCTCGGCCCTCAGCGACGTCAGTCTGACCGTGCAGGCCGGGACTGTCACCGGGTTGATCGGCCCCAACGGAGCGGGCAAGACGACGCTGTTCAACGTGATCAGCGGACTCCAGGCCCCCGGGCGGGGCACCGTGCACATCTTCGACACCGACGTCACCTCGATGAAGCCCCACCGGCGGGCCAAGCTGGGTCTGGCGCGGACGTTCCAGCGACTCGAGCTGTTTGGCACCCTCTCCGCCGGTGAGAACGTGCAGGTCGGCTTGGAGTCCGACGTCAAGTGGTGGGCCCGGCAGAGGATCGGCCGGTTGCTCCACCGCAAGAGGGATGCATCGGCGGCGCCGGACGGAAGCGATGTCGCCCGATGGGGGACCGATGCCGCCGTGACCAGTGATCGGCTGCTCGCCGGCGTCGGCCTGGTGGGGCTCGGCGCCGAGCAGGCCTCGTCCATGCCCACGGGGAGTGCACGGATGGTGGAGCTGGCCCGTGCGTTGGCCATCGGGCCCAAGCTGCTGCTCCTCGACGAGCCGGGCTCGGGGCTCGACGAGCAGGAGTCGTCCGCCCTCGGGGACCTGTTGTCCAAGCTGGCCTCGGGGGGGATGGCCGTCCTGCTGGTCGAGCACGACATGGAGCTCGTGATGCGCATCTGCGACCACATCTACGTGCTCGACTTCGGCGACATCATCGCCTCGGGCCCCCCCGATGTCATCCGCAGGGATCCGGCCGTCCAGGCGGCGTACCTGGGTCAGTCGGACGGCACGGTGGACGTCGGCGCGGTCGGAAACCCGACGGTCGGTACCGGCACCGTCGGAGACGCGACGGTCGCCAGTCCCGATCCTGAAGGTGTGTCGTGACCGGGTTGGCCCCCGTGCCCGCCGGCGCGACCGGGGGTGACGCCGGTCGGCTGCCGCCGAATATCACCGTCAGGTCCGTGCGGGCCGCCTACGGCCGCATCGAGGTGCTCCACGGTGTGGACCTCGTGGTGCCCCACGGGAGCGTGTTCGCCCTGCTCGGGCCCAACGGCGCCGGGAAGTCGACCCTGCTCAAGGTCATCAGTGGACGGATGCACCCGAGCGCCGGCGAGGTCCTGATCGGTGACGAGCCGGTCGGGAGGCGGTCCCCGGAGAAGCTGGCCAAGACCGGCCTGTGCGCCATCCCCGAGGGACGGGGCGTCTTCCCCAACCTCACCGTGCGCGAGAACCTCGCCGTCTGGACCTACCGGGGAGGGATCAGCGCCCGGCAGGTCGAGGAGAAGACCTACGCCACGTTCCCCCGGCTGAAGGAGCGGCGGCGGCAGATGGCCGGGACCCTCTCGGGTGGCGAGCAGCAGATGCTGGCCATCTCGCGGGCCCTGGTCACCGATCCCGAGGTCCTGCTGCTCGACGAGCTCTCGATGGGGCTGGCCCCGTTGATCGTGTCAGAGCTGTACGAGTTGGTGGGGACGCTGGCCGCCCAGGGCATGACCGTGCTGCTCGTCGAGCAGTTCGTGACCACGGCCCTGACCGTGGCCACCGGCGCCGCCATCATGGTGCACGGCCGGATCCAGCAGGAGGGTTCCCCGAGGGAGATGGCCGCCGCCGCCCATCGGGCCTACCTGTCCTAGCCGCCCTTCCCCATCCAATCGCCCTGCCCCATCCAGCCGGCCCGCTCACTCCAGCCGGCCCGCTCAGTCCTCGTGGGCCAGCTCCACCTCGACGGCGAACTCTGCGGCCGGGGTGGTGTCGACGGTGGCGATGCCGCCGGCGTCGCGGAGATCGTCCTCGGCTAGCCGCAGTGCGGCGATCCGCTCCGGGGTGTCGGCCACCGCCACCGCGGCGACGGGCGACCGCATGGAGCGCTTGGCCGTGGTCTTGGCCCGGCGCACCTGGCCGAGCACCTCGGCGGTCACGTCGAGCACCAGGGCCGTCCCGGCGTCCACCTCGCCCACGGCCGCGGTGAGCTCCCCCCGCTCCGGCCACGGGGCGTTGTGGACCGAACCGGGCTGCCACCACGACCACACCTCCTCGGTGACGAACGGGAGGATCGGCGCCAGCAGGCGCAGCAGGGCGGACAGGGCCAGCACCAGGGCACCCCGGGCCGAGGCCGGCCCGGTCTCGCCGGGGTCCCCGTAGGCCCTGGTCTTGACCAGCTCCAGGTAGTCGTCGCAGAACGACCAGAAGAAGGCCTCGGTCCGCTCGAGTGACCGGGCGTAGTCGAACTCCTCGAAGGCGGCGGTCGCCTCGTCGACGACATCGGCCAGCCGGGCCAACATGGCCCGGTCGATCGGGGCGGTCACTGCGTCGGGACCGGGCAGGACCACCGCCGACCCGTCGCCGGCGATCCGACCGAGGACGAACCTCGAGGCGTTGAGGACCTTGATGGCCAGCCGCCGCCCGACTTTCATCTGGCCCTCGTCGAACGCGGTGTCGGTGCCCGGACGGCCCCCGGCCGCCCAGTAGCGGACGGCGTCCGCCCCGTGCTTCTCGAGCAGCGGCAGCGGGGTGACCACGTCGCCCTTCGACTTCGACATCTTCTTGCGGTCCGGGTCGAGGACCCACCCGGAGATGGCCACGTCCCTCCAGGGCAGCGAGTCGTGCTCGAGCTCGGATCGGACCACGGTCGAGAAGAGCCACGTACGGATGATCTCGTGGGCCTGGGGCCGAACGTCCATCGGGAAGACCCGGGCGAAGAGGTCGGGGTCGTCCTCCCAGCCGCCGGCGATCTGGGGCGTGAGCGAGGAGGTCGCCCAGGTGTCCATGACGTCGGGGTCGCCGACGAAACCCCCGGGACGCCCCCGCTGGTCCTCGCCGTAGCCCTCGGGCACCTCCGTGGAGGGGTCGACCGGCAGGCGGTCCTCGGGGGCGAACAGCGGCGCGTCGAAGTCGGTCCGCCCGTCCCCGTCGACCGGGTACCAGACGGGGAACGGGACCCCGAAGAACCGCTGGCGGCTGATGTTCCAGTCGGCGTTGAGGCCCTCGACCCACGCCCGGTAGCGGTGGGCCATGTAGGTGGGGTGCCAGCGGAGCTCGTCGCCCCGGGCCAGCAGCCGGTCACGGAGCGGAAGCGTCTCGATGAACCACTGCCGGGACGACACGATCTCGAGGGGGCGCTCGCCCTTCTCGTAGAACTTGACGGGGTGGGTGATGGGCTTCGGCTCGCCGACCAGCGATCCCGACGCAGTCAGCAGCTCGACGATGCGGGCCTGCGCCTGCTTGACCGTCCGGCCGACCAACTCCCCGTAGGAGGCGGCGGCCGCCTCGGGGTCGCTCGACTCCCAGCCCGGGCTGCCCCACTCCACGGGGAGGAGCCGGCCGTCGCGCCCGACGACCGTCCGGGTGGCGAGGGAGAGCTCGCGCCACCACACCACGTCGGTGGTGTCACCGAACGTGCAGATCATGGCGATGCCGGATCCCTTCTCCGGGTCGGCCAGCTCGTGGGCGAGCACCGGCACCTGCACCCCGAACAGCGGGGTCGAGACCTCGGTGCCGAACAGCGCCCGGTACCGCCCGTCCTCGGGATGGGCGACGAGGGCCACGCACGCCGGGAGCAGCTCCGGCCGGGTCGTCTCGATGTCGACGGCCCCGTCTCCGCCCACGGCGGGGAAGCGGATCCGGTGGTAGGCGCCGGGTCGCTCCCGATCCTCCATCTCGGCCTGGCTCACCGCCGTGTGGAAGTCGACGTCCCACAGCGTGGGGGCGGTCCGCTGGACCACCTGCCCGCGTCGGGCGAGCCGCAGGAAGCCCCGCTGGGACACCCGCTGGGCCCGTTCGGAGATGGTGGCGTAGGTGTGGGACCAGTCCACCGAGAGCCCGAGGCTGCGCCAGAGGTGCTCGAAGACCTGCTCGTCCTGAGCGGTGAGGTCGTGGCAGAGGGCGACGAAGTTGGGCCTCGAGATGGAGATCGGGACGTTCGGGGGCGCATCGGGCGGCTGGAAGGACGGATCGAAAGGGAGGCTCGGATCGCACCGGACCCCGAAGTAGTTCTGCACCCGGCGCTCGGTGGGCAGGCCGTTGTCGTCCCACCCCATGGGGTAGAAGACGGCCTTCCCCCGCATCCGCTGGAAGCGGGCCACCGCGTCGGTGTGGGTGTAGGAGAAGACGTGTCCGATGTGGAGGGACCCCGACACGGTGGGGGGCGGCGTGTCGATGGAGAAGACCCGGTCCCGGGTGGCGGTCCGGTCGAAGGAATAGGTGCCCTGCTCCTCCCAACGGGCCGCCCAGGTCACCTCCAGCCCCTCGAGCCCGGGCTTTTCGGGGATTCCCCTCGGCGCCCCGCCCGGGTCGGCCGGACCGGTCGCGTCAGTGTCCATGATCGGGTTACCGTACCCTGCGTGCTCCAGCTCCACGACACCGCCACCAGACAGGTGACGCCGCTGCGCCTGCGGAACCCGGGCCGGGTGTCCATGTACGTGTGCGGGCCGACGGTCTACGACTCTCCCCATCTGGGCCACGGCCGCTTCTCGCTGGTCTTCGACGTGCTCCGGCGGTACCTCTTGTTCAGCGGGCTGGACGTCACCTACGTCTCCAACATCACCGACATCGACGACAAGATCATCGACCGGGCCACCGAGCGCGACATCGAGCCCGCCGAGCTGACCGCCACCTACGAGCAGGTGTGGTGGGAGGCCATGGACGCGCTGGGCGTGCTCCGTCCCGACGAGTCGCCCCATGCCACCGCGTACGTGTCCCGCATGGTCGACCTGGTGGCCGATCTGGTCGACCGGGGCGTCGCCTATGAGACGGCGGACGGCGTCTACCTGTCGGTGGCCGACGTCCCCGGGTACGGCCTCCTGGCCCACCAGGCCCTCGACTCGTTGCGATCGGGCGCACGGGTCGAGGTCGGCGAGGACAAGCGGTCGCCGCTCGACTTCGTGCTGTGGAAGAAGGCCAAGCCCGGTGAGCCGACCTGGGACTCGCCGTGGGGACCCGGCCGGCCGGGTTGGCACACCGAGTGCGTGGTCATGTCGCTCGACCTGCTCGGTGACGGCTTCGACCTGCACGGCGGGGCCATCGACCTCATCTTCCCGCACCACGAGAACGAGCGGGCCCAGGCCGTGGCGGCCGGCCGTGAGTTCGCCCGCCATTGGGTCCACAACGGCTGGGTCACCGTGGAGGGGGAGAAGATGTCCAAGTCGTTGGACAACTTCACCTCGCTCGACGATCTGTTGGACCGCAGCGACGCACGCGCCTACCGGCTGTTGGTGCTCCGGTCGCACTACCGGTCCCCGATCGAGATCACCCCGGACACGATCGCCGACGCCGAGTCGGCACTGGCCCGGCTGGACGAGGTGGCCCGACGGTTCGACCTCCCCGACCCGCTGGCCGGCGGCCCGCCGGTCGATCCGTCCATCGGCCACGGCGACGGTGGCCACCACGGCGGCGACGGCGTGGACACCGAGGCCGTGTCGAGGTTCCGCCGGTCGATGGACGACGACCTCGACACCCCCGGCGCCCTCGCCGGCCTGTTCGAACTGGTCCGGCAGGCCAATGCCGCAGCCGACGCCGGGGACCGACCGGGTGCCCTCCGGGCCGCCACCACGGTGGGGGTGCTCTGCGGCGCGCTGGGCCTGTCGCTCGGCGGAGGCGCAGACGAGCAGATCGACGAGGAGACCGCCGCCCTGGTCCGCCGCCGCGACCGGTCCAGGGCCGACGGGGACTGGGCCCAGGCCGACGCGGTGCGCGACGACCTGCAGCAGATGGGCTGGGTCGTCGAGGACGGCCCCGACGGGACGCGGATCCGCCGACGATGAACGCCGTGTGAACAGGCGCTGTTTCGGGCCCCTCACCAGTTGATTCCGTGGGGGAGACTGCTAGCGTTTGCCGGGCAGAGAGTCCCCTTCGGTTGGTGGTCGAAGACCCGCTCGTGTGCGGGAGGACGGTCGGCCAGGCGGAGTCGGTCTCCTTGTGCACGACAGGTGTGGAGGAAAGGGGTAAGCCACCGTGGCTTCCGGAACAGTCAAGTGGTTCAACGCTGAAAAGGGCTTCGGCTTCATCTCTCAGCCGGACGGCGGCGCCGATGTCTTCGTGCACCACTCCGCCATCCAGATGAGCGGGTTCCGCTCGCTCGAAGAGGGTCAGGCCGTGGAGTTCGATCTTCAGGAGGGTCCGAAGGGACTGCAGGCGGTCGACGTCCGCCTGGCCCAGCCCGCGTAGCACCCACGGCTCCCCGGGCCCGGCGGCCCCTCCCTCCCCGTGCGGGAGCGCAGCCGGGAGCGCGCGCCTGCGTCGCCCCCTGCCCCGTCCTCCCCGCCCCACCGGCGATCCAGCGCCCCCGTGACGCCCACCGAACGGACCGGTCCGCCGCCCGTTCGCGCCCCGGGAGGGCCGGGCGGTGGCAGAGGCGGCATTTCCTGGTTACTATTGAGTAACTACAGGAGAGCGCCCATCCGCACGGATCGGCGGCCTGATCCCCCGGCGATCGGGGCGATACATCGGGGAGGCCCCACCGGGCCGGAACGGAGCAGGGAACCATGGCTGATTTCTCATTGGACCTCAACGAGGACCAACTGCAGATCCAAAAGTGGGTGCACGACTTCGCCGAGAACGTCATCCGGCCGGCCGGCCACGAGTGGGACGAGCGTGAGGAGACCCCCTGGCCGATCATCGAGGAGGCCGCCCGGATCGGGCTCTACTCCTTCGACTTCATCACCCAGGCGTTCTTCGACGAGAGCGGACTGCTCATGCCGGTCGCCAACGAGGAGATGTCGTGGGGTGACGCCGGCATCGCCCTCGCCATCTTCGGGAGCACACTGGGCCTGGCCGGCATCGCCAGCAATGGCACACCCGAGCAGCTCATGGAGTGGGGCCCGCAGTGCTTCGGCACGCCGGAGAAGATCCAGCTGGCCGCCTTCGCCGTGTCCGAGCCCGACGCGGGGTCGGACGTCTCGTCCCTCCGCACGCGGGCCGTCTATGACGAGGCCAAGGACGAATGGGTCCTCAACGGGACGAAGACCTGGATCACCAACGGGGGCATCGCCGACATCCATGTGGTGGTCGCCTCGGTCGAGCCCGAGCTGGGCTCCCGGGGACAGGCCAGCTTCATCGTGCCGCCCAACACGCCGGGGCTGTCCCAGGGCCAGAAGTTCCAGAAGATGGGCATCCGCGCCTCGCACACCGCCGAGGTGGTGCTCGACGACTGCCGCGTCCCGGGCCACTGCCTGCTCGGGGGCAAGGACAAGCTCGACGAGAAGCTGGCCCGGGCCCGTGAGGGCAAGCGCTCGACCAGCCAGGCGGCCATGAAGACGTTCGAGGCGTCCCGCCCGACGGTGGGGGCCCAGGCGCTGGGCATCGCCCGGGCCGCCTACGAGTACTCGCTCGACTACGCCAAGGAGCGTCGGGCCTTCGGCCGGGCCATTATCGAGAACCAGGCCATCGCCTTCAAGTTGGCGGACATGAAGACCCGGATCGACGCCTCCCGCATGCTGATCTGGCGGGCCTCGTGGATGGGTCGGAACGGCAAGGAGTTCACCTCCGGCGAGGGGTCCATGTCCAAGCTCTACGCCGGCGAGACGGCCGTGTACGTGACCGAGGAGGCGATCCAGATCATGGGCGGCTACGGGTACATCCGCGAGCACCCGGTCGAGCGCTGGCACCGCGACTCGAAGATCTACACCATCTTCGAGGGGACCTCGGAGATCCAGCGCCTGATCATCGCCCGGGCCATCTCCGGGGTGCACATCAAGTAGCTGAAGGTCGCACCTCGGCCGAGGCGTCTCCACCTCCCGATCCGGGGCGGGTGCCCGTCGCGTCGGTCTCTCGGCCCCTAGGCGAGTGCGTCCACGAATCGGGTTCGGCTCGCCTCCCACCAGCGGCGCCTCCGCCCGTAGCGCTCCATGCCTCCCATCGCCGCGGCCATCCGGATGAAGTTGGGGTCGCCGGCGTCCACCCGACGCTGCACGAATGCTCCGCCACCGCTCATGGACCGGTCCAGATGGTCGAGGAGCTCGCGGCGGCCGGTGGTGTCCAGCCCGTAGGTGTCGGCCACCAGGCGGAGACGGGCCGGTCGATCGGCCGGAGCCCACCCGTGGCGTTCTGCACTGAGATCGTCGTCGATGGGAACGCACATCCGGGCACACGCCGCCAGGTCGTAGCCCGGTCGCCCCGGAGCCGCGAAGTCGAAGTCGAGCAGGGCGATCGCCTCTCCATCGCGGAAGACGACGTTCTCGAGGCAGACATCGTTGTGGCAGATGACGGGTCCCCCATCGGGGTCCGCCAACTCGTCGCTCCAGGGGCCTCCGCCGGACCCGACGTTCCCCGATGCTTCGTGGAACGTGGTCATGAGTCTCGTGACCGACGTGAGGACCTCGTCCGACTGGGCCCACGACGGGAAGGGTGGGACCGGCACCTCGCCCTCGATGAACACCAGCCGTTCCGGTCCGTCACCCTGGATCTCGATCGGGAGCGATGCCCCGTGGAACCCCGTCGAACGGAGTGACCGGAGGAAGCGGTGGACCGATGCCGAATAGGGATTCGACGGGCGGAGGACGAAGCCACCGCTCCGGACGACCTGGCCGGCGTTGGCGACGCCACCGTGCAGGTACTCGTCCATCCGTCCAGTATCCCAAGCGCCACCGAGCCGGAAGACAGCTCCGGCCGCTCCCGGCCGATCACTTGGCTGCGCCCGACAAGGGGCGGGGTCACCTACTGTCCGGTGGGAGACGTCTTGTCCAGCGACGCTGCCCAGGTCCCGGCCCAGGCGTCGAGTGGCTGGAGGGCCGCACCGAGAGCCGCACCGAGTTCGCTCAGGGCGTACTCGTCCCCCGGCGTCCGGGCGATGAGACCTGATGCCCCGAGCTCACGGAGTCGGTCGTAGAGGACGCTCGACGACATGCCGTCGCAGCGGGCACGGAGCGCTCGTGCCCCGGTCGGCCCGTCACGGAGCTCCCACAGGATGCGGAGTGCCCAGCGTCGACCCAGCAGATCCATGGCCGCCATGAGCGGGCGACCCGTGACCGATCCCCGCACGACGTTCCCGGGCCTGGGTGGCGGCCGACCGACCATGGAGACTCCTCGAGCTTGCGTTTTGATATCCGAAACAGTACCGTGAGGAATCCGTTTCGGAATTCAAAACACCGGGAGGCAGCCATGCCGAGGATCGGACCCGTCCAGCCCCCGTTCGAAGGTGCGGTGGCCGAGCGCCTCGCCGCGATGATGCCGCCGGGTGTCCCACCGATCGTGCTCTTCCGCACGATGGTCCGGAACCGCGCGATGACCGAGGCCATGGGGACCTGGGGCAGCTACGAGCTGAGCAAGCGGCTGTCCCTCTCCATGCGTGACCGGGAGATCGTCATCGATCGGACGTGCGCCCGATGCAACTGCGAATACGAGTGGGGTGTGCACGTGGCCTTCTTCGCCGCCCGGGTCGGGCTCAGTGGCGAACAGGTCACCTCGCTCACCCACGGGTCACCGACGGACCCCTGCTGGCCCGACCCGAGGGATCGGGCCCTGATCGAAGTCGCCGACGCACTGCACGACACGGCGGAGATCGGGGACGAACTCTGGGGGAGGCTCGCCGCGACGCTGACTGAGTCGGAGATCCTCGACGTGCTGATGTTGTGCGGTTGGTACCATGCCATCAGCTTCACGGCCAACGGCGTGAAGCTCGACCCGGAGGACGGTGCCCCCCGATTCGTCGACGTCCGCTAGCTGTAGTGCTAGCTGTGCGGGCGGCCCACCTCGATCCTGTCCGGGCTGCGACGGCACGGCGCCGCGCGTCGCACGGCACAGGTACCATGTCCGAGGCGTCGGCCCGCCGGGGCGCGGCGCGGTGTTGGCGAAGCTGATGCCGGGTCTCCGGTCCCGTGGCCGACACCGGTCGACCAGTCCGCCGGCAGGCACCCTGGTACGGGAGATCGCGTACGAGAGGCCGTACGGGAGAAGGAGGACGTATGACGCGTCGCACCGAGCCGGACGGGGGAGACCGTGGTTCGACACCGCACGACGAACCGAATCTGGATGACGTCATGGACACGGCGGAGCCCGTGACCCCGCACCACCGGGATCACGCCAAGGCGGCGCGCCGCCCCGACGAGGATGAGCTCGACCGCAAGACGAGCATCGAGAGGGCCGAGGTGGACCGCCAACAGCCCGACTGAGGGCCGGTGGCGGGCGGCTGCCGGACGGCTTCCCATCCGATGGGCGGTGCCATCGGATGGGGCCGACGACCGTCCTCCCGGATCACCTGATACGTCTATGCCGGGTGGGGGATCCTCCGGCGTGTCCGACAAGGTAGAACACGGCCGACCAGGCAGAACACGGCCGACCAGGCAGAAGGAGCCCGATCGAGATCATGAGCACGACGCACAAGCGACTGCTGGTGGCGATCGTCGTATCCGAGGTGGTCCTCGCCGTGCTCGCCTGGCGGGACCTGGCCAGGAGGACCGACGACCAGGTTCGTGGCAGCAAGAACTTCTGGCGGGCCTTCGTGACCGTCAACCCCGGCAATTCGTTGGTCTACTGGCTCGTCGGTCGGCGCGCCGTGGGTTGACGCCCGGCGGGTGTGCGACCCGACATTGGAGTGCCATTGGAGGCTCATTAGAGTCCTGTTATGGGTTCACCCTAACTACTTGCCTTCCGGGCGGTCGAGGGATACCCTGGCCCCGCGGGGGAGCGTCGTCCCTGATTTACCTGCCCATCGGCGCACTTAATCTGTAGGGGGACCCGAAGCATGCTCAGAACTACCCTGAAGGCCGCGCTCGTTGCGTCGTTGGCAGCTGGCGGAATGATTGCGCTCACCGCGGTGCCGGCCGCCGCGGCCAAGACCGTGATCACCGCCGGTACCGGCAGCAGCGCCAACTGCTCACTCACGGCGTCCGCCAAGCTGTCCCCCACGCTGAAGAACGACTGGACCGCTTCGCCAGGGGACTCGGTCCCGGCCGTCGCGGCCCTGCCCACCACCACCTATGGCGTGTCGGGCCCGGTCACCACCTCGGCTAAGGGGACGGGCTCCTGCACCGGCACCGCCACGGACGGAATCAACACCGCGCCGATCACCGGCATCAAGAAGGTGACCGTCGTGACTGATCCGGCCAATCCGGGAAGCTCGGCGGAGGCCACCTGCAGCTCGTTGGTCGCCGGCGGTGAAAGCACTGCCGAATTCAACACACTGATCGAGTGGGCGAGCGGCAACTCCGACTCCATCGCCAACACCACCGTCTCGGATTCGACGTTCAGCGTGAGCGTGAGCCCCGTCGGGTTCCAGTTCTCGGGTGGGACGGTCTCCGGCTCGTTCGCCGGAGGGTCCGTGACGGCTACCGCCGCGGTGAGCCCCGACCTGATCGCCGAGGTCACCCAGTCCCAGGAGACGGGCGCCCAGGCCGAGGCCGACAGCTACACCTCCCTCGGTTGTGAGCCGACCCTCAAGGTCAAGACCAACGCTCACGGCACGACGGCCAGCCTCAAGGGACCGAAGGGGCTCAAGTCGATCGTCGTGGCGAGCGGCTCGACCCTGGTGGCCAATCCCTGATCAGGCCCCATCGATTGACCTGAACGACGGCAGAGGGTGGGGCTCCGGCTCCGCCCTCTTGCCGCGCCCGGGCGCGGTATTGGCCCCGGGGCGGTCGGTGATGGGGCACCCGCCCCGAGGCCGTTGGTGCACCGTCGGGCCCGGCACGGATGCCCTGCTCCCGTGGCGTCGGCATCCCGGTCGGTGACACCACTGTCCGCACCCCGGGTGGCTACGCTTCTCCGGTCGAACCCGGACCATGGAGGTCGGTTGTGGTGAAGCGGATGGTGACGATGTCGCTGGCTCTGGTCGTGGTGGGTCTCGCCACGACCGGCTGCTCGTCGACCCCTAGCGCCACCAAGTCCCCGACGACCACGTCGACGACTTCGACGACGGCGTCGACGACCACCCCGTCGTCCACCGCCGCGGGGATCACCACCACGACGACGGCCGGCGAGGCCCCCTGCTTCGCGGTGTTCGACAACGTCAACGCCATCAGCACCGGGGACCTCAAGCCCTACCGGAAGCAGATCGCCGACAACTGCTCGCCGTCCGACCTCCTCGCCGTGGTCACCCAACGCGTGGAGCACACGGCGGACGGCCGGCCCCTCAACGCCATCGGCCAGGCGGTCGTCTCGGGGGCGGTGGCCCTGACGGAGAAGACCGTCTGCCCCTCCAACCCGCATACCGAGCTCTGCCCGTAGGCGTCGGGAGGGGGGACCTCCGGCCCTGAAGTCCGGCGGCCGCGATCGGCGGTCGTGCCACCGCAGAGCGTCGATCTCCCACCGTGGCAGGGCCGCGATGGTGGACGGTGCGACCGGCGCTGTGCTTGGCTTGATCCGGGCAGGTGGCGACCCCTCGATGCGGGAATCGACGATCGCCTGGGCACGAGGCTGGGCACAAGGAGGCGGCAATGTCGACCCGACCCCTACGAGGATGAGGTCGTCCCCGGCGTCCCCGGCGTCCCCGGCGTCTCCGGCGCGGGTGACGGGGGGACCACGGTGACCGAGCATCGGGCGCCGGCCTCCGTCCCGGAGATCGTCGAGCCGCACGGTGGACCGGTCCGGGCTGCGGCCGAGCCGGACGTCACGGTCCTCCAGGCCGCCGCCATCGCCGACGTCGGTCCGAGCACGATCCGCCGACGACTGTCCGAAGCAGGCCATCCCGACCTGCCGCACGCCTACAAGGACGAC
The DNA here is from genome assembly GCA_963696495.1 of uncultured Acidimicrobiales bacterium. Lineage (GTDB taxonomy): Bacteria > Actinomycetota > Acidimicrobiia > Acidimicrobiales > RAAP-2 > Bog-756. The sequence goes on along the minus strand of CAVOKJ010000002.1, from coordinate 1,375,846 downwards.
TCCGGGCGGTGGCTGATCCCGTTGCACGACCTGCGCGCCGTCTTCGCCGTGGCGGCGTCGACGCCCGGCACGCCCGCGGCGCCCGGGCTCCGGTCCCGGTCGGGCGCTGATCGGTCGGCGGCGGATGGTGAGCTGACCGATGCCCGGCGGCGCGTGGAGGTCGCCGAAGCCACCGCCGCGGAGGCTCGTCGCGAGCTGGCCGACCGCCTGGCGGACAAGGACGCCCAGATCGCCCAGATCAGGGCCGACAAAGAGGCGTTGCTCCGCCGTACCGACCAGGCCCTGTCGGCCAAGGACGAGGCGATCATCGCCAAGGACGACACCGTCACCGCCCTGGTCGGTGCCCTGGCCGATCGTGACGATCGGATCCTGACCCTGGAACGGGAGCTTCAGGTGCTCAGCCGCGGCCCGAAGGGCGGTGGCCCGACCGGCGCCTATGTCCGGGGCACGGTCGTCAACGGGGGAAAGCCGAAGCGGGGCCGGTCGAAGGCCGGCAAGCCGAAGGCACCACGTCGCAGCCTCTGGGAGTGGCTGATCGGGATCGAGGGACCGAGGTGACGGACGCGCTTCCTGGGTCCAGCCGGTCCGGCTCCCGGCGCCGGTGCTGCTCGCTGCGGCGGTGACACCCCGGTGCACTAGCGTGGCACGATGCCCGAGGACAGCACCGTCGATGGAGGGCGTGGCGGACCCGCCAGCCCGGGCTCCGGGCCACCGGCCTGTGTGCTGACCCTGTGCACCGGCAATGCCGCCCGGTCGGTCATGGCCGGGGCCATGCTGGCACCGGCGCCGGTGCGGATCGTGACCGCGGGCACCCACGTCGTCGAAGGGCAGCCGATGGGCCGGAGGACGAAGGAGGCCCTCGCCACGACCGGCTTCGCCGCCGACGGGCACCGGAGCCACCAGGTGACCGACCGGGACATCGCCGAGGCCGAACTGATCGTGGCCATGGCCGGTGAGCACGTGGCGTACATCCGGCGCCGGCACCCCGACGCCGCCGCCAAGACCGCCTCGATCAAACGGCTCTGCCGCGATCTGGCCCCCGGGCCCCTGCCGCTCGCCGAGCGGGTGCGGGCACTCGGCCTCGCCGATCTCCCGGTCGAGCCGTGGGAGGACGTGGAGGATCCGGCCGGCGGCGACGACGAGACGTACGTCTCGTGCGCCAAGGAGCTGGCCGAGCTCTGCGCCGACCTCCTACCCCGACTGGCCTGAACGGCGGAACGTCTGCAGGGCCTCGCCGGAACGGTGACCCGGGCCGGCGGCGTCCCCGTGCGTCAGGCCGGGCGGGACCTGGACAGCTCGGGGTGGCGGAGTGAGATGTCGGCGCAGGCGACACACACGTCCTCGGGGATCACGCCGGCCCTCATCAGGTAGCCGAAGGCGATGCAGCCGAGGCAGATGCCGAAGGCCGACTCCAGCGTGGCGGCGACGGCCAACAGTCCCACCACCACCCAGGTGGCCACGGCCAGATGGAACCCGAACCACAGGATCAGCGCCGTGGTGGAGAACGTCACCCCGATGGCCTGGGCGAACCGCTTGGGCGGCCCGGGCACCATCTTCGGGCCCCACGGGAGCCTCGGGGCGATGACCCGGGTGGCCAGCTGCCCGAGCGGGCTGAGCTTCGGTCCGGTCAGGACCCGGGCCCAGAAGCCGTAGGCGAGGGGCACGAGGATCCACGGCTCCCGGAAGGCGATGGCGGCGACCGCCATGACCACCACACCTGCGGCCACCGTTCTGGCCGCATAGTCGTTGACGGGGTTCGGGAAACTGAACACCCAGTTAGTTTATCTGCTCGATCAGGTTTGGGTGCAGGTCGGCGGTGCTGGAACCGGCCGGGCTCGTGGGACCCAGTTCCCGCTCAGGCGGCGCTGGCCACCGCCCCGGTGACCAGGTTGAGCCCGCCCAGCCCCGGGAGGCGGTCGACCCGGCGGTCGATGCGCTCCGCCATGGCCCTCCCGGCCGTGTCCCCGAACAGGTAGGCGCTCAGGAAGTCCACCTCCTGATCCGGCACCACGCCGCTGCCGACTGGCGCCCAGTAGTGGCCCAGCGCCCAACGGGTGAGGCGCTGGGCCGCCCGGCTGTCGGCCAGCCTCGATCGCGCCTGGGTGGCGTAGAAGTCGATGTGACGCCCCTCCTGTTTCATGATGCGGCGGAGGAGCTCGCTCAGGGTCGGATGACCGGCGAGCCGGGCCAACCGGGAGTAGGCCGCCTGGGTGGTCCACTCGTTGACGGCCCCCCACGTCATGTGCACGGCGGTCAGGTGGGGGGTGAGCCTCGAGGCGAGCTGGAAGCCGACCGGCCTCCAGGCGTCCCGCTTCGGCAGTCGCTGACGGAGGGCGGCGATCCGGCCCCGGCCGGCGGACTCGTCGTGGGCGGTGAGGATCGACGCGATGGCCTCGCCATGCCAGAACTCCTCGTAGTTCCACAACGTGAGGAACGACGTGACGTCGGGGTCGCGGTGCGCCCGCGTGACCAGCACATCACGGAGGTAGCACACCGTGTGGTTCTCGACGTCGTGCATGTAGCGCAGGCAGCGGAGGGCCTCGGGGGGGAGAGGCTGGGTCCGGAACGTGTCGAAGTCGAGGTCGTCGATCTCGAGCTTCTGCGAAAGTCGTCGATAGGTGTCCATGTCGAAGCTCATGCCTGGTGTTCGACACCGACCGGCCCTCGGGATGGAGAGGGGTGCACGTGGCCGGTCCCCGTCGGGCCCGAGGCAGGGGCCCCGGCCCGGCGACGGATCGTGGGCGCCGGCGGAGCGATGCACGCGACGACGACCGGCTCCGAGGAGCCGGTCGTCGTCTGGTCCGCTGCGAGACGGAGGGTTTGGTGATGTCCCGGTGCCCCCGGGCATCGAGGGGGCGCTCAGCTCGTGTAGTCGGAGACCGGTCGTGCGGCCGTGGTGGTGCTGAACGCCAGGGGGACCGGATACTTGCCGAGCACGAAGTTGAGGATGGCTGCGTGCTGCATCTCGACAGGTTGGATGCTGGCCGCGACCTTGATCGACGACGTCGCCTTCACCGCGCCGACCGCGGCCTGATAGGTGGCGGCGGCGATGTCCTCCAGGGTCAGGGCGAGCATGGCCGCACCGGTCACGTCGGTGACCTTGGCGAAGTCCTTCTTCACCACTGGCACGAGCACCGGGTCCGGTGCGGTGACCGCCGGGTGCCCAGCGGCGACGATCGCCGAGTTCCACGCCTGGGCGTGTTGGGTGTGCTGGGCCTTGACCGTGGTGACGAAGTTGCCCACGGCCGGCGGCACCGTGCCGAGCTTCCCGGCGGCCGCCGCCGTCAGCACGTCACCATAGGCGGCCACGGCGAGGTTCTCGAGACTGGCGGCAACGGCGGCGACCGCCAGGTCACCCGTCAGCTTGGCGCTGGTCGACGATCCCGACCCGCCGGCGGACGTGGACGTGGTCGTGGTCGAGCTCGACGAGCCCGACGAGCAGGCGGCGAGCAATGCACCGCCGGCGACCGCGCCGGCGCCGATGAGGAACCCCCGTCGGCTGGTCCGTGACCGCTCCGTCCACTCGTCGACGGCCCGGTCCATCGCCGGTCGGCCGACGTCGTTGTGGATCTGTTCGAGGTCCCGGGTCATCACCGTCAGCTCGTGCTCCGAGATGGCCATGACCTCTGTTGTGCGGGTGCGACGCCTCATGAGAGTGCTCCTTCGGTGGCCGGGCGGGCCTGACTGGTCGGGTAGAACGCGTCGGGGAACCCGACGGATCCGGCGGCCGCCGGCAGATTGGCGACGTTGCCGGGCGTGAGGGTGATCAACTGCGGGGCATTGGCGTTCAGCAGCGCCTGCACGGCCAGGAGCACCGATGCATGTTGGGCCTCCACACCCATGATCGACGCGGTGAGCTTCTTGGCGTTGGCGTTCGAGAGGGCGGCGACGTCGGCCACGTAGGTTTCGGCCGCGCCCTGCTCGAGCTCGAGGGCGAGCGCCACCACCGGCCCCGGAGCGGTGAGACCGGGCACGGCGGCGGCCACCACCTTCTGCAGTGCCGGATCGGGATTCGTCTGGGTCTTCCCACCGAGTCCGGTGATGGCGGCGTTGAACGCATCGAGGTGCTGCTGGTGCTGCTGCATGGTGGTCGTGGCGAACGCCTTCACCACCGCGTTGGCCGACGCGCCGCCGATGAAGGGGAGCGTCAGCGCCGTCTTGTAGGTCCCGACGGCCAGCACCTCGATCGAGGCCGCCGTCTGGAGGATCTGGACATCGGTGGGCGATGCGGCGAAGGCCGGCGAGGCGAACACCGACTCGAGCGCGGCGGCGATGCCGGCCGCCGCCAGGATCCCGCCGCCGAACGCCGCCCCGGTCACCAGCTGGGAGCGCCGGGCGGCCACCAGGCGGGACTCGTCCGGGTCGATGGCACCGTGCGCCCGGGACTCGTGGCCGGTCTCGACCAGCTCGTCCAGCGCGGTGCCGGTGGCCGCCATGGCGTCGTGATGGAGGTCGTTCGACTCTTCGATGAGCACTCCCATGGCGCTCGGATCGACGTCGACGGTCTCCTCCTCCCGATGGTGCTGGCCCTTCTTCAGGATGCCTCTCATCTTCTTCCTCCTGTGTCTGCGGATTGGTGGGTGCCGGCTCCTGCCCGTCGCCGGCTGCGGTTACGAGACCGTGAGCGTCCCGGTCATGTACTGGTGGATCGAACAGATATAGGGGTAGGCGCCGGCAGTGTTCGGCGCCGTGAAGGTCTTGGATCGACCCGGCGCGATGTCACCGGTGTTGAACTTTCCGTCCATGGCGGTCACCGTGTGGGCCACCTGGTCGTGGTTGGTCACCGTGACGGTCGCCCCGGGTGCCACGGTGACCGCGCTGGGCGAGAAGGAGAAGTCCTTGATGGTGATGGCGTCGGCGGTCGCCCCACCCGTCGGGGAGCCACCGGTGGTCGTGGACCCGGCCGCCATGCCGGTGGTCGTGGTCACGGCCCCGCCCGCCGAGGAGGGGGGCGGGGAAGAGGACGAGGCCGTACTCCCCCCTGACGAGCAGGCGGCCAGGCTCAGTCCGGTCGCCACCAGGACCACAGCGGTGAGTGCCCGGATCGTGGGTCGCCGGCGGCCTCGTCCGGGTCCGGCCGACGGGTCGGGGCGCTTTTGGGTGGGGTTCACGTTCATCGCCGTCTCTTCGGAGTGGACCGCCATCCGGATGAGACCGACCGTTCCCGCCCTGGCCGCGCCGTCCGACTCATCCACCCGGCCCACCGGCAACGAATACAGTCCGTGCTGATGGAACTCGAGCAAGCCAGCGACGCCAGTCTGGTGGTGGCCGTCGGACGATGGCACCAGCAGGCGCTGGCCGAGGCCTATCGACGTCACGGGGGTGCGGTGCACTCGCTGGCGCGGAGGATCCTTCGCAGCGACCCACCGGCCGAGGAGATCACCCAGGAGGTCTTCCTCGACCTGTGGAACCACCCCGAGAAGTTCGACGCCCAGCGGGGCACCTTGCGCTCGTTCCTCCTGGCCCGGACCCACGGGAAGTCGGTCGACTACGTCCGCTCCGAGATGTCGCGGCGCAAGCGGGAGGAGCGGACCTCGCGTGAGACGGCGACCGCCGGCTACGACATCGACCGCGAGGTGTGGGACATGGCCGTCGCCGAACAGGTGCAGGAGGCGCTCGGCGCACTGCCTGCCGAGCTGCGTCAGCCGATCGAGCTGGCGTACTTCGGCGGCCACACCTACCGGGAGGTGGCCGTGATGCTGAAGGAACCCGAGGGAACGGTGAAGAGCCGCATCCGGTCCGGTCTCGGCCGGCTGCGGGTCAATCTGGCGGAACGGGGCGTCCAACCCGCAGGAGCGGAGCAATGACCAGTCCCCTGACCGAGGCGCAGCACCAGGAGATCCAGGATCTCCTCGGCGCCTACGCCCTCGACGCCGTCGACCGTGAGACGGCGACCATGATCGACGCCCACCTCGAGGAGTGCGTGAAGTGCTCCATCGAGGTGGCCCAGCACCACGAGGTGGCCGGGCTGCTGGCCAACTCGGGCGGTCCCTCGCCGGCCGGGCTGTGGGAGGGCATCGCCGAGCGGCTGGATCGCTCCACTCCGCCCTCGTGGGAGCAACTGGCTTCTCGGCTCGGTCCCGACGGGACACCCGAGGGCGCCGATGGCACCCCGGCGCCCGGACCTGACCACGCGGATGACGTCGGGGCGCCGGGCGACCAGGGACGGCCGACGGTGGTCTCCATCGACGAGCGCCGTTCCCGGAGCCGGCTCCTCGCCCGTGCCGCGGTCGTCGTGGCCGCGGCGGCCGCCGTGGTGGCGGTCGTACTCGGCGTGCAGGTCCATCACCTGCACAACCAGGTCAGCGCGTTGCAGGGGCAGCCCCAGCTGTCGGCGGTCGAGCGTTCCGCCCTGCAGGATCCGACGACGAAGAAGGTCGAGCTGACCGCCACCACCGCCCATCCGAGCGGCCCGACGGTGACCGTGGTGCTCACCAGATCGGGGACCGGCTTCGTCGAGGCGGCGGGACTGACCTCGCTGCCGAACGACGAGACCTACCAGCTGTGGGGCGTCATCGGGGACAAGACCATCTCGCTCGGCCTGCTCGGATCCACGCCCAGGGTCGTCCCCTTCAGCGTGGCCGGCGACGCCGCCGTGAGCGCCTTCGCCATCACCGCCGAGCAGTCAGGGGGAGTGGTGCACAGCTCCCATCAGCCCGTGGTGGCGGGCCAGGTGACGGTCTGAGCGACAGCTCGACGGTCCGACCCCCTCCCGCTGAGGGTTCAGATCCGATGGACCTGTCGTAGTCCGGCCCAGGCCAGGTCGGCCAGGCGGGCAGCCAGTGCCGCAGCCTCGTCGTGATCGCCCGGCCGCCGGACCCCGTCCGCCCCGTCGGGTCCGTCCGCCGCGTCCGGTCCGTCGGACGGCATCCGACCCCGGGTGGTGAGCCAATGGCGGCTCGCTCCTTCGGCCATCCCCACCACGGCGTGGGCCAGGAGCAGCCGGTGCTCGGGATCGAGCCCGGCGTCGATCAGCGGATCGATGGCCTGGGCGATGGTGTCCTCCACCCGGCGGAGTGCGGCTCCGAGCTCCGGGTCGTCGGGCGCGTCCCGTCCGTAGAGCAGGCGGAAGGCCTGCTCGTTGTCGACCATCAGTTCGAAGTAGGCGGCGAAGCCGAGCTCGACCTGCTGGCGCGGACCCTGGGCCGTAGCCGTGGCCTTGGCGATCCTCGTCACCAACTCGCTCGAGAACACGTCCATCAGCTCGAGGTAGAGGGCGCGCTTGGACTCGAAATGCTGGTACACCAGCGGTTTTGTCACCCCCGCCGCCTCGGCGATGTCGTCCATGGTCGTCGCCGGATAGCCGTGTTCGGCAAAGAGGGAGAGCGCGACCTCGAACAGCTGGCGTCGGCGGGCGTCGGCCGTCAGGCGACGACCCGGTCCCTGGCCCCCCGACCGATCGTCCCTCCGGAGCCCCGGTTCCGCGCTCGCTGCACCCTCCATGGGCGCCCATGGTACTCGGGGTCGGAAAACCGCCGCCGCCAACCCCCCCCCCCGGGATCGGGGGGTCACCACTCGGGCAGGACGGCGGCGATCTTCGAGGGGAGGTCCTCCAGGGAGAAGTGGGCGGAGGCCACCGCCAGGTTGTGCTCGAGCAGGGAGGGATCCGGCGACCGCAGCCAGCCCCGGAGCCGAGCCGTCTCGGACAGGTCGAACCAGTCGAAGCCGAAGGCGGCCAGCTCCCTCGCCACCGGGTAGGGCCCGACGGCGAGGGGGCGACGGTGGACCACCGACTCGATGGTCGGATTGCCGAAGCCCTCCCATGTCGAAGGCAGGGCGACCACGTCGCAGGCGAGGTAGGCGTGGTCGACGCTGCCCCACGGGCCGCCGTTCGGATCTTCGAGGAGGACGGGGCAGTCGGCCGCCTCCACCAGCGACTCGAGCTCGGGGCCGTACCCGTCCTCGGCCGGGCCGAGGAGCCAGAAGGTCGCCCCGAGCTCGGCGGCGAGTCGGAGTCCGCCGGCGACGTTCTTGCGGGGGATGGCTCTGGTCGGTTGGAGGACGAGGATCCGGTCGGAGCCGAGACCGAGCGAGGCGCGCACCTTGGCGCGCGTCGCCGCATCGTCGGCCGCCGATCGGTGGTCGTGGGGGCCACCGACGGCGAAGGCGTTGTAGACGGTGGTGGCGACGATCCCCCGTTCGGCCAACTGCCGGCGGCTCAGCTCGTTGATGGTGACATGGCTCCACCGGGGGTCCGTCGGCGGCGGGGGGTGGCCGGCGAACTGGGGCCGCTGCCAGGCCAGGTCGTGATGATGGAGCACGGCGGGCCTTCCGGCCAGCACCTCCGCGACCAGTGACCCGGCCGCCGGATTGAGCGGGAGCGAGCAGAGGTTCTCGACCACGACGATGTCGGCACCGTCGAGGGCCGACACGAGCTCCGACCGGGACGGAGGCTCGGGGGCGCCGATCGACAGGCCGGCCAGGAGGTGGTCGACCGGCCCGCTGCCGGCCACGGTGGTGGTGGCGAACCCGAGCTCGGCCAGGGCGTCTCGCCACTTGGCCGCTTCGACGGACACCCCGTCGGAGCCCCCGAGGCGGAAAGAGAGCAGCGCGGCGGTCGGAATGGCGTCACCGTACAGTGCCGGGACGGGTGGCCGACGGCCGGGGCTCGAGCGGACAGCGGAGGGACGATCGGGCTAGCGTCGTCCGGTGCCCGAAGACGCCGACGAGCCCGCCGACCAGCTCCGAACGAGCTCCCCCGAGCTGGTGGTCGGGCGGCAGGGCGCCGTGCTGACCGTCACCATCAACCGCCCGGACCGGCGCAACGCCATGACCTGGGAGGTCATCGCCGGGCTGCGGGCCCAGGTGGCGTCGGCCAAGTCCGATCCCACCGTGCGCGTGCTCGTTCTGGCCGGAGCGGGCGACAAGGCCTTCTGCGCCGGGGCCGATCTCGCCGGCATGGTTCCCCGCCAGGGGGGAGGCGAGCCCGGGGAGGCCGACGAGTACGCCCTCCACCACCAGGCCCGCGGCTGGCTGGCCGAGCTGTTCGAGGAGCTCTGGCATCTGGGCAAGCCGACCATCGCCCGGGTGCAGGGATGGGCGATGGCCGGTGGCTTCGGTCTGGCCCTGGCCTGCGACCTGGTGATCGCCTCCGACCGGGCACGCTTCGGGGCGCCGGAGCTGAACGTGGGGCTGTGGCCGTACATGGTCACCGTCCCGATGCTGCGGTCCATGCCGGCCAAGAAGGCGCTCGAGCTGATGATGACCAGCCGTGTGGTCGGTGCCGAGGAGGCGGAGCGCATCGGGTTCGTCACCGAGGTGGTGGCTCACGACCGGCTCGACGAGGCCGTGGCCGCCATGGCGGCGGTGTTGGCGTCGAAGCCGCCGGGGGTGATGAGGATGGGCCGCGAATCGTTCTACGCTGTGCTGGACTCGGCGGCCAGCGAGGCTCTGCCCTATCTGCACTCCATGCTGACGGTCACCAGCCAGACGGCCGAAGCTGCGGAAGGGATCGCTGCCTTCGCCGAGAAACGACCGCCGGCCTGGCAGACGCCCAGCGGATCCCACGACGAGCACTGACAACCGAGGAGCCCCACGCATGGCGAAACGAGCACTCATCACCGGCATCACCGGCCAGGACGGCTCCTATCTGGCCGAGTTCCTGCTCGACCAGGGCTACGAGGTGTGCGGCATGGTGCGCCGCTCGAGCACCCTCAACTTCGAACGGATCGCCCACATCCAGGACCGCCTCACCCTGGTGGCGGGCGACCTGCTCGACGAGGTGTCGATGATCAACATCCTGAGGGACAACCATCCGACCGAGGTGTACAACCTCGCCGCCCAGTCCTTCGTGCAGACCTCCTGGAACCAGCCGGTGCTGACCGGCGAGACCACCGCCCTCGGGGTGACCCGGGTGCTCGACGCCATCCGGATCGTCGATCCCGGGATCCGCTTCTACCAGGCCAGCTCCTCGGAGATGTTCGGCAAGGTCCTCGAGGTGCCGCAGAAGGAGTCCACCCCCTTCTACCCGCGCAGCCCCTACGGCGTGGCCAAGGTCTACGGCCACTGGATCACCGTCAACTACCGCGAGAGCTACGACCTCCACGCCTCCTCGGGCATCCTGTTCAACCACGAGTCGCCGCGTCGCGGCCTCGAGTTCGTCACCCGGAAGGTCACCCACGGGGTGGCCCGCATCAAGGCGGGCATCGACGAGAAGCTGGCGCTGGGCAACCTCGACGCCCAACGGGACTGGGGCTTCGCCGCCGACTACGTCCGGGCGATGTGGATGATGCTGCAACAGGACCACCCCGACGACTACGTGGTGGCGACCGGTGAGACGCACTCGGTCAAGGAGCTGGTGGAGCTGGCCTTCGCCGCCGCCGACCTCGACTGGGAGCAGTACGTCTTCATCGACGAGCGCTACCTGCGCCCCGCCGAGGTCGACCTGCTGGTGGGGGACCCCACCAAGGCGGAGAAGACCCTCGGGTGGCATCGCGAGGTCGACTTCGCCGGCCTGGTCCAGATGATGGTCGAGGCAGACCTGGCCCTGGTGCAGCGAACGTTGGCGTAGCCGGTCACCGTGCTGGGCCTCGCCACCATCCACGCCGACCCGCTCGGCCTGCTGGTGGCCTTCGGCGCGGGGATGCTCTCCTTCCTCTCACCGTGCGTGCTGCCCCTGGTGCCGGCCTACCTGTCGATGGTGTCGGGCCTCTCCGCCGCCGAGCTCAGCGCGCTGCAGCGCACGCCGGGGGCGGCCCCGGCCTCGGTACCGGTCGCCGTCACCGCCGGTGGCCCCGGGCCGGGTCCGGAGCCGCGGTCCGGGGTCGAGACCGGCGCCGGGCCGGTCGGGCCCGACTCGGCGCCCGGGGTGGTGCTCGATGCCGGAGAGCTACGCGGCGAGCGCGGCCGCCTGCTGCGGGGGATCCTCGCCTTCATCGCCGGGTTCACCGTGATCTTCACCATCCTGGGTGCCTCGGCGTCGGCGGTCGGCCGCCTCTTCCTCACCCACCAGCGTGCCCTCGAGACCGCCTCGGGCATCCTCATCGTCGTGTTCGGGGCGGTGCTGGTGGCGATGGCGGCGGGTGCCACCCTTCCGGCTGCCCTGTCCGGCGAGCGCCGGTTCATCGTCCGGCCGTCGGTGCTCGGGGCATGGGCGCCGCCGGTGATGGGCATGGCCTTCGCCTTCGCCTGGACCCCGTGCATCGGCCCGGTCCTGGGCAGCGTCCTGGCGCTGGCCGCCGGGACCGGCGGTTCGGCGACCGGCGGGATCGCCCTGCTCCTGGCGTACTCGCTCGGCCTCGGGGTGCCCTTCCTCCTGACCGGCCTGGCCTTCGGCCGCATGACCGACCTCCTCGCCCGGGTCAGGGGCCGGCTGCGGATGGTCGACCTGGTGGGTGGCGCGGTCCTGATCGCCTTCGGAGTCCTCCTCCTCACCGGCAACGTCGACGTGCTTTCCGCCCACATCGCCGATTGGCTCCGTGACCTGCACCTCAACCGGCTCTCGGTGAGCTGAGGCCGACGGCCGGCGTGGAGCGGGGCGCCGGTGGCCCGCCCGGCCCCGGCCGGGCCGGCCGGCTCCCCGGTGGGGGAGCGGCCTCGCCTGGCTCCTCGACCCCGGCCCCCGTACCATAGAGGTCGGCTATGGCCCCTGCTGCTCCCCTTCCCCCCGTGCTCTCCCTCCACGACGCCGTCGCGTTGTCCGGCCGGTTCCCCCTGCTCGCCGGGGTGGACCTCGAGGTCGGTCGCGGGGAGACCCTGCTCGTGGAGGGCCCGAACGGCGCCGGCAAGACCAGTCTGCTCCGGGTGTGCGCCGGCCTGGTGCCGGTGGCCTCGGGGGAGATCGCCGTGTTCGGCCTCGACCCGGTGCGCCGCCGCAGCCAGGTCCGTCGGCGGGTCGGGCTGCTCTCCCACGCCTCGCACCTCTACGACGACCTGACGGTCCGGGAGAACGTGAGGTTCTCGGTGCGGGCCGCCGGCGCCGACGCCCGTCGGGTCGACGGCGCCTGCGAGCGGCTCGGCCTGACCGGCCGCCTGCTCAAGACCAGCGCCTCCAAGCTCTCGGCCGGGCAGCGACGGAGGGTGGCGCTGGCCGTCCTCACCGCCCGGTGGCCCGAGCTGTGGCTGCTCGACGAGCCCCATGCCGGGCTCGACGCCTCGACCCGGACGACCCTCAACGAACTGATCGGCGAGGCGGTGTCGACGGGAGCGACGGTCGTGATCGCCTCCCACGAGCTCGAGTTCGTCGAGCCCCTGGCCACCCGGGCCGTGACCATGGTCGGTGGACGCGTGACCGCCGAGCGGTCCCTTCGGGGCGTGACCACCCCCGCCGCCCCGCCGCCCGTGACCGCCCCCGTCGCGGGGGCGTCGGCCCCGGACCCGTCGGCGACGGCCGGGTCGACCACCGCCGGGCCGGCGTCGCCGCGGCCGGTCGAGGGGCCGGTGGCCCATGTGGCGTGACACCGTGCTGGTCGCCGGGAAGGACCTGCGCATCGAGGCGCGGTCCCGGGTGGCCCTGTCCCAGGTGGCACCGTTCGGAGTGGTGGCGCTGGCCCTGTTCGCGTTCGCCCTCGGCCCGGACCGAGCGACGATGGCCAAGGGTGCGCCCGGTCTGTTCTGGGTGGCGGTCCTGTTCTGCACCGTGCTGGCCATCCAGCGCAGCGTGTCGGTGGAGTCGGTGGACGGCGCCCGCGACGGCCTCCGCCTCTCCGGCCTGGACCCGGCCGGCCTGTTCCTCGGCAAGTCGGTGGCGGTGGCCGCCCAGTTGCTGGTGCTCGAGGCGGTGCTCGGCATCGGGGTCGTCGTCCTCTACGGGGCGCGCATCGAGGTGCCCTGGCTCATCGTCACCTCGTGCCTGCTCGGCACCGCCGGACTGGCCGCCGTCGGGACCCTCTACGGTGCGCTCTCCGCCGGTCTGCGGGTGAGGGAGACGCTGCTTCCGTTCCTGCTGCTGCCGATCGCCGCGCCGGTGCTGTTGGCCGGCACGCGGATCTGGCAGGCGGCCATGGCCGGGGGGGTGCCGGCGGACGGGAGCCAGTGGCTCCGACTGATGGCCGTCTTCGACGCCGTCTACGTGGCCCTCGGCATCGTCGTGTACGGGCCCATCCAGGAGTCGGCGTGAGTCCGAACCAGAGTGTGCGTTCCCTGGCCGGCCAGCGTGGTCTGCCGGTGCAGTCCCCCCGGGCCCGGTGGACGGTGAGGATCATCGGGATCGCCGCCGTCGTCGGCGTGGCCCTCACGGTGTGGCTCGGGTTGTGGGTCACGCCCCCCGACCAGGTCCAGGGCAACCTGGTGCGACTGGTCTACCTCCATCCCGGCGTGGCCTGGGTGGCGCTCTACCTGGCCTTCGGACTGGCGGCGGTGGCCAGCCTCCTCTACCTCTGGCCCCGCACCCGCTCCCTGTTCTGGGACCGCCTGGCCGCCGCCGCCGTCGAGGTGGGCGTGGTCTTCAACGTGTGCACCCTCATCTCCGGCTCCATCTGGGGCAAGCCGACCTGGGGCGTGTACTGGGCCTGGGACGCCCGGCTGACCAGCACGGCCGTCCTGTTGGTGCTGTTCCTCGGGTACCTCGCCCTCCGGAGGGTGCCGGCCGAGCCCGGGGTGAGGGCCAAGCGCAGCGCGTTCGTGGCCCTGTTCGCCTCGGTCGACGTACCGATCGTGCACTTCTCGGTGCTGTGGTGGAAGACCCTCCACCAGGGGGCGACCGTGCTGAACCCGGATCTGTCGCCGACCATCCACGGCTCGATGGCGTGGACCCTGCTGCTCAGCTTCGTGGCGCTCACCCTGGTCTTCGTGTGGATGCTCTTGGTCCGCTACCGGATCGGCGTGCTCGAGGACTGGTTGGGCAGCGGCGAGCTGGACGTGGCCCTGCTGGAGCGCCAGTCCGAAGGTGCCGCGGTCGAGCGCCCACCGGGTGGCGACGACGGTGCGGGCCAGCCCGCATCCGGCTCGCTGGGCCAGCCGGCGTCGGGACCGGTCGGCCAGCCGGCGGAGGGCATCGGTGACATCGCCGTGCCCACCGTGCCCGGGGGCGCCCGGTGAACTACGTCATCGCCGGCTACTCGATCGTGCTCAGCATCCTCGTCCTCTACGGCGTCATGCTGGTGTGGCGCCGTCGGCGGCTGACCCGCGCCGCCCAGCGGGTCGAGTCGTACCGGGCCGCCGCCGAACAGGTGGTCGACCACCGGTGACGACCGCCACGCCCCTCGGGCCGCCTCCCGCCGCACCGCCGGGAGACGCCGGCGCCGACGGCGCCCGCCCCCCGGCGTTCCCGCCGCCACCGGCGCGCCGCAGCCACCGGCTCCGCTACGCCGTCGTGGGGCTCGTGCTCGTCGGCTCGCTGGCGTTCCTCATCGCCAAGGGATTGGGCTCCGCACTCAACTTCTACCTCCCGGCCAACCAGGCCGTGGCCCAGCGGTCGACCCTCGGGAGCCAGACCTTCAACCTCGAGGGCGTGGTCGAGCCGAAGTCGATCCACACCACGCCCGACGGCGTGGACTTCGTCGTGACCTCGGGCAGCACCAGGCTGGAGGTCCACAACACCAGCAGCCCTCCGCAGCTCTTCCAGGCCAACATCCCGGTCATCGCCGTCGGCCACTTCAGCGGGAACGCCTTCGACTCCGACCAGATCCTGGTCAAGCACTCGTCCTCGTACATCGCCGCCCACCCGGGGCGGGTCACGGCACCGAACGGGACGAAGCGATGATCGGGGGGCGGGCCGCCACCGGCCGTGCCACCGGTCGCCCCCGGTGAACGCCGCACTCGGCCACACCGGCGTCCTGCTGGGATTCGTCGCCGCCGTGGCCGGCATCGCGGTCATCGCCACCGGCCTGGCCAGGGGACGGGCATCGACCGTCCGCAGCGGCCAGCTGTACGCGCCCGTCGTGCTCGTCGGCGGGATCCTGGCGGTGGCCGCCATGGAGCGCGCCCTGATCGTCCACGACTTCTCGATCGCCTTCGTCGCCGCCAACAACAGCACCTACACGCCACTGCTCTACACCGTCACCGGTCTGTGGTCGGCACTGGCCGGATCGATCCTGCTGTGGGCGTTCATCCTGGCGGCGTACGCCACCGCCATGGTGTGGCGCTTCCGCCGCCGGGCCGGCGACCCGCTGGTGGCGTGGGCGACGATGGTCGTCTACGTGGTGACGGCCTTCTTCTTCGGCCTGATGCTGGGGCCGGCCGATCCGTTCCGGCGGGTGGCCGGGGCCGTCCCGAGGACCGGGGTCGGCCCCAACGTGCTGCTCCAGGACAATCCCCTCAACGCCTTCCACCCACCCCTGCTCTACCTGGGGCTCGTCGGCTTCACGCTCCCCTTCGCCTTCGCCATCGCCTCGCTGATCACCGGCCGGTTGGACGAGGACTGGCAGAGCGAGACGCGACGGTGGACGCTGTTCGCCTGGGCGTTCCTCACCGCCGGCATCCTCCTCGGGGCCTGGTGGTCGTACGAGGTGCTCGGGTGGGGAGGGTTCTGGGCCTGGGACCCCGTCGAGAACTCGGCGCTCATGCCGTGGTTGGTCGGCACCGCCTACCTCCACTCGGTCATGGTCCAACAGAGGCGGGGGCTCCTCAGGATCTGGAACCTGTCCCTGGTGGTGGCCACCTTCAGCCTGACCATCCTCGGGACGTTCTTCACCCGCTCGGGCGTCCTCCAGTCGGTGCACGCGTTCTCGGCCTCGAGCATCGGGCCGCTGCTCCTCGGGTTCTTCGGTGTCGTGCTGCTGGTCGGGGTGGGGCTCATCGCCTGGAGGGGTGACCGGTTGCAGTCGGCGGGGGGCATCGACTCGCCGATCAGTCGGGAGGGCGCGTTCCTGGCCAACAACGTCCTGTTCGTCGGCTTCACCTTCATCGTCCTGCTCGGCACGGTCTTCCCGCTGTTCTACGAGGCGCTGCACGACGGCACGTCGGTCGCCGTCGGCGCCCCCTACTTCAACCGCATGTTCATCCCGATCGGCCTGGGGTTGCTGTTCTTGATGGCCGTGGCCCCGGCGCTGCCGTGGCGCAAGACGACCGTCGAGGTGATGCGCGGGCGACTGGCCGTCCCGGCCGCCCTGGGCGTCCTGGTCGTCGTGGTCTGTGTGCTGTCCGGGATCCACGGGGTCGAGCCGCTGCTGGCCTTCGGCCTCGGCACCTTCGCCGCCGCGTCGGCGGGCCGGGCGCTGGTGCTCTCGGTGCGGGGAGCGTGGCGGACGGCCCGCTCCTCGGGTTCGACCCCGGCCCGGGCGGTGCTGGCCGGGTGGCGGGGGTTGGTCGGCCGGGCCAACGGCGGCATGGTCGTCCACATCGGGGTGGTGCTCATCGCCGTCGGACTGGCGGCGGCCACGGCGTTCGGCCAGCACGGCGAGGTGCACCTCCGCCCCGGGCAGACCGCCGACTTCGACGGCCACACGGTGGCGTTCCTCGGGACGAGCACCGTCTCGTCCGCCTCCCACTCGGAGTTCCGGGCCGCGCTGCGGGTCGACGGTGGCACCGTCTACTACCCGGCGATCAGCGAGTTCGGGGCGGGGTCGACCCCGGTGGGCACACCGGCCATCGACTCCACGGTGCTGCACGACGTCTACCTCACCATCGACAACATCCCCGACAAGGGGACGGTGTGGACCTTCGGCGTGGTGGTGCAGCCCCTGGTCATGTGGCTGTGGCTGGGAGGGTCGCTCATCGTCGTGGGCTCCGTGCTGTCGGCCATCCCCGGCCGCCGGCGACGTCCGACCGATCCGGTGTCGGCCCCGGTCGCCGGCGCGTCCGGCCACGCCCCACCCGAGGACCGGGACTCGGCCGACGACGACGCCGCAGCCCGGGCCGGGGCGGGCGACGACCGCCTCCCCGTGGGCGCCGGTGACGCCTCGTGACCCGAGGGGCACCGAGCCGGTGAGCGCCGGCACGGAGATCGCCGGGCCGCGACCCGACGTCGAGCCCTCCGCCCCGGCGGACCCGCCCCGGCGGCGCCACACGGCCCGTTGGGCCGCCCTCGGCGCGCTGGTGATCGGCGCCGGGCTGATCGCCGTCTTGGCCACCCGTCCGCCGGCCGCGGTGACCGAGGTCCAGAACCCGCTTGTCGGCCGGCAGGCTCCGCCCGTCTCAGGCACCACTCTCGACGGGGTCCGCTACACGCTGCCCAGGGCCCCGGGCCGCTACACGGTGGTCAACTTCTTCGCCAGCTGGTGCGAGCCGTGCCAGACCGAGGGACCCGATCTCGTCCAGTTCCAGTTCGAGCACCAACGGACCGGGGACGCGTCGATGCTGAGCGTGGTCTTCGACGACACCGAGGGCGCCGCCCGCACCTACCAGGCCACCATCGGGGCGACCTGGCCGACCCTCGTCGACCCCAGCGGCGACCTGGCCCTCAGCTTCGGGGTCCGGGCGCCTCCCACCACCTTCGTCATCGCGCCCGACGGCCGGGTGGTCGCCTCCATCATCGCCCCGGTGACGGCCGCCGACCTCGACAAGGTGATCGCCGAGGCGAAGGCGTCCCACCCGTGAGCGGGCGCCGGTTCCCGCTGTGGACCCTGCTCGCCGTCGTCCTCGTCGTGGCCCTGGTGATCGGCAGCGGCGTGCTGTCGTCACCGCCGCCCACGGCGTCGCAACGGGCCGCCTCGATCGAGTCCGTGCTCCGCTGCCCGAGCTGCGAGGACCTGTCGGTCGCCGACTCGAGCGCGCCCACCGCGGTGACCGTCCGGGCGACGGTGCGCCAGTTGGTGGCCCAAGGGGAGAGCGACCAGCAGATCGAGGCCTACCTGGCCGGCAGGTACGGCTCCTCGATCGAGTTGGACCCGCCGGCCAGCGGTCTGTCGCTGCTGGTGTGGCTCCTGCCCCTCCTGGTGGGAGTGGTGGTCGCCGCCGCTTTCGTCGTTGTGGTGCGGCGCCGGCGGGCGGCGACCGACGCCGATCCGACCGGGGCGGAGGCCGACCGTGCCCTCGACCGGGCGGCACTCGACCAGCGGCGGACGTTCCTCGCCCAGTCACTCAGCGACGCCGACGCCGAGTACCTGGCCGGGGACCTCTCCGACAAGGACTATCTGGCCCTGCGTCGCCGCGACGTCGCCCGTCTGGCTGCGGTGGAGGCACGCATCGGTGACCTCGGGCGGACCGCCGTCGGTGGCGGAACGGCGGTCATCACCGACGACGACCCCGCACCCTCCCCGGCGAGTGGGGGCGACACGCCCGACGGGTCCCCGGCCTCCCGTGGCGCCGACGCCGCGGCCGGGCCATCGGCGGCACCGAGGCGGGGCCGGCGCAGCGGCTGGTTCCTCGTCGCCGCCGTCGCCGCGTTCGCCGGGGCCCTGATCCTGGCGGTGAGCCTGTTCGCCTCCGATCGGCTGCCGGGCCAGACGGCGACGGGCAGCGTCACCCTCAGCCAGAGCCAGCGGCTCGAGGAGTCGTTGGCCCAGGCGGCCACCGAGGAGGACGACGGCAACCTGGCCCAGGCGGCCGACCTCTACCAGTCGGTCCTGGACAGCCACCCGGACAACGAGGTGGCACTGGCCCAACTCGGGTGGCTCGAGTTCGAGACCGGGCAGAAGAGCAAGGACGGGTCGTTGATCAGGGCCGGGCAGGCCAAGTTGGACCACGCCGTGCGCCTCGATCCGGGCGACTACGCCGTCCGGCTCTACCTCGGCACCGTCCTCCTCCAGCTGGACGACGACGCCGGCGGGGCGGTGGGGGAGTACCGTCAGTTCCTGGCCGACGGCCCTCCGGCGTCACTGGTCCTCCAGGCCGCCCCGGAGCTCCGTCAGGCCTACCAGCAGGCCGGTCTGGCGGTGCCGGCCCAGGTGCCCGCCGACTGATGGGTGACTGCCTGCGCTGCTCCTGAGAGGCTGGGCGCGGAACGGCCGGGCCGGACGCCGACCGGCACAGTTCGGTCGAGCCCACCGCCCCGGGTCAGGGGACCAGCACGGCCTTGCCGCCGATCGAGCGGTCGATCAGGCCGCCCATCACCTCGGCCGCAGCCTCGAGGGGGTACGACGCCGGACGGACCGGATGGAGGCGGCCCGAACCGACCATGCCCATCAGCTCCTCGATCAGCGCACGGTTGCCCAGCGGGTCCTTGAACGTCCATCCGCCCCAGTCCACGCCGACGACGGTGCGGTTGTTGAGCAGCACCTGGTTGAGGGGGATCGAGGCGATCGGGCCCGAGGCGAAGCCGAGGACGCAGAACCGGCCGAAGTGGCGGGTGGCCCGCAGCGCCGCCTCACTGTGACGACCGCCCACCGGGTCGACGACCAGATCGACGCCACCCCCCGAGATCTCCCGGGCCTTCGCCTTCAGGTCCTCCTCCTCGTAGGCGATGACCGCCTCGGCCCCCATCGCCGTCGCCGCCTCCAGCTTCTCGGGGCTCGAGGCGGCGGCGATCACCCGCGCCCCGAGGGCGGTGGCCACATCGGTGGCCGCCAAGCCGATGCCGCCCCCGGCCCCGAGGACGAGGACCCACTCGCCGGGCTCGACGTGTGTCCGCCGCGTCAGGGTGAACAGCATGGTCGAGTAGCTCTGGATGAGGGCGGCGGCCCGGGCGAAGTCGATGGTGTCGGGGACGGGGATCAAGGAGAGCGCCGGGACGACCGCCTGCTCGGCGAACCCGCCGACGCCGACGAAGGCGATCACCCGGTCACCGACCTCGACGCCGCTCACCCCGGCGCCCAGTGCCGAGACCTCGCCGGCGATCTCGCTGCCCGGGACGAAGGGGGTGGCCGGCTTCAGCTGGTAGCCGCCCTGGCAGATCAGCCCGTCCACGAAGTTGACCCCGGCGGCCCGGAGGTCGACCACCACCTGGCCGTCACCGGGAACAGGGGTCTCCTGGTCCTCGACCACCAGGGTGTCCAACGGGCCCAACTGACGGCAGACGACGGCGCGCATGGGGGAAAGCTACCGGCCCGGCCGGCCCCGCCCCGCCTCGCCTCCTTCAGGTGCGGAGGTCCCTCAGGCCCGCCACCACCTCGGGAAAGCAGCGCCCGAAGGCGTCGACGTCCGCCTCGGACGTGGACCACCCGACGGAGAGGCGGAGCGAGTGCTCGGCGTCCACCCCCATGGCCACGAGGACGGGCGATGGCTCGAGGGTCTCCGACGAGCAGGACGATCCGGAGTGGACGGCCACCCCCGCCTGGTCCAGACCGAGCAGGACCGGCTCGGCCTCGACGCCGTCGACGCCCAGGCAGACGATGTGCGGCAGCCGCCCGACCGGATCGCCGAAGACGCGCACCCCCGCCACCGACCCGGCGAGCGCGGCGAGACGGCCGGTCCACCGGCGGGCGTCGGACTCCTCGCCGTCCAGGGCACCGGGATCGGCCAGCACCGCCGCCGCCGCACCGAACCCCACTGCTCCGGCCACGTTTTCGAGGCCGGCCCGGCGGGCCCGCTCCTGTTCCCCCCGACGATGAACGGCTCGAGCCGGAGGCCGCGGCGGACCACGAGGGCGCCGATGCCCGGTGGGCCGCCCAACTTGTGGGCCGACACGGAGACCAGGTCGGCGTCGAGCGCACCGAGGTCGACCGGCACGTGGCCGGCGGCGGCCACCGCGTCGACATGGACGAGCAGGCCGGCGGCGCGGCACCGCTCGACCACCTGGCGGACGGGCTGTACCGTCCCCACCTCGTGGTTGGCCCACTGGCAGTGGACGACCGACGGCGGCCGGCCGTGCTCGGCCCGGCACCGGTCCACCGCGTCGTCCACGGCCGATGCCTCGATGCGGCCCAGGCCGTCGACGGGGACGGTCACCAACGGCGCGGAGCGGGCCGAGGCCTCACGGACGGCCGAGTGCTCCACCTCGGCCAGGACGATCGGCCCCGGGTCGGCCCGGGTGGCGCCCCACGCCGCGGTGTTGATGGCCTCGGTGCCCCCGGAGGTGAAGACGATCTGGCGGGAGCGGACCCCGAACAGTCCGGCCACCTGGTCGCGAGCGTCCTCCAGGGCGGCACGGACCATCTGTCCCTCGGTGTGGATCCGCCCCGGGTCGCCGTACGGTGCCCGTTCGAGCAGCTCGGCGACGGCGGCCAGCGCCGCGGGCCGCACGGGCGTCGACGACGCGTGATCGAGGTAGTGGCGGGCCAAGTGCTCGCCGGTCAGACGACGGCGGCGCAGGCCTCGTCGCCGCGGGCACGGGACGACGAGAGCACCACCGGGACGGTGCCGTCGACGCGCTCGCCGCACAGACCGGCCAGCAGGCCCTTGACCATGCCGCGGTCCACGGCGCACAGCACCGGGTACTGCGACGCGGCGCTGCCGAAGGGGCAGTGGTCGGCGACCACCGCCGTCGTGGCCCCCTGGTCCTCGGCATGGGCGGAGAACCCGTGGGCGGTCAGGGTGTCGGCGATGGCGTGCATGGCCGTCCGCAGCGACCGCTGGCTGTCGCCCGGGGACATCTGACCGGCCAGCGTCCGGCCGTACTCCTCGCCGACCCGTTCGGCCATGCCCTCGGCCGCTGCCGGGCCGAGCAGCTGGAGCGCCTCCTGCAGCAGGAGGACCAGCAGATCGTCACGCCGTGTCAGGAGGTCGAGCGTCGGATCGTTGCCGATGGCCCGGAACCGCTTGGACGGGCGGCCGGCGCCGGTGCCGGCGACCCGCTCCATGGTCACCTCCACGTAGCCGCCGGTGGCCAGGCGCTCGAGATGGTGGCGGGCCACGTTGGGATGGAGCGAGAACCGGGCGGCCACCTCCGAGGCGGTCACGCCCGGGTTGGACCGGACGAAGAGGTAGATCTCGCGTCGGGTGGGGTCGCCGAAGGCGGCGGTCACCGCCGTCACCGCCGCCGAGAAGTGGTTGTCCGACTCGGTCGAGTCGGGGGCGTCGCCCATGGCCATGCCGTCCGGGGAGGTGCCCCCGCCGGCCCCGCCACCAGGGATCACGGTGTCCAACTGCGTCTGCACGTCCCCTAGTGTACCGGTGGCAGCGAAATTCCAAGAGGAGACGCCCGATGGCCATCGACGAGTCCCAGGTGACAGCGGCGGTCGCCGCCGTCACCGACCCCGAGCTGCGGCGTCCGCTGGGGGAGCTGGGCATGGTCGGGCCGGTGCTGTCCAAGCGGAAGCGGGTGGCGCTGGGCATCGCCCTGCCGGTTGCCCACTATCCGCAGGTGGACGAGCTGATCCGGCGCGTGACCGAGGTAGTCCGCCGGGTACCCGGGGTGGACGAGGTCGTCGTGGAGACGGTGGTGATGGAAGAGGAGCCGCGGGCCAGGCTCCGGATGCTGCTCCGGGGCGAGCCGGTCGAGGGCGGCACCCAGCACGCCCCCGACGAGCACGGACACGCCCACGGCTCCCAGCTGGGGCACGAGGAGGGCCGCCCCAACCGGTTCATGCTGCCGCGCTCGAAGACCAGGATCCTCGGGATCTCGTCGGGCAAAGGAGGGGTGGGCAAGTCGTCGGTGACCGTCAATCTGGCCGTGGCCCTGGCCCGGAAGGGCCACGACGTGGGCATCCTCGACGCCGACGTCTACGGGTTCTCGGTCCCGAGGATGCTCGGGGTGGACACCGATCCGATGATCATCGGCGACCTGGTGGTCCCGCCGACGGCCAACGGGGTGCGGGCCCTGTCCATGGGATACTTCGTCCCCGACGACACGCCGGTCATCTGGCGGGGGCCGATGCTGCACAAGGCCCTCGAGCAGTTCCTGGTCGACGCCTACTGGGGCGAGCCGGACTTCCTCCTCATCGACATGCCCCCGGGCACCGGCGACGTCACCCTCTCGTTGGGCCAGTACCTGACGAAGACCGAGGTCTACGTGGTGACCACCCCGCAACCGGCGGCCGAGCGGGTGGCCCAGCGGTCCGCCTATGCCGCCCGCAAGCTCAAGCTGGCCGTGCGGGGCGTCATCGAGAACATGAGCTGGTTCACTGCCGACGACGGGACGCGCTACGAGCTGTTCGGGTCCGGCGGAGGCCGGCAGCTGGCCGACGAGCTCGGTGTGCCGCTGCTCGGCCAGGTCCCCCTCGTCCCCGCCCTCCGACAGGGCGGCGACGTGGGGAGCCCGATCGTGGTCTCGGACCCCGGGAGCGAGGTGGCCGCCGTCTTCGACGACCTGGCCGACTCGATCGTCGGCCTCGGCCCCGCCCGGGTCTACCGCCAGGAGCTCACCGTCCGCTAGAGCTAGCGGTCTCCGTCATCCGGCGGTCACGCCGTCGGGGCCGGATCGCGGGTGCCTCAGCCCCAGCCCCGGCGGGTCGGCGGCATGCCACTCGTCCCGTCGGCGTCGGACACCACCCCGAGGACCTGGTGGACGGCCAGCCCGCCGTCGTCGAAGCCGTTGGCCGAGGCGGCCATGTACAGCCGCCAGATGTTGGCGCGGGATGGTCCCACCAACGCCACGGCCTCGTCCCAGTGGTCCTGGAGGTTGTCCACCCAGTGGTGGAGGGTCTTCGAGTAGTGCTCGCGGAGGGACTCGGCGTCCCGGACCTCGAACCCGTGCTCCTGCATGGCCCGGATGACGTCGGCGACGTCGAGCAGCTCGCCGTCGGGGAACACGTAGCGGCCGATGAACGACCTCCGGCCGAGTGCCGACCCACCCGGGGTCGAGATGGCGTGGTTGAGCAGTCTCCCCCTCGGTGCCAGCAGCCCCCGCAGGGTCTCGAAGTAGCGGGACATGCGCGACGTGCCGACGTGCTCGAACATGCCGATCGACGAGATGGCGTCGAACTGCTCCCCGTGCAGGTCCCGGTAGTCCTGCAGCCGGATCTCGACCCGGCCGTCGAGCCCGGCCTCGCTGACCCGGCGCTTGGCCTCGTCGACCTGCTCACGGCTGAGGGCGACGCCGACCACCTGGGCCTGGTGGTGGCGGGCGGCGTGGATGGCCATCGAGCCCCAGCCGCAGCCCACGTCCAGCAGCCGGGAGCCGGGCGATTGGTCGATCCCCAGCTTGCGGCAGATGAGCTCGTGCTTGGCCGCCTGAGCCTCCTCGAGCGTGGCGTCGGGGGTCACGAACCGGGCACAGGAGTAGGTCATGCTCGGGCCGAGGACCAACCGGTAGAACGAGTTGCCCACGTCGTAGTGGTGACTGATCACGGCGGCGTCGCGGGACGGCGAGTGCAACCGGCCGGCCGGCCGGCACTCCTCGGGCGGGATCGGCGGCGGCGGCCCGAGCACGCCCAACCGGCGGGCGGCCCGGAACACCGTGGGGACCGTGGCCAGCCCCATGGAACGGAGGTCCCGGGGCGAGGCGTCGTGCAGGACCCGGAGCAGGACGAACAGGTCGCCCTCGACGGTGATGTCGCCGGCCACGAACGCCCGGGCGACGCCGAGCTCGCCCGGTGCCCACAGGATCCGTCGCAGCGCGTCCGGCGAGCGGACCGTCATCGTCCCCACCGCGTCCGCCGGGCCGATCCCGCTCCCGTCCCAGAATTCGAACCGGACCGGCACCGGGCCGTCGCCCACCAGGGCGGTGAGGAGCGGCGCCAGCTCGGCGGCGGCGCTGTCCGTCGGGGGTGGAACCCGGCGCGGGTCCTCTCGCGCCGGTTGGACAGTGGGCCGCTCGGGCGCCGACCCCTGGTCGGCGGGCGCCGTGACCTCCAGCCCGGTTCGGACCTGTGACACCCGGGTGACCATTGCCGACCTCCTCTACACCGGCCGCCGCCCAACCGACGGCCACTTCCTCGTCCTCGAACCGACTCGAACCGCTCCTCGCGGGCCCTCCCCACCCGAACGGGCCCCCTCGATGCGCGTGCCCCCTGGATCCTAGGGTCGGGCCCGGGTCCGTGCTCCGGCTCCGGGCCCGGCCGACGGGGTCACGACCACCGCTCGAGCGCCCGACCGGTCCACCATTGCTGACAAGCTGTTCCCCGTGAAGGTCATCTTGAACATCCTGTGGCTGGTGCTCTGCGGGTTCTGGCTCGCCATCGGCTACGTCGTGGCCGGTGTGGTCATGTGCATCCTCATCATCACCATCCCCTTCGGGATCGCATCGTTCCGCCTGGCGGCCTTCGCCCTGTGGCCCTTCGGTCGCACCACCGTCCCCAAGCCGGGCGCCGGTGCCGGCTCGGCGGTGGGGAACGTGCTGTGGTTCGTGCTGGCCGGCCTCTGGATGGCCATCGCCCACGTGGTCACCGGCGTGGCCCTGTGCATCACCATCATCGGCATCCCGCTCGGCATCGCCGACTTCAAGCTGGCCGCCGTGGCCATCGCCCCGCTGGGCAAGGACATCGTGAGGACCGACGATCCCCGGGCCTTCTACCGGTAGCGGGACGGCCGGCGGCGTGGCGGCCGTCGGTGCCGCCCGCTCACCGCTGCCTGGTCACAGCCGCCTGGTCACGCCGATGCCCGTGGGGAGCTTGTCGGGGTCCCAGCCGAGCAGGGCGACGGCCTGGCTGAAGGCGAAGCGGTCGGTCATGCCCGCCACATAGGCCACGGCCATCCGGACCGCCCCGGGCTCACCACCGACCAGGTCCTCCGCATCCCGCCCCCCCGACGGGATCAGGTTGGGCCGGTCCCCGAAGTGGTCCACCAGCGCCTGGAGCACGCCGACCACGGCCCGTCCCTGGCTCACCGAGCTGGGACGCAGGTAGATGTGCTCGTAGTTGCTGGCCCGGAAGGCGGCCAGTGCCTCGGCCTGGTCGTCGGCCATGCCGATCCGGCCGGTGGTGAGGACGGTCGCCACCAGTGCGTCGATGAAGGTGCCCAGCTGCTGGCTCCGACGGTCGCCGCACCGCTCGCGCACCAGCGGGGGAAGGGCGTTCGGCGTGACGATGCCGCTCTTGACGGCGTCCTCGAAGTCGTGGCAGACGTAGGCGATCCGGTCGGCCCAGCTGACCACCTCTCCCTCGGGGGTGGACGGGGCCGGGCGTGACCACGAGTGGTTCCTGATGCCGTCGAGGGTCTCACTGCACAGGTTGAGGGGGGCGAGGGAGACGTCGGCCCCCCACAGCGCATGGTCGAACCCCCCGTCGAGATAGGGGGAGAGGGCGTCCTCGCTGGCGTGGCCACCGGGGCCGTGCCCGCAGTCATGGCCGAGGGCGATGGCCTCGGTGAGCGCGACGTTGAGCGAGCAGGCCCGGGCGATGCTGGTCGCCACCTGGGCGACCTCGAGGGCATGGGTGAGCCGGGTGCGCTGGTGGTCGTCGGGGAAGACGAAGACCTGGGTCTTGCCCGCCAAGCGGCGAAAGGCCGTGGCGTGGAGGATCCGGTCGCGGTCCCGTTCGAAGCAGGTGCGCCACGGGTCGGGATCCTCGGGGCGGTCCCGGTGGCCGGCACCGAGCGCCCGGGTGGCCCCCGGCGCCAGCTGCCGGTGTTCGATGTCCTCCCGTGCCGCGCGGTCGAGACCGGTCACCGGGCCGCTGCGGGAGGCCCCGGCACGACTGTCGGCATGGGCGAAGGTGACACCGGGGCCGCCGTGCCCGGCCATGGTCGAGGCCCACCGGCGGTTGCGCTCGCTCTCGCCCTCGGGCCGTCGGTCAGACCCACCGACCCACCCGGTTCCTGGCACTCCCGACTCCTCGTCCTCCATCCGTCCAGTGTGCCCGAAGGCTGTGACCGCGGGACGGCGGTCCCCTGCGACCTTGTAACGTCGTGCACGTCGGCAGCTCGGCCGGCCCCCAGCGGAGAGGAGCGTGCCAGGTGGACGTACGTATCGGAATCGTGCAATCGATGAAGGAGCTCGACATCGAGTTGCCCGAGGATGCCGATCGCGACAAGGTCCTGGCCGACATCGAGGCTGCCCTGGCCGCCGAGGGCACGATCCTGTGGCTCACGGATCGCAAGGGACGCCAGGTGGGGGTGCCCGTCGCCAAGGTGGCCTACGTCGAGGTGGACCCGCCCGTGTCCGACCGTCGGGTCGGCTTCGGGATCTCCTGATCCGGCGCCGGCCCGTGTCACGGCCCCCGGCCGGCGTCCCGGTCCGCGGACGGACGGGGCCGCTGCGATGAGCGAGCTGCTCGACCTCAAGCTCATCTTCGTCACGGGCAAGGGCGGTGTCGGCAAGACCACGGTCGCCTCGGCCCTGGCGCTGTTCGCCTCGACGCGGGGCAAGCGGGTCCTCATCTGCGAGGTCGATGCCAGGGGCGATGTCGCCGGCTTCTACGAGGCGCCACCGACCAACTTCAACGAGAAGGAGATCCTCCCGGGCCTCTTCGCCATGACCATGGACACGGAGGCGTCGCTCCGTGAGTACCTGAAGCTCCAACTGCGGATCCCGGTCGTGGGCCGGATCGGACCACTGGCCAAGGCGTTCGACTTCGTGGCCACCGCCGCCCCCGGGGTGCGGGAGATCCTCACCGTCGGCAAGCTCTGCTACGAGGTCCGCGAGCGGAGCTACGACCTCGTCGTGGTGGACGCACCGGCCTCGGGCCACATCGTCGGGCAGCTGGCCGCCCCCCAGGCCATCAACAACCTCGTCAAGGTGGGCCTCATCCGCACGCAGACGGACTGGATGCTGGAGATCCTCTCGGACCACCGGACCACCGGGCTCGTGGCCGTGTGCACGCCCGAGGAGATGCCGGTCAACGAGACCATCGAGCTGGCGGGACGGATCAAGGCCGAGACCACGGTGCAGCTGTCCGGCGTCGTGGTCAACCGGGTGCTCCCCGAGCTCTTCGGGCGTCAGGAGGAGGAGGTCTTCGACTCGCTGTCCTCGAACGGGCCGGCGGCCCGGCTCAACGAGCTCGTGGGTGGGGACGCCGGGCCGGTGCTCGACGCGGCCCGGCTCGCCGTCACCATGCGGCGCACCCGGTCCACCCACCTCGTCCGACTCCGCCAGGGGATCGACGACTCGGTCCCCATGCTCTACCTCCCGTACCTGTTCACCCGCTCCCACGGACTGCGGACCACCCGCCAGGTGGCGGCGTCGCTCGGCGAGGAGCTGGGGTACTGATGGCCGACCGCGCCGACCGCGCCGACCGCGCCGACCGCTCCGAACGCGCCGACCGGGGCAACCGCTCCCGGCGGTCCGAGCGGGCGGAGCCACCGGCGACACCGGCGCGGCCCGCACGCAATCGCCGGTCGCCGAGATCGGTCGCCGAGGGCGCCGGCGGGTCGATGGACGGCCTGCTGGCCACCAAGGAGATCGTCGTGGCCTGCGGGCCGGGAGGCGTCGGCAAGACGACCACGGCGGCGGCAGCGGCGGTCATGGCCGCCGTCCGCCACGGCAGCAAGGTCCTCGTCCTCACCATCGACCCGGCCAAGCGATTGGCCAACGCCCTCGGCCTCGACGGGATCGGCAACGCCGAGCACCGGGTGCCCGACGAGTCCTTCCGGGTCGCCGGGCTGAAGCCCAGGGGTCAGCTGTGGGCCGCCATGCTCGACACCAAGGAGTCGTGGGACGCGCTGATCCGGCGCCACGCGCCCGACCGGCAGACCAGGGACGAGATCC
This sequence comes from uncultured Acidimicrobiales bacterium, assembly GCA_963696495.1. Taxonomy (GTDB): domain Bacteria; phylum Actinomycetota; class Acidimicrobiia; order Acidimicrobiales; family RAAP-2; genus Bog-756. The sequence continues at coordinate 1,347,630 of CAVOKJ010000002.1, read as the reverse complement.
TGGCCAATCCGCTGTACCAGAACATCTCCGGCCGGTTCGTGCAGAGCCACGACTACATCGCCATGGAGCGTCTCTACGAGATCCACTCGGAGAGCGACTACGACCTCATCGTGGTGGACACCCCGCCGACCCGGAACGCCCTCGACTTCCTCGACGCCCCCCAGCGCATGGCCGACTTCTTCTCGTCACGGCTCCTCCGTTGGCTCATCGTCCCCTACCGCTCGCGACTGGTGAACGTGGCCACCAAACCCTTCTACACGATCGCCGACCGGATCCTCGGTACCGAGTTCCTGGGGGACATCTCGGAGTTCTTCATCCTGTTCCAATCGATGTACGACGGATTCGTCGAGCGCTCCGAGGCCGTGGGTCGGCTGTTGTCCGACCGCCGCACCACCTTCATCGTGGTGTCCACCCTCGAGGCCGTGCCGTTGCGCGAGGCCGAGTTCTTCGCCGAGCAGCTGACGTCGCGCCGTCTCCACCTCGGGGCCATCGTCTTGAACAAGGTGCTCCCCACCTACCTGCGGGGACCCGGGGGCGCCGCCGTGGCCGAGTCGCTGAAGGACCGGGCTCCCGAGCTGGCCGCATCCCTGGCCACCGACCTCGAGGCCATCGACCCTTCGTTGGGCGATCCCGACCAGATCGCCCGCGTGCTCAACGAGGTCGCCGACAGCTACCTCAACTTCCAGGTGGTCGCCCTGCGCGAGATGGAGGAGCAGGCGACGCTCTCGGTGGTTCCCGACGTCCTCGCCACCGTCCCCTTCTTCGACACCGACCTCTACGACCTGGCCGGCCTGTTCCGGCTCGGGGAACAGATCTGGGAGTAGGGCGCCAGCGGGCCGGGCCGCCTTCGGACCCCACGCCTGGCGTGCCTTACGATGCACTCGTGACCGACATCGTCGACCCCCCGCTCGAGGCCTACGCGTCCGAGCACACGACGGCGCCACCCGCCTACCTCGAACAGCTGGCCGCTGACGTATCCGACGCCCTCGACCACCCGGGCATGATGGTCGGCCGGCTCGAGGGTCGCTACCTCGAGCTCCTGGCCTTCGCCCTCGGGGCGCGGTCGGTGCTGGAGATCGGGACGTTCGGGGGGTACTCGGCGCTGTCCATGGCGGCGGGCCTGGCTCCCGGCGGCCGGATCACCAGCTGTGAGATCTCGCCGGTCCATGCCGAGTTCGCCCGCCGCCACATCGCCGCCAGCCCCCATGCCGGGGCCATCGAGGTGGTCACCGGCCCCGCCCTCGAGACCATCGCCGGCCTCCCGGGCCCCTTCGACCTCGTCTTCATCGACGCCGACAAGGCGTCCTACCTCGAGTACTTCGAGGCGGTCCTGCCCAAGCTGGCCCCTCGGGGACTCATCGCCGCCGACAACACGCTGTGGAGCGGACGGGTCCTCGACCGGTCCGACACCAGCGAGGACACGGTCGGCCTCCGGCGGTTCAACGACGCCGTGGCCCACGATCCACGGGTCGTCGCCGTCCAGACCACCGTCCGCGACGGTGTGACCCTCATCCGGCACGCCGAGTAGGGGGGTCGCGTCACCGTGTTGGACTACCACCTCCACCTCTGGCCGCACACCCAGAGTGATGCGCGGACCACCGTCGAGCAGGTCGCCGCCTACTGCGACCGTGCCGTCGGGTCAGGAGTCACCGAGATCGCCGTCACCGAGCACCTGTTCCGTTTCACCCAGGCCCGCGACCTGCTGGGTGGGTTCTGGGACGACCTCCCCGGCGAGGCCCTGCGGCCGGGTATGGCCGCCTACTGGGACCACCACGCCCGGGTCGACCTCGACGACTACGTCGAGGTGGTCGAAGCGGTCAAGGCCGAGGGGCTGCCGGTCGTGCTCGGCCTCGAGGTCGATTTCTACCAGGACCGGATGGACCAGGTGGCCGGCCTGCTGGCCGGCTATCCCTTCGACGTCCTGCTGGGCTCGGTCCACTGGCTCGGCACCTGGCGGTTCGACGTGCTGGACGACCCGCTGGTGATGGCCGAATGGGACGTCCGCCAGATCGACGCGGTGTGGGACGAGTACACCCGGGCCATGGAGGAGCTGGGCGCGTCGGGGGTGTGCGATGTCTTCGCCCATCCGGACCTGGTCAAGATCGCCGGTCGGGTGCCCGATTTCCCCGACGAGTTCTACGACCGCATCACCGAGGCGGCGGTCCGGTCGGGCATGGCCGCCGAGCTCTCCTCGGCCGGGTGGAGGAAGCCGGTCGGTGAGGAGTATCCCGCGCCGCCCCTCCTCGAGCGGTTCGTCCGGGCCGGGGTCCCGCTGACCACCGCCTCGGACGCCCATACCCTCCCCGACGTGGCCGACCGGGCCGACGATCTGCGGGGACTGCTGCAAACGGCCGGGGTCGACCACCTCCAGGGGTACCGGGACCGGCGCCCCCACCTGGTGCCCGTGCACGGTCCGGACGGTATCTGATCGTGTCCACCGCGGCCGAGCTGGCCTTCGAACGCACCACACTCGACGACGTCCAGCTCGCCCACCTCCAGCGCCTGTTGGGCACCTGGGGGATCCTCGCCGACCTCTCGTTCTCGGACCTGGTGCTGCTGGCCCCGATGGCGCCGGACGCCCGGGAGCACAACGGGATCGGCCTCGAGCTGGTGATCCTCGGTCAGATGCGCCCGTCCAACAGCGCCACGGTCGTCCAGGACGACCTGGTGGGCCAACCGGCCGGTGCCGCCGACTGGCCGCTCGCCGTGCTGGCCTTCGAGACCGGCGAGGTGACGAGGGGTGAGGTGCTGCTGGACCCGGACGAGGAGCCGGCCCGGCTCCACTGCATCCCGGTGCGCTGCGAGGGCACGACCGTCGCCGTGCTGGCCCGGCTGGCCGCCGGCGCCGGCCGGCGGCCCGGCCACCTGGAACGGACCTACCGGGACCTGTTCGACCGCTTCGCCGTCATGCTGTCGGAGTCGACCTTCCCCTTCCCCAGCGAGGAGGTGGCCACCGAGGAGGCCCCGAGGGTGGGCGACGGGGTCATCCTCGTCGACGAGGAGGGACGGGTCCGCTACGCGTCGCCCAACGCCACCAATGCGTTGCACCGGATGGGCATGTACTCCCAGATCGAGGGACGGCGGCTGACCGACCTCGGCATCGAGGAGTCGGCCATCGAGTGGGCGCTGGCCTCCGCGCTCCCGGTGGTGGAGGAGGTCGAGCGGCGACCGGACGTGACCGTGCTGCTCCACTGCATCCCCCTGCTGGCCCAGGAGGAGGTCACCGGGTGCCTGGTGCTGCTGCGCGACGTCACCGACGTCCGGCGGCTCGACCGGCTGCTGCTGTCGAAGGACGCAGCGATCCGCGAGGTGCACCATCGGGTGAAGAACAACCTCCAGACCATCTCGGCGCTCCTGCGGTTGCAGGCCCGGCGGCTGCCCCCCGGTGGCGGCCGGGTGGCGCTCTTCGAGGCGGAGCGGCGGGTCCGCTCCATCGCCATCGTGCACGAGATCCTCTCCCGCGAGCCCGGTGACCAGGTCCCCTTCGACGAGATCGTCACGTCGTTGATCCGCATGGCCGAGGATTCGGTGGTCCTGTCCCGTCCCGTCACCTTCGACGTGGTCGGCGTGCTCGGCGAAGTGCCCGCCGACGTCGCCACCCCGCTGGCCGTGGTGCTGGCGGAGCTGCTGCAGAACGCCGTGGAGCACGCCTTCCCCGACGTGGCCGACGAGGAGGACGGTGCGCCGCCGGGCCAACCGGTCGGGCACATCCAGGTCCACCTGCTCAACGACCTGGTCAGCCTCACCCTCGAGGTGGCCGACGACGGGTCGGGACTGCCCGAGGGGTTCGACATCGACGAGACCCAGTCCCTCGGGCTGTCGATCGTCCGGGACCTGGTCCGCAGCCAGCTCGACGGGACCATCACCATGCGCAACCGCCACGAGATCGACCCCGGGGCCAAAGGCACGGTGGTCACCATCGAACTGTCGGCCCAGGACTCCGAGAAGTCGGACCTCTAGCGGGACGGCATTCCTGCACCAGAGGCCTCGATGGCGGGCCGGCACCGCCGGTCAGGAGCGTCGGGGCCCTCCCCGGTGGGGGACGGTCAGCGCCGGCGGGGCACGGGCCGGCTGAGGCGGAGGGGACTCAAGAGGCCCGACGTCGGGCTGCCAACCAGGCCTTTCGCAACTTGCGGCGCTCCTCTTCCGAGGTGCCACCCCATACCCCGGACTCCTGGTTGGTGGCGAGGGCGAAGTCGAGACAGGGCTCCAGGGCCTCACAGGTGCGGCAGACCCGCTTGGCCGTCTCGATCTGGTCGACCGCCGGCCCGGTCGTCCCGATGGGGAAGAAGAGGTCCGGCTCGGTGCTGCGGCACGCCGCCAGCTGCCTCCAGTCGTTGTCATCCCACTCGACCGTGCGGTTCCACATAAGAGCCACGTTGATTCCTCCGCTCTCTTCTACTTCGTCGTCACCAGAGAATTCCCTTGTGATCGTTTTCACATGGCTCGGCGCCAAACTGTCACCGGCCGTTCAGGGTTCGTTCATTAGAGTAATCACCGGCCCAGGGTGTTGCAAGCAGTTCTGGCGCCCGGAGCGCCACTTCCGACACGGGGCGCGGCCCTGGCGCCACCGGCCCGAGGAGGTCCCCCAACCGTGACGACCATGGCCGTCCACGCCCACCGTGGGAGCCCCGATCCGGTGGCCGGAATCCGGGAGAACACCCTGGCCGCCTTTGCCCGGGCCCGCCGGCTGGGCGCAGACGGCGTCGAGTTGGACGTCCGCCTCACGAGGGACGGGGCCCTGGCGGTCCATCACGATCCGGTCGTACCCGGGGTGGGAGCCGTCGCCGACCTGGCCCGGGCCGAGCTCCCCGAGCACGTCCCGCTGCTCGGGGAGGTGCTGGAGGCCTGTGCCGACTTCTCGGTGAACATCGAGATCAAGAACCTGCCCGGCGAGCCCGGCTACGACCCCCGGGAGCGCCTGGCGGCCGCGGTGGCCGAACTGGTGATCACGACCGGGCGGGGCGCCACCGTCGTCGTCTCGTCGTTCTGGCCCGAGACCCTCGACGCGGTGCGCCGGTCCGGCCCTGCCATCCCCACGGGTCTGCTGGTGGCACCCTGGTTCGATCCGGTGGACGCCGTCGCCGCCGCCCTCGCCCGGGGCTGCACTGCGCTCCACCCCGCCGCCCCCCTGGTGAGCGGGGAGCTCGTGGCCGAGGCCCACGCCGCCGGCCTGTCGGTCGCCGCCTGGACCGTGAACGACACCGACAGCCTCCGGGCCATGGAGGGCCTGGGCGTGGACAGGGTGATCACCGACGACGTCCCCCGGGCGCTGTCCGCGCTGGGCCGGAGGTGACCGCGCCGCTCGGCCGCCGGTGACCGCGGCACTCGACTGCGGGTGACCGCGTTCTGCGGTCCGCCGGACCCGCCCGGCACGGGGCGTCGCGCCCTCCCGGCCGGGCCGCACCACCGCCCGCTCTGACCTGGGAATCGCGACCCGATTGGTCGCAGAGGCATTTTTCGTCAACAATGCGGCCCATGAATGTCGTTGTCTGCGTGAAACAGATCCCCGACCCGGCCGCCCCACCGGCGCTGGATCCGGGGACGAAGAACCTCGTCCGGGCGGGGAAGCTGATCCTCGACGATTCCGACGCCTACGGCGTGGAGATGGCCCTGCAGCTGGCCGACGCCGCCGGCGGGGGAGACGTCACCCTCGTCTCGATGGCCCCCAACGGCGAGACGTCCGGGCTCCGCACGGCGTTGGCCATGGGCGCGGCCAAGGCCATCCTGGTGAGCGACGACTCGCTGGCCGGGACCGATGCCCTGGGTACCGCCAAGGTCCTGGCCGCGGCCATCAAGCGGGCCGAGCCCGACCTGATCCTGGCGGCCACCGAGTCCTCCGACGGCTACACCGGCACCACCCCGGTCCAGGTGGCCGAGCTGCTCGGCCTTCCGTCGGTCACCTTCGCCAAGAAGGTCGAGGTGACCGGGGACTCGGTCAAGGTCGAGCGTCAGACCGAGTCCGGCTACGACGAGGTGGAGAGCCCGCTGCCGGCGCTCGTCACCGTCACGGCCGGGGTCGTCGAGCCCCGCTACCCCTCGTTCAAGGGGATCATGGCCGCAAAGTCCAAGCCCGTCGAGACCCTCACGGTGGCCGATCTCGGCATCGACGCCGGCCAGGTGGGCGCCGCCGGTGCCCGCCAGGAGATCACCGAGGTCGCCGACGCCGAGGCCCGCTCCGCCGGTGAGATCGTCACCGACGAGGGTGAGGGCTACGCCCGCGTGATCGAGTTCCTCGAGCAACTGAAGGTCCTCTAGGACCGGTAGGAGAACAACCGCACATGTCTGTCGACAAGATCTGGGTCCTCGCCGAAGTGGCGGACGGGGCGCCCATCACCACCTCCCTCGAGCTGATCAGCCAGGCCCGCACGCTGGCCGGCACCGTCGAGGCGGTCGCCTGGGGCGACGGCACCGCCGCCGTGGCGCCGACGCTCGGCGAGTACGGGGTCACCACCGTGTACGACGTCGGTGACCTCGCCGGGGCGCTTCCGGGCGTGCCGGTGGCCGCCGCCATCGCCGCCGCCGTCGAGGCCGGAAACGGTCCCGATGCCATCCTGTTCCCCGCCACCTACGACGGTCGCGACATCGCCGGACGGCTGTCGGTCAAGCTCGACCGCCCGGTGCTGACCAACGTCGTCGGCCTGGTCGCCGCCGACGGTGGCCTGGTGTCCGAGCATGCCATCTTCGGCGGCAGCCAGATCCTGTCGGCCAAGTTCACTGCGGACGGCCCCCAGATCTTCGTGGTGAGGGCCAAGTCGTTCGCCGCCGAGCCGTCGGGTGGGTCGCCCGCGTCGGTGGTGGCCGCCCCCGCCCCGGACACCGGTGCGACCAACGCGGCGAAGATCGTCGCCCGACACGTCGAGGAGCGCACCGGTCCCAAGCTCGACGAGGCCGACGTCGTCGTGTCCGGCGGGCGCGGACTCGGCGAGAAGGACCAGTACTCGCTCATCGAGGAGCTGGCCACGCTGCTCCACGGCGCGCCCGGGGCCAGCCGGGCCATCGTCGACGCCGGCTGGGTCCCCTACTCCCACCAGGTCGGGCAGACCGGCAAGACCGTCAAGCCCACCGTGTATGTGGCCTGCGGGATCTCCGGGGCGACCCAGCACCTGGTCGGCATGAAGAACTCGAAGAACATCGTGGCCATCAACAAGGACCAGGACGCGCCCATCTTCTCGGTGGCCGACCTCGGGATCGTGGGAGACGTGCACAAGGTGCTTCCCCAGCTCATCGAGGCGCTCAAGGCCCGCGGCTAGGCCAGCGGACCCCCGGTGGCGACCGGGGGTCGTCCGGGGGTGCGGCCGCGTGGCGGGGCGGGGCCGGCCGTCCGGTGACCGTGGACCACCAGGTGGGGAGGCCTGTTCCGGCCCGCGGCGATGGGTCGGGGGGGAACCCCGGTGCGGAGGTGTGGCGTGCCATACTGGGCGTTCGACGTACTTCTTCGCACAGATCCCTCCGGAAGTGATCTCCACCGCCAACCGTCAACGCACCGACCCGTCGGACGACGTGATGCGGGGCGGGCCGTCGCCACGGGGTCATCCGCCCGGCGCCACGGGTCGGGAATGGGCTGGCGCCGTGGCGTCCGGGTCCGACCGTGCCTAGACCGGTAGAGGGGACCAGCCCGTACCTGCCCGGCCTGGACGGGATCCGGGCCGTCGCCGTGCTGTCGGTGATCGCCTTCCACCTCAACTTCGGCTGGGCCCCCGGCGGCCTCCTCGGCGTGCAGGTCTTCTTCGTGCTCTCGGGCTATCTCATCACCGACCTGTTGATCGCCGAGTACCACCGCCACGAGGGCATCGGGCTGAAGCGGTTCTGGATCCGACGGGCCCGGCGGCTGCTGCCGGCCCTCTTGGTGATGCTGTTCGTGACGGTGGGCTGGGCCACCCTGTTCGACAGGAGCCAGCTGGCCGCGCTGCGGAGCGATCTCCCGTCGGGGATCTTCTACTACAGCAACTGGTGGTTCATCTTCCACCACGTGTCCTACTTCGCCGAGTTCGGCCCACCCTCGCCGCTCGGCCACCTCTGGTCACTGTCGATCGAGGAGCAGTTCTATCTGGTCTGGCCACTCCTCGTCCTCGCCGGCATGCGGTTCGTCCGCTCGAAGCAGACGATGCTGATGGTCACCCTCACCCTGGCCGTCGCCTCGGCCACCGAGATGGGCCTCCTCTTCGTCCCCTACCTCGATCCCACCCGGGTCTACGAGGGCACCGACACGCGGGCGTTCGCCCTACTGATCGGGGCCGCCCTCGCCATGGTGCTGCCGCGCAGCCAGAGCTTCGGCCCGGTCTCCGTCAGTGCCCGACGCCTGCTCGACGCGGTCGGTGGCGTGTCACTCCTCGGGATCTTCGTGATGATCTCGCACACCAGCCAGTACGAGCCGTTCCTCTACCGGGGCGGCATGGTGCTGCTGGCCGTGCTCACCGCGCTGCTGATCTCTGTCACCATCCACCCCGCGTCCCACTGGCGGTCGATCCTCGGGTGGGAGCCCCTCCGGTGGATCGGGGAGCGGTCCTACGGCATCTATCTGTGGCACTACCCGGTCATCGTCCTCACCACGCCGCTCAACGCACCGTTCAACGTGTGGCGGGCATCCCTCCAGATCGCCGCCACCTTCGGGATCGCCGCCCTGTCCTGGCGCTACGTCGAGCAGCCGATCCGGCACGGCGCGCTCGAGGCGCAGTGGTTGCGCATCAAGGGCCACAACTGGTCGTGGCCACGGGTCAAGACGTGGGGCTGGGTGCTGATCGGGGGCGTCGTCGTCAACACGGCGCTGTGCGTCGTCGGACTCGTCGGGCTGGTGTCGGCGTCGGCCGCCGACCCGACGTCACGGGTCACGAGCATCGTTCCCGTGGTGCACCGGCACCTCGGCCCCCCCATCACGGCGGCGTCCCCGGCCTCCACGGTGCCCCCGCCGCCCGGCCAGGACGTGACGGCCATCGGGGACTCGATCATGGTCGACGCCGCCCCCTACCTGAAGCAGTCACTTCCGGCCATCGCCATCGACGCGCAGGTCGGCCAGCAGCTCTACCAGGTGCAGGACGCCGTTCCCTTCCTGAAGGCCGAGGGGGCGGTCGGGAACCGCCTCATCCTCGAGCTCGGGACGAACGGCCCGTACTCAGCGGCGCAGCTCACGGCGCTGCTCGACTCGTTCCCGCCCATGCAGCGGATCGTTCTGGTCAACACGAGGGTGCCCCGACCGTGGCAGCAGGAGGTGAACCAGTCCATCGCCAGCGTGGCCCAGTCCTATCCGAACGCGGTCCTGGTCGACTGGTACAACGACAGCGCCCCGTACCCGCAGTACTTCTATCCTGACGGCGTCCACCTGGACCCCGCCGGCGCCAAGTACTACGCGTCGCTGCTGGTCCAGGCGCTCGACGCCCCAGCCCCGCATCGGGTCCACTGAGCCGGGCGGGGTCGTGGCCACCCGGCGGCGGTGGCCCGGGCGCGGCGCGGTGGCGGCCCGCCCATCAGACCAGCGGCCACGGGTACGGGGGCCGATCGCCGACCGGCTCGGGAAAGACGCCGGTCCCCACCAGCCGCCGGACCCGCTCGGTCAGCGCCTCCCGCTCCGGTCCGGGGAGGAGGCGGGCCACCTCGTCGGGCAGGTCGGGGAGGAGACGTCGGCCGAGCTCCTCGAGGATCGGCCCGGGCACCTCCTCGTCGGCGAAGTCCCAGATGACCGTGCGGAGCTTGTGCTGGCGGTGGAAGCACAGCCCGTGGTCGATGCCCCACAGTCGTCCGTCCGGTCCCGACAGGACGTGCCCGCTCTTGCGGTCGGCGTTGTTGATCACGATGTCGAGGGCGCAGATCTTCATGAGCGTCGGCTCGTGCCCGCCCTCCTCCAGCAGGGTGAAGTAGTGCTGTTCGTAATCGGCCTCGACGAACAGCTGGAGCGAGCCCGGCCCGAACGGGCCGTCGTCGCGGGCCACCGTGGGCGGGACGAGGCCCCACCCGAGCGCCTCCGACACGGCGAAGGCGGCCACCTCGCGTCGGTAGAGGCCGTCGGGGAAGTCCCACAGTGACTGCTCGCCGCTGGCCGGCTTGTAGACGGCGTGGATCGGGTCGGGGCCGTCGGCGTCCAGACCGACCAGGAAGGTCAGGTTGGAGCTCCACGGCAGCCGGCCGACCACGGAGATCTCCCGGGACGACAGTTCCTCCAGTGCCGTATGGAGCCCGGGACCATGGTCGGGGCTCCAGCCGGTCACACGGCCGGCGGGCGGTGGCCGTTGGTCCGCGGACATTCGTGTCCTGCCGGGTCGAGGGGTGAGCCGCACAGCGGGCACGGCGGCCGGCCGGACTCGACCAGCGACGTGGCCTGGATGGCGAAGGCCGCCGCCTGCTCACGGGAGATGGACAGACGGGCGATGGCCCCCGTCTCGTCCTCGGGCACCAGCTCCTCGATGACCAGCACGATCCGGTCGTCGACCTCGTCGTAGGACACGCCGATGGTGCCGACCGCCCAGGCGGGTTCGGTCGGCTCCTCGAGCTCGAGGTCCTCGGGGAGATGGCCGGGGCGCTCCTGGTCCTTCACGATGCGGGCCAGGTAGTCGGCCACCACGGCCACCTGTTGCTTCTCCATCTTGAGGGTCAGCAGGATCGGGCCCTGCCGGCACTGGAGGAGGAAGAGCCGCTGCCCGACCGGCCCCACGGTCCCGACGGTGAGCCGATCCGGCGACGAGAGGTCGTAGCCGTCGCTCATCGGCCCTCGTCTCCCGGGCGCGCGTTCATGCGATGGCCAGGTCGGCGAGGGAGCCGGTCGAGTTGACCGTCAGGACGTGGGGATCGGTCCCGCTGTAGGCCAGCGCCGACACCGAGCACGGGGAGACGCTCAGCCTCTGGAACAGGTCGAGCGGGGTGCCGGCGGCCGCCGCCACGGCCGCCTTGATCGGGTCGGCGTGGGACACCGCCACCACCGTCTCCCCCGGGTGCAGCTGGGTGAGCCGTGCCACCGCCGAGGTGATGCGGGCCTGCATCTCGAGGAAGGACTCGCCGCCCGGGAACCGGAAGCCGCTCGGGCTGCGCTGCACCTGGCTCCACTCCGGCCGCTTGGCCAGGGCGCTCAGCTTCGCACCCGTCCAGTCGCCGAAGTCGCATTCGAGCAGCCCGCGGTCGGTGCGGACCCGGAGTCCGAGCTGGCGGGCGATGGGCTTGGCCGTCTCGGCCGTCCGCTCCAGGGGGGACGCGTAGACGGCCACCGGCCGCGCCACACCCGATCCGGCGAGACCGGCGATGCGCTCGGCCACCGCATCGGCCTGGCTCTGCCCCTCCTCGGACAGATGGAGGCCGGGTGCCCGGCCGGGCAGCACCGAACCCGTCGTCGGCGTCCTGCCGTGGCGGACCAGGAGGACCACGGTCGGTCGTGCAGGGGTCTTCGCTCTGGTGGCCACGCCCGTTCACCGTACTCTGTCACGGCGCGGCCCCGATCGTGGCCGAGGAGTCCCCGACGGCTCGCGAGCCGGTCAGGATCCGGTGGTCGCCAGGCTCCGGACCTGGGGCTCCGCCCCGGCGCAGCCGTCCAACGGCCCTTCGTCCTCGGGGGGGACCGGGTCGTGGTCGTGGTCCTCGTCGGACAGCTTCGACGGCCACCAGTTCCAGCGGCCCAACAGCACCACGACCGACGGCACGAGCAGCGTTCGGACGAGGAAGGTGTCGAGCAGGATGCCGGCCGCCAGCCCCAGGCCGATCTCTTGGACCTGCGTGTTGCCGGTCGCCGTCAGCACCCCGAAGGTGCCGGCCAGGATGAGCCCGGCCGACGTGACGGTGGTGCCGGTCGCCTCGACGGCCCGCTTCACCGCCACCCGGATGGGGGCGTGGTGGGCCTCCTCGCGGATGCGGGTCATCACCAGGATGTTGTAGTCCTGACCCAGCGCCATGATGAAGATGAACATGAAGAACGGGAGCACGAAGTTGATGCCGTCCTGGCCGCCCATGAACTCGAACACCAGCACCGCCAGCCCCAACGAGGCGAGGTAGGACAGGCCCACGCTGATCACCAGATAGATGGGGGCGATCAGGCTCCGCAGCACGATGGCCAGCAGCAGCGCCAGCACCAGCATCACGATCGGGATGATCCTGAACAGGTCGTTCTGCGAGATGGATCCGACATCGGCGGCCACCGGCGCATTGCCGTTGACACCGCTGGCCGTCGCCCCGATCGAGTGCGCCACCTGGGTGACGGCGGCGCGCACGGCGGGGATGGCGGAGGCGGCGGCCGTGCTCTCGGAGCCGCCGGCGCGCAGGGACGTCTGGAATTGGATGGTCCGTCCGTCGGCGCTGATGTACTGGGCGGACCCCTGGTAGGCGCGGTAGGCGGCCATCGGCAGGGTCACGCCGGCGGGAGCGACCGTCGGAAGCTGGGCGGCGGCGCCGAGACCGGCCAGTTGGGCGTGGGCCTCGGCGAGTTCGGTGGCGCTGACCGGCTGCCCGCTCGGGTCCAGTGCCCCGACGACCGACGAGAACACGCCGGACCGGGACAGCTCCTGGCCGGCCGTGGCCAGCAGTTGGGGCCGGTCCCAGATCGACGCCGGCAGCCGGAACAGGACCGAGGTGGGGTCGGCCACCGCCGCCGGATAGTCGGCGGTCAGGATGGCCTGGCCCATCCCCGAGTCCGACGTCGCCGGCGCCGGCGGGTCGTTGAAGCCCGACGGCGCGTACGCCAGCATCGACACGGCGAGGCCCCCGAAGATCACCAGGCCGACGACCAGGGTCAGGACCGGCCGGCCGACCACTCGGGCGGCGATGCGCCCCCACGTGCCTCCCCGGTGGGTGCCGGCACGCGGGATCCGCGGCCAGAACACGCTGCGGCCCAGCACCGCCAGCAGCGCCGGGAGCAGGGTCAGGTTGGCCAGCAGGGCGACGGCGATGCCGATGGCGAGCGCCGGTCCGAGTCCCTGGTACAGCCCGAAGGTGGCCACCACGACCGTGGCCAGCGCCCCGATGACGGTGAGCCCGGAGAAGGTGATCGACTCGCCGACCTTGCACAGCGAGAAGGCGACGGCCTCGTCCACCTCCTTGCCCCTCCGCAGCTCCTCGCGCACCCGGAAGATCAAAAAGAGGCCGTAGTCGGTGCCGGCGCCGAGCAGCACCACCACCAACAGGATGGGGGTGAGATCGGACACCTGGACCCCGATGTGGCTGGAGAGGGCGATGACCGGCCCGGCGGCGATCAGCGCCACCGCCGACGGCAGCAGGGCGACCACCGGCGCCAGCAGGGCCCGGAAGGTGAGGAACAGGAGCGCCACGATGAACAGGACGGACAGCAGCTCGGTGAGCGTCTGGGTGTGGCTGTTCTGGTTCTGCTGGTCGACGGACTGGGCCAGCGAGCCGGTCAGGTGCATGCCCAGTCCCGTCGGTGCGCCCGAGGTGGTGAAGGTGGACCGGAGGCCGGCCACGACGGCGGCCCTCTGCTTGGCCGTGGCGTCGGAGTCCACGTTCGCCTCGATCAAGGCGGTGCGGGCCCGGCCGTCGGCCGACTCGCCCTCGTCGACCACCGCGGTCACCTTGGGGAGCGACCGCATGGCCTGCTCGGCCCGGGCGATGGCCTCGTTGTCGGCCGAGGAGAGCGAGCCGTGCTGGACGGCGGCGACGAAGATGGTGTCCGACGTGGTCGACGAGCTGAAGGGTGCGGCCAACCGGGCCGCCTGCACGCTCGGCGCACTGGACGGGAGGAACTGCGAGTTGCTGCTCTTCTCCACACTGGACAACGACGGGAGCGCCATGGTGAGGACCACGGTGACCACGATCCAGCCGGCGATGATCAACCAGCGGAATCGTACGGTGAACCGTCCTAGGGCGGCGAACAAGCGGTAGTCCTCCTGGCGTACACGGGCCTGCGACAACGCCCACCGGCTCGAGCCGACGGGCACTCCACCGCCCGCCTTCCGGCGCCGGGCACATCGGCCACGGCGACGTGGCTGGACCCTTTCGGGTCAGCCTAGGTCTGGGGGACCCCACTCCATAGGGCCGAATGGCCCGGAGCGGTCCATTTTTAGGAAGTTCTCATGTGCCCGTCGGCGTGGCCGACGGCAGCCGTCGGGGCATGGGCACCGCAGTTTCCGGCCACCGCCGTCGGCTGACCCGGGCCAGCTTGTGCAGCAGCGCGATGGCGCCGGGGTCGTCGTCGCCGGGCCTGGTCTCGACCGCACCGTCGGCGATCATCCCCTCGAGGAGCTCCCGTCCGGTCTCGGTCCGGACGATGGTCAGGGTCCAGTCGTTGAAGGCCCCGATGCCCCCGGTCGAGATGTCGGCGTGCTCGGCCGCGAAGTCCGGGCAGGAGGTGCAGCCCTCCCTGGTCCAGGCGTGGGCCTCCTTCAGCGGGATCTCGTGGTACTCCCCGTCGCGGGTCCAGACCTGGAACACCCCCTTGATGTTCATCTTGGTGATGTCGGCGCGGGCGATCCCGTAGCGGGCCTCGAACAGCTCGGGGAAGATGGCGTCGTCGAAGGTCTTGGAGCAGAGCAGTCCGATGGTCAGCGACAGGCGCCGGGCGATCTTGCCGGCCTTGCGGGCCTTCATCATCGGAGCGGCCGACGCCTGGCAGCCCATGCCCACCAGGGCGATCCGCTCGGCCCCGGCCTCGATGGCCAGCGGGTAGGCGAGCGGGTTGGCCGAGTACGTGTAGCGGGAGCCGGCGGCGGCGAGCACGTCGGCCCGGGTGGTGGCCAGGCCGGGCACCGCCTTCCACGTCGAGCCGTCCCCCTCGAGGTCGGACACCAGCGCGGCATCGATCACGTCGTGCTCGAGTGCCCAGATCAACAGGGCCGACACCAGACCGCCGTCCTGGCCCACCCGGTGGACCTCGGGGTCGGTGGCCCGGACGAGGAGGGTGTCCGAGGAGACGCCGGCCACCTCCTCGGTCGTCCGCTCACGGCCGAAGAGGTGGTTGTCGATCTCCGGCTCCCAGAGACGGAAGCGCGGGCACGCCCTCGTGCACATGGTGCACCCCTTCACGCCGTGGGTGCAGTTGTCGGGGCCGCCCTCGGCGTCGATGTGGAACGGCTTGTAGCGCCCACCCGTGTCGTCGTAGGAGAGGACGTCGTAGGGGCAGGCCACGACGCAGGCGGCGCAGCCGGTGCACAGGCCACCGGTGACCACCTCGGTGAAGAGCTCGGCCCATTGGGGCTTCTCGGGGGGCATTACCCAACCCTAGCGACGGCCACCAGCCCGGGTAACGCACGCCAGTGGCTACCCTCGGACGGTGCCCGAGCTTCCCGAGGTCGAGAGCTACCGCGTCCTGGCCGAGGACGCCCTCGGGCGCACCATCGCCTCGGTCTCCAGCCCGGACCGGTGGTTCCTGAAGGGGGCGGCCACCGGGCCGCTGCTCCGGCGCTGCCTGGTGGGGCACCGGTTCGTCGCCGCCCGCCGCCTGGGGAAGCTCCTGTTGCTCGACGTCGACAGCGGGCCGACGGTGGGCATCCGGTTCGGCATGACCGGCAACCTGGTCGTCGACGACCGTTCCGGGGTCGGGCAGATGCGCTACGCGCCCCGTCGACGCGATCCGGCCTGGGACCGTTGGTCCGTGCGCTTCGAGGACGGCGGCAGCCTGGCCGTGCACGACCCCCGCCGTCTGGGGGGCGTGACCCTGGACCCGGACGTGTCGGCACTCGGACCCGATGCCGCCTCCGTGTCGGCCGCCGCCCTGGCCGAGGCCCTCCGGGACTCGTCGGCACCCCTGAAGGCCCGGCTGCTCGACCAGTCGCGGGTGGCCGGCGTCGGCAACCTCATGGCCGACGAGATCCTGTGGCGGGCCGCGCTCTCGCCCGTCCGCCCGGCCTCGTCCCTCACGCCCAACGAGCGGAGGCGGCTGCACCGCAACCTGGTCCGGACCGTCGACGACCTCATCGGGCGGGGCGGCTCCCACCTGGGCGATATGACGGACGAGCGGCACGCCGGTGGCCGGTGCCCCCGTGACGGGGCCGAGCTGGTCCGCTCGACGGTGGGAGGTCGCACCACCTGGTGGTGTCCGGAGCACCAGTCGTAGGCACCCCGATGGCGCCCCGCCGGGCGATCGGACCCTGCAGCCGGACGCCGCGATCAGCCCTCGATCTCCTCCAGGACCTTGGCCGCGTGGCCGTCGGCCTTCACGTGGTACCACGGTCGGGCGATGGTCCCGTCGGCGGCGATGAGGAACGTCGAGCGGATGACCCCGACGGACTTCTTGCCGTAGAGGGTCTTCTCCCCCCACGCACCGTAGGCCTCGCCCACCTGGTGGTCGGCGTCGGTGAGCAGAGGGAAGGTGAGACCGTACTTGGACCGGAATTTCTGGTGCTTCTCGGCACTGTCCCCCGAGATCCCGAAGACGGGCACCTTGGCCGTGGCGAACGCCTGGAGGTTGTCGTTGAACTGGCACGCCTCCTTGGTGCAGCCCGGCGTGTCGTCCCTCGGGTAGAAGTACACGACCACCTGCTGGCCGGCGAAGTCCTTCAGCGAGACCTTCCTGCCGTCCTGATCGGGGAGGGTGAATGCGGGCGCCTTGTCGCCGGCGGCCAGTTTTCCCATGGCAATCCTCGTCCTCTCTACGGGTTCGGGGTCCCGGTGACCCGCGATGCTCCTCAGGGTAGGGGCTGGCCGCGGCCGACGCTCTCCCGGCGGCCGGGCCACGCCGAGGGCCCCCGGCCACACCCCGCCCCGGCGGGCCCCGGCTGCCGGGGCCAAGGCCCCGACCTGGCCCGACGGGTGCTCCGGCCCGGGCGTAGATCGGGCCCCGGGCCTGGGCCGATCCGGGCCCGCGGCCCCCGGCGTCGACCCCGGCTCGGTCGGTCCCGGCCGGCCTGCCCCGTTCTGACCTGGTGCTACGGGCCGGACACGGTACACTGGTGTCCGTGGGAGACACCGTGTCTCCCACCGGGGTCTTCCTCATCCTGTTCTCCGGGCCGCCGACGCGGACCGGGACAATGGCCCGAGGCGGGCCCGCAGGCGTTCGTGACACCCGCGGACGTCGACGGCCGGCCCACCGGTCGTCATCGAACAGATGAGAGTGAGCTACCAACCCCATGACAACCATCGCCGATCCCTCGGATCGCGTCCTCGGTGCCGATGACCTCGTACCGGCCGACGAGGAGAGCCCCCGCACCTTCGCCTCGCTCGGCGTAGACCCGGCCCTGGTCAAGGCCCTGGCCGACCAGGGGATCACCACGGCGTTCGCCATCCAGGCCATGACGGTCGCCGACGCCCTGGCCGGGCGCGACGTCTGCGGCAAGGCCAAGACGGGCTCGGGCAAGACCCTCGCCTTCGGCATCCCGCTGCTGCAGCGCACCATGGCCGCCCGCTCCACCGAGGCGGGCCGGCCCCGTGCCCTCGTCCTCGTCCCCACCCGTGAGCTGGCCGTGCAGGTCAGCGAGGTGCTCGAGCCCCTCGCCGGCGAGGCCGGGCTCCGGATCGCCGCCGTCTACGGCGGTGCGGACATCGAACGCCAGATCAAGAAGCTGCGCCGCGGGGTGGACGTGATCATCGCCACGCCGGGGCGCCTCATCGACCTGGGCGACCGGGGCGAGCTGTCGGTCGCCGACATCGAGACGCTGGTGCTCGACGAGGCGGACCGCATGGCCGACATGGGCTTCATGCCCCAGGTCGAATGGGTGCTCCGCCGCCTCGAGCGCGACCACCAGACGCTCCTGTTCTCCGCCACCCTCGACGGTGCGGTCGACCGGCTGGTCAGCCGTTACCTCACCGATCCGGTCATGCACGAGGTCGCCTCGCCCAACACCACCGTCGACGCCATGGAGCACCGGTTCCTCGAGGTCCACCAGATGGACCGGGTCAAGGTGTGCGCCGCCATCTGCCGGAACTCGGAGAAGACCCTGGTGTTCGTGCGGACCAAGCGCGGCGCCGACCGGTTGGTCGAGCAGCTCCGCAAGGAGGGCGTCAAGGCCGACGCCATCCACGGGGACCTGCGCCAGTCCAACCGTGAGCGGACCCTGAAGGACTTCGCCGACGGGCGGCTGCCGGCCCTGGTGGCCACCGACGTGGCCGCCCGGGGACTCGACATCGACATGGTCGACGTGGTGGTCCACTTCGACCCGCCCGAGGACCACAAGGCCTACCTGCACCGCTCCGGGCGGACGGCCAGGGCCGGCGAGGCCGGGCTCGTGGTGACCCTCGTCCAGTGGAACCAGATCCTCGAGATCGAGCGCATCCAGACCCGCATCGGCCTCCGATCGCCGATCGTCGAGATCTTCTCCAACGACCCGCGCCTGGCCGACCTGGCCGGGTGGCAGCCCACCAAGGACTGATCCTGCCCGACGACCACTTCCGGCAGCCGCTGGCGGTCGGTGCCGGTACCGAGGGCATCGAGCGCGTCCTCGTCGTCATGGCCCACCCCGACGACGTCGACTTCGGTGCGGCCGGATCGGTGGCGTTGTGGACCGACGCCGGCATCGACGTCGCCTACTGCATCGTGACCGACGGCGACGCCGGGGGCTCGGACCCCTCGGTGTCCCGCACCGACATGGCCGCCATCCGGCGCCGCGAGCAGTGCGAGGCGGCCCGCCTCGTCGGTGTCTCCGACGTCACCTTCCTGGGGTTCCCCGACGGCCGGCTGAGCCCCGGCCTCGACCTGCGGATGGCCATCACCCGGACCATCCGCCGTCACCGTCCCGACCGGGTGGTGGCCCAGTCGCCCGAGCGCAACTGGGCCCGGATCTACGCCAGCCACCCCGACCATCTGGCGGCCGGTGAGGCGGCCATCTGCGCGGTCTACCCCGACGCCCGCAACCCGTTCGCCTTCCCCGAGCTGCTGGCGGAGGGACTCGAGCCCCACACCGTTCCCGAGCTGTGGATCATGGCCACCGAGCGGGCCGACCGGGTCGTGGACACCACCGACTTCTTCGGTGCCAAGCTGTCCGCGCTCCGTTCGCACCGGAGCCAGGTCGGCGACGGTGACCATCTCGAGGAGCTCCTCACGTCCTGGATGTCCGGCACGGCGCTTGCTGCGGGCCTGCCCGACGGCCGGCTGGCCGAGGCGTTCCATGTCGTGGCGTCCGGCTAGTGGCGGCCTCGTAGTGGGGTCGGCCCGCCCGTGGGCGATCCTCCAGCATGTGCCCCACGAGGGGCCGGCGCTGATCGGCGAGGTCCTCACCGATGCCGGCCACGAGGTCGCCGTCGTGCGGCTCGACCGGGGCGACGACCTGCCCGACCACCGGGAGATGGGCGGGCTGGTCGTCATGGGCGGTCCCATGGGGGTCCATGACGGTGACGCCCACCCGTGGCTGGCGCCGGAGCGGTCGCTGCTCTCGAGGGCGGTCGACGAGGGCCTGCCGGTGCTCGGCGTGTGCCTCGGCGCCCAGCAGCTGGCGGTCGCCCTCGGCGGCCAGGTGACCACCGGGCCGGCGGCCGAGATCGGGTTCGGGGAGGTCGAGCTGACGGCCGCCGGACGCCTGGACCCGGTGGTGGGGCCGGAGTACGGGGGCCTGGCCGGCACGACGATCCCGTGCTTCCACTGGCACCAGGACACCTTCACCCTTCCGGTGGGCGCCACCCACCTCGCCGCCACCCGTGCCTTCCCCCACCAGGCCTTCCGCCTCGGTGGCCTCGTCTATGCCCTGCAGTTCCACGTCGAGGTCGACCGGGCCCTGGCCGGGGAGTGGGCGCCCCACCTGCCCGATGGTGTGACGCTGGACGCCCCCGACCTGGCCCGGGTCGAATCGGTGGGCCGGCGGCTGGTCCGTCGCTTCGTCGACCGGGCGGACGCCGCCCATCGTTCCGTTGGAGACGGGTCCCGGTGATGGCCGGCGTCGACGGCGCGGGTGCGGTGGCCGTCCAGCAGTCCGAGGCCGACGAACCGGTCAAGCCCCGTCTCCGGGGTGTCTTCCACCAGGTGGCGTTCTTCGTGTCGCTGGTGTCGGGCGCCGCGCTGGTGGTGGCGGCGCCGACGACCGGCTCCGCACTGGTCATGGCCGTCTACGCCGTCTCCGTCTCGCTGCTGTTCGGGGTGAGTGCCCTCTTCCACCGGCACACCTGGGGGCCGGTGGGGCGCCGACGGATGCGGAGGGCCGACCACTCGACGATCTTCATCGCCATCGCCGGGTCCTACACGGCGGTGGCGGGCATCGCACTCGAGGGATGGGCCAGGACGGCCGTGCTGTGCATCGTGTGGGGAGGCGCGGCGCTGGGCATCACGCTCCGCCAGGTCTGGCTCGACGCCCCGAAGTGGGTGATCGCCCTTCCCTACGTGGTGGTGGGATGGGCGGCGGTTGCCGTGCTCCCGCAGCTCTACCGGGCGTTGGGGGGCGTGGGCTTCACCCTGCTGCTCGCCGGTGGCATCGCCTACTCGGCCGGCGCCGTGGTCTACGCCCTGAAGAAGCCAAATCCGGTGCCGGGCGTCCTCGGGTACCACGAGGTGTTCCACGCCTGCACCATCGTCGGCGCCGTGCTCCACTTCGTGGTCATCGCCTTCTTCGTCCTGCCCCTCGCCGGGTAGCGGCATCCCGCCGGGACCGGAACCAGCACCGGGACGGCCCCGCTTCTGCGACGGTCCGGCAGCTACCGGGCCATCTGCCGGAGCATGTAGGGGAGGATCCCGCCGTTGCGGTAGTACTCGGCCTCCATCGGCGTGTCGATCCGCAGCCGGGCCTCGAACTCGACCACCCGGTCGCCGTCCTCGGCCCGGACGGCGACGGTCTTCGGGGTGGTGCCCTCGTTCAGCGGCTCGAGGCCGGTGATGGTGAAGACCTCGTGGCCGGTCAGTCCCAGCGATGCCGCACTCTGGCCGTCGGCATACTGGAGCGGAAGCACCCCCATGCCGATCAGGTTCGACCGGTGGATGCGCTCGTAGCTCTCGGCGATGGCCGCCCTGATGCCGAGCAGCCGCGTGCCCTTGGCCGCCCAGTCGCGGGAGGATCCCGAGCCGTACTCCTTGCCGGCCAGCACCACGAGTGGGACACCCTCGTGGGCGTAGCGCTCGGCCGCCTCGTACACCGTGGTCTCGACACCGTCGGGCAGGTGGACGGTGACGCCGCCCTCGGTGCCGGGAGCCAGCTGGTTGCGCAGTCGGACGTTGGCGAACGTGCCCCTC
The DNA here is from genome assembly GCA_963696495.1 of uncultured Acidimicrobiales bacterium. Classification (GTDB taxonomy): domain Bacteria; phylum Actinomycetota; class Acidimicrobiia; order Acidimicrobiales; family RAAP-2; genus Bog-756. Next base: position 1,326,623 of record CAVOKJ010000002.1, on the reverse strand, counting down.
ACCATCACCTCGTGGTTGCCGCGTCGGGCGCCGTAGGAGTTGAAGTCCTTGCGATCGACGCCCTTGTCGGCCAGATAGTGGCCGGCCGGCGTCGACGGGCTGATGTTGCCGGCCGGCGAGATGTGGTCGGTCGTCACGCTGTCGCCCAGCTTGGCCAGCACCCGGGCACCCACCACATCGGCCACCGGGGTGGGCGTCATGGACAGCCCCTCGAGGAAGGTGGGACGGAGGACGTAGGTCGAGTCGCCGTTCCAGCGGAAGGTGTCGCCGGTGGCCGTCTCCACCGCCGCCCACCGCTCGTCACCGTCGAAGACCGCCGCGTACCGGCTGCGGAACATCGCCGAGGTGAGCGAGGTCCTGATGGCCTCGGTGACCTCCTCGGGGGTCGGCCACAGGTCGGCCAGCGTCACCGGCCGGCCGTCGGCGCCCGTGCCGAGGGGGTCGGTGGTGAGATCGATGTCCATGGTGCCGGCCAGGGCATAGGCCACGACCAGGGGCGGCGAGGCCAGGTAGTTCATCCGGACGTCGGGATGGATGCGGCCCTCGAAGTTCCGGTTGCCCGACAGCACCGACACCACCGACAGGTCGTGCTCGTGCACCTGCTCGGACACCCCGACCAGCAGGGGTCCCGAGTTGCCGATGCAGGTGGTGCAGCCGAAGCCCACCAGGTCGAAGCCGATGGCGGCCAGGGGGGCGGTGAGGCCCGCCCTGTCGAGGTAGTCCATGACCACCCTCGACCCTGGTGCCAGCGTGGTCTTGACCCAGGGCTTGGGGTGGAGGCCGCGCTCGACGGCCCGCTTGGCCACCAGCCCGGCCGCCACCATCACCTGGGGGTTCGAGGTGTTGGTACAGCTGGTGATGGCGGCGATGACCACGGCTCCGTCCCGGACCCCGTCCGGGCTCCGCTCCGGCGGGGTGTCGGACCGCTGCTGCTCCCGTCCGAGTGCGGCCCGGTAGGCCGGGCCGGCGTCGGCCAGGGTGACCAGGTCCTGGGGCCGCGACGGCCCGGCGATGCTCGGGACGACGGTCGAGAGGTCGAGCTCGATGGTCTCCGAGTAGACCGGCTCGACCCCGTCGGGCGTGTGGAACATCCCCTGCTCCCTGGCATAGGCCTCGACGAGGTCCACGTGCCGGTCGTCCCGACCGGTGAAGCGCAGGTAGTCGAGGGTCACCTCGTCGATCGGGAAGATGGCGCACGTCGCCCCGTACTCGGGGGACATGTTGCCGATCGTGGCCCGGTTGGCCAGTGGCACGGCCGCCACGCCGGGGCCGTAGAACTCGACGAACTTGCCCACCACGCCCCGCTGGCGCAGGAGATGGGTGATGGTGAGCACCAGGTCGGTGGCGGTGGTGCCCGACGGCTGCTCGCCGGTGAGGCGGAAGCCCACCACCGGCGGCAAGAGCAGCGAAAGCGGCTGGCCGAGCATGGCCGCCTCCGCCTCGATCCCACCGACGCCCCAACCGAGCACGCCGAGGCCGTTGACCATGGTGGTGTGCGAGTCGGTGCCGACCAGGGTGTCGCAGTAGGCCCGGCCGTCGTCGGTGGCGAACACCACCCGCGACAGGTACTCGAGGTTCACCTGGTGGCAGATGCCCGTCCCGGGCGGCACCACCCGGAAGCCGTCGAACGCCTGTTGGGCCCAGCGGAGGAGTTGGTACCGCTCGATGTTGCGCTGGTACTCGATGTCCACGTTCTCGTCGTAGGCGTCGGGCCGGCCCGACGCCTCGGCGATCACCGAGTGGTCGATGACCAGCTCGACCGGGACCAACGGGTTCACCTTGGCCGGATCGCCCCCGAGGTCCGACAGGGCGTCGCGCATGGCCGCCAGGTCGACCACGCCCGGCACGCCGGTGAAGTCCTGCATGAGGACCCGTTCGGGGGTGAGGGCGATCTCCGTGGCGTCCTCGCCCCCCAGGCCGTGCCGCTCGGGGCGGACGCCCCAGCCGGCGACCGCCTCGATGTCGGCCGCCTGCACGGCCAACCCGTCCTCGTGGCGCAGGAGGTTCTCCAGGACGACCTTGATCGAGTAGGGGAGACGGGCGACGTCGTACCGATCGGCCAGGGCGCTGATCCGGTAGATCTCGTAGTCGGTGTCACCGACGGACAGACGGCCCCGGGCCCCGAAGGAGTCGGGGGCGGCGTCGGGGGTGGGGGAGTTGGCCATGGCCCCATTCTGCTCCGCCGGGCACCGGACAGCGAGCCGGACAGCCCGGGCCCTCACGTGCGGGTGCGGTACCGCCAGCTGGCCAGGGGCACCAGCACGATGAGGAAGCCGATGGTCCAGGCCAGGGTCTGGACCACCCACGATGCGGTGGGCCCGCCCAGCATGAGGGCCCGACAGGCGGTGACCGTGACGCTCACCGGCTGGTAGGTGGCGAACCCCTGCAGCCAACTCGGCATCGAGGAGACGGGGACGAACGCCGAGGAGATGAACGTGAGGGGGAAGAGCAACGGGAACGACATGACCTGGGCCGTCTCGCTGTTCGAGGCCGACAGGCCGATCACCGCGAACCCCCACGAGAGGGAGTAGGCGAAGAGCAGGATGAGCAGGATGCCGGCGACGTAGAGGAGCACCCCGGTGGTCGGCCGGAACCCCACGGCGAACCCCACGCCCGTGATGATGATGACCACGAAGACGTTCCGGACGAGGTCCGCCGTGGTCCGGCCGGTGAGCACGGCGGACCGGGCCATGGGCAGGGCCCGGAACCGCTCGATCAGCCCCTTCTGCAGATCCTCGGCCAGGCCGATGCTGGTGCTCACGGCACCGAAGGCCACCGTCTGCACGAAGATGCCCGGCATGAGGTAGTTGACGTAGTCGGTCCCCGGGGTGGCGATGGCGTCGCCGAAGACGTAGCGGAACAGCAGGACGAACATGATCGGCTGCACCGTCGAGAAGAACAGCGCCTCGGGGATGCGGGTGACGGCCAGCAGATTGCGCTTGGCCAGGGTCAGGGTGTCCGAGACCGTCCAGCGGAACCGGCTGGCCAGGCTGTCCGAGTGGGGCGCCCGCGACGTCGACGGGTCGATCAGCGCGGTGGTCACGACAGCTCTCCGGTGGCGATGGGCATGGCCTTCTCGGCGGCATGCCTCCGGGCCCGGCCCCGCCGCTCCCGATCCGGGTCGCCGGTCTCCTCGGTCTCGTCCTCGGTGCGCCGGCCGGTCAGGGCCAGGAACACGTCGTCGAGGCTCGGTTCCCGCAGGGTGAACGAGAGCGGCACGATCCCCTCCTGGTCGAGTGCCCGGAGACCGGCCATGGCCGCCCTCGGCCCGTCGTCGACGGTCACCTCGACCACCGTCCCGTTGAGCGAGGTGGCGTGGTCGCCCAGGGCGTCGAGCAGGGGGGCGGTACGGGCCGCGTCCTCCAGGCTCGCCAGGCCCACCTCGAGGACGGTGGCACCGAGGTCGGCCTTCAGCTCGGCGGGCGTGCCCCCGGCGATGACGTGCCCGTGGTCGAGCACGGCCAGTTTGCTGGCCAGGCGGTCGGCCTCCTCGAGGTACTGCGTCGTGAGCAGCACGGTGGTCCCCCCGCCGACCAGGCTCTCGATGACCTCCCAGAGGTCGTTCCGGCTCTGGGGGTCGAGACCGGTGGTCGGCTCGTCCAGGAAGAGGACCGTCGGGCGGGCCACCAGTGCGGCGGCCAGGTCGAGGCGTCTCCGCATCCCGCCGGAGTAGGTCTTGAGGGGCCGGTCTCCGGCGTCGGCCAGGTTGAACTGCTCCAGCAGGTCCGTGGTCCGTGCGCCGATGAAGGAACGGTCGAGGTGGTTGAGGTTGCCCACCATCCGCAGGTTCTCCCGACCGGTCAGGTTCTCGTCGACCGCGGCGTACTGGCCCGCCAGCCCGATCAGGCTCCGGACCAGGCCGGCCTGCTTCGCCACGTCGTGGCCGAGCACTCGGGCGCGGCCGGCGTCGGGCCTCAGGATGGTGGTCAGGATCCGCACGGCGGTGGTCTTGCCGGAACCGTTCGGCCCGAGCAGCCCGAACACCGTTCCCTCCTCGACGTCGAAGCTGACCCCGTCGAGGGCCCGGACGGTGTGCTTGCCGGTGAAGGTCTTCTCCAGGCCTTCGGCCTCGATCGAGTACTGCATGTCGTGGCGATCCTGTCCTCTGGGGCGGAAGCGAGCGGCGCGGGTCGCCTCGAACCGGCGACGGTCCGTGCATCTTACGGTCGGGGCCTCCGGTGCCCGACGCCGCCGGAGGCCGGCGTCGAGGACGGCCCCCGAGGACGGCCCCGGGGACGGCCCCGGTGCAGCCGGGGGGACGTGCCGGTACCCTCGGGGCATGGAAAAGGGCGATCAGGTACCCGACTTCGAGCTCCCCGACGAGGACGGGAAGCCGCGGCGGCTCAGCGAGCTGGCGGCCGGCGGTCCCGTGGTGCTGTTCTTCTACCCGGCGGCGATGACGCCGGGGTGCACGGCGGAGAGCTGCCACTTCCGCGACCTGAAGTCCGAGTTCGACGCCGTGGGAGCCCGGAGGGTGGGCATCAGCGCCGACCAGGTCGAGAAACAGAAGCGGTTCTCCGACAAGCACTCCTTCGATTATCCGCTGCTGTCCGATCCCGACGGGGCGGTGGCCACCCAGTTCGGCGTGCGCCGACGGTTCACCAAGCTGTCGCCCACCAAGCGCGCCACCTTCGTCATCGGCGCGGACCTCCGGCTGATCGAGGTGATCCAGAGCGAGGTCCGGATGAACGTGCACGCCGATCGTGCCCTCGAGGCGCTCCGCTCCTCCTCGGCGAACTGAGCAGCGGACCGCCACGGCGGGACCGGCCCGGCCGTGGAGCACCGACCCAGCGTCCCCACCTGGGCATCCCGGCGATGGGAAGCTGTCCCCATGGACCTATGGCCGCCGCCCCGGCCCTCATGAGCCCGATGCCGGGATCCAACCGTGTCGAACAGCTGGCCCAGGCCGTGGCCGAGCGCGTGGTGAGCATCGTGATGGACGCCATCGACATCGACGCGCTGCTCGAGCGGGTGGACGTCGACGCCCTGGTGTCGCGGGTCGACGTGGACGGCGTGGTCAGCCGGGTCGACGTCGACGGCCTCATCGACCGGGTCGACGTCGAGAAGATCATCGACCGGGTGGATGTCGAAAAGATCATCGAACGGGTCGACGTGAAGAAGATCGTCGATCGGATCGACATCGACGCCATCGTCGAGCAGACCGAACTCGGCACCATCATCGCCCGCTCCACCAGCGGGGTCGCCTCCGAGGTCCTCGACATGGTCAGGGCCCAGGGCGTCGGCCTCGACGACTTCTTCGCCCGGTGGGCGAACCGCGTCCTGCGCCGGCCGGCCGGGTCCCTCCCGCTGGGGCCGCCGACGCTGGTGGCTCCGCCGGCCACGCCCGAGCTCACCACCGGGATCGGCTGATGCCACCGGAAACGGCGCTCCAGCCCATCGAGGGTCGCCAGGGCAACTACGCCGGCGCCGTCAGCCGGCTGGTCGCCTTCGCCGCCGATGCCGGGGCATCGTGGGGTCTGTTCACCCTGGGCGCCGCCGCACTCGACTTCTCCGTCCAACTGGTCACCGGTGGCCAGTTCTCCTTGACCAAGCACCCGTTGGCCTCGCTCATCGCGCTGGTGATCTGGGAGTTCGTCTACTTCACCTACCAGTGGGCCCTCAGCGGCAAGACCATCGGGATGGCCCTGCTGGGGATCCGGGTGGTCAGGGCGGACGGGTCACCCATCGGCTGGAAACAGGCCGTGATCCGGACCGTCACCCTTCCGCTCAGCTTCATCGTCTTCGGGCTGGGGTTCCTCGGGATCCTGACCAACCGCCACCGCTACGCGTGGCACGACCGGTTTGCCGGGACGGCCGTGGTTTACTCCTGGGACGCCCGGGCCGCCCGGCTCCGGTGGCTGGCCAAGCAGGAGTCCTCGCTGCCCGGGTGAGCCCGGGGATGGGAGGCTGGGACGTGGCCGGAACCACCCGCCTGTTCAGTCCACCTCCCCGGCAGATCGTTCCCGGGGCGGTCCACCTCCCCGGATGGCTCGACGCCACCGCCCAACGCGACCTGGTGGGGCGGTGCCGTGACTGGATCGAGGCCGCCGGAGGGATGCGGGCCCCCCGCATGCCGCGGGGTGGGGCCATGTCGGTGGAGATCGCCTGCCTCGGATGGCACTGGCAGCCGTACCGGTACTCACGCACCGTCGATGACGACGACGGCCGGGCGGTGGCTCCGTTCCCCGAGGAGCTCGGCGAACTGAGCCGTCGAGCGATCGTCGACGCCGTTGCCGTCGACGGGTCGCTCACGGTCGCCCACCACCGGTCCCCGGTCACCGGGGGCTACCGGCCGGATGTGGCGCTCATCAACTGGTACGGCCCGGGGGCGAAGATGGGCATGCACGCCGACCGAGACGAGCGCGACCCCTCGCCGGTCGTCTCGTTCAGCGTGGGGGACACCGGGGTGTTCCGCTTCGGCTCGGTGACCGATCGCCGGCGCCCGTGGGTCGACGTCCCGCTCGAGTCCGGCGACCTGTTCGTGTTCGGCGGCCCGGCGCGCCTCGCCTTCCACGGTGTGCCCAAGGTGCTGGCGGGCACGTCGGACCCGGCCACCGGGGTCGCCGGCGGCCGCCTCAACATCACCGTCCGCAGCTCCGGGCTCGGGGACCGAGCGGTGCCGCCGCGGTGAGCACCAGGACGGCCGTCCACGGGTGGGGCAGCCGTGAGCCGGGTCCTCGTCGGACCGCGGCGTCGGCGCCGGCCGGGCTCACGCCCCGAGCGCGTCAACCATGCGCATGAGCAGTGCGCCCAGCCGCTGTCGCTCGGCCGGCGCCCGGTGGGTGGCCACCGTGCTGAACTCGAGCCCCGCCGCCGAGGCTGCCGCCACCACGAGGCCGGCCGCGGAGTCGGACCTGTCGACGCCGTAGAGCGAGTCGACGGCCCGGGAGACCCGCCCGGGAAAGTAGCGCTCCCCGAGTTCCTTCCAGCGCACCCAGCCGAGCGCCGCCGGTGCCTCGATGACGGCGATCCGGAGGTAGTCGGGCTCGCGGCACTGGGCCAGGAAGAGGTCGAGGGTCGCGGCGAGGAGCGGTCGTGGCTCGTCGATCCCGTCGGTGCCGGGCCCGAGCCGGTCGAGGAAGCGCTCCTCCACCGCGGTGAACGCTCCTTCGAACAGCTGCTGCTTGTCGTCGAAGTGGTGGTAGACGGCCCCCTTGGTCAGGTCTGCCGCCTTGGCGATCCGGTCGATGCTCGCCCCGGCGAATCCCTCCTCGGTGAACTGGGCGATGGCCGCGTCCACCAGGGCCTTGCGGGTGGCCACGGCATTCCGGCTGCGGGGGGAACCCTCATCGGTCCTGGTGGTCGTCATGACCCGATGCTAGCCATCCATTGCATACCAATTGAATGGTAGGTGGTGACCGGCTGCCCGCACCAACGGTCAATTCGTCAGGCGGACGACCACGGCCTGGCTTCGTGCCCGATGACCCGCGTGGTCACGCGCCACGCTTTCGATCGTGTACCGCCCATCGCGCAGTCCTTTGGAATTCCACTCGGCGATCCATCCGTACGCGCTGTCGCCCGCACTCAGGCGCGTCAGGATGCCGGTTGGGCCGTCGATCTCGAAGGCGACCGACGTGATGCCGAAGTCGCTCTGTGCGGACGCCACCAGCACCACCGCACCATGCACGGCTGCGCCGTTCTGGGGCTTCCCGACAGTGGTCATGAGGGATCGCCCGTCGTAGGGGAGGCCGGCACGCACATAACGGTCCACCGTCGACTGACTTTCGAACAGGGTGAGTCGGTTCTCCCGGGCGAAGGCCGCCAGCTGCCGCGTGGAGAGCACGTAGTAGGGATTCACGATCAGGACCCGTTCGACCATCGAGTCCGGGGCTGCTCGCATGTTCACGATGACTCGTGATGCTTGTATCTCCGAGCTCTGCCAGGAGCTGGCGCCATCGAGCCCATTGATGGTTCCGAGGACGAGCAGGAGACAGACCGCCACCCCGACCGTGACCACACTGCCGTACCAGAGGATCCCGCTCGTCCGACCGTCCCTGACGCCGGCCGACCGCCGGCTCAGGATGATGAGGTAGCAGCCGACCAGGACGAGCAGGTCGAAGGTCGTGTACCGGCTGGCCCCCCCGGCATCCAGGCCCGCCGCTGAGCGTCCAGCGGTGATGGTTGCGGCGAACAGCAGACCGAAGCAGATCAAGCCCACGCCGAGCGGCGACCCGTCGTCCTCCCGAGGACTGAACACCACTCCAGAGGTCAGCCAGAGTGCCGTGAGGACGATCAGGACCCCGAGCACCACCGGCAGGTTGCCACCGTGCGCGCCGATGACGTTGCCGACCGAAAAGAAGAAGAACCGTAAACCCTGGAGCGGATGGTGCAGGGTGTAACCATCATCGGTGTCACCGAGCTGTGAGTTGTAATTCACGAAGTAGATGAGCGTCGTGACCGCGCCCGCGGCGATCCAAGCCAGCACGAAGGGCATCGGGCGACGTCTGAGCAGAAGGACGGCCAGTGCCGCCGGCCAGATCACGAGGCCCTGGAGCGACGAGTAGCTGCCCACAACAGCCGCGGCGATCGCCCCGGCGGCGAGGAGCCAGCTCCACCTCGTCCCGTCACACAGCACCAGGGCGATGCTCAGAGCCAGGAGGACGAGATACCAGGCGAATTGGAAGCCCCAGAGCGTGTTGCCGTTCTGCACGAACGAGAGCATCACGATCGCCACGGGGAGGTAGAAGATCCAAGGAGTCCATGGTGATCGGCGTCGATGGCCGATGATCAACACCGATGTCGCGGCGACCAGCGTGACGGCGCTGAGGAACTCTTCGTCGACGATGTTGAAGTGTGTGGTCGTGGCGAGCAGCAGCACCACGAGGTTCGGAAAGAGGATCCGGTTGTCCGTGTGCTGGGCCCACAGCGCCGACAGCGTGAGATGGCCTGAGTACGCCTGCTCGATGAGGCCGAGGTCACTCCACTGGTCGACCCTGATCGTATTGACGCCGTAAGCATCGACCAACCAGAAGTAGGCGATGACGGATGCTGCGAAGCCGGCGACGGTCACGATGAGAAGTGCCCTTCGCCCTGATCGTGACGGGGGGTCGGTGTCCGAGTGGGCCGACGCGGTCATCGGTGCAGGGAACACCGGCCAATCGTGGCAGTTCGCCTTGTGGTCTGCACACCCCACGCTCGACCCGTCGGTCCGGAAGGTCTCCGGGCCCGATTCTCACGCCGTGGCCGGCCCCACCCCACACCCTGACGGCCGGTCCGCCTTTCCCTCCGTGCCCTCCCGCCGATTCGGGTGGTGCCCGGCGGCCACCGCCGTCCGACGTCTGGGCTCGGTGCCGGCTCTGCCCCTGGAGTGCCCCCGGCGAGTGCCCACGGCAGGACTCGAACCTGCGCACACGGCTCCGGAGGCCGATGCTCTATCCGCTGAGCTACGTGGGCGTGAGGAGGAGACGGCGGTCGCTCGGACCGGTCGTACCCGTGCCGGAGCTTCAACTGTAGTGCGGTCGGCCGGGACCGCACCCCTGCCCGACCGGGCCACCTCCGCCGACGGCGTATCCTCGCTGCAACATGTCCACCCGGGACCTCCTCGCCGAAGCAGTCTGCCGCGCTCTCTCCGTCGTCACCGCCAGGGACGGCCTGGCCGTCGACGTCGCGCCCGAGGCGGTCCACCTCGAGCGACCGGCCAGGCGCGAGCACGGGGACTGGTCGACCAACATCGCGCTGGTGGTGGCCAAGCGGGCCGGCGTCAAGCAGCGCGACCTCGCCGCATCCCTGGTGGCGGAGCTCGAGGCCTCGCCGCCGCCCCACGTCACCTCGGTGGAGATCGCCGGCCCCGGGTTCGTCAACTTCCGACTCGACGACGGATGGCTCTACGACTCGCTGGCGGACCTGCTCGAGGCCGGCGAGGACGGGTACGCCAGGCCGGACGTCGGTCTGGGGGAGCGGGTACAGGTCGAGTTCATCTCCGCCAACCCCACCGGTCCCATCCACGTGGGCAACGGCTGGTGGGGAAGCTATGGCGATGCATTGGCGCGGGTCCTGGACCGTGCCGGCTACGACGTGAGCCGCGAGTACTACGTCAACGACACCGGTGGGCAGATACGGACACTGGGGATGAGCCTGCTGGCCCTCCGTCGCGGTGTCGAGGTGCCCGAGGGCGGCTACCAGGGTGACTACCTGAGGGACCTCGCCTCCCGGTACGAGGGGCCCGACGAGGTGACCGAGGCCGGCCGCTGGGCGGCGGAGCTGATCCTCGACGACATCAAGTCCACGCTGGCCTCCGTCGGCATCGTCTTCGACGAGTGGTACAGCCAGGCCTCCATCGAGGAGAGCGGTGCCGTCGACGAGACGATCGCCCTGCTGGCCGAGAAGGGGTTGGTGTTCGAGCAGGACGGGGCCATCTGGTTCCGGGCCACCGAGCTGGGCGACTCCCGCGACCGGGTGTTGCGCAAGTCCAACGGGGACGCCACCTATCTGGCCGGTGATCTGGCGTACCACCGCGACAAGTTCCTCGTGCGGGGGTTCGACCGCGTGATCGACGTCTTCGGTGCCGACCACCACGGCCAGGTGGCCAGCCTGCGGGCGGGGGTGGAGGCGTTGGGGGTGGCGCCGGAGCGTCTCGAGGTGAAGCTGGGCCAGATGGTGTCCCTGGTCGACAACGGCGAGGCCGTGAAGATGGGCAAGCGCGCCGGCAACGCCATCTCGCTCGAGTCGCTCGTCGCCGACATCGGACCCGACGCCACCCGCATCCTCAGCCTGATGAGCTCGCTCGACCAGGCCACCACCTTCGACCTCGCCTCGGTGCGGGAGCAGTCGGTGGAGAATCCGGTGTACTACGTCCAGATGGCCAGCGCCCGCATCGGTGGCGTCGGTCGCAAGGCGCGCGAGCGGGGGGTGGCCCGGGTCCCGCTCGAGGCGGTCGACCTGTCCCTCCTCACCCACGAGCGCGAGCTCGAGCTCATCCGTTGCCTCGAGGAGCTGCCCGAGGTGGTCGCCGACGCCGCCGTCGATCGGGCACCGACCAAGGTCACCACCTGGGTACGCCGGCTGGCCACCTGCTTCCACGGCTTCTACCACGACTGCCCGATCCTGGCCGACGACGTCGACCCGGGCCTGGCGCAGGCCCGTCTCTGGCTGGTGGAGGCCACGCGCATCGGCCTGTCGATCGGGCTCGGGCTGTTGGGCGTGTCGGCTCCGGAGACGATGTGACCGACCCGGCCGGCGTCGAGGACCCCACGTCGCGCCATCCCACCCCGGCGCAGGCACCGACCGACCCGGTCTCGCCCGGGCTCCTGCCGATGACCTCCTCCGTCGGCGCCGACGGCCACCTGTCCGTCGGGGGCGTCGACCTCACCGACCTGGCCCACCGGATCGGCACCCCGTTGTTCGTCTACGACGAGGCCCATCTCCGGTCGCGCTGTCGCCAGGCCGTCGAGGCGTGGGGTGACGGGGTGGCCTACGCCACCAAGGCCTTCTTGTGCGTGGCCATGGCCAGGCTGGCTCACGAGGAGGGCATGTGCCTCGACGTCTCGACCGGCGGTGAGCTCCATGTCGCCCTGGTGGCCGGGGTCCCGCCCGACCGGTTGGTGCTGCACGGGAGCAACAAGTCGGACGAGGAGCTGGCCGCGGCGCTGTCGGTGGGCGTCGGCCGGATCGTCGTCGACTCGTTCGACGAGATCGACCGCCTCGAGCGGCTGGTGCCGGGATCCCGGGACGACCGGCCGTCGGGCCCGCCGAAGGTGCTGGCCCGCATCACCCCGGGGGTGGAGGTCCACACCCATGAGTTCGTCCGCACCGGTCAGGACGACTCCAAATTCGGTTTCGGACTGGCGTCGGGCGCCGCCGCCGCCGCCGTGGCGCGGCTCTCGGACCTCCAGGACCGGGGCACCGTCGAGTTCGTCGGCATCCATGCCCACCTCGGCAGCCAGGTCTTCGCCCTCGACCCGTTCGCCCGGGCCATCGACGTGCTGGCCGAGTTCTTCGCGCCGCTCGGGCTCCCCGAACTGGTCGTGGGGGGTGGCCTGGGAGTGGCCTACGTGAACGGCGAGGAGGCGCCGCCGATGGCCCAGTGGGCGGGTTCCGTGCGCCAGGCGTGTCGCCGGGCCGGCATCGCCGACTCCGTCCGGGTGACGGCAGAGCCCGGTCGCGCCATCGTGGCGTCGGCCGCCGTGACCCTGTACCGGGTGGGCACCGTCAAGGACGTCGCCGGCCACCGGACCTACGTGTCGGTGGACGGCGGCATGAGCGACAACCCGCGGCCCGTCCTCTACGGGAGTGGCTACGAGGCCTTCCTCCCCCGGGAGGTCACCGCCGTCCGCCCCAGGGCCGTCCGGGTGGTGGGCAAGCACTGCGAGAGCGGTGACGTGGTGGTGTCGGAAGCATTCGTTCCCGACGACCTGGAGGTGGGCGACATCCTGGCCACCCCGGTGACCGGCGCCTACGGCCACTCGATGGCGTCCAACTACAACAAGGTGCCCCGACCCGCGGTGCTGTTCGTCGCCGACGGGGAGGCGCGTACCGTCGTGCGGCGCGAGACATTCGACGACCTGGTGCGGCTGGACGTCTGAGAGACGGACTCCCCACCGGACAGGCGGTAGCGTGACCGGGTGACCTCGGCGCCCCCGCTCGAACGTACTGTGGGAATTGCCGTCCTCGGATGCGGGAACGTGGGTTCGGCGCTCGTGGGCATCGTCCAGGATCGTGCCGACGCCCTGGCCGTCCAGAGCGGCGCCCGTCTCGAGGTCCGGGGCATCGCCGTCAACGACCTCTCGCGCCGGCGGGCGGACCACATCCCGTCGGAGCTGCTCACCGACGACGCGGCAGCCCTGGTCGCCGATCCCGCCGTCGACGTGGTGGTCGAGCTCGTCGGTGGCCTGGAGCCCTCCGGGTCACTGGTCCGTGCGGCCCTGGAGGCGGGCAAGCCGGTCGTCACCGCCAACAAGGCGCTGCTGGCCTCCCCCGAAGGCGTCCGGCTGCGTGGCCTCGCCAAGGCCCAGGACGTCGACCTCCTGTACGAGGCCGCCGTGGCCGGGGCCATACCCCTGGTGCGGGCGCTCCGCCAGTCCCTCACCGGCGAGCGGATCCACCGGGTGATGGGGATCGTCAACGGCACCACCAACTTCATGCTGACCAGGATGACCGAGCAGGGGGCCGACTACGCCACGGTCCTGGCCGAGGCGCAGACGCTCGGGCTGGCCGAGAGCGACCCGACCGCCGACGTCGAGGGGTACGACGCCGCCGCCAAGGCGGCCATCCTGGCCGGGGTGGCCTTCGGCTACGACGTGGCCGGTGCCGATGTGATGCGCGAGGGCATCTCCTCGATCCGGCCGGCCGACGTGGAGTTCGCCGGGCGGCTCGGCTATGTCGTCAAGCTGCTGGCCATCGTGGAGCGCACCGGTGACGACGCGGTGTCCGTGCGGGTCCATCCGGCCATGGTGCCGAGGTCGCACCCGTTGGCCGCCGTGCGCGACGCCTTCAACGCCGTCTTCATCGAGGGCGAGGCGGCCGGGGAGCTGATGCTCTACGGCCAGGGGGCCGGGGGCCTTCCCACCGCCAGTGCCGTGGTCGGCGACCTCATCGACGCGGTGCGCAACCGGCTCGCCGGCACCACGGCCCCGACCCCGGACCGTGAGCCGGGCCGGCTCCTTCCCGAGTCGGAGCTGTGGACGCCGTGCTATGTGAGCCTCGACGTGGCCGACCGCCCGGGCGTGCTCGGCAACGTGGCCACGGTGTTCGGGGACAACGACGTCTCCATCCGGTCGATGGAGCAGGAGGGCCACGGCGACGAGGCCAGGCTGGTGTTCGTGACCCATCCGGCACGCGAGGGTGACCTTCGCTCGACCTTGGCGGCACTGGGCGGACTCGACGCGGTCGGGCGGATCGGCGGGGTCATCCGCATCGTCGGGGAGCCCGGGCGGTGACGGCACGAACCGGGAGCCCGTGGCGCGGGGTGATCGAGGAGTACCGGTCGTTCCTCCCGGTCTCCGACGCCACTCCGGTGGTGACCCTGCTGGAAGGGGGCACGCCCCTGCTCCCCGCCCCGCGGCTCTCCGCCCGGGTCGGGGCCCGGGTGCTCTTGAAGGTGGAGGGCGCCAATCCCACCGGTTCGTTCAAGGACCGCGGCATGACCGTCGCCATCTCCAAGGCGGCGGAGGAGGGCGCGAAGGCGGTGGTGTGCGCGTCGACGGGCAACACCTCGGCCTCGGCGGCGGCGTTCGCCGCCCGGGCCGGTCTGACCTGCGCGGTCCTGATACCCGAGGGGCACATCGCACTGGGCAAGCTGGCCCAGGCGCTGATCCACGGCGCGCGGGTCCTCCAGGTCCGGGGGAACTTCGACCAGTCCCTCTCCATCGTCCGGGAGCTGGGTGAGCGGGCGCCGGTCACGGTGGTCAACTCGGTCAACCCCTACCGCATCGAGGGTCAGAAGTCGGGCGCCTTCGAGATCGTCGACGAACTGGGGGACGCCCCCGAGGTCCACTGCATCCCGGTGGGCAACGCCGGGAACATCACGGCCTACTGGAAGGGCTATCTCGAGTTCAAGGCGGCCGGCCGCTCGACCCGGCTGCCGCGCATGCTCGGGTTCCAGGCGGCCGGCGCCGCGCCCATCGTCGAGGGCCATCCGGTCGAACACCCCGAGACGGTGGCGACGGCCATTCGCATCGGCAATCCGGCGAGTTGGTACGGCGCCACATCGGCCGCCTCCGAGTCGGGCGGTGGGATCGCCGCGGTCACCGACGACGAGATACTGGAGGCGTACCGGTTCCTCGCCGCCGAGGAGTCCGTGTTCTGCGAGCCGGCCTCATCCGCCTCGGTGGCCGGCCTCCTGCGGTTCGGACTGCCCGACGACCTCGGAGCCGACACGACGGTGGTGTGCGTTCTGACCGGCCATGGTCTGAAGGACCCGGACATCGCCATCAGCCAGATCTCCGTGCCGACGGTGGTGGACGCGGATCTCCAGGCGGTGATCGAGGAGCTGTCGCTCTGAGGCGCCGCCCGGGGCCGGGAAGCGACGGTTGTTGCCCGGATGCCCGGCTCCCTGTACTATGGGGGGACCTTCGCTTCCACAACTTGCCCGTTCGGGCTTGTGGGCGGGATCTTCTGGTTCGCAGCTGACGCGGCCAGCCCGTATCCGGCGTCGGGGGGAGTGGCAGACGAGAGTTCATCTCGAGGCTCGCGACTCCCCACCCCCTGATTCCCTGGCAGTTGGAGTCAACCCACCTGCCAACGAGGACATTCGAAACGAGGAAGCCGATGACTGCCGAACAGCAGCTCGAGCGCTCGGTGCTGGAGGGCAAGGAGCGAGACGAGCTCCAAGCCATCGCCCAGGCCCTGTCTGTGAAGACCAACACCAGAACGAAGAAAGCGGACATGATCGATGGCATCCTGAAGGCCACCGGGGTGTCCGTCGAAGACAGCACGTCGGGTGACGGCGGTGCGACCGATGGTGGCCGCAGCCCCGCAGACGCCAACGGCTCCGGCCGCAACGGATCCGGCGGCAACGGCAACAGGTCGTCGGCCGGTGGACGTCCATCCGCCCGCTCTGCCCGGTCGACCGGTACCGACGCGGCTGACGGGGACGACACGGCGACGACCGACGGTGCTGCCGATCAGCCGGCCGAGGCCGGATCGTCCAACGGTGAGGAAGCACCGGCCGGGCGCAAGCCTCCCACGCGGCGTGTGGTGACGAGCTCGTTCGGGCCGGCGGATGATGCCGCCACCTCCAGCGCACCCGTCGAGCTCGAGGACGACCTCATCGAGGCGATCGACCGGGGATCCGACGGTGACGCCGCCGACCACGCCGGTCCTTCCGGCCGCCAGGGACAGCCCGACTCCACCTCCCAGGAGGGCGGTGACGGCAGCCGGCAGGGCGGCCAGTCCGGGGGAGGCGGCCAGAACAACCAGAACAACCAGAGCAACCGCAACAACCGCAACAACCGCAACAACCAAGGCAACAACCAGGGCAACCGCAACAACCAGAACAACCAGGGCAACCGCAACAGCCAGGGCGGCGGCAACGACGACGTGGGCAACCGTCGGAGCAATCGCCGGCGCCGCGGCCGTGACCGCCAGGGCGGAGGTGCCGAAGGCGATCTCCAGGGCTCCAGTGGTGGCCAGGACCAGCAGTACCAGGGGGAGCTCATCCCGGTGCGCGGGCTGCTCGACCTCCGTGACGAGGGCTACGGGTTCCTGCGCTGCGAGGGCTACCTGCCCTCCCCGAAGGACGTCTACGTCTCGATCAGCCAGGCCCGCCGATTCGCCCTGCGCAAGGGGGACAGCATCGAGGGGTTCTGCCGCCCCGCCGGCAGCACGGAAAAGTTTCCGGCGCTGCTGCAGATCGACACCGTCTCGTCGCTCGATCCCGAGGTGGCCCGCAACCGGCCCCGGTTCGAGAACCTGACCCCCCTCTTCCCCGACGAGCGGTTGAACCTCGAGATGCCGGGGGAGAAGGAGAACATGACGACGCGCATCGTCGATCTCCTGTCTCCGATCGGCAAGGGCCAGCGCGGCCTGATCGTCTCTCCGCCGAAGGCGGGCAAGACCACGGTCATGAAGCACATCGCCCACTCCATCGAGGCCAACAACCCCGACGTCCACCTGATGGTCCTCCTGGTCGACGAGCGTCCAGAGGAAGTGACCGACATGCGCCGTTCGGTCAAGGGCGAGGTCGTGGCTTCCACCTTCGACCGGCCGGCCGAGGAGCACACCGCGGTGGCCGAGCTGGCCATCGAGCGGGCCAAGCGACTGGTCGAGTCCGGACGCGACGTCGTCATCATCCTGGACGGCATCACCCGCCTGGCCCGTGCGTACAACCTGGCCCAACCGGCCACCGGTCGCATCATGTCCGGTGGCGTCGACTCCGGTGCGCTCTATCCGCCGAAGAAGTTCTTCGGCGCGGCCCGCAACATCGAGGAGGGCGGTTCGCTGACCATCCTCGCCACCGCCCTGGTGGAGACCGGGTCGAAGATGGACGAGGTCATCTTCGAGGAGTTCAAGGGCACCGGCAACATGGAGCTGCGGCTCGACCGCCGGCTGGCCGAGCGCCGGCTCTACCCGTCGATCGACGTCAACGCCAGTTCGACCCGGCACGAGGAACTGCTGTTCGACCGCTCCGAGCTGCAGCAGGTGTGGAAGCTGCGTCGGGTGCTCAACGCCCTGGCCAACGAGGGGAGCGCGGCGGCCGGGCTCGAGCTGCTGATGGACAAGATCCGGACCACCAAGAGCAACGACGAGTTCCTCGCCGAGATCGCCAAGGGCCCGGCGGCCTGATCCCGACGAACGGGCGGGGCCGTCGTTCCGTTACACTCGCATCGCCGCATCTCCGACGCCAGAGGGCCAACGAGACGCCGCAACCACAGGAGAACACGATGAAGACTGACATCCACCCCACCTACGTCGAATCGTCGGTGCGCTGCTCGTGCGGCAACACCTTCACCACCCGGTCGACCAAGCCCGAGATCCACCTCGAGCTGTGCAACGAGTGCCACCCCTTCTTCACCGGCAAGCAGAAGCTGGTCGACTCCGGTGGCCGCGTCGAGCGCTTCCAGCGCCGCTACGCCAAGACCGGATCACGCAAGAAGTCGGCGGCACCGCCGGCGTCCTGATCCCGGCGACCGCTCCGGCTTGCGTGCCGGGCACCCCGGCCGATCGCCCGGGGCGGGCGTTGCGTCACAGGCTTGGCGCTACCCTTGGCCCGTGTTGAACGACCGTCTCGCCGAGCTCGAACAAGAGTACGAGGCGGTCCTCGGCGAGCTCAACGATCCCACGCTCTCGTCCGACCCGAAGCGCCTCCGACAGGTGTCCCAGCGTCACCGCGAGCTGGACGAGGTGGTCGGATGCTGGCGTCGGCTGCAGTCGGCCCAGTCCGATCTCGATGCCGCCCGCGAGATGGTCACCGATTCGGTCGGTGACGAGCGGGAGCTCGCCCAGGCCGAGGTGGAGGGGGCCGAGAAGGAGATCGCCCGACTCGAGGAGGAGCTCCGGCTCCTGTTGGTCCCGAAGGACCCCAACTCGGGAAGGAACGTGATCATGGAGATCCGGGGGGCCGAGGGGGGCGAGGAGGCGAACCTCTTCGCCAAGGATCTCTACGAGATGTACAGCCGCTATGCCGCGGCCAAGGGCTGGAAGGTCGAGGTGCTCTCGTCCAGCCCCTCCGAGCGGGACGGGCTGAACGAGATCACCTTCGTGGTCAAGGGTGACGACGCTTGGCAGCGGCTCGAACACGAAGGCGGTCCGCACCGGGTCCAACGCGTGCCGGTCACCGAGTCCTCCGGACGGATCCACACGTCATCGGCTGCCGTGGCGGTCCTGCCCGAGGCCGAAGAGGTCGAGGTGGCCATCGACCCCAATGACCTCAAGATCGATGTCTACCGGTCGACGGGACCGGGAGGGCAGTCGGTGAACACCACGGACTCGGCGGTGCGGATCACCCATCTGCCCACCGGGATCGTCGTGGCCATGCAGGACGAGAAGAGCCAGATCCAGAACCGGGCCAAGGCGATGACCGTCCTGCGCTCGAGGCTGCTGAAGGCCGAGCAGGACCGTCAGGCGGCCGAGCTCTCCCAGCAGCGGCGGAGCCAGGTCGGCGGCGGTGGGCGCTCGGAGAAGATCCGGACCTACAACTACAAGGACAACCGGGTGACGGACCACCGGATCAAGCTCACCCTCCACAAGCTGGACCGGATCCTGCTGGGCGATCTCGACGAGCTGACCGACGCCCTCATGGCCGACAAGCGGTACCGACAGCTGGATGACGGCTGAACCCCCCATGACCGAGGGACCGACGGCCGACGGGGGTGCGGTTCCCGAGGCAGCCGCCACGGCGGCCGGTGCCGCCCGGGCCGTGGGGCGGACCGAGCTGATGGCCGACCTCGCCGAGCAACTCGGTTCACCGATCGAGGCCCGCTGGATCGTCGAGCACGCCGGCCCCGAGCGGGCCCGCTCCCTGGCCGCCCGACGGTCGTCGGGCGAGCCCTTGCAGTACGTGCTCGGACGGTGGCCGTTCCGCTCGGTCGAGCTGTCCGTGGACCCGAGGGTGCTCATCCCCCGTCCGGAGACCGAACAGGTCGTGGAGGTGGCTCTGGCCGAGCTCGAGCGGTCGTCCACCGCAGCCGGCGTGACCGGGCGGGTGCCGAGGAGTGTCGACCTCGGCACGGGATCGGGCGCCATCGCCCTGTCGCTGGCCGTCGAGGGAGGCGCGGTGCTGGCCGGGCTCGAGGTGTGGGCCACCGATGCGTCCGCCGACGCGCTGGCCGTGGCCCGCCACAATCTCGACGCACTGGCCGACTGCGATCCGGTCGCCGCGGCGCGGGTGCGGCTCGCCGGCGGCAGTTGGTTCGACGCACTGCCCGTCGGCCTGGCCGGCCGGCTGGACCTGGTGGTGTCCAACCCTCCGTATGTGGCCGAGTCGGAGTACCCCGGGCTGGACCCGGTGGTGCGGGACTTCGAGCCCCGTTCCGCCCTGGTGGCGGAGGCGGGGGAGGACGGGACCGGCGGCATGGCCGCCATCGAGGCCATCGTGGCCCGGGCCCCCGGTTGGCTCCGACCCACGGGCGTGCTGGTGGTGGAGATCTCCCCGTCCCAGGCCGACGCCAGTGTGGACGCGGCCCACCGGGCCGGCTTCGGCCGGGTCACCACGGCACGGGACCTGGCCGGTCGGCTCCGGGTGCTGGTGGCCGGGCGCTGACCGTGGCCAACTACGTCGACGCCGCCGACCCGCGGGTGGTGGCGCTGGCCGCGGACGCCCTGGACCGCGGGTCGGTCGTGGCACTGCCGACCGACACGGTCTACGGCCTGGCCGCCGACCCGTCCCGGCCCGAGGCGGTGGCCCGGCTCTTCGCCATCAAGGAGCGGCCGGCCGAGGTCGCCCTGCCCGTGCTGGTGGGGAGCCGGCAGCAGGTCGACGACGTCGCCCAGCCACTGGACTCCGCCGCCCGGCATCTGGCCGACCGCTTCTGGCCGGGGCCGCTCACGCTGGTGGTCCCCCGTGCCGGCGGCTTCAAGGCCGATCTGGGTGGGCCGCCCTCGGCTCGGCGGTCGGTCGGCGTCCGGCTGCCGGACCACCCCCTGGTGCGGGCCCTGTGCGCCGAGGTCGGTCCGCTGGCTGTGACCAGCGCCAACGTCCACGGCGCTCCGCCGGCGACATCGGCCCACCTGGTGGTCACGGGCTTCCGGGATTCCGACGGACTGGCCCTGGTGATCGACGGGGGCACGTGCGACGGGGTCCCGTCGACGGTGGTGGAGTGCCGAGGGCCGGCCTCCCGCGGGCTGCGGGAGGGCGCCATCCCCTGGAGCGAGGTCTTCCCGCGCTGGTCGGGGTCGACCTCGGGCGGTCCCACCGGGTGAGGCGGTCGTGCCGCTCCGTCGGTGCTCGGAGCGCACGTCGCCGGATCACCGATCGCCCGCCGACCGGTGCCGGGGTTGACGGTCGCACCCGCCACAGGGGACACTGGAGGTCCTATGGTCATCGTGCACACCGCTCTCGACCACGTAATCATTATCGACTAGGCACAGACCGGACCCGGTGTGTGCCCTCGACCGTCCACCTGGTGGACGGTTTTTCAATTGAGGCGTCCGCCGGCGGGTCGGCCACCGACCCGGGCATGCCGGGAGCACCAGAGCACCGAGGACAGGAAATGATCGAGCGCAGAGGAAATCGAGGACAGTGAGCACCTACAAGGTTGGTCTGATCGGCGGCGACGGCATCGGCCCCGAGGTCGTGGCCGAGGCGGTGAAGGTGGTCGACGCCGCCGGCGTGTCCCTGGACACGACCCAGTACGACCTGGGCGCCGACCATTACGTCCGAACGGGCGAGATCCTTCCCGACGCCGTCCTCGACGAGCTGCGCGGCCAGGACGCCATCCTGCTCGGGGCGGTGGGGCCACCGGTCGGCTCGTCGGCGGTCCCCCCGGGTGCCCTCGAACGGGGCCTGTTGCTCCGTCTGCGTTTCGATCTCGACCTCTATGTCAACCTGCGACCGTTCACCGGAGTGCCGGGCGCACTCGCCCCCGACTGCGATTTCGTGGTCATCCGTGAGAACACGGAGGGGACCTATGCCGGCGAGGGCGGCTTCCTGCGCAAGGGGACCCCGTTCGAGGTGGCCACCCAGGGGTCGGTGAACACCCGTCACGGTGTGGAGCGGTGCGCACGGTTCGCCTTCGAGCTGGCCGCCGCCCGACCCCGCCGCCACCTCACCCTGGTCCACAAGACCAACGTCCTCACGTTCGCCGGCGACCTCTGGCAGCGGACGGTGGACGAGGTGGCGCCCGACCACCCGTCGGTGACGCGGGACTACAACCACGTGGACGCCTCGTGCATCTACCTGGTGGAGGACCCGGGCCGCTACGACGTCATCGTCACCGACAACCTGTTCGGTGACATCATCACCGACCTGGCCGGCGCCATCGCCGGTGGCATCGGCTATGCGGCGTCGGCCAACCTCAACCCCGACCGGACCGGGCCGTCGCTGTTCGAGCCGGTGCACGGCGCCGCCCACGACATCGCCGGCACCGGCCGGGCCAACCCGGCGGCGGCCATCCGGTCCGCCGCCCTCATGCTCGACTTCCTCGGCGAGTCCTCGGCCGCCGACAAGGTCACCCAGGCGGTCAGCGACTTCATCACCTCCCAACCCAACCCCAACCTGTCGACGGTCGCCATCGGCGACGCCATCGCAGAAAGGCTCTGAGCAATGCCTCTGACCCCCACGGAAAAGATCTGGATGGACGGCGAACTCGTCGACTGGGCCGATGCCACCGTCCATGTGCTGACCCACACCATGCACTACGGGTCCGGCGTGTTCGAAGGGATCCGTGCCTACCCGACCGAACGGGGGGTGGCGGTGTTCCGACTGCGGGACCACATCGAGCGGTTGTTCCAGTCGGCCAAGGTGTTCATGATCGACATCCCCTACTCGGTCGACGACCTGGTGGACGCCAGCCGGACGCTGGTCCGCGTCAACGGACTCGACGACGGGTGCTATCTGAGGCCGCTCGTCTACCTGGGCTACGGCGAGATGGGCCTCAACCCCCTGCCGTGCCCGGTCAACGTCTCGATTGCCGC
Organism: uncultured Acidimicrobiales bacterium; assembly: GCA_963696495.1. Lineage (GTDB taxonomy): Bacteria > Actinomycetota > Acidimicrobiia > Acidimicrobiales > RAAP-2 > Bog-756. The sequence continues at coordinate 1,304,615 of CAVOKJ010000002.1, read as the reverse complement.
GTGGCCGTGGGCGACCTACCTGGGGGACGAAGGCGTGGCCAACGGCGTGTCGATGAAGATCAGCTCGTGGCGCCGTCACGATCCCAATGCCGTCCCCACGGCGGCCAAGGGGACCGGCATGTACGTCAACTCGTCGCTGGCCAAGGTGGAGGCGATCAAGGCCGGGTACGACGAGGCGATCCTGCTGGCCCCCGACGGGAACGTCAGCGAGTGCACGGGCGAGAACATCTTCATCGTCCGCAAGGGTCGGCTGATCACGCCGCCCACCTCGGATGCCGGCGCCCTCGAGGGCATCACCCAGCAGTCCGTGGAGACCATCGCCAGGGATCTGGGCTACGCCGTCTCCTACGAGCAGATCATCCGCACCGATCTCTACACGGCCGACGAGGCCTTCCTCACCGGCACCGCCGCCGAGGTCGTGCCCATCCGCGCCATAGACGACCGGCAGGTGGGTGACGGCCGGCCGGGCCCGATCACCCAGAAGCTCCAGCAGACCTACTTCGCCACCGTGCGCGGCGAGGTGGACCAGTACAAGGACTGGCTCGACTATGTCGAGTGACGGGCCCACCCTGGCCGACGACCGGGCCGATGGCGGTGCCACCGGCCCGGGCCGTTCCCGTGCGCACTCCCACGGCAACGGTCCGTTGCACTCGCATCCGGCGACGCCGGGTCAACGAGCCCACGCCCGGGGCCGAGGCGTAAGTGGGGAGGCGGCCTCGACGGGTGGCCACGACTTCGATCTCCCGGCCCTGCCCGATGCCGTCGACGTGTTCGACACCACGCTGCGGGACGGTTCCCAGCAGGAGGGTCTCTCGCTCACCGTCGACGACAAGCTGCGCGTCGCCGAGCAGCTCGACCACCTCGGGGTGACCTTCATCGAAGGGGGCTGGCCGGGGGCCAACCCGAAGGACGCCGAGTTCTTCGCCCGCGCCCCGACCGAGCTCTCGCTGGCCAGGGCCACCCTGGTGGCGTTCGGCTCGACGCGACGGGCCGGGGTCAGGGCGGAGGACGACGAGACGCTGCGCCACCTGGTCGCCGCCCAGACCGAGGCCGTCTGCATCGTGGCCAAGTCCTCGGAGGTCCACGTGGTCGACGCCCTCCGCACGACACTCGACGAGGCGGTCGCCATGGTGGCCGACTCGGTGGGGTTCCTGCGGAGCAACGACCTCCGGGTCTTCCTCGACGCCGAGCACTTCTTCGACGGGTACAAGGCCAATCCGGACTTCTCCCTGCGCATCCTGCAGGCGGCCGAGGAGGCCGGGGCCGAGGCACTGGTGCTGTGCGACACCAACGGCGGCACCCTGCCCTACGAGGTCGAGCGCATCGTCGCCCATGTCCGGGCCCGCTACGAGACCCAGCTCGGGGTGCACTTCCACAACGACAGCGGATGCGCGGTGGCCAACTCGCTCGCCGCCGTGGGCAGCGGGGCCACCCACGTGCAGGGCTGCGTCAACGGCTACGGGGAGCGCGCCGGCAACACCGACCTGTCCGCCGCCATCCCGGACCTCTCGCTCAAGCTCAAGGTGTCCACCATCCCATCCGAACGCCTCGAACTGCTCACGCCTGTCTCCCATCACATCGCCGAGCTGGTGAACATCGCCCCCAATCCCCAGCAACCGTTCGTCGGCGCCTCGGTCTTCGCCCACAAGGCCGGCCTCCACACGTCGGCCATCGCCCGGCGGTCGGACGCCTACGAGCACATCTCCCCCGAGTTGGTCGGGAACGGCACCCGGTTCGTCGTCTCGGAGATGGCGGGTCGCTCGACGCTGTCGATGAAGGCAGCCGAGCTCGGCCTCGAACTCGATTCACAGGCCATGGCGTCGGTGCTCGACTCGCTCAAGCGGCTGGAGTACGAGGGCTACCACTTCGAGGTGGCGGACGGATCGCTGGAGCTGCTGCTCCGCAACGCCACGGGCTGGGAGCAGGACTTCTTCGAGCTCGAGTCGTACCGGGTGATCGCCGACCACACCCAGGGCCGATCCACCGAGGCCACGGTGAAGCTCCTCGTGGGCAACGAGCGGATCGTCGCCACCGCCGAGGGCAACGGCCCGGTCAACGCACTCGACGGTGCCGTGCGCGGGGCCATCGGCTCCCACTACCCGGCGCTGTCGGGGGTCCACCTCGTCGACTACCGGGTGCGCGTGCTGGACTCGGCCAGGGGAACCGGCTCGGTGACCCGCGTCCTCATCGATTCGACCGACGGCGACCGGACCTGGACGACCATCGGCGTCTCCGAGAACATCATCGCCGCCTCCTGGCAGGCCCTCTCGGACTCCATCGTCTACGGTCTGCTCCACGCGGGCGCACCCTCGGACCCCGCGCCCGAGGGGTAGCGTCACCGAACGATGACCGTCTGCGATCGACCACCAGGAGCCCTCCGTTGACCCAACCCAGCTTCGTCCCCATCGTCGAGGCCGACCAGGTCAGGCCGGCTTACCGGCTGCAGGTTCCGAACATCTGGACGCAGTCGAGGCCTTCGGAGCTACGCGGCACGTCGCAGCCCCCGGGCCGCCAGCTGGGCAGTCCCGGTCCCGACCAGGGGTTCGCCCTCAAGCTGGCCCGGAGGTTCGTGGACCGCCTGGAACTGGTGCCGGGGGAGTCCGCCGAGGACGCCGTGGCCGGCTGCACGGCCGTCGCCATGCGTCGATGTGCCCGTTTCGGCCGGGCGCCGGCCGTCTACGACCTGACCTTCGCCTTCACGCTGTGGGGGTTTCTCGGAGGGGCACCGGCCGACCTGATCGAGGCGCGCGGACCCCTGTTCCGGTCCGCCTCCCACCACTACACCGCCCAGCGGGCGATCGCCGACGCGGTGGCCGAGGAGACCCTCAGGCTCACACCCGAGGCCGTGGCCGAGCGCCTCGACCGGTGGCGCGAGCTCCTGGTGCCGGGCGAGACCGCCTGACGCAGACGGGCAATGCCTGACGCCGACCGGCTGTGGAGCCGGCGGCACCTGGAGCCGTCGGCCCCACCTCCCGGCCGGTCTGCGTCAGGCCGGGCCCGGCTCCTGGGTCAGTGACCCTTCCGCCACTTCCGCCGGTTCGTCGATCCCGACGACGCCCCGACCGGAGCGGCATCCCTCGAGGATCCGGCGGCCCGGGAGCTCGAGAACGAGCCCGCCGACGCATCGTCGGCGATGTTGGCCACGGTGACGTTGTCGGCCAGATGGGAGCCCTGAAGCGCCTTCTGGAAGAGGTCGGGGAACTGGGGCCCGACGCGCGTGCCCTGGTTGGCGTTGGAATTGCCCTGCCACCTCGACGGATGGAGCGATTCGCCACTCCCCGCCGGTGTAGCGCCGGGATCCTGGCCTGCCGGCCGGACCGGCGTGTCGACCGGCGATCGCATACGCGTACCCTCCCTTACGGACGGGTGTAGCTCAGGCGGGTACCAATTCCCGTCACTGGCTATCCACCAGCCCGGCCCCTCGGGTTTATCACTCATTGGGTTGCCTCCACCACTCTATGTGTTAATCGATTCCTGAATCGTAGACCGAATTCATGCCAATTGTCACCTGCGTCCTGTGTCGGCGGCCTATGAGGCCTTCTTGAGCCTGGCCGGTGCCTGGAGGGTCCCACCGGCGATGGCAGCGGGTGGGGGAGGGGGCCGACTGCCGCGGATGACCAGCCCGGAGCTACCGATGGGTAACTTGGGTCGATGGACTCCCCCGCCTTCGGGCTGACCGACACCCATCGCCAGTTCCGTGACACGCTCCGCCGGTTCGCCGACGAGCGCATCGCCCCCCATGCCGCCGAGGCGGACCGCGATTCGACGTTCCCGCGGAAGTCGTTCGATGCCTGCGTCGAGCTCGAGCTGCCCGCGCTGGGCGTGCCCGTCGAGTTCGGCGGTGCCGGCGCGGACATGGTGACCCAGGCGATCATGGCCGAGGAGGTGGCCCGGGCGTGCGCCTCGACATCGGTCACCCTGCTGATCTCCAAGCTCGGGATGCTGCCCGTCACGAACTGGGGGTCGGAGGAGCTGAAGCGTAAGTACCTCCCCGGGGTGGCGTCGGGCGAGGCGCAGGCCAGCTACTGCCTCTCCGAGGCCGACGCCGGCAGCGACGTGGCGTCCATGCGCACCCGGGCGGTGCGGGACGGGGACGACTATCTCCTCACCGGCAGCAAGCACTGGATCACCAACGCCGGAGTGTCGGACACCTACACGGTCTTCGCCGTCACCGACCCGGACGCCGGGCGGAGGGGCATCAGCTGCTTCCTGGTCGAAGCCGACTGGGGGGTGCAGGTGGGCACCCACGAGGACAAGATGGGCCTGCGGGGCAGCCCGACGGCCGCGGTCTCCTTCGACGACCTGAGGGTGCCGGCCGACAACATGGTCGGCCGGGAGGGTATGGGATTCGCCATCGCCATGCACACCCTCGACCGCAGCCGGCCCACCATCGGGGCCCAGGCCGTGGGGATCGCCCAGGGCGCCATCGACGAGGCGATCGGCTACCTGCAGGAGCGCAAGGCCTTCGGCAAGCCCATCGCCGATCTCCAGGGGCTCCGCTTCATGGTGGCCGACATGGCCATGCGCGTCGAAGCGGCCCGGACCCTGGTCTACCGGGCCTGTTCGCTCATCGACGACGGTGATCCCGAGGGAGAGCTGACCAAGGTGGGGGCGATGGCCAAGTGCTTCGCATCCGACACCGCCATGTCGGTGACCACCGATGCCGTCCAGCTGCTCGGCGGCTACGGCTACACCAAGGACTTTCCGGTCGAGCGGTTCATGCGCGACGCCAAGATCACCCAGATCTACGAGGGTACCAACCAGATCCAGCGGGTGGTCATCGCCAAGAAGCTGCTCGGGTAGGGTTCGTCCGCCCATCCTTGTGGCCCGTGCCCGAGCGGCGCGGGCAGCGATGGTCGCCGACCGCACCATCTTCGATCGACACGTGACCGGCAGATGATCATTCCGGGTCGTCTCCCATGTGCCTGGTGATGATCCTCCCCACGGCCGATATCGCCACGGCATGGCCAGTAACCACCTGAACGAACAGCTCCCTCTCGAGTGTGTAGAGCGAGGCCTCAGTGGTTGCCGTCACCGTTGCCTGACGAGGTACGTCACGGATCAGGGCTATCTCACCGAACCCGTCACCCCGCGACACCATTTGCAGGAGCTGGCTCTCCCGGGAAATGGCCAGTTCGCCGTCGCAAACGGCGTAGTAGCAGTCGCCGCGATCGCCCTCTTTGATCACGACGGTTCCCTTCGACACGGTCAGCGGCTCCAGGTCTCGCGCTATGCCCTCGAGCGAAGGGGCCGGAAGTGCGGCGAAGATGGAGATCGAGCGCAAGAGCTGGATCTCGACCTGCGGCACCGTCGCAGAGGCATCGATCCTCTGGATCCGGCGCCACAGCCCGGCCAGTAGCAAGAGGGCTACGACGGCCGGGGCGAAGAGTGCTGCCTTCAGGCCACCGATGGCGATGGCCACACGGACCAGGACGGCCCCCAGGGCGAGGCCGGAGTCCATGAGGGCTTCCAGGATCGAGAACGACCCGGCAATGGCGTGGGAGGGAGCCGACCGTTGCAGGAGAGTCCGACCGGTGACGTCGAAGACGGCACCGGCCAGACCCACCGTGCCGATCAGGAGGATGGCGGGAGCCACCCTGGGGATCGCACCGATCAATGCGAGTGCCACCACGGCAATCGAGAGGGCGACGGTGAGCGTGTTGGCCAGATGGTGCCGACCGATGAGAAAGGCGGTGACGAACCCGGCGAGCAGTGCTCCTCCGCCGAGTGCCGCGTTCAGGAATCCTGGGCCGCCCGGCCCCATGTGCAGGTAGTCCACGGCCAGGATCACACAGAGCACGTCCAGGGCACCGATGAGCACGAAGTAGAAGGTGTACAACACCAGGAGAACCCTGATCTCTGGATTGCCCATGGTCACCAGCAGGTTCGAGCCTGCACCAGTTCTGATGGAGGCCAGGGTTCGCCACATCCCAGAAATCAGACCGACGGCATCGCTGTCCTCTTCGTCGTCGTTCGCCTCGTCCTCTTGGACGACATCAGCGGAGATGGCAGCAGCAGGTCCCTCCACGCGCAACACCAGAAGAGTGGAGACGACGGTCATGCCGGCCATGACCGCCACTGCCAGCCCCGGGCCCCGCCACGCTAGGAGGATGCCAGCTGTTACCGGGCCGAACAGGGCGGCGGCCGCATCCGTCCAGCCGGTCATCACGTTGGCCGCGGTCAGCTGATCAGGCGTTCGAACGATAGCGGGCAGGAGCGCGGCTTGTGGCGGCCGTGTCACCGTGAAGGCCAGCGCCGTGAACGGCGCCAGGACGAACACGACGACCGGCGGTGCACCGAGACCGATTGCGACGGCCACGGCTCCCATCGAAAGCGCCTGCATCCCGTAGCCGGCGCACAACATACGGCTCGGGCGCCGGCGATCGGCAAGAGCGCCCAGCAACGGGCCGAGGGCGATGCACGGGATGAGCTGGACCAGAACCATCAGCGTGCTCGCACTCGGTCCACCATGACCGTAGGCGAAGACCAGCAGCGTTATCCACGCACCAAACTCAGCTGCCCCAAACAGTGCGTAGGCGAGACCGACTCTGCGTAGCACAGGGTTTTCGAGTGCAGCACGGAGCACCGATAAGACCGCACGAAACCGCAGGAACATCGATCACTCCTGGAATCAGGATCCACCCCAGCCGGGTGCTCCGCCGTCTACCACCACGATCCGCCGGAGAACGATACCCGAGAACATCGACGGCTGGCGCCAGCTCTCCTGACCAAGCGGATGTCTCTGTGCTGTCGACATCGGAAGGTTCCTGGCTGTCCCACCGATGAGTACTCCGGTACTTCCAGGGCGAAACCAGGACAAAGATCCGGTGCCAGGGGAGCGGACACGACGACCTGGAGACATGGAGTACTGCCTGGGCCGGGCACTGGTCATCTCCCGTCCCGACCGCGATGAAGGCATCGGGACACCATCCTGATCGGATGGCGAGGTTCATCCCAATGAGATCCCTACGAACCGACGCAACTGATGGCCGCGCCGAACGGACGTGTTGAGCTGCTCGAGAAGAGGTTGGCCGAAGAGGATTGCCTGCGGCCCGCACTCAATCCATCGAGATGCGGTCACGCCACCAAAGCGACAGAACGGTGCCCCGAGACGCCGGGATGGCAACACCCGCACAGTACCGAGGCTCCGCAGAAGAGGCACGGCCCAGCAGGCCCGTTGCGTGACCGGCGTTCCCCGGCCCGGCCGCCTTCATTCAGTCCAGGCAATCCCCCCTGCCACCGCAGGCGGTCCGGACTGGCCGGCCGGGGCACTAGGCCGGGACGTCGTCCTTCAGGTTCTGGCGAAGCCACGTCCGTACTTCGTCGGAGTCTTCGTGCCCGTGGGCAGCCACGGCGTGCTGCGTTGCGGCCGTCACCACCTCGTCCTCTTCACCGGAGATGGTGAGTGTGCAGCCGCCGGAGGGGAGATCGTGGCCGGGGTTTGTCGGGGATTTCGTGCCGCGGCACGTCGGCGATGCGGAGTGGTGCTGACGTCGAGATCAGGACGGCTTGACCCGAAGCGGACGACGCCGTAGGACTAGTCCATGACGGAGCCGACCACCACGGTGAACCCGCTGTTCAGTGCTCCCGGGGCCACGGCCACGAGCTGGGACGACGCTCGCCGGACGCTCGAAACGGCGGAACTCTTCTGGATAGCCACCGTCCGCGCCGACGGCCGACCGCACATGACGCCCCTCGTCGCCGTCTGGCTCGACGACGTGCTGCACTTCAGCACTGGAGCGAGTGAGCAGAAGGCAACCAACCTTCGTGACAACCAGAGTGTCATCCTCATGACGGGTTGCAACCGGTGGGACGGCGGCATGGACGTTGTCGTCGAAGGCCGGGCAGTCCGAGTGACCGATCGGGGCACGCTCGAACGGCTCGCTGAGGCCTGGACGCACAAGTGGGACGGCAGCTGGCGCTACGAGCCAGGTCCCGAGGGCTTCACGAGCGACGAGAACGAGCGCGTCCTGGTGTTCGCGGTTCGACCGGACAAGGTCTTCGCATTCGCCAAGGGCGAATTCAGCCAGACGCGACATGCCTTCTGAGATCGCCATTCGCTGGCGGGCAGGGTGGATGGCGGCCCGGGGCCGAACCACAGCGCCTCCGGCGGGAAGGCTGAGCCCGAGGCGGGGAGTCCACGGCCCACCGCCAGTTCGACGAGCTGGTGGTGGAGCTCCGCCAGACGGCGCCCACCGTTAGGGGCCATGCCCCTGCGGGGCATGGCCGTGGCCCGGCGCCCTCGTGCGCATGGGTTCCCGCCCGCTCGCCTGTGACAGCCCGCCACTCCACCGGCTGAGGCCGGACTCCGTCACCGGTGGCGACCCGAAGAACGGCTGAGGTGACGGATGCCGGCTTCGGCATCACCCGCTGTGCCATATTGGCCTTGACGCGACACCATTGTGGTGCCAAAGTGGCACCATGGAGTTGACCGAGCACGTCGAGAGCATTCGCCGGCAATTCGCCGCCGCGGCGGAGGCAGGAGGGGATGAGGCAAAGGCGCAGGCCGAGCGGCTGTTCGCCCCTCTCGAGTCGGCCCTCCGCCTCGCCTTGCAGGATGTCCTCGTCGCGGCGGCCGAGGAGATCACCTGCGAGCTGGCGCCCGGCTCGGTGGAGCTGCGGCTGCGGGGCCGGGAGCCCGAGTTCGTGGTGAGCCTTCCCCAACCCGAGCCCCCGTTGGAAGTGGACGAGGTCCGAGTGTCCGGGCTCGCAACTGCCGAACGGGACGACGGGGCCACCGCCCGCATCAATCTCCGTCTCCCCGAGCAACTGAAGGCCCGGGTGGACGAGGCAGCCGCCGGGGAGGGGCTCTCGACCAACACCTGGATGGTTCGCACCATGAGCGCGGCTCTGGAGCGAAGCGGTTCGGCCCGTCGCCAAGACCGACGGCCACCCACCGGTTCTCAGCGCTACACCGGCTGGAGCCGGTAGTCAGGAGGCAACCCAGATGACCGTCTACCCGACCCCCGATCCGATCGCCGTCTCCGTGGAGTTCGGGATCGGCGACCTCCACCTCGTGGCGAGCGACGTCACCGAGACCGTGGTCGAGGTGGGGCCCACCGATGCCACCAATGACGGGGATGTGAACGCGGCCGAGCAGACCCGGGTCGAGTTCGCGTCGGGTTCCCTCATCGTGAGGGGCCCGAAGAATTGGCGGCAGCGGACGCCGTGGGGGCCATCGGGTGGTCGCGGGTCGATCGACGTCGAGATCCGGCTCCCCGAGGGCTCACGGGCGTCCGTGGACGTGGCGCTGGCGTCCGTGCGCGGCACCGGTCGCCTCGGCGAGCTCGACCTCAGGACCGGTCTGGGTGACGTCCGCGTCGACCAAGCCGGTCCGGTGAAGATCAGGACCGGCTTCGGCGAGGTGACGGTCGGTCGAGCCGACGGGGATGCAGAGGTGAAGACCGGATCAGGTCGGATCGACATCGGATCGGTCGGGGGGTCGGTCACCGTCAAGAACTCGAACGGGGACACACGCATCGGGGAGGTGGAAGGCCGAGCGCAGCTGAGGAGTGCCAACGGCGAGATCGAAGTGGACAGTGCCCGGTCGCACGTCTCGGCGAAGACGGCGTTCGGAGACGTGCGATTGGGGTTGCTGTCGCAGGGCGCCACCGAAGCCAAGACGGCCTACGGGCAGATAGACATCGGTGTCCTCGATGGGGTCGCCGCCTGGTTGGACCTCTCCACCAGCTTCGGCCGGGTCAGCAACGAACTCGAGGACACGGGCCGGCCCCCGGCGGGAGAGCAGACCACCGAGATCCGTGCCCATACAGGCATGGGTGATATCAACGTCCGTCGGGTGCCGGCTCGTGCCGACCTGGAGGCGAGCGCGTGAGCCCTGCTCCGACGGTGGCGATCGCCACATCGCGGCTGTGCAAGTCATTCGGTGCGACGACCGTGCTCGACCGGGTCGACCTGGACATCGGTGTCGGGACGATCTTCGCGTTGCTGGGCCCGAACGGGGCCGGCAAGACCACCATCGTCCGTATCCTCTCCACCCTGATCCCCGCCGACTCCGGCTCCGTGCACATCGCCGGTCACGATGTGGCCACCGACGCCGACGGGGTGCGGGCGCTCATCGGGGTCACCGGCCAGTTCTCGGCGGTGGACAACCTGCTCACCGGGGCCGAGAACCTGCAGCTGATGGCCGACCTGCGCCACCTCGGCCGCCAGGCCGGGAAACGGCGGGTGATCGAGTTGTTGGAGCAGTTCGACCTCACCGACGCCGCCGACAGGCCGCTGTCGACGTACTCGGGCGGGATGCGACGCCGACTCGACCTGGCCATGACCCTCGTCGGTGAACCCCGTGTGATCTTCCTGGACGAGCCCACCACCGGTTTGGACCCGCGCAGCCGCCTCACGATGTGGGAGATCGTCGGCCAGCTGGCCTCCGCCGGGGTCACCATCCTGCTCACCACCCAGAATCTCGACGAGGCCGACCAGCTGGCCGACCGGATCGCGGTGCTCGACCAGGGCCGGATCGTCGCCGAAGGGACCCCGACCGAGCTGAAGAGCCGGATTCCCGGTGGGCACGTCCGACTCCACTTCACCGGTCCCGACCTTCTGCGCTCGGCAGCCGGGCTACTCCCGGCGGCCGTCCCCGACCGGGACCAACTGGTCCTGCAGGTCCCCGCAGATGGCACCGTGGATTCCGTCCGTGAGCTGCTCGACGAGTTGCACGGGGCCCACGTCGCCGTCGAGCGGCTGTCGATCCACACCGCGGACCTCGACGACGTGTTCCTCGCCGTCACCGGCAGCCATGTCGCCGGCCAGCCTGTCACCGGCCGGCCCGACGACGAGCCCACTCCACGAGGGGCAGCGCAGCGATGACCACGCTCGCCTACACCCTCAGCGACTCGCGGGTCATGCTGCGCCGCAACCTCAAGCACCAGCTGCGGTACCCGTCGCTGACCCTGATGCTCGTCGGTATGCCGATCGTGCTCCTGTTGCTCTTCGTCTACGTCTTCGGCGGTCAACTCGGTGCCGGTCTCGGCACGCACGAGGGACGTGGCGCCTACCTCGACTACGTCGTACCGGGGCTCCTGCTGGTCACCGTGGCCGCCGCCGTTCAGGGCACGTCGATCATGGTGGCCATGGACATGACCGGAGGCATCATCGACCGGTTCCGGACAATGGCTATTGCCCGCGCCTCGGTCCTGACCGGGCACGTGCTCGGCAGCCTGATCCAGACGCTGGCCGCTCTGGCCGTCCTGATCGGGGTCGCCCTCGGCCTCGGCTTCCGCACGACGGCCGGGCCACTCGCCTGGCTGGCTGCGATCGGAGTGTTGGCGCTGTTCGCGTTGGCGCTCATCTGGCTGGCCGTCGCACTCGGCCTGGCCGCCAAGAGTGTCGAGGCCGCCAGCAACACCCCGATGATCCTGTTCCTGCTGGTGTTCCTCAGCAGTGGGTTCGTGCAAACCCAGACGATGCCCGCCGGGCTGCGTCAGTTCGCCGAGTACCAGCCCTTCACCCCGGTGGTCGACACCATCCGCGGGTTGCTCACCGATGCCGCCGTCGGCGGCCACGCCATCGCCGCCGTGGCGTGGAGCGTCGCCATCGCCCTGGGGTCGTACCTCTGGGCCATCCGCCTCTACAACCGGCGCCGGGCCGCCGATCCGACATGAGCGGGTCCCGCGATCGTCGAGGAGCCCGAGCCGTGATGGCCGGAACTAGTCGGGATGTTCGGGCCAGCCGGCGGCGTCGAACACCGCCAACGGGTCGAGATAGTCCCGCCACCAGGTCACCTTGCCGTCCTTGATCGTGACGACGGACACGAAACGATTGTCGTACGGACGGCCGGTCTGGGCCGATTCGCCGTGCACCTCGTACTCGAGGACCACGACCGACGCTTCGGGATCTCGGTAGACACGGAGATTGTCGGCGCTGTGCACGGCCATGACGCTGCCGTAGTCGCTGTACAGGTCGATGATGCTCTGTCGGCCTTCCACCCGTCGGGGATAGCCGGGCACGGAGATGACGTACTCGACGACGACATCGTCAGCCAACAGGTCGAAGTAGTCTTCGCCGTCGACCAGGCCCTTGAGTCCTTCCCGAATGATGTGGAAGAAAGGCCCCTCGGCTCCGAAGTTCGACCTGTCGTCGGTGTATTTGGTCACGTGCCCTCCTGTCCGGTCCTGACGGCGCCGCCGCCGCGCTCACCACCGCCGCGAAGCTGTTGGCCGAGCCGGCCGATGACCGTCTCGACGCTACCGGTGGGCGCGGGCGACGCCGATCACCCGGAGGGCTACGACCTGTCTCCGGCAAAGCGGTCTGGACGATAGGGGGCGATCAGCGGGTCGACCGTTCCGTCGATGATCTCGGCCGCCAGCAGCCGCCCGAGCACGGCTCCGAGCGTGATTCCGCTGTGCGTAACGGCCTCGTAGTACCCGGAGACTCCCTCGACGCCACCCACCGATGGAAATCCGTCAGCGGGGATCGGACGCCAGACGACCATCTGAGCGGCGACTTCTGCACGGGTGAGGGCTGGGACCACATCCCTGGCGAGAGCGAGGAGCTCCACCGAGAGAGCATTGCCCTCTGAACCTGAACCTGAACCTGAATCTGAATCTGAATCTGGATCTGCATCGATCGAGTCGTCGATCGCCCGGCTGTGCAGCAGTACCCGGTTCTCGCCGTCCGGACGAATCTCGACGTGCGGGGTGTGCATGGCGCGTTGTACCGGAACTTCATCACAGAGGAGTCGGATGACCAACCCGGGTTCGTCCCTCATGGGCAGGTCCCGCTGCACGAGGCCGGCGATCCGACCGGCGGCGGGTCCCGCGGCATTGACCACGGCGTCCACGGCGTGACGGTCGTTCCCGGAGAGGACGATCCCCCTCACGCGGCCATGATCGACCACGATGTCGGTCGCCGGGGCATCGAAGAACGCCTTCGCACCGCGGTCTGCCGCGTCCGCCGTCAAGCGGGCCACGAGGGCCCGACCACTGATCCATCCCTCGTCGGGGTACACGCCGACCACGGTGTCGTCCGCCGGAAAGCGAACGTGGGGTTCCAGGAGACGCCGTGCCCGGTCCGCCGTCCATACCGTCGCGGCATACCCCCAGTCCCCGAGACGGGTCACCTCGTCTCGGAGTTGTTCGGACCGCTCGGGGGTGTCGAACCAGCGGAGGTGCCCGGTGAGATGGCACCACTCGGAGCCACCGAGGTTCCCCACCAGGTCGCGGTAGGCAGACATGCCGGCGACGTTCAGATCGAAGTACTCCCGGGTCTGCGTCTTGTTACTGGCGTTGACCCAGGAGAAGGACCAGTTGGTCACCCCGGCACCCGGTCGTCCGGCATCGACCATCAGGACGTCGGCGCCCCTCTGCGTCAAGTTCCACGCCACACAGGCGCCCACGATGCCCGTTCCGATCACGGCAACCCTCATGACACCTCCTCGGAGTGCTCGAGTCCGGATGTGAGCAGACCCTCGGGTATCCCACCGGTAGGGCAATCGTTCCACAGACGTGACGGGCCGTTCCCGGGGGGTGGACGTCCCCGGCGCGCCCGGGGATCGACGGGCCGCCCTGATCGGACGAGCCGGCTCCTGGCCGTCGGGGCACTGGCCCGGCGATGACTTGCCCCACCGGGAGCAGTCCCTTCCTCTGGACCGTGGTACGACAGGAACGAGGAGGGACACGATGGAGGCCGATGGCATGGACGATGAGGTGCGGAGCTACATCGCCGCGATAGAACCGGAGTACCGGCCCCTCTTCGACCGACTGCACGACCTGATCATGCGACTGCACCCCGAGGCGAGCTTGGTGCTCTCGTACAGGATGCCGACCTACCGGGTCGGCCGGCGCAGCCTCCACGTCGGCGTCTGGAAGCACGGAGTTTCGATCTACGGGTGGCAGAGGGGCAGAGAGATCCCCTTCTCGTCCAGGCACCCCGGGACGAAGACGGGCAAGGGAACGATCCGACTCACGTCCGAGGACGCCGCAACGATCTCGGACGAAGATCTCTGCGGACTCGTCCGCGCCGCCCTGGACGACTGACCAGGGTGGCAGCCACCGGGGTCCCGGTCTCAGTCCGGTCCGGTGGTGATCACGACCGTTGGCGATCCGCCGGCACCGAGGTAGCGATGAACGTCGTCGGCGTCGGCGACGAGCTCGGCGACGGCCCCGTTCCCGACCTCCTCGAGCGGGTGGATCTCCACGGTTCCCGAGATGAGCCGCCACGTCGCCACCACGCGGCCCTCCACCAGGCCCACGGGATGGAAGATGCCATTTTGGGTGACGACCCCCCGGTGGTCTCCGACGAACGTCGCTCTCGACGCCCACCCGTGGAGGAGCGGATCGAACGCTCCGAGCAGTCGGGTGGGTACCGGCGGCACGTTGCCCCGGTCAGTCGTCCGGCGGACGGAGCCGCCCTCGACCGGGCGGAGACCCTCGGTCAACTGGTCGAAGCCGGTCCGGGCGTCCCCGAGCGTGATCCCGGCCCACTTCGCCAGGTCGTGGGGCGACGCCGGCTCGTGGCCCTCGAGGTAGCGGAGGACCAGTCGACCGAGGGCCTCGTGGCGCCCGACCGGGGCGGGTGGCGCGCCCAACCAGTCAGCGACAGGGACGAAGGCATGCCTGCCGTCGACGACCGGACCCCTGACGATCAGCCCGCGCAGGCTCGTGGCCGCCAGGAGATGGATCAGGGCCTGACCTCCGGTGGGCACACCTTCCGCGTCCAGCCGGGCGCGGATCTGTTGGCGGGACAGGGGGCCCTCCGATTCGAGCGATGCGACGACTGTGTGCATGCCCCGCTCGGCCAGCGACGCCGTGACGCCTTCCTGGCGAAGGCGACGATCGACGCTGGCCACGGTCTGGGGGGCGGTCAATGCGTGCAGCCACCAGTAGTCCTCTGCCCGCACGAGATGGAGGGTTCCCCGGTTGAGCCAGGTCACGAGGAGCCGGCGTTCGTTCAGTGACCGGTCCACGTCACGGGCGAGGAGCCCGGCGGACCGGCTACGGATCGCCAGCCGGAAACCCCGCTCGTTCTGGGCCTGGACGGCGAGCAGCCGGCGCACGACGGATTCGACCGAGTCCCCCGGCGCCCCCGCCAGCATCTGGGACCGAAGCCGCATGCGTCCCAGGTCGGCTGCACCGTCGCCGACGGTCATCCGGACCGGTGCGGATCCCACGCATCGACGACGTACCACCGCACCACATCGAGTTAACCACCAGGGCCCCGAAGCCGCCATCACCGGCGATCGGGATGCCCGGCACGGGCGGGCATCGCAGCCGGGCCGAGGTCCTGAACACCGGTGACCCATGAACGCCGGCCGGTCCGCTGCTAGCTTCAGGCACCGCAGAGCGAGGGGGAGTCGTGGTCAGCACTTCACCGGGACAGAGGCCATGGGAGACCGGTCCCTACCGTCGCTGGGCCACCGCGGTGGCCGTGGCGCTCGTGCTCTGCTCGGTAGTGCTCTGCTCTGCGGCCGCGTTCGGTCCGGTCCCGCCTTCGGGGGCAGCGACCCGGCAGACCAAGACGCTCTACTACCTGGCGATGGGCGACTCCCTGGCCGCCGGGACCGGGGCCAGCACGGTGGGGAACGAGTACGTGAGCGTGCTGTACCGACACGAACTGAGCCGCTTCCCCACGCTGGAACTGGACAACCTCGGCTGCGGTGGAGCCACCACCAACTCGGTCATCCTCGGCCCGGGGTGTGCCTATGCGACCGGGACCCAGCTCGGTGACGCCGAGGCTTTCCTGCGGGCCCATCCCGGACAGGTCCCGTTCCTCACCATCGACATCGGTGCCAACAACGTCGACGGTTGCCAGAGCGGTGAGAGCTTCAGTGTCAGCTGCGTGCAGAACGGCGAGAGTCTCATCACGTCGCAGCTCCCGCAGATCCTGAGCGGTCTGCGGGCGGCGTACCCGGGCCTGGCCATCTACGGGATGGACTACTACGACCCGTTCCTGGGCGAGTGGTTGACCGGAGCCGCCGGCCAGGGCGTGGCCGAGGCCTCCGAGCAGCTCGCCGTGCAGCTCAACGCGCTACTGGAGGGGATCTACTCGGCGGGTGGGGCGGCGACGGCCGATCCGGCCACGTCCTTCCAGACGGCCGACTTCGCTCCCACCGGGAGCTACCTCGGAGTGACGGAGCCCCAGAACGTGGCGAACATCTGCAACTGGACCCTGTTCTGCAGCGACGGCGGCAACATCCACGCCAACGACATCGGCCACTTCCTCCTGGCCGAGTCGTTGGCCCAGGTGGTCGACCACGTGTCCGTCGCCACCACGACGCTGCCGCCGGCGTCGGTCGGTGTCCGGTATGCCGAAGCGCTCGGAGCGTCCGGTGGCCACCCGCCGTACCACTGGAGGCTGGCGGCCAGTTCCGCCCCTCTGCCCACGGGTGTCACGCTGCGGGCGGACGGGGCGTTGGAGGGTCGTCCGAGCGTCGCGGGCACCTACTTCTTCACGGTCGAGGTCGAGGACTCCAGGCTCGCCGTGACGCCGCCGCCCGCCAGGTCACTGGCGACGGCGACGCTGTCCATCACGGTCGGCTGACGCCCGCCGACCCGGTCGGCGCAGGCAACGGGCCCGTCACTCTCGCGTCGGGATGGGTGACGACGGCAGCGAAGCCGTGAAGGACGGCCTCTCGCACCCGACCGTGCGTCACGGACCGTCGGCCAGCGGCGTCGCCGGATCGAGGCTTTCGACCACCTCCAGCAGAGCGAGGTCGAGGTCGGTGGTGCAACCGGGGTTGTAGAGGGGCCCGGCGCCGTCGCTGAGCAACCGGCTGGCCATGGCGACGCCGCGCGCCGGAACCGGGAGCGGCACCGATAGCGCGGCGAGCATGGACCGCAGCTCCCCCTCGGCGGCGATGATGCGGTCCCGGCACAGCGGCACGCGTGGGTCGCGGAGGGGAACGGGACGGGAGGCCTGCCTCAGCAGGTCCCGCCAGTCCTGCGCCACCGCCCAGCGCCCGGGAGCCGACGTCAGCCGTTCGGCGCGGGCTGCCAGCAACGGCCCGGACTCCGGTGCTGTCCCCGAGGCCAGGCGTCCGTCGAGCCAGGGGGCGAGCAGGCGGGCCAGGAGTCGGGCCCAGGGTCCGCTGGTTCGGATGACGTACCCGCCGGGCTCCACGGCGTCCCTGAGCAGCAGGGTCGAGGTCGTCCCCTGCCGATCCCCATCGGCTCGGTGCAGCTCCCTCGCCTGGCGACGCTCCCGACGGAGGACCCGTCGCTCCTCACCGGTGTGGTCGTGGAGGACGATCTTCAGCGGTGGTGGAGCGCTCATGGAGCGATTGTGACGCCGGTACGGGCCGGGCCGAAAGTGGCATGATTGACACTGTGCGCGACGAATCTGCCAGCAGAAAGGACGACGGGCCCCGCTCGGTGCGGGCCGGGGGACGGCTGGCGAGGGGGCTTTCGCCGACGGTGGCGGTGGTGGTCTACGACGGGGTCAACGCCTTCGAGCTCGGCGTCGTCTGCGAGATCTTCAGCGGGCAGGCGAGGATGCTCGACGTCCCCTGGTACCGCCTGTCCGTCTGTGGGGCCGGGCCGGCTCCGGTCACCACCGACGGGGGCTTCCGGATCGAGCCGGCCCGCGGGCTCGAGGGGACCCGCAGCGTCGAGACACTGATCGTCCCGCCGACCGATCGGCTCGATCAGGTGCCCACCGAGGTGTTCGATGCTCTGCGCCGTGCGCATGCGCGGGGCTGTCGCATCCTCTCGCTGTGCACAGGTGCGTTCGTGCTGGCCGAGGCGGGACTGCTCGAGGGGAGACGGGCGACCACCCACTGGACGGAGTGCGCCGAGCTGGCCCACCGCTACCCCGGCATCTCGGTCGATCCCGATGTCCTCTACGTCGATGAGGGTGACATCCTCACCTCGGCGGGCAGCGCCGCCAGCATCGACCTCTGCCTCCACGTCGTCCGTCAGGACTACGGCAGCGAGATTGCTACCGACCTGGCACGCCAGCTCGTCGTCCCGCCCCAGCGCGACGGAGGCCAGGCGCAGTTCATCGATGCCCCGATGCCTGATCTCGAAGGCGCCGACCTCTTCGGTGACACCGTTGCCTGGGTGCAGGAGCATCTCGACGAGCCGATCACCGTCACCGACCTCGCCGCCCGCGCCGCCATGAGTCCGAGGAGCTTCGCCCGGCGATTCCTGGCCGTCACCGGAACGACCCCGCACCAGTGGCTGCAGCGACAGCGCGTCCAGCTCGCCCAGCGGCTCCTCGAGGTGAGCGAGCTGCCCATCGAGGCCGTCGCCGAACACAGTGGCTTCCGGACGGCGGGCAACCTGCGGAAGCACTTCGGCCGGATCGTGCGCACGAGCCCCCAGGCCTACCGCCGGGCCTTCCAGGACCGGCGGAGCGTGAGCGGCTGACCGGCCCGACACGATGGCGTGACCCGATCCGGCGTCCCCTGCCGGCGGTGCCGGCCGGGTTGAGGCCATCGGCCGGGCGACCGTAGAGTGTCTGCAGCCGGATCAGCCGCAGGAGTGAGGGAGGGCCGTGGCCACCGAGCGTCCGTCGATCTTCGAATTCGCCGGGGGCGAGCCGGCGTTTCTCGCACTGGCCACCGCCCACCACGAGCGTTGCCTGCAGGATCCGGTGCTGAGCCACCCCTTCTCCCACCCGGGGCATCCCCGGCACGTGCAGCGTCTGGCCGCCTACTGGGCCGAGGTGTTCGGGGGACCCGCCGACTACTCGCGGTCGGCCGGTAACCAGTCGGGACTGCTCACCATCCACGCCGGCACCGATGCGGAGGACGAACTCGGACCGAGGTTCATCGCCTGCTTCGTCGGAGCCGCCGACGACGCCCACCTCCCCGAGGATCCCGACTTGCGACGCTGCCTCCGCCAGTACATGGAGTGGGCCGTCGCCGACGTCATGGCCTACGCACCCCGGGGCTCACCGGTGCCGGACGACCTCGCCGTGCCCCGGTGGGACTGGGACGGCCTGCAGGCGCACGACCCACCGGCAGACCGGTCGCCCGGCGACCTCGCCTAGTCGGCCGCGGAGCCGCCCCGGTGGCGACCGCTCGGGGGGAGCACCACCTCGGGTCGGTGTTGGGCCAGGAGCGACGGTGACCGCTGGGGCGGGCGCCGGGGGGCGACGGGACCGGAGCGGAGATGTCGCCGGTTGCCCGACCACGGGGCCGGTGGCGCGGTCAGCCGGTCGCAGAGACGGTACGCCACCGACTCGTAGTTGACCCGCCACCCCCGGAAATCGGGCCAGGCCTCCTCGGCCGTGCGCTCCATGGGAAAGCCGATGTGCATCAGCATGGTGACCGCCTCCTCGAACTCCTCGAAGGTGAGGATGATCGGTCCCTCCGGCGGCGGGTCGGGGTCCACCTCCCAGCGCAGCACCTTGGCGATCCGGTTGAGGGCCGTGAAGCCCATCCGCAGGCACAGCCTCGACTGGGACGAGGCCGTGCTCGGGGCCAGGGCGAGGTGCATCGCCGCTCCGTCGAGCACCGCCAGCAGGCCCACCAGCCACGAGAACCAGGGCTGTGGCGATCGGAACAGCAGCATCACCGGGTAGGTGGTGTGGCTCTCCGCCAGGTCGGCGGACCACTCCTCCCACGAGGCGTAGAAGTCCGGCAGGGTGTCGATGATGCCGACCAGCTGGTGGCGGGCGAGCACCTCGGGTCCCCAGGCCGGGATGCCGGCCCGGCTCTCGAGCATGGCGACCAGGCTCTCGCGGCGGTTGAAGGCCTGGTAGAGGGCGGGCAGGTAGGCGATCTGGAGGGCGACGATGACCACCCAGGTGGCTCCGGCGGCGATGTCGATCGCCGAATTCGCCTGGCCGCTCAGGTCGACGGTCCCCACGGTGAACACCGCTCCGGCGGACTGGGCCAGCGCGGAGGCGAGGCTGTGGGTGGTTCCCTCGAGCATGAGGCCGTACCCCACGACGAAGAGTCCGGCCCAGAACGCCAACTGACCGACCAGGGCGACCGGGGCGGTGGGGGCGAGGAGGGCATCCTTCCCCTCGTAGGTCTTGGCCATCCGGGAGAGACCGATGAAGGCCAGCTGCACCACCCGGTTCACGAACGACGACAGCCGTTCGAATCCCCGTGGCTCCCGTGGCAGCACGATGGTGAACAGGACGCTGGCGCCGGTCAGCAGGACGATGATCAACCCGGCGGCGAAGGCGAGATCGCTCACCACGGGTGAACGCCTTCCGTGCCGACCCGCTGCGGGCCTCGTCCGTGCACCCACGTCTGCGGGAGGAGGCGACCGCTCGTCCCGTCGTCGTCGGCCATGCCGTCATGGTAGGAGGGCTGTCCGATGCCGGGGCGAACCGACGCGGAGCAGCCCGCCCCGCCGGGTGGGACGGGCCGGACGGGCCGGATGGGCCGCCAAGTAGAACGGGTTCTATACTCGTCCCTGGCGCAAGAGCGGCCGCCGTCGGCACCCGTCGTCTCGACGTCGCCCCAGCGCCTCTGCCACCACCAGCCCGAACCTCCAAGGGGGAACCAGCATGGCCCAGCCCGTGATCGTCGAAGCAGTCCGCACCCCGATCGGCAAGCGCAACGGATGGTTGTCGGGGTTCCATGCCGCGGAGCTCCTCGGCCACGCACAGGTCGAGCTGGTCAAGCGGGCCGGAGTCGATCCGGGGGAGATCGAGCAGATCGTGGGCGGCTGTGTGACCCAGGCCGGGGAGCAGGCATCCAACGTCACCCGGACGGCCTGGCTGAGCCAGGGCCTGCCCTACGAGACAGCCGCCACCACGGTCGACTGCCAGTGCGGCTCGGCCCAGCAGGCCAACAACTTCGTGGCCAACCTCATCAGCGCCGACGCCATCGACACCGGCATCGCCTGCGGCGTCGAGGCCATGAGCCGGGTCGGCCTCGGTGCCAACGCCTACAACGGCCCGGGCAAGTCGAAGCCCGAGGATTTCCCCTGGGACATGCCCGACCAGTTCGGGGCGGCGGAACGGATCGCCCAGAAGTACGGCATCACGAGGGAGGACGTCGACTGGCTGGGATTCGAGTCCCAGCGCAAGGCGGCGGTGGCGGTGGCGGAGGGGCGGTTCGAGCGTGAGATCGTGCCGCTCGAGGCGCCCGTGGTCGGTCCGGAAGGGCCCACCGGCGAGAAGACGCTCGTGAGCAAGGACCAGGGGCCACGAGACACGACGACCGAGGGGCTGGCCGGCCTCAAGCCGGTGCTCCCCGACGGCATGCACACCGCCGGCAACAGCTCGCAGATCTCCGACGGCGCTGCCGCGGTGCTCTGGATGTCGCAGCGCAGGGCCGGCGAGGCGGGGCTCCGGCCGCGGGCCCGGATCGTGGCCCAGACCCTGGTGGGCTCCGATCCCTACTACCACCTCGACGGACCCATCGCCGCCACGGCCGACGTCCTGCGCAAGGCGGGGATGACCATGGCCGACATCGACATCTTCGAGGTCAACGAGGCCTTCGCCTCGGTGGTCATGTCGTGGGGCAAGGTGCACGAGGTCGACTGGGACCGGGTCAACGTCAACGGCGGGGCGATCGCCCTCGGCCATCCGGTCGGCTCGACCGGCGCACGGCTGATCACGACCGCCCTCCACGAGCTCGAGCGGAGCGACAAGAACCTCGCCCTCGTCTCCATGTGCTGTGGTGGCGCCCTGGCCACCGGGACCATCATCGAACGGATCTGAGCGGGGTCGGTCCGGAGTATCGAATACGTTCTACCCACGTGGGGTCGGGGTGCCGTGTGGCGCCTCTCGGCCCACCCATCGACAGACGGCGCCAGAGCGTCGGCGGGGTGACCGGCGGACTCCGCCCCCCCGGGAAGGAGCATTGTGACCGGCACCGAACACCTGACCTACGAGCGAGTGGGCTCCACGGCCGTGGTGACCATGAACCGGCCCGAGGCGAAGAACGCACTCTCGGGTCCCATGCTCGTGGGCATGGCCGACGCCTGGGTCGAGATCGACTCCAATGACGAGATCCGATGCGCCATCCTGACCGGTGCGGGCGGGACCTTCTGTGCCGGCATGGACCTCAAGTCGATGTCCGGCCCGGGCAACGAGTCCGTCCAGGAGCGGATGGCCGAGGATCCCGACCTCCACTGGAAGGCCCTGCTGCGCCACTACTCGTTGAAGAAGCCGCTCATCGCCGCCGTCGAGGGGTGGGCGGTGGCCGGCGGGACCGAGATCCTCCAGGCCACCGACATCCGGGTGGCCGGCGCCTCGGCCAAGTTCGGCGTCTTCGAGGCCCGCCGGGGCCTGTTCCCCCTGGGTGGCTCGACGGTGCGTCTGCGTCGTCAGATCCCCTTCACCGTGGCCATGGACCTCCTCCTGACCGCTCGTGAGGTGTCGGCGCAGGAGGCGAAGGAGATCGGCCTGATCGGCAGGGTCGTTCCCGACGGCACGGCGCTCGAGACGGCGCTCGAGATCGCCGAGGTGATCGGTGCCAACGGGCCGCTGGCCGTCGAGGCCATCAAGGCGTCGGTGAAGGCGACCGAGGGCATCCCCGAGGAGGAGGCGCTCAAGATGGAGCTGGAGTTCGGTTGGCCCATCTTCGCCACCGAGGATGCCAAGGAGGGTCAACGGGCGTTCGCCGAGAAGCGGCCGGCCAACTTCCGACGACGATGATGGGCGCCGACGACGCCGCCGGCGGTCCCGATCCCGCAGAGGGCGACCCCCGGAGTCGGCTCGCCGATGCCGTCCGACCCCTGATCGACCTGACCGTCGCCGCCGTGCTCGACGACCGGGCGGTCACCGAGGCCGCGGCCGCCGTCGAACGGGTCACGGCTCGACTGGCCGAACGGGCCGGCCCGGGCAAGAGGGTCCGCCTGCAGCCCGACGCCACCCGCCCCCCGCAGGAGTTCTTCCCCACCAGCCCGGTCATGGGCATCATCAACCCTGTCGCACCACCGGTGCGCCTGCGGGTGGTCGACGGGGTCGACGGCGGGTACCGGGAGATCCGGGCGGAGGTCAACTTCGGCTATGCCTACGAGGGACCGCCGACCTGTGTGCACGGCGGCGTCATCGCCGAGGCGTTCGACGAGGTCCTGGGGGCGGCCAACATGGTGGCGGGCAATCCGGCGATGACCGGGACGCTGACGGTCCGCTACCGGAACCCGACACCGCTGCGGACCGACCTCCGCATGGAGGCCCGGTGCCTCGGTCGGGACGGGCGCAAGATCCGGACCTGGGCGGCGATGTACCACGGAGACCTGATGACGGCCGAGGCGGAGGGCATCTTCATCGAGGTGGGACCCGAGCGGTTCGTGTCCATCGCCGAGGGGAACGTGGACAGCGCCGACCCGGTGATGCTCGAGGCGATGCGCGCCGAGGCGGCGCGCCCGGGTGCCGCCTCCGACGTCCCCGGCTCCGTCGGTCTTCCCGGGCCGACGCCGCCCTGAGCGGGGCTCAGATCTTCTGGCGTCCCTCCCAGTAGGGGTCGCGTAGCTTGCGCTTGTAGAGCTTGCCGTTCGGGTCGCGCGGCAGGGCGTCGGTGAAGTCGATCGACTTGGGTGTCTTGAACTTGGCCAGGCGGGTGGCGCAGTACTCGAGTATCTCCTCGGCCAGCTCGGGTGTCGGCTCGACGCCCTCGGCCGGCTCGACGACCGCCTTGATCTCCTCGCCCCAGTCGTCATGGGGGATGCCGAAGACGGCCACGTCGCCCACCTTGGGGAAGCCGAGGAGCACGTTCTCGATCTCGGCGGGGTAGATGTTGGCGCCTCCGGAGATGATCATGTCGATCTTCCGATCCCGGAGGAACAGGTAGCCGTCCTCGTCGATCAGCCCGACGTCGCCCACCGTGAAGAACTTGCCGATGCGGTTGCTCTTGGTCTTCTTCTCGTCCTTGTGGTACTCGAAGTCCCCGGTCTGCATGGACATGTACACGGTGCCGATGACGTTGGGCTCCTCGATGCGCTTCCCCTCGTCGTCGAAGATGGCGATCTCGGAGATGGGCCACGCCTTGCCCACCGTCCCGGGCTTCTCCAGCCACTCCTCGGCGGTCACCAGGGTGCCGCCACCCTCGGAGGCGGCGTAGTACTCGTCGATGGCGTTCCCCCACCACTCGATCATCTTGTACTTGACGTCCACCGGGCACGGCGCCGCCGCGTGGATCATGTGCTGGAGGGAGGACATGTCGTACTTCTGGCGCGTCTCCTCGGGCAGGGCCAGGAGCCGGTGGAACTGGGTGGGCACCATGTGGGAGTTGGTGACCTCGTACTTCTCGATCAGCTGCAGCATCTCCTCGGGAATCCACTTGTCCATGACGACGACCGTGTGCAGCAGGTGGATGGACGCCCCCGAATAGCGCAGGACGGCCGTGTGGTAGAGGGGCGAACCCACGATGTGGACGTGGGGGTCGTCGGGCTGGATGCCGAACAGGAACAGGATCCCCGACAGTCCGAGTGCCGCCTGCTCCGGGGTGGCACCGCTCAGCGGTCGGAACACGCCTTTGGGATTGCCGGTGGTGCCCGAGGTGTAGTTCATGACGTCGCCGATGGTGCGGTCGTCCGGATCGGTCGTGGGCTGGGAGTCGCGCATCATGGCGTAGGAGCCGAACCCGACGATCTCACCGACGGCGAAGCACCGGGACGACGGCAGCTCGGCTTCCTCGGCGGCGTCGAGGGCCACTTCGGTGAAGCGTTCGTGGGCGATGAACGCCTTGGCCTCAGAGTCCTTCAGGATGTAGGCGACCTCCGATCCGATCAGGTGGTGGTTGATGGGCACCAGGTACCAGCCGGCCTGCAGGGCGGCCAGGTAGAGCTCGAACACCTCGACGCCGTTGGGGAGGAGGGTGGCGACGACGTCGCCGGGTTTGAGGTTGAGCCCGCGCAGGCCGTGCACGACCTGGTTGGTGCGGCCCAGGAGTTCGCCGGCGCTGTACTCCGTGCCGTCCGGTGCGACCAGGGCCAGCTTGTCCGGGTGCTCGTGGGCCAGTGCCCAAAATCCAAGATCGCCCATGGTGGACCTTCCCCCTCACGGCGCTCACGGCCGTTGATTGCTCGATGACGATTGCGGTGCTCGGTGACGATGCCCGGGTCGGGTGTCCCGCGGTGGCGGGAGGCCGCCCGTGGGTGGCGCCGACCCGGTGGGGACGCTAGAACAGGTTCTCGTATACGGTCAACCTGCAGCGGGACCGGTTCCGACGTACCGGGCGTGCTCGACGCGCGCCCGGGTGGGCGGGGACCGGTCGTGTCGGAAACGTCGACGGAACAGGTTGACGGAACAGGGTGACGGAAACGTCGACGGAACAGGTTGACGGAACAAGGGTGACGGAACAGGGAGGCAGTGCGCACATGAGTGGATTCCTAGCGGGCAAAGTGGTGGCGATCACCGGTGCGGGGGGCGGCATCGGTCGTGCCGTGGCGCTCGCCGCCGCGGCCGAGGGGGCCAGGGTGGTGGTGGCCGACATCGGGGTGGGCCTGGCCGGTGAGGATCCGAAGAGCGAGGTCGCCGAGGCGCTGGTGGCCGACATCGAGGCCGGCGGGGGCGAAGCGGTCGCCGTGGGCGAGAGC
Organism: uncultured Acidimicrobiales bacterium; assembly: GCA_963696495.1. Taxonomy (GTDB): domain Bacteria; phylum Actinomycetota; class Acidimicrobiia; order Acidimicrobiales; family RAAP-2; genus Bog-756. The sequence continues at coordinate 1,279,206 of CAVOKJ010000002.1, read as the reverse complement.
GTCACCAGCCTGAGCGGTGGAGAGAAGATTGTCGGAGCGGGGGTGGAGCGATGGGGGAGGATCGACGGGGTGGTGGCGATCGCTGGCATCCTCCGGGAGCGCATGCTCTTCAACATGTCCGAGGAGGAGTGGGACGCCGTCATCGAGACGCACCTGAAGGGCCACTTCACCGTGTTCCGGGCGGCATCGGCGATCATGCGCAAGCAGGAGGGCGGAGGCTCGCTGGTCGCCTTCACGTCCGGTGCGTTCGCCGGGAGCGTGGCCCAGGCAAACTACGCGGCGGCCAAGGGCGGCATCGTCTCGCTGGTCCGTTCGGCGGCGGCCGGCCTCAACCGGTACGGGATCACCGCCAACGCCGTCGCTCCGGTGGCGCGCACCCGGATGTCGGCCAACGTGCCGATGGACCTGGCCGAGATGGGGGACCCCGAGGACGTGGCGCCCCTGGTCGTCTACCTCCTCTCCGACCGGGCCAAGCACATCACCGGCCAGGTCTACACCTCGGTGGGCCCGAAGATCGCCGTGTGGAACCAGCCGAGAGAGGTGCGTGCCGTCTATGCCGACGGGCGGTGGACGCCCCAGGAGATCGCCGACAGGCTCGACTCGACGGTAGGCCAGGAGCGCATGCCCCTCCTGGACCAGCTCGAGGCGTACCGCAAGGCAGCCGAGGCCAAGGCGGCTGCGGACGCCTGAACCGGCGCCGAAACCAACGGTGGCGCCGGCACCACGGCCGACGGTGTCGCCGGCCCTACTGCTCGCTCAGGATGCAGAACTCGTTCCCCTCGGGATCGGCCAGCACGACCCAGGTCTCGTGGCCGGTCTGCCCGATCGACGGGCGGCTGGCCCCGAGGGCGACCACCCGTTCGATCTCCTGTTCCTGATCGTCCGGCCGGAGGTCGAGGTGGATCCGGTTCTTCACGGATTTGGGCTCGGGCACCCGCACGAAGAGCAGCGGCCGCGCCGACCCGTGGCCGGGCTGTCCCTCCGAGGGCTCGACCCAGACGTCGCCGTCGTCGTCGACCCGGTTGCTCCAGCCGAGCACCGCCGACCAGAATCCCGCCAACGACTGAGGATCCGTGGCGTCGATGCTGACCGTATCGATGTGCAGGACCATGAGGTGCCTCCCCGAATGGCTCGTGCGCCGCGCCGCGCCCGTGGGTCCGCACTCTAGGCCCGGCGTCGCGACCCGCGTCGGGTTCGGGTCTCGACGGGTCGGTCCCCTGACTAAGCTCGCCGGTGTGCTTCCTGACGTCGTGGTGCGCGCCCGAAGCGCGGCGGGCATCGCCCGTGGAACTGCCGGCGTCGGTGACGGGGGAGTAGGTCCTCGATCCCCGGTCGTCGACGAGGGCCGCGACCGGTGACCGTGGTGCACGAGGTCCGCACGACGTCGCCCACCGCGGTGGTGGGCATGGTGGGTGGTGGGCAGCTGGCCCGGATGACCCAACAGGCCGCCATCGCCCTCGGCATCGAGCTCCAGGTCCTCACCCCCCATCTCAGCGACCCGGCCATCCAGGCGGGCGCCCGCTTCCGACCCGGCGACCCCGGCGACCTCGAAGCACTGTTCTCCCTGGCCGATGTGTCCGACGTCGTGACGTTCGACCACGAGCACGTGCCGAACAGCCACCTGCGGGCCCTGGTCGAGGCCGGCCACGTGGTGCGGCCCAACCCGGATGCCAAGCTCCTGGCCCAGGACAAGAGCATCGCCAGGCGGGTGCTCGGAGACGCCGGATTCCCGGTCCCCGCCTTCGAGGACGTCCGGTCCGGCGACGTCGGTTCCGTCGGGCGGTTCGGTGATGCGAACGGGTGGCCGATCGTGGTGAAGGCCCCCCGCGGCGGCTACGACGGCCGGGGCGTCTTCTCGGTGACCAGCACGGCCGACCTGTCCAACCACCCGGAGCTGGCGGACCACGACCGGTGGCTGCTCGAAGCCCGAGTGCCCATCGCCGCCGAGTTGGCGGTGCTGGTGGTCCGTCGCCCGGGTGGGCAGTCCATCACCTATCCCGTCGTGGAGACGATCCAACGGGACGGCATCTGCCACGAGCTGGTGATGCCGGCCCGCATCCCGCGGGAGGTCGCCGCCCAGGCCATCGCCACGGCCGTCGCCATCGCCGACCGGATCGACGTGTCGGGGATCCTCGCCGTCGAGCTGTTCCTGACCGAGGACGGCGACCTGGTGGTGAACGAGTTGGCCGCCCGGCCCCACAACAGCGGGCACGCCACCATCGACGCGTCGGCGACGTCGCAGTTCGAGAACCACCTGCGCGCCGTGCTCGACTGGCCGCTGGGTGCCTCCACCCAGCTCGTCCCCGCCGCCGCCACCGTCAACCTCCTCGGTCCGCCCGAGCCCGTCGACCTGGCCTCGACCGTTCCCCGCGCCCTCGAGGACCCGGCCGTGCACATCCACCTCTACGGCAAGTCGTACTCGCCCGGACGCAAGCTGGGTCACGTGACGGCCCTGGCCGACGACCCCGACACGGCGCTCCGGTCCGCCCGCGCCGCCGCCCGCTCCCTGCTCGTCCCATGAGCAGCCCCCGTGTCGGCATCGTCATGGGGAGCGACTCCGACTGGTCCATCGCCGCGCCGGCCCGTGAGATCCTCGACCAGTTGGGGGTGCCGAGCGAAGTGCGGGTGCTGTCGGCGCACCGCACGCCCCACCAGCTGTTGGAGTACGGGGCCGCCGCCGCCGGGCGGGGACTCGGTGTCCTCATCGGTGCCGCCGGCGGCGCCGCCCACCTCCCCGGCATGCTGGCCTCGGTCACGACGCTCCCGGTCATCGGGCTCCCGGTACCGCTCGCCCGTCTCGACGGGATCGACTCGCTGTTGTCGATCGTGCAGATGCCGGCCGGGATCCCGGTCGCCACCGTGGCCATCGGCGCCGGACAGAACGCCGGGTTGCTGGCCGCCCGGATACTGGCCGTGGGTGACCCCCCGCTCCGCGACGCGCTCCTCGAGCACCAGCGGAGCCTGGCCGAACGGTCTCGGGAGAAGGACGAGGCGATCCAGACGGAGATCGCCCCGTCGGAGTAGGCCCCTCGGCGCACAAGGGCAGGCCGCGGGACATGCACCGTTTCAGCGTTCGGGTTCCGTAGCATGAGACGCGGTCGGAGGGGTCTGCACCGGGCGGCTCCCCCCGCTGCCGTGGAGGTTGCTCATGGTCGCTCTCGCCGTCGTGCTCACGCTCGTCGTTCTGCTGATGGCCGTCCTCGTCGCCGGACTGCTGCGCAGCCACGCCGACATCCTGAGGTCCCTCCACGAGCTGGGTGTCGGCGTGGGGGACCCGGCCGCCCCGCACGACCACGCCGCCGCGGGTACCCACGGGTCGGGCGTCCCGAGGCAGGTGCCGATCACCATGGGGCCGCCGCTACCGGGCGAGCGGGACTCGACCTCCGCGCCCACCGTCGCCGGCGTGACCCCCGACGGGAACGCCCTGGCCGTGTCGGTGGACGTCGGGGACCAGCTCACGCTCCTGGCGTTCCTGTCATCGGGCTGTGCGACCTGTTCCGGCTTCTGGAGGGCCTTTCGGCAACCCGACCAGTTGGGCTTGTCGGCCGACACGCGTCTCGTGGTCGTGACGAAGGGCCCGGACATGGAGATCCCCTCGGAGGTCGCCGGCCAGGCCCCTCCCGGGCTCCCGGTGGTGATGTCGACCGAGGCCTGGGGGGACTACGAGGTCCCGGGCTCGCCGTTCTTCGTGCTGGTCGACGGCCGCAGCGGGCGTCGCATCGGCGAGGGCGTGGCCAATCACTTCGACCAGGTGGCCGAGCTGGTGCGCCGGGCGGAAGCGGACGCCAGGCCATTCGGGGCCGGGAGCCGGAGCCGGGCACTCGCCGACGGTCTCGACGGCCCCGAGCGCGAGTCGGCCAACGACCGTGAGCTCATGAGGGCGGGTGTACTGCCCGGCGACCGGAGCCTGTACCCGACGTCGCTCGACGAGGTCTACGGTCGGACCGAGGACGAGGGTGCCTCCACCCCGGCGCGACGGGCCGGGTGACCGTGGCGTCACTGCATGCCCACGGGATCGATGCGCCCCTGCCCGGCGGATTCGAGGGGCGCATCTTCGTCCGTGGTGCCGTCGGCCGCGAGGTCCCCTACCCGGTGGCCCACTTCGCCACGTTCCCCCTTCCCGCCGACACGGCCGACTTCGGGGGTGGCGCGGTGAACCTCATGGGGCCGAACGACATCTTCGTCGTGCTGTTCGAGTACGGACCCGAGAGCCTCGGACGGGCGCTGTTCGCCCGCCAGGGCATGCCGCGTTCGTTGACCGCGGGCGATTTCCGGCCCTACCTCCTCCGTCGAGGTCTCGGCGGGCAGTCGGGGACCCAGTGGTTCTTCACCGAGGCCGGCCGGCCCTTCACCGTCTACGTCGTGCTCGGCAGCCATGCACGGCGCAATGCGCTGGTGCCCCGGGTGAACGGCCTGCTCGGCTCGGTGTCCATCAGCCCACCGGCCGTGCCGTCCGCCATGCCCCAGACCGCATCGGGAGCCGGATGGAACTGATCGGCCCCTACCTGATCGCCTGCACCCTGCTGGTCGTGGCCGGTGTGGCCAAGGCGGCCCGGCCGGGGGACACGTCCCGCGCCCTCACCGGGCTGGTGCCCGTGAGCCAGGCCCGGATGGCGACGGTGGTCCGGGTCGGGGCCGTGCTCGAGGCCGCGCTCGGGGCGGTGGCGCTCGTCGCCCCGCGCCCGGCCACGGCCCTCGCGGTGGCGGTGTCCTACGGCTCCTTCGCCGTCGTCGTCGGCTACCTGCGGCACCGGGGGGGCGCGCTGGCCAGCTGCGGGTGCTTCGGCACGCCGGACACGCCCGCCACCGCGCTGCACGTGGTGATCAACACCGGTCTGGCGGTCGCCGCCGGTGCGGTGGCCCTGTCCCGGCCGTCGGGCACCATCGTGTCCGTGCTGGCCGCTCAGCCCCTGCACGGTCTCCCCCTGGCGGCGGCGAGCGCGCTGGGGGCGTGGCTCTGCTTCCTGGCCGTCACCGCCCTGGCCGAGCTCCAAGCCGTCCGCAGACTGGCCGAAGGGTCCCGGTGAGCCCGCACCCGGGACGAGTGGCCCGGTGAGCGCCACCCTGGTCGAGCGGGCCTCGGGCTTCCTCGAGTCGCGACTGTCGCGACGCAGCTTCATCAACCGGTCCGCCTACGCCGGCAGCGCCGTCGCCGTCGGTGCGGGCCTCGACCTGGTGCTGAAGCCCGGCACCGCCTACGGCCAGGTGTGCACGTGCGGCAACGGGAGCTGCGGCTGTGACTCGACCTGCTGCGCGGGCTACACCGAGTTCTGCTGTTCGGTCAACGGCGGCTACAACTACTGCCCGACCAACACCGTGATGGCCGGTTGGTGGAAGGCGGACAACTCCTCGTACTGCGGTGGGCCCCGCTACTACATGGACTGCAACGCCCGCTGCCAGTGTGACACCGGCTGTGGCGACGGCTTCGGCTTCTGCGAGCCCGGTTGCGACGGCGTCAACTGCGGTTGTGGACCCGAGGGCTGCGACTCCTACGTCACCGGCTGCTTCCAGTTCCGCTACGGCCAGTGCAACCAGGACATCGACTGCATCGGACGCATCGTCTGCCGGGTGGTGGCGTGCGTCCCGCCCTGGGAGATCGACCCCACCTGCACCACGACGAACGCCGAGGACGACGGCACCGCCGAGCAGAACGTGGCGTGCTGGACCCCGGCGTTCCCGACGCCACCCCCGCCCCCGTGCAGCTCACCGCTCACCCTGTGCGAGGGGGTCGGCATGGCGACCAGCAGCGACGGCGGGGGGTATGCCGTGGCCACCTCGTTCGGCAAGGTGATCGCCTTCGGGGACTTCACCGACAGCGGTGACGCCTCGGGCACCAGGTTGGCCAAGCCGGTGGTGGGGATGGACTCGCGTCCCGGAGGGGGCTACTACCTGGTGGCGGCCGACGGCGGCATCTTCTGCTTCGGTGGGGCCCCGTTCCACGGGTCGACCGGCGCCCTCGTGCTCAACAAGCCGATGGTGGGCATGGCGGTCACCCCCTCGGGCCAGGGCTACTGGCTGGTGGCGGCCGACGGCGGCATCTTCTGCTTCGGTGACGCCCCGTTCCACGGGTCGATGGGCGGCCGGCCGCTCAACCAGCCGATGGTGGGCATGGCGGCGATCCCCTCGGGCCAGGGCTACTGGACGGTGGCGGCCGACGGTGGCATCTTCTGCTTCGGCGCCGCCCCGTTCTTCGGGTCGATGGGCGGCCAGCCGCTCAACAAGCCGATCGTGGGCATGGCCCCCACGGCCAGCGGCCTGGGCTACTGGCTGGTGGCGGCCGACGGCGGCGTCTTCTGCTTCGGCGACGCCCAATTCCACGGATCGACCGGTGCCATCGTGCTCAACCAGCCGATCGTGGGCATGGCCACCCCGCCGCCCGGCCAGGGCTACTGGCTGGTGGCCCGGGACGGCGGGATCTTCACCTTCGGCCCCCCGTTCTTCGGCTCGGCCGCCTAGCGATGCCCTCTCCCCTCCCTCCGACCCGAACAGGAGACCCATGACCGTGTGCATCGCCGCTGTCGCCGCGCTGGTGGCGCTCGCCGCCGCAGTGCGTTCCACCTGGTCGCCGTGCGGGCTCTCGATGCTGTCGACCATCACCCCGGTCAGCGAACGGGCCAAGGGCCACTCCTACCGGGCGACGGCCGCCTGGTTCGTGGCCGGCGCGCTGGGTGGAGGGGTGACGCTCGGTGCGGTCATGGGCCTGTTGGCCCTGGCCGTCCGGGCCGGGCACCCGAGCCCGACCGCGCTGGGCGCCACCGCCCTCGTGGCCGCCGTGGCCGCCGCCGCCGCCGATGCCGGGGTCGGGGGGCTGCGCGTTCCCGTCCACCGCCGCCAGGTCAACGAGCGGTGGCTCGACCAGTACCGGCCCTGGGTCTACGGGGCCGGCTTCGGATGGCAGATCGGCGCCGGCCTCGTCACCTACATCACGTCGGCCGCCGTCTACCTGATGATCGTGCTCGGTGCCCTCACCGCCACACCGGCGGCCGCCCTGGCCATCGGCATCGGCTTCGGGACCCTCCGCGGGCTCGCCGTGCTGTTGACCCGCCACCTGCAGAGTCCCGGTGAGCTGTTGGCGTTCCACCGCCGGTTCACCGCTGCGGGCCCCCTGGCGGTGAGGGTGGTGGTCGGCGCCGAGGTGGCCGGCGCAGTGACCCTGGCCGTCGCCCTGCACTCGCCGGTCGCCCTGGCCGCGGTGGCCGTCGGGACGGCGGTGTGCGCCCTCTGGGCTACCCGGGCTCGGCGGGCCCTGGTCCGGTAGCGACCGACGGGACCGGCGCCGGGGGGCGTGCGGTTCCCTGTGCCCCCGGGGTCGGCGTCGCATCGACGGGTGCCCCGGACCCGTCGTCAGGGTCGTCCGGTACGCCGGCGTCCTCGCCAGGCCCGGGTCGGCCGGGCGCCGGGTCGCCCCCCTCGCCGCGGCGCCACCGTCGGAGCGGGCCGATCCGGCTGATCAGCAGCGCCACCCCGGCCACCGCCAGGATGATGCCCGCCCCCTGGGTGAGCAGCGAACCGAGGTGGCCGTCCTCGCCGAGCCACAGGTGCTCGTCGAGGAACCGTTCGATGCCCCAGAGCACCATGCCCACCCCGAGCACGATCCCCGACGGTGGCAGGAGGCGGGCCGGCGTCGGCCCCCCATCCACGGCGACGGCCGGCGTCGGCGCACTGGTCCGCAGCCACCGCTCGACGAGCAGGAGGATCCCGAAGATGGTGAGGTCCTCCATGGACTGGAAGATCGGGACCGGCAGGCGCTTGCCCGCTTGCCCGGCGTAGTACATGCCGAACCACTGGTTGGTGGCGTGGCCGCCTCCGGCCACCATCATCTGGGGACCCAGCAGGCGGCCGATCCCCCAGCAGGCCATCAGCACGGGAGCCATCAGGTCGGCGAAGCGCATGGTCGGGAGCTGTGGGCACCGCCGCCGGCTGCTCACGATGGCCACCGGGACGGCGAAGAGCAGCCCCCCGAACGACGACAGGCCACCCTGCCAGATGGCCACGATCTGGCCCGGGTTGTGCGAGTAGTAGGAAAGGTCCGAGACCACGTGGAGGACCCTGGCCCCGACGATGGCGGCCACGATGACCCAGACGAACATCCCGGTCACCCACTGCCAGGGGTAGCCGGCGTTGCGCAGACGCCGCTCCGTGTAGCGGAGCCCGAACCAGAAGGTGAGGGCGAGGCCGATCCCGTAGGTGTGCACCTCGAGGAACCAGACGTGGAAGGCGACGGGAATGGGTCTCATGGGAGGGCGGGGCTGTGGGGGAGGCGCCGGTCGGAGCTCACCGTCAGCACCCCACCAGTATGCCCCAGGTGCCCGATAGGGTGGCAGCGGCTGGACGCCGGGCGACGAGACACGGAGGAACCGATGGCAGCGCTTTCCGGAAAGGTTGCGGTGATCACCGGTGGGGGATCCGGTATCGGACTCGCCACCGCCACCCGGCTGGTCGACGCCGGCGCCTCGGTCGCCCTGGTCGACCTGAACGGTGACGCCGCCGAGGAGGCGGCCTCAGCGCTCGGGGGGATCGGCCTCCAGGCCGACGTGGGCCGGTCCGAGGCATGGCCCGCCATCGTGGACGCGGTCACCGAACGGTTCGGAGGGATAGACCTCGCCCATCTCAACGCCGGGGTGACGACCGGTGAGGCCGACATCACCAAGGTCACCGACGAGATCTACCGTCGTGCCGTCGGGGTCAACGTGGACGGCGTCGTCTTCGGCTTCCGGGCGCTCGTCCCGGCCATCGCCGCCCGCGGCGGTGGGGCCATCGTGGCCACCGCGTCCCTGGCCGGGCTGATCGGCTTCTCGCCCGACCCGATCTACTGCCTGACCAAGCACGCGGTGGTCGGGCTCGTCCGATCGCTCGGACCCCAGTTGGCGGAGCACCACATCACGGTCAACGCCGTCTGCCCCAGCATCGTGGACACGCCGCTCATCGACGACGTCCGCGAGGTGCTCGAGGGGAGCGGGTTCCCGCTCATCGACGTGTCCGCCGTGTCGGAGGCGGTGGTGGAGCGCCTGTCCGGCGAGGAGACCGGGCAGGCCATGGTCATCCAGGCCGGTCGGGAGGCGCTCGCCTTCCGCTTCGCCCGGCCGCCCGGCCCGCGTGCCGGTGGCACCGTGGGTCAGATGCCCCCGAGCGAGATGGCCGCCCACGATCAGGGCTGAGCGGGGCGAACGGCGCGATCAGGACCGCAGACGATCAGGGCTGGACGACGGGGCGCTCAGGGTCGCACCGGGAGGGCGGTCAGCCGACGCGGCCGACGCCGGCGAAGCCGTCACCGGTGCGCACACCGGTGACGTGGACGACCTGGCCGGTCTCGGGCGCCTCGATCATCTCGCCGCCCCCGACGTACATGGCCACGTGCTCTGACCCGTCCGGTCCGTAGAACAGCAGGTCGCCCGGCTGGATGTCGGCCAACGGGATCTGGGTCGTGGCACCGAACTGGGCACCCGAGGTACGCGGGAGCGACACCCCGGCCTGGGCCCACGCCCACTGGACGAGTCCCGAGCAGTCGAAGCCGACGCCGGGGGTCTCACCGCCCCACACATAGGGAACCCCGAGCTGGCTCTCCGCCGCCTGGATGGCCCCGGCTGCGCCGCCGGGTACGGGAGGGGGGTTGGCCGCCGACGGCACGGCGACGCCGCCGCCGCCCGAACCGCCGGATCTGGCCGGACCGGTGCTGGACACCACCTGGGCCGACGTCGCCTGGGCCTGCCGGGCGGCCGCCACCTTGGCGTTGAACGCGGCGGTCGCCGCCGCCTGGGCCGCCGCCGCCGCTGCGGCCTGCTGCTGTTGCACCAGGGTCTGGATGTTGGCGTTCACGCTGTTGAGTGCCTGCTGGTCCTGGCTGACCAGTGTGTTGGCCTGGCTCTCCTGGGAGCTGAGGTTGTCGCGGGTGTTCACCTGCTGGCTCTGCTGCGTCTTGAGCGCGCTCTGGGTGGCCTGCAGCTGGGACTGCGCGGTGTGGAGGTTGTCGATGGTGGTGGTGACGTTGCCGGTGGCGATCGAGGCGTACTCGGACCGGACGACGCTGGTGTTCGGGTTGCCCGAGAACATCTGGGTGATCTGGTTGCTGGTGCCACTGCTGGTGTAGTCGGCGATGGCCTGGGTCCGGAGCTGGTTCTGGTCCTTGGTCACCTCGGCCTGGTCCTTGGTCACCTCGGCCTGGTTGGCGGCGATCTGGGCCCCCAGTTGGTTCAGCTGGTAGTCGGCCGCCTGGACCTGGTTCGTCAGGGTCTGGATCTGGCCCTGGTTCGCCTGGATCTGCTTGGCGATGCTGGCGGCCTTGGCCTTGTCGCCGGCGATCGTGTCGGCCGAGGCCGGACGCGACGAGGAGAGGATGGTGCCGGTGATGCCCAGAGTGACGGCCAGCGAGGCGGCGCAAACGACGCGCCTGCGACTTCTCTTTGCGACGAGGGCGGGGGCACACGGCTCTGACGTCGAGTACTGCTCGGCGTGAGTCATATCGCCATACTTTCTAGTCCAGTCAGCCCCGATTAACAAGGACGGGGGGGCTTGTCGAACCCATGAACTGGGATGATGCCCAAAATTGGCGCCCATGGACATGCCCGGATCACCGGGAAACAACGGTTGCGGGTCTGGCCCAATTACGCGCCCGCCCGGGCCGTCGGAGGAGCCCGTTCGGGCCGGGGTATCGTCGTCGACCATGGGAGAACTCATCGAATTCGCCAGCAACGGGGGCACCGGCCAGGGCTACCTGGCCACGCCCCCTCCCGGTGCGGCATCGACGGCCGGGATCATCGTCCTCCAGGAGTGGTGGGGCCTGGTCGACCAGATCAAGCGGACCTGCGACCGGTTCGCCGAGGCCGGCTTCACCGCGCTGGCGCCGGATCTCTACCACGGCAAGACGGTGCCGCTCACCGAGCCGGACGAGGCGGGCAAGGAGATGATGGCCATCGGGATGGAGGCGGCGGCCAGGGACCTGAGCGGTGCCGTGGACGAGCTGATCCGGCGGACCGGCCGACAGGAGGTCGGGGTCATCGGGTTCTGCATGGGGGGCGGCCTGGCCCTGGTGCTCGCCACGCAGCGGCCCGATGCCGTGAAGGCGGTCGTCCCGGCATACGGCCTGATCCCCTGGCCCGACGCGCAGCCCGACTACGCCAGGTTGGAGGCCGCCGTCCTCGGCCACGTCGCCGGGGAGGACGACTACTTCACCCCGGCGGCCGCCCGGGAGCTCGAGGCGGAGCTCACCGGCCTCGGCAAGTCGGTCGAGTTCCACGAGTACCCCGGGGCCGGGCATGCGTTCTTCAACGCCGACCGGCCCGAGGTGTACGACAAGGAGTCGGCCCGCCTGCTGTGGGAGCGCACCGTCGAGTTCTTCACCAGGACGCTCGGCTGACCGGCGGTGGCGCCTCCCGGCCTCGTCGACGAGTACCTGACCCTCGGGCTCCGGCTGGGCCGTCACATCGACGGGATGGTGGACGCCTACTACGGCCCACCCGAGTTCCGGACCCGGGTGGGGGCCGAGCCCGTCCGACCTCCCGAGCGGCTGGTCGCCGACGCCCGCTCGCTGCTGGCCGGCATCGATGCCGGCGCGCCGCTCGACCCCGAGCCGACCGGTGCCGGTGGGGACGGGGCCCCGGCGCGACGCCACTGGCTCCGGGCCCAGGTCGTCGGCCTGGCCACCACCGCCCGCAAGCTGTCCGGTGAGCACATCGGGTACGCCGACGAGGTGGAGGCCTGCTACGGCGTCCGACCCAGCCGGATCGACGAGGAGGTGCTGGTGGCCGCCCACCGCCGGCTCGACGAGGTGCTGCCCGGGTCGGGGCCGTTGGCCGAGCGCCTGGTGGCCTGGCGGGAGTCCCACGCCGTGCCGGTGGGCAGCCTCGGGCCGGCCATCGCCAGCCTCGCCGAGGACCTGCGGCACCGGACCAGGTCGCTGTTCGGCCTGCCCGACGGCGAGGAGGTGGAGTTCGAGCTGGTGACCGGTCAGCCCTGGTCCGGGTTCAACTACTACCTCGGGGACCTGCACAGCCGGGTGGCCGTCAACACCGATCTGCCGGTGCTCTCGACCGGGCTCGCCCACCTGGTGGCCCACGAGTCCTATCCCGGCCACCACACCGAGCACACGCGCAAGGAGGTCGGGCTGGTCCGCCGCCGGCACTGGTGGGAGGAGTCGATCTTCCTCGTCGGTACACCCCAGTGCCTGCTGGCCGAGGGTCTCGCCGACCTGGGACTGGAGGTGGTGATGGGTCGCCGGCCGGAGGCCGCGGTGTCCGACCACCTCCGTCCCCTCGGCATCCGCTACGACGCCGAGGTGGTGGCCGCCGTGGCCGAGGCGGGCGAGGCCCTCGGGGCGGTCCGCCAGAATGCCGCCTTCCGGCTCCACGAGGACGGGGCGGACGTCGGCACGGTGACCGCCGAGGTCGCCCGGTGGGGGCTGCTGCCGGCGGACCGCGCCGCCAAGGCCGTCGAGTTCCTGACCCACCCGACCTGGCGTGCCTACCTCACCTGCTACGTCGAGGGTCTGCCGCTGTGCCGGGCCTTCGTCGGCGGCGATCCCGCCCGGTTCGACCGGCTCCTCGCCGAGCAGCTGACCCCCGACGAGCTCACCGCCCAGATCGCCGAGGACGCCGCCTCCGGCACGCCAGCCGCCCGGTAGGAGCCCGGTCCCCGGGCCACGGTGGCCCGGGCCATTTGGGATTGCACCGCGTTCGGCCGTACCATTCGGGCATGTCCGATCGTTCCCGCACGCTTCCCCGCCGCTCTTGCATGTCGTCCCCCGGCTCCAACGAGCGGTTCCTGGCCAAGGCACCGACGGTCCCGGCCGATATGAGCTTCCTCGACCTCGAGGACTCGGTGGCCCCGTTGGAGAAGAAGGCGGCGCGTGCGAAGGTGGCCGACGCCATCAAGAACCTGCCGTGGGACGAACGTGTCCTCTGCGTGCGGATCAATGCCTGGGACACCGAGTGGACCTACGGGGACGTCATCGAGGTGGTGTCCAACGCCGGGGAGCGGCTCGACGAGCTGATGCTGCCGAAGGTGCAGACGGCCGCCGAGGTGGTGGCGCTCGACCTGCTGCTCACCCAGGTCGAGAAGAACTGTGGGCTGCCCGTCGGCCACATCGGGATCGAGGCCCAGATCGAGACCACCCGGGGGCTGATCAACGTGGAGGAGATCTGCGCCGCCTCGCCCCGGCTCGAGACCATCATCTTCGGGCCGGCCGACTTCGCCGCCTCGATGGAGATGCCGGTCCTCACCGGGGGGGTGTCGATCCCCGAGTACCCGGGGGACCATTTCAACTATGTGTTCTCCAAGATCCTCATGGCGGGACGGGCCAACGGGCTCCAGGTGATCGACGGGCCGTTCCTCAAGATCCGGGAGCTCGACAGCCTCCGTGAGTTCTCGCAGCGCACCCGTGTCCTCGGCTACGACGGCAAGTGGGCCCTCACGCCCGACCAGGTCGGCGTGCTCAACGAGGTCTACTCGCCGACCCAGGAGCAGTTCGACCGGGCCTGGGACATCCTCGACGCCTACCGCAAGGCGACCGAGGACGACCGGACCGGCGCGGTCATGTTCGGGGACGAGATGATCGACGAGGCCTCGCGCAAGATGGCCATCAAGTTCGTCACCCGCGGCGAGCGGGCCGGGCTGACCCGATCGGCGGGCTGAGCCCTTCGGTCAGGCCGAGCCCTTCGGTCAGGCCGAGCCCTTCGGTCAGGCCGAGCCGATCGGTCAGAAGGTGAACTCGCGGTGCCACTCCTCGAGCACCGTGTAGTCACCGTGCACGTCGACGGCGCTCAGCGTCGGCCGGTGGTACAAGGTGAGCTCGAGATCGCTGGTCGTGCCGCTGACGATCAGGTCGCTCCCGTCGTGCGGCGGCTCGTCCTGCGTCCGACGCTCGACGCCGATCCGGTCCTGTTCGAGGGTGACGAGCCACTCGGTCCCGACGTCGGTCGACCGCAGGGCCAGCACCCGACCGGAGCCCTTCCCCGTGCGCTCCCGAGCGGTGACCAGCACGTCGAGGACCTCGTCGATCCCGTCCGAGGCCAGTTCGGCGGGGATGGGCGTGCAGATGCCGCGGGACGCCTGGGCGTCGTAGCGGTGCACCGCCAGCTCGTGGGCGCTCCGCCGCGCCACGAACCCTGCCGTGTGGTCAGCGTCGAACCAGGTCCACACCTTCGTCGACCCGGGCGTGGCGTCGAGCTCGGTCACCAGGCCGGCACACGCGGCGGCCACCCAGGGCACCAGATCGTCGCCCTCGGGAGGGGCGGGATGCGGCGGCTTCGGCCGGGACGTCGCCTCGCACAGGACGTGGCTCCAGAATCCGCAGAAGTCGCCGACGTGCACGGCCAGGTCGCTCACCTCCCATCCCTCACACGTGGGCACCAGGTCGTCGATGGCCCCGGCCTCCAGCGCGAAGGTCAGAGCCCCGCACTCGACACGGACGGCTTGGACGAGTGAGCGGTAGTCCATGGAGCTCACGGTAGCCGCCGCCGGATGCGCCGGCCCGGCCCGAGCAGGTGGGACCGGGCCCCCGGTCGCGCCGCGGTCGCCTCAGGCGGAGGCGTCACTCACCAGCCGTCGGGCGATGACCTTGAGGGCCAGGGTCTCGTCGGCGCCCTCGAAGATCGACAGCACCCGGGCGTCGACGAAGTAGCGGCTCACCGGGAACTCCTCTGCATACCCCATGCCGCCGTGGATCTGGAGCGCCTCGCGGGTCACCCACTCGGCGGCCCGGCACACATAGGCCTTGATCATCGAGGCCTCCAGGCTCCCCTCGCCCTTGGACATCAGGCGGGCGACCTCATAGGAGAACTGGCGGGTCACCTGGATCAGGATGGCCATGCGGGCCAGCTTGGCCCTGGTCAGCTGGTACTCGACGATCGGCGATCCGAACACCACGCGGTTCCGTGCGTAGTCGAGCGCGGCCTCGTACGAGGCCTGCATCACGCCGATGGCCCTCGCCGCCGTCTGCAGGCGACCGTTCTCGAATCCCTGCATCTGGAGGTAGAACCCCTTGCCCAGGCCGTCCTCGCCGCCGACCAGGTTGGCGTCGGGCACGAACCAGTGCTCGAAGGCCACCTCGTAGGAGTGCATGCCCCGGTAGCCGAGGGTGTCGATGGCGCGGCCCTCCATCCTCCCCGCCGAGTCGGCCGGCCGCCCACCGGATCCGGCCGCCTGGGTGAACTCGAACCCGTGCCCCTCGGCCTGTGGCTTCTCGACCAGGAAGAGCGAGAGACCGCGATGGGCCTTGGTCCTGTCGGGGTCGGTGCGCGCCAGCAGCATCAGCACGTCGGCCCGGGCGGCGAAGGTGCACCACGTCTTCACCCCGTTGATGAGCCAGCCGCCCTCGGTTCGAGTGGCGGACGTGACCACGCCGGCCACGTCCGAACCGAAGTCGGGCTCGGTCACGGCCACCGCCCCCATGACCTCGGCGGTGGCCAGCTTGGGCAGCCAGACCTGCTTCTGGTCCTCGGTTCCCCCGTGGACGAGGGCGCGGGTGAGAATCTCCGGTCGGGTGATCAGCGAACCGCCGGCGCCGAGCGATCCCCACGAGAGCTCCTCGGTCGCCACCACCATCCCCATGTAGTCGGCCTCACCTCCGGTGGCGAAGCCGCCGTACTCCTCGGGGACGGACATTCCGAAGCCGCCCATGTCGGCCATCCCCGAGATGATCGCTTCGGGGATGTCGGTGTTGGCCCGGTGGATGTGCTCGGCCCGGGGGCGGATCTGCTCCTCGGCGAACCGGTGGAAGGTCTCGCGCACCAGCTCGAAATCGGCGTCGAGGTGGCGGTCCCCCGGTTCGTCGGCCAACGACGACAGGAACGCCGGATCCCGGAAGGTGGACACGAAGCCCTCGGCCGGCGCCATCCACTCGGGGGCCACCCCCCACTCGGCGGATCGGCCGATCGTCCTGGTGGCGAGGTCGGCGATGGCGTCGGCGGCGAAGGCACAGGCGATGCTGGCCTCGACGTCGCCGTGGGAGCCGTAGCTCAGGCTCGCCTCGGCAGCCCGGACGGCGGCCGCGGCGTGGGCGATGTCGTAGGCCAGCACCTCGGCCTCGTCCGGCCCCCCGGCGGCGGCGAGGGCGGCGATGCCCGAGTCGATGACCGAGCCGGCCACCGCCACGGCGGCCGCGGCGGCAACGAGGTCAGGGTCGGGGAGGCTGTCGGTGGTCACCTGCCAAGGTTACCGAAGCGTCAGCAGGCAGGGAACGGGCGGACCGGCAGTGGGTGCGGCGGCGGGGTCGGGGGAGAGGCGGGGTCACGGCGTGGGGACCTGGGCCACGACGGTGACGAGCGGGGGCAGGACCACCGGGTCGGCGCCCGGGTCCACCCCGGTCAGCAGCTTCAGGTAGTCGGCGACCGGTCCCGGCCCGGCCCCGGCCGGGGCCTCGGCCCAGGCGTCCACGGTGACCAGGCCGGCATCGCGGGCCAGCGACGGCAGCAGGGCGCCGATGTCGGGGTGTCGGGCGGACGGCATGGAGAACGGTCCACCGTCGATGCGGCCGGCCGTGGTGATCGGCTCCTGGGCCACCACCCATCCACCCGGGCGCACGGCGGCCGCCATCCGGGCCAGCACGACGGAGGGCTGGACCACGTGCAGCAACAGGAACCGGCAGAAGGCCAGGTCGACCTGCTCCGGCAACCGGAGGTCCTCCCCGGCCTGGGTGATGGCCAGCACCTGACTGTGGGCCGCCGCCGCCTCGGCGACCTCGTCGCGGGTCGTCGGGTCGCTGTCCACCGCATAGACCCGGCCGTCCCGGCCCACGATCTCCGCCAGCGCCACCGTCACGTCCCCCCCGCCGGCACCGACGTCGACGCAGCGCCAGCCCGGTCCGATCCCCAACCGGTCGAGCGCGGTGGCCAGCGGACGGCGGTAGACATCGTCCCTCAGGCCACGCAGCTCCATCGGCTCAGGTTACCGGCCGGAACCCCTGGCTTCCTTGGCCGGCGCCGCCGGCAGCCGGCCGGGCCCGATTCTGCGTCGTGGCCCTCCTTCCAGCCGGTAACCTCATCATTCGTGCGAGTGACGATGATGCTCTGTGATGCCGCCCAGGTCTCCGACGGCAAGCTCTACGTCCTCGGTGGCGGCTGGAGCATGACCGGACCCGACCCGGTTCCCTCGGCGATCGCCCTCAAGATCGACGTGGGCTGGCACGAGGCGGAGGCGGCCCACCACTGGGAGCTCTTCCTCGAGGACGCCGACGGCCGCCCCGTGCTGGTCGACACCCCCGAGGGCGAGCATCCCGTCGAGGTGCGGGGCGAGTTCACGGTGGGCCGCCCGCCCGGCATCCCCGAGGGCTCGCCGATCGACGTCGCGCTGGCGGTCAACCTCGGGCCGCTGCCGCTCACGCCGGGTACCCGGTACACCTGGCGCATGGCCATCGACGGGGAGTCCCAGACCGACTGGGTGCTGGGCTTCACCACGCGACCGAGCCTCGTGCGGGAGTGAGGCCGGCACCGCCATGACCACATTCGACCGTCCCTTCGGGCGCTACTTCGAGGACTTCGAGCCGGGCGATATCTACCGCCACTGGCCCGGCAAGACGATCACCGAGGCCGACGACCACCTCTTCTGCATGATCACCATGAACCACCACCCCCTCCACACCAACGCCTGGTTCGCCGAGCACGAGACCGTGCAGGGCAAGAACGTCGTGGTCGGCAACCTCGTCTACTCGCTGGTGCTGGGCATGAGCGTCCCCGATGTGAGCGGGGCCGCCATCGCCAACCTCGAAGTCGAGTCGCTGATCCACCGGGCGCCGACGTTCCACGGCGACACCATCTACGCGGAGACCAAGGTGATCGGCAAGGTCGAGTCGAAGTCGCGTGACGACCGCGGTGTGGTCACCGTCGAGACCAAGGGCTTCAACCAACGGGGTGAAGAGGTGTGCTTCTTCCGTCGCAAGGTCATGGTCTGGAAGCAGGCCGCCGCGCCGCCGCGCCAGCGCCCTTACGGGGACGACGTCTGGAGTTGAACGCTCCGGCAACCTCCGGGCCTCGGGCGGCCCGGGGCCGGCCGGGCACCGGCGGTCCCGTGGGTGCCATACGCGACGTCCGTCAGCTCCGCTCCATCGGGGAGGCGATCGTGGCGTGGGGGACGGGGTCCGGTGCCGGGTCGAGGCGTCCCGACCTGCCGTGGAGGTCCACCCGCGACCCGTGGGCGGTCCTGGTCAGCGAGGTCATGGCCCAGCAGACCTCGGTGTCCCGGGTGGTGCCGGTCTACCTCCGGTTCCTGCGGGCGTTCCCCGACCCCTCGTCCTGCGCGGCGGCACCGCTCGGCGAGGTACTCCGGTCGTGGCAGGGTCTCGGCTACAACCGACGGGCCCGGAATCTCCACCGGGCGGCGGGAGTGCTGGTGGAGGAGCACGGCGGGCGGGTGCCGCCCAGCCTCGATGCGCTGCTGTCGCTCCCCGGGGTGGGCGCCTACACCGCCAGGGCGGTGATGGCCTTCGCCTTCGAGTCCGACACCGGCGTGGTCGACACCAATGCCGGGCGGGTGCTGTCGCGTGGGGTGGCCGGGAGGGCGGTCACGGCACGAGAGGCCCAACGGCTGGTGGACGCCATGGTGCCCAGGGGGCGGGGCTGGTCGTTCGGCCAGGCCCTCTTGGACCTGGGGGCCATGGTGTGTGTGGCCGACCGGCCGCGCTGTGACGGCTGTCCGATCCGCCGGCGATGTCGCTGGTTGGCGTCTGGCCAGGACACGGCCGACCCGGCGCACGGATCGGCGGGGGTCTCCACGCCCCAGTCGCGGTTCGAGGGATCCGACCGGCAGGGACGCGGGCGTCTGGTGGATCGCCTGCGCGAGGCGCCCGTGATGCCGGAGGAGACGGCGTGGGCCACCGGATGGCCGGACGATCCGGACCGGGCCGAGCGCATCGTCGGGGATCTCCTCGACGAGGGTCTGGTGGTTCGCGACGGCGCAGGGGTGCTCCGGCTCCCCTGACCGGGCCCCGCAGCCGGCCACGGAACGTCCCGCCCCGGCGGCGGCGGCGTTCGGTCCCGGCGGCGTTCGGTCCCGGGGGCGCCGACCTCCGACGGCCCACCGCACCGACCTCGCCGTGATTACCATGGCGACGGACCGGGACGGCCCGTCGGGGGGCTGGCTCCGGTGCCGCCCGCGCTCCGAACGGTGCCCGTGCGGAGCGAAGACGAGGCCGACGGGGACCGGAGCAGCCGGAAAAGGGGGAGCGGAGATGGGAAGAGGTTCGAGGGTCCGAGCGCTGGGCGTGTCGGTGCTCATGGTCGGCGCCGCGCTGGCCGGGGTCGGCGGGCCGGCGTCGGCCACAGCGGACGCGGCCGGCTCGACGGCCCTCGGGGCCCCGGCCTCGGTCCCCGAGGGGGTCTTCGCCGTTCCCACGCCGAGTGTGACGGACACGCCGGCCATCACCCAGGGGACGGCGACGCCGGCCCAGTACGACCAGGTGATGGTCAGGAGGTTCGGTTCGCCCAACGCCCCCCACGTGCTCGTGCTCGTGCCCGGGACCAACGGAGGCGCCGGCGACTTCGACCTGGTTGCCCCCTATCTGGCCGCCCACGTCCCCGGGCTGCAGGTCTGGGCCGAGATGCGCCGGGAGGGCGCCCTCCAGGACACGTCGGTCGTCGCCTCCGTGCTCGCCGGCCGGTCCACCTACGAAAAGGCCTTCGACTACTACCTCGGCTGGCTGTCCGACCCGTCGATCAAGGACCACTACCAACCCCTCGACAAGGCCGACTACCAGTTCGTCGAGCAGTGGGGCATGGCCGTCGCCATGAACGATCTCAACTCGGTGATCCAAAAGGCCCGTGACGGGGGCAGGCGGACGGTGACCCTCGGCGGCCACTCGCTCGGTGGCACCGAGGCCGCCGTGTACGCGGCGTGGGACTTCGACGGAAGGGGCGGCTACCAGAACATCAACGGGATCATCTGCATCGACGGTTGTGCCGCCGCGCCCGGCAGCCAGGAGTCGGGTGAGACGCTGGCCACGGCCCAGGCCGACGTCGAGGCGATGAGCACCAAGGGCCCGTGGCTCGACCTGTTGGGGGTGGGCCTGCCCTGGGTGACCGGGGCGTTCTCGCAGGTGGGTGCGTTGGCCGCCCTGGAGGCACCAGACGCCACCTCGCTGCTCCAGACCTTCCCCCTCCTGCCGTCGGAGTTCAAGCCCTCCGAGCCGGTCACCAACCAGGCGCAGTTGGGCTTCGCCTTCGATGCCTCGACCTCGCCGGCCGCCCTGGCGCTCATCCACGTCCACTCGGGACACGTGGCCCCCACCGGCGACCCCGCCCGCTGGGTCGACGACGGCCCGACCCCCATCGGCAACGTGGCCGACGTGTTCGCCCAGGCCTCGCTGGGCGCCGCCGACTGGTACTACCCCGAACGGCTGAGCATCGACGCCGGTGCCGCGGCCGGGCTCCAGCAGACCCCGTTGGCCACCTATCTCGGACTGCGCCTGTTGCACACCAGCCAGGTCGACGTACCGCTCTACGCCTTCCAGACCTCGCTGGGTGGGACCGACGACGAGGTCGCCGACGGAGCCCGCTACTACCGGCAGCAGTCGAAGATCCCGAGTGTGACCGTGGTCAGCCGGACCACCACCTACAGCCACCTCGACCCGCTGCTGGCCGCGTCCGGAAAGAACGCCTTCCTCCAGTCGGTCGTCCCGTGGTTGCGGCAGATCGGCTCCTGATCCACCGTTCGGACGACCGGAACGGACGGGGCGGCAGCACCGGGCCGGGCCCGCCCCTCGGCTCCGGTGGCGCGAACCCGGACGCCTCGGGACGGTGGCCGGCCGCTCAGCCCCGGTAGTGGTCGGCCTGACCCCGCAGGTCGTCGACCAGATTGCCGAGGGCGAGGTTCACGTCCACCAGGTGGAGCCCCCACGTCGGGCCCAGCACCTGTTGCACCACCGGCCGGCCGTCCTTGGCCCCGGCGACGTCGTCGACCTGCAGCCAGGTCGCCCCACCACGGCTCTGGCACTGCGCCTGGTAGAGGTGCGGATAGGTCACCCACGGGGTGGTGATGGCCGGGTGCCGCCTGGTCGTTCGTTTCGAGGTCCCGGCGGGGTCGGCGAGCTGTGCGGTGGGGAAGTAGGGGCTGAGGCTGCCGATCGTCCCGGTGGCCGGCGGCTGTGTCCCGGCAGCCGGCGGAGCTCCGGTCTTCGCCGTGGGGGTGAGGGTGTCGCCACCCGAGCCGGCGACCGGGTTGACGCACAGGACCTGCAGGTCCGCGGCGGGGGACTGGCCGCTCAAGGCGTTGATGGGCGAGGACACCCGGCCGAAGATGCTGTTGGTCGGCGGCGGCTCGTCGAAGCTCGAGTAGGCGATGACGCAGCCGGGGCGCTGCACGTTCGTGCAGGCCGGGATGTTGGCGAAGGTGCCACCGGTGGTCCGCCCCACGGGCACGGTGACGTTGCCCCCGAGCAGGATGGCGGACACCATCTGGGCCCGGAGGGTGGGATCGGGGTCCACCTGGTTCCGCAGCAGTTCGATGAGCATCGCCGAGCCCTGGGAGTGTCCGATGAAGGCCACGCCCCGGCCGTGGTTGAAGTGGGCGAGGTAGTAGTCCCAGGCGGCGAGCACGTCGCCGTAGGCAAGGTCCCGGTCGGCCGCGGTGAGATGGGCCCGGCCGTCGATCGCCGCCAGGGTCAGCTGCCGGTACATCGGGGCGTACACGTTGCAGACCTGGGAGAAACGCGAGGCCTGTGCCACGGCCACCGCGGTCTCCTGGGGCTCGACGGCCAGGGTGGAGTTGGCCGTCGGCTGGGTGCTGACGGTCGGGTACACGTAGAAGCAGTCGATCTTCGGCGACGGGGCGGGGGCCGAAATCACCGGTCGGGTGCGGCCGTTGGGCAGGACGGCCGTCGCCCTCTCGTCGCTGAGGCACGGATCGTCGGCGGTTCCCGGCCGGCACAGCCAGGCGACGGCCGCCTCTGCCGGCCCGGTGGATGCCGTGGATGCCGGAGCGGTCGCCGGTGCGGTCGGCGGTGCTCCGGCGGTGGTGCTGGTATCGGGCACGACGGCCGTGGTGGCCGTGGTCGTCGAGCTCCGGTGCGAGGCTGAACCTCCGCTCGACGAACAGGCGGTGAGCAGGAGGGCGAGGGTGAGAAGCCCGGTCGTCGAGGCCCGCCGACGGGTACGCCGGAGTCCGTCAGGCGGTGACAAAGTCGATGACCAGGTCGTTGACGAAGTCGGGCCGCTCGAGGTGGAAGAAGTGGCCGGCGTCCTCGACCACCACCACCTCCGAGCCCGGACCGAGGAAGTCGGCGACCGGGCCGATCACGTCGACTCCCATGCACCCGTCATCGGCACCGTGCAGGTAGAGGGTGGGTTGGGGGACCACGGCACTGCCCGCCGCCTGGGCGGCCGCCGCCGCCGGGTCGTCCGGTGGGTCGGCGAACATGGCCCGGTAGTAGCCGATGGCTGCGGCCAGGCGCTCGGGGCCGGCCAAGGCTCGCTTCACCTGGGCGGCGTCCCACGACCCGTCGTGTCCGGGCGACCAGTCGGCCCACAGGCGGTCGATGAACCCGAAGTCGTCCTGGGCCACGGCCAGCTCGGCGAACGGCGTCTGGAAGAAGAACACGTACCAGCTTCGGCGCAACTGGTCGTAGGTGAAGAACCGGTCCGCCATCGAGGCCAGCGGGGCGACGGCCCCCGCCACCGCCCGACGCCAGCGTTCCGGGGCGTGCGAGGCGGCGGCATAGGTGGCCGTCGCCCCCCAGTCGTGGCCGATGATCACGGCGTCCGCCGTCCCTCCGAGCGCCTCGTGGAGCGCACAGGCGTCCAAGGCCAGCGTCCCGGTGTCGTAGCGACCGTCGGCCGGTACCGAGGTCGGTGCGTAGCCGCGCAGGAAGGGAGCCACCGCGTGGTAGCCGGCCCCCGCCAGCCGGGGGAGGAGGTGGCGCCAGGTGTGTGCCGTGTCGGGGAACCCGTGCAGGCAGAGGGCCAAGGGGCCACCGGGCGGTCCGTCGCTCAGGTAGGCGAACTCGATGCCGTTGGCGGTGACGGTGCGCTCGTCCATCTCGGGAGGGTACTCCCGAAGCGCCTCGGTGTCCGTCGACCGAGCCTCCCAGCTGGGCCGATTCCGTCCCCAACGAGGTCGACCGGGCGGAACCACTAGCCTCCTTGCTCGGTGAGGATCACCTACTTCGGTGTCCGGGGCTCGTGCCCGTGCTCTTCCGACTGCTATCGCCGATACGGGGGCAACACGTCCTGCGTGCTGGTCGAGGTGGAGGGGGACGCTCCCATGGTCCTCGACCTGGGGACTGGGCTCCGCGCACTGGGGAGCTATCTCCAGTCCGGCAGGCGGGGATCCGTCGGGCCCCTCGAGGCCACGGTGCTGCTCACCCATCTGCACTACGACCACGTGCTGGGCCTGCCGTTCTTCACCCCGATGCAGGACCCGGCGGCCGTCCTCGACGTCTACGGCCCCCGGCAGGACGGTGGTGCGCTCGGCGACGTCCTGGCCGGCATCGTGAAGCCACCGTTCTTCCCCATCCACATGTCGGAGTTCCGCGGCGAGCTCCGCTTCCACGACCTCGTGGGCTCGGAGGAACTGGTCCTCGGATCGGCCACCGTGAAGGTGCGCTCGGTACCGCACGTCGGACACACGCTCGGGTTCCGGATCGAGGCCGACGGCGTGGCCGTGGTCTACCTGTCCGACCATCAGGCACCGGTCGACCGCCGGTCGATCGACGACAACGTGCTCGAGCTGTGTGCGGACGCCGACCTGGTGATCCACGACGCACAGTACACCGACGACGAGTTCTCCCGACTGGCCGACTGGGGTCACTCCACCGCGGCCTATGCGGTGCACGTCGCCACCGAGGCACGGGCCCGCCGCCTCATGCTGTTCCACCACGACCCCGCCCACACCGACGACGAGATCGACCGCATCCTCGCCGACGCGCGCCGCGCCGCGCCCCACCTCGACGTCAGCGCGGCGTCGGAGGGCTCCTCGGTCGAACTGGGCAGTGCCTCCGCCCGGAGCGGCGCCCCGGCCCCGGGCACCGCGTCGGGCCCGGGCACCGGTTCGGCCCCGGCCCGACCGTGAGCTTCGACTCGAACCGGTTCAAGGAGGCCATGAGCACCTTCGCCACCGGGGTGACCGTGGTGTCGGGGCTGGAGGACGGTCGTCCGGTGGGGTTCACCTGCCAGAGCTTCGTCTCGCTCTCCATCGATCCCCCGTTCGTCGCCGTGGCGCCGGCCCGCTCGTCCACCAGTTGGCCCCGCATCGCCAAGGGTGGGATCTTCTGCGTCAACGTGCTGGGAGACCACCAGGGCGAGATCGGATCACGGTTCGCCGCCTCGGGAGGCGACAAGTTCGACGGCGTGGCGTGGCACCCCGCCCCCGCCACCGGGGCCCCGGTCATCGAGGACACCCTGGCCTGGGTCGACTGCCGACTCGAGCTGGTCCACGATGCCGGCGACCACGAGCTGATCATCGGACGGGTCCTCGACCTCGGCGTCGGCCGGGGGTCGCCCCTGGTGTACTTCAGGAGCAGATTCGCTACTCTTGCCGAGCGCAGCGACCGGAACGAGGGGGAGTAGACCGTGCCTGACATCACCGAGTCGGAGGTCATCGCCGACGTCATCGTGGTGGAGCCGAACGCCCACGGCGACGAGCGGGGACGGTTCGTCGAGACCTACCGGCGGAGCTGGTTCCCCCTGGGCCGCGAGATGACCCAGGCCAACCGGTCGGAGAAGCAGGCCGGTGCCATCGTCGGGCTCCACTACCACCTGCACCAGGCCGACTACTGGTACGTGCTCCGGGGCACGGCCCGGGTGGTCCTGCACGACCTGCGGAAGGGCTCGCCGACCGACGGCGCCACGCTCTCCCTCGATCTCGACGGCGACCACGACCGCGGGCTGTTCATCCCACCGGGCGTGGCGCACGGCTTTGCCTCGCTCACCGATCTCACCTTGTGGTACCTGGTGGACAGCTACTACAACCCCGCCGACGAACTGGGCGTGGCCTGGGACGATCCGGCCATCGGCGGGGACTGGGGCCTGACGGACCCGGTCCTGTCGGAGCGCGACCGTTCCAATCCGCTCCGGTCGGAGATCGACCCCGGGGTCCAGCCGCGGATCGGCCTGCGCACCTGATGACACCGTCGAGGTCCGGGGGACTCGGGTCCCCGGGCACCGGGGTGCTCATCACCGGCGGCGCGTCGGGCATCGGCCGCGAGACCGCCCTGGCGCTGGCCGAGGTGGGGCGTCCGGTCGCCGTCTGGGACATCGACGCGGCGGGAGCGGAGGAGACCGCGGCGATGTGCCGTGACCGCCACGGCGTCCCGGCCGAGTGGTCTGCGCTCGACGTGGCCGACACCGCGGCCGTCGAACGGGGCGTGCCGGCCACGGCCGAGGCGCTCGGCTCCCTGGGGGGCTTCGTCCATGCCGCCGGCGTGTCGGGCGTCATGGGCGTCGACTTCATCGACGACGACCTCTGGGACCAGACCCTGCAGGTCAACCTGCGGGCGGCAGTGATGATCTGCCGGATGCTGCTCGTCCCGTTCCGTCTGGCCGGGCCCGGCTCGGCCGTCGTGCTCATCTCGTCGATCGAAGGGCTGTTCGGCAGCGAGCTGCTGACCGCCTACTGCGCCTCGAAGGGTGGCGTGCTCGGGGTCATGCGTTCCCTCGCCCACCGCTACGCCGGCGAGGGGTTCCGGGTCAATGCCGTGTGCCCGGGCGCCGTGGCCACACCCATGCTGGCGCCGGCCTTCGAGCTCCCGGGCTTCCGGGAGCAGCTCGAGGAGCGGACCCCGCTCAGTCGGGTGTCGACTCCGGACGAGATCGCCAGGCCCATCCGCTTCCTCCTGTCGGACGAGGCCTCGTTCATCACCGGTACCCACCTGACCGTCGACGGCGGGATGACCGCGGTCACCGCCATCTAGTGGTCTGACCACGGGATCCTTCCCCGGCCGGCCGCCGGCGGGCGTCCGCTTCCGTGCCCGGGCCGCCCCCGATCAGGGTCTCGCTCTCCAATTGGTGGCCTCTTCGGGTTGAATGGTCGGGATGGTGCTCGTCCTGATCGCAGTGGTGGTGGTCGCCGTCCTGGCCGCCCTGACGTTCCTGCGGCTACGGCCGCGGGGCGGCGACCTCGAGTCGGTGCGCAGCTACCACTCCGCCCTCGGCACGCTCGAGCACCTGTCCGACCGGACCGGACAGTCGGCGGTGAGGGTGGTCGGCCCGGCCGGCCCACCGGCGGAGGCCGGCGTGGGCCAGCCCCGCCCGGCGGCCGGAGGTGCGGGTGGTCCGGTGGTGCCGCCCGTCCCGGTCAGGGGCAGCGACGAGTTCCCCGACCCCGGCAGCCCCCTGGTGTTCGACGACGCCCGGCCGGCGGACCGCCCCCGCCCCCAGCCGACCAGCGAGGGCCCGGCGGCCTCCCGGGTCGACCGCGCCCAGCGGCACGCGCTCGAGTCGATGAACCACCGCCCCCGCCGGATGACCGCGGTGGTGCTCGTGGCGGTCGTGCTGGTGCTCGTCGCCGGGCTCGCCTACGCCGGCAGCAAGCGGTCCCGGTCCGCCGGCCACCCGGACACCACCTCGGCGGCGGCCTCGGGGTCCACCCGGCCCACCGCCACCTCGCCGGCGTCGGCGGCATCGGACCGGCATGCCCGATCGACGGGCGCCCACCACGAGGCGAACGGTGCCAAAAAGGCGTCGACGGCCAAGCCCCCCACCCGGATCGTGGCCGTGTCCACCTCGGCCTCGTCGGCCACCTTCCCGGTCGACGACAACGCGTACCTGCTGTCGCTCACGGCCTCGGGGCCGTGCTGGGTGCTGGCCCGCTCGGCCTCCTCGGGTGCCACGCTGTGGACAGGGACGATGGCGGCCGGGGGGCGTCAGGTCATCTCCGCCACCGGCGCCGTCACCCTGGAGCTGGGCGCGCCGACCGTGTCGGTGACGGTCGACCAGGTGCCGGTGGTGCTGCCCACCCCGTTCCACACGCCGTTCCTGGCCACGTTCCAGCCCGCGGCAGCGACGGCTACCACCACCACCACCACCTCGAGCCCCCTGAGCACGACGTCGACGACGCTCGCCGACGGGCCCGCCACGTCGGGCTGACCGCAGCGTCAGAGGCCGGTGGGAGGGACCGCCGGGTGCCGGTCCACCACCGGGCCGAGGGCATCGAGGATGAAGGCGTAGACGAACGCCTCGTCCCGCCACGCGTCATAGCGACCCGAGGGCCCGCCGTGGCCGGCGCCCAGCTCGGTCTTCAAGAGGACCCGGTTCTCGGGGTTGGCCGCCCTCAGCTTCGCCACCCATTTGGCCGGCTCCCAGAATCCCACCCGTGGATCGGAGAGGCCGGCCGTGGCCAGGATGTCCGGATAGCGCACCGCCCGCCCGGCATCGTCGACCGAGCGGACGTTGTCGTAGGGGGAGTACGACTTCATCACCCGGTAGATGGCGGGATCGTCTACCGGGTTGCCCCACTCGTCCCACTCGAGGACGGTGAGCGGCAGGGTCTCGTCGAGGATGGTGGTCAGGCAGTCGACGAAGGGCACCTCGGCCACCACCGCCCGGAACAGCTCGGGAGCCAGGTTGGCGACCGCCCCCATCAGCAGGCCCCCGGCACTGCCGCCCCGGGCCACGAGACGGTCGGGGGAGGTGAGGCCCGACCCGATCAGCTCCTCGGCGCAGGCCACGAAATCGGTGAACGTGTTGGGCTTGGCCGCCAACTTGCCCTCCTCGTACCAACGCCGGCCCATCTCCCCACCGCCTCGCACATGGGCGATGGCAAAGACGAACCCCCGGTCGAGCAGGCTCAGCCGGAGGGACGAGAACATGGGGTCGATCGACGTCTCGTAGGACCCGTAGCCGTACAGCAGGCACGGCGACCCGCCGGCGCCCGACGCCAGGAGGTCGGGTCGGTAGACGAGGGAGAGGGGCACCTCGGTCCCGTCGCCGGCCCGGGCCCAGCGGCGCTCGGTCCGGTAGGTCGCCGGGTCGAAGTCGCCGAGCACCGGCTGGCGCTTCAACAGCGTCGTCTCCCCGGTGTCCAGCTCGAGATCGAACACCGAGCGGGGCGTCACCAGGGACGTGTACTCGTAGCGGAGGGTGGTCGAGTCGTACTCGGGGTTGGCCCCACCCCACACGGTCGAGGGCGACTCGGGCTGGTCGACGGCGGTGGACACGCCGGTGGCGGCGTCGACCACCCGCAGGCGCGACTCGCCGCCGTGGCGCTCGTAGACCACGAGGTGGTCGGCGAACGGGTCGATCCCGTCCAGCCTGACGTCGGACCGGGCCGGGATCACCTCCCGCCACTGCGCCCGGCCCGGCGCGTGGTCGGGCGCCTCCATGAGACGGAAGTCCTCGGCTCCGTCGTTGGTGACGATGAGGAACCGGCTGTCCCGTCCGAGGCCGGGGTCACCGCGATCGTGGTCGACGCTGTACTCCACCCCGTGCCGGCGGGGCTCGATGACCGTGAACGCACCGAGCGGGTCGTCGGCGTCGAGGGCCCGCACCTCCGAGGTCACCTTGGAGTCGAGACCCATGAGCAGGTAGCGGTCGTCCTTGGTCCGGCCCACCCCGAGGTAGAAGCGGTCGTCCTTCTCCTCGTAGACGAGGGCGTCCTCCGCCGGCCCGGTGCCCACGAGATGACGCCACAGCTGGTGGGGCCGCATCGCCTCGTCGACGCGCACGTAGAAGACGGTGGCGTTGTCGTTGGCCCAGGCCGCCCCGTAGGAGGTGTCCTCGATCGACTCGGGCGACTCGGCGCCGGTGGCCAGGTCGATGAACCGCATGGTGAACCGCTCGCCGCCGGTGGTGTCGGTCGAGTACACGAGCCATCGGTGGTCCGGGCTCACCTCGAGGTTGCCGAGAGCGAAGTACTCGTGCCCGTCGGCCAGCCGGTTCTCGTCCATGAGCACCTGCTCGCCCTCGTCGGCGGCTCCGCCGCTCCCGACGGCGGCACCGCCCGGTCCTGCCGGCCCTGTGGATCCACTGGGCGCCGCCGGTCCCGCCGGTCCGCCCCTGCCACCGGGCCCCGCCGGCCGGCGACAGTGGATGGCGTACGCGCTGCCCTCGACGGTCCGGGTGTAGTACAGCCAGGGGCCCTTGCGGACCGGGACCGACAGGTCGGTCTCCTCGATGCGGGCCACGATCTCGGCGAACAGGGTCTCTTGGAGGTCCTTCGTCCCGGCCGTCATGGCCTCGGTGTAGGCGTTCTCCGCCTCCAGGTGGGTGATGACCGCCGGGTCGTCCTTGTCCCGGAGCCAGTACCAGTCGTCGGTCCTCGAGTCGCCGTGGGCCACCAGCTCCACCGGGCGCCGTTCGGGTGCTGGGGGGACCGGGTCCGCCCGGCGGTCGGCAGGCGTCTGGGCGGCGGTCATCCGACCAGGATGGCACGTGGCCCCGGCCGGGCGATGGCCGAGCGTACTGGGGGGTGCCAGGGGTTGTTACTATCTGTATAGGAGAAATATGCCATCCGTCGGGATGGCGTGCTGGGAGCGCATATGACGACGACCGATCTGGACCTCGGGAAGTACAAGCTCGGATGGTCCGACGAGGAGGACTACGTCTTCAAGCCCAAGAAGGGGCTCAACGAGTCGATCGTGCGCGAGATGTCGGCGATGAAGAAGGAGCCGGAGTGGATGCGCGACTTCCGGCTCCGGGCCCTCCAGCGGTTCGAGAAGCGCCCCATGGCCGAGTGGTTCGCGGTCAACATGCCCGATCTCGACTTCGAGGACATCTACTACTACATCAAGCCGACGTCGGGTCAGGTGGAGGACTGGAACGACCTCCCCGACGCCATCAAGAACACCTACGAGAAGCTGGGCATCCCCGAGGCCGAGCGCAAGTACCTGGCCGGCGTGACCGCACAGTACGAGTCCGAGGTCGTCTTCCACCGCAACCGTGAGGACCTGGAGGCCCAGGGCATCATCTTCTGCGACATGGACACGGCGGTGCGCGAGTACCCCGAACTCGTCCGCAAGTACTTCGGGACGATCATCCCTCCCAACGACAACAAGTTCGCCGCCCTCAACTCCGCGGTCTGGTCGGGTGGCTCGTTCATCTACGTGCCCCCGAACGTGGTCGTCGACCAGCCGCTGCAGGCCTACTTCCGGATCAACGCGGAGAACATGGGCCAGTTCGAGCGCACCCTGATCATCGCCGACGTCGGCTCCCAGGTGCACTACATCGAAGGCTGCTCCGCACCCGTGTACACCACCGACTCCCTCCACTCGGCCGTGGTGGAGCTGGTGGCCCTCGAAGGGTCGAGGATCACCTACACCACCATCCAGAACTGGTCGAACAACGTCTACAACCTGGTCACCAAGCGGGCCCGCGCCGAGGCCGAGGCCCACGTGGAGTGGATCGACGGCAACATCGGGTCCCGGCTGACCATGAAGTACCCGTCCGTCTACCTGATGGGCCCGAAGGCCTCCGGCGAGGTCCTCTCCGTGGCCTACGCCGGTGCCGGCCAGCACCAGGACGCCGGTGCGAAGATGGTGCACGCCGCTCCCGAGACCACCTCGACGATCGTGTCCAAGTCGATCTCCAAGGATGCCGGCATCACCACCTACCGCGGGCTGGTCCACGTGGACGAGGGTGCCAGGCACGCCAAGAGCTTCGTGCGGTGCGACGCCCTGTTGCTCGACGACACGGCCGTGTCGGAGACCAAGCCCTACATGGAGGTCGGCGAGCGTGACGCCCGTGTCGGGCACGAGGCGACGGTGTCGAAGGTCGGGGACGACCAACTCTTCTACCTCATGAGCCGGGGCCTGTCCGAGACCCAGGCCATGGGGATGATCGTCAACGGGTTCATCGAACCGATCACCCGGACCCTGCCGATGGAGTACGCCGTCGAGTGGAGTCGTCTCATCGAACTGCAGATGGAGGGCTCGGTCGGCTGAGCCCGACCGGGACTCCCGTCCGCCCCGAGCCGTGGACCAGGCGGTAGGCGGACGAACGACAGGAAGGGCAGAATAGGCCCATGCCCATGAGGGAAGAGTGCAAGCATTTCCAGAGCCGTACCTACGACTCGGGTGAGGTGGCGCGGTTCTGCATCCTGGATCTCGCCCCGGAGGCGCCGTGGAAGTGCCCCGAGGGCTGCCCGTCGTATGCGCCCCGGCTCGCCGATGTGGGGTGGTCGCACGGCTCTCTGGTGGAACCGGCGCTCGAGCCGATGCCCGACGTCCCCGGCGAGGATGCGGCCGAGCTGTTGAACCAGGCCGAGGACATCATCAACGCCGTCGGTCCCGATGTCCTCGCCGACGTGCGCAAGGACGACGAGCGCGAGCAGCGCAAAGAGAACCGGTGGTGGCGCCGCCGGCGCTGACCGGTCGCCCTAGGTGTGTTGTCCAGGTTGGTTGGTGGCGCTCAGCGCCCGGTGAACACCGCCGGCCGCTTCTCCATGAAGGCGGTCATGGCCTCGACCAGGTCGTCGGAGGCCAGCGCCCCGGCGTTCCAGGTGGCCACGTACTCGAGGCCGTCCGCCACCGAGTGGCCCTCCGACGCCCGGAGCACGGCCTTGGTGCCTTGCACGGCCAGCGGCGAGTTGTCGGCGATCTCGGCGGCCAGCTGGCGGGCGTCGGCCAGGACGGCGTCGGCATCGGCGCTGACCCGGTTCACCAGTCCGATCGACTCGGCGCGCCCGGCGGTGATGTCCTTGCCGGTGTAGGCGAGCTCGGCCACGTGGCCCTTGCCGATGATGTGGGGGAGGCGCTGGAGGCTCCCGAGATCGGCGACGATGGCCACCTTGGCCTCCCGCACCGACAACAGGGCGTCGGCACTGGCCAGGCGGATGTCGCACGCCGCGATCAGGTCCACGCCGCCACCGATGCAGTAGCCGTGGATGGCGGCGATCACCGGCAGCGGGCAGTCGGCCACCGAGGTCACCGCGGCCTGGAGCCGGAGCACCTCGGCGCGGGCCGAGCGCGCCCTCGAGGCCATCGACAGCGGAGCCCCGTCGCCCGAGCTGGGGGGGCCGGTCAAGCCGGCCATGGCCACGAGGTCCAGCCCCACGGTGAAATGGGGCCCGCGGGCCGCCACCACCACGGCGCGGACCTCCGGTTCCGACCCGATGGCCGCCATGGCCCGGGGCAGATCGGACCAGAACGCCGGACCGAGGGCGTTGCGCTTCTCGGCCCGGTCGAGCCACAGGGTGGCGACCGGGCCGTCGACCTCGATGGCCAGGACGTCCGATGCGAAGGTGGCGATCGATGGGCCTGCGGGCGGAGTCATGGTGCGAAGCGTAGGCCGGTGGAGGGCCGATGCGCCCGCCGGGCAGCCCGCCACCGCTTCGTCACCGTCCCGGTCCGCGCACCCGTCCGGGCCGGTCGGCCGGGACGGGTGCCCCGGAGGGGCAGGTACTATGGGGACAGAGGCTCGTAGACGGGCCTCGTTGCGCGAGAGGTCCCTGCTCTGTCCACCTTCACCTCTGAATCCGCCGGATCCCTGCCCGGTCCTGCTTGGCTGTCGGCGCGGCGCGCCGCGGCAGCCGAGGCCTTCGCCCAGGCCCCGCTCCCCAGCGAGAAGGACGAGGTGTGGCGGTACAGCCGGATCGACCAGCTCGACCTCGACCGGTTCCGGCCCACCGGCACCGAGGCGTCCCCCTCCTCCTCCGACGGACCGGGCCCCTCCCCGTCCGACCGCGTCCGGGCGCTCGTGACGAGCCTCGGACCGAACGCCGGCCTCATGATCACCATCGACGGGGTCCTGGCCACCGTGGCCTCGTCGGTCCCCGAGGACGTGATCGCCCTCGGCCGGATCTCGGAGTGGGACGACGCCCCTGACGTGCTCGGATCGGTGCTCGGGGACCCGAGGGAGTTCCTGCTGCTGAACGACGCCTTCGCCGTCGACCCCTTGGTGATCGACATCGCCGAGGACGCTTCGGTCGAGGAGCCGGTGGTGGTGGTGCACGTCGTGGGCGGCCGCGGCGGCACCGCCGTCTTCCCGCGGACGGTCATCCGGTCCGGCCGCGGATCCAAGGCCGGTGTCATCGAGATCGTCGTCGACGTCGACGCCGGACTGCTGGCCGGCCTGCCCTCCGTCCCGTCGCCCACGCCGGTGCGGAGGGACGCCGACGACGCCGACTTGGTGATCCCCGTCAGCGAGATCGACGTGGCCGCCGACGCCGAGCTCTCCTACGTCACCATCCAGGCGCTCGGCCCCCGGACCTGGCAGCTGGCCCACCAGGCCAGCTCGATCGGAGCCGGCGCCACGCTCGACAGCTTCGCCGTGGCCCTCGGGGGAACCTACGCCCGCCTCCGCACCGACTCGGCCCTGCAGGGCGAATCGGGCACGAGCAGGCTCCGCGCCGCCTTCATCGGGCGGGACGATCAGATGCTCGATTTCCGGACCCTCCAGGACCATCGCGCCCCCCGCACGACCAGCGACCTCCTGTTCATGGGGGCGGTGGCCGACCGGGCCCACTCGGTGTACAGCGGGCTGATCCGTGTCCGGCGGGGCGCGGTCAAGTCCGATGCCATGCAGACCAACCACAATCTGGTCCTCGACGAGGGGGCGCACGCCGACTCGGTGCCCAATCTCGACATCGAGGAGAACGACGTGAAGTGCAGCCACGGCTCGACGGTCGGCCCGGTGGACGAGGACCAGCGGTACTACCTCGAGTCCCGTGGCGTGGAGCCCGAGATGGCCGAGCGTCTCATCGTCGCCGGGTTCTTCGACAACATCGCCGAGCAGGTGCCGATCCCGGGCGTCCGGTCGACCGTCGGCCAGGCGCTGGCCGACCGGAGCGGAGCGCACGGTGCCTGAGCCCGTCACGGCCACCGACGGTCGGGCCGGGGCGGTGCGCCTGTGCGCCCGTGAGGACCTGGCGCCGGGCGAGGCCAGGCGATTCGACGTCGCCGGCCTGCGCGTGGCCCTGGTGCGGATCGGTGACGAGTTCTTCGCGGTGGGGGACCGCTGCAGCCACGAGGACTTCTCGCTGGCCGAGGGGGAGGTGTGGGCCGACGAGTGCGAGATCGAGTGCTCCAAGCACGGATCGACCTTCGACCTCCGCACCGGGTCACCGTGTTCGCTGCCCGCCACCAGGCCGGTCCCGGTCTACGAGCTCGTCGTCGAGGGCGACGACGTGTCGGTGGTGGTCCCGTGAGCACGGGCGAGCTGGTCATCGAAGGACTGAAGGCCGGCATCCCCGGGCGCGAGATCCTGAAGGGGCTGACCCTCACCGTCCGCAGCGGCGAGGTCCACGCCGTGATGGGGCCCAACGGCTCGGGCAAGAGCACGCTGGCCCACGTCCTGATGGGGAGGCCCGGCTACCAGGTCACCGAAGGGTCCGTGACCCTCGACGGCATCGACCTCCTGTCGCTGCCCACCTGGCAGCGCGCCCGCGCCGGCCTGTTCCTCGGCATGCAGCACCCCATCGAGGTGCCGGGGGTGTCGCTGGCCCGGTCGCTCGCCGCCGCCCGGGCCCCGGTCCCCGCCGGTCCGGCGGCCCCGCAGTACGACATCGACGACCGACTGCACGAGGAGGCCCGCCGCATCGGGTTCGACGAGCGGTTCCTCGACCGGCCGCTCAACGTCGACCTCTCCGGGGGCGAGCGGAAGAGGAACGAGACCCTGCAGCTCGGGGTGTTGCGGCCACGGTTCGCCGTGCTCGACGAGATCGACTCGGGCCTCGACGTCGACGCCCTCGGGGCTGTGGGTCGACGTGTGCAGGAGGCCACCGCCGAGTGGGGTCTCGGCGTACTGGCCATCACCCACTTCCGCCGGCTGCTCGATGTCCTGCACCCCGACGTCGTCCACGTGCTCTCCGAGGGCAGGGTGGTGGCCACCGGCTCGAGCGAGCTGGCCGAGCTCGTCGATCGGACGGGGTACGGCGCCTACGGCTGAGCGCGCCCCCGACGGGTCCCGGCCCGGTGTGCCCACCGTCGACACGGCTCGGGCCCCCGTCGTTGCTAGCGTCGTCACATGGCACGCCGAGACCGTAGGGGGGGCGGTGCCCAAGGCCCGTCCGGCGAGCCGACCCCCGACCGATCGGGTGAGGAAGGCGCCGCCGACGGCGGCCCGGGCCCTGCGGGGGGCGATGCCACCGGAGCGACACCGCATGCCCCCGGGACCACGACCGGCGATGCCACCGGGACCACGACCGGCGACGCCGCCGAGCCGGGTGCACCGGATCCTGCAGCCGCAGGCACGCCAACGGGTGTAGGGGCGGCGGCGGCCGGAGGAGCGACGGCCGACCTCGGGGTGCCGCTCACCCGGGCGGAGCGGAGGAGCGCCGGCAAAGCCGACGGGGAGGGCTCCGACGGGCGGCGCCGGAAGAAGTCCAAGCACCCGTGGCTCGATCGGGCGCTGCTGGCCGGCGTGGTCCTGGTGACCCTGGCGCTCGTCGCCGTGGTCAGTGGGTACTTCTACGTCGAGTACCGGTTCAACCAGGTCGCCAAGGTGACGGTCAAGCACCTGAGGAAGGCGCCGGTCGGCCAGCCCTTCAACGTGCTCCTGATCGGCTCGGACTCGCGTGCCGGTCTGACCCCCGCCCAGCAGACCCACCTGGGCAACGAGTCGAACGCCGGAGGCCAGCGGAGCGACGTGGTGAAGATCGTCCATGTCGTTCCGGCCACCGGCCAGGTCAGCGTGCTGTCGATCCCGCGGGACACGGTCGTCACCGTGGCCGGCGACACCAGCCAGACCGGTCAGTACAACCGGATAAACTCGACCTACGCGTCGGGGCCCGACCAGCTGGTGCAGACCATCGAGGCCAATTTCGGGATACCCATCGAGCACGTGGTCCAGATCGACTTCGACGGCCTGGAGGGTGCCGTCGACGCCATCGGCGGGATCAACGTCGACTTCCCCTATCCGGCGAAGGACGCCTACACGGGGTTGAACGTCACCCAACCCGGGTGCCAGACCCTCAACGGCGGGTATGCCCTGGCACTGGCCCGGAGCCGTCACTACGAGTACTTCGAGAACGGCTACTGGCGGTACGACGGGACGAGCGACTTCGGACGGATCCAGCGCCAGAACGCGTTCTTGAAGGCGATGATCAACCAGGCCGAGACCAAGTACAACCCGCTGACGCTGAACGCGTTCATCGGGTCCGTGGTCCAGGGGGTGACCATCGATTCGACCTTCGCCGTGAGCGATCTGGTGGCCCTCGCCCGGGAGTTCCACAACTTCTCGTCCCAGTCCTTGGCCACGTCGACCCTGCCGACCTACTCGCAGTACTCGTCCGTGTTCAGCGAGCTCGGTGACGTGCTGTACGTCCAGCAGCCCCAGGCCGAGCAGGTGATCACCCAGTTCCTCGGTGGCCCGCCCGACCCGGTGACGACCCCGCCGCCGGATCCCTACGGCGAGCCGGAGACCTCCACCACCACGACGACCCTCACCGGCACGACGGCGGGATCGACACCGGCCACCAGCGCGGCATCCGAGACCACGACCTCGATCGAGACCGACTTCGACCCCACGCCCTGCTGACCCACGCCCTGCTGACCCACGCCCTGCTGACCCACGCCCTGTCGACCCCACGCCCTGCCGACCCACGCCCTGCTGGGGAGGCCTCCCACCGGCATCGGGATCAGCCGACGAGCTGCGCCTCGTCGAGCCCCTGGGCCAACGTGTTCCAGCTGAGGGTGGCGCACTTGATCCGAACCGGGAACTTGACCACTCCCTGGAGTGCGGCCAGCTCGCCGAGGGCGTCGAGGTCGATGGCCTCGGGCTCGGCCACCTCGGCACCGTCCGCCGGGTTGTCGCCGTCCCTGGCGCCGGATGACGGGAGGGTGGCCTCGTGGATGGACATCATCCCCTTGAAGGTGGCGATGAGGTCGCGGACCTCAGAGACCGGCTTCCCCTTGACCGCCGCCGACATGAGAGAGGCCGACGACTGGCTGATCGAGCATCCGGTGCCGGCGATCTTGATGTCGGCGACGACGCCGTCCCTGACATCGACCGTCACCACCACCTCGTCACCGCAGAGCGGGTTGAAACCCTCGACCCGTTGGGCCGGCGGCGACTCGAGCTCCCCCCGGTTCCGGGGCGAGCGGTAGTGGTCGAGGATGATCTCGCGATAGAGGTCCTCCAGGCCGGGCATCAGCAGCCTTCTCCTGCACACCGGCCGTGGAGGCGCTCACCGTAAGGGACTCGAATCACTGCACCAGCCTACCGTCCGGGCGTCATCCGAAGAACGCCCCGGCCTCGGCCAGAGCGTCGACGAGGGCGTCCACGTCCGACTCGTCGTTATAGAGGCCGAAGGAGGCGCGGGCCGTCGCATTGACCCCGAGCCGTCTCATCAGCGGCTTGGCGCAGTGGTGGCCGGCGCGGACGCACACCCCGTACTGGTCGAGGATCTGGGAGATGTCGTGGGGATGCACGTCCCGGTAGGCGAACGACACGACGCCTCCCCGGGCCGTCGGGTCGGGGGGCCCGAAGATGGTGATGTCGTCACCGAACCGCTGGCGGAGGGCGTCCATGGCGTAGCGGGTCAGGGCGATCTCGTGGGCGCGGATCGACGGCATGCCGGCCTCCCGCAGGTAGTCGACCGCCGCGCCGAGGCCGATCGCCTCGGTGATGGGAGGGGTCCCGGCCTCGAAGCGCCACGGGATGTCGTTCGGCACGAAACCCTCCTTGCGCACGTCGAGGATCATCTCCCCGCCCCCCAGGAAGGGAGGCAGCGAGTTGAGCAGCGTCTCGCGCCCCCACAGGACGCCGATGCCCGTCGGCCCGAGCATCTTGTGGGCGCTGAAGGCGAGGAAGTCGACACCGAGCGCAGCCACGTCGACCGGGAGGTGCGGCACCGACTGGGCCCCGTCGGCCACCACCACCGCTCCGGCGGCATGGGCCGCCTCCACGATGTACTCGATCGGGTTCAGGGTCCCGAGGACGTTGGACATGCAGGTGATGCCGACCACTTTGGCCCCGTCGAGCAGCTGGTCGAGGTCGTCGAGGATCAGCAGTCCCTCGTCGTCGGTGGGTATCCACCGGATGACGAGTCCGCGCTCCTCGGCGAGCATCTGCCACGGGACGATGTTGGCGTGGTGCTCCATCTCGCTGAGGACGACGACGTCCCCGGCGTGCAGATGGGCGCGACCCCAGGTGTGGGCCACCAGGTTGAGCCCCTCGGTGGCGTTCTTGGCGAAGACGATCTCGCGGGCGGGCACCGGTGCCCCGATGAACCGCCCCACGTTGACCCGGGCCGCCTCGAACTGCCGGGTCGCCTCCTCGGCGATCGAGTACACGCCGCGGTGCACGTTGGCGTGGGTGGTCTCGTCGTAGGTGCGCATGGCGTCGAGCACCTGGGTGGGCCGCTGGGCCGAGGCCGCCGAGTCGAGGTAGATGATCGGGTGCCCGTTCACCTCGCGGGCCAGGAGCGGGAAGTCCTTGCGGAGGGTGGCCACGTCGAGCCTGCCGGCCGGCGCGGCGGGGGCCGGCCTGGCCCCGGTGTGCGTGATCTCGTTCAGCTGCGCCATGCGTCGTACCCTTCGATCTCCAGCTTCCGGGCGAGCTCGGGGCCTCCGTCGGCGACGATAGCCCCGTCGATGAGCAGATGGACCCGATCGGCGGCGAGCTCGTCCAGCATGCGTTGGTAGTGGGTGATGACGAGCACCCCGAGTTCGGGCCGGGCCTCACGCACCGTCTGCACGCCACGGGCGACGGTGCGGAGGGCGTCGACGTCCAGCCCGGAGTCGGTCTCGTCGAGGACGGCCAACTCGGGTTCCAAGATGGCCATCTGGAGGATCTCGTTGCGCTTCTTCTCGCCGCCGGAGAAGCCGTCGTTGAGGTGACGCTCGCCGAAGGCCGGATCCATCCCCAGCTTCTCCATCCACTCCATCATCATGAGCCGCACCTCGAGCACCGACATGTCGAGGCCCCGTCGGGCCGACAGGGCCTGGCGCAAGAACTGGATGACCGGCACCCCGGCGATCGACTCCGGCTCCTGGAAGGCGAGGAACATCCCGGCCTTGCCCCGCACGTCGGTCGGCCAGGAGGTGATGTCCTCGCCCCGGAGACGGATGGTGCCCGAGTCGACCACGAAGGCAGGGTTCCCCAACAACACGTTGGCCAGCGTCGACTTGCCCGATCCGTTGGGGCCCATGAGGGCGTGCACCTGCCCCGACTCCACCGTGAGGTCGACACCGCGCAGTATCTCGACGCCCTCCACCGACACGTGCAGGTCCTCGATCTGGAGGAGGGGGGTGGGCCTCCCGGGCTCGTCGGCTGCTGGTCTCGGCACGTCCCCGATCTTAGCCTGGAATCCGTATTTTCCCCTACAGGAATAGGGGCAATCAGGGCACCGGGGCACCGGGCCCTCTGATTACGCAGGTCGGCACTGCTGCCGATACGGTAACCGCATGGCCGACCCATGGAACTTCGATGGGCCGGTGGCCCAGTTGGACTCCAACGCCGGCGTGGTCACGCTGGTCGACGAGTCGACCTTCGCCATCAGCGGCGGGGCCGGCGACATCAGCGACGGAGCGGCCCAGGGCCTGTTCTTCCGGGACACCCGCATCCTCTCCCGGTTCGAGGTCCTGGTGGACGGGGTTCGGACCGAGCCACTGGCCGCGGTCACCGACAACCCGTTCTCGTCCACCTTCGTCTCCCGGTGCCAGCCGCCGCCCGGACGGGCCGACTCGACCCTGATGGTCTTCCGCTCCCGGTACGTCGGCCAGGGGATGCGCGAGGACCTGGCCATCCGCAACTTCGCCGACGAGCCGGCGACCTGCACGGTCCAACTGCTCGTGGGGTGCGACTTCGCCGACCTCTTCGCCGTCAAGGAGGGCCGGCTCGGTCCCGACCCGGCGGTCGACCCGGTGACCGCGCTGCTGGGGCCGGGCGATGGGACCGGTGCCCCGGGGGGACCGACCACGGTGACCTACACCCACCGACGGGGGAGCGTCGTCCGGGGGATGGAGATCCGGTTCAACCAACCCACCGAGGTCGATGCCGGCATGGCCACCTTCGAGGTGGAGGTCCCGCCGAGGAGCGAATGGTCGACCTGTGTCGAGTTCGCCCCGGTCATCGACGGGGTCTCCTTCGACCCCCGGTACCGGTGCGGAGTGCCGGTGGACCTGGCCACGCCGAGCGAGCGGCTGGCCCAGTGGAGACGCCTGGTTCCCCAGGTCGAGACCGACCACCCGGGGCTGAAGGAGGTGATCGACCGGAGCAACGAGGACCTCGGAGCCCTGCGCATCTTCGACCCCGACTATCCCGAGAGGGTGGTGGTGGCGGCCGGCGCACCGTGGTTCATGACCGTGTTCGGTCGTGACTCCCTCCTCACCGCGTGGATGGCCCTGCTCGTCGATCCCGACCTGGCGCGCGGCGTCCTCCAGACCCTGGCGCGGTTCCAGGGCAAGGACGTCGACCCCCGTCACGAGGAGGAGCCTGGTCGGATCCTCCACGAGATGCGCTTCGGCGGTGCGGCGTCACTGTCCCTCGGCGGGGGCAGCATCTACTACGGAACGGCCGACGCCACCCCGCTGTTCGTGATGCTCCTGGGCGAGATGCGGCGGTGGGGCGTGGCGCGGGAGATGGTGGACGAGCTGCTGCCCAACGCGGCACGGGCCATCGAGTGGATCGAGCAGTTCGGCGATTCCGACGGCGACGGCTACGTCGAGTACAAGCGGTCGTCCGAGCGGGGCCTGGCCAATCAGGGCTGGAAGGACAGCTGGGACGGCATCAGGTACGCCGACGGGACGGTGGCCGAGGCCCCGATCGCCCTGTGCGAGGTCCAGGCCTACACCTACGGCGCCTACCTGGCCACCGCCCACTTCGCCTTCGAGGTGGGGGACACCGTCACCTACGATCGCTTCCGGGCCAAGGCCACCCAGCTGAAGGCGGCGTTCAACCGGGACTTCTGGTTGGAGGACAAGGGCTGGTTCGCCGTCGGCCTCGATGCCGACAAGCGCCCCATCGACTCCCTCACCTCCAACATCGGCCACTGTCTGTGGACCGGCATCGTCGACGAGGACAAGGCCCGTCGGGTGGCCGAGGCACTGATGTCGCCGGCCATGTTCTCGGGGTGGGGGGTGCGCACACTGTCCAAGACCGGCGGCGGCTACAACCCGATCAGCTACCACTGCGGCTCGGTGTGGCCGCACGACACGGCGATCGTCGCCGCCGGCCTCGCCCGGTACGGATTCGACGCCGCCGCCCAGCAGCTCATCTTCGGCCTCATGGACGCCGCCCGGGCCCAGGGCGGGCGGCTTCCCGAGCTGTTCAGCGGGCTCGACCGCGACGAGCTGTCCATCCCGGTGGGCTATCCCACCTCGTGCTCACCCCAGGCCTGGGCGGCGGCGTCGCCGCTCCTGTGCCTCCGCACGCTCCTCCGGCTCGACCCGTGGGTCCCCTACGGGAAGACCTGGCTCTGTCCGAACCTTCCCGAGTGGATCGGCTACCTGAAGGTGGACGGCATCCCCCTGGCCGGATCGCGGGTGACCATCGAGGTCGGCTCCGAGGTCCCCGGAGGGGTGGCGGTCAGCGGGCTGCCGCCGTCCATCGAGCTGGTGCGCGAGCCCCGCCGGCCCTCCACCGCCGTCTGACCGCCTCGGCCGCGACCCGGTGCCGGGCACGCCGGGCGGCCACCCGGTTCACCAGCCGCGGTCGACCCACTCCTGCAGATGGGGCGATTCCGCCCCGATGGTGGTGCCGGCCCCGTGGCCCGGGAGCACGATGGTGTCCGGCCCGAAGGACCCGAACAGGCGGCCCTCGATCGAGCTGATGATGGTGGGGAAGTCGGAGTGCTCGAACGAGGTGTTCCCTGGTCCGCCCGGGAAGAGCGTGTCCCCGGTGAACAGGAGGGGGGTCCCCTCGACGGTGAAGCACATCGATCCCGGGGTGTGCCCCGGCGTGGCGATGGTGGCGATGCGCAGCCGCCCCACCTCGAGCGTGGACCGGTCCTCGAGGATCTGGTCGTAGGACGGGAGCATCCCCGCGTCGGCCTGGGTCACGGCCACGTCGATCCCCGCATCGCGTACCGCCTCCACCGCCTGGATGTGGTCCCAGTGCCCGTGGGTCTCCACCACCTGTCGGACGTCGAGGGCCTTGCACAGCTCGAGGAGCTTGTCGTGCTCGTTCGCCGCGTCGATCAGGAGGGACTCGCCCGTCGTGCGGCACCGCAGGATGTAGACGTTGTTGTCGACGGGGCCCACGACCAGGCGGTGCACCTCGACGGCGGCGTCCTGGTAGTCGATGACGGTGGCAACCATGGCTCGGACCTCCTCCGCCGGGGAGCGTAGCTGGCCGTTCGCACCTGTTGGTCACCACGTGCCCCGTTCTGGTAGACAAACGGGGCATGACGTCCCTGCTCGGGGACGTCCAGAGATGGAGAACACGATGAACTTCGCCTTCAGCGAGGAGCAGGACGAGCTCCGGAGATCGGTCAAGCGCTTCCTCGAGGACAAGTCTCCCGAGACCGAGGTGCGCCGCCTGATGGAGACGACGGAGGGCTACGACCCGGCCGTCTGGAGCCAGATGGCCGACCAGCTGGGCCTGCAGTCGCTGACCATCCCGGAGCAGTTCGGTGGATCGGGGTTCTCCTACG
Organism: uncultured Acidimicrobiales bacterium; assembly: GCA_963696495.1. Taxonomy (GTDB): domain Bacteria; phylum Actinomycetota; class Acidimicrobiia; order Acidimicrobiales; family RAAP-2; genus Bog-756. The sequence continues at coordinate 1,236,822 of CAVOKJ010000002.1, read as the reverse complement.
TGGAGCTCATCGTGGTGCTGGAGGAGATGGGGGCCGCGCTGCTGTGCGCGCCGTTCTTCTCGACCGTCGCCCTGGCCACCAACGCCATTCTCACCTCGGGCGATCAGAGCGCGCAGGAGTACCTGCTCCCCGGAATAGCCGCCGGCGAGACCATCGGCACGCTGGCCTTCACCGAGGACTCGGGGCGTTGGGACGCTGCCGGCGTGACGCTGGCCGCCACCCCCGCCGGCGACGGCTGGTCGCTCAACGGGCACAAGTCGTTCGTGATCGACGGCAACACGGCCGGGCTGATCCTGGTCGTCGGCCGCACGCCCGCCGGCCTGTCGCTGTTCGGGGTGAAGGGCGACGCCGAGGGCCTGACCCGCACCCCGCTGGCCACCATGGACCAGACCCGCAAGCAGTCCAGGCTGGAGTTCGTCGACACGCCGGCCTGGCTGATCGGGACCGACGGTGGTGCCGAGCCGGGACTGTCCAAGACGTTGGACCTGGCCGCGGTGGCCCTGGCCGCCGAGCAGGTGGGTGGGGCCCAGCGGTGCCTCGACAGCTCGGTGGAGTACGCCAAGACCCGGATCCAGTTCGGGCGGCCGATCGGGAGCTTCCAGGCCATCAAGCACAAGTGCGCCGACATGCTCTTGGAGGTGGAGTCGGCCAAGTCCGCCGCCTACTACGCGGGCTGGGCGGCCGCCGAGGACTCCGACGAGCTGCCGGTGGTGGCGAGCCTGGCCAAGTCCTACTGCTCCGAGGCGTTCTTCCACGCCGCCGCCGAGACGATCCAGATCCACGGCGGCATCGGCTTCACCTGGGAGCATCCGGCCCACCTGTACTTCAAGCGGGCGAAGTCCTCGGAGCTGATGCTCGGGGACCCCTCCTACCACCGAGAGCTCCTGGCCCAGCGCATCGGCATCTGACCCGGGGACCGAGGGGCTTGGTGTGCCCCGACCGCCCCGATCTCGCCTAGCGTCTCACCGATGAGCGAAATGCGACGACTGATCAGCTGGCTGCTCCTGGCTTTGGTGGCCGTGGTGGGCCTGGGCTTCGCCGTGCTCGGGATCGCCCTCGCCCCCAAGAACGCCCCGCTGGAGGAGGCGGCCACCAACACCCTGTCCGCCCCCAACTACACGCAGATCCTGACCGAGAAGACGACGCAAGGCGATCAGTCCGGTTTCCTGGTCTGGCAGGCGCCGAACCGCCTCGGTGGGTACGTCCAGAGCGACAACAAGCGGACCTACGTCTACGTCCTGCCCTCGGCCAAGGGCCCGATGGAGTACCTGACCAAGCCCGTCGCCCCCGGCACCTCGACCGCCAACCTGACCTTCTACCGGCAGCCCTACGAGAGCGCCGCCCTGGCCGACCCGACGCAGACCTACCTCCGCTACGCCAAGAGGGCCAAGGGCGTGACGTCGTCGGGCAACACCTACACCTTCACCCTCACCCAGACCGGGTCCACGGGAACCCCGGAGACCGGCAAGTTCGTCTACAAGGTCAACGGAGCCTACGTCTCCCAGTTCAACCTGACGGTGGCGAACGAGTCGGTGCAGCTGGTCATCTCCGCCGTCGGGTCGTCACCGGCGGTGAGCCTGCCCGCCGGCGCCAAGGTCGTCGTGCTGCCGGCGACCAGCACCCCCAGTACCTGAGCCGCCGCCCCGCCACCGGCCCCCCGCCATCCCCAGCCACCGGCTCCCCGGTCACCGAGCCACCCGGCACCCCGGGCCGGCCGCTCCCGGTCAACCGGCAGCGGCCGCCTTGGCCTCGGCCTTCATCTTCTGCTTGTAGCGCCGGACCTTGGCCAGCGCCTCGGGCGAGTCGATGTCGGCCACCGAGCGGAACGACCCCTTGGCCCCGAACGGCCCCGCCGCCTGTTCCCAGCCCTTGGGGCGGACCCCCAGCTGCTTGCCCAGCAGGGCGACGAAGATCCGTGCCTTCTGCTCGCCGAACCCGGGGAGGGCCTTGACGTTGGCCAGCAGCTGCTTGCCGTCGGCGGCCGAGGTCCAGATGGCGGCCGGGTCGCCGCCGTAGTCGTCGACGATCACCGCACAGAGCTCCTGCACGCGTGAGGCCATCGACTTCGGGAACCGGTGGAGGGCCGGCCTCTCGCCGAACACCGCGGCCAGGGCCTCGGGGTCCATGGACGCCAGCACGCGGGCGTCGAGTTCGGAGCCCAACCGCTCCTGCAGGTCGAACGGGGACCGGAAGGCCCGCTCCAAGGGGACCTGCTGGTCGAGGACCATGCCGATCAGGAGGGCGAGGGGGTCCCTCGACAGCAGGGCGTCGGCGTCGGGCTCACCCGAGAGGTACAGCATCGGCTCAGACTATTCGGGCCGGACGCCGCCCGCCGCCCGATCCGGCTGAGCGGGGGGGCGTGAAGCCTCAGCCGTTGGACCGCCGTCTAACATCCAGGTCGTTCGGAGGGATCGCACATGCCGCAGTCGTCGTTTCATCTGGGGATCAGACTCGCCTTCATCGCCCTCGGCCTGTTCGGCGTGGCCTTCGCCATCTCGGGGCTGCTGATCGCCCTCCCGAAGCCGGCCGTCGGGGGGACCTGCGGACCGGGCACGGCATCGGAGGCGCCCATCGTGGCCGTCCTCGACCCGGTGTCGATCGGCGCGGGGATCGAGCCGTCGGCGAGCGACACGTCCAGCTACGACAAGTGGCTGGCCTTCGTCGGCGAGTGCCAGTCGTCGGCGGACGGGACGGTCCTCGCCTCACTCGCCATCCTCGTGCTGTCGGTGGGGCTGGCTGTCGGTGGACCGATGCTCGTACTCACGAGCAGAAGGCGCCGGTCGGCGCAGCCGGGCTGACCGGCCGGTCAGTGCAGGGCGTAGCGCTGCACGAAGGCCAGTGCGATGTCGGCCACCTGCCTCCACCCGTGGTCGATGGTGAGGGAGTGGCCCCGGTCGGGCACCTTCACGATCTCGGTCACGCCGGGGTTCCGACGCTGCTTCTTGTAGGCCGCCTTGGCCACTGACCACGGGACGGTGTGGTCGTTGGCCCCCTCGATGAACAGGAGCGGGCCCCGGTCGGCCGTCTTGGTCCTGACCTTGGCCTCGGTCCAGGGGTTCAGGTTGGCGGTGGCCGCCTGGAACAGCGGGACCCCCGATCCGGGCACGGCGAAGGTGGCGAAGAGCTCCTTGGCCTCGTCCTCGGCCACGGCGTTGGCGAAGGCGTAGCGGAACTGCTCGTAGGTGAGGGGAACGGCCCGCCCGTGGTTGGCCGGGTTGCCGATGACCGGCGCCGCCGACTTCAGCGCCGAGACGGGCAGGGGCAGCACCCCGCGGAACGGTGCCGGGTCGATGGCCACGGAGGCGGCCGACAGGCCCCTGCCCGCCAGGATCTGCGTCAGCAGTCCCCCGAAGGAGTGCCCGACGATGGCCGGCTTGCGCTTCAACCGGCCGACCACCTCGTCGAAGTGGTCGGCGATCTGCCCGATCGACTTGTGGGCCAACACCTCGGGGTGCCGGTTGGCGTCGTCGACGCTGTTGGGGTCGTCCGGCCAGCCGGGGGCGATCGTCGTGTAGCCCACCTCTTCGAAGCGGGTCCGCCAGCGGTCCCAGCTCCCGGGCAGCAGCCACAGGCCGTGGACGAACACGACGGGCTTGCGCCCGCTGGTGTTGGCCTGGTCGACCTGCTCCAACTCGAAGGCGGTGAGCCCTGGCATGGCGACGTCCTCCCCTGGCGCCCCCGGCGCACGGGTGACAGTCTGGTGCGACCGAGTAGGTCCTGCAACGCCGATTGGGCCAGACTCCACCTGTGTCCTTCGGCCAGCCCTCCGGACCCCCGGCCTCGTTCCGCCAGCTGGAGGAGCTCACCGCCCTCCTCCACGACGCCGGCCACCGCGACTTCCGCGACGCCCGGGGCCCGATGGGGTTCACCCAGCGCCAGTCGACCGGCAAGTTCACCCGCGAGGAGGCGGAGTCCTTCATCGCCCGCCTGCGGTCGGAGGCGTCCGATCCGACGGACACACCGGCCGCACCCGACGAGGTGGCGGAGCCGGCGGGCCGCTCGACCGGGGACTCCGGACCGGGACCGACGTACCGACGATCGGGCGGGACGGCCCGGTCCCTGTCGTCCGACCAGATGGCCGCGGAGCTCCGACGCCGCGGGTGGACCGTCCAGGGCCCACCGGCGGGGTCCTGGCGCGACCGCTCGTGACGCCTACGGCCCGGCGATGCGCCTGAGGATCGCCTCCCGCGACCGGTCGGGCAGCACGCGCACCATGGCGCTCTGGACCCGGGCGGGCGTGCCCACGAGGTAGCGCGTCCTCGGACGGGGTGCGAACAGCGCGTGGTCGACGGCTTCGGCGACCTTGTCGGCCCCCACGCCCGACTTGTCCTGCATCTCGATCCCCTTGCGGATCGCCGCGATGTGGGGGGAGTAGCGGTCCACGGCCTCGGCGGGGAGCTCGCGTTCGAGCCTGTCCGCCGTCTCCCGCCCCTTCTCCCAGATCTCCGTTTTGACCGCGCCCGGCTCGATCACCGAGACGCCGATCCCCCAGGGCCTCAGCTCCTGGCGGAGTGACTCGCCGATGGCCTCGATGGCGAACTTCGACGCGTTGTACGGCCCCATCATCATGGTGGCCAGCTTGCCGCCGATCGAGCCGATGAACACGATCCGGCCGCGGGACTCGCGCACCAGGGGGAGCATCGCCCTGGTCACCGCCACCTGACCGAACACGTTGACCTCGAACTGGTCGCGCCAGACGTCGACGGGCAGGTACTCGATGGGCCCCCCGTGGGCCACCCCGGCGTTGTTGACCACGCCGTAGAGGCCGCCGCCGTCCCGGGAGATGCGGTCGGCCACGGCATCGATCTGGGCCTGGTCGGTCACATCGAGCAGCACGGGATGGAGGGAACCGGCGCCGTGTTCGGCCAGTCGTTCCGCATCGGCGTCGGTCCGTACGCCGGCGAAGACGCGGTGTCCGGCAGCGGCGAGGCGCACGGCACAGGCCCGTCCGATGCCCGTCGATGCTCCGGTGACCAGGATGGATTGCATCGGCACAGCCTGCCCAAACGGGTCGGGTGGCGCAACACTGCGCCGGTCGGCCACCCGGGCGGCTCCCTCGGGCCGCCCCTAGAGTGGTCCGGTGCCCAATCTCCGACGCACCGCCCCTCTGGCGCTGGCCGGTGCCTTCGGCGCCAGTGGCGTCGTCCACCTCGTCCGGCCGAGCTCGTTCGACGCCATCATGCCGAGGCTGGTGCCGACCCGTCTCCACCGGACCCTGATCTACGCCAGTGGCGCCGCCGAGCTGGCGTGCGCGCTGGGCCTGGTGCGGGGCGATCGGTGGGCCTCGCCGCTCAGCATCGCCGTGCTGGCCGCGGTGTTCCCCGCCAACGTGCAGATGGCACTCGACGCCGGCACGGGGAGGAACCCGGGCATCGCCGACAGCCCGCTGCTGGCCTGGGGCCGGCTCCCCCTCCAGGCGGCCATGGTCTGGGCCGCCCGCCAGGATCGCCCCCGGGCGCAAGCCGGCCGGTGAGCCGACAGGGGTCCGGTCCCGGCACGGAGCGGTGGCCGGAGCAGGACTGCGCTCAGAAGGACCAGGGGTCGGGACTGCCGGGATCGATGCGGTAGCGCCCGACGGCATCGGCGGCGGCCTGCACCGGAACCAGCCCGTCGGCCGCCAGCGCGCCGAGGACGGCCACCACGACGTGGACGGCGTCCACCTCGAAGAACCGCCGCAGCACGTCCCTCGTGTCCGAGCGCCCGAAGCCGTCGGTGCCGAGCGACGTGAACCGGCGGGGCATCCACCGGGACACCTGGTCGGGGACGGCCCGCACGAAATCGGTGACCGCCACGATCGGCCCGTCGGATCGGCGGAGCTGCTCCGTCACCAGCGGGACCCGCTCGTCCTCGCCCGGGTGGAGCCGGTTCCAGCGCTCCGCCGACATGGCGTCCTCGCGGAGCGACTTGTACGAGGTGACCGACCACAGATCGGCGTCGACGCCCCAGTCGTCGTGCAGCAGCCGGCGGGCCTCCACGGCCGCCTGCCAGGCCGACCCGGAGAACAAGAGCGTCGCTGTCAGCGGGACCGTCCCGGCCGGCCGGGCGTCATGGTGCGGATCGGACGGGGGAGCCGGCTCGGAACCGTCGACCAGGACGGCGGGGTCGAAGCGGTAGAGGCCGTCGACGGCACCCCGGCGTACCCGCTCGGCCTCGACCGGGTCCTCCGGCAGTGCCGGCATCCGGTAGTTCTCGTTGTAGAGGGTGAGGTACCAGATCCGGTCCTCGGGATCGGCACCGGACATGCGGGCGATCCCGTCCTGGACGATGGCGGCGACCTCGTAGGAGAAGGCCGGGTCGTAGGCGGCCACGCTCGGGATGGCGGAGGCGAGCAGCAGGGAGTGACCGTCCTGGTGCTGGAGCCCCTCGCCGTTGAGCGTGGTCCTCCCGGCGGTGCACCCGAGGAGGAAGCCGCGGCCGCGGCTGTCGCCCAGTGCCCACATCAGATCACCGACCCGCTGGTAGCCGAACATGGAATAGAAGAGGTAGAAGGGGATGGTCTGCTCGCCCCAGGTGGCGTACGAGGTGGCCGCGGCGGTGAAGGCGGCGGCGGCGCCGGCCTCGCTGATGCCCTCCTGGAGCACCTGCCCGGACTCGCTCTCGGCGTAGTGGAGGGCGAGTCCGGCGTCCACCGGCGTGTAACGCTGGCCTTCCGGCGCGTAGATCTGCACTTCGCTGATGAGCGACTCGAGCCCGAAGGTCCGGGCCTCGTCGGAGACGATGGGGACGATCCGGCGCCCGATGGAGGGATCCCTGACCAGCGATCGCAGGAGGCGGGCGAAGGCCATGGTGGTGGACACCTGCTGGTTGCCCGATCCGGCCATCAGCTCGTCGAAGGGGCCGTCGGAGGGTGGGATGAGTGGCAGGGCGCGCACGACCCGCTTGGGTACGGCCCCGCCGAGGGTCGCTCGACGCTCGGCGAGGTAGGCACCGGCCTTCGAGTCGGGTGCCGGCCGGTAGTACGGGGGCAGGTCGGCGTCGAGGTCCTCCTCGGGTATCTCGTCGTGGAGGAAGAGCCGGTTCCTGAGGGTGAGCAGTTGGGCCTTGGTCATCTTCTTGATCTGGTGGGTGGCGTTGCGGGCCTCGATCTCGGGACCGAGGGTCCACCCCTTGATCGTCTTGGCCAGGATGGCGGTCGGGGCGCCGACGTGCTCGGTGGCCGCCCGGTAGGCGGCGTACAGCTTCCGGTAGTCGTGGCCCCCGCGGGGCAGCGACTGGAGCTCCTCGTCGGTGAGGTGCGCCACCAGTTGGCCCAGTCGGGGATCGGGCCCGAAGAAGTGCTCCCGGATGTAGGCACCCGATTCGGTGGCGTACTTCTGGAACTCGCCGTCCACGGTCGAGTTCATCTTGTTGAGCAGCACCCCGTCGACGTCCTTGGCGAGCAGGTCGTCCCACGTCCGGCCCCAGATCACCTTGATGACGTTCCAGCCCGCCCCCCGGAAGAGGGCCTCGAACTCCTGGATGACCTTCCCGTTCCCCCGCACCGGGCCGTCCAGCCGCTGGAGGTTGCAGTTGACCACGAACACCAGGTTGTCGAGGTGCTCGCGTCCGGCCATGCCCAGTGACCCGAGGGTCTCGGGCTCGTCGAGCTCGCCGTCGCCCACGAAGCACCACACCCGGCTGTCTCCGGTGTCGACCAGTCCCCGGGCGTGCAGGTACCGGCTCACGTGGGCCTGGGCGATGGCGTTGAGCGGACCGAGGCCCATCGACACCGTCGGGTACTCCCAGAAGTCGGGCATGAGACGGGGGTGGGGGTAGGAGGACAGGCCGCCGTCACCCACCTCGAACCGGAAATTGTCCAGTGCGTCCTCGGTCAGCCGACCCTCCACGAACGCCCGGGCGTAGATGCCCGGCGACGCATGCCCCTGGAAGTAGACCTGGTCGCCCGGCCTCCCGTCGTCCTTCCCCCGGAAGAAGTGGTTGAAGCCGACCTCGTACAGCGACGCCGAGCTGGCGTAGGTGGAGAGGTGGCCCCCGATGGACTCCGACCGGCTGTTGGCCCGGAGAACCATCACGGCGGCGTTCCAGCGGATGAAGGCCCGGATGCGCCGTTCGAGGTACTCGTCGCCGGGGAAGTCCGGCTCCTCGTCGGTGGGGATGGTGTTGACGTAGGGGCTCGACACGGTGGCCGGGAACTCCACCTGCTTCTGCCCGGCCCGCTCGAGGATCCGCATCAGCAGGTAGCGGGCCCGGGTCCTCCCGTAGGTGTCGACCACGTCGTCGAAGGCATCGAGCCACTCGGCTGTCTCGGACGGGTCCCGGTCAGGAAGTTGGTGGCTGACGCCGTCGAAGAGCATGCTCCCATGCTTGCACTCGCGGACGTCGTGGGGGAACACTCTCGGACAGCGGGGCCCGGTCGGTGCACTCGCGGACGCCCCCGAGCGGGCATGCTGTCCCGATGAGCCCAGCACCACCGACCGCCGAGTCAGCCGCGACCGTCGTCTACACCGACGGCTCCTGTCTCGGGAACCCGGGACCGGGCGGATGGGCCTGGGCTGTCGAGGGCGGACCCTCCGACAGCGGCGGCGAGCCCCACACCACCAATCAGCGGATGGAGGTGACGGCCGTGGTGCGGGCCCTGCAGGCCCTGGACGGCCCCCTCCACGTCGTGAGTGACTCCACCTATGTCGTGAACTGCTTCAAGCAGGGCTGGTGGTCGGGGTGGCAGCGCCGGGGCTGGCGGAACGCCCAGGGCAAGCCGGTGGCCAACCAGGACCTCTGGAAGGAGCTCCTCCCCCTGGTGCTCGAGTCGGGCCGGCCGGTGACCTTCGAGTGGGTGAAGGGGCACTCGGGGCACACGATGAACGACCTGGTCGACCTGCTGGCCACCCAGGCGGCGGCCGCCCAGTAGCGGGGCACCGACTCTTCCCGACGGGCGGGCGGGAGGCCGGTCGCCCTCGGTTTTCCGCCCCGTCCCCGTGCCCCTAATCTGGCGGGATGGAGATCAACGGAAGTTCAGCAATCGTGACCGGCGGCGCATCGGGCCTCGGCGAGGCCACCGCCCACAAGCTCGCCTCCCTGGGCGTCCGGGTCACCGTGTTCGATCGCAACGAGGAGCGGGGGAAGGAGGTGGTCACCTCCATCGGCTCCGGTGCCAACTTCGTCGGCGGTGACGTCACCGACCCCGAGGATGCCCAGCGGGCGGTGGACCAGGCCGCCGAGGGAGGCAACCTGAGGATCGCCGTCAATTGCGCCGGCACGGGGTGGGTGGGCCGGGTCATCAACCGCGACGGCTCGCCCCACGACCTCCAGCCGTTCCAGTTCATCCAGAACCTGAACGTGATCGGCACCTTCAACGTGATGACCAAGGCGGCGTCGGTGATCTCGACGGTCGAGCCCCAGGAGAACGGCGAGCGCGGCGTCATCGTCAACACCGCTTCGGTGGCCGCGTTCGACGGCCAGATCGGCCAGCTGGCCTACTCGGCCTCCAAGGGGGCGATCGTGGGGATGACGCTCCCGGCGGCGCGGGACCTGGCCGTGGTCGGGATCCGGGTGCTGGCCATCGCCCCGGGCCTGTTCGACACACCACTGCTGGCCATGCTGCCCGACGAGGCGCGCAATGCCCTGGCCGAGTCGGTCAATTTCCCCAAGCGCCTGGGCAACCCGGCCGAGTTCGGTGAGCTGGTCGCCCACATCGCCGCCAACAGCTACCTGAACGCCGAGGTGATCCGGCTCGACGGCGGGATCCGCATGCCCCCGAAGTAGGCGGTTGCAGCGCCATCGGCCGAGGGGGTCGAAGGGTAGGGTGTCGCCATCGCCATGACTTCGACCCGCACCACCGACTTCACCGGGCAGAACGGCGCCAGCGGCGCCATCATCCGCACCGAGCAGCTCACCAAGGTCTATGCCGGAGCGGACTTCCGGGCCGTCGACCAGTTGGACCTGCTGGTCGAGCCGGGTGAGATCTTCGGGCTGCTCGGTCCGAACGGCGCCGGAAAGACCACCACGGCGGGGATGTTGACCACCCGGGTCATCCCCACGTCGGGCCGGGCCTTCGTCGGGGGCATCGACGTCGTGGCCCACCCGGCACTGGCCAAGCAGATCATCGGCATCGTCAGCCAGCAGAACACGTTGGACCGCCAGCTCACCGTCTGGGAGAACCTGTACTTCCACGGTCGCCTCTTCGGGATCCCGGCCCGGGAGTCGCGCCGAACGGCGACGGCGCTGCTGGCCCAGTTCCAACTGGAGAAGTGGGCGGGCGCCTCGGTGTACGCCCTGTCGGGTGGCATGGCTCAGCGGCTGATGGTGGCCCGGGCCATCTTCCACCGTCCGGCGGTGCTGTTCCTCGACGAGCCGACGGCCGGCCTCGATCCCCAGAGCCGCCTCGCCCTGTGGGACACGCTGCGCTCCCTCAACGCCGACGGCCAGACCATCCTGCTCACCACCCACTACATGGAGGAGGCGGAGCAGCTCTGTGGGAGGGTGGCCATCATGGACGGCGGCAAGATCCTGGCCCTCGACACCCCGGCCGCCCTCAAGCAGCAGATCGACGCCGACACCATCGTCACGGTGACCGCCACCGGTGACCAGGCCGAGCTGGCCGGCGCCCTCAGCGAGGGCGTGCCCGGCGTGACCCGGACGCGACCCATCGACGGCGGGGTGGAGCTCCACGTGAAGGGCAAGGACCGGCTCCTGCCCACGGTGGTGTCGGTGGCCGAGGGTGCCGGCTTTCCGGTCCTCGACCTGTCGGTGAACGAGCCGACCCTGGAGACGGTCTTCATCAACCTCACCGGCAAGGAGCTGCGCGAGGGATGACGTCCGTGGAGTCGCCAGCACCGACCGAAGCCGTCCACACGACGCCCGTCCGCTCCTCGATGGCCGCCAGCCGGATCGCCCTGTGGGCCCTGATCCTGCGCGACCTGGTCGTGCTGCGCAAGCACCTCTTCGAGTTCGTGGTCCGCACCCTCGTGCAGCCGTTCCTGCTCTGCTTCGTCTTCCTCTACGTCTTCCCGAAGATCGGCCAGGGCATCGGCGGGGGCAGCCGGCCGGGCGAGGAGTCGGCGTTCGCCACCGTGCTCGTCCCCGGCGTGGTCGGCATCTCGATCCTCTTCCAGGGGGTGCAGTCGGTGGCCCTGACCATGTCCCAGGAGTTCGGGTTCACCCGCGAGATCGAGGACCGGGTCCAGGCTCCGTGCCCCATCTGGCTGGTGGCCATGGCCAAGGTCCTGTCCGGTGCGGTCCAGGGCCTCATCTCCGCCGTGATCGTCCTGCCCATCGCCTCGGTCGTCCACGCCAAGGGCGTCGAGGCCCACCTCACGTTCCACTGGTGGATCGTCGTCACCATCGTGCCGTTGGCTTGCGTGACCATGGCGTCACTGGGCCTGCTGCTCGGGACGAGCTTCGAGCCGCGCAACATCGGACTCATGTTCGGCTTCATCATCCTCCCGGTGACCTTCCTCGGTGGGACCTACTACCAGTGGACCCGACTGGCGCCCATCCAGGCCGAGGGCTGGCACTGGCTCCAGACGGTCGTGCTGATCAACCCGCTCATCTACGTCAACGAGGGGATGCGCGCCGCCTTCACCGACGCGCCCCACATGCACCTCTACGTGGTGTATCCGGTCCTGACCGGGTTCCTCGCCCTCTTCCTCGGACTCGGCCTCCGGAACTTCCGGCGCCGGGTGCTCTCCTGAGCCGACCGTCCGGGCCGACGGCCTGAGCCGACCGCCCGGAGCGTCCACCCGGGGAGGCCGACGGCCCTGGTGGGACCGGTAGGCTGGCCACGGCGACAGGCAAGGGTTCGACGACGCGATGGAGGTGGTTCCCACGACACCCGAGGTGGCAACGACAGCACGGGCATCGGGGGGAGCCGGTTCAGGGGGTGCAGACGGAGAGGGGTCGGCCGGGTTCGACGTGGTGATCATCGGCGGCGGCCCCGGGGGCTACGCCACTGCCCTGTACGGCGCGGCCGCCGGGCTGTCGGTGGCCATCGTCGAGCTCGACAAGGTCGGCGGCACCTGCCTCCACCGGGGCTGCGTGCCGGCCAAGGAGTTCCTGGAGACGGCGGCGGTCTTCCGGACCGTCGCCGGGGCCGGTCGGTTCGGGGTGGGCACCGGGGCACCGGGGGACACGCCGTCCCTCGACTTCAGCGTCAGCCAGCGCCGCAAGCAGGAGGTCGTCGACGTGCTCTTCAAGGGCCTGGCGGGACTCCTGAAGGGTCGGGGTGTCACCGTGTTCAGCGGCAGTGGCACGCTGCTCCCCGACCACCGGGTGCGGATCGCCGGCAACGACGGTTCGACGACCGAGATCACCGGCACCGACGTGGTGCTGGCGTCCGGATCGGTCCCCCGGACCATCCCCGGCTTCGACATCGACGGCCAGGTGGTGATGACGTCGGACGAGGTGCTCGCCCTCGAGGAGGTCCCCGACTCGGTGGCCGTCATCGGCGGGGGTGCCATCGGGTGCGAGTTCGCCTCCATGTTGAGCGACCTCGGCGCCACGGTGACCGTCTTCGAGGCGCTGCCGTCGCTCCTCAACAGCTGCGACGGCGACGTCGTGAAGACGGTGGCGCGGTCGTTCCGCAAGCGGGGGATCGACGTGAAGGCGGGCGTCCAGCTCCAGGGGCACACGCCGGATCCGTCGGGGAACGGCACGGTCCTCTTGTTCGGGGACGGCGAGAAGCTCCCCGTCTCGGCCGTGGTCGTCTCGGTCGGCCGCCGGCCCCGCACCGAGGGCCTGGTCGCCCCGGGCACCGGCGTGGTCATCGACGAGCGCGGGTTCGTGGAGGCCGACGCCACCATGCGCACCGCCGCCGACGGGGTGTGGGCGGTGGGCGACGTGGTGGCCGACACGCCCCAACTCGCCCACGTGGGGTTCGCCGAGGGGATCGTGGTGATCAAGGGCATCCTGGGCGAGCCGGTGGTGCCGGTCGACTACGGCCGGGTGCCCTGGGCCATCTACTGCCATCCCGAGGTCGCCTTCGCCGGGCTGACCGAGGAGGCGGCCGAGGCGGCGGGGTATGACGTCGTCGTCAAGAAGGACCCCTTCGGGGGCAACAGCCGGGCCCGCATCATCGGCGACACCGAGGGTCTGGTGAAGGTGGTGGCGGAGCGCCTCCCCGACGGGACGGCCGGCAGGATCCTCGGGGTCCACATGGTCGGGCCCTGGGTCACCGAGCAGCTGGGGGCCGGCTACCTGGCCGTCAACTGGGAGGCCACCGCCGAGGAGGTCGCCCAGTTCATCCAGCCGCACCCGTCCCTGTCCGAGACGTTCGGCGAGACGGTGCTGGCACTGACCGGAAGGGGTCTGCACGTTGGCTGACGTAACCATGCCGCAACTCGGCGAGACGGTCACCGAGGGCACCATCACCAAGTGGTTCAAGTCCGTCGGGGACGAGGTGGCCCGTGACGAGCCGCTGTTCGAGGTGTCGACGGACAAGGTCGACTCGGAGGTGCCCTCGCCGGCGGAGGGTGTACTGAGCGCCATCCTCGTGGAGGAGGGGGACACGGTCGACGTCGGCGTGAAGCTGGCCGAGATCACCGACGGCCCGGGCTCCAACGGCCACGGTCCTGAGGCCAACGGGTCGGTGGTCGAGGCGCCGGCGCCCCCTGCCCCGGCCGCCACCGTCGAGCCACCGTCCGACTCCGCCGTACGGGCCGACGTGGCCAAGGAGGAGGCGGACCTGTTCCCGGCGGACGACCACACGGGCGACCCCTCGCCGGGGGGGATCGAGGAGCCGGCGGCTCCGCTGGCGACCACCGCCCCGCTGGCCACCGCGGGACCGGGCCTGGTCCTGTCGCCCGTGGTGAGGAAGTTGCTGCACGAGCACGATCTCGACCCGGCGTCCGTCCGGGGGACCGGGTTGGGCGGGCGCATCACCCGGGGCGATGTCGAGGCCGCCATCGCCTCCCATCCGGCCGCGGCGGTGGCGGACACCTCCCAGGAGCCGGCGCCCGTGCCGAGCATCGTCGACCGTACGGCGTCGCCCCTCCCGTCGGCGCCGCCAACCGGGTCCGGTCCGGCGACCGACCGGCCGCCGGACGGGGCGCGTGACGAGGTGGTCCCCTTCACCAACATCAGGCGCAGGACCGCCGAGCACATGGTCCGCTCCAAGGCGACCTCGGCCCACACCCTGATGGTCAAGGAGATCGACTACGAGCGGGTGGAGCAGGTCCGGAGGGCCCACGGCGAGCGGTTCCGCGCCGAGGAGGGTTTCGGCCTCACCTACCTCCCCTTCGCCGCCCGGGCCGCCGTCGAGGCACTTGCCGAGTTCCCCCATCTCAACTCGTCGGTCGGCGACGACGCGCTCATCGTCCACCACGACGTCAACCTGGGCATCGCCGTCGATCTCGACAACGAGGGCCTGATCGTCCCGGTGGTGCACAACGCCGAGGAGCTGAACCTGCTGGGCATGGCCCGCCGGATCCGCGACCTGGCCGGCCGGGCGCGGAACAAGCGCCTCAGCCTGGACGACATCAGCGGGGGGACGTTCTCCATCACCAACGCCGGGCCGTTCGGGACGCTGCTCACCGGTGCCGTCATCAACCAGCCCCAGGTGGCGATCCTCTCCACGGACGGGGTCTCGAGGAAGCCCGTGGTGGTCGAGCTCCCCGACGGGTCCGAGTCGATCGCCATCCACTCGGTGGGGCTGGCCGCCCTGACCTTCGACCACCGGGCGGTGGACGGCGCCTACGTGGCCCGCTTCCTGGCCCGCATGTCGGAGATCCTGAACGAGCGTGACTGGGCCGGCGAGCTCTAGGACCTTGCCCGTGCTCTCTCCCGGCCTCGTCGACGCCCGCCCATGAAGGTCCGCTGGCTGGGTCGAGTGCCCTACCGCGAGGCATGGGTGCTGCAGCGCGCCGTCGCCCGGCAGTCGACCGCCGACTACCTGCTGTTGTTGGAGCACCCCGACGTCTACACGGTGGGCACCCACGGCGACACCGACCACGTGCTGGTCGACCCGGCCTCGGTCGGTGCCGACCTGGTCCACGTCGACCGGGGCGGTGACGTGACGTTCCACGGCCCCGGGCAGCTGGTGGGCTATCCGGTCATGACCGTCGGGGCCGGCCCCCACCACGGACCTGAGCACGTGCGCCGCGTCGAGCAGGTGCTGATCGACGCGCTGGTGGCCCTCGGCCTCGCGCCTGACGGTGTCGGGCGGCTGGACGGCTACCCGGGGGTGTGGGTCGGGCTCGGGCAGGCAGACGGATCGGACGGGCCGGGCGCGACCGGCCCCCGGAAGATCGGCGCCATCGGGGTCCGGACGTCGAGGGGCCGCACCACCCACGGCTTCGCCCTCAACGTGACGACCGACCTCTCGATGTTCGAGCACATCGTCCCCTGTGGGATCGCCGACAAGCCGGTGACCTCCCTCCGGGCCGAGGGGTGCGGGGCGACGATGAGCCAGGTCGTGGAGGCGGTCGTCGCCGCGGCCCGAGGCGTCTGGGGGCCGGCTGAGGAGATCCAGAGGGTCACCGACGGTGCGGGCACGGCGACGTCCCCGGTCCTCCCACCGGACGACGCTGCAGCGGGGGTCCCGGCCGGACCGTCACCGGTGCCGGTGTCCCTCATCGAACGCCCGGACGGGGCGCGGCCCCTCGACCGACGGTTGTGGCGCGCCGGGGTCGACCCCGGCGCCGGGGTGGGGCTGGCCGAGCGCAAGCCACCGTGGCTCCGGGTCAAGGCGTCGATGGGGCACGGGTACCTCGGCCTCAAGCACGGCCTGCGGGACCTGGACCTGGTGACCGTGTGCGAGGAGGCCGGCTGCCCGAACATCTACGAGTGCTGGTCGGACGGGACCGCCACCTTCATGATCAACGGGTCGCGCTGCACGCGGGCCTGCGGCTTCTGTCAGGTGGACACCCGTCATCCCCTCCCGCTCGACCCCGGGGAGCCCGAGCGCGTGGCCGCGGCGGTCGAGCGCATGGGCCTGGCCCACGCCGTCGTCACGTGCGTCGCCCGTGACGACCTCGGCGACGGGGGCGCCGCCGGATTCGTCGGGACCATCGGGGCCATCCGCCGGCGGGCCCCCCGGACAACGATCGAGGTGCTGATCTCGGACTGCAAGGGCGACGAGGCATCGCTGCAGGCCATCTTCGGTGCCCGGCCCGACATCCTCAACCACAACATCGAGACGGTGGCCCGGTTGCAACGGGCGGTGCGACCGTCCGCCGGCTACGCCCGCAGCCTGGCCGTGCTGGCCGGCGCCAAGGACGCCGGCCTGACCACCAAGTCCGGCCTCATCCTGGGAATGGGGGAAGAGGAGGCCGAGGTGCTGGCCACCTTGGCCGACCTGCGCGCCGTGGGGGTCGACATCGTGACCATCGGCCAGTACCTGCGCCCGAGCAGCCGGCACCTGCCGGTGGCCCGCTGGTGGGCACCCGAGGAGTTCGAGTCGCTGCGGCGGGCCGGGGAGGCCATGGGCTTCTCCCACGTGCAGTCCTCGCCGCTCACCCGGTCGAGCTACCACGCCCGCGAGGCGGCCGAGGCCTCGGGCCCGGCCGTCCGGGCCCCGGCGGGGGCGACGGCCCGGTGAACGCTCTCGCACCGGCGGCCCTGGCGGCGCGGCGGGATCGCATGGACCGTGTTCGCCGGCGGATGGGGGAGCTGGGGGTGGACGCCCTGCTGCTCTCGCACGGCGCCGACCTGCCGTGGCTGACCGGCTACCGGGCCATGCCACTGGAGCGGCTGACCATGCTCGTCCTGCCGGTCAGTGGTGATCCCCACCTGGTGGTCCCGATCCTCGAGGCGCCCCGGGTGGCGGCGGCCGACGACCTGTTCACCCTGGACCCGTGGTCCGACGGTGAGGAGCCGATCGATGTGGTCGCCTCACTCCTCGGTTCGGCACGGGGGGGCGGGCGACTCCGGCTGGCCGTGTCGGACCGGGCGTGGGCCACATCGGTGCTGTCGCTCCAGCACCGGATCCCCGGGGCCGATTGGGTCGGGTCGTCGCTCGTCACCTCGCCCGTCCGGGCCGTCAAGGACGCGTCCGAGATCGAGGCGCTGCGGAGGGCCGGTGCCGCCGCCGACAAGGTGGCGGCGGCACTCCAGGGGGGAGCGGTGCCACTGGTCGGCCGGACTGAGGCCCAGGTGTCGAACGAGCTGGCCGCCCGGTTGGTGCAGCAGGGCCACCAACAGGTCAACTTCGCCATCGTCGGGAGCGGTCCCAACGCGGCCAGTCCGCACCACGAGCCGGGGGCGCGGGTGATCGGGCGGGACGAGACGGTGGTGTGCGATTTCGGCGGGACCTACTCGGTGGACGGCGATGTCGGCTACTGCTCGGACATCACCCGCACGGTGGTGACGGGTGCACCCTCACCGGAGGTGGAGCGGTGCTACCGGGTCCTGGAGGAGGCACAGGGGGCGGCGGTGGCGGCCGCTCGGGCCGGGGTCACCGCCGAGCACGTGGACGCGGTGGCGAGGGACATCATCGCCGGTGCCGGCCTCGGCGAGCTCTTCGTCCACCGCACCGGGCACGGGATCGGGATCGAGGAGCACGAGGACCCTTACCTCGTGGCGGGGAACGCGGAGCCGCTGGTGGTCGGACATGCCTTCTCCGTCGAGCCGGGCATCTACCGTGCCGGGTCGTTCGGCATGCGACTCGAGGACATCGTCGTGATCGGTGAGGACGGGGCGCCTGAGCCACTGAACTCGGTGGATCACGGACTGGTCGTCGTGGAGGCGTAGGTGGACCTGGGCATCGAGGGGAGGGTGGCGCTGGTGGTGGCCGGCTCCCGGGGCCTCGGGCGCGCCACCGCCGAGGCCCTGGCCGCCGAGGGGGCGCGGGTGATGGTGTCGTCCCGCGACGCGGGGGTGCTCGACGAGGTGGGGTCGGCGATGCGGTCCACCGGTGCCGACGTGGCGACCGAGGCCGCCGACATCACCGATCCCGAGGCGCCCGCCCGTCTGGTGCGCGCCGCCGTCGAGCGGTTCGGAACCGTCGACATCGTCGTGGCCAACGCCGGGGGTCCACCGCAGGGGAGGGCCCTTGACGTGGATGACGACCTGCTGACGGCGGCCATCAACGCCAACCTGCTGTCGGCGGTCCGGCTGACACGGGCGGCGGTCCCGGTGATGCGGGAAGGCGGCTGGGGGCGGATCTGCTGCATCACGTCCTACTCCGTCGTGCAGCCGATCCCGACCCTCGCCCTGTCGAACACGGCCCGCGTCGGGCTCTGGGGATGGGCGAAGACCGCCGCCCAGGATCTGGCTGCGGAAGGGTCCGGGATCACCCTCAACCTGCTGTGCCCCGGGCCGCACGCCACGGACCGGATGCGCGAGCTGGGCGGGAGCGGCGCCATGGGGGATCCCTCCGACTTCGGAAAGGTGGCGGCGTTCCTCTGCTCCGAGCAGGCCGGTTTCGTCAACGGTGCGGCGATCGTCGTCGACGGGGGAGCGACCCTGGCGCTCTGACCGACGACGGGCCGGCACCGGGCGCACGGAGCCGGTTCAGGCCGGGGCCCTGGACCTGGCAGCTCGGGCCGTCCAGAACCGGCGCTGGAGGACGAGTGCCGCCACCCCCACCACCAACAGGATGGCCACGTTCAACACCAGCTGCTCGGTCGCTCCCCATGTCTCGCTCCAGTGCCCGAAGGCCGCCGACACCCCCATGTCGGCGGCGGCGGGGATGGTGGTCACCGAGATGAACACGCCGATGAGCGCGCTCGCCCGGGCCTGCAGGATGGACACCACGCCGACGATCCCGGCGATGAGCGCCACCACCAACGAGTAGAGGTCGGGCTTGCTGATCAGGTCGGCGACCGGTACGAACCCGAGCCGGTAGTCGCCGGGCGCACCCACCGTGGTGCGGATGGCCAGCGAGAAGAGCAGTGCCGCGGCGACGGCCAAGGAGAATCCCACGCCCAGGGCGATGAGCCCCCGCCGGACCGGCCGGCGGCTCCGCTCGGTGACTCCGAGGGCGGTGCCGAGGATGGCGCTGTACTCGGGCCCGACCACCATGGCCGCCACGATCAGGATCTGTGAGTTGGTGAGGATCCCGACCGCGGCGAGGAGTCCGGCGGCCACGAGCAACAAGAAGAAGCTGAAGGGGTAGACGGCATTCGACCGGATGGTGGCGTCGACCACCTCCCAGACCGGAGCGATCTCCCGGTCGCTCTGCATCGGCTTGATCATCTCCCGGTGGGTCCGGATGACGGCCGTCTCCTGCCTGTCCACCGAGATCGGTCCTCGCTGGCGCGGCCCGAGCTCGCGGAGCTGGTGGATCACCTGATCGGCCACGTCGGGCGTCAGGTCGCACTCGACCATGTCGCCGTCGGGGAACCGGGCCGATCCGGGCAACACCGTCACGTTGACGGCACCACTGCTCCCGCCGAGGATCTCGAGTACCCGGGAGGTGCCCTCTGTCGGACTGGCCAATCGGATGTGGTACATGTCCCTCCTGGTCCGGCTCGTCGTGTTGGGTCCCGGCAGGTGCAGCTTTGTCGATCCCGCCCGGCCCGTCGCGGCAACAGGGGGTCGGTGCGGCAGCGAGCGGGCGCCATGGGGAACGAGGGCTGCCCGGTCCCTGTCGGATCGGGCGTCGTCGGCGCCGACGGCCTGCGTCAGCGCTCACCGGCCGGGCCGCCTCGGTGGGCCGGCGTCAGTCGGGCGATCGTCGCCGGCCGTGCCGCTGGGGTCGCCACGGCGGCTGATGCAGAACCACCGTCGCCGCCCGTCTCCTACCGAGCGGGCCGGGTGACGACTCCGAGCGCGGGGACCGGTGACGGTCGACGGCCCGACGCGGTCCGCATCCGGTCTGCCGACCGCCGGCACCGGCCGTTCCCCGTCCCCTCCCCACCGGCGAAGCAGGGGCCGATGGCGTCACGAACCCTGTGGGTGCTCCGTCGTGGAGGGGGTCGTGAACCCCGACGGTCCGTAGGTCGGCAGCGTCGGAAGTGCGGGGGATCCCGACGACGGCGGCGGAGGTGGTGGTGGTGCGGCCGACGGTGGCGGTGGTGGTGCGGCCGACGGTGGCGGTGGTGGTGCGGCCGACGGTGGCGGTGGTGGTGCGGCCGACGGTGGCGGTGGTGGCGGCGGCATCGTGGGAATCGGGCGGAGGCCCTCGGCCACGGCCGGGTCGAAGGCGGGAACGGGCTCCCTGGCCGCGAGGTCCGCCAACTCGAACGACGGGACCGGCTGGGGCGTCGCTGGTGCCGTCGGCTTGTTCTTCCCCCGCTTGGCACTCTTCGGCGAGGACACGAACGACGGGGAGACGAACGCATCCGACGGGTCGCCACCCGTTCCATTGACCGGCGTGGCGGCACCCCCACGGGCGTAGTGGGCCATGTCCCGGTCGTAGTAGCCGACGCTCGCCCCCCGGCGCAGCGCCTGGCGGCGTGAGCGTTGGGCCCGCAGGATCAAGACGAGGACGAGGAGCACCACAGCCGCCACGATGACAGCCAACTCGATCGTCGATCCGCTGCCGGCGGTGGAGACGATCGCCGCGGAGCCCACTGCTGACGCTTGCATCCCCAACCATGGTAGTGACCGGGGTGCACGAACGCGCTGATGTGCGCCCGGTCCGGGGTCAGGTCCGCACCGGGGTGGCCTGCCGACCGGCGCTCTCGCGGGAGTCGGCCTCGACCGACGGCACGAGCGAGGGGATGGAGCGCACCGGGTGCTCCCGCGCGTCGCCGGACGGACCGGTCTCGGCCGACCCGGCCCGGGATCTGGCACCTTCGTCCTCCGAGCGGGTGTCGAGGGCCCCGAACGCAGCGAAGATGCCGTCGGGCCCCCAGGGGTCCTCCCGGCTCCGGCGGCGGTTGACGACGAGGAGCGAGCCGGCGACGGCGAGCACCAGCACGACCATGGCGATGAGGGCCACCAGTGGCCAGGCCTCCGAGCGCGGGCCGCCGACGCTGCCAACTCGATGCTTGATGGGGCCAGGCAGCGGTGCCACATAGGGCGGCACGACCGAAGTGGCCGTCGGGACCGTCCCGCCCGGATCGACCTGCCGGAGAAGCTGGAACTGCTCGTAGCCCACCGTGATGGCCTGGGAGGTCGTGAGCGGCGTGGGATTTGATGCCGATGTGGCCGACGCCAGCTGGATCATCGACACGTAGTGCCCGGCCTGGAACACCACCACCTGCTCGGTGGCGGCAACCGGTGAGCTGACCTGGATCGAGTAGCCCTGCGCCCCGGGAATGCTCGGGACGGTGAAGGGGGTGGTGCCCTTCGAGCCGTGGAACGCGGCGGCGAGCCCGTTGGCGAAGGCACTCGGTTCGGTGACACCCGGTATGCGGAAGAGGAGCACGGCCAGGTCGTTGGCGCCACTTCCGGAGCCGCCCCGGTCCGTCCACAGGCGGATGAACGAACCGAAGCCGGGTTGGGCGGACAGCGCGGCGAATTGCTCCTCGGCCTGTTGGGGGTCCGAGGATTGGGACGCGAACTCCGTGGCGGTGAGCGGGCCGTTGGTCGGACCGGCGGGTGCCACCACGAAGCCCGGCATCGGAGCGGTGAGCACCGTCGACTCCAGCGGGGGGACGACCGGTGCGACCGTCCGGTCGGTGGCCGCCGCCGCGGTCCGCGGCGGGCCGGTCACGACGAGGGCGGCCACGGCGGCCAGGCCGGCCACGGCGGCCACGGCGGCCACGGCGGCCAGGGTGCCGCTCCGGTATCGGGAGCGGGTGGAGGCTCGGCCGGGCGCTGTTCCGGCTCCCGTGGAGCGCCGCCGACGAGATGGCACCACCGTCCCCTACGCCACGAAGTACTTGGCTTGGGGGTGGTGGCAGATGATCGCCGTGGTCGACTGCTCCGGGTGGAGTTGGAATCCCTCGCTCACCTCGACGCCGATGGCCGCGGCGCGGAGGAGATCGACGACCTTGGCGTTGTCCTCCAGATTGGGACAGGCCGGGTAGCCCCACGAGTAGCGCCCGCCGCGGTACTTCTGGCGGAAGAGTCCGGCCAGGCTGGGCCCGTCCTCGTCGGCGAACCCGAGCTCTTCACGGATCCGGCGGTGCCAGTACTCGGCGAGTGCTTCGGCCATCTCCACCCCGAGACCGTGGAGGTAGAGGTACTGCTGGTACTCGTTGTCGGCGAACAGCCTCGACGCCTCCTCGGTGACCCGCGACCCCATGGTCACCACCATGAAGCTCGCCCAGTCGGGATCGCCGGAGTCGACGGAGCGGAAGAAGTCGCTGATGCACAGCCAGGGCTCCTCGGTCTGGCGGGGGAAGGTGTACCGCATCCGCTCCTTCGTCCGGCTCTCGTCCTCGAAGATCACCAGGTCGTCACCGTCGGCGTTGGCGGCGAAGTGGCCCCAGGCCACCTGGGGCACCAGCAACTGCTCGGACTTGGCCACGGCCAACTGCTCCCGCAGCAGGGCCCGCACCCGGTCCTTGAACGCCGGGTCGTTCTCGCCCTGCTCCGGCCGGAACCCCCACTGGTTGCGGAAGAGGGCGGTCTCGTTGAGGTAGCCGGCGATGTCGTCGATGGCCATGCCCTTGGCCACCCGGTTCCCGAGGAACGGCGGCTTGAAGACGGGATTGTCGTCGGCCACCTCGGGCGACCGGGACGGCAGCGTCTCCCCCCGCTCGAGTGCCTCCGCCGCAGCCTGGCGTCGCAGCTCGCTCTTGCGGGGGCCGAGGTCCCGGCCGCCGATGGCCGTACCGAACTCGGGGTCGTCGTCACCGGACCGGCTCAGCTCGACCAGCCGGTCCATGGTGCGCAGGCCCTCGAAGGCGTCCTTGCCGTAGAAGAGGCGCCCGTCGTACACCTTTCGGAGGTCCCGCTCGACATAGGTGCGGGTCAGCGCGGCCCCACCGAGGATGACCGGGATGTGGGAGAGCCCGCGTCGGTTCAGCTCCTCGAGGTTGTCCCGCATGATGAGCGTGGACTTGACCAGGAGGCCGCTCATCCCGATGGCGTCGGCGTTGGACTCCTCGAGGGCACTGACCATGTCGGCGATTCCCACCTTGATCCCCAGATTCTTCACCGTGTAGCCGTTGTTGGTGAGGATGATGTCGACCAGGTTCTTCCCGATGTCGTGCACATCGCCCTTGACCGTGGCCAGCACCATGACCCCTTTGCCGCCCTGGTCGGCCTTCTCCATGAAGGGTTCGAGGAAGGCGACCGCCGTCTTCATCGTCTCGGCCGAACCGAGGACGAACGGCAGCTGCATCTCGCCGGAGGCGAACAGCTCGCCCACGATCTTCATACCGGCCAGGAGGAAGTCGTTGATGATGACCAGGGGGGTGTGACCGGCGGCCATGGCCTCGTCGAGATCGTCCTCGATGCCGTTCCGGTCACCGTCGATGATCCTGTGCTCGAGCCGCCGCTCGACCGGCCAGCCCGAGCGGTCCTCCTTGGTCGTCCCGACCGAGGCGGAGACACCCTCGAACAGCGAGAGCAGTTCGGTCAGCGGGTCGTACCCGTCGGCCCGCCGGTCGTAGACGAGGTCGAGGCAGACCTCGCGTGCCCGGTCGTCGATCTTGGAGAGCGGCAGGATCTTCGAGGCGTGGACGATGGCCGCGTCGAGGCCGGCCTCGACGCACTCGTGGAGGAAGACGGAGTTGAGCACCTGGCGAGCGGCGGGGTTGAGGCCGAAGGACACGTTGGACAGGCCGAGCACGGTGTGGACGCCGGGCAACTCCGCCTTGATCCGCCGGATGCCCTCGATCGTCTCGATGCCGTCCTTCCGGCTCTCCTCCATCCCGGTGGACAGCGGGAGGGCCAGGGCATCGAACATCAGGTCCTGGGGCCGCAGGCCGTACCGCTCGACGGCGATGTCGTGGATGGCCCTGGCTGCCCGCACCTTCCACTCGGCCGTCCGAGCCTGACCCTCGGTGTCGATGCAGGTGCACA
This sequence comes from uncultured Acidimicrobiales bacterium, assembly GCA_963696495.1. GTDB lineage: Bacteria > Actinomycetota > Acidimicrobiia > Acidimicrobiales > RAAP-2 > Bog-756. The sequence goes on along the minus strand of CAVOKJ010000002.1, from coordinate 1,213,086 downwards.
CGACGGCGGCGCCGAACTCCTTGGCCAGAGTCAGGAATGAGTCGAGGCGGGTGCCGGGCCCGTCGCCCTCCTCCAGGTTGACCGAGTTGATCACGGCCCGCCCCCCGATCCACGACAACGCCGTCTCCACCACCGGTGCCTCGGTGGAGTCGACCATGAGCGGGACGGTCGACTGGGTAGCGAACCGGGACGCCACCTCCTCCATGTCGGACACGCCATCGGCCCCGGTGTAGTCCACGCAGACGTCGATGAGATGGGAGCCCTCGACGACCTGGTCCCTGGCCATGGCGACACAGGTGTCCCAGTCGGACTCGAGCATGGCCTCGCGGAACCGCTTCGAGCCGTTGGCGTTGGTCCGCTCGCCGATGACCAGGAACGAGCTGTCCTGCTCGAAGGGGACCTGGGTGTAGATCGAGGCGGCACCGTACTCCGGCTCCGGGGTCCGTGGCGCCGGAGCCAGGTCGGCACAGGCGTCGACCACCGCGGCCAGGTGCGCGGGGGTCGTCCCGCAGCAGCCGCCGATCACCGACACGCCCAGCTCGCTCACGAACTGCCGGTGGTACTCGGCCAGTTGGTCCGGGGTCAGGTCGTAGTGCATGGCACCGTCCACGACCGAGGGGAGCCCGGCGTTGGGCAGGCAGCTGACCGGCATCGGCGCCTGGGTCGACAGGTGGCGGAGCGGCTCGAACATCTCGGCCGGCCCGGTGGCGCAGTTGAGACCGATGACGTCGACGCCCATGGCCTCGAGGGCGCACAGGGCGGCACCGATCTCGGTGCCGGGAAGCATCGTGCCGGTCAGCTCGATGGTCACCTGGGCCTGGACGGGCACCTGGCGATCGGCGGCCCGCATGGCCCGCCGGGCGCCGTTGATCGCCGCCTTGGCCTGCAGGAGGTCGAAGACCGTCTCGATGATGATGAGGTCGACGCCGCCCTCGATCAGGGCCGAGGACTGCTCCTCGTAGGCGTCCCGCAGGTCGGCGTAGCGGATCTGTCCGAGGGTGGGGAACTTGGTGCCGGGCCCGATGCTGCCGGCGACCCACCGCGGCCGGTCCGGCGTGGAGAAGTCGTCGGCGGCCCCCCGGGCCAGACCGGCGGCGGCCAGGTTCAGCTCCCGGACCCGGTGGTCCTGGCCGTACTCGGCCAGGACCGGGGCGAACGCCCCGAAGGTGTCGGTCTCGACCACGTCGCAGCCGACCTCGAAGAACGAGCGGTGGACGCGGTCCACGACATCGGGGCGGGTGACCACCAGCAGCTCGTTGCAGCCCTCGAGGTCGGGGCCGCCGAAGTCGTCCGCCGTGAGGTTGGCCAACTGCAGGTTGGTGCCCATGGCGCCGTCGAACACCACCACCCGGTGCGAGGCGGCCTCGAGGTAGGAGGAGGTCGTGGATCTGGCGGTCGTCATGAACCCTCCAGGCTATCGGGACGGCTGTGCCGCACGGATCCATGCCCACGGTGGTCGGGGCGCGGCGGTCGGGACGGCCTCCCGGGGCGGGCCCGGTACGGGACGGGCGGTGGTGGGACGGCCACGGATGTCGTTTAGCATCGGGCCGGTGATGAGCCCGGTGCTGAAGATCTACACGAAGACGGGGGACGACGGCACCACCGGTCTCCTCTTCGGCGGCCGGGTCCCCAAGGACTCCCCGGTGATGCAGATCAACGGTGCGGTGGACGAGGCCCAGGCGGTGATGGGTGTCGCCAGGGCGGAGGCCGAGCCCGGGTCCGATCTGGACCGCATGCTGACCGGGCTCGAGCGCGACCTGTACGTGTTGATGGCCGAGGTGGCGACCGACCCGTCGAACCGATCGAAGCTGAAGGCGGGCTCGACCCTGGTGACCCCCGGGATGGTCGAGGCGCTCGAACACCGGATCGACGAGTTCATCGACAGCATCGACATGCCCACCGATTTCGTCGTGCCGGGGGCCAACCGGGCCTCGGCCGCCCTGGACCTGGCCCGGACCGTGGTCCGCCGGGCCGAGCGGCTCGTCGTGGCGTCGCCGTTGGAGGGCTCACTGGTCGGACCGTATCTGAACCGGCTCTCCGACCTGCTCTGGGCCATGGCCCGCTGGACCGAGGGAGAGCGCCATCTGCTGGCCCGGACAGCCTCGAGGCGGGGTGGCCTGCGGTCGTCCGGCGGTCCCGGGTCGGCGGCGGCGCCCGGCGCAGGGGGCGGAGAGGCACCATGAACGTCGACGTCGCCACCCTGGACGCCCTGTCGTCCGATCTCGTGGCCATCGGGGTTCCGGTGGTGGCCGGGCCCGACGGCCCTCGACCGGCGGCGCCCCCTCCCGGCGACGGGTCGGGCGCCACGCTGCCCACCGACCTCGATCCCGACTGGTGCAAGCGCCACGGCTTCAGCGCCAAGGTGGGCCAGACGCTCGTCCTGCGCGCCGGCGGGCCCGTCGAGGCGGAGACCGTGCTGGTCGGTGTGGGGGACGCCTCCCGGCTGTCGGGCCCCCGGGGTGTGGAGTCGATACGCCGGGCGGTCGCGGCGTTCGTGCGCGCCGTCGGCCACGGCGGTGCCGCGGCGTTCCTCCTGCCGGCGGCGGGGGAGGCCCCGGTGGCTGACTGGTCGGCCGCCGCCGCCGAGGCGGCCGTGCTCACCTCCTACCGCTACGACGCCTTCCGGACCGGGGAGGACCCGGGCCGGCTCGGCATGGTGATCATCGCCGTCGCCCCCCCGGATGCGGAACGGGCGGCCGACGGGGCGCGTCGGGGCGCCCGGGTCGGTGCGTCGGTCAACCTGGCGCGCGACCTGGTCAACGAGCCTCCCAGCTCGTTGACCCCGGGCCGGTTCGCCGACGCCGTCGTCGACCGGTTCTCCGACGTGCCGGCGGTCGCCGTCGAGGTGTGGGACGAGGACCGGATCGTGGCCGAGCGTCTGGGGGGCCTGCTCGGCGTGGCCCGGGGATCGACCCAGCCGCCGAGGTTCGTCCGGATCGACTACCGGCCGTCGGATCCCGTGGAGATCGAAGGGCGGGTCCCGCACGTCGCTCTGGTCGGCAAGGGGATCACCTTCGACTCGGGCGGGCTGTCGCTGAAGACGGCCACGGGCATGGAGACGATGAAGACCGACATGGGAGGGGCGGCCGCCGTCTTCGGGGCGGTGGACGCCGCCGCAGCCCTCGGCGCCCGCATCCGCATCACGGCATTCGCCCCGCTGACCGAGAACATGCCGGGTGGCTCGGCCGTGAAGCCCGGCGACGTGCTGACCACCCGCAGCGGGAAGACCATCGAGGTCCTCAACACCGATGCCGAGGGCCGCCTGGTGCTGTCGGACGCGTTGACCCTGGCGTCCGAGTACGAGCCCGACGCCATCGTCGACCTGGCCACCCTCACCGGAGCCGCGGTCGTCGCCCTGGGCAAGGAGATCGCCGGGCTGCTCGGGAACGACGAGGAGCTCATCGCCGAGGTGCACGCCGCCGGTGACCGGGCCGGTGAGCCGAACTGGTCGCTGCCGATGCCCGACGACTACCGGGGGCACATCGACTCGGAGGTCGCGGACATGCGCAACGTGGGCCGGCCGGGCCAGGCCGGCACCATCGCCGCCGCCATGCTGCTGCGTGAATTCGTGGGCGACGTCCCGTGGGCCCACCTGGACATCGCCGGCCCGGCCCGATCCGACGAGACCAGCCGGTACCTGGCCAAGGGGGGCACCGGGTTCGGCGTGAGGACCCTGGTCGCCCTGCTCACCTCCGACACGTTCGCCCGTTCGCTGGTGGCGCCCGGCGGCGTTTGAGCCGGTCGGTCCCCGGGGCCGGGCATCGCCCCATCGGCCGCGGTAGGTTCGCCTGGTGAGGATCGCCGTCCTGGGAGCCGGTTCATGGGGGACCACGGTCGCCTCGCTGGTCGCCCCGCGCCACGACACGATCCTGTGGGCCCGCAACCCGGAGGTGGCCAAGGCCATCGACATCGAGCACACCAACGCCGCGTACCTCCCCGGGTTCGACCTGCCCGACGAGTTGGCGGCCACCTCGAGCCTGGCCGACGCCGTCTGCGACGCCGACCTGGTGATCGTCGGGGTGCCGACATCGGGGTTCCGCGACGTCCTCGAGGAGGCGGCGCCCTGCATCCGCCCGTGGATCCCGGTGGTCAGCCTGTCCAAGGGGCTGGAGAAGGGTTCCAATCTCCGGATGACCGAGGTGATCAAAGAGGTGGTCCCCGGGCATCCGGTGGCCGCCCTCACCGGGCCGAACCTGGCCAACGAGATCATGTCCGGCAAGGCGGCCGCCGCCGTCATCGCCACCGAGGACCTCGAAGTGGCCAGGGCGATCCAGAAGGTGGTCACCCGGGGCGTCTTCCGCGTCTACCTGAACGACGACGTCATCGGGTGCGAGATGGGGGGCGCGCTCAAGAACGTCATCGCCATCGCCGCCGGCATCGGTGAGGGACTGGGCGTCGGGGACAACACCCGCGCTGCGGTGATGTCCCGGGGTCTGGCCGAATTGACGCGGCTCGGGGTGGCCATGGGCGCCCACCCCACCACGTTCGCCGGCCTGGCCGGGATGGGCGACCTGATCGCCACCTGCATGAGCCCGCACAGCCGCAACCGCCGGGTGGGAGAGCAGTTGGGGAAGGGGCGGCGGCTCGAGGACATCCTGGCCGAGATGCACATGGTGGCCGAAGGGGTGAGGACGGCCACCGTCGCCCTGGAGCTCGCCGGGCGCCACCGACTGGACCTACCGATCTGCACGATGATCGACAAGGTGGTCAAGGGTGAGATCGAGCCGTTCCACGCCTACTGGGGCCTCACGCCCGCCGGTCACGAGGACGACCCGGGGTAGTACGCGACCCCGACGGTGCCGCCTCCCCCGGCCGCCCGGCGCCGGTGCCGGCCCCGGCATGCGTCCGGCTCCACGCCTCCTCGGCGGCCCGGAAGGCCACCGCCGGATGGAACTGCCACGCACCGAGCTGGCGCTCGACGTCCTCCCTCGTCCGGCCCTCCGACCACAGACCGACGGCCAGCCGTCGGGCCCGGCGGCGCATCTGCTCGGGTTCGGGCAGCTGGTGCTCGACCAGCCAGCGGCGATGGCTGGCCTGCAGGGACTCCGGCAGGCGGCACAGGTGCCGGAGGGGTAGCGGCGGGATGCGGGTGCGGACGGCCATCGACCCGGGCCCGTGGGCCCGGGCCAGCTCGAAGGTGCACAGGCGCAGCAGGGCCCGCCGGAACGGCGAGTTCTTGCCCATGCGGTCGCCGAGGCCCAAGGAGCGCGCCGTCTCGGTGAGGTCGAGGTCGAACCCGTCCCGATGGACCTCGAGGCCGTAGGACAGCCGCCGCAAGAGCCAGGTCGTCGACGGTCCGATGACCGGAAGCCAATACAGCTCGACATAGCGGGAGCACGGATGCACGCCGTGGGGGTCGGCCACCGGGTCGAGCCAGGGGACGATCCCCATGGTGGCCCCCTCGGTCAGTGGAGGGAGGACGCGCCGTGGGCGACGGTCCGTGACGGACGGGAGGGCGGTGGTGTCGGACATGGTGGGTCTCCGGTGGTCGACGGTGGTGCTCGTGCCCGACCCACGTTGAGCTGCCGACCTGCCCGGCACCTGGGCCGCCACCTTGCACCGACGCCATCGCGGGTCCGACCCGGGCGGACGACCCATGGGCGGGACGCGAGAGGCTCTGCACATCACGCGCTCTGCACATGACGCCATCTGCTCATCACGCCAGCCCGATGGCAGCTCCGATCCGGGCGTGGGCTCGCACCGGGGAGCCGACGTAGCGCAGTCGATGTTCAGGAACCGTTGCCGGGTGGTGCTGGCCAGGGTGCACGATCACCCGGCGGGCATGGGGTGGCCTCGCTCACGAACCACGGCAACGCGCTGCTCCTGATCGCCCGGAATCCGAGAATTCGCATCCGGGACATCGCCGACCTCCTGGGCATCACCGAGCGCGCCGCCCAACGGATCGTCGCCGACCTCGCCAGTACTGGGTACATCGATCGGGAGCGGGAGGGGCGCCGAAACCTCTATCACGTGAGGACCCACCTACCCCTCAGGCTGCCCTTTCAGGGCGACCTCGACGTCAGATCTTTGCTGGCGATACTGGAGACGGCAGATGATGCCGACGCCGCGCCGGCGTCTGTGGGCTGAGCTGGTCGGAGGTGCGCAGCCCGATCTGAGCGTGGACCGTCGGCTCGCACGGCCCGGCACCGAAGCCGGTGACGGTGCGGGCGTTCGGTCCCTCAGGTTGCGGACCGGTCGCTCGGAGCCTCCGCCACCGCCTTGACCCGTTCGAGCGTGCGGAGCATGTCCCGTTGATTGCGACGCTCTCGGAGGAACCCGCCGAGTGGGCGCCAGACCTTGGTCCAGAGGCTGTCGCCGAGGTCGAAGGACTCGGTGACCTCCGTCCCCCCGCCCGGCGTGGCGTGAAACTCGTAGCGCCAGGTGTTGACGGGCCGACCGCCCATGACCACCGCGAATTCGAACACCTGTCCGGGCACGCACTCGGTGACCTCGCACGTGGTCCAGTAGAGGACGGGCCAGTTCTCGTTCCGCTTCACATGGCCCCGGTATCTCGCGCCGACCGCCGGGCCGGCGGCATCGTCGATCCACTCGGCCTCGATCACCTCGGGGCTGTACTCGCCCATCTTCGTGATGTCGCTGACGAGACCCCAGACCTTGTCCGGTGGGGCATCGATGTCGAGACGTACCGAGGCGCGCATGCCGCAGACTGTAGGGCGGGCAGCCGGCCGGCGCCCTCTCGACCCTCAGCGGTCGTCAGGCGGGAAGCGGCTGGTAGCGCGCCACCGAGAACGCCAGCAGCAGCGGTACGTCGATGGCGAACATGGCCAGCATGGCGCTGAAGAGGGCCAGCTGCCGGCCCGGGGTGTGGTCGTAGACGAACACGAACTCGAGGATTCCGGCGAACACCAGGTAGGCCAGGAGCGTCCACCGGAAGACCAGGAAGAACTTGTCCCAGGCGAACTCGGGGATCCGGGCCAACAGCACCACGTTGGCCACCAGCACGAGGGCCCCGGCGATGGCCAGCACCAGCGGAGGCACCAGTGAGAACGACCGTCCGTAGTTGGCGGCCATGAAGATCCCTCCCACCACCACGAGCGCCAGGGTGAGCGTGGCCAGCCGGGCCACGGGCGGGAGGCTCGCTTGCCTGAGGTCGACGTCGTCGGCCACGGGCTCTGCGACTTCGGGCGTCCCGGTCATCGGCTGGCCAGGAAGGTCATGATGAAGATCGTGGCGATCTGCATCAGGCCGGTGATGCCGGCGGTGTAGACGAAGATCTTCATCAACCGGCCGATCCGCTCCCCGTTGGGCCGGGGCTTCTTGAGCTCGAACAGGACGGCGAGGTTGGCCGGCTCGAGGAGCCCGAGGGCGATGACCGCCATCACGCCCACGATGATGTACGAGGCGACCAGCCAGCCGTGGTGGGGGTAGCTGGCGTCGAGGTTGCCCACGTTGCGCGCCAGCTGGAACCCGGCCCCGAGCGTCATGGCGACCAGCGTGGGCATGATCAGCAGCATCTTGGGCATGAAGCGGACCGTGAACTCGACCCGGGCCGGGATGGACAGGCGCCCGAGGATCGGTCCGATGATCAGGCCGAGGAACAGGTCGATGCTGGTCCACAGGCCCCCGCCACCCACGTGGAAGAACGTCAACGCCCACAGGTTGTTGGACGAGATGGCGACGATGAGCCCCACCAGGAGCGCGGCGGCGATCGGGATGCCCCGCACCGGCACGATCGAGAACTCCAGCGGTGGTGGAGGGCCCGTCCCCACGCCCGGTGGTGCTGTTCCGACAGTGACCGCCGTGTCGGCCATCGATCGCCTCCGATGCTCTCGGACGGGGAGCCACCGGTCCGGCGGGCCCCCTGCTGCTCGTCGCCGAGATGGTACGCCGCCATCGTCACCGTTTCAACGATGACGCCTCATGGCGACGCACGGACCATGACACACGACACACGACACACGACACACGACACACGACACACGACACACGACACACGACACACGACAAAGAGCCGACGCACGATCAGGACCACGCCCGATGGACGGACGACCGGGTACAGCCGGAACGGCCAGGTGGGGCTACCAGGAACCCCGGTGCACGCTGTCCGCCAGCGTCCGCCGCCGCCGGGCGGCCGAGGAGGAGGGCGGGTCGGGCGCCGACGCCTCGCCGAGGAGGACGGCGCCGAGCCAGCGGAGCCGGCCGGGGACCCCGAGGCTCTCGCGTAGACGCTCCTCCCCGCGGAAATTGCCGAGGAACGCAGCTCCGAGCCCCCGGTCGGCCGCCCCGAGCAGCAGCGTCATCGTGGCGAATGCGGCGTCGACGAACCAGAACGGGACCACCCAGTCGACGTCGGTGCCGTCCGGGCGGGCCTTGTCCTGCTCCCGGTAGCGGGCGACGTACGCCTCCGGGTCGGCGAAGGGAAGCACGATCACCGGGGCCCGGACCAGCCCGGCGAACCGTGGGGATCGGTCCCGCCATGCCGGGTCGGTCGTGGCCGACCAGTACCGGGACGTCTCGTCCGTCCCCTCGAGCACCACGAACTCCCGGCCCTGGGTGTTGCCGGCGGACGGTGACCTGAGCGCCCCTTCGAGCAGCCGGTCGACCTCGCCGGGGCCCGGGGGGCGACCGGAGAAGTTCCGGGTCATCCTCCGCCTCCGCACGGCCTCGCTCAGCTCCACCGCACGCACGCTACCGGCCAGGGCGGACGCCGCCCGGTGGCCTGCCGGGAATGCTGACCCCGCTGGTAGTGTTTAGCTCCTGTGACAGTGGTGAGTCGGGGCCGAGGCCCTGGCGCGTGCGGGAAGGATCGTGATCGAGGTGCCCACGTTCAGAGAGATGTTGGCGGCGGCCAAGGCCGCGGTCCGTGAGGTCGAACCGGCCGAGGCGGAGCGGGAGATCTCGGCGGGGGACGCCGTGGTGCTCGACGTGCGTGAGCCCGACGAGTACGAGCAGGGCGCCCTGCCCGATGCGCTGCACATTCCGCGCGGCACCCTGGAGACCTCGGTGGAGGGGCGGATCCCGGACAAGTCGAGCCACGTCGTGGTCTACTGCGCGGGAGGCACCCGGTCGGCGTTCGCCGCCCAGACGATGCAGGACCTGGGCTACACCGACGTGGCCTCGGTCATCGGTGGCTTCAACCGCTGGAAGGACGAGGGGCGCCCCTGGTCGGCACCGAGGTCGCTCACCCCCGAGCAACGCAACCGCTACCAGCGGCACCTGCTGCTGCCCGAGGTGGGGGAGGCCGGGCAGCTCAAGCTGCTCGACGCCAGGGTCCTCCTCCTCGGGGCCGGCGGGTTGGGCTCGCCGGCCGCCCTGTACCTGGCCGCGGCCGGCGTGGGCACCATCGGCATCATCGACATGGACGTGGTCGACGCCTCGAACCTCCAACGCCAGATCCTCCACAACGTCGACCGGATCGGCGAGCGCAAGGTGGACTCGGCCAAGAAGACGCTGACCCTGCTCAACCCGGACGTCAACGTGGTGACCTACGACGTCCGGCTCGGGGCCGACAACGTCCTCGACATCATCGACGGCTACGACGTCATCGTGGACGGCACCGACAACTTCCCCACCCGCTACCTGGTGAACGACGCGTCGCTGCTCAAGCGGATCCCGGTCGTCCACGGGTCCATCTTCCGCTTCGAGGGACAGGCCACCGTGTTCACCCCCTACGAGGGGCCCTGCTACCGCTGCATGATCCCCGAGCCGCCACCGGCCGAGCTGGCCCCGAGCTGCGCCGAGGCGGGGGTGCTGGGCGTGCTCCCGGGAATCGTCGGCTCGATCCAGGCCGTCGAGGCCATCAAGATCCTGCTCGGCATCGGCGACACCCTCCAGGGCCGGTTGCTGGCTTACGACGCCCTCGAGCAGAGCTTCCGGACGTTCAAGGTGCACCGCGACCCGGCCTGTCCGGCCTGCGGGGCCGACGCCGCCCCGATCCAGATCGCCGAGTACGACGATCTGTGCATGCCCCACGCCGTGCTCCCGGCGTGACCGGCTGAGCCGGGCCGGTCGATCCTCCGGGTGGCGCCGGACACCCTAACCTGGGGCCCATGGCAACAGACGGCGCACCCCCGGACCACGAGAGCAGGCGGCTGACCGACTCGGGCATCGAGATCCGCCGGGTCTACGGTCCCGCCGATCTCGAGGGGTGGGACCCCGCTGGCCAGCTGGGCGAGCCGGGCCAGTACCCGTTCACCCGGGGCATTCGGCCCGACATGTACCGGGGCCGCCTGTGGACGATGCGCCAGTACGCCGGGTTCGGGACCGCGGAGTCGACTAACGAGCGCTTCAAGTTCCTGCTCGGCGCCGGCCAGACCGGTCTGTCGTGCGCCTTCGACCTCCCGACCCAGATGGGGTACGACTCCGACCATCCGCGCGCCGAGGGCGAGGTGGGCAAGGTGGGCGTGGCCATCGACTCGATGGCCGACATGCGACTCCTGCTCGAGGGACTCCCTCTGGACAAGGTCACCACCTCGATGACCATCAACGCCACCGCGGCGATCCTGTTGCTCTTCTACCAGCTGGTCGCCGAGGAGAACGGGGTCGACGCCACGCTGCTCGGCGGCACCATCCAGAACGACATCCTGAAGGAGTACGTGGCCCGGGGCACCTACATCTATCCTCCCCGCCCCTCCATGCGCCTGGTCACCGACACCTTCTCCTACTGCGCCGAGCACCTGCCCGCCTGGAACACCATCTCCATCTCCGGCTACCACATCCGCGAAGCCGGATCGACGGCGGTGCAGGAGATCGCCTTCACCATCGCCAACGGGATCGCCTACGTCGAGGCGGCACTGGCCGCCGGCCTCGACGTCGACGCGTTCGCTCCCCGGTTGAGCTTCTTCTGGAACGCCCACAACAACCTGTTCGAGGAGGTGGCCAAGTACCGCGCCGCCCGCCGGATGTGGGCTCGGATCATGACCGAGCGGTTCGGGGCGAAGGACAAGCGGTCGACCCTGCTGCGATTCCACACGCAGACGGGCGGCTCCACGCTCACCGCCCAGCAGCCCGAGAACAACATCGTCAGGGTGACGCTCCAGGCGCTGGCCGCGGCCCTGGGCGGCACCCAGAGCCTGCACACCAACGGATTCGACGAGGCCCTCGGCCTGCCGACCCAGCGGGCGGCCAAGGTGGCCCTGCGCACCCAGCAGATCGTCGGGTACGAATCGGGCATGGCCGACACGGTCGACCCGCTGGCCGGATCGTGGTTCGTCGAGTCGCTCACCGACGAGGTCGAGCGAGATGCCTGGGAGTACCTCGAGCGCATCGACGAGATGGGCGGCGCGGTGGACGCCATCGAGGCGCAGTACATGCAACAGGAGATCGAACAGGCGGCCTATGCGTACGCCAAGGACATCGACGCCGGCGAGAAGATCATCGTCGGGGTGAACAAGTTCGTCGACGAGGAGCTCGAGCCCACCGAGGTGTTCCCCATCGACCCCGAGCTCCAACGGTCACAGGTCGCACGGGTCAAGCGGGTGCGCGCCGAACGTGACGAGGCCGGTGTCGCTGCCGCACTGGCCGACGTGGAGGCCGCCGCCCGCGGCACCCAGAACCTGCTGGTCCCCATGAAGGCGGCGCTGGCCCGGATGGCCACCTTGGGCGAGGTGTCCGACGTCCTTCGCTCCGTGTTCGGCGAGTTCCACCCGAACGGCTGACCGCCCCGGCCGGGCTCGGACCGGCCGGGCGCACCCGTTCCGGCCGGGCACGGCGTCGGGGACGACCCGGGGAGGAGCGACCGTCGACTCCTCTCCGTCGACTCCCCTCCGTCGACTCCCCGGCGACGGACCCCTCAGCGACGGGCGAGCAGCCGGTCCCGCACCGCGCCCGGCCCGGCGGCGTCGATGGCGGTCCAGGCCATGGCCAGTGCGCCGTCCCGCACGGCGGCGTCCGCCGAGGGGGTGACGCAGGCGGCGGCGAACTCCGGCTGGTGGTTGACCGACCCGCCGGCGTCGATGCCGACGAGGGGGTGGATGGTCGGTACGGCGAGGGAGACGTTGGCCATGTCGGTGGAGAAGGTCGGCCGGGGGGAGCCGTCGTCATCGAGCCCGAATCGCCGCCCCAGCGCCTCGGCATTGGTGCGGTACAGCGCCAGGAGTCCCTGGTCGCTCTCCATGTGGGAGTAGGCGGGGGCCAGGTCCGTGCGGCTCCACGTCGACCCGGTGGCGAGCGCGCCCGCCTCGAAGCAGGCCATCACCCGCGGCTCGAGCGCCCGGAGGCCTGCGAGCGACGTCGACCGGCACATGAACCGTCCGGTGACCTTCTCGGGGATGATGTTGGCGGCCTGCCCGCCGTCGGTGACGATGCCGTGCACCTGGTCGCCGGACCGGAACTGCTGACGGAGCAGGCCGATGGCCACCTGGGCGACGGTCATGGCGTCACCGGCGTTGACTCCCTCCCAGGGGGATGCCGACGCGTGGGCGCTCTTTCCGACGAAGGTCACGTCGAAGTGGGACACGGCCAGACAGGTCCCCTCGAGCCGGTCCGCCGGCCACGGGTGGATCATCATCGCCAGGTGGACGTCGTCGAACACCCCCTGCTCCAGCATGGCGATCTTGCCCCCACCCCCCTCCTCGGCCGGCGTGCCGAGCACCCGGACGGTCAGGTCCAGCTCATCGGCCAGCCCGGCGAGCCCCAGGCCCGCCCCCACGGCGGAGGCGGCGATGATGTTGTGCCCGCAGGCGTGGCCGACACCCGGCAGGGCGTCGTACTCGGCGCACACCGCCAGCACCAGGGGCCCGTTGCCCACCTCGGCGCTGAAGGCGGTGGGCATGCCGGCGGTGCCCCGGCTCACCGCGAAGCCGGCGTCGTCGAGGATCTCGACGGTCCACCGGCAGGCCTGCTCCTCCTCGAAGGCGGTCTCGGGGTGGTCGTGGATGCTGTGGCTGAGGGCCACGAGGCCGCCCAGCCCGGCATCGATGGCGCCACGGGCCGTCTGCTTGAGGGTGGTGGCATCGCTCATCGCCGGTCGCCCGCTACTCGATGACCGCGATCACGTCACCGGGGCCGACGGACTCCCCGGCGAGGACCCGGACCTCCTTGATGGTGCCGGCCTTCTCGGCGTTCACGTTGTTCTCCATCTTCATCGCCTCCAGCACGCAGATGGTCTGGCCGACCTCCACCGCGTCGCCCTCGGCCACGAGGACCTTGACGATGGTGCCCTGCATGGGCACGGCCACCGTCCCCGAGCCGGCCCCGGACGCCGCCGCCTTCGGGCGCTTCGGGCCGGTGCCCCGGGCGGGACCGGCACCGACGGCGATGACGGCGTCACCGGTGTCGGGTACCCACAGTTTGACCTGGTAGCGGCGGCCGTCGACCTCGGCGGTGACCTCACGGAGCACACGCGCCACCTCGTCGCCGTCCTCGGTCGCCGGGGCCGACTGGGCATCGGCGGTCACCCCGCTGAGGTCGAGTGTCTGCTCCACCCAGTTGGTCGAGTGGGAGGCGGAGATGAAGTCGGGGTGGGAGAGGATGGCCACATCGGCCGGGAGGGTGGTGGCCACACCGGACACCACCGTCTCGTCGATGGCGCGGAGCATCCTCCGTCTCGCCGACTCACGGTCGTGGCCCCACACGACCAGTTTGGCCAGCAGGTTGTCGTAGAACTGGCTCACCGTGTCGCCCGAGGCGTAGCCGGCGTCGAGGCGCACCCCCGGCCCGCCGGGCGCCACGAACTCCGTGATGGTGCCGGGCGAAGGGGTGAAGGCCCCGCCGGCGGGGTTCTCGGCGTTGATCCGCACCTCGATGGCGTGGCCGTTGCGTTGCACCTCGTCCTGGGAGAACCCGAGGGGCTCGCCCGACGCCACCCGCAGCTGCCACTCGACGAGGTCGAGACCGGTCACGAGCTCGGTGATCGGGTGCTCCACCTGCAGCCGCGTGTTCATCTCGAGGAAGAAGAACTCGCCGTCCTGGTAGAGGAACTCGACGGTGCCGGCGTTGACGTAGCCGCACGCCTCGGCCACCTTGACCGAGGCGGCGCCCATGGCCTGGCGCACGTCGTCGGGGAAGTCGGGCGCCGGGCTCTCCTCGATCAGCTTCTGGTGGCGGCGCTGCGCCGAGCAGTCCCGCTCGCCCAGCCACAGCGTCGTCCCGTGGGTGTCGGCGATGACCTGCATCTCCACGTGCCGGGGCCAGGCGAGGTAGCGCTCGACGTAGCACTCGTCCCGACCGAAGTAGGCCAGCGACTCGCGCATGGCCGACTCCAGCGCCTCGGCGGACTCCGCGGGCCCCGAGACCACCTTCATGCCGCGGCCCCCGCCGCCGAAGGCGGCCTTGATGGCCACCGGCCAGCCGAACTCCTCCCCGAAGCTCGTGACCTCGTCCGGGGAGGTGAGCACCTCGGAGCGGCCAGGGACCCCGGACACGCCGGCCCGCTCCGCCGCGTGCCTCGAGCTGATCTTGTCGCCCATGATCTCGATCGCCCCCGGGGGTGGCCCGATGAAGGTCACGCCCCTGTCGGTGATCGCCCTGGCGAAGTCGGTGTTCTCCGAGAAGAACCCGTAGCCGGGATGGACGGCATCGGCCCCGCTCCGCTCGATGACGTCGAGGATGGCCTCGGTGTTGAGGTAGCTCTCGGCGGCGGTCTGGCCACCCAGTGCGTAGGCCTCGTCCGCCAGACGGACATGGAGCGCGTCCCGATCCAGGTCGGAGTAGACGGCGACCGTGGCCACCCCCAGTTCCCGGCAGGTCCGGATGACCCGCACGGCAATCTCCCCCCGGTTGGCGATGAGAACCTTCTTGAGCACGCTGCGCCTTTCGAATCGGTCGGCCAAGGGCCGGGGGCGTAGTGCCCCCGAGGCCGTACAACACTGTCACGGCCCGTAGGGTGTGTGCCATGCCGGGGCCGCGATTCACCGACATCCGGCGCTTCGAGTCCATCGATTCGACCAACCGGTACCTGCTCGACGAAGCCAGGGCCGGGGCCCCCGAGGGCGTCGTCGCCGTGGCCTCGCACCAGACAGCCGGTCGGGGGCGACTGGGCCGTAGCTGGGAGGCGCCCGCCGGGTCGAACCTGCTGGCGTCCGTGCTGCTCCGACCGGAGCTCCCCCCGGACCGGCGCCATCTGGCCAGCGCCGTGGTGGCCCTCGCCGCCGTCGATGCCGCCCGCCCCGTCGGCGTGGAGGCGGCCGTCAAGTGGCCGAACGACCTGCTCGCCCCGGATGGACGCAAGCTCGCCGGCGTCCTGGCCGAGGCCGATCTCGCCGACCCGGCCGGCTCGGCACCCCCTCCCGTCGTGGTGGGGATCGGCATCAACGCCAACTGGCCGGCCACCGATGCCGACCTCCCGCCGGAACTGGTGGGTATGGCCACGTCCCTCCGCCAGCAGTCGGGCCGGGTGGTCGACGTGGAGGAGCTGCTCGGTGGCCTGCTGGCGGCACTGGAGCCCCGGGCCGCCGACCTGTCGTCGCCGGACGGCCAGGCCCGTCAGTCGGCCGACCTCCGGGCGCGGTGCGCCACCATCGGCACCCTGGTGAGGGTCGAGCTGGCCGACGATCGGTTCGAGGGGACCGCCGTCGACCTGACCGTCGAGGGCCATCTGGTCGTCGAGGGCCCCGGCGGGACCCGGACCGTGGTCGCCGGCGACGTGGTGCACGTGCGCCCCGGGGACGGTCTTGGCTCGGGAACCGGGCCCTGACCAGGGCCCTGAGCAGGGACGCTCCGGGGAATCATCCCTGGTCCGACTAGGATTCCCCGATTATGCGACTACTCGTGACCGGCGGCGCCGGCTTTATCGGTTCGAACTTCGTTCGCTACTGGGTGAATCACCACCCCGAGGATGCCGTCGTCGCCTTCGACGTGCTGACCTACGCCGGCAACCTGCCCAACCTGGACGATCTCGAGGGCCGCATCGAGTTCGTCCGTGGGGACATCGGTGACCTCGAGACGGTGGCGAAGACGCTGGCCGAGCACGAGATCGACGTGATCGTCAACTTCGCCGCCGAGTCGCACAACAGCCTGGCCATCCTCGACCCCTCCCGGTTCTTCCGGACCAACGTGCTCGGCACCCAGACGCTGGCCGAGGCCGCCCGCCGCCACGGCGTGGCGAGGTTCCACCACATCTCGACGTGCGAGGTCTACGGCGACCTCGCCCTCGATTCCGACGAGGTGTTCACCGAGTCGACGCCCTACCGCCCCCGGACCCCCTACAACGCCTCGAAGGCCGGCGCCGACCACGCCGTGCGGGCCTACGTGGAGACCTTCGGGCTCCCGGCGACCATCACCAACTGCTGCAACAACTACGGGCCCTACCAGTTCCCCGAGAAGGTCATCCCGCTCTTCACGGCCAAAGCGCTCGACGACCAGCCGCTGCCGCTCTACGCCTCCACCCAGAACCGGCGGGAGTGGCTGCACGTCGACGACCACTGCCGGGCCATCGAACTGGTCCTGCAGCACGGCATGGTCGGCGAGACCTACAACGTCGGCAGCGGGGTCGAGGCCAGCATCGAAGAGATCGCCGACGCCGTGCTCGACGCGACGGGCAAGCCCCGCAGCCTGAAGGAGATCGTCCCCGACCGCCCGAGCCACGATCGCCGGTACCTGCTCGACTCGGGAAAGATCCGCAAGGCACTGGGATGGGAGCCGACGGTCGCCTTCGACCGGGGGCTGGCCGACACGGTGGCCTGGTACGCCGCCCACCGGAGCTGGTGGGAGCCGTTGCGTGACCGGGCCCCGGTGGTCGAGGGCGCGTGGTCGCCGACCGGAGGGGCGTCGGGCTCCAAGCCCTCGACGTGAGCACGCCCGTGCGGGTCCTGGTGACCGGCGGCCACGGCCAACTGGGGCGTGATGTGCGGGACGTCCTCGCCGGTGCCGTCCCCGACGGTGGCATCGTTCCGGGCGACCCGGGTGATGCCGGCGCCTCCGGCATCCTGTCGCCCGTCCCGCCCGGGACGATCGACGTCCTCTCGACGGACATCGACACCCTCGACGTGGTCGACCGCGATGCGGTGCGGGCGGCCGCCGAGTCGTTCCGGCCGGACATCGTGCTCCACGGTGGGGCCTTCACCGCCGTGGACGCCTGCGAGTCCGACCCCGACACGGCGTTCGCCGTCAACGCCCTCGGCACCCGCAACATCGCCGAGGCGGCCCGGGCGGTCGGCGCCCACCTGGTCTACGTCTCCACCGACTACGTGTTCGACGGCACCGCGGACCGGCCGTACGTCGAGTGGGACCAACCCAATCCTCGCTCCGTCTACGGCCGGAGCAAGCTGGGGGGCGAGCTCGAGGTGCAGCGCCTCCTCGGATCGGCCACCATCGTGCGCACCGCCTGGGTGAGCGGCGCCCACGGTGCCAACATGGTCAAGACCGTCCTCCGGCTGGCCGCCGCCGATCCCGGGGGCACGTTGCGGTTCGTCGCCGACCAGCACGGCTGTCCGACCTTCACGGCCGACCTGGCCCAGGCGGTGGTGAGGCTCGGCCTCGACCGCCGGCCGGGCACCTTCCACGTCACCAACCAGGGCGAGACCACCTGGTACGGCTTCGCCCGGGCCACCCTGGCCGCGGCCGGGCTCGACCCCGACCGGGTGGAGCCGATCGCCACGTCGGAGCTGGATCCCCCCCGTCCCGCACCTCGTCCGGCCAACTCGCGCCTCGACAACGCCGCGCTGCGACTGGCGGGGATCGCACTGCTCCCCACCTGGACCGATTCGTTGGGGCGCCTCGTGGGCGCGCTGTCCACGGGGCCATGAGCGCCGGTGGAGGACGTCGACGCAGGACGCAGCCCCTGCCCGGCCGTATCGCTACAGAATCGCGGGCGACGAGCCGAGATGGGAAGGGGCGGCACGGCCCCAACGAGGCAGCGACGATGACGGGGACCGGTCGGTGATGTCGAAGAATTCAGAAGGCACCCAGGGCGAAACGCCCGGCCCGGGAGCGCGTTCGGCGTCGGGCTCGGCTGGCGCCTACTTCGGGCACGGTGGCGCAGCCGTCCGGGTGCTGCCCCATGGCCGGGGCACCACGGTGGCGGTGATCGGAGTCGGCTACGTGGGCCTTCCGACGGCCGCCACGCTGGCCCACCTCGGACACACGGTGACGTGCGGGGACGCCGACCCGGCCAAGGTGGCCATGCTCGAGGGGGGGAGGGTGCCCATCGTCGAGGACCATCTCGAGGAGCTGGTGCGCGAGGGGCAGGCGGCGGGCCGACTCCGGTTCGTCGTGGGGGCGACCGCCGCCGTCGAGGATGCCGAGTTCGTCTTCCTGTGCGTCCCCACTCCCCAGGGTACCGACGGGTCGGCGGACCTCTCCTACGTGGAGGCGGTGGCCAAGGAGATCGCGCCCCACCTCCGGCCCGGCACGGTCATCGTCAACAAGTCGACCGTCCCCGTGGGCTCGACCCTGGTGGTCGAGAGGGTGCTCGGCCGCCACGACATCAAGGTGGTGTCCAACCCGGAGTTCCTGCGCGAGGGGACCGCCGTCCCCGACAGCCTCCATCCCGAGCGCATCGTGGTCGGTGCCGACGACCAGTCGGCGGCGGCGAGGGTCGGCGACCTGTTCGCCGGCACCCACGCCCCGCTCCTGATCACCGATGCCGCCACGGCGGAGACCATCAAGTACGCCTCGAACGCCTTCCTCGCCACCAAGCTGAGTTTCGTGAACGCCGTCGCCGGGCTGTGCGAGGCCGTCGGCGCCGACGTGCGGGACGTCATCCTCGGCCTGGGTTACGACAGGCGCATCGGGTTCGAGTACCTGCGGCCGGGACCCGGATGGGGCGGCAGCTGCCTCCCCAAGGACACGAGGGCCCTCGTCCACATCGCCGAACAGGCCGGTTACGACTTCTCCTTCCTCAAGGGGGCCATCGCCACCAACGAGGAGCAGTTCGTCCGCGTGGTCGAGAAGGTCCGGTCGGCGGTGGGCGGCGACCTGACGGATGCGGTGGTGGCCGTGTGGGGCCTCACCTTCAAAGCGGGGACCGACGACCTGCGTAATTCACCCGCCGTCGAGGTGGTGCGCCGCCTCGTCGCCGGCCGCGCCGTCGTGAGGGTCTTCGACCCCACCGTGGTCGTGCCGGTCGGCGAGCCGTCCGTCGCCGTCGGCGAGCTGCCGGGACTCGCCGGTGACGACGGGCTGGGCCCGGCGGACGCCGTCCGTGCCTTCCCGGACGCCTACGTGGCGTGCGAGGGGGCGGCGGCCACCGTGGTGCTGACCGAGTGGGACCAGTTCCGCTGGCTCGACTTCACCAAGGTGCTGTCCACGATGGCCGAGCCGGTGATGGTCGACGCCCGGAACCTCCTCGATCCGGCCCAGCTGCGGAGAATCGGCTTCGAGTACACCGGGATCGGGCGCCGATGAGCGGTGCCCTGGTCGTGTTGGGCGGTGGCGGCTTCCTGGGCTCCCATCTCTGCGATCAGCTGCTCGATCGCGGTGAGCACGTCGTGTGCGTGGACGACTTCTCGACCGGCCGCCCCGCCAACGTGGCCCATCTTCGCCACCACCCGCGGTTCAGCCTGGTGGAGGCCGACGTCTCCCAGGAACTGCCCGTCGAGGGACCGGTGGGCGGTGTGTTCAACCTGGCCAGCCCGGCCTCCCCGCCCGACTACCTGGCCCGCCCGCTGGAGACCCTGGCGGTCGGGAGCGAGGGGACCCGTCGGGGTCTCGAGCTCGCCCGGCGCAACGGCGCCCGCTTCCTCCTGGCATCGACCAGCGAGGTCTACGGCGATCCCGAGGTCCACCCCCAGTCGGAGGCCTACTGGGGCCGGGTGAACCCGGTCGGCCCCCGGAGCGTCTACGACGAGGCCAAGCGGTTCGCCGAGGCGCTGACCATGGCCCACCACCGCGCCCTCGGCACCGACGTGGGGATCGTCAGGATCTTCAACACCTACGGGCCGAGGCTGAGGCCCGACGACGGCCGGGTCGTCTCCAACTTCCTGCTCCAGGCCATGCGCGGGGAGGCGATCACCGTCTACGGCGACGGCAGCCAGACGAGGAGCCTCTGCTACGTGGAGGACGAGGTCCGCGGGCTGATCGCCATGTTCGACTCGTCGGTGACCGGCCCGGTCAACATCGGCAATCCCGACGAGTACACCGTCCTCGAGCTCGCCCAGACGGTGATCGAGCTGCTCGGCTCCAGCTCGGAGATCGTCCATCTGCCGTTGCCGGTCGACGACCCCACCCGGCGGAGGCCGGACATCTCGCTGGCCAAGACGGCACTGGCCTGGGAGCCGACCACCGGATTGATGGAGGGCCTGGCCCGAACGGCGGCGTACCTGGCCGAGGACACCAGTCTGCCGGCGCCGTTCCCCGCGCCGGCCGTGGGCCCGGAGGACCGCTGACGTGGTAGCAAGTGGTTCCGATCCGGCCCGACGCTTCGACCGAGGAGACCGACACCATGGCTGACGGAGACACCCCCGGTGCGTCGGGGAGCGAGGCCCATCGGTACGCCACGCTGTCGGTCATCGTGCCCGTCTTCAACGAGCGTGTCACCGTCGCCGAGGTGATCCGGCGCATCCGAGCCGTCCAGCTCCCCCTCGACATCGAGGTGATCGTGGTGGACGACGGGTCGTCGGACGGCACCGACAAGGTGCTGGCCGCCCTGGGTGACTCGACCGTCCGGGTGATCAGCCACGCGCAGAACCGGGGCAAGGGGGCAGCCATCAGGACCGGCATGGAGTCGGTGCGCGGCGACCTCGTGCTCGTGCAGGACGCCGACCTCGAGTACGACCCCGAGGACTGGCCCAAGCTGCTCGATCCCATCCTGCGGGGGAAGTCCCAGGTGGTCTACGGCAGCAGGTTCACCGGTGAGCGCAAGAACATGATGCCCCTCCACTGGATCGGCAACCGCTTCCTCTCCCTCGTCACCAACGTGCTCTACTCCTCGACCCTGTCGGACATGGAGACGTGTTACAAGCTGTTCGACCGCCGGGTCCTCGAGGGGATCACCATCGAGTCCGACCGGTTCGACTTCGAGCCCGAGATCACCGCCAAGGTGCTGCGTCGCGGCTACCGCATCTACGAGGTCCCGATCTCCTACGCCGGCCGTGAGGAGGACGAGGGCAAGAAGATCACCTGGCGTGACGGGTTCGGGGCCCTCCGGGCCCTGGTCAAGTACCGGTTCACCCGGCCCGACGCGTGACCGGGCGCGCCCAGGGGCGCGACGCTCGTCCTCCGGTGCCCCCGCCCCTCGACGGCACCGCCGTGGTCGTCGTGAACTACGAGTCGGGCCCGGCGCTGCGGGCCTGTGTGGAGGGCTGGCGGGACGAGCACCCGAGCGAGCTGGTGGTCGTCGACAACGGTTCGACGGACGGCTCCGTCGACGAGCTGGCCCGGGCCGTCCCGGACGCCCGGCTGCTGGTCACCGGCCGCAACCTCGGCTACGGGGCGGCGGCGAACCGGGGCGTGGCGGCGACGACCGCCCCGTCGGTGCTGGTGTGCAATCCGGACCTCGTCGTGCGACCCGGGGTGCTGGCCGCCCTGTCGAAGGTGCTGGAGGACGACGCCGGGTGCGCACTGGTGGGCCCGCTGGTCCGGACGCCCGGAGGCGACCGCTATCCCTCCGCCCGGCGCTTCCCGTCGATGGTCGACGCCGCCGGACACGCCGTGTTGGGCATCTTCGCCCCGGACAACCGCTTCACCCGCTCCTACCAGCAGGCGGGGCTGACCGGCTCCGACGTCGGGCCGCAGCGGGTGGACTGGGTGTCGGGGGCGTGCTTCCTCGTCCGGCGCGCCGCCTTCGAGCAGGTCGGCGGCTTCGACGAGTCCTACTTCATGTACGCCGAGGACGTGGACCTCTGCTGGCGTCTCGGCCAGGCGGGCTGGCGTGTCGGCTACGCGCCCACCGCCGAGGTGACCCACCTCCAGGGCGTGTCCACGGATCGCCACCCGTACCGGATGATCGCCGAACACCACCGATCCCTGTTGCGGTTCGCCGCCCGTTCGACCCGGGGATGGAGGCGCGTCCTCCTGCCGGCGGTGGCGCTCGGGATCGCGGTGCGGGCCGCCCTGGCCTGCCTGGCCCGGGCCACGGCGACGTGACCGGGCGTCGCCGGGCCCCGGAGCCCAGGCTGTAGGGTGTCCTCCGATCATGCCGAGCAACCAGACGGGCAAATGGGTGGAGCGAGCCGCCACCACGGGCGGTGGCCGCACCTATCGCGGCCAGATGCCGGTCAATTGGTACGCCAGCCTGGTCGTGATCTGCGTGGTGGGCCTGGCGCTCATCGGGTTGAGCCGGTACCAGAACACCCACCGGGTGGCCTCGTCGGCCGGCCCACCGACGACGAGCCAGGTGTGGCACGCCGCCCTGGGCATCGACGTGTGCGGCACCGTGGAGCCCGACCTGCCGGTCAGCACGAACACGGCGACGACCGGGCTGACCGCCAACGGCAACGGCGTGCTGACCGTCGCACCGAAGAACAGCTCCGAGTCGGGGGCCAACGCCACCCTCGGCAAGTTCGTCTCCGGCTACAAGGGCCTCGTCCTCACCTCCTCCACGCTCCAGTACCCGGGTAAGACCCTGTACAGCAACGGCGATGTCTGTCCCAAGGGAACGCCTGACTCCGGCAAGCCGGGCGTGGTCATCGTCGACAGCTGGTCCAGTCCGGAGTCCAACGGCAAGGGCACCGAGACCAGCGGCGATCCCCAGGACCTGCTGTTCACCAACGGCCAGCTGATCACCATGGCATTCGTGCCGGCCACCGCCGACGTCCCGAAGCCCCCGGCCACGGCGATCACCGCCCTGCTCAACGCCCTCGAGAGCTCGAGCACGGCGACGACCACCCCGGCCACCCCCTCCACGACCGCCCCCACGCCGACCTCGACCACCGTCCCGACCACCACCACCACGAAGAGTTCCGGCGGAAGCACGAAGTGAGGGCAGTCGTCCTGGTGGGTGGCGAGGGCACTCGCTTGCGTCCTCTGACGCTGACCACGCCGAAGCAGATGCTCCCGGTGGTCGAGCAGCCCATGATCGAGCGGGTCATCGGGCATCTGGCCGATCACGGGATCGAGGAGGCCGTGCTGTCCCTCGGGTACCGTCCGGACGCCTTCATCAGTGCCTATCCGAGCGGGACCATCGCCGGGGTGCGCCTGACCTACGCCGTGGAGCCGACACCCCTCGACACGGCCGGGGCCATCGGCTTCGCCGCCCGGCACGCCGGCATCGACGAGACCTTCGTGGTCGTCAACGGGGACGTGCTCACCGACTCGGACCTCACCGAGCTGGTCGACTTCCACCGGCTGCGCCGGGCCGAGGCGACCATCGGCCTCACCCCGGTCGACGACCCGAGCGCCTTCGGCGTGGTGCCGACCGACGACGACGGACGGGTGCAGGCGTTCATCGAGAAGCCGCCACGCGACGAGGCCCCGACCAATCTCATCAACGCCGGGATGTACGTGTTCGAACCGGCGGTGCTGGACCGCATCGCCGAGGGCCGCCGCGTGTCCATCGAGCGGGAGACGTTCCCCGACCTGGTGAAGGACCTGACCCTCTTCGCGCTCGGCTCTGATGCCTACTGGTTGGACACCGGCACGCCGGACGCCTACCTGCGGGCCCACCGCGACCTGGTGCTGGGCCGACGCCCCGGCCCGCCCACTCCGGGGGCGCACCTCGATCCGGGGATCGGTCCCGGCGTGTGGTGCGTCGACGAGGTCGAGGTCGATGGCGCCTCGGTGGCCCGCTCCCTCCTGGGTGCCGGGGCCTCCGTCGCCCCCGGGGCCGTCGTCGACGAGTCGGTGGTGGGTGCCGGCGCCGTGATCGAGGAGAATGCCTCGGTGATCGGGTCCGTGCTCCTCCCCGGTGCGCGGGTGGCCTCCAAGGCGACCGTCGAGGGCTCGGTGATCGGCCCGGGGGCCATCGTCGGCCAACGGTGCGTCATCCATGGCATCTCGGTGATCGGAGCCGGCGCCATCACCGCCTCGGGCACCGTCATCGACGGTGAACGGGTTCCGGCGGGCGCCTGATCATGAGGGCGATGGTCACGGGAGGTGCCGGCTTCATCGGTTCGACCCTCGTGGACCGGCTCCTGGCCGAGGGCAACACCGTCGACGTGGTGGACGACCTCTCGACGGGCTCGCTCGCCAACCTGGCCGGGGCCCGCGCCTCGGCGGGCCATCAGCTCACCGTCCACCAGATGGACATCCGCTCGGCCGAGGTGGTGGACCTCATCGTTCGACGGCGCCCGGAGGTGATCTTCCACCTGGCCGCCCAGGCCGACGTGCGACGGTCGGTGGCCGATCCCGTGTTCGACGCCGACGTGAACCTGATCGGCACCCTGCGCATCCTCGAGGGGGCCCGCCAGGCCCGGTCGGACCGAGTGGTGTTCGCGGCCAGCGGCGGGACCATCTACGGTGAGCCCGATCCCTCGGAACTGCCGCTGAAGGAGTCACTGCCCCGGCGCCCCCTGTCCCCCTACGGCGTGTCGAAGAACGCCGTCATCGACTACCTGGTGGCCTACCGCGAGCTGCACTCGCTGGAGTTCGCCGCGCTGGCCCTGGCCAACGTCTACGGTCCGCGGCAGGATCCCCACGGCGAGGCGGGCGTCGTGGCCATCTTCGCCGAGCGCCTGCTCCGGGGGGAGCCGGTGACCATCTTCGGCGACGGCGAACAGACCCGCGACTACGTCTATGTGGACGATGTGGTGGACGCCTTCGTGCGGGCGGCGACCAAGGGAGGTGGCCTCATCTGCAACATCGGGACCGGCCACGAGACCTCGGTGAACACCCTCTACGGCGAGATGGCCGCCCAGGCCGGCGTGGACCCCCAGGTCGACTTCAAGCCGCTGCGTCCGGGGGAGCTCCTGCGCAACTGCGTCGATCCGAGCCGGGCCGGCATCCAGCTCGGATGGAAGCCGTGGACCACGCTGGGCGACGGTACCGCCGCGGTGCTGGCATTCGTGCGCAAGCGCCAGGCACCCGCCGGGGGCTGAACGGGGCCGCCGGGGGCCCTTGCGGGGGTCGATCCCGCCGCGGACGGGGGCCTGCGCAGGATCGGCTGCTCCGAGGCACTAACCTGGGCTGGTCCTGGTGCGCCGTGTAGGCGACAGGCCATCCCCTCGGACCACATTCCGTGGCCGTCCCTGTCGCACGAAAGCACCCTCATGCCCCCCTTGCAGCCTTCCTTCGCCTCCCTCGGCGTGCCCTCCGACATCGTCGCCGCGCTCGACCGGAAGTCGATCACCGAGCCGTTCGCCATCCAGACCATGACCATCCCCGACGCCCTGGCCGGCCGGGACGTCTGCGGCAAGGCGCCCACCGGGTCGGGCAAGACGCTGGCCTTCGGCATCGGCGCCGTGGCCCGGCTGACCGGGAAGGCATCCCGGCCGAAGCACCCCCGGGTGCTGGTGCTCACCCCCACCCGCGAGCTGGCCGCCCAGGTGGCGTCCGAGCTCCAGGTGCTGGCCACGCCGCGCAACCTCAGGGTCGACTCGTTCTACGGGGGTGTCGGGTACGGTCCCCAGCTGAAGGCACTGTCCCGGGGCGTCGACGTGGTCGTCGCCTGTCCCGGTCGGCTGGGCGACCTGATCGAGCGGGGGAGCATCCGCCTCGATGCCGTGGAGATCGTCGTGCTCGACGAGGCCGACCGCATGGCCGACATGGGGTTCCTGCCCGATGTGAAGCGCCTGCTCGACCTCACGCCGGCCACGCGCCAGACGCTGCTGTTCTCCGCCACCCTGGACGGGGACATCGACGTGCTGGTCCGCCGTTACCAGAACGATCCGGCCCGGCACGAGCTCGAAGTGGACGAGGACGACGCCAGCGCCGCCGTCCACCTATTCTGGCGGGCCTCCTCGGGGGACCGGGTGGGCGTGACCGCCGATGTGGTCGCCGCCGCCGGACCGACCATCGTGTTCAGCCGGACCAAGCACGCCACCGACCGGATCGCCCGCCAGCTGGAACAGCGCGGCATCCGGGCCGCCGCCATCCACGGCGACCGGAGCCAGAAGCAGCGCGAGAAGGCGCTGGACCTCTTCGTGCGGGGAGCGGTCGATGCCTTGGTGGCGACCGATGTCGCCGCCCGTGGGATCCACGTCGACGGGGTCAACGCCGTGGTCCACTTCGACCCACCCGCCGATGCCAAGGACTACGTGCACCGGTCCGGCCGCACCGCACGCGCCGGTGCCACCGGGGTGGTGGTGACCCTGGTCACCCCGGACAAGGCCGGCGCCGTCAAGCGCCTCCAGCGGGACCTCGGCGTGCCCGTCGGCACGACCCTGCCCGACCCGTCGGCCGTGACCGCGGTGATCGGCGAGCCGCCGGCGCGCCGTCCCAGCTCCGGCCACCACGCCGAGCACGGGAAGAGCCAGCCGAGAGGAGGGCGCCCCGACAGGTCCCGGCGCCCCACCAAGGCCTGGAAGGCCCGGCCCCCCGCTCCCCGGGACGGATCGCCGGGGGAGGGCCGCCATCGCGGCACGGCGACCGCCGGCCGGCCGGCCGGAGCCGGACCGGTGGGCCAGTCGGGCGACGGTCGGAAGAAGAAGCGCGCCGGGGGTGCCTGGGAGAATCGGGAGACGACGGGCCGCCCGGCCCGATCGGGGAAGCCCGTCGCCGGCTCGACGTCCTCGCGGCGCGGGAGCGGTGGTGCCGGCCGGGCCGGCGGCGCCAAGGGCGGCCACGAGCAGCGCCGGGGCGCCCCGGTCGGGGCCAAGCGCGGCGCATCGAGTCGGGCCGGGGGTTCCCGCCGCGGCGGGTGAACCGACCGCTCCGACCATCTACAGTCGTCGCATGGCCTCCACGAGCAAACCTGTCGTCACCATCCCCGACGGCCCGCCCCCGGGCGAGCTGCTGATCGAGGACATCGAGATCGGGGAGGGTCCCGAGGCGGTGGCCGGCAAGCCGGTCAACGTCCACTACGTCGGGGTGTCGTGGTCGACCGGCGAGGAGTTCGACTCGTCGTGGAGCCGCAGCGAGCTGTTCGCCTTCCCACTCGGCCGGGGCAACGTGATCGCCGGCTGGGACCAGGGCGTGGCCGGCATGAAGGTGGGGGGACGCCGCCGCCTCACCATCCCACCCCACCTCGGCTACGGGGAACGGGGGGCCGGCGGGGTGATCGGACCGAACGAGACACTCGTGTTCGTGGTGGACCTGCACGACGTGGGCTGAGCATTCGGAAGCGCCGGGGTCGCCCGGCCATGGGAAGCCCAGTGTCGGCCCGGCGATGGGACACCCAGGGGCCGGCTGGGCAGAGCGGCTAGCGGAACAGGTCCTCGGAGGGCGGCCGGACGATCTCGGTGGCCACCGAGCCCGGCCGGAGCCAACCCGGGTCGACGCCCCGGATCACCGCCACGGGGATGCCCCGGTCCTTGCCCATCACCAGCTCGGCCGCCCCGGCCAGCTCGTCGGCCACGCACACCTCGGTCGAGTCGAGGATCCGCCCGGTGGCATCGGTGGTCCCCCGGAGGTCGACGATGCCCGCCACGCCGGCGACACCGATGGCCACGTCGGTCACCCCGCGGCGCCAGGTCCTCCCGAACGTGTCCGAGACGATCACCCCCACCGACACCCCGTGCCGGTGCTCGAGCGCCTCGCGGATCCTGCGTGCGGACCGGTCGGGGTCGACCGGGAGGAGGGCAGCGGTCCCGGCGTCGACGTTGGACAGGTCCACACCGGAGTTGGCGCAGACGAAGCCGTGGCGCGTCTCGGTGATCACCAGGTCACCCCGCCGGCGCACGATCCGCACCGCCTCGTCCTCGACCAGGGCCCGTTTGGCCCCGGGGTCGTCAGGATCGATCGGGACGATGCGGCCCTCGGCCTTCGACACCACCTTCTGGGTCACCACCACGACGTCGCCGTGCGCCAGCCCACCCGGGACGGGTGACGGCGCCCGAGGCCCGTCGGACAACGCCTCGACGAGCAGGCCGGCGAGGTCGTCCCCCTGCCGCACCTCACCGAGGCCGGTGACCGGGAAGATGGCGACGCCGGCCGCCGGAGCGGCCGACGGCTCACCCGACGGCATCGAGCACACTTCGCGCCAGCTGCGCCGAACGCTCCACCGAGGACATGACGGTGGGGGCGACGACGCACCGCACACCCTCCGCCTCGACCGAGGGGGCCAGGTGGGCATCGGCCTCGTCGATCACCAGCGTGCCCATCCACGAGGCGTACCAACGGGCCACTCCCACCACCGAGGACTCGTACCCCATCTCGCGCAGGAGGCGGTCGGCCGGGCCCTTGAGGGCCGCCCCGGCGATGATGGGGGAGACCCCGACCACCCGGTCCCGTCGCCGCGTGAGGAGTTCGGTCACTCCGGCGACCGCGTTGAGCGGACCGATGGAGACGACCGGATTGGAGGGGCAGACGACGATCGGCTCGGCGGCGTCGAGGGCCTCGAGCACCCCGGGGCCCGGGCGGGCCGACTCGGCACCGTCGAACCGGACCCCGGTGACGGCCACGTCGTGGCCCAGGTGGACGAAGTACTCCTGAAAGCCGACCTCCGGGCCGTCGGCCAGCTGGACCCGGGTCCGCAGGCGGTCGTCGGTGACCGGCAGGAGACGGACCTCCACGCCGAAGGAACGGGCCAGCTCCGCGGTGACCAGGCCCAGTGCCGCCCCTTCGCTCAGGCGCTGGGTCCGGTAGCAGTGGGTGGCCAGATCCTGGTCGCCGAGGTTGAACCAGGTGATGCCGCCCAGCCGCCCCAGCGACTCCATGACCCGCCAGGTCTCCCCGGCCAGTCCCCAGCCGGTGTCGGGATTGATGGCGTCGGCCAGGGTGTACATGACGGTGTCGAGGTCGGGCGAGATGTGCAGCCCGTGGAGGTCGGTGTCGTCCGCCGTGTTCACGATGGCGGTGATCTCCTCGGCCGGGACGACCTCGATCATGCCTCGCAGCAGCCGTGCCGCACCCACGCCGCCGGCCAGGGCGGCGATCATCGGGGTCGCCCGTGCGTCGGGACGGGCATCAGGGCGGGCATCAGGGGGAATCTAATGGGATTTGACCGGCTCGTCGGAGGCAGGCCGGTCTCCGAGCCACCCGGGCCGGCACCACCCCCACCCGCCCGTACCGCCCGGTTTGTCCTGGCCGGCACCGGCCGTGTGCAAGGCTCGCTGCGTGCCGGAGCGATCTGCACCCTCCGACCAGGGCCGGCTGTCCGTCGCCTTCGACGCCACCCCTCTTCTCGGTCGGCCGACCGGGGTCGGCGCCTTCTGCGCCGGCGCCCTGTCCGGGCTGTCCGGGCTGTCGCGGCGCCCCGGGCCGCCGGGGCCCCCGGTGGCCGTGTCCGCGTTCGCGGTGAGCTGGCGTCGTCGCCAGGGGATCGCCTCGTTGGTGCCGGCCGGGGTGTCGACCGCCCAGCGGGCCATGCCGGCCCGTCCGCTGCACCTGGCCTGGCGGCACAGCTCGCTCCCCCCGGTGGAGTGGTTCGTCGGGCCGGTCGACGTCGTCCACGGCTCGAACTTCGTGGTGCCCCCGACCAGGCGCGCCGCCCGGGTGGTGACCGTGCACGACCTCACCGTCGTGCTCTACCCCGAACTGTGCGACCCGCCCACCCTCGAGTTCCCCTCGCTCGTCCGTCGCGCCGTGGACGAAGGTGCCTGGGTGCACACCCCGTCCCGGTTCGTCGCCGACCAGGTGGCCACCGAGCTCGGCGTCGACCCCGCCCGGATCCGTGCCGTGCACCACGGCATCCCTCCCCTCCCCGGGGCGGGTCCCGACCCCGCGGCCACCGTGACCCCACCCCTCCCGCTGCCCGCCGGGTGCGGCCGGTACGTCCTGGCCGTCGGCACCATCGAGCCGCGCAAGGACTACCCGCTGTTGGTGTCGGCCTTCGCCGCCGTGGCCGACCTCCACCCCGACGTGGCCCTCGTCGTCGTGGGCAGTGACGGCTGGGGGGCCGACCGGTTCGCCGCCGCCGTGGCGGCATCGCCGGCCCGGGATCGGATCGTGCGGCCCACCGGGTACGTCGACGACCGCCTGCTGGGGGCCCTCCTCCGGCACGCCTCCGTCCTCGCCTACCCGTCGCTCTACGAGGGATTCGGCTTCCCACCACTGCAGGCCATGGCGGCCGGTGTGCCGGTGGTGGCGACGGGCGCCGGGGCCGTCCCCGAGGTGGTCGGGGACGGTGCCGTCCTGGTCGACCCGGGCGACGCCGACGCCCTCGCCGGGGCACTGGGCGACATCCTGGCCGGCGGGTCGTCGGTCGACGAGCTGGTGGCGCGGGGCACCCGCCGGAGCGGGGCGTTCAGCTGGGAGGCGTGCGCCGAGGGGCTCGCTGCCCTCTACGCCGACGCAGCCGCCGAGCGGACCGGTCCCGGCCGTCCGGCGGCGAGGGGTCCGGTGGCCGGTGGGCGCTGACTCGCTGCGACTGCTGTTGATGGTCCAGCAGCTGCGCCGGACGGCGTCCGGCGGCATCGGCACCTACGTGCAGGGCCTGCTCCAGGGCCTGCACGCCCTCGACCCCGGGGAGATCCCCGACATCGAGCTGCTGGCCAGCCGCCCGCCTCCGGCCCGGGGCGGCCCCGACCCGCTGGCCGCGCTGGGATTCCCGCTCCACAGCTCGCCGCTCCCGGGACCGCTGATGACGCGGGCCTGGGACCGTGGGGTGCTGAGGGCCCGCCCGGGCTTCGACGTGGTCCACTCCACCTCGGTGGCGACGCTCGAGCCGGACGGCGCCGTGCTGGTGGCGACCATCCACGACCTCTTGTGGCGGCGGGTGCCGGAGGCCTATCCGGCCCGGGGCAGGAGGTGGCACGAGGCGGCACTGGGTCGGGCCCTGCGCCGGGCCGAGCGGTTCGTCGTGCCCGCCGAGGTGGTGGCCCACGACCTGGAGGAGGCCGGCGCGCCGGGGGAGGCCATCACCGTCATCCCGATGGGCTCCGACCACCTCCCGCCCCCCGACTTCGAGGCCGGCGCCGCCCTCCTCGACCGCATGGGTGTCCACGGGCCGTTCCTCCTGAGCGTGGGAACGCTCGAGCCCCGCAAGAACCTGGCCCGGCTGATCACGGCGTACGAGCAGGTACGCGGGTCGCTGCCCGAGCCGTGGCCCCTCGTGCTGGTCGGACCGTCGGGGTGGGGCGAGCGGATCGAACCCCAGCCCGGTGTGGTGATGACCGGGCTCGTGCGGCCGACGGAGCTGTCCGCCCTCTACGCCACCGCCCGCCTCCTGGCCTACGTGCCGCTCCTCGAGGGATTCGGGCTCCCCCCGGTCGAGGCGATGGCCTTCGGGGCGCCGGTGGTGGCCAGTCCCCTCCCGAGCACGGCCGGTGCCGCCTACGAGGTCGACCCCCGGAGCGTCGACTCCATCGCCGGGGGACTGCTCCGGGTGGCCGTCGACGAGGTCGAGCGGGAGCGGTTGAGGACGGCCGGGTCGAAGCGGTCCGGTGAGCTCGCCTGGTCCTCGATCGCCCGTCGCCATCTCGAGGTCTGGGACGAGGCCCGCGCCGCGTCCCCGGGGGACCGCCGTGGCTGACGGCCGGCTCCGCCTCTCCTTCGACGGCACGGCGGTGCCCGTCGATCCGGTCGGGGCGGGACGGTACACGCTGCAGTTGGCCGCGGCCCTCGCCCGACGGGACGACCTCGACCTCGTCGTGATCGCCCGGGCCACCGATGCCCGCCGCTGGCGCACGGTGGCCCCGGGGGCGGCCCTCGAGGCGGTGGCCCCCGGGCCGCGCCCCCTGCGGCTGGCCTGGGAGCAGGCCCGACTGCCCGCCCTGCTCGCCGGGCGGCGGGTCGACGTCCACCACGCTCCGCACTACACCATGCCCGAGCGCTCGTCGGTGCCGGCCGTCGTGACCGTGCACGACCTCAGCTTCTTCGAGGCACCGAGCTGGCACCAGCGGGCCAAGGTGCTGCTGTTCCGGCGGGCGATCGCCGTGGCCGCCCGACGGGCGGCGGCGGTGGTGTGCCCGAGCCGGGTGACGGCCGAGGAGCTGCACCGGTGGTGCGAGGTGAGAGCCGAGGTCTTCGTCGCCCACCACGGGGTCGACACCCGGCGCTTCCGGCCCGACGAGCCGGACTCCGGCGCCGACGCCCGGCAGTTGGCGGCGGTCGACGCCCGGCTGGCCGACGGGCGCCCGTACCTGTTGTTCGTCGGGACCATGGAGCCCAGGAAGGACGTGCCCTCGCTGGTCGCCGCCTTCGGCCGGGCCGCCGGCGTCGACGACGACGCGCTGCTGGTGCTGGTGGGTGGTGCCGGTTGGGGCGGCCCCGACGTGGACCGGGCCATCGCCTCCTCGGGTGTCGCCGACCGCGTCGTCCGTACCGGCTATGTGCCCGACGGGGCCGTCCCGGCCCTGCTCCGATCGGCCACCGCCGCCGTCTACCCGGCCCTGTACGAGGGGTTCGGTCTGCCGGCGCTCGAGGCACTCGCCTGTGGTGCCCCGCTGATCACCACGGCGGGGACGGCCATGGAGGAGGTGGCGGGCGATGCCGCCGTGCTGGTGCGTCCCGGGGTCGTGGGCGACCTGGCCGGAGCCATCGAGTCGGCCCTGGCGGACCCGTCCCCGCCGGGCGGCGACGACCGGCGCCGCCGGGGACTCCGCATCGCCGCCGCCCACACGTGGGAGGCCAGCGCGGACAAGCACATGGAGGCCTACCGGTACGCCGCCGGGCGCTCCCGACCGCCTCAGGATGCTGGTCCGGGCGACCAGCCAGTAGGGTGACCCGTCGTGCGCTCCCTCATCACCGGTGGTCGTGGCTTCGTCGGCAACTGGCTGGCCGACCATCTGCGCGAGGTGGGCGACCAGGTCGTCGTGATCGACCGGGAGGTCGATGTCACCGACCCCGGGGCCGTGCTCACGGCCATGACCGATGCCGCCCCGGATGCCATCTACCACCTGGCGGCGCTGACCCACGTCGGGCAGTCGTGGGACGAGCCGCTGCAGGTCCTCGAGGTGAACGTCATCGGGACGGCCGCGGTCCTGGCCGCCGCCCGCCAGTGCGGCAGCGATCCCCGGGTGCTGGTCACCAGCTCGGCCGAGGTCTACGGCGCCGTCACCGACCCCGGCCGGCTCCCGCTGACCGAGGAGTCCCCGACCGCCCCGCTCACCCCCTACGCCGCCAGCAAGCTGGCGGCGGAAGCCCTCATCACCCAGGCCTGGTTGGGGCACGGCCAGCACGTGATCACCGTGCGACCGTTCAACCACATCGGTCCGGGGCAGAGCCCGAACTTCGCGGTGCCGGCACTGGCCAAGCGGATCGTCGAGGCCCATGCGAGCGGGACGCCGACGATCCCGGTGGGCAACCTCTCGGCCCGACGCGACTTCACCGACGTGCGCGACGTCGTCCGCGCCTACCGGCTCCTGGTCGAGGCGGGTGAGCCCGGGGCCGTCTACAACGTGTGCTCCGGTCAGGACGTGTCGATCCGCGACATCGCCGACCGGCTGCTCGGCCTGGCGGGCACCACGCTCGAGTTCGAGACCGACCCGGCGCTGGTGCGGCCGGTCGAGGTCCCGGTGCTGCGGGGCGACCCGACCCGGCTGGTGCGGGCCACCGGGTGGAAGCCGGAGGTCGCCTTGGACCAGACCCTGGCCGACGTGCTGGCCTCCTGGCGCCAGCAGGTCGGCTGATCCGACCGGACGCCGCCGGACGCGGAGAACGGCCCACCCGGGGGCGGGCCGTTCTCTCGGTGCCGGTGCTGGTCCTGACCGGCGGTGGACCCCATCGCCACGCCATCCGTGGCGCCGTCCCGTCGTGACGGAACCGGCGCCCGGATCGGGCGGAGGGTCAGGCGGCGGCGGTGGGCCGGCGGCTGCGGATCTGGGCCCGGGCCTCCTTGGCCTGGACGTGAGCCTGCTTGGCCAGGTCGCGTGCCTGGGTGGGCAGACGGTCCTCCAGCGGCGCGACCGCTGACTCCAACCGCTCGATGACGTCCTCGAAGCGCTCCATCACGCTCTCGACGGTGGTGTCGACGGTGCGGAGGGCGTCACTCAGCTCGGTGCGCACGGTGGCCACCCGGGCGTCGAAGTCGGACTTGGGATCCGAGAGGCGCTTGAGGAGCTCCTGGCGCTGGACCTGGACCTGCTGGTAGCCGAGGACACCGGCCCCGATCACCACATAGGTGGCGTCCTTGGCCACGGCGCCCACGTCCTTGACGGCCTTGGCGATATCGGTGTTGATCTCGGGGATCTTCACGTCCGGCTTCTTGATGGTCGGCATTGCTCTCCTTGTGCTTCGTGCCGGGTGCTACCCCGGTCCTCGGTGGTTCGTCGGTCGGGGCCGGGGCTGGCTCTGCGGAGCCGGCCGCTGCCCTGAAGAACGGCTGTGGATGCAAGTGTATTCATTTTGTTAAACAGTTGCAAGCACTCCGGCGGTCACCGGGTGTTGTAGGCATTGACCTGGGAATACACCGCGGAGTGGTTTCAGCCCGATAGCCTCGGACCCCTGATGGACACACTGGCACCGCCGGTCGTCGCCGTCGTCGTCGCCCACGAACCCGGCCCGTGGTTCGAAGAGACGCTGGCCTCGCTCGCCTCGCAGGAGTACGCGGAGCTCTCGGTCCTGGTCCTCGACGCCGCCAGCGAACAGGAGGTGGCGCCGAGGGTGGCCGCCGTGCTGCCCAACGCCTACGTGCGGCGGTTCGAGGAGAACCGAGGCTTCGGGGCGACGGTGAACGAGGTCAGGGAGATGGTGGACGGAGCCGCCTACTTCCTGCTCTGTCACGACGACGTCGCCCTGTTCCCCGACACCGTCGCCCTCCTCGTCGAGGAGGCCTTCCGGTCCAACGCCGGCATCGTCTCGCCCAAGGAGGTCACCTGGGACGACCCCGAGCGCCTGATCCACGTGGGGATGACCGTGGACAAGGGCGGCTCGGTGGTCGACCGGGTCCAGCCCAACGAGATCGACCACGGTCAGCACGACGCCGTGCGTGACGTCTTCGTCGCTCCGGGTGGCGCCACCCTGGTCCGGGTCGACCTGTTCGACGAGCTCGCCGGCTTCGACGAGGGCATCGTCGCCATGGGCGAGGACCTCGACCTGTGCTGGAGGGCCCAGGTGGTCGGCGCCAGGGTGATCGTCGCCCCCGACGCCCGCGTCCGCCACCGCGAGGAGCTGGCCGCCGGCTCGCGCCCCGTCGACCCGTCGCTGACCGGGCCGGTGGGTGACGGGCGGTCGGCCCGGCCACCGACGCTCCAGGAGCTGCAGCGCCGCCACGAGCTGCTGGCCGTCCTCAAGTGCTACGGGACGGCCCAGCTCCTCTGGATCGTCCCCCAGGTGGTGGTGTTGTCCCTCGGCGAGGTCATCGTGGCCTCGTTGGGCGGCAACCGGGCCAGGGCCCGGTCCGTGGTGCGGGCGTGGCGCTGGAACCTCGGGCGGCTCGGGGTGGTGAGGGGCCAGCGAAAGGTGCTGAAGGCCCACCGCCGCCTCCCCGACAAGGAGATCAGGCTCCTGCAGGTCGGCGGGAGTGCCCGGCTCTCGACCTATGGCCGGCGCGTCTTCCTCTACGGGTTCCATGGCGCGCACGACGACGAGCTGGCGGGCGACCTGGGCCCGGACGAACCGGGTGACGGCCCCGGCGACGAGGAGGTCCCGGCCGCCGCGGTGCGCGGCAGGGTCTCCGGGCGGGTCCGGACGACGGCCTGGGTGGTCGCCGCCCTGATCGTGCTGATCGGGTCCCGCGACGTCATCGGCGGACGCCTGCCTGCCGTGGGCCAGTTCGCCCCCTTCGCCGGGTGGCTCCCGACCTGGTCGCAGTTCTTGGGCGGTTGGCACCCCTCGGGGGTGGGCACCACGGCCCCGGCGACACCGGCGCTGGCCCTGTCCGGGCTGGTCGGGACGGTGCTGCTGGGTGCGATGGGACTGACCCAGAAGGTCCTGGTGTTCGCCTGTCTCCCCGTCGGGGCGTGGGGGGCGGTGCGGCTCCTGCGGCCCTTCGGCTCCCAGCGCGCCTCGCTGCTGACCGGCCTCGCCTACCTGGCCATGGCCCTGCCCTACGATGCCATCGCCCTCGGGAGGTGGGGGGCCCTGGTGGTGTACGCCGGGTCGCCGTGGGTGCTGGCCCGGCTGTTCCGGGCCACCGGGACCGCCCCCTACCGTTCACCGACCGCCGGCCGGGGGGCGCACCCCTACCTGCGGGCGGCGGCGGCGCTCGGGCTGATCGAGGCGGTGCTCGTGTCGTTCGTCCCCGCCGCGGCCATCGTCGTCGTCGTGGCGGCGCTCGCCCTGCTCCTGTCCTCCGCCATCGGCAACGACTGGCGGTCGACCGCCCGCGCCGTGTGGCTGGCCCTCGGGTCGACCGCGGTCGCCGCCGCCCTCTGCCTGCCGTGGGTGATCGGCGTGGCGTGGGCCGGCGGGGGGGCGGTGTCGGTCTTCGGCGTGCCCATCCCGGCGTCGGAGGGGCCGACGTGGGGATCGCTGCTCCGCCTCGCCGTCGGCCCGATCGGCGCCTCGCCGCTGGCCTGGGGGTTCGCCATCGCCGCCGTGGTGCCCCTGGTGCTGGCCCGCGGGGTGCGCTTTCGCTGGGCGGTCCGCTTCTGGTCCATCGCCCTGGTCTTCTGGGTCCTCGCCTGGGCCAGCGGCCGGGGGTGGACCGGCAGTCTGGCCATCGACCCCTTGGTGCTGTTGGGACCGGCGGCGGTGGCCGTCGCCGCCTCGATCGGACTGGGCATCGCCGCCTTCGAGGAGGATCTGCGGGCCGTCCAGTTCGGTTGGCGCCAGGTCGTGGTGGTGCTGGCGTCGGTCATGGCCGTCATCGGCTCCCTCCCCACGCTCGTCTCGGCGCTCCCGGGCCGGTGGGACCTCCCGATCAACGACTTCAGCCAATCGGTGTCGTGGATGCCGGCCAAGGCGGCCTCGGGGGCGTTCCGGGTGCTGTGGCTCGGCGACCCGCGGGCGCTCAACCAGGGATCGTGGAGCGCCGGCGACGGCCTGGCCTACGCCACGTCCGAGGACGGCCCTCCGGATACCAGGTGGCTCTGGAACGCGGCGAGTCCGGGTCCCGCCGACGGGTTGGCCTCCTCCGTCAACTCGGCCATCGCCGGCGGCACCAACCAGCTGGGCCGGATGCTGGCACCGTCGGGGGTGCGCTACGTCGTGCTGCTGACCTCGCTCGCCCCCGAGATCAGCGGCGAGCAGAACCCCGAGGAGTACCCGGTCCCCGCCGGACTGGCCCCCGCGCTCGCCGACCAGCTCGACCTCGACCCCGTCGTTTCGGGCTCGGGGATCACCGTCTACGCCAACACCTCGTGGATCCCGGAGCGGTCGGTCGTGCCCGGAGGGAAACCGGTGGCCAACGCGGCCGACGATCCCGGGCCCCTGGCCGGCGCCCCCGGATCGGCCATCGTCCCCGGGGCGGTCGCGGTACTGCCCGGTGGCGCCGCCTCGCGCTCCTATCGCGGCCCGGTGCCGGCGGGCACCGTGCTCACCGCCCTGGCCCCGGCCGGGCGCTGGAGCCTGGTCACCGCCGCCGGCGCCACCGTGCCCAGCACCCCCTCGTTCGGCTGGGCCGGCAGCTATCGCGTGACCTCGCCCGGTGTCAGCACCCTGCGCTTCGGCGGGGGAGCCCTGGTGCCACTGTCCTGGCTCTACACCGTCGTCATCTGGCTGCTGGCGGCCGCCCTGCTCCTGGCCCGCCGCACCGCCGGGGGTCGGTGGCCGTGGCCGATCCGCCGGCGCCGCCGCGAGGCCGGGCCGGACGATCCCGCTGACGGCCCCGGGGGGGACGTGCCGCCAGAAGACGGAGCGGTGGGGGACGCGTCGGCGGGAGACGTGCCCGCGGAGGACACGTCGGCGGGAGACGGGGCAGCACCGGCGCGGTCCACCGACCCCGCGGGGAGCCGTCCATGACCGGCCCCACGGAGCCCGACGGGGTCGCCGTCGACCCACCGGAGGGGAGCTGGTCGAACCACCCGGTGCTGGTCTCGGGCCGGGCCCGGCGCACCGCCGTCGACCCGGTCCGCCACCGGTGGGTGGCGGTGCTGGCTGCTGCCGTCATCGTGGTGGTCGTGGCGGTGATCGCCGCGCTGTTCCCACCGCCGTCCGCGGCACCGGTGCCCGGGCAGTTCGACGGGGTCGCCGTCCCACCGGGCAGCGCCTACTCGACGTCCGCCTTCTGTGCGTCCGGATCGGGCACGGCGGCGGCCAGCACCATCTTCCTCACCAACTCCACCCACCGCACGGTGACCGGGGTGATGACCTCCGTGGCGCCGGCCACCACCGCCGGCACGGTCCCCACGGTGCGGCGGACCGTGGCCGTCCCGGGGATGGGCAGCGCTGCGGTCGATCCGGCCACCGGGCTCCCGGCCGGTGACACCGCCTCGTCGCTCGTGTTCGCCGGTGGGGGTGTGGTGGCCAGCCAGGTGGTGTCGGGCCCCAACGGCTGGTCCACGGCACCCTGCGCCTCCGACACGTCGTCGCAGTGGTCGTTCGCCGGTGGCTCGACGGCCTCGGGCAACACGCTGACCCTCTCCCTGTTCAACCCGTCGGCCACCGAGGCGGTCGTCAACGTCTCGTTCCTCACCGCCAACGGCGGGGTGACCCCGCAGTCCTACCAGGGGGTGATGGTGCCGCCCGGCCAGCTGGTCGAGGAGAACGTGGGCGACTACGTGCAGAACGAGTCGGCCATCGGCACGTCGGTGGCCTCCCAGTCAGGCACGCTGGTCGCCACGGAGTTCGAGCAGTGGTCGTCGGGGGCCACGGGCGGGCTCTCGCTCCAGCTGGGATCGCCGGCCCTGTCCTCGACCTGGCGGTTCGCCCAGACCACCGCCCTCCAGGGGTCGACGGTCGACCTCACGCTGGCCAACCCGGGCGCCGCGCCGGTCGAGGCCACCGTCTCGGTCGGTCTGGCGTCAGGGACGGTGGTCCCGAGGCAGCTGGTCGTGCCGTCGTCGTCGAGTGCGGTGTTCGTCGCCTCGGGATCGTCCGGGCTGCCCAAACAGGTGCCGTATTCGATCACGGTCACCTCGAGTGCCCCGATCGTCGTCGGGCGCTCGGTCCAGGCACCGGCGGGGGCGTCGACGCCGGCGTGGGGCTCGGCCTCGGGGACCAGCGCACTCGCCGGGCGGTGGTTGGTACCGGCGCCGGGCATCACCGGTGCCCCCGGAACGGCCAACGCCACGGTGACCAGTCTGGCCGTGGCCAATCCCGGTCCGTCCACCGCCCGGGTGACGGTGACCGTGCTCGGTTCCACCCGGCCGGTGGCGATGCTGGCCGTCGGTGCCGGCCGGCTCGTCGTCCTCGGTCCCTCGCTCGTCGGTGGGCTGACGACCTTCGTCGTCTCGGCCGACCAGCCGGTCAACGTGGAGGAGGACAGCGGGCCTTCGGGTGCTCCCGGTGTGGTGTCGTCGTCCGGGTTCCCCTTCGTCGGCTAGGTGGCCGGCCCCTATTGCGGCCGGCGGCCGGGGCGCGACCGGGGCGGGCGGCCGATCCGGCAGCCGGGGCGGTCGCGGTCGCCTGATCCGGCAGCCGAACCTTCTTGTGTGTACGCTGAGCGCCACGAGAGGGGAGTCTCCGATGGCCCATCGAACGTTCTCGGGACGGGGTGCGCGGGGCATCGTGTCGGCAGGTCGGACCCGACCTCTGGGTGACCGGCCCCGTCGTCCGGTTCCGGGGCGCGCCGCGTGGCGCCGTGCGCTCACCGCCGTCATCGCCCTCACCGCGCTGGCCGGTCTGGTCGGCACGACGGCTGTAGCCGGTGCGGCCGGGTCTTCGGGGCCCGCAGTGCCGTCGACGGGACAGATCACCGGCAACGTGGTCGTGCGCAACGCCCCGGCCGGCTTCGCCGGCGAGGTCGGCATCGTGGCCTGCCCCTCCACCGCCACACCCTCGCGTGCCCTGTGCTCCTCGCCCCAGTACGCGTTCTCCGGCTCGGGGGGCAGCTACACCCTGGCCGTGGCCGCCGGGACCTGGCAGGTCTACACCTTCTACGACGTCGGCTATCAGGGTGGGGCCTACGTGGGCCGGGCCCGGACGGTCGTCGTGGCCCCGGGGGCGACGGTCCGGTTGAACATCGCCGTCCCCTACCAGGTGCCGAGCACCATCGCCGGAACGGCCACGGTCACCGGCGTCCCGTCCGGCGTGTCCATCGACCAGATCCAGGTGACGGCGTGCCCGTCCTCGACGCCGCTGGTCGACGACTCGCCGTCGCCGCTGTGCGCCACCGACTTCCTGGCCCCCGGTTCGGACCAGTACTCGATCCCCACCCTCTACAAGGGGACCTGGCTCGTCTACGTCGGCTACTACACGATCTTCGGGCTGACGCTGGCGTCCTCCCCGACCACCCTCGTCGTCAAGAAGGCCACCTCCAGCACCGTCAATCTGTCCGTCGCCTACCAGACGCCGCCCAATGCCATCGTCCAGGGGACCGTCACCGTCACCGGTGCGCCCGCCGGGTTCTCGGCAGCCTCCGGTGTCGGTGGCTGTCCCGAGGTCGGCGGATCGCCCACCCTCTGCGCCGACCCGCTCTACACGCTGGCCGGTCCCGGCGGCAGCTACGAGTTGCTCCTCCCCGCCGGCGGATGGGACCTGGCCGGCTTCTACGAGCTGGCCTTCTTCGGCGGCCAGTTCCTGAGCCCGGTCCAGACCGTCGACCTGGCAGGAGGGACCATCGTCACGCTGAACTTCACCGTCCCCTACACGAAGCCGGCCACCATCACCTCCACGATCACCGTCACCGGCGTGCCGGCGGGTCAGGTCATCGAGGAGACCATGCTGCTCGCCTGCCCGAGCGACTTCCCCGACACGGGCCAGACCCAGCCCATCGAGTGCGTCTCCGGTGTCAGCACCCCCGGTACGCCGGTCAGCATCCCCACCCTGCCGCCGGGGAAGTGGCTCCTCTACCCGGGCTATCTGACGGCGTCGGACAACGAGGTGACCGGCACCACCGCCACCAGGGTGACCCTGGCCGCCGGACGGACGAAGGTGAAGAACCTGTCCATCGCCTATCAGGCCGGCTGATCCCGCCGGGCCCGGCCCCGGCACCGTGGGGCGGCGCCCACCGGCACCGGACCCTCCCGGCCGGTGGGCTGCCAGAATGACCGGATGACCCGCGAGCCGCTCCCGTCCGAGGATAGATGGGGGACCGAGGCCCGCTCCCTCGTGGCGTCCATGACCGACCAGGAGAAGCT
The DNA here is from genome assembly GCA_963696495.1 of uncultured Acidimicrobiales bacterium. Taxonomy (GTDB): domain Bacteria; phylum Actinomycetota; class Acidimicrobiia; order Acidimicrobiales; family RAAP-2; genus Bog-756. Next base: position 1,172,212 of record CAVOKJ010000002.1, on the reverse strand, counting down.
CTGGTGCCTGGACGGCGACGCTCCCTTCTGGGCCGGGCTCACCTACCTCGGCGAGTCCGGCTACCACAAGAGCCCGTTCCGGGCGGCACGGGTGGACCGGCTGGGACTGCCGGGATTCGCGTTCTCCGACGGCCCGCGGGGCGTGGTCGTGGACCAGGCGACGTGCTTCCCGGTGAGCATGGCCCGGGGCGCCACCTGGGACGTCGACCTCGAGGAGCGGATCGGCGACGCCATCGGCCGCGAGCTCCGGGCGGTCGGGGCCGACCTCTTCGGGGGCGTCTGCGTCAACATCCTCCGGCATCCGGCGTGGGGGAGGGCCCAAGAGACCTACGGGGAGGACCCCGTCCACGTCGGGGAGATGGGGGCCGCCCTCACCCGCGGGGTGCAGCGCCACGTCATGGCCTGCGTCAAGCACTTCGCCTGCAACTCGATGGAGAACGCCCGGTTCCAGGTCGACATCACCGTCGACGAGGTCGCCCTCCACGAGGTCTACCTCCCCCAGTTCCGGCGCATCGTCGACGAGGGTGTCGCCGTGGTGATGAGCGCCTACAACAGCGTGAACGGCGAGTGGTGCGGCGACAACCGCGACCTCCTCACCGGTGTGCTGCGCGACGAGTGGGGGTTCGGTGGCTTCGTGATCAGTGACTGGATCTTCGGGATCCGCGACGCGCCCCGGTCGGTCCACGCCGGCCTCGATGTCGAGATGCCGTACCGCATGATCCGCGCCGGGCACCTCCCCGCCGCCCTGGAGGGGGGCGACGCCGACTGGGCCGACGTGGACCGCTCCGTCGAGCGCGTCGTCGCCACCCGGAAGCGGTTCGACGCCGTGCTGTCCCAGCACGCCCCGGACCGGAGCGTGCTGGCCTGTCCCGAGCACCGCTCCCTGGCGCGCGAGGCGGCGGCCAAGTCGGTGGTGCTGTTGCGCAACGACCCGGTCGACGGCCAGGCCGTCCTGCCCATCGATCCCGACCGGTTGTCGACCTTGGCCCTCATCGGAGGGCTGGCCACCGCCGTCAACCTGGGGGACGGAGGGTCGAGCGACGTGTGGGCCCCGGAAGTGGCGACGGTGGCCGACGGCGTGCGCGCCGCCCTCCCCCGGGCCGCACTGTCGATGGACGACGGCAGCGACCTCGGCCGGGCGGCCGCCCTGGCCGCGTCCTGTGCCCTGGCGCTCGTCGTGGTCGGCTACACCCGGGATGACGAGGGTGAGTTCATCGGTGAGTTTGCCAGCGCCCACCTGGCCGATCTGTTCCCCGGTGCGGACGACCCGGACCTGGTGGCGTCCTTCGAGGCCGGCATCGCCACCGAGCGGTTGATCGAACCACCGCCCCACGTCGCCGCGAGGGGCCGATCGGGCGGGTTCGCCGAAGGTGGCGACCGGGTGTCGCTCCGACTGCACGACCACGACGTCGCCCTCATCCGAGCCGTGTCGGCGGCCAACCCCCGGACCGTCGTCTCGCTGGTGGCCGGCAGTGCCGTCGTCATCGCCGAGTGGGACGGGGCGGTGCCGGCGGTGGTCCAGTCGTGGTATTCGGGGATGGAGGGCGGGCACGGTCTGGCCGACGTGCTGTGCGGTCGGGTGGACGCCTCCGGCCGGCTCCCCTTCAGCGTCCCGGCCCGCGAGTCGGATCTGCCCGACTTCGACGCCGGCGCCACCGCCTTCGTCTACGACGCCGATCTGGGCTACTGGCACCTGGCCCGTCAGGGCACGCCGGCCGCCTACCCCTTCGGATTCGGACTCAGCTACACCTCGTTCTCCCTGGGGGACACCACCGCCACCGTGGCCGGCGACGAGGTCCACGTCGACGTGACGGTGGGCAACAGCGGTCCCCGGGACGGGACCGACGTCGTGCAGATCTACGCCCGGCGGCTGGGCACCGACCGACCGGCCCGGCTGGTGGGCTTCGCCCGGGTCGAACTCGGCCCTGGCGAGGTCGCCGTGGTCCGGATTCCCGTGGCCACGTCCGGTCTGGCCGAACGGGATGTGGTCGCCCACGTCATGGCGGTCCGCCCCGGTCGTTACGAGCTACGGGTGGCGCACCATGCGAACGACCCCGGGATCGTCGTGGAGGTGGCGCTGCCGGGCCCGCCGGCCTGATCCGGCCGGCCCCGATCGGTCGCTACCGCGCTACGGCGTCACCCCTGCTACCGCGAGGCAGGGGGTGGGGGTGGGGGTGGCCAGGGCGACTGCTTCGGCCAGTGGCTCGGGGCGGGCTTGGCCGGCAGGGGCGACTGGGCCTGGGGTCGGTGCCCGTTCGGCGGCGGGGGCGGCCATGGTTCGGCGCCGGCACGACCGTCGTTGCCCGCGGACGGCTCCGCCGGCTGGGTGGGCGACGGCTGGCCGGCGGCATGGCTGGCCCCGGACACCTCGGAGTCGACGGGTTCGGGCTCGGGCCGGCGGGTCCCGGTCGCCGGGTCCGCAGCGGCTGGGCCGTCGGTCGTCGTGCCCGTGGCGATGCCGTCCGACGCTCCGTCACCCTGCTCGGGAGGCCCGTCGGCGTCGTCCGATCCGGTGGGTCCGTGCTGGGAGGCGACGAAGATCGGGGGCACCGTCTTGACCCCGTGCTCGTGGACCGGCCGCCCATAGGCGGTGTCCACCAGGTGGCCCACCATCTCCCCGTCGATGGTCTCCTCGTCGAGGAGGGCGCGGGCCACGGCATCCAGCCCGCCGCGGTGACGGGCGAGCACCTCGAGGGCCCGCTGCTCCTGCTCGCGCAGGATGATCTCCACCTCGTCGTCGATGATCTGGCTGGTGTGCTCGGAGTAGTCGCGGGTGTGCATGAGGTCCTCACCGAGGAACACCTGTCCCTGCGATCCCCAGGCCATCGGGCCGATCTTGTCGCTCATCCCCCATTCGCGGACCATCTTGCGGGCCAGCTCGGTATTGCCGACCAGGTCGTTGCTGGCCCCGGTGGACAGGTCGCCGTAGACGAGGAGCTCGGCGGCCCGGCCGCCCATGCGCACCGCCAGGGAGTCCTCGATGTGCTGGCGGGGGTGGATGTGACGCTCCTCCATGGGCAGCTGCATCGTCACGCCCAGCGCCATGCCGGTGGGGAGGATGGTGACCTTGTGGACGGGGTCGGCCTCGGGCAGCACGTACGCCAGCACGGCATGGCCGCCCTCGTGGAACGCCACCCGCTCCTTCTCGGCGCCGGAGAGCACCAGGCTCTCGCGACGTTGGCCCATCAGCACCCGGTCCCGCGAGGCCTCGAAGTCGACGTTCTGGATGACCTTCGACCCGCGCCGCACGGCGTGCAGGGCGGCCTCGTTGACCAGGTTGGCCAGATCGGCCCCGCTCATCCCGGGCGTTCCCCGTGCCACCGTCCCGAGGTCGACGGTGGGGTCGACCCGCTTGTCCTTGCAGTGCACCTGCAGGATGGGCAGGCGCTCGTCGAGGTCCGGGAGGGGGACGACGATCTGGCGGTCGAAGCGCCCCGGCCGCAGGATGGCCGCGTCCAGGATGTCGGGACGGTTGGTGGCCGCCATCACCACGATGCCCTCGGTCGGGTCGAACCCGTCCATCTCCGACAGCATCTGGTTGAGCGTCTGCTCCCGCTCGTCGTGGCCGCCACCGAGCCCGGCGCCGCGCTTGCGTCCGATGGAGTCGATCTCGTCGATGAAGACGATGGCCGGGGCCTGCTTGCGGGCGGTGGCGAACAGGTCGCGGACCCGGCTGGCCCCCACGCCCACGAACATCTCCATGAAGTCCGAGCCGCTGACCGACATGAAGGGCACGCCGGCCTCGCCGGCCACGGCCCGGGCCAGGAGGGTCTTGCCCGTGCCCGGGGGGCCGACGAGCAGGATCCCCTTGGGGATGCGCGCCCCGATCTCCTTGAACCGGGCCGGCGTCTTCAGGAAGTCGACCACCTCGCTGATCTCCAGCTTGACCCCGTCGTAGCCGGCGACGTCGTCGAACGTCGTCGAGGGCCGTTCGGTGGAGTAGAGCTTGGCCTTCGAACGGCCGATGGACATGATGCTTCCCATTTGACCCTGTGCCTTTCGGCTGATGTAGAAGAAGATGCCGCCCAGGATGGCGAACGGCAGGACCCACTCGAGCAGGATCCCGACGAGCGGGTTCGTGGTGCCGGGGGTGAGGTGGTAGTTCGACCCGAGCGGCTTGAGGGCGTTGATCTCCGAGTCGATGATCGGGTTGGGACCGTTGACGGTGAAGGTCCCGCCGTTGGCCAGGTCGCCGGTGATCACCCCGGTGGACAGGTCGACGGTGGCGTTCTTGATCTGCTTGCCCTGGATGTCGCTGAGGAAGGTGTTGTAGGTGAGGGTGTTGGTCTTCGCCTTGTTCACCAGGTTCGGGACGATCAGCACCGCGATGACCGCCACCAGGATCACCACATAGAGGACCATGCGGTTCTTGTTCTGGCCGGGGGCTTCCTGGCCGGGGCCACCGGCGGGCGGCGGCCCACCAGGCACGTTGGGGTTGGGCGGAGTCACCCCGTCATGCTATGCGCCCGAGCGGGCGTTTGAGGCATCGGCGCCCCCGCCCACCCCGGCCCGCCGCCTGCGGCGACCCACGCCTCGGTAACGTGGGAGGGTGATCGAGCGGTCCGAATCCAGTGCGGGCCGCCGCGTCCCGGGCGCCGACGGGCCCGAGGGGCCCGAGGGGACGGCGGGCCAGTCCCGTCCGGCGGTGGGAGCGCCCGTCCCCCCGCCACCCGGTTGGGCGCCCCCGCCCCCGACGGCGCCACCGCCAGGATGGGAACCGGCCGCCACCGCGGCGGTATCGGGAGGCCCCGACGACGGGTCGGCGGCCGCCGTGCCGCCGGGGGACGGCGACGTGTCGCTCGGTCTCCAGCTCGCCGCCGGTGGGGCGCCGGACGGACGGCCGTCGGCGTGGATGTGGCTGCTCTTCGCCGCGCTGGGGTTCCTCGGGGGCCAGGTGGTCGCCGCCGTGTTCGCCGCGCTCGCCGCCGCCGTCAGCGGCGACACCAGCTCGCTCACCGCCATCGCCCGACTGAGCGAGCCTCCCACCTGGTACATCGTCTCCACCCTGCTCGGACTGTGGGCCGGGTTCTTCGGTTCGGCCTGGCTGGCCACCGGCGTCAAGGGCACCAACAGCTTCCCGCGGGACCTCGGGCTCCGCTTCCGCCGGATCGACCTCGTCGGGATCCCGATCGGGGTGGGCGGCCAATTCCTGGTGGCGCTCATCTACATCCCCATCTCCCACCACGTCCACGACTTCAACCAGAAGTTCGACGCACCGAGCCAGCGCCTGACCGGCGGGTCCCACGGCACGTCGTTCTTCATCATCGCCGTGCTCACCGTGCTCGGGGCGCCCTTCTTCGAGGAGCTGTTCTTCCGGGGGGTGCTGCTGCGGTCGCTCGCCCGGCTGTTCGGGAACGTCGGCGGCTGGGTGGGGCCGACCCTGGCGGTGATCGTGACGGGCGTGCTCTTCGGCCTCGCCCACGCCGAGTCGCTCCAGCTCCTGGGGCTGGCCATCTTCGGGATCATCCTCTCGGTCGTCTCCTACCGGACCGGTCGGCTGGGCATGAACATGGTCGCCCACGCCACGTTCAACCTGGTGGCGGTGGCCGCCGCGGTGGTGGCGCCCCTGGCCCTCGGCAACGGGGTGCTGTTCTGAGATGACCGCGCCCACCGACACGACCGCGCCCCCCGGCGAGGCCCGGCCGGCCGAGGCGTCACCCGACGTCGGACCTCGGCGACCCGGGGAGGAACCCGGCCTGCTCCGCCGTCTGGGTCGCCGGTCGGCCTGGCCGGGGTGGGCCAACCTCGTGGTGGTGGCCGGCGTCACAGTGGTGGCGCTGAGCCAGCTGCATCCCTCCCTGCTGATGGCCAACACGACCACGGCCGGGGGCGACACCGGCGCCCACGTCATGCTGCCGGCGTTCTTGAAGTCCCAGCTGCTGACCCACGGCCAGCTCACGGGGTGGGACCCCGACTGGTACGACGGGTTCCCCCTCTACACCTTCTACTTCCCGCTTCCCGGGCTGATCACGGTCCTGTTCAACGCCGTGGTCTCCTACGACGTCGCCTTCAAGCTCGTGACGGTGCTCGGCACGCTCACCCTGCCCGTGTGTGCCTGGGCCTTCGGCCGGCTGGCGGGCCTGCGCGACCCGGGCCCGGGCTGCCTGGCCGCCGCCACACTGCCCTTCCTCTTCGAGCCGAGCTTCTCCATCTACGGGGGCAACATCCTGTCCACGTTGGCCGGCGAGTACTCGTTCTCGCTGAGCCTCTCCTTCGCCCTGCTGTTCCTCGGGGTCTTCGCCGCCGGGCTGCGGACCGGCCGGCACCGCGCCCTGGCCGCCGTGCTGTTCGCCGTCACCCTGCTCTGCCATCTGCTGCCCGCCCTGTTCGCCGCGGCCGGGGCCGTGGTGTGGCTCCTCCTCGACGCCGACCTGGTCCGCGGCAGCCGGATCGGACGGGCGGCCGCGGCGGCCCGCCGGCGCTGGACCCGTCGGCTGACCTGGGCGGTGGTGGTCGGTGCCATCGGGGCGGGCCTCGCCGCGTGGTGGCTGGTCCCCTTCGCCACCGAGGAGGCCTACACGACCAACATGGGGTACACCAAGGTGCTCGGCTTCCCCCACCTGCTGTTCCCGGGTTCGGCCCGGTGGGTCCTCGCCGCCGACGTGGTGGGGCTCGTGGCCATGGTGGTCCGGCGCAACCGGGTGGCGCTCTTCCTGGCCGTGATGGCCGGTATCTCCGCCGCCGCCGTCTGCCTCGACCCGGCCAACAAGCTCTACAACGCCCGCTTCCTCCCCTTCTGGTTCCTCTGCCTCTACCTCATGGCCGGGTACGCCCTGGCCGAGTGCGTGGCCGGCCTGGCCCGGTGGAACCGGCGCCGGCGGCTCGAACTCTGGGTGGAGGTGGTCCGGGGGCGTGTCATGGGCGCCGCCGGCATCGCCTGGCGGCCCGGGGACCGCATCAGCCGGTTCCGTCGGCCGACGCCCGACGGGAACCCACCGGGGTCGGTGGTCGGCCCGATCGTGGCGCTGGCCGCGGTCTGCCTGGCCGTCGTACCGCCGATGGTGCTGCCGGCCGCGACCCTCAGCTCGATCGGCATCACCGTGGGGGCCGACCAGCCGAGTGCCTGGGCCGAGTGGAACTATTCGGGCTACCAGCAGAAGCCGGACTACCCCGAGTACCGGGCGGTGATCCAGATGATGGCCAAGGTCGGCGCGGCCAACGGCTGTGGCCGGGCCATGTGGGAGTACGACCCCTCGCTCAACCGGTTCGGCACGACTATGTCCCTCATGCTCCTGCCCTACTGGACCAACGGCTGCGTCGACTCGATGGAGGGACTGCTCTTCGAGTCGTCGACGACGACGCCGTTCCACTTCATCAACCAGAACGAGCTGTCGGTGAATCCCTCGGACGCGGTGGTGGGGCTTCCCTACGGCGGGCTCAACGTCCCGCTCGGCATCGAGCACCTCCAACAGCTCGGCGTGAAGTACTTCCTGGCCTCGTCGGCCACCGTCGAGCAGGCCGCCTCGGCCGACCCGGCCCTGACCCAGATCGCCTCCACCGGGCCGTGGGACACCTCGTACAACGGCGAGACGCTGGACACGACATGGAAGGTCTACGCGGTGTCGGACTCGTCGGTGGTGCAGCCTCTGGCCGACCGGCCGGTGGTGTGGAAGGGGGTCGGGCCCGCCCAGAGCAGTTGGCTCGCCCCGGCGGTGAGCTGGTACGACGATCCGAGCCAGTGGGGCGTGGTGCCCGCCGCCGATGGACCGGCCTCCTGGGAGCGGGTGTCGCCGTCGGTGACCCGTCCGGATGCGGTGGCCGAGCCGAAGACGGTGGTCTCGGCCGTCACCCAGACGGACAGCTCGATCTCGTTCCACGTCGACCGGGTGGGCACGCCGGTCGAGGTCAAGGTGTCCTACTTCCCGAACTGGGCGGCCACCGGGGCCGAGGGGCCCTGGCGGGTGGCACCGAACCTGATGGTGGTGGTGCCGACCAGCCACGAGGTGACCCTCACCTACGGCAGCTCCGGTGCGCAGCGGGTGGGGGAGCTCATCACGCTGGCGGCGCTGGTGGCGGCGGTGGCGGTGGCCGTCGCCGGACGTCGGGCCCGGCGACGCCGGCGGTCGACCGCCGGTGCGGCGCCCGGCGCGTGAGCACGACGGTGCGATGAGCCGGACCCTGGGGATGTTCCCCCTCTCGACGGTGCTGTTCCCCCAGGCCGGGCTACCCCTCCACGTGTTCGAGGAGCGGTACCGCACGCTGATGGCCGAATGCCTCGACGGTGACGGCGAGTTCGGCGTCGTCCTCATCGCCCGGGGGTCCGAGGTCGGTGGCGGCGACCAGCGGGTCGACATCGGCACGGTGGCCCGGATCTCCCGCATGAGCGAGCTGGAGGACGGTCGGATGCTGGTGGTCGCCTACGGCACGGGTCGGGTGCGGGTGACCTCGTGGCTGGAGGACGCCCCCTATCCGCGGGCCGAGGTCGAGGAGCTCACGTTGGGGCACGGCACGAGCGACACGGAGGCGACCGGCACGGCCGAGCTCGCCGTCCGCCGGCTCCGCTCGTTGCTCTCGGAGCTGGGCGACGTCCCCGCCCTTCCCCACGACCTCGACCTGTCGGGCCCGGCCGAGGTGGTGGGCTGGCGGCTGTGCGAGCTGGCCCCCCTCAACCTGGTCGACCGCCAGCAGCTGCTGGCCGCCTCCCGGCTCGACGAGCAGATGGGACTGCTGACCGGCCTGTGCGACGCCATGGCCGAGGATGTGATCGGCCTCCTGGCCGGCGGCGCGGACGGGTGAGCGCCCGGCCAATGGCGGTCACCGACCGCCCGGCCCACCGGTCGCTCAGGGGGTCTGCTCGGCCTCCAGGAAGCGCGTGATGCCGTCGGCCAGTCCGTTGGCCGCCAGCTGACGCCAGGCCGGGCTCTCTGTCAGGGCGGCGTCGGTCGGGTTCTGCATGTTGGCGCACTCGACGAGCACCTTGGGCACGGTCGTCAGGTTGAGGCCGCCGAGGTTGTCGCGCACGTCGACGCCGTTGGTGCCCGAGTAGTCCGACGGCGCTTCGCCGGTGTCGGCGGCGAAGGTGGTCCGCACGTCGGCCGCCAGTTGGGCCGAGGCGGGGACGATCGCCGTGTTGTTGCTGATCGGGCTGACCACCGGTGCCGGCTCGATCACGTCGAAGCCCCGACCGGAGACCGGGCCGCCGTCGGCATGGATGGACACAGCCGCCGCCGCCTGGGCGTCGTTGCCGATGGCGGCCCTGGTGTTGACGCACGGTCCGACGCCCGTGTCGGTGGACCTGGTCAGCACGACGGTGGCCCCCTCCTGCTCCAGCAGGCTCTGCAGCCGGGTGGCCACGTCGAAGTTGAAGGCGTGCTCCGGGTAGCCCGAGGCGGTCTCCGTGCCCACCGTGTCACACGGCTCGGTGAAGTTCCCCCCGTCGATCGGTTGGTCGATGAACGCCGGGTCATCTCCGTTGCCGCCGTCGTGGCCGGGGTCGACCGCCACCGTCTCGCCGACCAGCGGTGGGACGTCCACCGAGCCGTCGAGTGGGGCGCCCCCGAAGGCGAGGAGCGAACCGTCGGCCGAGACCACCCGGTACCCCCCGGCGGGCGGAGCCGAGAGGCCGACGGCGGCGCGCCGCAACGACCCGACCGCCGAGCCGTCGAACGGCGCGTCCCCGAAGGTGAACACCCCGCCGTCCGAGGCCACCAGCCAGTAGCCGCCACCGTCGGCGGTGGTCGCCATGCCCACGATGGGCCGGTTGAGGGGCTTGCCGCCCATCGAGCCGTCGAACGGCGCGTCGCCGAAGGAGAACACCCCGCCGTCGGAGGCCACCAGCCAGTACCCGCCACCGTCGGCGGTGGTCGCCATGCCCACGATGGGCCGGTTGAGGGGCTTGCCGCCCATCGACCCGTGGAACGGCGCGTCGCCGAAGGAGAACACCCCGCCGTCGGAGGCCACCAGCCAGTAGCCGCCACCGTCGGCGGTGGTCGCCATGCCCACGATGGGCCGGTTGAGGGGCTTGCCGCCCATCGAGCCGTGGAACGGCGCGTCCCCGAAGGTGAACACCCCGCCGTCCGAGGCCACCAGCCAGTAGCCGCCCCCGTCCGGGGTCGCCGCCACGCCGACGATGGGCCGGACCAGGGACAGTGCGCCCGTCGACCCGTGGAACGGCGCGTCGAAGGAGAAGACCCCGCCGTCGGAGGCCACGACCCAGTAGCCGCCGGTGGCCGGGTCGACGGCCGAACCCACGACCAAGTGGTCGCTCACCGGCTGTCCGGACGAGAGGTCGCGGGCCGTCACCGGAGTGTGGCGGCCGACCGGTGCCGACGCGGCCGGCACCGCCGCAACCAGGAAGGCCGACACCAGCAGTGCCGCCAACGCGGCCGCACCTCGGGATCTGGTCACGGAGGCCACCTCGACGATCCTGCCACAGCCGCGTCCGCGGCCGGCGCCCGGTCCCGACGCCCGGTCCCGACGCCCGCAGCCGACCACCGACTCGCCGGTGATGGGCCTGGGTGGGCTGACTAGGATGGCCCGTCCATGGGCAGCCTCTCGGCGGTATTCAAGGCGTATGACATCCGAGGCGTCGTCCCCGACCAGCTCAACGCCGAGCAATTCCGCGCCATCGGCATGGCGGTGGCCCGCTTCACCGGAGGGCCCCGCCTGCTCGTCGCCCGCGACATGCGGGAATCCGGGGTGGAGCTCGCCCGGGCCTTCGCCGACGGCGCCCGCTCCGAGGGCGTGGCCGTCACCGATCTCGGCCTGGCCTCCACCGACCTGCTCTACTTCGCCGCCGGAAGCCTCGACGCACCCGGGGCCATGTTCACGGCGTCACACAACCCGGCCCGGTACAACGGACTGAAGCTCTGCCAGTCGGGGGCGCGGCCCATCGGGCGGGACACCGGTCTCGACGAGATCCAGGCCATCGCCGAGTCGCTGCTCGACCAGTGGGGGAGCTCCGGCCCTCCACCGGTCGACCCGGACCGGCTGGCCCCGCTGGACGAGCGTTCGGTGCTCGACGCCTACGCCGACCACGTCCGCTCGTTCGTGGACGTCGCCACCCTACGACCGCTGCGGGTCGTCGCCGACACCGCCAACGGCATGGGTGGGCTCGTGGCGCCCAAGGTGTTCGAGGGCCTGCCCTTCGAGGTGGAGATCCTCTTCCCCGAACTCGACGGGAATTTCCCGAACCACCCGGCCGACCCCATCCAGCCGGAGAACCTGGTCTCGCTCAAGAAGGAGGTGCTGGCCAGCGCGGCCGACATCGGACTGGCCTTCGACGGCGACGCCGACCGTGTCTTCCTGGTGGACGAGCGCGCCGAGCCCGTGTCGGGTTCACTGACCACGGCGCTGGTGGCGTCGGCCATCCTGGCCAAGCACCCGGGCTCCACCGTGCTGTACAACTGCATCTGTTCGCGGGTCGTGCCCGAGGTCATCGCCGAGCAGGGCGGCATCGGCATCCGGACCAAGGTGGGGCACAGCTACATCAAGGCGGTCATGGCCGAGACGGGAGCCATCTTCGGCGGGGAGCACTCGGGCCACTACTACTTCCGGGACAACTACCGGGCCGACTCGGGCATCATCGCGGCGATGGTCGTGCTCGAGCTCCTGAGCGTCACCGGTCAGCCGCTCTCCGAGTTGCTCCAACCCTTCCAGCGCTACGCCGACTCGGGGGAGATCAACACGGTGGTGGACGATCCGGCCGGGGCCGTCGAACTGATGGCGGAGGAGGTCGAGGCGGCCGGCGGCCGACTCGGGACCGGCGACCGGCTCGACGGACTGACCGTGGACCGGGGTGACTGGTGGTTCAACCTGCGTCCTTCCAACACCGAACCCCTCCTGCGCCTTAATGTCGAGGCACCGGACGCCACCGCGCTCGCCGCCCACGTGGCCGAGGTGCAGGCGGACATCGCACGATTGCTCGGTACCTGACCGGTGCGGCCTCGACGTCTACAGTGCCGCCTGCCGGCCCGCTCCCACCCGACTCGAACAGAGAGGACTGCACGATGACACTCGACCCGCTGCTGATCGAGGTGTTGGCCTGTCCCGAGGACAAGGGCCCGCTCCTCTACTTCGCCGACGAGGACCTGCTCTACAACCCGCGCCTGCATCGGGCCTATCCGGTGCGCGACGGCATCCCGGTGATGCTCATCGACGAGGCGACGACCGTGGACGACGCCGAGCACACGCGTCTCACCGCCAAGGCGGAGGCCGGCGAGGCCCTCACCACCAGCGGGGCGTCCCCGTCGTGACGGTGACAGGGGGACAGGTGACGGCGGACCAGTCGCCGTTGCCGGTGGACACGCTCGACATGTGGACGGCCACCGCCGGTCTGCCCGAGCAGGTCGAGGCCGCGGTCGCCTCGGCCCGGGGCATCGGCGACCTTCCCCGGCACGACCGGGTGGAGAACGTGGTGGTCCTGGGCATGGGAGGGAGTGGCATCAGCGGCGACGTGCTGGTGGCCGCCGCCGCGCCGTTCATGCCGGTGCCGGTGACCGTGGTCAAGGGGTACGAGCCCCCCGACTTCGTCGGAACCGGGTCCCTCGTGTTCGCCATGTCGTTCTCCGGGAACACCGAGGAGACGCTGGAGGCGGCGGCCGGTGCCTACGAGGCCGGAGCCTCGCTGATCGTCGTGGCCGGCGGGGGTGACCTCGTGCGACTGGCCGGCGAATGGGACGTGCCGGTCGTGCCGGTCCCCACCGACATCCCCCAACCGCGGGCGGCCCTCGGGGCGATGGCCGTCCCGCCCCTGGTCCTGCTGGAGGAGATCGGGCTGTTCCCCGGCGCGCTGCAGTGGGTGGACCAGGCGGTCAGCCAGCTGAAGCGGCGGCGTGACCAGTTGATCAGGCCCGGCAGCCCGGCCGAGGAGCTGGCCCGCCGGATCGGCCGCACCATCCCCCTCGTCCACAGCTCGGGGGATCTCGGCGCCGCCGCCGCCCTCCGCTGGAAGGCGCAGATCAACGAGAACGCCAAGAGTCCGGCCTTCTTCAACGTCTACCCCGAGCTCTGCCACAACGAGTTGGCCGGCTGGGGCCAGCACGGCGATGCCACCCGTCAACTGATCACCCTGGTCAACCTGCGCCACGACGCCGAGCACCCCCAGGTCAGCCGTCGGTTCGAGCTGGTGGCGGACGTGCTGCGTGAGGTGGTGGCCGAGGTGCTCGAGGTGCGGGCAGCCGGCGAGGGCGATCTGGCCCAGCTCCTCGACCTGGCGCTGATCGGCGACTTCGTCTCGCTCCACCTGGCGGGTCAGGAGGGGATCGACCCCGGTCCCATCCCCGTGCTCGTCGACCTGAAGAAGGACCTCGCCGCCGGCACGGTCGGCTGACACGGTCGGCTGAGAGCACGGTCGGCTGACAGCACCGGCCGTCCGCCGGCGACAACGGGGTGGCTGAGGCCGGCTCAAGGCCCTGAGCAGGATGTTCGTCGTCGTCGTGCCGTCACGGTCGGGGCCTGAGGGCGTGTTTCCGTCGTGTGACGGCCTCGTCACAACCTGGTGAAGGCGAGGGATCGCCCCCTGGTTTCCGGACCAGGGGGGCGTACACTCCTAGAGTGAGCTGCGTACGGGTCTGTGGTTGCAAGTCGAAGCCAGTCGCAGGCGAAACGACCCACGTAAGGCAACTTGTGGTTGCTGAGCATGGTGCGGCTTAGGAGTAAGACCTGCCCGTGGCGTCCCCGGCTGTCGGGGGCGGGCGGAGAGGGGAAGACGCGTGCCATCAACGACCCCGTAGGGATGCCGACCGTTCACGGTCGGTGCCGCCGGAGCCGGGCCGTCACGCCCCCTGCAGGCGAGTGTGGGGTCAAAGACCAGGTCAGCCGCACGCAGCTCACATCCGATTCCCGACGACCGACCAGGAGGACCGGCCGACAGCACTGAAGGTCACCCCAGCACAACCAGGAGGCGAGTAGATGGACGTGGTCATTGCGTATGGCAGGAAGATCGTGCCGGACGAAGTGAGGTCGCTGACGAAGGAGAAGGTGGGCCGCCTCGGCCACCTGTGCCCGGGTCTCGACCGAGCAGAGGTTCGATTCTCCGAAGAGCGCAATCCGAGGATCGCCGACAAGGAGTGCTGCGAGGTGATCATCTTCGGCCACGGACGTTCGATCCGGGCCCACGCGGCCGGCCCGGTCCCGCTGGTGGCGGTGGACCTGGTGGTGGAGAAGCTGGAGCACCAGCTCGAGAAGACCAAGGGCCGCCTGGTCGGGCGGTCCCACCCCCGCCGCCGCCCGGCCAACTCGGTCTCCATCCTCCGGGAGCGGGTGCGCACGGCCTGAAACCGGTCCGTCCGGTGCGGGGTCCGGTCTCGGACCGGGCGCCCCCGGCGGCCATTCCTGGGCACTCCCGACAGTAGAGTGGGGCACCCATGAGCGTGTTCACCAAAGTCCTCCGCGCCGGCGAGGGCAAGAAGGTCCGACGACTGGCGGAGCTGGTCCCGTTGGTCAATGCCCTCGAGCCGGAGATGGAGGCCCGTTCCGACGCCGAATTGCAGGCGCTGACGCCGGCCTTCCGGCAGCGCCTCGACGAGGGCGAGAGCCTCGAGGACATACTCGTCGAGGCGTTCGCCCTGGTGCGGGAGACGGCGTGGCGGGTCCTCGGCCAACGTCACTTCGACGCCCAGCTCATGGGGGGGATGGCGCTCCACTTCGGTTGGATCGCCGAGATGAAGACCGGGGAGGGGAAGACGCTCGTCTCCACGCTCCCGGTGTATCTCAACGCGTTGGCCGGCAACGGCGTCCACGTCGTCACGGTCAACGACTACCTGGCCACCCGCGACTCGGAGTGGATGGGGCAGCTGCACCGGTTCCTCGGGCTCACCGTGGGCCGGGTGGGCCCGGACATCGACGACCCGGCGGCCAAGCGCGAGGCCTACTTCTCCGACGTGACCTACGGGACGAACACCGAATTCGGGTTCGACTACCTCCGCGACAACATGGCCCGCTCCAAGGACGCCATGGTCCAGCGCGGCCACCACTTCGCCATCGTCGACGAGGTCGACTCGATCCTGATCGACGAGGCCCGCACGCCGCTGATCATCTCCGGTCCGGCCGCCGAGTCGGCGCAGCTCTACTACCAGTTCGCCGGCATCGTGCGCACGCTGCGCGTCGAGGACGACTACGAGGTCGACGAGGAGAAGCGCATCGTCGTCCCCACCGAGGCGGGCATCGAAAAGGTCGAACGGCAGCTGGGCGTCAGCAACCTCTACGACGCCGTCGCCGTCAACTACGTCCACCATCTCACCCAGGCGCTCCTGGCCAAGGAGCTGTACCGGAGGGACAAGGACTATCTGGTGGCCCAGGGCGAGGTCAAGATCGTCGACGAGTTCACCGGTCGTACCCTGGACGGCCGCCGTTGGTCCGACGGCCTCCATCAGGCGGTGGAGGCCAAGGAGCGGGTGCGCATCAAAGAGGAGAACCACACCTGGGCCACCGTCACCCTCCAGAACTACTTCCGTCTCTACGAGAAGCTGTCCGGGATGACCGGGACGGCGGAGACCGAGGCGTCCGAGTTCGCCAACACCTACGAGTTGCCGGTCGTCCCCATCCCGCCCAACAAGCCGCTGATCCGCGAGGACAACCCGGATCTCATCTACAAGACGGAGGACGCCAAGTTCAACGCCGTGGTCGACGACCTCGTCGAGCGCCAGGCCATCGGCCAGCCCGTGCTGGTCGGCACGGCGTCGGTGTCCAAGTCCGAACACCTGTCGCGCCTGTTGGAGAAGAAGGGGATCGCCCACGAGGTGCTGAACGCCAAGCAGCACTTCCGGGAGGCGGAGATCGTCGCCCAGGCCGGTCGCGTGGGGGCGGTGACGGTGGCCACCAACATGGCCGGGCGCGGCGTCGACATCATCCTCGGTGGCAATCCGGACGGGCTCGCCGCCCGTGAGGCCCAGTCGCGGGGGATCGACGTCTCCACCGAGGAGGGCCAGGCCGAGCTGGAGGCCCTGCGCACGGAGTTCGAGGCGATCTGCGAACGTGAAGGCGACGAGGTCCGCGGCCTCGGTGGGCTGTACGTCCTCGGGAGCGAGCGCCACGAGAGCAGGCGCATCGACAACCAGCTGCGGGGGCGCTCGGGACGGCAGGGCGACCCCGGGGAGAGCCGCTTCTTCCTCTCCCTCGAGGACGACCTCATGCGGCTGTTCGCCACCGGCGCCATGAACTGGGTGATGGGCCGCGCTCTCCCCGACGACGTCCCCATCGAGGCCAAGATGGTCACCAAGGCCATCGAGCGGGCGCAGAACACCGTGGAGGGCCGCAACGCCGAGTCCCGCAAGGACGTCCTCAAGTACGACGACGTGATGAACGAGCAGCGCAAGGTGATCTACCGACGCCGCTACCAGATCATCGAGGGCGAGGACCTGCACGACGAGACCATCGAGCTGCTCGAGGGTGCCGTCACCTCGCTGGTGGCGTCGTCGTGCCCGTCGGACTATCCCGAGGAGTGGGACCTCGCCCAGCTGATCACCGAGGTCACCCAGTACTTCCCGACCAAGTTCGTGGTCGACGACCTCGTCGATGCCAGCACGGTCGACCAGATAGCCGAGAGCCTGCTCACCGAGGCCCTCGACCTCTACGCGGCGAGGGACGAGACGATTCCGGGCGGAGCCGACACGGCCCGCCAGCTCGAGCGCGACATCATGCTCCAGATCATCGACCAGCGCTGGCAGGACCACCTGGCGGAGATGGACTACCTGCGTGAGGGGATCAACCTCAGGGCCATGGGGAACCAGGATCCCCTGGTGGCCTACCAGCGGGAGGGCTTCGCCATGTTCGGCAAGCTCATGGACGGCATCAACGACGACTACCTCCGCTACGTGTTCCACGTCCAGGTGCTGGCCGAGCCGGCCGCCGAGCCCGACCTCGACCGGGCCAGCTATCTGGCCGCCGACGACCCCGTGCAGGGCGACACCGCCATCTCGGCCGCCTTCGCCGCGGCCACGCCGGCGGAGCTGGAGCAGGCCCAGGCGGTGATGGCCGGCGGGAACGGTGCCGCGGGCGTGACCAACGTCGGCGACGACGGCGAGACCCAGCTCCCCATCGTCAAGTCCGAGCGGGAGAAGATCGGGCGGAACGAGCCGTGCTGGTGCGGGAGCGGCAAGAAGTTCAAGTTCTGCCACGGCGCCAACTGACATGGCGTCGTCCGACGCCCCCCGCCGGGGGTCCGGCGAGCCCGAGCGCGTCGACATCCCGACGGCGCTCGCCGCCCTCGGGGAGCGGCTCGACGAGGCCGCCCGCTTCCTGGCGGTCGACCGCCTCCACGAACGGCGGACCGAGCTCGAGAAGGAGGCGTCCCGGCCCGATCTGTGGGACGACGCCGACCACGCCCGGGAGGTGACGACGGAGCTGGGCCGGGTCAACGAGGACATCGAGCTCCTCGACGGTCTGGCCGGCGACCTGTCCGACGCCCGGACCCTCAACGAGATGATGGAGGAGGAGGGGGACGACTCGCTGCGCCCCGAGATCGAGGACGGCCTGTCGTCGCTCGACCGCCGTCTCGGTGTGCTCGAGCTCCGGTCGCTGTTCGGCGGTCCGCACGACGCCGGTGACGCAGTGGCCGAGATCCATGCCGGGGCCGGCGGGACCGACGCGCAGGACTGGGCGGAGATGATGCTCCGCATGTACACGCGGTGGGCGGAGCGCCGCGGCTTCGACATCGAGGTCGAAGAGGCGACGCCCGGACAGGAGGCGGGCCTGCTGTCTGCCACCTTCATCGTCAAGGGCCGCTACGCGTTCGGTCTGTTGGCCGCCGAACGCGGCGTCCACCGCCTCGTGCGCATCTCACCGTTCGACGCGCAGCACCGGCGCCAGACGTCCTTCGCCTCACTCGACGTCGTGCCCTTCCTCGAGGACGTCTCCGACGAGGTGGAGATCGACGAGAAGGATCTGCGCATCGACACGTACCGCTCGTCGGGCGCCGGCGGCCAGCACGTCAACAAGACCGACTCGGCGGTGCGCCTCACCCATCTCCCCACGGGGATCGTGGTGTCGTGCCAGAACCAGCGAAGCCAACACCAGAACAAGGCCAAGGCCATGCAGGTCCTCGGGGCCAAGTTGGCCGAGCGTCAGCGCGCCGAGCACCAGGCGACGCTCGACGAACTGTCGGGCGACCGGACCGACAACGCGTGGGGCAACCAGATCCGCTCCTACGTGATGGCCCCCTATCAGCTGGTGAAGGACCTCCGGAGCAACGAGGAGACCGGCAACGTGGAGGCGGTGCTCGACGGCGACCTCGACGCGTTCATCGAGGCCGAGCTGCGCCGACGCGCCGAACAGCGTCGCGACGACTGACGCGGCGTCGGCCACGCCGCCGACCCCGCTGTCGGGTGGTGGCCGACAGGCGTCCGGGGAGGTCAGAGGGGGCGTTCGCCGGGGCTGAACCATTCGCCGGCGTCGGAGAGGTAGCATTGCCCGGAGTGAGGACACCCCCCGGCATGTTGGCCACCTCCACCACCTTCTTCTCATGATCAAGTTCCAGAACGTCACGAAGACGTACAAGGGCTCGACCGTCGCGCTGAACGACTGCACCGTCGAGATCGACAAGGGCGAGTTCGTGTTCCTGGTCGGTCCCTCGGGCTCGGGCAAGACGACCTTCATCCGCCTCCTCCTGCGGGAGGAGTCGCCCGACTCGGGTCGCATCTGGGAGGCGGGCAAGGAGATCGGCCACCTGCCGAAGTGGCGGATCCCCTATCTGCGCCGCAACATCGGCTGCGTGTTCCAGGACTTCCGGCTCCTCCCCAACAAGACCGTGTTCGAGAATGTGGCGTTCGCCCTCGAGGTGATCGGTCGGCCCAAGCACGTGATCGCCGCCCAGGTGCCCCAGGTGCTCGACCTGGTCGGTCTGACGAAGAAGCGGGACAACCTCCCCCACGAGCTCTCCGGTGGCGAGCAGCAGCGGGTGGCGGTGGCGAGGGCGTTCGTCAACCGCCCGCTCATCCTCCTGGCCGACGAGCCCACCGGCAACCTGGACCCCACCACGAGCCTCGGCATCATGCGGCTGCTCGACCGGATCAACCGGACGGGGACCACGGTGATCATCGCCACCCACGATGCCGGCATGGTCGACCAGATGCGTCGGCGCGTCATCGAGTTGGACCGGGGCATGCTCGTTCGCGACCAGGCCCATGGCGTGTACGGCATCGACAGCGCCACGGCCGCCGCCGGCGCCGGCTCGCCCACCGGGGCCATGGTGGACCAGGCGCCGTCCGGAATGGCCCACGACGATCTGCCCGGCAGCTTCGCCACCAGAGCCTGATGCCGCTCTCCGCCTCGTACGTCTCGCGGGAGGCCGCGACCAACCTCTGGCGCAACCGGCTGATGACCGTGGCCGCCATCCTGACCGTGGCCGTGTCGCTGGCGCTCGTCGGGTCGTCCCTGCTGCTGAAGCAGGGGGCCTCCAAGGCCACCATCCAGTGGCAGAACGGCGTGAACGCCGTGGTCTGGGTGAATCCCGGGGCGCAGGGGTCGCAGATCAACGCCATCCACTCCGAGCTCAAGCAGTCGCCCTATATCAAGTCGTGCATCTACCGGTCCCAGGCCTACGACTACAGCGAGGCCAGGCAGATCGAGCCGGCCGACGAGTTCTCGGCCACGACCGAGTCGAACTACCCGGAGTCCTTCCGGTGCATACTGAACGACCCGTCCCAGGCGTCCGCCGTCTACCAGCAGTTCCACGGCAAGCCCGGGGTGTACAACGTGAAGTACCCGGGCCAGCAGATCAAGACCATGCAGAGCGTCATCCGGATCCTGCAGTGGGTGTTCCTGTCGGTGGCGGTGGTGCTGCTGCTGTCCGCCTCGGTCCTGATCCTCAACACCATCCGCATGGCCATCTTCGCCCGACGGCGGGAGGTGTCGGTGATGAAGCTGGTCGGCGCGACCAACTGGTTCATCCGGCTGCCGTTCATGGCCGAGGGACTGATCCAGGGCCTCCTCGGGGCGGCCGTGGCCGTGCTGGTCGTGCTGGCGCTGTACTGGGGCATCGGGTTGGACACCGTCAAGACCGCCCAGAATGAGGGCAACATCATCGCCCAGATGTCGCTCGACGGCTGGGAGGTGGCCGGGACCTGCATCCTGGTGGCCGTGGTCGGGGTGGTGGTCGGTGTGGTGGGTTCGGCCCTCGCCGTGCGCCGGTTCCTCGACGTCTGACCGGCCGCGGACACACCGGCTGTCCGCCCGGAGGGTCGGCGTCCGGCCGGGGCCCCGGTGGTGCACCGGGACCGGCCAAGCCGGTTACCAGCCACCCTCCAACTGGGCGCAGGAGTCCGACGGCGCCTCCCCGGCCACCCGGGCCGAGATCCACCGCAGCAGGACCGGTGCCGCGCTCTGCATCAGCCCGCTGTGCCCCGTGTCGGCGATGGGCACGTACTTGACGGTGTCGTCCTCGGTGCGGCACAACGTCGTCGCCACGAACGCCGACACGGTGGGGTAGGGGGTCAGCGTGTCCTGCTCGCCCTCGACGACCAGCAGAGGGGTCGCCGTCGGATACCTTCCCGGCTCGTTGTCGGCGATGTCGGCCCGCACGGCCGGGCTCTGGTCCCAGCCCGGAGGGAACAGCCGGCTGGCGTCGATCGAGGCGTAGGTGGCGGCCAAGGCGCCGCTGCACTCCGAGGTGATGTCCGGGGCGGCCCACAGGGCGGTCGGCGTGAGCACCGACGACAGCGAGATGTTCCCGTAGGTGTGCGACCACGCGTCGAGGGCCATGACGGCATAGACGGCCGTCTGGTCGGTGGAGGAGCCGCCGGACGACGGGACGAACTCGTCGAGCGAGGTGACGGGCGCGGCCACGGCGGCGCCGGCCACGAAGAGCTCGGGCGCATACGACGAAGCGATCTGCGATGCGAAGAGGGCCGCCTGGCCCCCCTGGGAGTAGCCGAGGACCACCACCGTGTTGGACGCATCGTCGCCCACCAGGTTGCGGGCGGCCCGTGCCGCGTCCAGCACGCCCTGGGCCTCGCTCTGCCCGACCAGATAGGGATGGCCGCCCGGGGTGCCGAGGCCCTGGTAGTCGGTGGCGGCCACGATGACGTGGCGTTCCAGCAACGCATCGAGCAGCGGAATGGAGGCGAACCCGTCGAGCGAGGGTGCGCACTGCTCGCCGAGCCCCGTCGTGGCATGGGCCCAGGTCACCACCGGGAAGCCCGTCTTCGGGGGAGCGCCCCCCGGGACGACCACCATGCCCGACACGGCGATGTCGGAGCCGCTGATGGACTCGGAGTGGTAGAGGACACGGTAGGCCACCGCTCCTGGCGGCAGCTGTCCGGCGGACGGGATGACCATCGAACGGATGACCGAGCCGGCCGGACCGGGAGTGAGCGGGGAGGGGGTGCGGTAGAAGTCGGTGAGGCTTCCGTCGACCGAGTCGGCCGTGGCGTGTGACCCCGCCACGGTGGTCGTCGCCGCGCCGGTGAGTGTCGAACATCCCGAGAACGCCGCCGCCGAGATCAGCGCGCCGATCATCACCGACCATCGCCTCACGGCGACGGACGCGCTCCACGATCTCTTCACCCTGCCCCTGGGGCTCGTCGCCACCATCCCGGATCAAATGTAACAAGGCCGCGGCGCGACCGTCATCTACCATTTCGACGGATGGACGCGTTCAGGCTGGTGGAGCGGTGGCCGGTCGAACACGCCACCGTCGGGGTGGTGGATATCGGTGCGCAGAGTGGTGAGGTGACCACCACGGGTCCGGTGCGGGGGGTGTTCGCGTGGGCGTCGGTGACGAAGATGGCCACCGCCCTCGCCGTGCTCGTGGCCGTCGAGGAGGGAACGCTCCACGTGGACGAGCCCGCCGGGCCGCCGGGTTCGACCGTCCGCCATCTGCTGTCCCACGCCTCAGGACTGGGGCCCGGACCCGGTCCGCCCCTGGCTGCCCCGGGAACCAGCCGGATCTACTCGAACGTCGGCTACGTGGTGCTCGGCTCGCTGCTGGCCGAGCGGTCGGGCCTGTCCTTCGCCGACTATCTGCGACACGGCGTGCTCGAGCCCCTCGCCCTGTCCGGCGCCACGCTCGATGCCGCGGCGGGTGAGGGCGCCCCCGCCGCCGGGATGTCCGGAACCGTCCACGACCTGTTGGCGCTGGGATCGGAGTGGGCCGCGCCCACGTTGGTCAGCCGGGCGACCCGCGACGAGGCAACGACCGAGCAGTTCCCCGGGTTGGCCGGCGTCCTGCCCGGCTTCGGGCGGTTCGACCCGTGCCCGTGGGGGCTCGGCGTCGAGATCCGCGGCGAGAAACGGCCGCACTGGACGGGTTCGGCCAACTCGACGGCGACCTTCGGGCACTTCGGCCAGAGCGGTTCGTTCCTGTGGGTGGACCCGGTGGCCGGTGTGGTCTGCGGGGGACTCGGCGACCGGCCGTTCGGTCCGTGGGCGACGCGGGCGTGGCCCGAACTGTCCGACGCGGTGCTGACCGAGGTCGTCGACGGCCGGTCGGGCGGGGCCGGCTCGCTGTTTCAGGGCTAGCTGCGGGCGCGTGCGTACTCGCCGGCCCGCTCGATGGCGGCCGGGCCGGCCTTGGCCGGCGAACCGGCGTCGAACGGCGGTGTCGGGTCGTACTCGATCATCAGTTGGGCCGCCTCGGCGGCCGTCCGGTCGACGAGCAGCTCGACCAGCCGGAGCGCCATGTCGATCCCGCTCGACACCCCCGCGCTCGTGATGATGCGACGGTCGAGGTGCTCCACGACGCGCTGCGGGGTGGGCGTGGCGCCGTGGGCCGCCAGTTCCCGGTAGCAGGACCAGTGGGTGGTGGCGGTCAGACCGGACAGCAGGCCGGCCGCCCCGAGCACCAGCGACCCGGTGCACACCGAGGTGGTCAGGGTGGTGGTGGCGTGGGCCCGCCGGACCCACTCGAGCACGGTCTCGTCCCCTTGGAGCTCCCTGCTCCCGACGCCGCCGGGGAACACGATCAGATCGGGAGCCGCCACCTCGTCGAAGGTGGCGTCCACGGCCAGGCCGAGGAGCCCGTTCTCGGTGCGCACCTCACCCGGCTGGTGGCCGACGAAGACGATGTCGACCGTGGGTATCCGCTGGAGCACCTCGTAGGGCCCGACGGCGTCCAGCGCGGTCACGCGGGGGAACAGCGGGATGGCGACCTGGACACGGTCGGCACCGCCGCCGGTCACGTCGCCCTCGCTTCGTCGACCACACGGAACCGCCGGCGGTAGCCGTCCGGGGTGACGGCCAGCCGGCGGCCGAAGACGCGCCTCAGGGTCTCGGCGGTGCCGAACCCGCACTGCTTGGCGATGGCCTCCAGGGTGTCGTCGGTGGTCTCGAGCAGGTGCCGCGCCGCCTCCACCCTGACCCGCTCCACGAAGCGGCCGGGGGACTCACCCACCTCGTGGGTGAACAGCCTGGTGAAGTGCCGCTCGCTCATGGCTGCCGCCGACGCCAGCGACTGCACCCGGTGATCGGCGCCCGGTGCGGCCTCCACCCGCTCCTGCACGACGCGCAGCGACGGGCGGCCGGCCCGGGGTACCCATACCGGTGCGGCGAACTGGGTCTGGCCGCCGGGACGGTGCAGGAACATCACCAGCCAGCGGGCCACCGTCTGGGCCACCTCCGACCCGTGGTCCTCCTCCACCAGGGCCAGGGCGAGGTCGATCCCGGCGGTGACCCCGGCACTGCTCCAGTACGGGCCGTCGCGCAGGTAGATCGGATCGGCATCCACCTCCAATGCCGGGAATTCGGCGGCCAGCCGGTCGGCGCTCGCCCAGTGGGTGGTCACCCGGCGCCCGTCGAGCAGTCCGGCGGCGGCGGCGAGGAACGCCCCCGTGCAGACCGTCGCCACCCGTCGGCACCGGGGGGCGGTCTGCCCGATCCACGACAGCAGCGTCGGGTCGTGCCGGGCGGATCCGACCCCGCGACCGCCCGGGAGCACCAGGGTGTCGATCCGGTCGCCGACGGCGGGCAGCGGTTCGGTGCACAGCCCCATGCCGCTCTCGGACCGGACGTGGCCGCCGCCGGCCGAGACCAGCGTGACCCGGTAGCCGCCGGTGCGACCGAGGGCCTCCACGGCCCGGGTGGCGCCGGAGAACACCTCGAAGGGGCCGGTGGCGTCGAGCGGCTGCAGCCCCGGGAACCCGACGACCACCACCCGGCGCTTCTCCATGACTCCAGCGTGGACCGTCGGTTGCCTGGCGTCAATGACGTAATACCCACGATTTAGGACATCGGCCGGGCCCCGACCGGCGGCCCGACACCGAGCGCCCCGGGGTGATCAGGCCTAGGCTGCGCGGCATGAAGGGTGTCATCCTCGCCGGCGGTACCGGCTCCCGCCTCCATCCGCTGACCCGGATCACCAACAAGCACCTGTTGCCGATCTACGACCGGCCCATGATCAATTGGGGCATCGAAGCCCTGGTCAATGCCGGTATCACCGAGATCATGCTGGTCACGGGGGGCACCCACGCCGGCGAGTTCCTGCGCCTCTTGGGCAACGGGCACGAATTCGGCATCGACCGGCTGAGCTACGGGTACCAGGAGAAGCCCGGTGGGATCGCCGAGGCCCTCGGCCTCGCCGCCCGGTTCGTCGACGGCGAGCCCGTGCTGGTGATGCTGGCCGACAACATCGTCGAGCGGTCGATCAAACCCATGGTGGACGCATTCCGGGCCGAGCCCCACGGGGCGCGCATCCTGCTCACCCCGGTCGAAGAGGTGGAGCACCTGCGCCACCTCGGCGTGCCCACCTTCGACGAGGACCGTCGCGTCGTCGGCATCGTGGAGAAGCCCGAGCATCCCGACTCCCACTTCGGCGTCACGGGCATCTACTGCTACGACGCCGACGTCTTCGACGTGATCCCCAGCCTGGTGCCGTCCGGCCGGGGGGAGCTGGAGATCACCGACGTGAACAACCACTACATCTCCGAGGGCTCGATGGCCTACGACGTGCTCGAGGGCTTCTGGGGTGACGCCGGTGAGTCGATCGACGCGTACTACGCGGTCAACGACTTCGTGCGCACCCACGGTGCCAACAAGGGCTGACCCCGGCGGACCGACCGCCAGGGGAGGCGACGGTCCTCCCGGCGGCCCCCGGCCGCCGCCCTCGGTTGCTCAGCTGATCGAGTGCTCAGCTGATCGAGGTGCTGACTCGGTCGCCGCGCTCAGTCGATCGAGACGCCGGCCCATTCGGCCGTCTCCGACCGGTGCCGGGCGTAGTCGACCTTGCCGGATGGTGAGCGGCCGATGGAGCTGACGAACCGGACCCGCCGGGGTGCCTTGTACCCGGCCAGTCTGGACTTCACGTGGTCGATGACCGCCTGGTCGGCGATCGAGCCCTCGGGGGTGCCGGGGCCCAGCTCGACGACCGCGACGATCTCCTCGCCGAACCGCTCGTTGGGGATGCCCACGACCACTGCGTCAACGACGCCACCGGTGGTCTTGACCACCTCTTCGACCTCTTCGGGATAGACCTTCTCCCCCCCGGTGTTGATGCACACCGAGCCGCGCCCGAGGAGGTGGATGGCGCCGTCCTCGCCCACTTCGGCGTAGTCGCCCGGCACCGAGTACCGGGTCCCGTCGATGGTGCGGAAGGTGGCGGCGGTCTTGGCCTCGTCCTTGTAATAGCCGAGTGGGATCCTGCCACCCAGCGCCAGGACGCCGATGCGCCCGGAGCCCAGGGCGACGTCGTGGCCGTCGGTGTCGATGACCCGGACATCGGGGCCCAGCCGGAACTCGGCGGTCCGGGCCGACGAGGCGCCCGACGAGACCGAGTTGCCCATGCCGATGGCCTCCGACGAGGAGAAGGCGTCGACCAACAGCATGGTCGGATGGTGGCGGAGCAGTCCCTGCTTGGTCTCCTCGCTCCACATGACTCCCGAGGAGATGATCCCCACCAGGCTGCTGAGGTCCCACCGGCCGGGCTCGGCGTCGAGGGCGGCGAGGATGGGCTTGGCGAAGGCGTCGCCCACGATGATGAGGCCGTTCACCTTCTCCGACTGGACGGTGTCGAGGAGCTCGGCCGGATCGAACTGGCGCGAGGCCAGGGTGACCACCCGGCCCCCTTCGCTGAGGCACTCGAGCGATGTGAAGCACCCGGTCCCGTGCATGAGGGGACACGCCGGGAGCAGGGTCATCCCGGTCCCGCTCCGGCCGAGCTCGGTCCGGACGTCCTCGACGCCCCCGTCCTCGGGGTATCGCCGGAAGCCTGCGCTGTTGAGTCGGGCGAAGAGGTCGTCCTGGCGCCACATGACACCCTTGGGCATGCCCGTGGTGCCCCCGGTGTAGAGCATGTAGAGGTCGTCGGGCCCCCGGCCCCATGGGGCTCGGACGCGTTCGTGCGTTCCGGGCTCGGCAACGCCGGTGGTACCTGCCGCCTCCTCGTAGGGCGTCGCCCAGGGGGGGCAGCTGGCCGTCCCGTCGTCGACCCAGAGCCAGCTCCTGATGTCCGGCACCCGGTGGCGGATCCCCTCGATCCGCTCGACGAAGACACCGTGGAAGACGACGGCCACGGTGTCGGCGTTGTCCCACAGGTAGTGGAGCTCGTCGTCGGCGTAGCGGTAGTTGGTGTTGATGGGCACCAGCCCGATCTTGAAGGCGGCGTAGGTCGCCTCGAGGTACTCGGAGCAGTTGTACAGGTACAGGGCCACCTTGTCCTGGTGGTCGACCCCGGCACCGAGCAGCCACCGGGCCACGTTGTCGGCCCGCCGGTCCAGCTCACCCCACGAGAGCGTCCGCCCCCCATGGGTGAGCGCCGGGGCGTCCGGCTGCTCGTCCGCCACCGTCTCCCACACGTCGGCGTAGTTCCACTTGCTCAACCTTCGCACCTCATCCCGGCCCTCCCCTTCCCGATCGCTGCAGCCTACGCTGGGCCGAATGGACTTCGCACTGCCGGCCGACGACGACCCGCGCCGCCTGTCGGTGCGCTCGTGGCTGGCTGACCACCCCGACCCCACCGGTCGAGACCTGGCCGAGGCCGGGCTGGTGGCGCCCCACTGGCCGACGCCCTGGGGGCTCGGAGCCGACCCCACCCACCAGCTGATCGTCGACGACGAGCTCGGGCGGGCCGGCGTGCGCCGACCGACCAACACGATCGGGATCGGCTGGGCCGGTCCCACCATCCTGTTGGCGGGCAGCCCCGCCCAGCGGGAGCGCTACCTCCTCCCGCTCCTGGCGGGCGAGGAGATCTGGTGCCAGCTGTTCAGCGAGCCCGGGGCCGGCTCCGACCTCGCCGCCGTGGCCACCCGCGCCGAGCTCGACGGTGACGAGTGGGTGGTCCGCGGCCAGAAGGTGTGGACGTCGTTCGCCCACGCCGCCCGGTTCGGGATCCTGTTGGCCCGGACCGAGCCGGACGCACCGAGGCACCAGGGGATCTCCTACTTCATCTGCCCGATGGACGCGGTCGGGGTGACCGTCAGGCCGCTGATCGACATGACCGGCGCCCACAGCTTCAACGAGGTCTTCCTCGATGAGGTGCGACTCCCGGCGGAGTGCCTCGTGGGGGAGCGCGGCCAGGGGTGGTCCCTGGCCAAGGTGACCCTGGGCAACGAGCGGGTGTCCCTGTCGGGTGCCGGCGCCCTGTGGGGGATGGGGCCGACGGCGACCGACCTGGTCGACGTGGTCCGCCGCTTAGGGGGCAGCCGTGACCCGCTCGAGCGGCAGCGGTTGGCCCGGGTGTGGGCCGAGGGCGAGATCCTCCGGCTGCTCCGGCTGCGGACCGTCTCGGCGGCACTGGCCGGCATGGAGCCGGGCCCCGAGGCATCGGTGCGCAAGGCGCTCGCCGACGAGCACGGCCAGCACGTCATGGGCCTGGCCCGGGACCTCGCCGGCGCCAGGGGGATGCTGTCGGGTGCCGGACCGCTCGGGGAGTCGGCCGACGGCGGGCCGCCCACGCCGTGGCCCGACGCACTGTGGAGCTTCGGCTACCTGTTCTCCCCGGCCCTGACCATCGGTGGGGGCACCTCGGAGGTGCAGCGCAACATCATCGCCGAGCGGACCCTCGGCCTGCCCCACGATCCACCGGCCTGAGCCTGTCGACGCCCGGGTCCGGACGTCAGGCGGCAGGGATGGGCCCGGCGTCCTCGTACCCCTGGCGGACACCCCGGCCCGCCCGTCTGGCCAGTTGCTCGGGTTCGTAGAGCATCCAGTAGGCGTTGCGGGCGTGCTTGCGGGCCCGGTCGACGCACACGCCGGCCAACAGCGAGGGGTCCTCCTCCTCGTTCTCGTGGACGAAGACCTCGAGGATGTGGGTCGAGGTCATCAGCTGGGCCTGCATCAGCCCCTGCGAGGCCTCGTGGGCGCAGACCTGGTCGATGGCGGCCTTGCCCGGCATCCCGAGCGCCACCACGATCAGGCATCCCTCGTTCTCGATCAACCGCTTGCACTCGACGGCCAGGTCCTTGAAGCCGGGCACCGTCCGGCGCACGACGCCGAAGGTCGACCCGAAGCCCGGGCACTCCTCGAGCTCGTCGACCGCCTCGGCACCCATGTCGTACCGGGCGAACATGGTGTCGACCACCCCGATCAGGTCCATGACCCGATCCTACCGGCCACGAGCAGCGCCTCCCGCCCCGCCGGGGCGGTCGGGGCCCTCCGGTGCCGGGCGGGCGCCGGGGGGGCGCCGGTTCGACCACGGCGTTCCCGTCGACAAGACTCGTGGCGATGAGCGAGCCGTTCGACGCCCCGCCGACCGGGGACCCGTGGGCGGCGAGGGATGCCGCCGTGGTGTGGCACGGCTTCACGCAGATGGCCTCCTATCCCGACAACGCGCCGGTGACCGTCGAGCGAGCCGAGGGCCGGGAGCTGATCGACGTCCACGGCCGGCGCTACTTCGACGCCATCTCCTCCCTGTGGGTCACCACCCTCGGGCACCGTGTCGCCGAGCTCGACCAGGCGGTGGTCGACCAGCTGGGGAAGGTGGCCCACGCCACGCTCCTCGGCAACGGCAGCCTCGCCGCCATCGAGTTCGCCGAGGCACTGGCCGGGGTCGTCCCGGTGGACGATCCCCACGTGCTGTTCGCCTCCGACGGTGCGGTCGCCGTCGAGCAGGCGCTCAAGGTGGCCTTCCAGTACTGGGTGAACCGGGGAGAGCCCGGCCACGATCGGTTCGTCGCCCTCGGCGGCGGCTACCACGGCGACACCATCGGCGCCCTGTCGCTCGGTGACGGAGGGTTCGGCACCGACCTGTTCGACCCCCTGCGGTTCCCGGTGGTCCGCACCCCGGGCTACGCCGCCGCCGACTGGGCGGACAAGCTGATCGGCTGCATCGAGGCCGAGGCCCGGTCGCTGGCCGCCGTGGTCATCGAGCCGCTGGTGCAGGGGGCATCGGGCATGCTCGTCGCCGAACCGGCGGACCTCGCCCGGGTCGGGGAGGCCTGTCGGGCCAACGGGGTGCTCCTCGTCTGCGACGAGGTGGCCACCGGCTTCGGTCGGACCGGGCGGTTGTTCGCCTCGGAATGGGCCGGACCCGGGTTCCGGCCCGATCTCCTCTGCCTGGGGAAGGGCATCACCGGGGGCTACCTCCCGCTGTCGGCGACCGTCGCCTCCGGGACGGTGTTCGACGCATTCGAGGGGCCGGACCTCGGAGCCGCCACCTTCTACCACGGCCACTCCTACGGTGGGAACGCCCTGGCCTGCGCCGTCGCCCTGCGGCACCTGCAGCTGATCGACGAGTGGGACGTCCTGGCCAACGTGTCCTCCTCGGCCGAGCGGCTCGCGGCCCGCTTGGCCGACTCGGTGGCCGGCCTCCCCGGGGTGGGAGCCATCCGCCAGCGGGGGCTGATGGCGGGGGTCGAGCTCGATCCGCCGCCGGGCGCGCGGCGATGGGGGAGGCGGGTCTGCGCCGGTGCGGTGCGGCGCGGGTTCCTGCTCCGGCCACTCGGCGACGTGGTGGTCGTCATGCCCCCGCTCACCACGACGGCACCGGAGATCGACCGGGTGATCGATGCCCTGGCCGCGTCCATCAGCTCGGTCGCCGCCGAGGACAGCCGGTGAGCGGCCGGTCCGTGGCGGCGGCCGGTCCCTCCTGCGCACCGGATGCGCCGGCGGCCTGGTCCGCCTGGACGGACGAGGCCTGCCGGGTGGTCGAGGCGGCCGGCCAGTGGCGCCGTCCGCGTACGTTCGATGCACGCGGCCACGCCGGCCTGGTCGGTGACCCCGGCGGGGCCGACGGCGGACCGATCGCCGCGGTCTCGTTCGCCGGCAACGACTATCTGGGGCTGTCGTCCCACCCGGCCGTCATGGAGGCGGCCCACCTCGCCATCGACCGGTGGGGGACCGGGTCCGGTGCCTCGAGGCTGGTCACCGGGTCACGCCCGGTGCACCGGGCGCTCGAGGAGGCGCTGGCCTCGTGGAAGGGGACCGAGCGGGCGGTGGTCCTCCCCACCGGCTTCGCCGCCAACCTCTCGGTGCTGTCCGTCTTCGGTACCGAGGGTGCCCACGTGTTCTCCGACGAGCTGAACCACGCCTCGCTGATCGACGGCTGTCGGCTGGCGCGGGCCCGGACCACCGTCTACCGGCACGGAGACCTCGGGCAACTCGACCGGGCGCTGGCCGCCGCCCGGGGCCGCTCGATGATCGTCTCGGACAGCGTGTTCTCCATGGACGGGGACGTCGCCGACGTCGACGGGCTCGTGGAGGTGGCCCGGCGCCACGGCGCGCTGCTGGTGCTGGACGAGGCCCATGCCGTCCTCGGCCCCGGGGTGCCCGAGCAGACCGGGCCGGCCGTCGTCCTCAGGGTGGGGACCCTCTCCAAGCAACTGGGGTCCCTCGGGGGTTTCGTGGCCGGCCCGGCCCGGTTCGTGGAGCTCCTGGTCAACCGGGCCCGCCCCTACATCTTCACCACCGCCCCCACTCCGGCCGACGCCGCCGCCGCCCTGGCCGCCCTCGACATCGTGCGGTCGGGCGAGGGCGGGGCCCTGCGGTCCCGGCTGTCGGGTCATGTGGCCCGCGTGGCGGGGGCCGTCGGCCGGACCGGACACCGCTCACCCATCGTCCCGGTGATCATCGGCGACGAGGAGGAGGCCGTCGCCGCCTCGGCCGCGCTCCTCGACCAAGGCCTGTGGGTGCCCGCCATCCGACCGCCGACGGTGGCCGCCGGCACCTCCCGCCTGCGGGTCACCCTGTCGGCGGTGCACACCGAGGAACAGGTCGACCGGCTCGTCGCCGCCCTCGGCGCACCCGACCGCCTCGGCGCACCCGACCGCCTCGGCGCACCCGACCGCCCCGGAGCGCCCGCCCCCCGCGTGCCCACAGCGCCTCGGCCGGGACCAGCACCCCACTGGCCAGGATCACCGACCCCGGGGGCGACCGTGCGTCCTGAGCGCCTGGTGCTGGTGTGCGGCACGGGGACCGAGGTGGGCAAGACCTGGGTGTGCACACGCCTGTTGAGCGAGCTGGCCGGCCGCGGGCTCTCGGTGTCGGCCCGCAAGCCCGCCCAGTCGTTCGACATCGACTCGGAGGGGGCCCGGCTGGGTGGCGCCACCGACGCGGAACTGCTCGGAGCGGCGTCCGGTGAGCACCCCGGCACGGTGTGCCACTCGTACCGCTCCTACCGGCGGGCCATGGCCCCGCCGATGGCCGCCGAGGCGCTGGGACTGCCGCCCTTCTCGGTGAGCGACCTCGTCGAGGAGATGGTGTGGCCACCCGTGCCGGTGAACGTGGGCATCGTGGAGATGGCCGGTGGCGTCCGTTCCCCCCAGGCCTCGGACGGCGACACGACCCACGTGCTGGCGGCCCTCGACCCCGATGTGGTCGTCCTGGTGGCCGACGCCGGCCTGGGCACCATCAACGCGGTGCGCCTGTCGGTGGAGGCGCTGGCCACGGCCCCCCTCGACGGCGACCCCCCCCGCCCGGTGGTCGTGCTCGACCGGTACGACGGGCACCACGACATCCACCGCAGGAACCGCCAGTGGCTGGCCGAGCGGGACGGCTACGACGTGGTGACCCTGCCCGGTGAGGAGCAGCGCCTGGCCGATCTGGTGTGGAAGCCGTGACCGGCGGTCAGTGGACCGTCCCGCCGCTCACGCCCCGAAGCCGGCGGCATCCACGACGGCGCGGCTGAAGGGGCGGGCCAGGGTCCGCAGCTCGGTGCACCCGTCCTCGCCGAGGGCCTCATAGGCGAACACCGCCATGCGGTCGGTGGCGTCCTCGATCACCTGACGGACGGCCGCGCCCTCCTCGGTCAGGGCCAGCGTGACCTGATGGACGTCGGACGGCTCGACCCGGACCACCAGACCCCGGTCCTCGAGTCGGCCCACCCCGGCCTCCCAGTCGGCGTCGGGCCATCCCCGGGTTCCCTTGAGGAACGCCTCGGACAGTTCACCGGTGGCGAGGTGCAGAGCGAGCGCCTCCACCGGGTCGAGCTCGTGGAGGACCAGGGCGGCGATGTGCCCGTCGCCCCGGAACTCCCGCAGAAGGGTCTGGGCATGCCAGAGCACCAGATGGGGGGGCCGGGGCCACGCCAGTGCGGCATGGGCGGCGAACAGGGGCCGACCCTCGTAGCGGCGTGCGGCGCGCTCGGCCGCCCGACGGGCCAGTGCCGCGGCCCTGGCCATCTCCTCGCTGTCCACCGCCTCGCCGAGCATCCTGCGCAAGGCTGCGTCCGCTGCCTCGAGGCGTGCCTCCAGCACCGACGAGGGGGACGCCTGCTCCCAGGCCGCCGGGATCGCCGCCTGCACGAGGGCCGGATTGAAGTTGAAGAAGGCGGCGGTCACCGTGGCCGGTCCCACCGCCCCCATGGCCGCGGCGCGGGAGGCGAAGTACCCCGCCTCCTGGGCGATGCCGAGGCGGGCGTACGAGGCGGGGGCCTCGGGGGCGAAGTAGATCATGCCGTGCAGGGGCTCGACGGTCCGCCACGTCTTGCGGGCGGTGAGCGGGGACACGGTGGAGCCGGGGGATCTGGTGGCCATGGGCCACGGTATCGGAAGCCCGAGAGCGCTCGCGGAACCGGGGTCGGCGGGGATGGCCGGGGCGGGGACGCCGTATAGTGCCGGGTAGGAAGAGGCCGCAGGGCTGGGTACGCGCTGGAACTCGAGGTCGGAAACGGAGTCGGCGATGTTGAACGGTGTCTCGGGCATGATCGGCGAGACGGCGGTCGTGAAGAAGGCCGTGTCCGACAGCCACCAGCCCGGGTCGGTGTTCAGCCGGGGCGAGGAGTGGTACGCGGTGCCCCTGTTCCCCGGCACGACCATCGAGACGGGGACCACGGTGGTCGTCGCCGATGTGGAGCGCGGCCTGCTGGTCGTCTACCCGGCCGACTGAGCCAAGGTACCCGGCCGACCGAGTCGGGCCGCACCCTTCTATCTCCGCCCGCCTCCGGTCGCCTCCGGGCGGCCGCCTCCGCTGTCTGATCCGGGGCGCCCCCGGTGGCCTGCCGCCGCATTGGGTGCCCGGAGTGCCTACAGTGGAGAAGAGGAGGTGGTCGCCATGATCATCGGTTCCGTAGGGTCGTCGATCGCACTGGCGGTGGTGGCCGTCGCGATTTTCTCCCTCATCGTCGTCTTCCTGAAGTCGTGCCTGAAGGTGGTCCAGCAGGGCTGCGTCGGGGTGGTGAAGCGCTTCGGCGAGTTCAAGAAGATCCAACAGCCCGGGCTCCACGTGCTGATGCCGCTGGCCGACCGCATGGACAAGGTGGACGTCCGTGAGTTCCCG
Source organism: uncultured Acidimicrobiales bacterium (assembly GCA_963696495.1). Lineage (GTDB taxonomy): Bacteria > Actinomycetota > Acidimicrobiia > Acidimicrobiales > RAAP-2 > Bog-756. The sequence goes on along the minus strand of CAVOKJ010000002.1, from coordinate 1,138,696 downwards.
CGCACCGGTGATCAACAAGCGGTGATCACCAAGGACAACGTCTCCCTGTGGGTCAGCGCCACCATCTTCTGCCAGGTCACCGACGTGAAGCTGGCATTGTTCGAGGTGAACGACTTCGGTCTGGCCATTGACCAGATGGCCCGAACCGCGCTGCGGGCCGTGTTCGGCGAGCTGACCCTGGACGAGTCGCTGTCCGAGCGGGAGACCATCAACTCCAAGATGCAGGACCACATGGCCGAGGCGACGCTCAAGTGGGGGGTCCGCCTCAACCGGATCGAGATCCTGGACATCACGCCCCCGACCAACGTGCTGCAGGCCATGTCGGAGCAGAAGGAGGCCGAGCAGCACAAGCGGGCCGCCATCTTGAAGTCCGAGGGCGAGCAGCAGGCCGCCATCAACAGTGCCCAGGGTCGCAAGCAGGCCAACGTGCTCGAGGCCGAGGGCCAGAAGCAGGCGGCCATCCTCGCCGCCGAGGCCCAGAAGCAGGCCCTCGAGCTGCGGGCCGACGGCGAGAAGCGGGCCACGCAGCTGCGCGGCGAGGGCGAGTCGGCGGCGCTGAACGCCATCGATACCTCGGTCATCCATCCCAACACGCTGGCGATCATGCAGCTGCGGGCTCTCCAGGCCCTCGCCACCTCGCCGAACTCCAAGGTCGTCGTCCCCTACGAGGCGGCAGGACTCGTGGGGGCGGCCCAGGTGCTCGTCGATGCCATGAAGGACGCCGGCGGCCCCGGCGAGTCCGACGTGGCCGGCAACGGGAACGGACGGTCGCCCCAGCCGATCTAGCCGGGGTGGAACCTCCCGCCCCCACCGCCTAGTGGCGGACCCAGCCCCCCTCGACAGGAAGGGTCCGGATCTGTTTGGCCGGATTGCCGGCCACGACGCAGCTCGGAGGGACGTCCGTGGTGACGATCGATCCGGCGCCGATCACCGAGTTGTCCCCGACCGAGACACCCGGAAGCAGGATGCAGTTCCTGCCGATGTAGACGTTCTGGCCCACTTCCACCGCCCCCGTCTTCACGCCCATCCCCGGTCCGAGCTCGTGGGAGTCGGTGTCCATGATCGACGTGAAGTCGCCGATCAGGCAGTTGTCGCCGATCGAGATCCGGCGGTAGGCGACGATGCTGCAGCCCTGATTGACGAAGACGTTGTCGCCGATGATCAGCTCACCGTCCTCCATGGCACCGATCTCGCTGCGGGTCTGGCGGTTCCTCACGACGAAGCGTCGCCCGATCTCGATGCGCCCCTCCTTGTAGAGGACGGGGGTCATCCCGTCCACGATCAACAGGCCGTTGTGCCCGACGAAGAGGCTGAACGGCAACGACCGCCAGTACGCCCGGCTCCTGACGGCGAGGTCGAACGTCTCGGCGAACCTGGACCTCAAAGCCATCCTCCTGGCCGACGCCACGTCAACCCGGGCGGCTCCCGGTGGGGAACCGACCGAACCGGGGCCTCGCACCCCGCGGTGGGCGAGGTCAGCAAATGTAGCCCCGTCCCGGCTTGCGCCGGGCGGTGCCGGAGCGACTGCGCCACGCCACGGCACCGGACGACTCCGGGCGCCGCCGCCCGGCGCCCCACGTCCCGGCCTGGGCGGGGCACAGGGGCCCGACGAGAAACGGCCGGAGGGCCCAGGCGGGGGCACCGTCTGGCGGGGAACGGAGGACCTCAGGGCCACCGGTCACCAAGAATTCGCCGAAGTACTGCCCAAGTGCCCTGGCAATATGGTGACCGGTCGGCGCATACTGCGTGGTGACACGGAGAGCAGGGCCGTTCCCGACCGAACGCCTCGAGGACAGGAGACCAAGATGGCTAAAGCAGATGGCGTATTCATCTACCTGGGGACCTACCCAGACGAAGCGTCGGCCCGGGCCGACTACGACGTAGTGAAGGACCTGCATGCCGTGGGGGCGGTGGGGACCTACGACGCTGCGGTGGTCCGCAAGGACGAGAACGGCAAGGTCCATGTCAACAAGGACGAGATGGCGACCCGCCACGGAGGCTGGGGTGGGGCTGCCGCCGGCGCGGTGATCGGAATCCTGTTCCCGCCGTCGATCATCGGCACGGCAATTGTCGGCGGGGCGATCGGCGGGATCAGCGGACACCTGTGGCGGGGGATGTCCCGGGCCGACGTCAAAGAGTTGGGCGACATCATCGACGACGGTCAGGCCGCTCTCCTCATCGTCGGTGAGAGCACCATTCAAGAAGCGGTCGACAAGGCTGAGTTGAAGGCCGAGAAGCACATCTCCAAGGAACTCAACGCCAACGCCAAGGAAGTCGACAAGGCGGTCCAAGAAGCGGCCAAGGAGGTTGGCTAGCCGTTCATCGCCGTCCGGACTTGCCCATCGACGGGTGACCGTCTTCCACAGGTCGCTGTTCGACCGACGCGAGGGAAAACACCCTGGGAAGTCGACCCTCTGTGCCAAAGTCGAGTGGCATGGTGACCAGTACGGAAGACTCCAACGGTAGCGGGGGCCCCGCGGCGGCCGATGACGACCTGCAGTTCCTGATCGGCAACCGGGGATTCAAACCGGGCGATGACCGAAGTCGGGTCGCTGCCTACCAGCGAAGGTGGCGGATCCCCCTCGACATGCTCGCACTCGTGACCGTCTGGCTGATCGTGGTTCCGCCGGCTGTCATCACCTCGGACCATGATCTCGACCTGACCCTCCTCGGGGTGCGCCTCGCACTCTCCTTGGTCTACGCCGTCGACATCACCGTGCGGACGAGGCTGGCACCCCACCACTGGTACTACCTGCGCCACAACCCCCTCTCCGTGGCCTCGGTCTTCCTCCCGTTCCTCCGGGTGCTGTTCAGCCTTCAGTTGCTCCGATCGATCTTCCAGCGCGGCAGCTTCGGCCGGTTCGCCGTTGCCGCCGGTCTGTTGTTCCTGAACCTGACGCTCGTCGTCTACTTCTTCGAGCGACGCGCTCCCCACGGGAACATCAAGAGCGTGGGCAATGCGTTGTGGTGGGCCGTGGTGACGCTCACCACGGTGGGCTACGGCGACTTCTATCCCGTGACATGGCAGGGCAGGGTGGCGGCTGCCCTCCTGATGTTCGTCGGCTTCGCCGTGTTGGCCACCGTCACCGCCCAGATCTCCTCGTCGTTCATCGACCAAGCCGCCCGGGCCAGGGCAAACCAGTCGACCTCCCCGACCCGAGTCGCCGACGGTGAGGAGGCGTCGTTGCGGACGATTGCCGATCGACTCTCCCGAATCGAATCACAGCTGCAGCCCCCGGCTCCGCCGGCTTGAACTTCGTGGCACCTCGGTGGCGGGGGCGCGCCGGGCACACCATGGACCGGTACCGGTTCGGTGACAGTCCCCCTCGCCCCGAGAGGTCCGCCGAGATTCTGGGTAGAGGGACCGGGATGGCAAGGGCTCTCCGATTTTCCGACCTTCCACCGGGCGAGAAGATCGAGTTCCTCGACGCGGCACGGGAGCGGCATCCCGGTGGTCAGGTGACCGGTCCTGCTGCCTTGGCAACGTTTCCCCAAGCACCGGGATGGGAGTGCGGCGCCTGTGGAGGTGGATTCCCGCTCGACTACGTGCTCGTCGCCGACGCCGACCCCGAGTGTCCGATCTGTGACGCGAAAGGCTGGGACTCGGTGCACCCCCGGGGAGCGACCTCGTGACTCGGCGCCCGATGGCAATGAGACGGAACCGAAACACACTTCACAGCTGAGCCCAAGAACTCATCGGTAGGTTGCCTGGTGCCGAGTCCGTGGAGCCGGGCCCCGCCGCCCGTGCTCCGGACTTGGCGCTAAGGGATCCTCTCGGTCTGAAGGTGTACCGGACGAGGGTGCATCTCCACGATGAGCCGGGTTCCGGCGATGGGCTCGTCGTTTTCGTCCGAGGAGACAGGGAACCGTCATCATGACTCGGCACAGAAGCGCTGACTCCCTGCCGGGTGGTCATCGTGCCGAGGTCACCCGCCGGGGTCTCTCGTGACGAATCGGCAAGACCGGTCAGCCGGCCTACTTCATCTCCACCTGGTCGAGGTACGTGTCGCTCCAGTGGGTGAACACCTCGTCGGGGAGCTTGAGGGCGTGGGTGGGCTCGAGTGCGTCGACGAAGGCGCGGTCGTGGCTGACCACCACGATGGTGCCCGGCCAACGACTGAGCATCGTGCCGACGGCCTCGATGGAGGACGGGTCGAGGTTGTTGGTGGGCTCGTCGAGCAGCAGCACATTGGCCTGTCCGGCGGCCAGCATGGCCAGTCCCAACTTGGCCCGCTCACCCCCCGACAAGGTCTTGGGCATCTGGTGGGCCGCCTTGCCGGCGATCCCGAACATGCCGAGCAGGGCCCGCCGCTCGGTCTCCTGGACCAGCACGGTGTCGTCGATGTTCTCGAGCACGGTCACGCCGAGGTCGACCTGCTCGTGCTCCTGGGCGAAGTAGCCGAGGGTCACGTTCGCCCCCACCTCGACCTGGCCGTCGGTCGGCTCCTGCACGCCGGCCAAGCAGCGCAGGAGGCTCGACTTGCCCGCCCCGTTGCGCCCGATGATGACCATCCGATCACCACGGCGGCAGTGGAAGTCCACATCCTCCAGCACCGTGGTGTCCCCGTAGCGGACGCGGAGGCCGGTGGCGCGGAGCGGCACCTCCCCCGACCGGCGCGGCGTGGGCAACCGGAAGGAGCTCTTCTTCTCCCGCTTGTGCACCTCGGTCTTGGCCGACTCGAGCCGCTCCACCCGTTTGTCCAGTGACTTGGCGATGCGGGCCCGACGGTTGGTGCTGCCACGCATGGAGTCGGCCAGGGTGGACAGCCGCTTGATCTCCCGTCCCTCGAGCAGCGCGGCGCGCTCACGCTGGCTCTGGTCGGCCTCGAGCTGCACCATGTAGGAGGAGTAGGTGCCCTTGAACTCGTGGAGCCGGCCGTCGGACAGGTGCAGGACCTTGTTGATGGAGCGGTCCAGCAGCTTGAGGTCGTGGCTGACGACGAGGATGGCCCCGGGGAACCGTTCCAGCTCCTCCATGAGCCACCTCTTCGCCGGGAGGTCCAGGTGGTTGGTGGGCTCGTCGAGGATCATGGTGTCCGGTCCCTGGAAGAGCATCCGGATGAGGTCGACGCGCCGGCGTTGGCCACCGGACAGGCTCTCGATGTCCTCGAGCAGGAGCTCCTGGCGGAGGCCGAGACCATCGGCGAGACGGGCCATGGTCGCCTCGGCCTCGTAGCCACCGTTCTCCCGGAACTGTTCCTCGAGGTCGGAGAAGAGTTCGATGTTCTCGGTCGACGGGTCCTTGGCCATCTGGGTACGGGCCTTGTTGAGGGCATCGTCGAGCACGTCGAGTCCCCGCCCCGACAGGACATGGGAGAAGCCGTTGGGCTCGAGGCCGAGTCCGTGGGGCACCGGCACCTGGGGGAGATAGCCGTACGTGCCGCGGATGGCGGCGTTGCCCATGGACCGCACGTTGTGGCCCGGCTCGTCGATGATCACCGAGATGAACGTCGACTTGCCGGTCCCGTTGCGACCGACCAGGCCGACCTTCTCGCCTGCGCCGACCACGAAGGATGCATCCTGCAGCAGGGTCCGGTCGCCGATTTCGATGGTGAGGGAGGAGCCGACGATCATGGGAGGGGAGGGGCGATCCTGTCGGGCACGGAGCTCGCCCCCGTGTCCGACGCGGGCCATGCCGCCCGATCGACCTCCCCCATTGTCCCACAGCCGGACTCGTCCGCCGACGACGGGATCCGGCCGGCCTTCGACATCCGGCGTGCCATGCGCCGGGCCCGGACCACCCGGTGGTGCACCATGGCCCGGAAGGCGATCTGGTGGATGGGGAACAGCAGCCACCAGTACCCGAGGCCGACCAGGCCCTTGGTCCGCAGCGACCCGACCTGCTCGATGCGGGTGGGCCGGGTGGACGACACCCGGAAGCCGAGCCATGCCTCGCCGCAGAACCACGAGGAGCTGAGCACCAGCGTCTGCTGGTCGCGCACGTCGATCGTCCACCAGTCGACCTCGGCGCCGGCCTCGATGCGTGAGGGCCTCCCGAGCCGCAGGTCCTCGCCGAAGAGGTGCCCGAGGGCGATGCGCAGCTGCCAGGCGTACGGCCACCCGTACCAGGCCAACTGGCCCCCGCAGTCGTCGAAGTCGGCCTCCACGCCGGCGACCTCGCCGCTCACCGACACGCCGGTGGGCCGCACCCGGGCCGATGATCGGTCGGTGTAGATCCCGTCCTCGAGTCCGTGGTGCCGCTCGAACAGCGTGGCCGGCACCCGGTCGGCCTGTCCGTCGAGAGCCGCCCGGATGGACGCCTCGACCCGGAGCGGGCGCACCGAGAAGGCGGCGTCGGTGCGGTCGCCCGTGCGCACCGTCACCTCGTTGGTCAAGCTCTCGATCAGGGAGTGGCTCACCACGGCGTCCACCGGGGTGACCAGGTCGACCCAGTGGGCCGACAGCGACGGGCTCAGCACGGGCACCTTGACGATGAGGCGGCGCCGTAGCCCGCGGACCCGGGCGTAGGTGTCCATCATCTCCCGATAGGTGGTCACGTCCGGGCAGCCGATCTCGTACACCCCAGGGGCGACGTCGAGAGACTCGGACAGGTACTCGAGGAGGTCACCGAGGGCGATGGGCTGCACCCTGGTGTTGACCCACCTCGGGCAGACCATCATGGGCAGGCGCTCGGTCAGGTAGCGGACCATCTCGAACGAGATGCTGCCGGCACCCAGCACGACGGCGGCGCGGAGCTCGACCACCGGCACGCCGGCCGAACTGAGCAGTCGACCGACCTCCTGTCGGCTGGCCAGGTGCTCCGACAGGTCCCCGTGGCCGAGCCCGCCGAGGTAGACGATGCGCTCGACGCCGGCCCCGGCCGCCGCGTCGGCGAACGACCGAGCCAGCTCGCGGTCCCGCTCGGCGAAGCCCGGTCCACCGGCCATGGCATGGACCAGGTAGTAGGCGGCGCGGCAGCCGGCCAGCGCCGCCGTGAGCGCCTCGGTCTCGGACACATCGACCGGACGGATGTCGACGCCGGGCCGCGCCGTCACCGTTGCCTCGTTGCGCACCAGCGCACTGACGGCATGGCCGGTCGACGTCAGATGGGGGATCAGCTGCCGGCCCACGAAGCCGCCCGCCCCGACGACGGCCACCCGTGCCGGTGTGCCGTCCCGGGCCGGTCCGGACGTGGTCGTCCGAGCGCCATCGGGCCCGGTCATCCGCCCGACACCAGGAGGTCACCGCCGGCCGGGGGCGTGGGGTCGTCGACGTCGTCCAACCAACCCTCGGGGAGGCGCACCGGCCTCGGGCCGTTGGTGTGGCCACGGGCCATGCGCAGGGCGTCGAGAGGAAACGCCAGATCGGTGGGGAGCGTGTCGACGAGGGCACCCACCTCGGCCAGGGAGCGGGCCTCGGCCAGCGACCGCCGGACGACCGGCCCCACGGGGAACCCGGTCAGGTACCAGCCGGCGTGCTTGCGGAACTGCCGGACCCCGAGATCCTCGCCGAACGACTGGCACAGCAGCTCGGCGTGGGCGCGCATCATGGTGGCGACCTCGCCGAGGTGGGGCGGCGCCTGCCGCGGACGACCAGCGAAGGCGTCGTCCAGGTCGCGGAACAGCCATGGCCGTCCCAGGCAGCCGCGCCCCACCACCACCCCGTCACAGCCGGTGGCCGCCACCATGGCCAACGCGTCGGACGCCTCCCACAGGTCGCCGTTCCCGAGCACGGGTATGGACGCCACCGCCTCTTTCAGACGGCCGATCGCTGTCCAGTCGGCCTCACCCGAGTACAGCTGCTCGGCGGTCCGGGCGTGGAGGGTCATGGCGGCCACACCCTCGTCCTCGGCGATGCGGCCCGCCTCGAGGTAGGTCACCCGCTGCCCGTCGATGCCGATCCGGAGCTTCACGGTGACCGGGACCGAGCCCGCCGCCCTCACCGCGGCGGCGACGATGGAGCGGAACAGCGCCCGGTGGACGGGAAGGGCCGCCCCCGCTCCCTGGCGGGTCACCTTGCCCGCCGGGCACCCGAAGTTGAGGTCGATGTGGTCGACGCCGATGGTGCCGACCAGCCTGCTCACCGCCGCCCCCATCACCCCGGGGTCCACACCGCACAGCTGCACGCTGCGGAGCGGCTCGTCCTCGCCGAAGGAGGCCATGGCCAAGGTCTTCGCGTTCCCCTCCACCAGGGCCCGGGCCGTGACCATCTCGCTCACGTACAGCCCGGCCCCGAAGGTGCGGCACAGGCGCCGGAAGGCGATGTTGGTCACCCCGGCCATCGGGGCCAGCACCACCGGCGGGTCGACGGCGATGGTCCCCAGCTTGAGCGCAGGCATGGGCAGCGAGACGGTGCCCGACGGGGCGACCGCCCGGGGGGAGCCCGTGGTGTCGGGGGGCGTCGGCCGAATCATCGGTGCGCCGCCGACCACAAGCCGGTGATCTCGATGCCGAGCTCGGCCAGGAGTCGGCGGAAGAGGGGGAGGGACAGCCCGATGACGTTGCTGGCATCGCCGTCCACCCCATCGATGAACGGGGCGGACCGCCCGTCCAGGGTGAAGGCACCGGCCACCGCCATCGCCTCGCCGGTGGCCAGGTAGGTGTCGAGTTCGTCGTCGGTGGTAATGCCGAAGCGGACGGTGGTGGCCGCCACGGCCGAGGCGCGACCCGAGGTGCGCTCGTCGATCACGCAGTGTCCGGTGAGCAGGGTTCCCGAGCGGCCCCGCATGGAGGTCAGCCACCGCCGGGCCTCGGACACCGACGACGGCTTGCCGTGCGGGGTACCGTCGAATTCGAGCATCGAGTCGCACCCGATGACCACGGCGTCGCCGGCCCTGTCGGCGACGGCCTGTGCCTTGCGTTCGGCCAGCGTCGCCACCACCGTCCTCGTGTCGCCGGTCACGCCGGTCTCGTCGACGCCGCTGACCACGACCTTGGGCTCGAAACCGGCGTCCTCGAGCAGCCGCAGACGGGCGGGCGAGCCCGAGGCGAGGACCAACGTGCGTTCGGCCATAGGACAGAGCGTAGGGGCAGGCCGGGGGGCGACGACCGCACCGGGCCCGGGGATGCGCGATCCTGGGGGCATGACCGACACCGGCATCACCGTCGCCCCGACCCAGGTCGACCCGGAGCTGGACGGCGACCACGAGCGCATGTCCCACATCGTGCTGGAGGGGTTCAAGCCCGAGAAGGGCGATTTCGTCTCGGCCGGGCCGTCCGTGGTGGAGGGGATGGTCAACGGCACCGCCGTCAAGGCCCTGTGCGGCAAGATCTGGGTCCCCGGCCGCAATCCCAAGCGCTACCCGCTGTGCCCCACCTGCAAGGAGATTGCCGAAGCCCGGGGATGGAAGATCCCGGCCGGCTAAAGCTCCGAGCATGAGAATGGTGGTGCGCCGGGCTGGGCGTGATCACTCAGGGCCGTCGGGGCCCGAGCGGTTCGGCGACCAGGGTGCGGTCGGAGACCCACGGGTTCGCGGACGGGACGGTCGCCCGCTCCTCCGGTAAGGTTGGCGCTCACTGAGTTGCACTATCCCGTCGGCGGACGAAGGGGGACCTCGTGAGCGACACTTCGCAGGGTGTTGGATGGTGGCAGGCGTCTGACGGCAAGTGGTACGCACCGGAGAGGCACGCCGACTACCAACCGCCACCGCCACCGCCACCGCCACCGCCACCTTCACCGCCGCCACCGCCCGCGCCCCCGCCCCCGCAGCCGACGGCGACGCCCCTGCCGGCGGGTGCGGGGTCGCACCCGGAGGGATGGTGGCAGGCGTCCGACGGCAACTGGTACGCCCCCGAAAGGAGACACGCCGACCCCGACGCGTCCTCGAGGCCCCAACCGCCGATCGTCACGGGCTCCGGCCTGCCAACCTCCAAAGCGCCGTTCTTCAAGAGACCGCTCGTGCTTGGTGGGGCCGTTGTGATCGTGGCCCTCGCCGTCGCCGGCATCGTGGTGCTGGGTGGATCATCCGGTTCCTCGGCCAATTCGACTGCCGCGGCAGCCGTTGCCGCAATCAGGCAGAACGACAAGGGCGCGTACTGCCCGCTGTTCCTTCCTTCCGACCGCTCGGATTGCGTGGAGAACTTCACCTACGTGTGGGGCCACCAGAAGTACCCCAACCTCTCGTTGGGGGTGGTCACCACCCAGGGCGATTCCGGGATCGCCCAAGTCAATTGCAGTCACGCCGGCTACTGCTCGTCCTTCAAGGGTGCGGACGGTCGGATGAGCCTGACTCGGATGAACGGAACCTGGTATCTCTCGGACAATTTCGCCAGCCCACAGGGTTCGGGCTCGTCGGGCAACTCGGGCTCGTCGGGCAACTCGGGCCCGTCGAGCAACTCGGGCAAATCGAGCAACTCGGGAACGTCCGGCAACTCGGGAACGTCCGGCAACTCGGGTACGTCCGGCAACTCGGGCTCTTCGGGCAACTCGGGAACGTCCGGCATCTCGGGTACATCGGGCAACTCGGGAACGTCCGGCAATTCGGGCTCGTCCAGCGACTCCGGTACATCCGGCTTGTCGGGGAACAGCTGACCTGCGGCTCACCCGCGGTCTGAGTTCGAGACACGGTGCCGGTCGGGAGATCCAACTTCAGGCGGGACGACCCGAGAGTGCTGGCGTTCTCGTCTCGATCAGGCCCTGGTCACCAGGTCGGCATCGGGCGGCGGGTCAGGGCAGTTCGCCGACGCCTTTGACCGCCAGGTACACGGCGAAGACCACCTCGACGGTGATGCCGATGGACCGGCCGTGGTCGGCGACGAAGGCATGGGTGGCGCGCAGCGGGGGATCGGCGCGTTCGCCCAGCGCGGCGACCAGCCCGACGGGCACGAGGACGGGCAGCAGGGTGACGACGTAGACGACGGCGAAGTCGACCACACGGCCGGTGGTCCCCACCGCCGACCGGGTGATCTCGTGCATGGCGGCGAGGAACAGCACCAGGGTGGAGAAGTTGACGACCATCCCGATCGCCCCGATACCGAAGAACCAGAAGGTGGGTGCGCTGGTGAGCCGCCCCTCCGTGCGCTCCTTGTTCTCCTCGCCCGCAGTGGGGCGGTGGTGCAGCGACCGCGCCGCCAGCGCGACCAGGAGCCCGGCGGCGACGAAGTCGATGACCGCGTCGTGCACCGAGTGGTGGTGGGTGGCCTGGTGCAGGCGGTCGAGGAGGGTGACACACAGCACGGCGAACGCGCCGAGGATCACGGCTGCTCCCGCGGCCAGGGCCCAGCCCCGTGCCAGCCGTTTGGTGCGGCCCGAGAGCACCATCAGCTGCAGTGCGAACAGGGTGGGGCTGATCGCCGCCCCCAGGGCCAAGGGGAGCGTGGACGCCAGCAGTGCTCCCATAGGGGCAACGTAGCCCGGGTCGTCCCGGCGGCCCCGCACCGTGAACCCCCGGCATCGTGGGGGCCCGGTGCGCTCCCCGGCTCAGGCGGACCGGGCCCCGCCGGAGCGGTCGTCAGGGCGAGACGAGCTCACCGTGGTCACGGCACCGGGCCCGGTAGCCGCCCGGGGTCACCTGCACCGTCAGCCGTCTCCCGCAGGCGGCGCAGAACCGGGGCGGGTCGAGCGGGCGGCCGCACCCGGGACAGGCGACGGAGGTTGATCCACAACCCGTGCAGAAGCCGGCCTCGTCCTCCCCCCCACCACCGGTGCCCGTGCCCCGGTCAGGGGGCAACGGTCAGAGGACGCCGGTCAGCGAGCCGACCGGCATCCGGAGGTCGGACAGCATGCGGAGGTCATCGTCGGCCGAGCGCCCCAGGGTGGTCAGGTAGTTGCCCACGATCAGCGCATTGATGCCCGAGGTCATCCCCATCGCCTGCAGCTCGCGCAACGTCACCTCGCGCCCACCGGCGTAGCGGAGGATCACCCCGGGGAGGCCCAGACGGAACAGGGCGATCCAGCGGATGGCCTCCCACGCGGCCACCGGCTGCTCGTCCCCGAGCGGGGTGCCCGGGCGGGGGTTGAGGAAATTGAGGGGGACCTCGGTGGGGTCCAGCTCCTGGAGCTGGACCAGCAGCTCGACCCGCTGCTCGTCGGTCTCTCCCATGCCGATCAGGGCACCGCAGCACAGCTCCATCCCATGGTTCCGCACCAGGCGGCACGTGTCCTCGCGCTCCTCCCAGGAGTGCGTGGTCACCACGTTCGGGAAGAACGAGCGGGCCGTCTCCAGGTTGTGGTTGTAGCGGTGGACGCCTCCCTGGGCGAACCGGCGGGCCTGGTCGTCGGTCAGCAGTCCGGCGCTGACCGCCACGTTGAGGCCGGTCCGGTCCCGGATCATCGGGACCAGCTCGAGGATCCTCTGCATGGTCCGCTCGTCGGGCCCGCGAACGGCCAGCACGATGCAGAACTCCGAGGCGCCGGCGGCCTTGGTCTCCTCGGCGGCCCGCAGCACCTCGTCGGCATCGAGGAACGGCGTGGCCTTGACCGGGGTGTCGAACCGCGACGACTGGGAGCAGAAGTGGCAGTCCTCGGGACAACCACCCGTCTTCGCCGACAGGATGCCCTCGACTTCGACCTCGGGACCGCACCAGGCCAGGCGAACCTGGTGGGCGAGGGCGGCGAGGGACGTGACCCAGCGGTCCGGCAGCTCCGCCAGGCCGGTCAGCTCGTCACCGGTCAGCAGGCGTCGGTCGTCGAGCAGGGCCGTTTCGGCGGTGCGCAGCCGGGACCGGGCGGTCGACGGGTCGACGTCGGGACGCTCCGGGGTCGGCCGACCGGCGCTCCGGTTGGGCGTGGAGAGGGACACGGTGGTACGGATGGGGGTGTCAGCGACGTCGCCGGGCATGCCGTTACGGTAGTTGGCCGGGGCCGGCAGAGAAAAAGACGACAGGGAGACCGCCGTGGCATGGGATTTTTCCACCGAGCCCGAATTCGAGCTGCAGCTGGCGTGGATGCGCCAGTTCGTCCGTGACGAGGTGTTCCCCTTCGAGACCCTGGACCTCGGGTACGACGACCTGCTCGAGGCGATCAAGCCGCTCCAGGAGGAGGTGAAGGGCCGGGGCCTGTGGGCGTCCCATCTCCCGCCCGAGCTCGGAGGTGGTGGATTCGGCCAGGTCAAGCTGGGCCTCATGCACGAGATCCTCGGCCAGACCCCGTACGGACCCGTCGTCTTCGGCAACAACGCCCCCGACTCCGGCAACGCCGAGCTGCTCGCCATCGGCATCGAGTCCTCCGGGCGCGAGGAGCAACGTGAGCGCTGGCTGCTCCCGCTGCTCGACGGGCGGATGCGGAGCGGCTTCTCCATGACCGAGCCGGGGGCGGGCGCCGATCCGACCATGATCACCACGACCGCGGTCCGCGACGGTGACGAGTGGGTCATCGACGGCCACAAGTGGTTCACCTCCAACGGCTCGGTCGCCGACTTCCTGATCGTCATGGCCGTGACCAACCCTGACGTCCATCCGTACCAGGGCTGCTCGATGATCGTGGTGCCGGCCGACGCCCCCGGAGTGGACATCGTGCGCGACGTGGCCACGATGGAGGACCCGGTCGAGCACTTCGGCAAGTTCGGGGGTCACGCCGAGATCCTCTACCGCGAGGTCCGGGTCCCCTACGACCATCTCGTCGGGCAGGAGGGTGAGGGGTTCCTGCTGGCCCAGAAGCGACTCGGCCCGGGACGGATCCACCACTGCATGCGGTGGTTGGGCCAGTCCCGGCGGGCGTTCGACATGCTGTGCGAGCGGGCGGTGTCCCGTACCACCCACCATTCGCTGCTGGCCGAGAAGCAGACCGTGCAGAACTGGGTGGCCGACTCCCTGGCCGAGATGACCGCGGCGCGCCTCATGACCCTCTACGCGGCGTGGAAGATGGACAACGAGGGCGCCTCGGCCGCCCGCGTCGAGATCGCCATGATCAAGTACTACGGGGCCGAGGTCCTCTACAACGTGATCGACCGGGCCATCCAGGTCCACGGCGCGCTCGGCTTCTCCACCGACCTCCCGCTCGAGTCGATGTACCGCAACGCCCGGGCGGCCCGCATCTACGACGGGCCGGACGAGGTGCACCGGGTGACGGTGGCGCGCCAGACCCTCAAGGGGTACAAGCCGGCCGAGGTGCCGAGCGAGCACGTGCCGACCCGCCGGGCGGACGCCCGCCGGCGCTTCGCCCACCTGCTGGAGGCCGAGACGGCCGACCGCTGACGGCCCGGCCGGCGGACCCCGGCGCCACCCGGGACGGGGCCGCCTCCGGTCAGGCGACCGGCCCGCTGCTCCCTGCTCAGCGGGAGGGGTGCGCCGGGTCCCCCGCCGCGGGGTCGGCGAACCGGGGCGGTCGCTTCTCGCGCAGGGCGGCGACACCCTCGCGGTAGTCGGGGCCGGCCATCATCGGGCCGAGCAGGGCCTCGGCCTTCGCCACGGCCTGGGCGGCGGTGAGGTGGAAGGCCTCGTACACCTGGAGCTTGGAGGAGGCCATCGAGGCGGGGGAGACGGTGGTGGCCAGTGCCCGGGCGTACTCGCCCACCCGGTCCGCCAGCTGCTCCGCGGGGACCACGTCGCTCACCAGGCCGAAGGTGAGCGCCTCCTCGGTGGTGAACGTGCGGCTCGACAGGATGAGCTCGAGGGCTCGTGCCTGTCCGATCAGTCGGGGGAGCAGCCAGGCCAGCCCGAAGGCGCAGGGCAACCCGAGCTTCCCGTGGGCCGTGGTCAGCTTGGCACCGGCGGCGGCGATGCGGATGTCGCAGTAGCAGCTGAGGGCGAACCCGATGCCGGCCGCCGGCCCGTTGACGGCGGCGATGATCGGCTTGGGGATCCCGAAGTGGTAGGCCAGCTCGGCATCGAACTCGGGACGTACCCCGTACCCGGGCCGCGCCGGGTCGTCGGCGTCCCACGAGCGGTAGGAGCCCCGTTCGACGTGTCCGGCCAGGTCGTCGGATTCGGCCCCGGCACAGAAGCCTCGGCCGCTCCCGGTGACCACGATGACCCGAACCCCGGGGTCCTCCGACGCTCGCTGCAGCAGCGCGCGGTACTCGAAGTTCATCCGGGAGGTCCAGGCGTTGAGCCGTTCGGGGCGGTCGAGGGTGATCGTGGCCACCTGCTCGGCCACCTCGTAACGCGTCGCCTCCAACGTCAGCGTGCCGGCGCCGGCCATCAGCGCGCCCCGCGGCCGGGTCGGCTCACGTCGGCGTCGGCTCGGACCGCCTCAGTGCCGGGTCGCCTCAGTAGCGGTAGGTGTCGGGCTTGTACGGGCCGTCGACCGGCACGCCGATGTACTCGGCCTGCTCCTTGGTGAGCGTGGTCAGCCGGACTCCGAGGGCATCGAGGTGGAGGCGGGCCACCTTCTCGTCGAGGTGCTTGGGGAGCACGTAGACCTTGTTCTCGTAGTGGTGCTCGTTGTTGTACAGCTCGATCTGGGCCATGGTCTGGTTGGTGAACGAGTTGGACATCACGAAGCTCGGGTGACCGGTGGCGTTGCCCAGGTTGAGCAGCCGTCCCTCGGACAGGATGATCACCGTGTGCCCGTCGGGGAAGACCCACTTGTCCACCTGGGGCTTGATGTTCACCCGCTCGATCCCGTCGATCTTCATCAGCCCGGCCATGTCGATCTCGTTGTCGAAGTGGCCGATGTTGCCCACGATGGCCTGGTGCTTCATCTGCGCCATGTCCTCGGCGGTAATGACGTCCTTGTTGCCGGTGGTGGTCACGAAGATGTCGGCCGTCCCGACCACGTCGGCCAGCGTCGCCACCTGGTACCCCTCCATGGCCGCCTGGAGCGCGCAGATCGGGTCGATCTCGGTGATCACCACCCGTGCCCCCTGGCCGCGGAGAGAGTCGGCACAGCCCTTGCCCACGTCGCCGAAGCCGCAGACGACAGCCACCTTGCCCCCGATGAGCGTGTCGGTGGCCCGGTTGATCCCGTCGATGAGCGAGTGGCGGCACCCGTACTTGTTGTCGAACTTGGACTTGGTCACCGCGTCGTTGACGTTGATGGCGGCGAACAGCAGCTCGCCGGACTGCTCCATCTCGTTGAGTCGGTGGACGCCGGTGGTGGTCTCCTCCGAGACCCCCTTGATCCCGGCGGCGATCCTGGTCCAGCGACCCGGGTCCTCGGCCAGTCCGGCGGCGAGCACGCCCAGCACCACGGCGAACTCCTCCGAGTCGGCCGTCGAAGGGTCGGGGACGGCCCCGGCCTTCTCGAACTCGACACCCTTGTGCACGAGCAGCGTGGCATCCCCGCCGTCGTCGAGGATCATCGTCGGCCCCTCGCCCGGCCAGAGCAGCGCCTGCTCGGTGCACCACCAGTACTCCGCCAGTGACTCGCCCTTCCAGGCGAAGACCGGGACCCCCCGAGGATCGTCCGCCGTGCCGTCCGGGCCCACCGCCACGGCCGCGGCGGCATGGTCCTGGGTGGAGAATATGTTGCAGCTGGCCCAGCGCACCTCGGCGCCGAGGGCGGTGAGCGTCTCGATCAGCACCGCCGTCTGGATGGTCATGTGGAGCGATCCGGTGATGCGGGCCCCCGCCAGCGGCTGCTCCGAGGCGTGCTCGGTGCGCATGGCCATCAGGCCCGGCATCTCGTGCTCGGCCAGTTCGATCTCCTTACGTCCGAATTCGGCGAGAGAGAGGTCAGCCACCTTGAAGTCGGGACGACGCTGCTCACTGGTCATGGGCACTCCTTCGCTGGGCCCGGCCACCTCGGTGGGCGGGGATGGTGGACACTCGGCTGCCCGCCGGTGCCGGCCGAGCCCTGGCGTGACCGACGAGGTCGAGTGCGGTCACCGTGGACACCGACCCCTGCAGCGTAGCCGACCGGGCCGACGATGCCCCCGGCCAGGCGAGGGCCGAGCGCCACGGTCCTCGGGCGGGGCGCCGGACACCACTACCATCGGCGTGACGCCCACCTGTGCCCACGGTGGGCGGGACAGGGGGAGTCCCGATGGATGACGGACGTAGTCGCAATGCCGCGCGTGAGGGCCTGCTGCTCCGGCGCCGACCGGCCGGCCGCTGGCGGGCCGTCACGGTCCTGGCCGCCGCCGTCGCGCTCGGCGGTGGGGTGCTGAGCGCCTGTGGCTCCTCGTCCTCGTCCACCGCCACCACGGCGCCGAGTGGTGCCGTGCTGTTGGTGGGTACCTTCGACGGCCACGCCGGCGGGTACAAGACCATCCAGTCCGCGGTCGACGCGGCCAAGTCGGGCGACTGGATCCTGGTCGCCCCGGGCGACTACCACGAGGACGCCGACGAGTCCGGGGCCCCCACCGATCCCGCCCACGGCGACATGGGCGGCGTGATGATCACCACCTCGGGCCTCCACCTCCGGGGCATGGACCGGTCGACGGTGATCGTCGACGGCACCAAGTCTGGCTCGTCGGGTTCGTGCAGCTCGGATCCGAGCGCCCAGAACTACGGGGCCACGGGTAGCAACGGCCAGACCGTCGGTCGAAACGGCATCCTGGTGTGGAAGGCCGACGACGTCTCGGTGCAGAACCTCACGGCCTGCAACTTCCTGGCCGGCACGGGCGACTCGGGCAACGAGATCTGGTGGAACGGCGGGGCGGACAGCGGGAAGATCGGCCTCAAGGGGTATGCCGGGAGCTACCTGACGGCCACGTCCTCCTTCTTCAGCAGCCAGGGCACCGCCGACCAACAGGAGGCCTCCGCCGCCCAGTACGGGATCTTCTCGTCCAACGCCCAGGGACCGGGCTCGTGGAACCAGCTCTACGCCAGCAATTTCAACGACTCGGGCATGTACGTCGGGGCCTGCCACCAACTGTGCGACGTGACCATCGACCACGCGTGGATGGAGTTCAACGCCCTCGGCTACTCGGGCACCAACTCGGGGGGCGCGGTGGTGGTCGAGAACTCCCAGTTCGACAACAACCAGGACGGGCTCGACACCAACACCCAGATCAACGGTGACCCGCCGGCCCCCCAGAACGGAGCGTGCCCGAACGGCGCGGTGAGCCCGATCACCCACACCCACTCCTGTTGGGTGGTGATCCACGACAACTTCCACGACAACAACAACCCGAACGTCCCCGAAGCCGGCAACGCCGCCGCCGGGCCGACCGGCACCGGGATGACCCTCTCGGGGGGCCGGAACGACACGGTGATGGACAACACCTTCTCCAACAACGGGGCCTGGGGGTTCTTGATGGTCCCCTATCCCGATTCGGGGACGCCGTCGCTCCACCAGTCCTGCCCGGGTACCGGCGGTGTCGAGACGGCCGGCTTCGGCTGTGTCTACGACCCGATGGGTGACGCGCTGGTGGACAACACCTTCAGCCACAACGGCTACTTCGGCAACGCGGGCAACGCCGACTTCGGCCAGATCGTGCTCGACGCCGGACAGCCCCAGAACTGCTTCTCCGGGAACACCGCCCCCAACGGGAGTACGCCGTCGGACCTGGAGCAGACCCAACCGACCTGCGGCAAGATCACCACCGCGTCGAACACCGGTGGGCCGTTGCTCGACCAGGTGCTGTGCGACACCGGGTTCGGCACCTGCCCGGCCGGTGCCCGCTACCCGGCCCGCACCGGGGTGGTGATGCACCCCTTGCCGACCGGGCTGCCCACCATGCCCGATCCCTGCGCGGGCGTCCCCGCCAACGCCTGGTGCCAGGGCGGGAAGCCGGTCTGAGGTCAGGGGGCGGGCAGGGTCGCCGACAGCGGATGGCTGGCCGACGACTGCCCGACCGACACCGTGTACGTCCCCGGCACCGTGGTCCAGGAGCCGTTCAGGTAGGTGGCGAACGACGAGGCCGGGACGGTCAGCCTCACCGTTCGGCTCTGCCCCGGACCGAGCGTGACCGCCCGGAAGGCCACCAGTTGGTCCGGTGGCTCGCCGGTGTCGGTGGGATAGGTGAGGTAGGCCTGGGGCACGGCCGTCCCCGACCGCCGGCCGGTGTTGGTCACCACGACACCGAGGGAGTAACCACCGGTGGTGCGGGTGGTGGTCAGCCCGCCCAGTCGGAACCGGGTGTAGGCGAGGCCGAAGCCGAACGGGAACAGCGGCCGGACGCCGGTCGCCTGGTTGTACCGGTAGCCGACCTCCAGCCCCTCGGAGTAGGTCGAGACCAGGTCGACGCCCGGCCACTGCGTGGCCGTGGAGACGGGGCTGGCCGCCTCGCTCTGCGGGAAGGTGACCGGCAGCCGGCCCGACGGATCGACGTCGCCGTAGAGGAGGGCGGCGATGGCCGTGCCGTCCTGCTCACCCGGGTACCAGTCCTCGATCACCGCGGCGACGCGGCCGAGCCACGGCATCAGCACCGGGCCACCGGTGTTGAGCACCACCACGGTGCGCCGGTTCGCCGCGGCCACCGCGCTGATCAGTGCGTTCTCGTCACCGGGCAGTGACAGGGACGGCCGGTCGAAGGCCTCGGAGTTGAAGTCACCGGCGAACACGACCGCGGTGTCGGCCCTGGACGCCGCCCTGGCCGCCTCGGCGATCTGGTCGCTCACGTACTCCCAGCCGAGACTCAGGTTGCTCGGCACCACCGCCGCCTCCCCGGTCGGCGTGGTCGTGTCGATCGGGTCCCATGCCAGGTCCACCCGGTAGGCGTGGCCGGCCCTCAGCGAGACCGTCTGGGACCACCGCCCCGGGCCGTGGACCAACAGATCGGAGACGGCCGGTACGCCGTCGAGGGTGAGTTCGGCGGACCCGTCGCCTTGGATCGACACGGTGTAGAGGCCGGTTCGGCGCGGCGTGAGCGTCCCCGTCAGGGTGGCCTTGGCGTCCGACCAGCCGGCCGGGAGCACGATCCTGGTCCGGTGCACCGACGCCCGGGATCCGAAGGACCCGAGGGAGAGCTCCCCGGTCCCCGTCCCGGTCGGGCGGTGGGGGAGCTCCACCGCTCCCGCCGCCGCCGACGACCCGGACAGCCGCCGGCTGGTCACCGGATGGGGGCGGAGCGACAGGTCTGCGGTCGGCTCGACGGTCTGCATGGACTGCCCGGTGGTCGTGGCGGACGTGGTCTCCGTACCGGGATCGGTCCGGAAGAGGGTGAGCGTGAGTCCGTGCCCGCCGCCCGACACCGGGGTCAGCAGGTCGCTGGGCACCGGAGGCAGGTCCTTCGTCGTGCTCCCGCCGTTCACGTAGGACACCTCCTCGCCGGTGCCGACCCGGTGGCGGATGGCGTCGAGCGGGACCGAGGTGAACGGGGCGAGGACCCGCGAGCTCCCGTAGCCCGTGGTGACCGGAGCGGGGTCGGCATCGGCGCCGATGACGGCTAGCGACCGGCTCGGTGACGGATCGAGCGGCAGCACGGAGCCGCTGTCCTTCAGCAGCACGGCCGATCGCTGCGCCGCCTGCAGGGCGAAGTCCGTGTCGGCATCGGTGGCGACGTCGGCGTCGGGGGAGCCGGCCTGCTGGGTGCCGACCTGCCCGGTGGCGAACAGCAAGGTCACCACCCGGGTCGCCGCCGCGTCGACGGCGGCCATCGACAGCTGGTGCTCGCCGACCAGGGTCGACAGCTCGTGCACCCGCGCCGGTTTGATCAGGTCCGTCCCGGCGGTGAGCGCCGCCACCGGGTCGTGCACCGCGCCGAGGTCGGAACGGACCAGCCCGGTGAATCCCCACTGCTCGAGGATCGTCTGCAGCTGCGGGTCCTGGCACTGATAGGTGCCGTTCAGCCGGGGATAGGCGCACATCACCGTCGACACGTGCGCCCGGGTCACCGCCGCCTTGAACGGGGGGAGATAGATCTCCTGGAGGGCACGTTCCGAGACGACGTCGTCGAGCGCCCCGCGGTCGGTCTCCTGGCTGTAGACGGCGAAGTGCTTGGCCATCGCCAGGGCCCCCGTCGACTGGATGCCCTCGATGTCGGCCACACCCATGTCGGACACCAGCAGCGGGTCCTCGCCGAATCCCTCGAAGGTGCGCCCGCTCTCGGGCACCCGATCGACGTTGAGGTCGGGGCCCTGCACGACGTCGATGCCCTGGCCGCCGGCCTCGTTGCCCTGCACCTCACCGTAGGCCCGGGCCAGCGGCGGATCGAAGGAGGCGGCGATCCCGAGGGGGGACGGCAGCTGGGTGACGTCGACGGCACGGAAGGCGACGCCCTCGGTGCCGTCCTGGAGGGTGAGCGCGGGGATGCACAGGCGCGGCACGCCCGAGTCGATGTTCTCGAACCCGTCGGCCTGGTCGAGGACGATCTCACCCAGCTTCTCGTCGAGGGTCATCCGGCCCACCACCAGGTGGGCCAGCGCGGCATCCGATTCGTGGCGACCCATGGCCGACGCCAGCCAGGGGCAGCGGGTGGCGACGGCGGCGGTCTCCGCCGCCCCGGGCACCGCCGCTCCGGGCGGCGGCGGCGCCGGCGCCGGGGCGGAGGAGCCCTCGCCGGCGCCGGGCGGGGCCGGGCTGCGGGCCACGAGCACGACGAAGGTCGCCGCGGTGATGGCGATGGCGATGGCCGCGGCGGTGGTCACCGCCGGCCGTGAGCCGGCCCGGAACCGTCCGCTCCCGCGACCTCTCGGGGATCGTGGGCTGTCGGTCGGGGAGGTCACGTCGGTGGCCCACGATACCGATCGACCCTGTCGCGGTCCGGTCGCGGCCACGGCCACCCGGAGCGGCCACTAGTTGACCAAATCAGTCGGATTTGAAAGGATCGGGGCGACGGACGACCCGCCCGCTCGAGGAGCGAGGCCATGGGCCGTCCGAAGGAGGCAGCCACCATGTCCGACTGGGGATTCGAAACCCGCCAGATCCACGCCGGAGCATCGCCCGACCCGACGACGGGCGCCCGGGCCGTGCCCATCTACCAGACCACCAGCTACACCTTCCGCGACACCGCCCACGCCGCGGCGCTCTTCGGCCTGGAGGAGCTCGGGAACATCTACACCCGCATCATGAATCCCACGCAGGCCGTGTTCGAGGAGCGGGTTGCGGCACTGGAGGGCGGGGTGGCCGCACTCGCCGTGGCCAGCGGTCAGGCGGCAGAGACCATCGCCCTCCTCAACCTGGCGGAGAACGGCGGGCACGTGGTGTCGTCGGCCTCCCTCTACGGCGGCACCTACAACCTTCTGCACTACACCCTGCCCAAGTTCGGGATCGACGTGACCTTCGTCGACGACCCCGACGACCTCGACGCCTGGCGGTCCGCCATCCGTCCCAACACCAAGGCCTTCTACGCCGAGTCGCTGGGCAACCCGAAGGGCGACGTGCTGGACTTCGAGAACGTGTCGGCCATCGCCCACGAGCACCGGATCCCGTTGGTCGTGGACAACACCCTGCCCACGCCGTACCTGGCCCAACCGCTCCTCAACGGGGCCGACATCGTGGTCCACTCGGCGACGAAGTTCATCGGCGGGCACGGCACCTCGATCGGGGGGATCATCGTCGACGGCGGCGTCTTCGACTACGAGGGAAGCGGCCGGTTCCCCGGCTTCACCGAGCCCGACCCGAGTTACCACGGGCTCGTCTTCGGCCAGCTGCCCGAGGCGTTGTTCCCGGCCCGGTTCGTCCTGAAGGCCCGCCTCCAGTACCTGCGGGACACCGGTCCGGCCATCGCCCCCCTCAACTCCTTCTTGTTCCTGCAGGGCCTCGAGACGCTGAGCCTGCGCATGGAGCGCCACGTCCAGAACGCCACGACCGTGGCCAACTGGCTGGAGGCCCGCGACGACGTCCGTTGGGTCGCCTACCCCGGGCTCGAGTCGAGCCCGTGGCACCAACGCCAGGAGCGCTACCTGCCCAGGGGCGGAGGGGCGATCCTGGCCTTCGGCATCAACGGGGGGGCCGAGGCCGGCCGCACGTTCATCGAGGGACTCGAGCTGTTCAGCCACCTGGCCAATGTCGGTGACGTACGCAGCCTGGCCATCCATCCCGCGTCCACGACCCACTCGCAGCTGACCGAGGCCGAGCAGACGACGACGGGCGTCACCCCCGACCTCGTGCGCCTCTGCATCGGCCTCGAGTCGATCGAGGACATCATCGCCGACCTCGAGGCTGGATTCCGCTCCATCAAGGGGTCGTGACGCAGCCGGCGATCGCCGGGGTCTGGCAGCCCGGTGACCCCCCGGGCCGGCGACAGTTCGCCGAGGTGGTCACCAGTGGGTCCGGGCCGTTCCCGCTCGAGGCCGGGGGCCTGCTCGGCGAGGTGACGGTGGCCTACGAGACGTGGGGTGGGCTCGACGCCGGCGCGACCAACGCGGTGCTCGTGCTCCACGCACTCAGCTTGGACTCGCACGCCACCGGTCCGGCCGGGCCCGGCCACTCCGAGGCCGGTTGGTGGGACGGGATGATCGGGCCGGGGGCGCCGATCGACACCGACCGCTACTTCGTGGTGTGCCCGAATGTGCTGGGCGGGTGCTCGGGGACGACCGGCCCCGCGTCGCCCGCACCGGACGGAGCGCCCTACGGGTCCCGCTTCCCCCTGGTCACCGTCCGCGACCAGGTGGCGGTCGAGGCCGCCCTGGCCGACCACCTGGGCATCCGAACCTGGGCGGCCGTGTTGGGCGGATCGATGGGCGGCATGCGGGCGCTCGAGTGGTGCGTCGGGCACCCGGACCGGGTCCGTCGTGCCGTCGTGCTGGCCGTGGGCGCCGCGGCCAGTGCCGAGCAGATCGCGTTGTGTTCACTGCAGATCCGGGCCATCCGGGCCGACCCGGCCTTCGCCGGCGGTGACTACTACCTCACCGGTACGCGTCCCGTCGACGGGCTGTCACTGGCCCGGGGGCTCGGCCAGGTGAGCTACCGGACCGAGCGCGAGCTGGCCGACCGCTTCGGTCGCGCCGCCCAGGCCCCGGAGGACCCGATGAAGGGTGGCCGGTTCGCCGTCGAGTCGTACCTGCAGCACCAGGGGGAGAAGCTGGTCCGCCGCTTCGACGCGAACTCGTACATCGTGCTCAGCGAGGCCATGAACCAACACGATGTGGGACGCGGCCGCGGTGGGTCGGCACGAGCCCTCGCCAGGGTCCGGGCGGACGTGACCGTGGCCGGCATCACCTCCGACCGGCTGTACCCGTTCTCGTTGCAGGAGGAGATCGCCCGGCTGCTGCCTGGCGACCGTCCGGTGGCGGCCATCGAGTCGGTGTCCGGCCATGACGGCTTCCTGCTGGAAATTGACCAGGTGGGCCGAGTGGTGGCCGACTGCCTCAGCGCCTGACCGCCGTCCGACCGTCACCGGGGCGGGCGGTCCCGGCACCGTCAACCCCCCTCCCTCCCTCATTCCATCGAGTCGTGACCATGTGGTCCGCGCCGGCACCCTGCACGCCCGCTGCCCGCCGAATGCCCAATGCTGCCCCTGGACGACACCTGTAATGGTTCTGATAATGTAATGTTGTAATCAGAAATGGAAATGGGACACGACAGGGAGTGACGGCATGGGACCTCGAGGAAGACCAGGTAGGCAGCACGGCGGCGCCGGAGAGGAGCGTCCTCCGACCGGAGGCCTCGACGGCTGGTTGGCGGGACGGTTGCCGGACGACTGGTTCGACGGCACCCCCGAGGTGAGCGTCGACCGGGACGAGATCGTGATCATCGGGGCGCTTCCCGCCCCGGATGTGCCCACTGGCTCGGACGAGGTCACCAGGTCGGCGGCTGTTGCCGGACGCATCACCCGGTTCCGCGAGGAGACCCGCGAGGAGCGCATGGCCATCGATCGCGAGGCCCAGCACCGCTATGGACGGAGCATCGCCTGGGGCGCCGAGATCGGGGACACGAGGGCGCTGTTCACCAACCTGTCGGTGCCGGTCATGACACGGCTGCGGCAGCCCGAACGCCTGGTGCTCGACACCCTCGTCGACAGCGGTGTGGCCCGGAGTCGCTCCGACGCCCTGGCCTGGTGCGTCAAGCTCGTGGCCGGCCACACCGACGAGTGGCTGCGCGACCTGCGCGACGCCATGCAGGCGGTGGAGTCGGTTCGGCAGCAGGGGCCTGAGGTCTCGTAGGGCGCGGGCAGCCGGCCGGGGCGCTGAACCCGGCCCCGGACCCGCGGCCGCCCGGCGCCGGCGGATCACTAGCCTCGCAGGAATGAGCAGAGGCGCGGGCCGCCGGGTGGGATCGGTCCTGGCAGTGGCGTCGTTGGCGCTGTTGACGACGGCGTTCAGCGTTCGCCCGCCCGGCGCCGAGGCCGCCACCACGGCCCCCGCCACCACGGACTCCGTCACCACGGCCTCAGACACTGCGGCCCCAGACACCACGGCCTCAGACACTGCGGCCCCAGACACCGCGGCCCCAGACACCGCGGCCACCGCAGTCACCGCCACTTCGACCGTTGCGCCCGCCGGGACCGGGGGATGGACCGTCTACCACGGCGACGCAGCGGGCACGGGCGTGGCCGGCTCGGTGGGGAGCGTGGACACGTCGGCCCGAGCCTGGGCGTCCCGCTCCCTCGCCGGCGATCTCTACGGAGAGCCCCTGGTGTCCGGCGGACAGGTGTACGTGGCCACCGAGGGCAACTACGTCTATTCGCTGTCGGCATCGAGCGGAGCAGTCGTGTGGTCGACCCGTCTCGCCCCGCCGGTCCCGGCCTCGGACCTGCCGTGCGGCGACATCCAGCCCACGGTCGGCATCACCGGCACCCCGGTGATCGACCAGTCCCGCAACGAGCTCTTCGTCGTGGCCGACGAGCTGGTGGCCGGAAAGTCCGCCCACATGTTGGTCGGCCTCGACCTGAGCTCGGGCAAGACGGAGCTGGTCCAGGACGTCGATCCTCCGGGTGCGTCCACGGCTGCGCTCCTTCAGCGCACCGGGCTCACCCTCGACGACGGTCGGGTGGTGTTCGGCTTCGGTGGCAACTACGGGGACTGCGCCTCCTACCGGGGCCGGGTGGTCTCGGTGGCCGAGACCGGTGGGGCGCCCGAGCTGTTCACCGTCGACGCCGCCGACGGTGACTCGCAGGGAGCCATCTGGATGGGCGGTGGCGCACCGGCGGTCGACGGTGCCGGCAACATCTGGGTCGAGGCGGGCAACGGCTCGGTGTACTCGGGGAGCGACCCCTATGACAACAGCGACTCGGTGCTCGAGCTGTCCCCGTCCCTCCATCTCGAGCAGTACTTCGCGCCGGCCGACTGGCCGGCCAACAACGCGGCGGACCTCGACATGTCCATCGAGCCGGTGCTGCTGTCGGACGGCCAGGTGCTGGTGGCCGGCAAGTCGCGCATCGCCTACCTGCTCGACGGCGCCCGCTTGGGGGGAATCGGTGGCGAGGAGGCCACGCTGGGGAAGATCTGCAGCGATGACGTCGACGGCGGTTCCGCCACCGTCGGCACCACCGTGTACCTCCCCTGCGTCAGCGGCACGATCGCCGTGCAGGTGGGGTCCACGCCCCCGTCGCTCCGCCTGCTCTGGAGCTCGGGAACCGGCGGCGGGCCCCCCATCGTGGCCGGGGGTCTGGTGTGGACGATGGGCCAGGACGGCACCCTCTACGGACTCGACCCGGCGACGGGCTCGGTGCGCCAGCAGGCCTCCGTGGGAACCCCGGCCAACCACTTCCCCACGCCGGGCGTGGGTGACGGCCTCCTGCTGGCCACCTCGGCCGATCAGGTCGTGGCCTTCACGACCTCCGCCCAGAGCGCGCCGACCACGACGGCGCCGGCCCCCACCACCACTGCCCCGGTCGCGCACCCGGCATCGCCCGCCACGACGGGCGGCGGCGCCATCCCTCCCGCCGGAGTGGCCGGAATCGTGGTCGGCGGCCTGGCCGTGATCGGTGGGGCGTCGTGGGCCTGGAGGCGTCGGCGGGGCGGCGGCGCAGCCGCCGGCAGCTAGGCCGGTCGGAGGCAGCCGGTCAGGAGGGGCGGCACGGCAGCAGGCACGGCAGCGCGCCGGAGGTGGAGACCCCGGGCCCGCCTACGACGTGTGGTGGCTCCCCGGTGTCGGCTGCCCCCGGCGGGTCGTGGAGGCCCCGGCCGGCCCGGCCGGCTCACCGTCGTCTGCCACCGCGGCGGCGTCGGCCTCCCGGTGCCGGGCAGCGGCCCGGTTCTTCATCCGCCGAATGGCGAAGGCCCCCAGTCCGGCCGCCACGAAGCAGGAGGCGGCGCCGACCCCGAGGCCCACCCGGGCGCCGTCCTGCTCGGTGACCCAGCCGATGGCCGGACCACCGATCGGCGTGGAACCGAGGAAGGCGACCGACCACAGGGCCATCACCCGGCCGCGCATCTGCGGATCGGTGGCCAACTGCAGGGTCGAGTTGCCCATCGAGAGGAACGAGACGCTGGCGTAGCCCACCATGGCGAGGGCGACGAACTCGGCGGCGAGCACCGGGGCCAGGGCGGCGAACGTGATCACCACGCCGAAGACCGTCGATGCCAGCACCATCGCCCTCAGGCCGGTCTTCCCGCGGGCGGCGGTCATCAGGCCGCCGACGACGGCGCCGATCCCCATGGCCGCGGTCATCACGCCGTAGACCTCGGCCCCGCCGTGGAAGACCTGCTTGGCCGCGACCGGCAGGGTCACCTGGAACTCGTAGGCCAGCATGCCCACCAGCCCCATCATGAGCAGGGGCACGGCCAGTTCCGGCGTCCGCGCCACGTAGCGGAAGCCCTCGCGCAGCTGTCCCCGGCCCCGGGCCGTCGGGGGAGCGGGCTGCAACGTCGAGCGGTCCATGGTCACCAGCGACGTGACGACGGCGACGAAGCTGACGGCGTTGATCACGAAGCACCACCCCGTCCCCACCGAGGCGATCAGCAGCCCGGCCACCGCCGGCCCCACGGCTCGGGCCGCGTTGACCAGGGTCGAGTTGAGGCTGACCGCGTTCCGCAGGTCGGAGGGCCCGACCATCTCGAGGACGAAGGCCTGGCGTGACGGGTTCTCGAAGCAGTTGTTGAGGCCGAGGAGTACGGCAAGGACGCACACATCGGTGAACGTCACCCGATGGGTCAGCGTGAGCAGGCCGAGGACCAACGCCTGCACGCCCATGAGCGACTGGAGGACGATCATCAGCCGGCGCTTGTCGACCCGGTCGGCGATCACGCCGCCGTAGGGGCCGAGGAGCAGCACCGGGAGCGTCTGGAGCGCCACGACCAGACCGAGGTCGGTGGCCGAGTTGGTGAGGGTCAGCACCAGCCACGCCTGGGCCGTGGTCTGCATCCAGGTGCCGATGAGCGAGATGGCCTGGCCGGTGAAGTACCGGCGGTAGTTGGGGACGGCCAACGAGGAGAAGGTCCGGTGGGTCGCGGTGCGGAGGCTCACGGGGCCCGGTCCCTCAGGGACTCGGCCAACGACTCGAGGACGGGAAGGGCGTCGACCAGCTTCTGGCGCTCGTCGTGGTGGAGCCGGTCGAGGGCCCGGCTGAGGGCGTCGGTCCGCTCGCTGCGGACCCGGTCCACCAACCGGCGGCCCTCGCCGGACACCGAGAGGAACGCCGCCCTGCCGTCGGCGGTGTCCGGGGTGCGGACGACCAGTCCGGCTGCTTCGAGCTTGCCGGCGATCCGCGACAGCATGGTGGGGTTCAACCCGTCCTCGGCGGCCAGGTCGGACAGCCGGACCGGTCCCAGGCGCACCGTCGTGGCCAGCACCTGGTACTGGGTGGGGGACAGCTCGGCACCGGCCCGGGTCTGGCGCAGGTACCGGCTGAGCCGGGCGATCACCGTGCGCATCCCGGCGGGGAGTTCGGTCGGGTCGTGCTCTGGGGCGGCCATGCCCCCATCCTACCAACTAGATGCTTGCCAGCAGGCATGTATTTGGGCGAGGCCCGAGGCACCGCCGTCGGTTCCTCAGCCCCGCAGGGAGGTGATGTCGAACTCCTGGACCGGGTCGTCGAGGGGGAGGACCATCCGGGGCGCCAGCGACCGGTGCGCGTCGGCGGCGAGGTGGACGACCGTCCCGTAGGCGGTGAAGCTCACGGCGTGCCGGGCGAACTCCATCGGGCCCTCGGTCACCTTGACCTCCACGACGCCGGTGCCGCTCATCGAGAGGGCCGACTCCTGCATTCGCTCCATCGCCGACTCCCGCGCCGAGTACATCGCCTCGGTGAAGTTGGTGAGTTCGACGTTCTGGGACTTCTGTCTCATGGCCATCCCCGCCGACCGACGTGGTGCGTAGACGAAGCTGGCCCCGACGGCCAGCCCGAGGGGTGCCCACCCCGCGGCCAGGAGGAGGGAGAAGTCGCGCCCCGACAGGTCCGACACGAAGATCGGGTCGGCGGAGAGCCCGGACGCGTCGACCGGGCGGACCGCCGTGCCCACGAGGACGACGTCGACGTGGTGGCGCTGGACGTCGGCCTCGACATGGACGCCGACCACGCCGCGGCCACCGACCTTGGTGCACTCGCGGTGCAGGTGGTCGCTCGCCCCGGCGAAGGCCTGTGCGTAGGCGTTCGACGCGTAGCCGATCTCGCCCTGTCCCCAGTTCCACACCCCCATCGGGATGGAGAAGATCGTGGCCCCGCACACGAGCTGCAGCGGCTCCCATCCGATCGAGTGGAGGGCAATCTCCTCGTCGATCGAGAGATCGGAGGTGCGTGCCGAGCGGGACGCCGGTGATGCCGTGGCCGACGAGGCCGGCTTGCTCAGGAAGGCGGCCGCCTCCGCCATCTCGGCGCTGATGTCGACCGGCGGTGTGCTGTCACCGACCCCGCTCACAGCAGCCGCACCGTGGGGCGCGGGGTGGGGAGCGGGTCGAAGGCCTTGAACCGGCGTACCCGATTGCCGCGCAGGATGCACTGGAGCTCGGCGTCGCCCTGTCCGAGCTCCCGCTCGGTGGTCATCATCGAGGCGCCATGGAGCGAGTCGCTCCCCAGCTGGGCCCGCACCTGCTCGCGGGCGATCCGCCGCACGGCCATGTGGGCCTTGGAGGTCTGCTCGATCTCCGCGGCCGGCACCTGGTAGCCCCAGCTCCCCGAGGATCCCTCGGTCAGGTACTCGGTCACGCAGTACGCCCACACCCGGACCGACGCCACCGACGCGGCGATCGACACCGGCGCGAACCCAGCCTCGATCGACTTGGCCAACCGTTGTCCGGCCAGGTAGCTCGTCCATGGGCGGCCGTCCGCCGGCAGCGACCCGCCCCGCACCTTCACGGCGGTTCCCTGTACCCGGAATTCGAGCACTCCGAGGTCACCGAGCGGCTGGGAGGAGTCCACCACCCCCACCACGCCGTGGGCCCCGGCCGTCAACGCCTCCTCGACCATCCGGCCGTAGGCACCGTCGAATCCCTGACGCCAGGCGTCCTCGATCCACGACTGCTCGTAGTTCTGGCCCCAGCCGCGGTGCTCGGCCGACACGAAGCCGTGGGGGCACTGCCAGCTTTCGGCATAGCCCCGGCTCCGGCCGGTGTAGGGCGAGCCGAAGGCACCGAAGGGGGAGCCCATCCCGTACCACTGCCACTGCATCACGCAGAACCCCTGGACGTAGCCGACCGGCTCGAGGCCCATCTGCAGGCAGGCGGCGAAGTCGGGAACGGTGAGTCCCGAGGTGAACGCTCCCTCCGTGAACCGACGCTCGGCCGCCTCCGGAAGGTCGGCGGGCACGTTGCTCATCAGTGCACGTCGCTCATCAGTTGTCGAGGGAGATGATGGTCAGTGGGGTGGGCAGGGTGACCTGGTCGGAGGTCTTCACCACCGCCGTCCCCAGGGACAGGAACTCGATCGTGTGGCTGCCCCACTGGTGGGACTTCTCCTCGAGCCGGACCCCGACGATGCCGGACGCCTCCAACTGGTTGGCCTCGTCCTGCATGCGGGTCATGGCCAGCTCCCGGGCCTCGTACAGGGCCTGGGTGAAGTTGGGGAGCTCCACGTTCTGGCCTGCCGATCCCAGCGTCTGGCCCAATCCACGGTGGGCGATGTGGTAAACGCAGGTCCCCATGACCAGGCCCTGGGGGATGTAGCCCGTCTGCATCAGCGTCCAGAAGTCCTGCCCCGAGAGGTCGGAGGTGAACGGCTTGCCGAGCTTGTTCCGATGGGACACCCCGTTCTCCGCCTTCACCGCCGTGCCCACGGCGATGAACTCGGCAGCGTCCTTGCCCCACTCGTAGTAGTTGACGTCGAGCCGCACCCCGACGACACCGTCGGCCCCGAGTTCGGCCGCCTCCTCCTCCATGCGGGTCATGGCCAGCTCCCGGGCCTCGTACATCGCCCCGGTCAGCTTGGTGAGCTCCTGGCTCTGGCCCCACTTCCGGGTCTGGATGCCCGTGTGGTAGATGGAGGATCCCATCACGAAGCCGAGCGGATGGAATCCCACCTCTTTGATGAGGAGGAACTCGTTCACCGACAGGTCCGAGGTGAAGAGGCCCTGTTCGAGCTCGGCCAGCCGGTGGCTGGCCCCTTCGGGAAGGTCCTGGGGTGTCTCGCTCATGCCGTTCCTCCGATGACCATGCTCTCGAGTGCCTGACGGACCGCCTGACTGTGATCCGCCTCGACCTTGAGGGCGCCGAGGAGCCGGGCCAACCAGACGTCGACCGACACCTTCTCGCTCCTGATGCGGATCCCGCCCGACGAGTGGCCGACGGTGCAGCGCAGGACGTCCCCGTCCACCTCGGCGTCGAACTGGTCGTCACCCATGGTGATGGCGAGCGAACGGATCTCGTCGGACTTCCGGAACCGGCCGCCTGCCCGTCGCACCTGGAGGCGTGTGCCCAGGGCGTCACTGAGCTGGTCGGCCAGCACCTTCACCAGGATGCGCACGTCGGAGCCGTCGGCCCGGAGGGAGGCCGCCGCCAGCTCGAGATCCATCGAATCGTCTGTGCCGCTCACTGATCGCACCCTACCGCCCCCGGCCGTCGGCCGGCCCCGCGCCGGAACCCGGCTCACGGGGAGCGACGCGGGCATCGGGGGTGGCATCATGCCCACGGTGGGGGCCCGGCACGGGCGCCTCCGCCACCCTCAGCACGCCATCCAGCACAGCAGCGCAGCATCGAGCACAAGGACGTCTTCGATGAGTTACCGGGTCATCCAGTGGGCCACCGGCGGCGTCGGCCGGGCCGCCATCGGAGGGGTGATCGACCACCCCGAACTCGAGTTGGTGGGAGCCTGGGTGCACAGCCCGGCCAAGGAGGGGGTCGACGCGGGCACGCTCGCCGGCCGTGCCCCGCTGGGCGTCGCCGCCACCGGTGATGTCGGGTCGCTGCTGGCCCTGGAGGCCGACTGTGTCGTGTACAGCCCCTTCATGGCCGATCCCGCGGTGGTCGAGGCGATCCTCGGGTCGGGCAAGAACGTGGTCACCCCGCTCGGATGGTTCTATCCGCCCGCACCCGAGCGAGACCACTTCGACGAGCTGGCCACGCAGGCGGGGGTGAGCCTGCATGGCACCGGCATCCACCCCGGTGGCATCACCGAGCGGTTTCCGCTCATGGTCTCCGCGCTGTCGGGCTCGGTCACCCATGTCCGAGCCGAGGAGTTCTCGGACATCCGCACCTACGGGGCGCCCGACGTCGTGCGGGACTGGATGCTGTTCGGAGCCTCCCCCGAGGAGGCCCGCACCTCCGTGATGGCCGAGGCCCTGGGTGCCGGGTTCCGCCAGTCGGTGATGATGGTCGCCGACGAGCTGGGCTTCGACCTCGATCCTCGCCTGCGCACCACCCACGAGATGGCCGTGGCCACCGCCCCCATCGACTCGCCCATCGGCCCCATCCAACCGGGCACGGTGGCCGCCCAGCGGTTCAGCTGGGAGGCGCTGGTCGACGGGGTGCCGGTGATCACCGCCTCCGTGAACTGGTTGATGGGTGAGGAGCACCTCGATCCGGCGTGGGGGTTCGGCGCCGACGGGGAGCGCTTCGAGGTCGAGATCACCGGCGACCCCCCGTGCCGTGTCACCTTCACCAAGCTGCACCCCGAATCGATCGAGTCGGGACTGGCCCGCAACCCGGGCATCGTGGCCACCGCCCTGCACTGCGTCAACGCCGTCCCCTACGTCTGTGAGGCCCCGGCAGGCCTCGTCACCTACCTCGAGCTGCCGTTGGTCGCCGGTCGCGCCTCCCCGCTCCTCCACCGGGCCCGGTCGGCTGCTCGGGACGCCCGGTGACGATCGGCGCCGCCGACCGTCGGGCCCCCGCCCGCCGTGCCGCCGGCACCGGCGGCCGACGTCACGACGCCGTGGCGATCCAGCGCAGCGCCCGGCTCAGCACCGAGACGGCGGGCCGGACGGCCATCCGGTCGCCGGCGGGGACGCTCACCAGATGGAGCTGGCGCCTGGCCCAGCCGGGCAGGACGCCCTGGGCGGCGGCGAGCAGCAAGCCGTACGTGGTCACCTCGTGGGGCCAGCGCCCGACCCCTCTCAGCACGAAGTTCCTGGCCGTTCTGGCCTCCTTGGTCAGCCGGAGCTCGGGGCGCACCGATTCGAAGTAGCGGTCGAGCTGCGCCACCGTCCGGGGGACGTCGGTGGCACCCAGGTCTACGGCCACCCGCGCCATCTCGTCGAGGTACCGGTCCTGCTCCTCGCCGTCCAACGGTCGCGGGCCGTAGACCTCGGATGCGCTGAGGAAGCTGCGCACCTCGCAGGCGTGGACCCAGCGGACCAGGGCCGGGTCGCCCGCCGAGTAGGGACGGCCGTCGGCGGCGGTGCCGGTCACCGAGTCATGCACCCTGCGTACCCGGGCGATGGCCTCTGCCGCCTCCTGGCGCGATCCGAAGGTGGTCGTGCCGAGGAACCCGGCGGTCCGCTCCAGCCGGCCGAGTGGGTCCTCGCGGTAGTTCGAGTGTTGGGCCACCCCGGCCATGGCCAGCGGGTGGAGCATCTGGAACAGGAGTGCGGCCATCCCGCCGATCAGCATCGCCGGGAGGTCCGAGTGCACCTGTCGGGTGATCGAGTCCGGGTCGAAGTAGGCCAACATCGGATCAGCGCATGCCGGCCGCGGCTTGTCCCGCACCCCCATGCTCCGCCGCATCTGGGCCTGCATCTGGCTGCGCAACCGTTCGAAGCCCTCGGTGGCGAACGTCTGTCCCGCCGCACGGGCCTCGTCGATCGATGACAGTGGGGCCACGTCGATGGACCCTACCGGCCGCCGCCGGACTTTCGGCCCGGAACGGCGGGCCCACGCACCCCCGAGCGGGTTGGCGAACTACCATCGCCCGGTGCCCGAGGATCTGAGCGCGGCGGCGGTCGAGCGGGCCGCCGAGCTGCTGAGGACGGTGGTGCGTCGCACCCCGCTCGAGCCGAGCGGCCGACTGGCGGCAGCAGCAGGGCGGTCCGTCCTGTTGAAGCGCGAGGACATCCAGCTGTGCCGCTCGTACAAGGTGCGAGGGGCCTACAACCTCATCGCCTCCCTCGACCGGGCGCAGCGGGGCCGGGGCGTGGTGTGCGCCAGTGCCGGCAACCACGGCCAGGGCCTGGCCTACGCCTGCCGCGCCCTCAGCCTCCACGGGCGGGTCTATCTGCCCACCAGCACCCCCCGGCAGAAGCGCCAGCGGATCGAGGCCATCGGCGGTCCCTGGGTGGAGCTCCACTTCTCGGGCGGCACCTACGACGAGGCCAGTGCGGCCGCCGTCGAGGACTGCCGCCGCTCGGGTGCCGTCTACGTCCACGCCTTCGACGATGCCCGGACCATCGCCGGCCAGGGCACGGTGGCCATCGAGCTGGCCGAGCAGGCCGGCGGGGAGATCGGCACGGTGGTCGTGCCGGTGGGCGGTGGCGGCCTCATCGCCGGAGTGGCCCTCTGGCTCCGCGAGCACCTGCCCGCCACCCGGATCGTCGGCGCCGAGCCGGCGGGTGCGGCCAGCATGGCGGCGGCCCTCCTCCGGGGGTCCCCGGTGGACCTGGACCCGATCGACACGTTCGTCGACGGTGCCGCCGTGAGCCGGGTCGGCGATCTGACCTATCCGCTGGTCCGGGACCTCGTCGACGAGCTGGTCTCCGTGCCCGAGGGCGCCGTCTGCTCGGAGATGCTCGACCTCTACCAGTCGGAGGGGATCATCGCCGAGCCGGCCGGCGCGCTGGCCAGCGCCGCCCTGCGACTCGACGGCGTGCCGGTGACGGGGACGACCGTGTGCATCATCTCGGGGGGGAACAACGACGTGAGCCGCTACGCCGAGGTCGTCGAGCGCTCGCTCCTCTACGAGGGACTCCGTCACTACTTCCTCGTCACGTTCTCGCAGGAACCGGGCTCGCTCCGCCGGTTCCTCGACGACGTCCTGGTCGCCGGCGAGGACATCGTCGCCTTCGAGTACGTGAAGAAGAACAACCGGGAGACGGGTCCCGCGCTGGTGGGGATCGAGCTGGAGCGGGCATCGGACCTGCGGGGCCTCATCGAGCGCATGGACGCCAGCCCCCTCGAGGTGGAGGTGGTCCCGCCCGGCTCACCCCTGTTCTCGTTCCTCCTGTAGCCCACCGCCTGTAGCCCACCGCCTCCTCCTGTAGCCCGCCGCGACCTTCGGCCCCTCCCCGTTCGGCGTCGGGTGTTCCTGTGACGCGCGCCGACGGCGGCCCCCGTCCGTGGGTGGTGGGCCGTGCTTCGAAGAGTCACTACGATCGTGTGCATGCTCGACAACCTCCAGGAAATTCGGGCACAGAGTTCGCGCTTCGGCGCCACCCTCACCGGGGCGGACCTGTCGGCGCCGGTGCCCTCCTGCCCGGAATGGACGATCCGGGACCTGGCCGAGCACCTGGGCGGGGTCCAGCGGTTCTGGGCCGACGACGTGACGGCGGGCAACCCGGACCGGCCGCCCCGTTCAGGGGGCTCGGCGCCTCCGGACGTGGGCGACCTCGTGGCGTGGATGGGGGAGGGGACCGACCGGCTGCTGGCCGCGCTCGGGCAGACCTCGACCGAGGCGCCTTGTTGGACCTGGTGGGGCGCGCCCCGGACCTGTGGTGCCGTCGCCCGTCATCAGGTGCACGAGGCCGCCGTCCACCGTTGGGACCTGGAGAACGCGCTCGGGAGTGCCGCCCCTCTGGCGTCGGCGGTGGCTGACGACGGCGTCAGCGAGTTCCTCGAGATCGTCGTCGGCTCGGCCACGAACACCCTGTTGGGCTCGGTTTCCTTGCGCGCCGACGACACCGGTGGCGAGTGGATCCTGGGCGACCAGCGCGGTCCCCACGCCGTGGTCCGGGCCAGCGCATCGGACCTCGTCCTGCTCCTCTACGGCCGGCTGCCCGCCACCGGGGTGGATGTCGAGGGCGATGCCGATCTGCTCGACGAGCTACTCGACCTGGTGGACACGGACTAGGACGCCCCCAAACCGCCGGGGCGCCCCGTCAGTGGGACGCCTCAGCCCGCCGGGACCGAGTCGACGAACTCGACGATCGAACTGGCGAACGCCGGATCGCCGACCGCGGTGAGATGATCCCCGCTGATCACCTTGGCGACGGCTCCCGGAATGCGGGCCGCCAACCCGTGTGGTGATCCGACCAGGGTGTCGGCGTCACCGGTGATGACCAGGGTCGGGACCCCGATGGCGCCGAGATCGGCCCGGCCGCCCAGCGGGGCCCGCTGAATGGCTGCCAGGGCCTGTCGATCGGCCCCGGTGGCATCGGCGAAGGCCCGGAATGCCCTGGCGCCGGGATCGGCGATGGCGGCCGGGTCGTCCGCCTCGAGTGCCCGGGCGATGGCCTCGCTGTTGGCGGGGCGCTGCTCGCTCCCCAGCCGGTCACCGATGCCTCCCAGGACGAGGGAGCGGGACCGGGGCTCGAGCGGGACGAGCCGTGACGAGACCAGAGAGCCCATGGAGTAGCCCACGACGTCGACCCGGTCGATGGTCAGCTCGTCCAGCAGGGCCCGGACGTCGCGGACCATGGCATCGCCCCCGTAGGCGGCGGGGTCGTGGGGTTTGGACGACCGCCCGTGACCGCGGGCGTCGGGCGCCAGCACCCGGCGACCCGACGCCACCAGTGCGTCCACGACGCCGGGCGCCACCCAATTGAGGCGGTGGTCGGCGGCAAAGCCGTGGGAGAGGAGGACCACCGGGCCGCGACCGACGTCCAGGTAGGCGATCTCGGTCCCGTCGAACGAGGTGAACTGCTCCAGGTCGCCGGACCTCGTGCCGGGGGTCACGCCCGGTTCCCCCGGGATTCGCCCACCTCGTGCAGCTCGACGGCATTCCCCGCCGGGTCGTCGATGAAGGTCTGGCGATTGGGCCCCGAGGTGACCGGGTCGGCCACCTCGATGCCCCCGGCCCGGAGCTCGTGCACGACGGCGTCGAGGTCGGCGACCCGGACGGCGAAATGCTGGCCCAGGTTGCGGGGAACGGGTGCCTCGACCAGATGGACCTGTTGGCCCCCGAGGTCGATCCACGCTCCCTCCACGCCGAAGTCGGGTCGATCGGAGCGGAGTGTGCCTCCGAGCACCGAGGTGTAGAAGTCCACACACTCCTGCACGTCGGTGACGTTGAGGGCGACGTGGTGGATGGCGAGGGGTTCCATGGCTGGCTCCTACGGATTCGACGGGGTCTCGGGAACGCCGGCGGGCGACAGCCCGAGAAGCGTAGGGTGAAGGTCGGATCACGTCCACTGGCGCCGCTGGCGAGGCCTACGCTCGTGGGCCGTGAGCGCACCCCTCCACGTCATCGTCGACGGAGGCCTCGACGATGCCCTGGCGCTCGCCGTCCTCGTCGGGCTCCACCATCCGATCGAACAGGTCATCGCCACCGAGGGCAGCATCGACCTCGTCACGACGGCCTCGGTGACCCGGCGCCTCCTGACCACCCTGGGGTCTTCCGTGCCGGTTCGACTGGGTGTCGACCATGGGATCGCCGGCCCGTACCCGGATGGCCGGGATCCCTTCCACGGTCCGGACGGATTCGGGTCCAGGGCGTCGGCGCTCCTCCCGGCGACCACGCCGACCGGACGCTTCCAGAGGCTCGACGGGCCCGTCCTGTGCACGGGCGCCCTGACCACGGTCGCGCTCGGCCTGCGTGCCGGCCAGTCGGTGTCGGCGGTGACCTGGATGGGTGGCTCCGTCGCTGTCGGGGGCAACATGACGCCGGCTGCCGAGTTCAACGCCTGGATGGACCCGACTGCGGCCGACGACGTGCTGACCAGCGGCGTCCCAGTGCGGATGGTCCCTCTGGACGTCACGAGGCGCTTCGTGTGGTCGACCGCCGAGTTGGACGCGCTCGCCGCCGCCGCCGGTCGGCTCGGCGCGATCTACTCGGAAGCAATCGGGTTCGCCCAATCCAGGGACGGTCGGTTCCTCCCCCACGACGCCGTGACCGCGGTGGCGCTGGTGAGGCCCGACCTGTTCGCCTGGTCCAGCTGCTCGGTCCGCTGCGAGACCTCAGGCGGCCTCGCGAGCGGCGCCACGATCATCGACCGTGACCCAGACACCGGGCCGGGCCGGGTCATGGTCGCCGACGACGTCATGGTGGCCGAGGTGAACGAGGAGATCCTGGGCGCCGTAGCGGACCTGGTCCCGTGAGCGGCAGGGGCGTCCGCCCTCGCCGCCGTGAGCGGGCAACAGCACCCATCGCCTGATCCCGCGGGCAGCCGCCCGGCGACCCAGCGGCCGGTCCCCAGGGCAGCCGCCCAGCGCCCGCCTCCCGCTGCTGGCCCACCGACCTGTCAACCGATCGCACTGCTCGTTCGTCTTGGTTCATGAACGGACTCGGATACGGGAGCCCACCTCTCCGAGCCCGGAGGGGTCGGTCCCGTCGGGGCCGCAGTAGGTCGATGCCGATTCCGGGCGCCATGAGCGCTTCGCCCGTCGGCGGAGGTCGGGAGGCGAGCACCATGACCGTGAGCACAAAGGCCCCCCCACGGCTGGCCGACGGGGCCGTCCGTGGCCCGAGCGTCGGTCGCACCTGCCGTGTCGGGATCGTAGGGGTGGCGGCCCTGCTCCTGTCCCTCCTGTCGATTCCGTCGACCGGTGGTGCGACCCCGCTCCTCCGGTCGGCCACCAGGGACTCACCCGACGATGCCCGGGTCCTCGGTGGCCGGTTCGTGTCGGCGGTGGAACTGGACGGGGGGGCGATCGTCGTGGCCCCGCCGCCGCCGGGACTCCGACCGAGGATGAGCGAATCGGAGGTGGAGACACAGCTGTGGGCGACCTCACAGCTCTTGGGGTACCGGGCGCAGGTGCTCGGCTTCGGTGTCGTGACCATCGCCGAGCGCCGACCCGGAGTCCCGCGTGTCGTCAGGCTCCCGGCCTGGGTGGGGTTCGCCAACGTCGCCGGCGCCTCGTTCTCCTGCCCGGCGATGAACGTGCGCCCCCATGCGCCCACGCTCCCGCGCCTTGCCTCCGCCGGCGATGCCGCGGTCGTGGTCGGTGACGCCAGAGGATCCCCGGCCGTCGTCTACAAGGCCCGGAGCGCCCCCTGCGATTCGGTCGTCGCATCGAGCCTGACCAGGGCGACGGAGGTGCTCTCGGTTCCGTGGGTGCCGCTCGGTCCGGTCGGTGGCGAGCTCCTGCAGGTGCAGGCGACCCTTCCGGACTGTGGTGACTACGCGGGGGATGCCAGCGGTGGTTCAGCGACCTCGATGACCGTGACGCTCTACGCACTCGTGCCCGAGAGCGTGCGGGGCTCCGGCTGCGACACCGGCCACGTGGCCCCCGAGACCATCACGCTGGGGCCGGGTGGGATCCCGGGTGCGCCACCACCGCTGGTGTCCCCGGGCACCCGGATCCTCCACGGGACGGTCGGTCCCGTGCGGGTCGTCAGCCCACCGCAGCCGTTGCCAGGCCGCCCACCGGTCGCCGTTCCCGTCGCCAATCCCGTTCCCGTTCCCGTTCCTGTTGGATCGACCACCTCGGCCGGCTGACACCCACCAGCTGCGATCAGAGCGGCGTCGTCCCTGGTGGAGGACGGTTTCCGTCACGGAGTCACGAGGTCGTCCCGCCCCCCCGGGTGGCCGGTTCGGCCTCCGCCCTGAAATCCCGCCGGTCGTCGCCTACCCTGAGGGCGACGGAGAGGGCCCAGGGGGCCACGAACAGACAGCGGGGGACTGATGATGTCGAGGACGAACACCAGATTGCTGGCCACCGTAGGAGTGGCGGGGGCCCTCGCCCTCGGCGCAACGGCAGCGGTCGCCGGTGCTGCCGGTGCCTCACCGGCCGGGGCGAGGGCCACGACCCGCGCCGCGGGGCGGGTGGCCACGACGAGCTTCAGCTTTAGTGTCGCCGTCAGTGGTCTCGCTCCTTCGGCGGTGACCGTGACCGGTTCCGGGCAGGCAGACTTCAGGAACGATTCGGTCGCCCTGTCAGTCGATGTCCCCGCGGGGGTGGCCAAGCTCATCCCCGGAGGGTCGGCAACACCCGAGGTGATCAACGCGGTGGAGACCGGGGGCACGGTCTACCTCGAGGTCCCGAATCTCGCCTCGATGGTCGGGAAGCCGTGGATCTCGGTGGCCCTGCCGGCCAAGGCCAAGACCACCGGCAAGGGCGCGCTCTCGAAGGTCGCAGGCGCACTCGGTGACGTGAGCGCCATCGCCCAATTCGCCCAGTCGCACAACGCATCGGTGACCCCGTTGAAGGGTGAGGTCGTGAACGGAGTCCCCTCGACGGGCACCCAGATCGTGGCGAAGCTCTCGCACAACGGTGGCAGCAGCACCGTCACGGCAACCTTGTGGGCGGACTCATCGGATCGGCTGGTCCAGGCCAATGTCGCCGCGTCCGGCGCCCTCAAGGCGGGCACGGTCGGCGTCAACGCGACCGTCAACTTCACCGACTACGACGGCCCCGTGACGATCACGGCCCCGCCGGCCTCCGAGGTAAGGGCCATTTCGCTGTCTACGGTGGAGGCGTTCCTCGGGAAGTTCCACCTTGGCGGTCGTCAGCTTGCCGGTCGTCAGCTTGGCGGTCGTCACCTGTAGCCGCATCACCGTCTTCGGCGGCACGGTCAGCCGGCACGGTCAGCCGCATCACCATCTTCGGCGGCGCGGTGGTGGATGTAGTTGCCGGCGACCAGGACCAGCATCCCCGCCATCAGCAGGGCCAGGCCCTCCCCGAAGCGCTCGTCCCGGTCGGCCGAATGGTTCCCGATCGCCAGCAGCATCAGCACGCCGCCGAACAGGATGACGGCCCACCCCGCCGCCTGGACGACTACGCCCAGGATCCTCCGGGACTCGTGCCTCAACCGCACCTCTTCGTGAGCGGCCACGCCATGGCCACTGTCTATACCTAGGGCCATTCACCGGGGGGCCATCCCTCGGGCCCGAGGACCCGGGGTATGCACCGGCCGGGGCCGGATCGGGGTGGCGGGCCGGCCCTGAGCCGCCTACTCGGCCGTTGGCGACGGCATCCACCTGATCCGCCGGCCGGCCGATCATGATGGTGCGGGCCTCAGCGGTGATACGGCAAGGAGAACATTGTGTTGGATGCACGGAAATTGGTCGCAGAATTCATCGGAACTGCCATTCTGGTCTTCGTCGCCGTGGGAACTGCCACGCTTTCCTTCGGGTTCAAACTCTTCGGTACCAGCTACTCCGCCGGGGTCGTGACGACGGCCCTGGCCTTCGGTCTGGTGCTGATGGCGCTCGTCTACGCCATCGGACCGATCTCCGGTTGCCACGTGAACCCCGCAGTGTCCCTCGGCTTCGTCATATCGGGGCGGATGAAGGTGACCGAGGGGATCGGCTACTGGGTCGCCCAGATCGCCGGGGGCATCGCCGGTGCCTACGGCCTGTATGCCGTGTTCAAGGGCTCGCCGATCTATTCGAAGAGCGTCCAGGGCCTCGGCGCCGACGGCTACGGGAGCGCGTCGAAGATCCGCCTCGGCGAAGGTGGGGCCTTCGCCGCCGAGACGGTGCTCACCTTCATCTTCGTCATGGTGATCCTGTTCGCCACCTCCAAGGTCGCCCGCGAGGCGATGGCCGGACTGGCCATCGGTGTGGCGCTCGTCTTCGTCCACCTGATCGGCATCGCCTTGACCGGGACGTCGGTCAACCCCGCCCGGAGCATCGGTCCGGCCCTCGTGGTCGGCGGCCAGGCACTCAGCCAGCTGTGGCTGTTCATCGTCGCCCCGTTGGTCGGCGGATTCATCGCTGCGCTGGTCTACGGCGTGTTGACCAGGCAGGAGACGATGGACGTTCCTGCCGATGCGGTACCGCCCGACGATGAACTGAGTTGATGGTCGCCAGCACCTCTGGTCGCCCGGCCACCGGAGGTCGCCGGTTCCTCGGGCATCAGTCCGTCCGGCATCCGTCCGCCGTCCGGGCCGGTCCGCTGCTCCCGATCGGACGGCGGTCGCCTCAGGCCGCGTTCTGGGCCACCACCGCGGGCACGTAGCCCCCGTACTGGACCCCGTCGCTCACCACCACGTTGAGTCGGTGTCCCCACTGGGCCAGCACGTCGTTGCGGTTGAACGAGGCCGTCCACAGCCCCAGTTCCCACGCCGGTAGCGACTTGGTGGTGGCGCCGTCCGCCCGTGGGCTCTTGTCGGTCGGGATGAGGCCTCCGAAGGTCTGGAACTCCGACAGGTCGGCCCCGATGTTGGACCCGTTCAGGCTGTAGATCAGCTGGGACTGGTACAGGCCCTGGCCCTGGAGGCTCCCCAACGGGGGCGAGTAGGTGGTCGGGAAGGCCTCGAGCGCCTCATTGGCCGAGTCGTAGCCGGACGCCGCCGTGGGTGACACGGCGGAGGCCCAGGCGTAGGCCTCGGGGACCGAAGGTGACGGGGTGCCGGGCGCTACGGCCGCACCCGGTGTGGTGACGAAGGTGGCATGGACGTGGAAGGTGTGCAGCAAGGCCGCCGGCTCCAGGACGGAGCTCGGCAGCATCACCACGACGTTGTGCCCACCCCCTCGCTGTCCGGTGATGTCGCGCAGGGTCGCTGTCGCCACGGACTGATTCGGCGACGGGTCGAAGCTGACCCGGGCGAGCGGGGAGAAGTCGGACCAGAGGTCGACGTCGTCGGCCGCCGACGGTGCGTTGTCGTAACAGAGGTGCTGGACGTCCACGATGACCACCTCGGTGGGATGGGCCTTCGCCCAGGTGGCGATGGAGGCCATGTCCGATTGCAGGGGATCGTTGCTGAATTGCGTGTGGACGATGCGCCACCCCTGCTGCTCGTTCCCCGTGTAAGCCACCCGCACGTCGAAGTACCGCACGCCGTCGTCGAGCTGGCGGGTGTAGTCGATGTTCTGTGCCTCCGACCACTGCTTCACCAGGGCGGGGACGCTCGAGAAGAGCGGGGTGTAGCTCGTGCAGTCCGATCCACTCTGGGTGTCGAAGTCGGTCTCGTCCAGGTTGAACGTCCCGGAATCGTGAGCCCCGGGGATGGCGACATCCGACAGCGGCGTGGAGGCGAATCCCGGATCCTTGGAGGTGATGCACCCCATCCATCTCTCCGGGTGGCTCACGGCACAGGTCCGGGCGACAACGCTCGAGGGTCGGACCGGCTCACCGGCGGCGGGCCGGTCGTCCGGTGCGGCGCCGGCCGAGGCCGCACCGGCGATTCCGAGGGAGGCGCAGAGCGTGACCATGCAGAGGATGGCCGACGCCATGAGGGTGCCGTGTGGTCGTCGATCGCTCGTTCTCATGCTGAGGCCAGATCCTCGTCGTCCATCTTCGTCCCGACCGCCCTCAAGGGCGCACTGACGCCGCA
Organism: uncultured Acidimicrobiales bacterium; assembly: GCA_963696495.1. Taxonomy (GTDB): domain Bacteria; phylum Actinomycetota; class Acidimicrobiia; order Acidimicrobiales; family RAAP-2; genus Bog-756. The sequence goes on along the minus strand of CAVOKJ010000002.1, from coordinate 1,095,489 downwards.
CTCGACTGTATGGCAGTGGTAGCACAGAGTCCATGTCGGGGACGGACCGGACCCGATGGGCCCGGACAACCGGCGGGCCCTCCCGGGTGGATCGACACCGGTGACCAGCTGGGCCTGGGACAATGGCTCATGCGCAGCGAATCGGCCTTCCGGCGACTGGTCAACTTCAGCGATGCGGTGGTGGCGATCGCCATCACGCTGCTCATCCTGCCACTCGTCGATTCCGCCAGTTCGATCGGCGCCATGGGGGTGGGCGAGTTCTTCAAGGACAACAGGGCGAGGTTGTTCGCCTTCGCCCTCAGCTTCGTGGTCATCGGCAGCTTCTGGTGGGCGCAGCACAAGATGTTCGAGCGGGTGAAGTCCTACAATTCCGTTCTGGTCTGGGGCATGTTCCTCTGGCTGTTCAGCATCGTGTTCCTCCCGTTCCCGACGGAGCTCATCGGCTCGACCAAGGAGAACAGCCCGACCGTCCACGAGATCTACATCGGCACACTGCTCGCCACGGCGATCGCCACACTCGTCCAGCAGTGGGCCGTGGTGCGATGGCCGGAACTGCAAGAGGCGGAGTACCGCGGATCGGCCACGATCGACGCCGCTGCCGTCTCGGCCGTGCTCATGTTCGTGGCGTTCGTCGTGGCTGGTCTCGACCCCTCTGTGGGGCTGTGGGCGCTCCTCGTCCTCCTGCTGTCCACGCCGTTCGAGCGTCTTCTCCGCGCCCGACGATCAAAGCGGGAGCCCTCGCGACGGTGATCCCGATGAGTGCGGTGCCCCGATGGCCGCCCGCCCTGCCCCGGAAATCTCCGTAGGCTCGACGCGTGGGTCCCTTCGACCTGGTCATCTTCGACTGCGACGGCGTCCTCGTGGACAGTGAGCGCCTGTCCGTCCGCACGGAGAGGGAGATCCTGGCCGGTCTCGGCTGGCCGCTCACCGAGGCGGAGATCGTCGATCGGTTCGTGGGCCGGTCGGCTGCCCACATGCACCAGGAGATCGAACGTCATCTGAGTCGGGCGGTGGACTGGGACATCGAGTTCGAGGCCCGGTACCGGGAGGTGTTCGACCGGGAGCTCGTCGCAGTCCCGGGAGTGGTGGAGGCCCTCGGGGAGATCACGGTGCCGACCTGCGTCGCCTCGAGCGGAAGTCACGAGAAGATGCGGTTCACGCTGGGCAAGACCGGCCTCTACGATCATTTCGCGGGCCGGATCTTCAGTGTCGACCAGGTGGCACGGGGCAAGCCGGCCCCGGACATCTTCCTGTTCGCTGCGGAGCAGATGGGAGCCCGCCCCGGACGGTGTGCGGTCGTCGAGGACAGCGTCTCCGGTGTGACCGCCGGGCTGGCGGCGCACATGGAGGTCCTGGCCTACGCCGGCGGCGTCACCGCGGCCGACAAGCTCTCGATCGAAGGTGCGGTCGTGTTCGACGACATGCGGGATCTGCCCACCCTCGTGCTCGGCCACTGACCGTCCGCACGAGCGCCGACCGTCGGCCGGGCCACTGACCGTCCGCCGGGCCACTCACCGTCCGCCGGGCCACTGAGAGGTCGACGGCCGACTGGGTCACGCGTCGGGCAACCACGGTCTGGTTCGTCGGCACCAGGTCCTCACCGTCTGGCCGGCACCGCGGCCTTCATCTCGGGCCAGTACTACCATGTGGCCGTGCCGCCCCCTTCGGCGTTGACGCGTCGGCAGTTCCTGGGCTCCACCGCCATCGCCGCCGGGGCCGTTCTCGGCGGTTACACGACGAAGCCCCGCCCGGAACTCACGGTCGCCGGACGCGTCGTCGTGGTCGGCGCCGGGCTCTCCGGCCTGGCCGCAGCGCTGACGCTCCGATCCGGCGGCTGGGAGGTCGTCGTGCTCGAGGCCCGCGATCGAGTCGGCGGCCGGGTGCACACGTTGTACCGTCCCTTCACCGACGGCCTCCACGTCGAAGCAGGTGGTGAGTCCATCGACGACAATCACGACCAGATCCAGGCACTCGCCGCTCACTACCGGCTGCCGCTGGCCCACCGACCGGCGGACAAGTTGCAGAACGCCGCCGTGTACCGGGGACGCAGGCGGAACGTCCTCGAGTCGCTCACCACCTCGGACCCGGGCGCCCTGGCCGGATACGTCGCCTTCGGTGACGCGCTGATCACGATGGCCGGGGACCTCGACCCCGCCCACCCCGAGCTCGCACCGCAGGCGGAGAGGTGGGACAAGCAGTCACTGCAGGACTTCGCCGCCACCCAGAAGCTCGACGCCAACGCCCGTCTCCTCGCCCAGACGGACTACCGCGGCAACTACAACGCCCAGTTCGATCAGGTGTCACTCCTCTTCGTGCTCCAACAGTCGGTCGTCGACGAGGACCTGGCCGAATCAGGCGTCGAGACGATGCGGATCGCTGCCGGCAACAGCGCCCTGCCCGAGGCGATGGCGCGTGACCTGGGGAGGGCCGTGCGGCTCGACTCGGCGGTCACCAAGGTCGAGCAGCACCGGTGGGGCGTGCGGGTGCACGCCGGATACGGGGCGTCGGCCACCACGGTGGATGCTGCCCGCCTCGTGTTGGCTGCACCGCCGCCGGCCCTCCGTGCGGTCTCGTTCGATCCTCCGCTGAGCTCGGAGGTGGCGGCGATGATCGACGAGCTCGACCTCGGCCACGCCCTCAAGGTGTCGACCCAGTACGACCGGCGGTTCTGGCTGTCCGAGGGATTGTCGGGGTTCACCATCACCGACCTACCGTTCGGGACCGGTTGGGACGCCACCGACTCCGAACCGGGCGGTGAGGAGCGACCGGGGGTCCTCACCCAGTTCGTGACCGGTGACGCCGCCAGGTCCGGCGCCGCGCTCGGCGCCCGCGCCCGCATTGCCTCGTTCCAGCAACAGCTCGACGTCGTCTATCCGGAGGGACGCCCCGACAGGAGCGAGGTCGCCACCACCATGGCGTGGGCCGATGAGCCCTACACGGGGGGTGGTTACGCCGTCTACGCACCCGGCCAGCTCACGCGGTTCTGGCCGCTGCTGCGTGAACCCCACGGTGCCCTCTGGTTCGCCGGTGAGCACACCGAGACCTTGGCCGGGTACATGGAGAGCGCGGTGCGATCGGGTCATCGGGTGGCGTCGGCGATCGGGCCGGCGCCGCATTGAGCGGGAGGAAGTGGGCGAGATGGGCCGCTGCCCGCTCACCGTCGGCAGTGGGACAGGGCGGGCTCGTCGACGTCCTGCCGGTCGAGGGCAGGATCCAGCGCACGAGTGGCCAGGACGGCGTCCTGACCCCGGTCCGTCAGTGGTGCCCTGACGTCAGCAACAGAAAGACGTCCAGAATGGCGAACGCACTGGTGAGCACCATCACGATCTCCACTATCCATCTCGACGGTCGATTGGGGGCGGTCGAGACGCGTCTGTGGTGCATGGCCCGACCGTTTGCGGGGATCAACGTGACGCCGGTCGGTCCGCGACCCGGCGCGGTGGTGCCATCCGGCTTTCCGGAGAAGACTCGTGGATTGGTCATGCTCGGCGACTCGACACCACGGGCCGGCAGTCAGGACCTCCCGCCGGGGGCGACCCTCCGGGTCCGTCGAGGTTCCTCTTGGCGGCATGGTCCCACAGGATCAGGAGGTGACGACCCAGGACGAGGAGGGCCAACGACAGCACCATGATCCAATCGACGGTCCCGAATCGGCGACCACGCAGGAGCTGGATGGCGGTCACCGTCAGCACGGCCAGTGCCGGAACATAGGGTGCCACCAGGGACAGCGTCGTGACCCGGGGTTCTGCTGCCTCCGTGGACGGTGCCGTGACGGCCCGCAGCGCGCCGAGACCGATCAGGAGATAGCCGGCGACCCAACCGGTATCCAGGACCGGGTTGCTGTAGTTGTTCACCTCGGTCATGTAGGCGAAGGCACTGTCGGCGACGGCGAAGGCGACGAGTCCGGCCATGACCAGTGCCAGGCTCGCCCGACTCCGGCGTCCCGCTCGTGCGAACAGGATGATGACCAGCGACACCATGACCACGTCGGCCGCCGGGTAGGCGAGTGACAGCGTCTGCTTGAGGTCGTTGCCGTGGTGGGAGTCGAACAGGGAACCGAGGACGGTCGCCCAACTGGCAAACAGTACCGAGCCGGCGATCATGCATCCGTTCAGGACGTCCTCGACTCGGTCCACGGCCCGGTGGGGTGCGCTGGGAAACAGCAAGAGTCCGGCCACCGCCAAGGGGATGGCGGACAGGAACCCGACATCGGCGAGCGACGGGAACGGGAGCGAGACGCCCCGCACCAGGTCGTAGTAGCTCCACACCGCCTCCCCTGCCGCCCAGGCCAAGCTCGAGGCACCGAGGAGCACCCAACGTGACGGTCGGGACGACACGTGCAGTGCCGCCACCCCACAGGCAACGGTGGCGGCCAGGGCGGCGGCCAGCTCGCTGAGGTCGTCCACGGCGTCGGTGACACGCGGACCACCGATGGTGAAGGTCATCCATACGAGGATGACGGCAACGACCAGACTGGCGGAGAGCACCCAGGTGAGGAAGTAGCGGCCTTGTCGATCGTCAGGGGGCATTCGAGATGCAGACGGTGGATGGGTGACGATTCGCGATGGCGACGCCGATTCGGGGACGGTCTTCGAGGAGGTGACGGAAGGGGTCGTGCATGGAAGTCCGATGGTCCCTCCTTCGCCACAACGGCGAGAGAATGATCTGCGCCCGATCGGCGCCGCTCCTTCGCCGCCATTGGCGAGCCTCGCCCCCCTGCTGGACACGAGCCCCGCCGTTTGCGGACCTACGGCAACTATCGGAAGACTGCGGCCGACCGACGAGTGGGATCGACCCTCTTCATTTTCAAGGATGAACCCCCCCGGCTCTAGGGATGAACCCCCCCCGGCGACTCTGCGCATCCGCCGCAGCTGGTCCCAGACGATCCTGCACAACCGGTCGGCAGACAGCCCGCACCGCCGATGACGCCAGGGCGGAAACGGCCTCCCACCGGCATGTCCGAGTGGAGGTGCGAGGACTGCGTCCGAACCCAGCGGCTAGTGACCGGTGCCGATGCCGGATTTGGGCAGCGGTGCTGTTGGTTCGGTGACGGTTGACCACGCCCCGTCGGGCGCGCCAGGAGATCATCCGGCTGGCGCCTCGAAACCGTTGGAGGTTGCGCTGCGGATGGGTGAGACAGGCAGGTCGACCTGGCGGACGAGCAGATCGGCGATCGGCGTGCCGGAGCGGATGTCAGCGAGCCACGCCTCGGGGTCGTACTCGACGCCGATCGGGTTGACCCCGAAGGAACGGTACATGAAGGCATTAGCGTCTTCGTATTCTGGCCGGGCGAATGGAGTTCGATCCGGAGCGGGCGGAACGGACCTTCGCTGTCACCGCCAGCGACTACACCATGATCACCTTCCTCACACCGCTCCTGGCACAGTTGGAGCAGGAAGCTCCAGGCGTCCGGCTGTGGGTATCCGACCAGGCAACGACTACGAAGAGCGGTTGCGGCGCGGGCAGCTCGATCTCCTCCTCATCCCTCAGGAGGTCCTCGTCAGCTATCGGGACTTCCCCCACCAGCTTCTGTTCCAGGACCGCTTCGTCTGTGCCGTCGACGCCGACAACGACTCGGTGGGAGCATCGATTTCACTCGAGGAGTTCAGCTCGCTTCCCTACCTTGCGACGTCGTGCGGCCACGAAGTCTCACCGGCCGAAGCACAACTGGACATGCTCGGGATCGCCCGCTGCACCGAGATCACCGCTGCGTTCGGCCTCGCCCCGCTTCTGTTGCAAGGGACCCGGCGAATCGCCTTCATCCACGAACGCTTGGCGTGGCTCCTGTCCGAGCGGACTTCACTTCGGCTCCTCGAGCCGCCGACGCCCTGCAGCCGATCAACCAACTCATGCTCTGGACAGCCCGGGCCGAGAACGACCCCGGTCTGCAATGGCTACGAAACCGGATCGTCAGCTTCGCCGAGGAGCGCGATGCCACCGAGGAGAGACCTGTCCCTGCCTGACGGCTCGACGTGGTCCGTCCACCGTGCCATTCGGTCATGGAAGTGGCGGGACGAGGTTCGAAACCCGGTCGACATCGACCCGCCGTTGGCAGGGTGGGGTCACGGGAAGGCGACGGCATGTTCAGCCTGGCGGATAGAGATCCGCCAGGTGCCCCATCAGCCGCGGGAACAGGGGCGTGAACCGCCCTTCGCCCCAAGGGAGTTCGGGCTCGTTGGCCATGGCCTGGGTGAGTGCGCCGGTGATGAAGATGGAAAGCAGGAAGACGGCCTCGTCACTGTCGGCGGCGGGTCCGAGGTGACCGGCGGCGACGGCACCGGCCAGTGCCTCGCGCTGGATGCGCACCATCTCTTGGCTCGGCGCGAATGCCTCCGGTGAAGGGACGAAGTTCGGCACCGGACGCCAGAACAGGAGCTGGGCGAGGGCCCGGTGCTCGAGTAGCCAACGGCCGCTCGCCTCCAAGCCCTTGGTGAGCGCTTCGAGCCCGGTTCCGCCGGTGGCCATGCCCGCACGGAGGACTTCGAGGTGCTCGACCTGGCCACGCAGGAAGAGCGCATCGTAGACGGCCATGATCGACGCGAAGTACTTGTAGATCGACGGGGGCTGGACGCCCAGCCGGCGGGCGACCTCCGCCAGACTCAGTCCGTTGACCCCCTCCTCGGTCATGACGTCCAGCGCGATGTCGAGGATCTCCGTGATCGTCTCCTGGCGCCGGCGGGCACGCCGGTCACCGGACGATGGTCCCGTCGGGATGCGTTCCCCCTGTTCGTTGACCATTTATGAATAGTAGCACATAATACGCTTGACATCATGAGTTAATAGCAGTAGCTTAAGAAATGTACTAGTGGGTCAGCCTCACGACCCGGCCGACACGACCTGACAGGATGGAGGACGTCATGCCCCCGACGAACGGACGCTGGTGGTTGACGACGGACCGTCGCCAAGCCACGATCCAGGCTACGGCCGAGGAGGTCTACGACCTCGTGGCCGACCTGCCGCGCATGGGGGAGTGGAGCCCCGAGTGCCAGAAGGTCGAGTGGACCGACGGCTCGACGGGCCCGACAGTGGGGGCCACCTTCATGGGTCACAACAAGGGCGGTCCGGCCGGTCTCATGCGCTGGTCGCGTCGGGGCCGGGTCCTGGTTGCCGAGCGGGGCCGTTCGTTCGCCTTCGTCACCGAGGAGGGCGGGCGGGAGTCGACCGAGTGGCGCTACGAGTTCGAGCAGGTCGAGGACGGCACCCGGGTGACCGAGTCCTACGACGTGCGGTGGATTCCCACCTGGGCCCGGATCGTCGATGTCCCGACCAACCGGTGCAAAGAGCTGGCCGAGGGCATGGAGCACACACTCGGCCAGCTGAAGGCCGCCGCTGAGTCGGCCACCGCGCCCGGACCAGTTGCGTGATTGGCGAACTCGATACGGCCGTCCGCACCGCTGGACCCACCCGGCCATCTGGCTGAGCCGGCCCTCCCCAGCGCTGCGCACACCAACCACCTGCTCGCCCATTCGGGGCGGTCCCCGGGAGCACGCGGCCCGACGCGGGCCTGGCGTCCCAGGGACCGCTGACACCACAGCCGACCCATGACCACCGACCAAAGGCCACCGACCACAAGGCCATCGACCACAAGGCCATCGACCACAAGGAGCACCGACGTGATCACCACCTACCGGGCAGCACCCGACATCGATGTCCTGACGTCCTCCTTCCCCATCCCGGGACTGGGGTCCGTCCCGATCAACGCCTTCGTCCTGCACGGCGACCAGCCCGTCCTGGTCGACACCGGGGCCGTCGTGGAACGCGACGAATTCCTGGACGTTCTGCGCACGGTCATCGACGTGGCCGACCTGCGGTGGATCTGGCTCACCCATACCGACGCCGACCACATCGGTGCACTGCACGCGCTGCTCGACGAGAACACCGACCTGAAAGTCGTGACCACGTTCTTGGGGGTGGGCGCCATGAGCCTTGCCGATCCCCTGCCGCTCGACCGGGTGCACCTGGTCAACCCCGGCCAACGACTGGAGGCCGGCGGCCGGACGTTGACCGCCCTTCGCCCGCCGACATTCGACAACCCGTGCACCACGGGTTTCCACGACGGTCGCTCCGGTGCCCTGTTCAGTGCCGACTCCTTCGGCGCCCTGCTGGCCGACGTTCCGCAGAGGGCGGAGGATCTGACCGAGGCCGAGCTGCAGGAGGGCCAGGCGCTGTGGGCCACCCTTGACTCCCCATGGCTCCATTCGGTCGACGCCGACGCGTTCGCCAGCCAGCTCGACGGAATCCATCGACTGGACCCGTCGATGATCCTCAGCAGTCACCTCCCGGCCGCCTCCGCCGGCCTCACCGAGCGCCTGCTGGCAACACTGGCCGCCGTGCCCGCGGCTCCGCCGTTCGCCGGGCCGGATCAGGCGGCACTGGAGGTGTTGCTCGCCGGCATGACCTCAGGAGCACCGGGGTAGGGAGGGACGCGTGGTGGCCGGGTATTCGTTTGGATTGCCGGAGTCAGCCGACTCGCAACCCGAGGGATCGAGACGCACCCAGTGCTCCGAACATCGCTTTTTTGCTCGAGTTGGCAGAGGGCAGTGCGAGACCTCATCGACGAGGGTGGTGTCAATCCTGCAGCTTCTGACCTAGGCCACAGAAACTGGTCCACTGAATGGGGTCAACCCCAATTGGCGGAGGTTATGCGACTATGTTCGAACCTCTCTTGGCCCGCTGAACTGGGGTAATGCGATGCCTCGGACTGAGTCGGGGCTGAATCGAGGCGCCAAGCTCGAACATCCAGGGCTGCCCCATGAAGTGATGGGACTAAGTTCGAACCTCTTTCCCGAGGGCGCAGGCATGGCTCAACTCCAATCCTTGGTCAACCCATTAAGCCGAAACTGCAGTCGCACGCGCGGCCCGGACTTCGAGTTGCCATTTGCAACACACGCGATCGAGCTGCGCGGCTAGAGATTTCGGCCGCGCAGTTCACGGCGCGATGCGATGCCGAGCTTTCCGTAGATGTTTTGAAGGTGATACTCGATTGCCTTCCGGCTCACATAGAGCTCCGATGCCGCCTCAGGGTTGGAATACCCCTTCGCCACCAGTACGGCCACGTCCCGCTCGCGGTCGGTCAGATCGAGCGAGGATCTGGCTGATCTCCGGGGGGATCGGGCTCCGGCGCGCTTGAGATCGGATTGCACCCGGCTGGCGAATGGCTCGGCGGCGACGGACAGCAGCGCATCGTACGCAGTGCGAAGGGTCACCACCGCCCGCGTTCGTTCGCCTCGATCCAGTTGTAGTTGGCCATGGGCGTGGAGCAAGAGCGTCCTCTCGAGGAACGGATCATCGGGGCCGAATCCGTCCAGCGCGAGCGCGAACAACTCGTCCGACCGGTCGAGTTCGCCCTGGGCCTTTGCCAATCGCGCCCGCAGCCCGAAGAGCCGGGCATCCATCTCGAGTCCCCGGGCCGCTGCCCCCGATTCGAGTCCCTCGATGGAGGCTCGGGCTCGCTCAAGCTGGCCGGTCTCGATCAGCGCCGTTACGTGAGACGGCCAGAATGCTAGGGCCGCCAGCATCGGCGCCAGGTCGATGAGGGGATCGAGCGCCTCGATGACTCGCCCGGGTTGACCACCGGCCATGCCCAGGGCGGCGCTGGCGACATGGGCCATCGCGACACCTTCGACTGCACCGAGGCGAGCCGCTGACTCTGCCGCCGCTGCCACGTGCGCCTCAGCACGGTCGGCGTCACCACGGTAGGCCAGGATCGTGGCGAGCAGCCCGTGGCACGCCGCTTCCTCGACACCTCGAGGATCATCGGTGGCGATTCCCAAGCCGATTCGAGCCTGCACCAGCGCCTCGTCCCACTCACCTTGCGCCAGCAGTGCGGTGCCCAGCTGCTGGTGGGTGCGAGCCAACTGAACCGGAATGAAGCCACGCTGGGTGAGCGTCACCACGGCGCGCAGGTCGCGCAGGCTGGCATGGGTTCGGCCGGCAAACTGGGTGAGGGTGGCTCGGACAACCAACATGTCCACCTCGTCGCCAGGTACCTCGTCGGCAGATTGCGGCAGTCGCTGACGCAGGCGAGCCAGACCGGAGGCCGCACCGTGCATATACCCTTCGGCCAAGGCGGCGTGGACGTTGGCAAGCCGCTCGGCAGAGGTGTGGGGAGGTGACAGCGCGAGGGCCTGAGCGGCGGCCCGAGCGGCCTCCGCTCCCTGACCCAGGGTGATGTGGATCTCCGCGAGCTCGGCCCACGCCCGCGCGGTCATGGCGCGGGCCTCGGTTGTGTCCGCTTCCTCCTCGTCAACCACTCGCTGAAGCCACTCCCGGGCACCCTCTGTGTGGCCTTGGTCCCACTCGAGCAACCCCAACACCAGGCTGCGGCCCAGCCCGTCGTTGAACGATTCGATGTCGGATCGAAGGGCTTCGGCACGGCCCATTTGTCCGCCATCGACATAGGCCAAGGCGGCGTCCACCAGCCTGCGCTTCGCCTCCGGAGAATCGACGCTCAACGACGAGGCCCACTGAAAGGTTCGCCCGGCCTCCGACTTGTGCCCCTCTTCCAGCTCGCTTCGCGCCTTCGTCTCCAGCTCAACCGCCAGCGTCTCGTCTGCCCCGTCGGCGGCGGCGACCCGATGAGCGAGCGCCACAGCCGGGCCGGTGAACTGGGAAGCGGCATGGTGGAGGTCGCGGCGGCGGCTCGGTGAGAGATCCTCGTAGACAGCCTGACGGTAGAGCGGATGGACGAACTCAACGGGAGTGCCCGGCTCCTGCGGATCCCAACGGACGAAGCCCGTGCCCAGGAGTTCTTCGAACGGCTCGACCGGGGAACTGAGGCCCGCCAGACGGGCCACCACCATCAGCGGGGCGCGCTGGTTGACGACGGCCATGGCGGCAACAAGGGCACGCGCTGACTCCGCTGTTTCGGAGAGGCGCGCAGTGACCGACGAAGTCAACGAGCGCGGGGCGGGAAGATGTCCATCGCTCCGCTGGAGATCTGCGGTGTCCAGTTCGCCAAGCAGTGTTCGAAGGTACAACGGGTGTCCCCCGGTGTGGGAACGGAGCCGCTCCGCCTGGTAGGGAGTCAGATCGATCCCCACGGATGATGCGAACAGCTCGACCTCATTGGCATCGAAAGGGGCCAAGTTGATACCGAGGCATCGTTCGGGATCGGAACAGAGACGCTCCCACCCGTCGTGCAGTCCCGGTCGTGTCGTGACGAGCACGGCGACCCGATCCTTGTCGAGCCGCTGCACGGCCGAGAGCAGCGCTTTCGACGACGCGCCATCGGCCCAATGCAGGTCTTCAACTACGACCACGACCGGCCCTTGGTCTTGCCGACTGGACCACGCTTCGAGGATCTCCATGCCCGCAGAGAAGCTCTCGGTGGACGTAGAGCCGAGCTGCCGGGCGAGCTCGAAGGGTCGCTCGGCAGCAAGCTCGTCGGCTTGAGCATGCGCCACCTGGACCTCCGCAGGAAGGTTTCCCACGACATGACGGACGAGCGCCGTCTTTCCCATGCCGGCATCGCTCTCAACCCACACCAACCGAGGATGCCCCGAGCCCATCTCGTCGAGGGCGCGAGCGATGGATTGGCGCTCAGCGCTCCTTCCGATCAGCTGGCCTGTTGATTCAGGCCTTTCGACCGCGGCCATCCCCAGACGGTAGCGGCCTTTGTGCCGCTTCAGATCCCGGAAGCAGATCCCTTGATATGGCGCGGCTCCCGGCTACGAGCTGGAGCTCGTCGACGGCGGATGCGCGGCAGCCAGCCGCTCATCGGTCACCCGGGAGACGTAGGCGATCAGGTCTGGGGACAGCCGGTACAGGCGTTTGTGGTCATACCAGCCGGTGACAAACAGACCGACCACGACTGCGGCCACGATCTCGAAGCTGAGCACGATGAGAGCGTGGGTCAGGCCCGCGTCACCCTGAGCCCCGAAGTACAGCACGGCTCGTGCCGCGGTGAGGACCTGGCGAAGCGGTTCCACGTGCCCAACGAAATTGTAGAAGCCCGGGAGAGCCTGGGTCGGAACCGTGCCGCCTGATGACGCCAAGGAGAGATAGATCAGCCCGAGCATGGCGAGGAGCTGTCCGATTGACCCGAAGGCGGCGAACAGCGTCAACGTGACGCTCGCCACCATCAGCGAGGCCAGGGACAGGACGGCCCAGAACAGAGCGGTGTTCGGTGCGTCCATGCGCAGGATGCCTGCGGCCACACCGACGATGGCGGCGTCCAGGATGGGAATAGCGACGAGAGCGACCGACCACTTCAAGAGGAGGATCTGCTGACGTGCGATCGGGAGCGGCCGCCGCTGCCTCCAGCGCGGTCCCAATTCGGTCGTGGAGTAGCCCAGGGCACCGTCGAGAGAGGAGTTGACGATGGTCGCACCGACAAAGCCAGCCAGCATCGCCAGGAGCGACACATAGAACGCACTGAGCCCGAGCGCCGTGTTCGGTGGGAGGGGCCGATAGCTCACCGTCTCGAAACGAATGGGGTCGTGGAGCTGCGCCGTGGCGAAAGAAGTGCTCCGGGCCGCGGTGGTGCTGTGAGCAACCAGCTGATCTCCGATGGATGAGGAGATCTGCTGGAAAGCCGGGGTCAGCACGCCCGCCGCCAGGTTGACACCCAGACTGCCCAGCCGGCCGTTCTCCAACAGCTCTACCGTGGGCTGCCCGGATCCCCCATTCGCCACCGGTATGTTGTCCCCGGCGGCGGCGAGGAGCGAGTCGGTGAAGCCGGCCGGGATCACGATCGTGGCATAGGCACTACCACGGTCCATCGCTGCCTTTGCCTCGTCCAACGTGGTGCTGCGCAGCTTCAGCTTGGTGCTCACCTCAGACGAGCTGTTCAACGCCTGGACAACCGTGGCACCCTCGTCGACGTGCCGGCCGTTCACAGTGGCTCCAGTGTCCTGGTTCACCACCATGACCGGAAGTCCGTCCAGGTGCGCCGTCGGGTTCAAGACAGCGCCGATGTAGATGAACGTCATCAGCACGACCAGCACGAGTGGGATGGCCAGCGGGAAGATCCACACGGATCTCGTCCGCAAGACCATCCGCGCTCGCACCGGCATCGACGGTGCGGAGCCGGCCTCAGTGGTCCCGACCGACACAGCTCCGGCTTCGGCGGCCTGGCCGGCCCCAGCAGTGTCGGTGGTACCGCAAACATCGGTGTCGGATTCGGTGGCCACGGCGTGCTCCTCGCTGCTCTGCATCGACGGGTGTTCGATTGGGCTCAAGACGCTGCTTCAGTCAGTGGACGCGGCTCTGGCTGTCAGGCTGGCTTGCTTCTGGCTGTACAAGAGGGCCAGGAGGAGGGCGCCGAATGGGACCACAAGCCTCAAGATGAACTGACGGGAGTCCTGCGAACCGGCAACGATCAGCGAGATCGTGCCAACGAGGAAGGCCAGCCCCCACACTGCCGACAACCGCCGGTTGAGCTCGTGGAACCGGGCGCTCTGCCACACCCGCTCCGGTGCCTGCTCCCGCGCGTAAGGCTCAGTGAAGGGCTTGCCGACGAGGATGGAACCGAAAACGATCAGGGTGAGCGATCCGTGGGCCACAGCCTGTGCGTACCGCCCCCAGGTGGCGATGTCACTGGGGTGAATAGCGGCCAGGAGCATAAGCAGACCCCCGAAGTAGACCGTGCCGATTACGTCGAACATGTGAGTGCTGTGACGAGAGATCGCCCTCACCAGGACGACCAGGGCAACGGCCAGACCGATGGCGGCACCCCAGTACACCCCGCCGATACGAACGCCCAGGAGGAAGGCGACCCACGGTGAAAAGCTCCACATCAGATTCTTCATGACCACTCCTTCTCGGTTGTGCCGGCCTTTTGACCAGGCGTTTCGGCGCCGACCTGATAGAGGCTCTCGATGAGGGCCAGGAATTCGAGGTTTCCCGAGAAAGGACGGGCCTGGGATTGCCCTGCGGCCCTCACCGTTCCTTCGGCTCGTCCGTCCTTGCCTTCTGAGATCTCCACGATGATCTGCACATCAACCAGGTTGAAGGATCGGAGTGCCCATTGCCCTAGGGAGACTCCCCAGAACTTCGTCGGCGAGTGGTTGTCTCCGAGAACTAGGGAGTCTCCCTAGGGCTACCGGTGCGGAGAGCGGCCACGATGTGCCTATGGGGTCCTCCGAGAACTGGTCACATCGCGTTCAATGAAGACTGGAAAGCACCAGGGTCGCCGCATACTTGTCACCGGGGCCAGCTCAGGCATCGGTCTCGCCGTGGCCTGTACCCTGGCCGATGAGGGCGCGAGGACCATCCTGGTGGGGCGAAGCCATGAACGCCTGGTAGCAGCTGTCAGCCAGCTCGAGGGACCAGAGCATCACCGCCTCGTGGAGGCCGATCTTGCCGACTACGAGCAGGTCAACCAGGCGTTCGGAGTGCTGGCGAGTGAGGAGATCCTCCTAGACGGCCTGGTCCACTGCGCAGGCGTCTTCCAGCCAACTCCATTCGAGCAGATCGGACCCGAGGCTCTGGACCACACCTGGGCGGTCAATGCCCGGGGACCGTTCCACCTCACCCAAGCGCTCGCACCCCAGCTCCGGCACGGAACCGTCATCGTCTTCGTGACCTCGGTTTCGGCTCACGTCGGTATGGCCGGACAGAGCGCTTACGCCATGTCCAAAGGCGCGGTCGAAGCTCTCTCGAGAACCCTGGCCGTCGAGCTTGCACCGAGATCGATCCGAGTCAACACCATCGCCCCGGGCTTCGTGGCGACCCCTATGAACGAGGGCTTCCGGAAGGTGCCGGGTCTGGCTGATCGCCGGGCCAAGGCCACCCTGGCCGGTCGGCTGGGTACACCCGACGAGATCGCCTCGGTGGCGTCGTTCCTCCTCTCAGAGGAGGCGGCCTTCGTCAACGGCACCACCATTCACGCCAACGGTGGCTATCCCATCGCCGAAGTACAACGAAATGAGCACCGAATGAACAGCGAGGACGACTAGATGGACGAAACTCCGATGAGCCGATCCTGGGCTGTGGCGCCGCCAAGTGGAGTCGAGGCCTTCGGCGCGTACGTGCACTGGCCGGAGAATCTGGATTGGTCGACGCAATTGCTCCGTGCCATCAGCTACTCATCGCTGGGCGGCTCAGAGTTCAGCGAGATCATGAGCGCGATACGGGACCTCGAGGTGGGCGACCGGGAGGCGTGGCTAGCAGCTTTCAGCAGCTTGGCGTCCGAGCTCGACCGTCAGGCAGCACAGTGCGCGGAGCATGGCCACGACCTCTCGGCGATCGAGTTGTGGCGACGGGCATGCATCTACTTCCGGATGGCGACCACCTTCCACGCCATGGACGGCATCGTGGAACTGCCGGCCATGAAGGAGAGTCGCCGGTGCTTCCAGACCGCCATGACTATCGATCCGCGATACCGCTTTGAGGCGGTCGAGATTCCCTACGAGCAGTACATGCTCCCCGGCTACCTGATCTCACCCTCATGCCAAACTCGATCCCGACCCACGGTCGTCGTCCAGGGCGGCATCGACGCCTTCTCGGAGGAGATGTGGTTCAAACTCGGTGAAGCGCTCGTTCGCCGCGGGTACACCGTCCTGCTCCCGGACGGCCCCGGGCAGGGAGAATCGAAGCGTCGGCGTATCGGGACCAGGGCCGACTACGAGGTGGCCATCACTGCATTCATCAACTTCCTGGAGCACCGAGATGAGGTTGATCCAGAGCGGATCGCCCTCGTCGGCAGCAGCATGGGTGGCTACTTCGCAGCTCGCGGGGCGGCCTTCGAGAATAGGCTGGCAGCAGCTGTCGCCTGGGGTGCCTTCTACGGGTTGGCCCCGGTACCCCAGGGGGACGACAGCCGACGCCGAGTCGAGCAGGCGATGGCCACGTTTGCCGTCGACACTGTCGAGGCGCTCCTGGAAAAGATACGGGAGTTCAATCTGGAGGGGGTCGCCAGCCGGATCCACATACCCTTCCTCGTTCTCCATGCCGTCAACGACCTGCAGGTCCCATTCGCACACGCACAGTGTCTTTTCGATGAGATTCCGGACAACCGAAAGCGCTTGGTGGCCTTCCCTCCAGATCATCCAGGGTGCACGCACTGTCAACTCGACACGCCGTCGCTGGCCCAGGTTGAAATTGCCGACTGGCTCGACGAGAAGCTTGAGCCGAGAACGGTGCAAAGCGGGACTCAGTCTGAACAGACTTTGCTTGATAGGGGTTAGAGCTTTGCTTGATAGGGGTTAGAGCCCGCAGTGCCATTTTTGGGCTAGCACCATTGGGCGAGGGCGCAAAGGGGCAGAACAACTGCCTGTTGTTGGTTACAAGCCAACCCCAGTCCCAGAGGAGCCTGACCCGCTGCACCTGACAGACGGCTCGATTCGGACGTTCTCCCAGTTCAGGGAGGGGTTCGAACGTCGTCTTTTGCCTTCGTCGGGAAGTGCCCGTGAAATGCTGGCTTTGACCAGGGAAAACGTTGCAGTTCCGACAACGAGTGGAGGCGATGGGACTCGAACCCACGAACCTCTTGACTGCCAGTCAAGCGCTCTACCAGCTGAGCTACGCCCCCGT
The DNA here is from genome assembly GCA_963696495.1 of uncultured Acidimicrobiales bacterium. Classification (GTDB taxonomy): domain Bacteria; phylum Actinomycetota; class Acidimicrobiia; order Acidimicrobiales; family RAAP-2; genus Bog-756. Next base: position 1,079,013 of record CAVOKJ010000002.1, on the reverse strand, counting down.
AGCTGCCCAGAGTCTGCTCCGACTCCGAGCCTTACCTCATCAATCGGCAACCGGAACCACGACGGGACCGACCACGACTACGGAGAGGTCATCGTAGCCGAGCCGGGGGGCCGGCCCCACTACCGGACTCGGCGGGGTATCCCCGGAGCCCGGAGCAAGGGCGCCCTGCCATTCCGAACACCCGTTCGGCCCGGAGCGGGACGCGGCCCCGACGGCTCAACCGACCTTCTCGAAGCGGGCGGTGAGCAACCACGGGATGGGCTTGGCGCCGAACTCGTCCAGCGCGGTCATGAGGAGGCCCTCCCGAGCACAGGCATTGACGTACTCGCCCAGCGGCCGGTGCATGCTCACGAAGGTCATCGCCAGGCCGTCACGTTCCATGTGGTCCTCGTACCTCCGGGTTTCGAGGTACGGCCTCGAGACCCTCGGCGTGTGGGTGTGCATCGAGTCCGGGTCCTCGGCGCTGGCGAACGGATGCACCATGGCCACGCACAACCAGCCGCCGGTGCGCAGCACCCGGGCGATCTCCCGGACCGTGCCGCCGAGGTCGTCGACGTCCTGCAGCGACATGCAGGCAACGACGACCGACGTGACCGAGTCGGCCAGCGGAAGGTGCGCGGCATCCGCCTGCACCACCGGGAACAGGCCGTCGTTCCCCGCAGCCCGGACCAGTGTCGGGGACCGGTCGACCCCGACGACGCGGTGGCCGAGCCCCAGGAGCTTTCGCCCCACCCTCCCCTCACCGCACCCGACCTCCACCAGCGGCCCGTCCCCGGGCTGGGGCAGCACCCGTCGCAGCTCCGGCCAGGTCCCCTCCCAGAAGCCGTCGTGATCCTGGGTGCGCGCCCAGTCGATCCAGTCGCCGGCATTTGCCTCCCACGCTCCGCTCAGACTCACGACCCCAAGTCTGGCCGACCCCGCCCTCCCCGGTCGCCGGGGGGCGTTCGGCGCCCCGGTACGATCGTGGTCCATGGCACGGGCCTACGACGTCGTCCCAATCGAAAAGAAGTGGCAGCGTCGGTGGGCCGAGGACGGCACCTACGAGGTGGATGCGGACGACCCCCGGCCGGCTTCCTACGTGCTCACCATGTACCCCTATCCGTCGGGGCCCGCCCACATGGGCCACGTCCGCAACTACACCTTCGGCGACCTGCTGGTCCGCCACCGGACCATGCTGGGCCAGGCGGTGCTCTCGCCCTTCGGCTTCGACTCCTTCGGGCTCCCCGCCGAGAACGCCGCCATAAAGACGGGCACCCACCCCCGGATCTACACCGATGCCCGGATCGCCGAGCTGAAGGAGTCGATCACGGCGCTGGGTGCGGTCTACGACTGGCGGAGGGAGGTCCGCAGCCACGACCCCGAGTACATCAAGTGGAACCAGGTCATCTTCCAGAAGTTGCTGGCCGCCGACCTCGCCTACCGGGCCAACGCGCCGGTCAATTGGTGCCCCGGCTGCCAGACGGTGATGGCCAACGAGCAGGTGCTGCCCGACGGCACGTGCGAGCGCTCCGGGGACCTCGTGGTCCGGCGCGAGCTGGAGCAGTGGTTCCTCCGCATCACCCGGTACGCCGACGAGTTGCTCGCCGGGCTGGACGGCCTCGACTGGCCCGAGCGGGTCAAGACGATGCAGCGGAACTGGATCGGCCGGTCGGAGGGGGCCGAATTCGACCTCGTCGTCGAAGGCCGGGACGGCTCCGACGGACGTGACCCGCTGTCGCTCCGGGTCTTCACCACCCGGCCGGACACCTCCTTCGGCATGACCTATGCGGTGGTTGCGCCCGAGCACCCCCAGGTGGACGAGCTGACCATCCCCGAGCACCGCGGCGAGGTCGACGACCTGAGGAAACGGGCCGCGGCCAGCAGCGACGTCGAGCGCATGTCGGAGACCGGCGCGGCCAGCCTGGCCAAACGCGGCGCCTTCACCGGCTCCTCGGTCATCAACCCGTTCACCGGGAGCCCGGTGCCGGTCTTCGTGGCCGACTACGTGCTGATGGGGTACGGCACCGGGGCGATCATGGCCGTGCCGGCCGAGGACACCCGCGACTGGGACTTCGCCCAGGCCTACGGACTGCCGATCGTGCGCACCGTGCAGCCGCCGCAGGGCTGGGACGACGAGGGTGGCCACGGGGGCGCCTATACGGGCACCGGCGAGAAGATCAACAGCCAGTGGCTGAACGGGCTGGACATCGCCACCGCCAAGGCCCGGGCCATCGAGTGGCTGGAGGACGAGGGCATCGGCACCCGCACCACCAACTACCGGCTGCGGGACTGGCTGATCTCGAGGCAGCGGTTCTGGGGGTGCCCCATTCCGGTCGTGTACTGCACCGAGCACGGGATCGTCCCGGTGCCGTTCGACCAACTGCCGGTGCTGGCCCCCGACGACGTCGAGTTCCTCCCGACCGGCCGCTCGCCGCTAGCCACCAGTGCGGAGTTCCTCAACACGACGTGCCCGGTCTGCGGCGGACCGGCCACCCGCGAGACCGACACGATGGACACCTTCGTCGACTCGTCGTGGTACTTCCTCCGGTTCACCGATCCCTGGAGCCCGGACCTCCCCTTCGACCCGGGCATCGCCAGCCACTGGATGCCGGTCGACCAGTACATCGGCGGCATCGAGCACGCCATCCTCCATCTGCTCTACGCCCGCTTCTACAGCCGGGCCCTGATCGATGTCGGCCTGGCCCCCGCCGGGCTCGAGGAGCCGTTCGCCCGGCTGTTCACCCAGGGGATGATCCGGATGGACGGGACGAAGATGTCCAAGTCGAAGGGCAACCTGGTGGCGCCGTCGAGCTACCTCGACACGGTCGGGGCGGACGCCCTCCGGCTCTTCCACCTCTTCGTCGGACCACCGGCTGACGACGTCGACTGGACCGAGCAGACCGACAGCGTGATCGACGGGTGTGGGCGCTTCCTCGACCGGGTGTGGCGCCTGGCCGTCCCCCCGGGGCCCGAGGCGCCGGCCCGGCGCACCGGTCCGCTGTCGGCCGACGACGTCGAGGTCCGGCGGGCCACGCACCGGTTGATCGACCGGGTGACCAGGGATTACGAGCGGTGGTCCTACAACACGGCCGTGGCCGCCTGCATGGAGTTCGTCAACCGGGTCCAGCCCTACGTCCGGGGTGACGGGCACGCCGACGTCGTGGCCGAGGCGGTCGACAGCCTGCTGCTCGTGCTGGCCCCGATGACGCCGCACGTGACCGCCGAGGCGTGGGAGCGCCGCAACGGCGACCACATCCACCTGCGGCCCTGGCCGGTGGCCGACCCCGAACTGGTCGCCGAGAAGTCGGTGACCATGGTGGTCCAGGTGAACGGCAAGGTCCGCGACCGCATCGAGGTGGCGCCGACGATCTCCGAAGAGGAGGCCGAGGCCGTGGCCCTCGGCTCGACCGCCGTCCGGGAGGCGCTCGGGGGGGTGAGCCCACGGCGGGTCATCGTCCGACCACCCAAGCTGGTCAACGTCGTCGTCTGATCCCTCACCGGGGACGGGCTACCGGCGGACCGGCACCGCCCGCCGCCGTCCGTCGACGGCCTAGCGGAAGCCGGTCAGCACCTCGGCCCACCGCCCGGGGTCCATGGCGTACGGGGCGTAGAAATTGAACCGGTCGACGACGCCGTCGAATCGACCGAGCACCAGTCCGGCGATGTCGTCGAGCTCACCGACGACGGCGAAGGCGTCGAGCACGTCGTCGTCGATCAGATCGGCCATCTCCTCCCAGGCCCCTCGCTTGGACAGCCGGTTGAGCTCGACATGGAGATCGCCCCAGCCGTGGAGCTCGAGCACCGGAAGATAGGCGGGGGTGGAGCCGTAGAAGGCCAGCTGGGTCCTGACCGCCCGGGCCGCCGCTTCGAAGCCCCGCTCGTCGGCCCCGGTCACCACCATGCCCGGGTACGAGATCTCCACGTCGGCACGGACCCGCCCGCTGGCCGCGAGTCCCCGCTCGAGCGCCGGCACGGTCACCTCGCGCAGGTACCGCTCGGTGGTGAACCCGTGGGCGAGCATGCCGTCGGCCACCTCGCCGGCCACCTCGGTCATCCGCTCGCCGACCGCCGCCAGGAAGATGCGCGGGTTGCCGAAGGGGTTGGGCCCCGGGTCGAACATCGGGGTCATGAGCGTGTGCCGGTAGAACTCACCCCGGAAGGCGAGCCGGCTGCCGTCGGACCAGCTCGCCCAGATGGCCCGGATGGCGAGGATCAGCTCCCGCATCCTCGGTGCCGGATGGGACCACGGCATGGAGAAGCGCTTCTCGATGTGGGGCTTGATCTGGGAGCCCAGGCCCAGCATGAACCGCCCCTCCGACATGGTCTGCAGGTCGTTCGCCACCTGGGCCAGGGTCATGGGGTTGCGGGCGAAGGCCACGGCGATGCCGGTGCCGAGCTCGAGGCGCTCGGTGTGCTCCGCGGCCAGCGCCAGCGGGAGGAAGGGGTCGTGGCTGGTCTCGGCCGACCAGATGCCGTCGTAGCCGACCTGTTCGGCGAGGCGGGCGGACTCGATGGCCCCCGCCGGGTCGAATCCGAGCCCTCCGTCGATGCGCATGGCCCACGGTAGCCCGGGGCCGCAGCGGGTCGCCTCGACATCTTCGCGCGCAAAGTGTTGCAATAAGCACCCTTCGTGACCCACAATTCGGGGGTGACCGATCTCCCGATCAGCGGTTTCCCGCCCGGCGGGTCCGTGGCCCAGGGCCTGGACGCGGGCTCGGCGGCGCCCGTCCCCGAGCTGCTGGCCGTCGACAGCGTCGCCGACGTGCTCTCCGCCTTCGCCGGGGACGGACCGGTGCCCGCCGGGTCCGCCGCCGCCGGGTCTCCCGCCGCCGGGCCGGCCCTGGACGGCGGTCAGGCCGAGGCGATCAGCGACGACGAGCGCAACCGGTACGGACTCCTGTTGGACCGTGCCGCCGAGCGCGGTCTGCTCACACCCCGGGAGTACGAGGTCCGGCTGGCCGATCTGGCCGCCGCCACCAGTGTCGACCAGATGCGCGAGATCGTGACCGTGCTCCCCGGTCGGGAAGCCCCGCGGCGCTCACCGAGGGTGGCCCGCACCCGCACCGGTCCGTCGCCGGCCGAGGGTGGCGCGCCGCCGGCCGATCACCTCCGCCGCCGGTCCAGTCAGTGGTTGGTGCTGGCCGTCCTGGTGCTGGCCATGGTGGTGGCGATGGTCTTCTTCGCCGTCTATGCCGAACACCTGACCCACGCCGACCACTCCGGTCTCGGTGCGCCCGGCCTGGTGCGGGCGCTCAGTGCCCTTCGTTCTTGAGGAACTGCTCGAGCTCGGCGGCGATCTCGTCCCCGCTGGGCACCTCGCCCCCCAGGCCCAGGGGATCGGTCTCCTCCGAGTCGACGGCCGTCTCCAGCCTCCGGACCATGTCGAGGTGCTCCGGATTCGAACCGATCAGTTCGTCGACCTGGAGCCGTGAGGCGTCCCCGGCGGCCCGAACCGACGAGGAGTCGAAGACGACACCGGTGACGGCGCACAGGCCCTCGATGAGGGCGGCGCTGGCCTCCGGATAGGGCATGGCCGACACGTAGTGAGGGACCCGGGCCCACAGACCGATGACCGGTACGCCGGCGGCCCCGAGTGCCACCTCGAGCGCCGCCTGGACCCCGGCGGGAACCTCGAGCGTGCCGTGCACCGCCCCGACGCGGCCCGCCAGGTCCGCCGACTCGGGCGGCACCGTCGATGCCAGGCGCACCGGCCGGGTGTGGGGCGCCGGAGCCGGAAAGGCGCCGAGCCCCACGACGGTGCTCACACCGAGCCTGCCCACCAGCTCGACCACGTCGCCGATGAACGTCGGCCAGCGGAAGTCCGGTTCCGGTCCGGTCAGGTAGAGCACATCGGTCCCGGCCCGGTCCTTGCCCGCCAGGACCTGGATCGCCGGCCAGGTCAGCCTGGTGGTCACCCCGTCCTCCAGCCGGGCGATGGGCCGGCGCGCCCGCTGGTCGATGAGCAGCTCCGTGTCGAACGTGGCCACCAGGTCCGTCGGGGACGAGGTCAGGAGCTCGGCGATGGCGGACGAGGCCCCCATGCCCGCATCGACCCATCCCTCGAGCGAGACCACCAGGACCGGCCGGGACAGCAGGCCCTCGGCACCGGGTCCCCAACGGGGTTCGAACTGGTAGAGGGATGCGGGATGGGGATCGGTCACAGGGACTCCACTTCGGACAACGCCCGCTCACCAAGGCGCCCGACATGGGCGGCGAACTGGTCCACGCCGGAGCGGTCGCCTGCAGCGGCCCCGCCTGCGTAGCGCACGTAGACCCCCTGGAGGATACAGGCCAGCTTCCAGAATCCGAACGCCCGGTAGTAGGCGATCTCCGAGACGTCCCGGCCCGTGGCCGACGCGTAGCGCTCCAACAAGTGGGACCGCGGGGCGAATCCGGGTAACGCGGTCGGGGCCACACCGAGGAGGGCCTGGTCGCCGTCGTCGGGCTCCGCCCAGTAGACGAGGAGCAGCCCCAGGTCGGCGAGCGGGTCGCCCAGGGTGCAGATCTCCCAGTCGAGGATGGCCAGCACCTGGCCCCCGTCGTCGAGGACGGTGTTGTCCAGCCGGTAGTCACCGTGCACGATGGCCACGCCCTGCTGGTCGGGGACCCGGGCGGCGAGCAGCTCGTGGACCCGGTCGACGACGGCCGGGCCCGGTTCCCCGTCGACGGTGGACTGGGTGAACTGGGAGTGCCAGCGTTTGAGCTGGCGGGGGATGTAGCCGTCGCGCCGCGCGAAGTCCCCGAGTCCGACGGCGTCGACATCGACGGCGTGGAGCAGGGCGAGGGTGTCGATGAGGGAGTCGCCGGCCCGGGCCCGGCTGGGCTCGCTCAGTTCGGCGGCGGCGTGCTCGTCACGGAGGATGTGCCCCTCGACGAACGACATCACGTAGAAGGGGGCACCGTTGACGGACTCGTCGGTGCACAGACCGAGGGCGGTCGGCACCGGCACCCCGGTGTCGCCCAGGGCGCTGATGACCGTGTGCTCGCGCCGCATGTCGTGGGCGGTGGGCAGGACGTGGCTCACCGGCGGGCGGCGGAGTGCGAAGGACTGCCCGGCGTGGTCGGTCACCCGGAACGTGAGGTTGGACCGGCCACCGGCGATCAGCTCGAAGGTGAACGGCGGCTTGGCCCGGGCGATGGTCGAGGCCATCCACTCGGTCACCTTCGCCCGGTCGATCCCCTCGACGTCGTCCTGGCCGGACGGACCTGTCTCCATGCCTACGACGCTACCCGCGTGGCGAACCACCACCCGGGCAGGCGGAACGCGACACCTGTCCGGGTATCGTCAACGGAATGGTCGACGTCACCGATGCCACGTTCGAAGAGGAAGTGCTGCGGCGATCCGAGGAGGTCCCCGTGGTGGTGGACCTGTGGGCGCCCTGGTGCGGGCCGTGTCGCACCCTTGGTCCCATCATCGAGCAGGTGGTCGACGCCACCGACGGGGCGGTGACCCTGGCCAAGGTCAACGTGGACGAGAACCCGGCCATCTCTGCCAGCTTCAAGGTGCAGTCGATCCCCGCCGTGTTCGCCCTGAAGGACGGCAAGGTGGTGGACGGCTTCATCGGCGCGCTCCCGCAGGCGGCGGTGGCCGAGTTCGTGTCGAAGCTGGCGCCGGCGCCGTCCGAGGCCGACCTGCTGGTGGCCGAGGCCGCCACCTCGGGCAGTGAGGAGCCGCTCCGCCAGGCCCTCGAGCTGCAGCCGGACCACGGTGGGGCCATCGTCGCCCTGGCCGGCAGCTTGATCGCCCGCGGTGAGACCGAAGAGGCGATCGGCCTGCTCGGGCGGATCCCCGAGACGCCGGAGACCCGCCTGCTCCTGGCCGAGGCCCGCCTTGCCTCCCAGCAGGTCGACGTCGATGCGGTCGGCGTCGAGGACCTGTTGGACGGACTGCTCGACCGGGTGCGCGACGACACCGACGCCCGCCAGGAGTTCCTCGATCTGCTGGAGACACTCGGCCCCGACGATCCCCGCAGCACCGACTACCGCAAGGCGCTCGCCGCGCGGCTCTTCTGACCGGTCGGGCCGCCGTCGACGCGGCGCCGCCGGCCTGGTCGGTGGGGGATAGCGTCACTGAGGTGCACGCCACCACGCTGACCCTCGGCGACCGGACCTACGACGTCACCGATCGGGCCCTGATCATGGGCATCCTCAACCGCACCCCGGACTCCTTCTACGACAAGGGGGCCACCTTCGCACTCGACGACCTGGTGGCCCGGGCCGACGACCTGGTGGCCGACGGGGCCGACCTGCTCGATGTCGGCGGGGTGAAGGCCGGCCCGGGCCCCGCCGTCGGGGAGGCCGAGGAGCTCGACCGGGTGGTCCCGGCCATCGGGGCGTTGCGGGCCCGCTTCGACGTGCCCCTGTCGGTCGACACCTGGCGGGCGTCGGTCGCCAAGGAGGCCTACGGCGCCGGGGCGGTCGTGGGCAACGACATCAGCGGCTTCGCCGACCCGGAGTACCTGGCGGCCGCGGCCGCCGCCGGCGCCACGGTGGTGGCGACCCACATCCGCCTCGGACCCCGCATCCCCGATCCCGAGCCGGTGTACGAGGACGTGGTGGCCACGGTCAGCGCCTCTCTGCTGGAGCGCGCCTCACGGGCGCTCGACGCCGGGCTGTCCGCTGACCGCATCGTGTTGGACGCCGGACTCGACCTCGGGAAGACGGCGGCCCAGTCGTTGGTCCTGCTGCGCGCCTCGGAGGAGCTGGCCGCCCTCGGGTACCCACTGCTGCTCTCCGCCTCCAACAAGACGTTCCTCGGGGTGGTCCTCGGGCTCGAACTGGGTGAGCGGCGCGAGGCCTCGCTCGCCGCCACCGCCATCGGCGCGGCCAAGGGTTGCCGGATCATGCGGGTGCACGATGTCGCCGCCCACCGCCAGGTGGCCGACACCATGGCCGCTATCCATGCCGCCCGCCGCGCCGGCGCGACGGCCGCCCCGACCGACGGGTCCGTCGGTCGATGAGCGCCACCAAGGCGACGGCGGCCACCGACGGCCCCGCCGGTACCGACGCCGCCCACCGGGCGGCCTACCTGGTGCGCGGCGACGACCCCTCCTTGGTCGCCCAGGCGGCCCACACCCTGACGACGCGGCTGGTGGGAGGTGCGGACGCCTCGCTGGTGGTCGAGGAGTTCGGCGGCTCCAGCGTCGAGCCGTTCGACGTCGGGATGGTCATCGACGCGTGCACGACGCCTCCCTTCCTCGTCGATCGCCGCGTGGTGGTCGTCCGCGAGGCGGGCCAACTGGACGGTACTGACGCCAAGCGTGTGGTGGCCTACCTCGAGGACCCGCTCCCCACGACGTCGCTGGTGCTGGTGAGCGGGGGTGGCACGATCCCCCAGGCCTTGATCAAGGCGCTGGCCGCCTCCGGCGAGGTGGTGGACACGGCGGTAGGGACGGGCAAGGCGCGGTCCCAGTGGCTGGCCGACCACCTGAAGGGCGGGCCGGTGCGGCTCGACGGCCGGGCCACGGCCGAGCTCTCGAGCCACCTCGGTGGCGACATGGGCCGGCTGCAGGGACTGCTCGACACCCTGGCCTCGGCCTACGGCGCCGGCGCCACCGTGTCGGCCGAGGACCTCGAGCCCTTCCTGGGCGAGGCGGGATCGCTCGCCCCGTGGGATCTCACCGATGCCATCGACGCCGGGGAGACGGCCAAGGCGCTGGGCGTCCTCCGTCGGATGCTGGTGGCCGGCGACACCCATCCCCTGGTGGCGATGACCATGCTCCACCGGCACTACCGCCAGGTGCTGCGGCTCGACGGTGCCGGCGTCACCACGCCGGAGCAGGCGGCACGGCTCCTGGGCCTACGCAGCCCGTTCCCGGCCAAGAAGGCCCTGGCCCAGGCGGCCCGACTGGGCTCGGCCCGGATCGCCCGGGCGTTCGCACTGCTGGCTGAGGCCGACCTCGACCTCCGCGGTGTCTCCGACCTGCCGGGGGAGACCGTGCTCGAGGTGCTGGTGGCGCGGCTCAGCCGTCTGGTCCGACAGGGCCGGTAGGGACGGGGGTCCCGGCCCTGCCGGACCGACGGAATCGTCAGGAGGTCACGGGATCCCTCGACTGCTCGCCGTTGTCGGCGACGTTCTCGGTCCACTGGGAACCCGCCCAGTAGCGGAATTGGTGCCGGCCGGTGGGGTCGGCCTTCCATCCGGGTGGGATCTCCTGGGTCGGCGTGCCATCGGCGGTCGCAGCCGCCGCCGGAGCGGCGGCGGCTGCGGGGGCCGGCAGGCTGGTCCGCTGGGTGGGCCGGTAGGTCCGGGTCAGGGCGACCGGTGCCGTGGCCGTGGCGACGCCCCCGGCGCCGAGGGAGCCCCCACCGCCGTCCACGGGCTCGGTCGCCGCGGCCAACGGCTCGACCAGCCGGACCTCGCCGTCGGTGATGGTGGTCGCCCCGAAGCTGCCGAACCGGCCCGGTGCGGCGATGGTGCCGATGGGCCAGACGTCCTCGCGCTGGGCCAGGGCGACGTCGTCACCGAACCGCTCGAAGGGCAGGCTGGCGGCCCGGCCGGCGGCGGCGATGGCCTTGACCTTGGGTCGGGCGGTGTGGAGGTACATGCCCAGTCCGACCAGCGGGACCAGGAGCACGAGCACGAAGTAGGCGGGCTTGCTCTCCTCGGCCCGCCTCCACGCCCAGCCCGGCTGTCGCAGGAGGTCGACGGCGCCGGCGATCATCGAGATCGCGACGATCACCACCACCAATTCGAAGGACAGGTTTCCCGTCGCTGCCGGTAGACCATTCATGAGCCACAGCCTCCTGTTGTCGCCGTTTCCATTCTCTTCACCAGTAGAACTGCTGAGCCCGTCGAGCCGGGCCCTCGGTCGGCCGCTACCCCGGGTGGGGCGCGTCCGGTGGTGCCTTGTGTTGCGTGGCGTCGCTGATGGGGCGCCGGGACCTGCTCAATGACCGAGTGCAGAATGGGAATGATCGGCGGTACTGCGGCACTTCATGGACATCACCGTAAGTGTTGACCACACCACGTAGAGTAGTCAATAGGCAATTACAGGAAATAGGCGATCACCGGAATTAGGCGATCGCCGGAATTAGGCGATCGTCGGGGACGGGCGATCACCGGAAATCTCGGGAGGGGGGGACCGGTCCGAGGTCGAGCCGCTCGAAACGCTCGGCCACCAGGGTCATCGATCCCTCGGACCGTTCGATGCGCCCCCGCACCAGCAGTGCCGGACACGAGCGGGCCACCGGCTTCCACCGGACCCAGGCACCACGGGAGCAGACGACGTTGACCATGCCGGTCTCGTCCTCGAGATTCAAGAAGACCGCCCCGTGGGCGCTCTCGGGCTGCTGGCGGTGGGTCACCACGCCCCCGACGGTGATCCTGTCCCCGGTCCCCCTCGACGCCAGCTCGGCGGTGGGCAGCACCCCCTGGTGGTCCAGCCGGCCCCGGGCCAACTCCATGGCGGTGGTGTCCGGCGCCATCCCGAGGGACCACAGGTCGTCGGCCACCTCCTCCCACGGGGTGGGGCAGGGGAGGGGCGGCGGTTCCGATCCGGTGACCACCCCGGGGAGCCGGTCGGCGGTCGCCTGGGAGGCCGCTCCCGCACCCCAGACCAACGACCGCCGGCTCCCACCGGACCGGGTGGTCGGCGGCCCCAGGCCGTCGAGGGCGCCGGCGGCGGCCAGCGCCTCCAGCTGGGCCCGGGTGATGTCGGCCCGGCGCACCAGGTCCTCCATGCCGGACCAGGGCTGACCGGCGGCGATCCGCGCCGCCGTCTCCGCGCCCACACCCCGCACCGAGGAGAGCCCGAGCCGCACCGCAGGCCCGCACCGCGTGCCGTGTCCCGGGCCGGCCTCCTCGAGCCGGGCATCGTCCCCCCCGAGGTTCACGTCGGGGCGCCGGACCTCGACCCCGTGGCGCTTGGCGTCGGCCACCAGGCTCTGGGGGGACCAGAACCCCATGGGCTGGGCGTTCAACAGGCCGGCGGTGAACGCCGCCGGGTAGTGCACCTTGCACCAGGCGGTGGAGTACACCAGATGGGCGAAGGCCACCGAGTGGCTCTCGGGGAACCCGAAGTTGGCGAAGGCGGCCAGCGCCACGTAGACCTGCTCGGACACGTCGGCCGAGACCTGCCGGGCGGCCATCCCGGCGAACAGCCGGTCGCGCAGGCGGGCCATCCGCTCGCCCGAGCGCTTGGCGCTCATCGCCTGGCGCAGCTCGTCCGCCTCGGTGGGGGTGAAGCCGGCCACGTCGATGGCGATCTGCATCAACTGCTCCTGAAAGAGGGGCACGCCGAGCGTGCGCTCCAGGGCGGGCTGCAGCAGGGGATGGAGGTAGCTGATCGGCTCGCTCCCGTTGCGCCGTCGGATGTAGGGATGGACGGCGTGCCCCTGGATGGGCCCCGGCCGGATGAGGGCCACCTCGATGGCCAGGTCGTAGAAGCATCGGGGACGCACCCGGGGGAGGGTGTTCATCTGGGCCCGCGACTCCACCTGGAACACCCCGACGGTGTCGGCCCGGCACAGGAGGTCGTAGACCTCGGGCTCCTGGTCGAGGCGGGCCAGGTCGATCTCGACGTGGTGGAAGTCGCGCACCAGGTCGACCATGTGGTGCAGTGCGGTCAGCATCCCCAGCCCGAGCAGGTCGAACTTGACCAGCCCGGCCGCCGCGCAGTCGTCCTTGTCCCACTGGAGCACGCTCCGGCCGGGCATCCGTCCCCACTCGACCGGACAGACCTCGACCACCGGCCGGTCGCAGATGACCATGCCACCGGAGTGGATGCCGAGGTGTCGGGGGAAGTCGACCAGGTCGGTGGCCAGCTCCCTCACCAACGGGGGCAGGCCGGCCCGCTCGCCGAGCGGCTCGCCCCGGTCGACCGACTTCGCCCAGGCGTCCACCTCCTCGGCCGGGTGCCCGAGCGCCTTGCCCACGTCACGCAGGGCCGAGCGTGACCGGTAGGTGATGACGTTGGCCACCTGGGCGGCGTGCAGCCGGCCGTACCGTCCGTAGACGTACTGGATCACCTCCTCGCGCCGGCCCGACTCGATGTCGACGTCGATGTCCGGTGGCCCGTCGCGTGCCGGGGAGAGGAAGCGTTCGAACAGCAGCCCGAGGGAGACGGCATCGACGTTGGTGATGCCGAGGGCGTAGCAGACCGCCGACGTGGCCGCCGAGCCCCGGCCCTGGCAGAAGATGTCCTGACGCCGGCAGAACTGGACGATGTCCCACACGGTGAGGAAGTAGCCGGGGAAGCCGAGCGCCCCGATGATGGACAGTTCGCGGTCCAGTTGGGCGTAGGCACCCGGCACCCGCTCGGCCCCCCTCGGCCCGTACCGTTCGGCGGCGCCCCGGCGGACCAGCTCGATCAGCCAGGTCTGCTCGGTGTGGCCGGCGGGCACCGGAAAGTCGGGCAGCCGTGGCGCCACCAGGCGGAGGTCGAAGGTGCAGCGGGCCGCCAGCTCCCCCGCCCGCTCGACCACCCCCGGCCACCGGGCGAAGCGACGGTGCTGCTCGGCCTCGCCGCGCAGGCAGGCGGTGGCCGAGGAGGGGAGCCAGCCCTCGAGGTCACCGAGCGTCCGCCGGGCCCGTACCGCAGCCAGGGCGGTGGCCAGCGGGAACCGGGACGGCGTGGCGTAGTGGACGTTGTTGGTCGCCACCGGGGCCACCCCCCGCTCGGTGGCCAGCAGGGCCAGGGCGTCGTTGCGGGTGGCGTCGACTGGGTTGCCGTGGTCCCACAGCTCGACGGCGAGCTGGTCGTGGCCGAACCGCTCGATCAGTTGGTCGAGCACCTGGGCGGCCGCTGCCGGGCCGCCGTCGGTGAGGGCGGTGGCCAGTGCCCCCTTGCGGCATCCGGTGAGGACCTGCCAGTGCCCACCGTGGCGGTCGGCCAGGTCGTCCAGGGTGATGATCGGCTTCCCCTTCTCGCCGCCGGCCAGGTGGGCCTCGGCGATCACCTGGCTGAGACGGGCGTACCCCTCGGGGTCACGGGCCAGCACCACCAGGTGGGTGCCGTCGGGGTCGGGCACTCCGGTCCGGGGGTGGGGGATGCGGGCCCCGCTGATGGTGAGCTCGGCGCCGAAGATGGTGGGCAGCCCGAAGGCCCGGGCCGCCTCGGCGAAGCGGACCACCCCGTAGAGGCCGTTGTGGTCGGTCAGCGCCAGTGCCGAGAGACCGAGCCGGACCGCCTCGGCGGCCAGCTCCTCGGGATGGCTGGCGCCGTCGAGGAAGGAGAAGTTGGAGTGGGTGTGCAGCTCGGCATAGGCCATGGCGCGGGACCTGTCCGGTCATCCGTAGGTGGCTTCGACCCACCACTGGCCCCGTTCGGCCATCAGTAGGTGGGCGGCCGCCCCGACCACCGCCTGCAGGCGGGCGCTCCTCCGGCGGGACCTCGACCACCACCGCTCGTCCGACGGCCACGGCCCGGCCCAGGAGGTCACCGCCGACCACGGGCCGTGCTCCACCGACAGACGGTCCGGCACGGCGGTGAGGAGGCCCCGGGCGGACACCGACACCGGTCGGCCGTCGGCGTCGGCCAGGTCGGCGGAGAGGGGGGCCGGGTGCACCACGGCCGGCGCCGGTGGGGGTATGTGGCCCGGCCACGGCGCCCCGGGGTCCCTCTCCTCGTGTCCCTCCCGGGCGTTCCAGGTGACGAAGCGGGCCCGCTGGGCCGGTCCGCGCCCTCCCTGCAGACGGGCGGTCACCACGCCGTCCGCCCCGATCAGCTCCTGCACGGTGGCGAGGGCCCGGGCCGCCCGTGCATCGGCGTCGCTCACCCCGCCCCAGAATCCGGCTTCACCGGTCGACGGCACGGTGCGGCCGGTCCGCTGCTCCTCGACCCGCCGGCCGATACCCGGTAGGCGGAGGTCGTCCAGATCGCCGCTCCGCCCGCCGGCCACCCGGTGGCAGAGGGTGCCGTCGGCCCCGAACCGCCCGAGCACGTGCGACTCGGGGAGGGAGGCGAAGTCGCCCAGGGTGCGGATGCCCAACCGGCCCAACAGGTCGGTCAGCTCCGGCCGGCCGAGGATCCCCACCGGAAAGGGGGCGAGGAAGCCCGGGGTCCCCCCTTTCGGGACGATCACGCCGCCTCGGGCGGCCAGCACCGCGGCGAACAGTCCGTCGGCCACACCGACCTCGACGGTGGTGATGCCGGAGGTGGCCTCGGTGATCAACCGGACCAGCGG
This sequence comes from uncultured Acidimicrobiales bacterium, assembly GCA_963696495.1. Taxonomy (GTDB): domain Bacteria; phylum Actinomycetota; class Acidimicrobiia; order Acidimicrobiales; family RAAP-2; genus Bog-756. Next base: position 1,063,908 of record CAVOKJ010000002.1, on the reverse strand, counting down.
CCCCTCACCGCCGAAGTAGCGGGCCGGCCCCCGGGCGGGGAGCGAGCAGACGCCCGGGCGGACGGGGGTGACCCACGGGCAGTAGGCCTCCATCTCCTCGATCACCCGGACGAGCAGCCGGAGCGACGACCCGCCCTCGTCCTCGTCGAGGAGGTCGGGGCAGCGGACGACGAGGAGCCGGTTCACGAGGGCACCCCCGGGGCACCCGGGGCGCCGTCGGCCATGGCCCCCGTGGCCGACGGCAGCCAGAGGTGGCGGTGCAGTGGACGCGCCGCCGATCGGCGGCCGGTGACGGTGACCGTCATCCGGCGCCGTTCCAGGTAGCCCGCCCCACCGGCCCCGGTGCCCTCCCAGCGCAGGTCGCTGACGCCCAGCTGCAGGTCGGGGCACTCGGGCCATCCGGACCGCCCGGGGACCACCACCAGCACCGAGCGGCGATCCCTCGTCCTGGCCACCAATCGACGGGCCATGGCCCGGCGGGGAGGGAAGGGGGGACAGAGCACCACCAGGTCGACGCCGTCGATCACCGCCGCGGTGACCTCGGCCCAGGCGGCACCCGGTCGGGGGACCACGGCCAGCCGGCCGAGGTCGACGCCGACGTCATGGGCGGCGACCGCCCCCAGGCCGACGAGCCCGATGAGTCCGCACCACGAGCCGGCTCCCGACGCTGCGGCCACGAGGGCCAGGGCCAGGCTGATGTCGCCACCGCCACCAATGCCGCCGCCCCCGCCGCCCCCGGCCGGGCCGCCGGCACCGGACAGGCCGCTGACCGTGATGGTGCTGCCCCGCCGCAGGGCGCCGTCGGGGAGCAGGCCGGCCAGGGGCGGGAGCACCGGGAGGAGGCGGGTCTGGCTCGACGAGACGGGGCGGGTGCGCTCGGCCAGCAGGGCCAGGGACTCGGCGTCCCGGCCCTTGTCCGCGCCGCCGGCACCTCGTGGCGGGGACGGCCGTTCAGTGGGCGCTACGAACATATGTTCGTAGCGTAACGCCCCGGATCCGGGAGGGCCAGCGGGCAGGGGACGGTGCCCCGATGGCCGCTGCCTGCTCGCTAGCATGGGGTCACCAGAGAGAGGAGGTGGTCCAACTGAGCAGTCAACGATTTGGGACCCTGGAGGTGGCTGGCCGCTGAGTCGGCTTGCTGTACCGCCTGGCGAATCCCAGCCAGACACCCACCGGGCCACCTAGCCGGACCCAGGTCCCATCCGGCGCCTCACGGGAAACCCGGTGCACTCACAATCAGCATCTACCGCTGCAGGGCGTCTCCCCGGAGGCGCCCTGCAGCGCGCTCGGCCGCAGACCCTCAGGGGCGCATGGTCGTCTCGTCGACGTCGAGGGCCGCCCGCACGCCGCCGGCCACCCGCTCGGTCACCTTCCGCCGGGAGACCAACTGGTCGAGCTCGGTGCGCTCGGCGGCAATGACCAGTCGGCGGAGCTCGAGTTCCGCCTCGAGCTCACCGACGGAGCCGGCCGGGTCGGCGGGGTCGACGGAACCGGTGGGGCCGGCCCCGGCCGGGCGGTCACCCCTCCCGTCGCCACCGGAGCCCATCGCCTCGAGCCGCCGGTCGATGCGAGCCAGCTGGGACTCGTAGCCGACCCGGATGCGGTCCATCACGTGGTCGGGGAACTGGTCGGAGCGGGCGAGGTCGTCGATGCGCGACAGCGCGGTCACCGTGAGCCGACGACGCGTCTCGGCCACCAGCACCATGTCCTGCTCGTCCGGCGTCACCAGCCCGAACCGGCGGATGAGTGGTGGCAGGGTCAGTCCCTGGCCGACCAGTGTGGCCACGATGACGGCGAAGGCCAGGAACACCAGCAGGTCCCGCTGCGGGAAGCTCTGGGGAAGCGCCAGCGCCGCGGCCAGGCTCACCGCGCCCCGCATCCCCGCCCAGCTGATCACCGTCGTCTCGCGCCACGAGCGGGACGAATCCGTGTCGGTGCCGAACAGCTGGCGCCCGCCCGGGAGCGCCGTCGCCCCGAAGATCCACACGATGCGCACCACGATGACCGCGCCGACGACCGCCAGCGCCTCGACCGCCAGCGAGCCGGACTCGCGGTTGACCAGGCTGTCGAGGATCGGCCGGAGCTCGAGTCCGACCAGTAGGAACGACATCCCCGTCAACAGGAAGACGATGAGGTCCCAGATCTCCCGTTGCTGCAGTCGGGCGGCGGCGGTGAGCGACCCCGATCCGTACCGGCCGAAGTAGAGCCCGGTGGCCACCACCGCCAGGACGCCCGACGCGCCGACCTTGTCGGCCGGGAGGTACGCGGCGAAGGGGAGGATCAACAACATGGTGTTCTCGATCACCGGTGTCTCGGTGAACCGGAGCATCCGGCTCCCGAACCACCCCACGGCGAGGCCGATGGCGACGCCGACGACCACCGCGAAGAGGAACTTGCCGAACACGTCGGCCACCGTGAACGCCGACCCCACGGCGGCGATCGCCAGCTGGTAGGCGGTGAGGGCGGTGGCGTCGTTCATCAGTCCCTCGCCGCCGAGGATGGTGACCAGCCGGCGGGGGAGTCCGAGCTTGCCGGCGATCTGGGTGGCGGCCACGGAGTCCGGCGGTGACACGATGGCACCGAGGGTGAAGGCCACGGCCCAGCCCATGTCGGGGACCAGCGCGTGGATGACCACGGCCACCGTCGCCATCGTGGCCAGCACCAGCCCCACCGCCAACAGCAGGATCGGCCGGCGGTGGGTGCGCAGCTCCCTGGCCGAGGTGTCGAGCGACGCGTCATAGATCAGCGGGGGCAGGAACACCAACAGGACCAGGTCCGGATCGAGCACGATCCGGTGGTGGACGGGGACGAGGGCGACACCGATGCCGGCGACGACCAGGAGGATCGGGTAGGCGATCCGCAGCCGGTCGGCCACGGTGGCGATCACCACGATCCCGATGAGGAGGCCGATCCCCTCGGCAATGCTCATCGGGGGGCGGCCGCGCCGTGACGGCGGGTCGTGGCGGCGGCGGCCTTCACCACGGACGAACCTTCACCGCGGACAAACTAGTCAGCGGCAGGCAACGTTTGCCTGTACGTCCCTCTGGGCGATACTGGGGCGTGCGCTCCCACGGCGACATCTGGCAACTCCACTCCCCCACCCCGCTTGAGCGGGTGTTCGGCGCGGAATCAACCGCTGTCGTCATCTTGTCGACTGGCAACGAGCCGAGCCTTCGTGGGATCTACGTGGTACCAGCCGCCGAGACCGACATTACGGGTGTCGCTATCGAACTGGCGGTCGGGCGCGAGGAAGGGCTCGACTCCGGCGTCGTGCGAGTAGCCCTAGCTCGACCGGACCGGATCAACTGCTCGTGGCTCGTCAGCCTGAACGAGACCGACCTGAATAAACAAACGGGCGTGCTTTCCGAAGAAAAGCTCTCCAAGCTCGGGGAGATGCTCCGACTTGGAGGCCTCGAATGATGGACATGTCCCTTTAGCTCCGGGTCTACAGCATCCCCCCGAGGCAAACGTTAGCTGACACGGCACTAGTCAGCGGCAGGTGGACCCTCGGTGGACACCGACAGCGTGACGTGCATGGAGCCGAGGACCCAGATGTCCTGTCGGACCCCGTTCGTCGACCACTCCTTCAGGACCACCCCGTGACCGACCCTGGTTCCCGAGGGGGCCAGCACGCCGGCGATGGCCGCCGGCAGGAATCCGACGCGGAGGCCGCCACCCACCACCGCCAGAGGATTGCGGTCCACCGGATTGGCCGGCTCGGGTCGGATCTCGACGGCCTTGCCCGCGCCGAAGTGCGGGAGCTGGAGCACGTCGTCGTGGAACGAGACGCCGGCCACGCGGGTGAGGAAGACCCCGGGCAGCACCGGCGACCGGTCGTTCTCGATGAGCTCGACCGTCCGTTCCTCGTCGAGGAAGGCCTTGAAGCCGAAGCCGAAGACCTCACCGTCGGCGACCGGCATGGTGCACTCGTCGTCCTGGAGGTAGATGGGCAGGACGATGTCATCGGTCGCTCGCCGATTCGGTGCCGGCACGGCGGGTCAGCGCACCTCGGTCGAGCGCTGCCCGGCGCCGACCCACGCGGATCCCGGCGTTCGTCTGTTCACACGATCCTCCCGTCGTCGTGGCGGCGGGACCCCGCGCTGCCAGGCCCGCACTCTAGTGACCGACGAGCGTGCCCGATGCCGGGCGCCGCCGGCCCGCCCGGTACTCCAGCGCTTCGGGCCGGACTCAGCGGATCGGCGCCACCGAGTCGATGGCCAGGCGGACCTGCTCGGAGTAGCGCACGGCACCGAGCGGCCCGCTGGACTCGCCCATGTCGACCGTCTCGCGCTCCTGGAGGATCAGTCCGTTCTGGGCCGACACCCAGTAGTCCGTCGGGTTCGTCCCGGACTCCGAACCGGAGAACGACAGGGTGAGGCGGACATGGACGGCCGGGAGCCACCGGCCGCCGACCTGCACCCGGGAGCCGCCGAGCACCCTGCCCGTGAACGCCACGTGCTGCCCCATCCCGTGGCAGGTCGTGTGCCAGCTGCCCGCCCGGGCCACGTCCGGTGGCATGAAGTAGGCACCGGCGGGGCAGTGGAACGTATCGACCGTACGGACTCCGGCGATCTCCTCGTCCGACGTGGCCGAGGTCATGGCCAGCGCGCCGTTGCCCACCGGGCACACCACGATGCCCTCGGTGTGCTGCTCGAGCGGATACCACGTGACGGTGGCGCAGTCCGGCCCGGTCACGACCATCTCGGTGGTGGAGGGGAACGAACGGCCGATGCCGCCGATGCTCAGCTGTTCGCCGCCCGTCGTCCGGTAGCGGTACACGCCCGGAGGCGGTAGGCGAACGCTGGTTGCGGCCCCGGGTGTCTGCTCACCCTGCCGGTAGAGCCGGAGGGCCTGGCGCAGATCGATCTGCGTACCGGAACTCCGCAGCACGAAGAACCACACGCCGAGGGCCACGGCCGCCACGATGGCGGTCAGCCCCAGACCCAGGATCCAGAATCGGTGGTGGCTGATCCAGGTGAGTGCCGGCAACGGTCCCTCCATCGGCACGGGTCCGCGTGCCCTACGGTGCGGTGCTCCTCCACCCACTCTCGCGCGACCGGGACGGCAGGTGCCAGCGCCCCGGGGCCGGGCCCGAGGGCCGCGTCCCGCTGTGATCGAATGGCGGAATGGACCGTTACCGGGACCGATGGATCGAGTGCACCGAGCACGAGATCAGGATCCGCGGCTACTACTTCCCCTGGGGGAGCAAGAGGATCCCGTACTCGTCGATCCGCTCGCTCGACCGCTTCTCCCTGACCGCACTGCGGGGCAGGGGCCGGATCTGGGGATCGGGCGACTTCAGGCACTGGGCGAACCTGGATCCGGGGCGGCCGCGCAAGAGCGTGGGCTACTTCGTCGATGTGGGCACGAGGGTGGTCCCGATGCTGACGCCGGAGGATCCCGACGGGTTCGAGCGTGCCGTCAGGAGGGAGATCCCCCTGGCCCCTCCTGCTTGACATGTGACCAAATGGTCACCTATTATGGACGAGGTGGACGAGGTGTTCAAGGCCCTGGCCGATCCCACCCGACGGAGCTTGCTCGACGAGCTGTTCCGCCAGGACGGACAGACGCTGCGGGCGCTCGAGGAAGGCTTCTCCATGTCCCGGTTCGGCGTGATGAAGCACCTCCTCCAGCTCGAGGAGGCGGGTCTCGTCGTGACCAGGCGGCGTGGGAGGGAGAAGCTGCACTTCTTGAATCCCGTTCCCATCCGGCTCGTCCACGATCGGTGGGTGAGCAAGTACGCCGAGCCCTGGGCGGCAGCGCTCAGCGGTCTCAAGACCAGACTGGAGAGTCCCATGGAAAAGGTGTTCGAGATCTACATCCGGACCACCCCCGAGCGTCTCTGGGAGGCCATCACCGACCCCGGGATCAGGAGCAAGTACACCTTCGGCGCCACGGTGCGCTCGGACTGGGAGGTGGGCGCCCGCGTCGAGATGACCGCCCGCGACGGCAGCGTGGCCCTGGCCGACGGCGAGGTGGTCGAGGTCGACCCGCCCCGTCGCCTCGTCCACACCATGGCGGCGCTGTGGAACGACGAGGTGAAGAGCGAGGGCACCACCCGGGTCACCTGGGCGATCGAGCCGATCGGCGACTCGTGCCGGCTCGTGGTCACCCACGACCAGCTCTCCGAGGACGCCAGCGAAGAGATCTACGGAGGCTGGCCGATGATCCTCTCCGGGCTCAAGACCTGGCTCGAGACGGGGGAGTTGCTCACCACGCCGGGGTCCCTCCTGTACGCCTAGGACATCGGGCGCACGGCACTCGGGCACCGGGCCCGCCAAACTCGACGCCACCGAAGTTAGGCGGGCCCGGCACGTTGGCATCGGCCGAACCGACGCCGATCTTGAGGGTCCCGCCGACTACGGGACCCGCCGGACGGCGAAGTGGGCCTTCACCGCATCGTCGGAGGCCGGCCGGCCGTCCTCGTCCACCTCCTCCAGCACCTCGAAGCCGGGGTCCAGCGCCGCTCTGATCCTGTCGAGGGGAACGCCCAGCTCGCCGATCTCCTCGTGGTGCAGGAGGTACTGCGACTCGCCGACGGACTCGAAGATCTGGATGTCCCACCGCGACAGGCCGTCGTCGGCGAAGTCCACGTCCATGATCATCACGTTGTCGTCGAAGTCGTAGACCCACGGGGGCTCGTGTCCCAGCCGTCGCAGTTCTCCCACCGTGTTGACGTCGAAGACGAAGAGGCCGCCGTCGTCCAGATGGCGGTGGACGGCGTCGAACATCGACCGCCAGGCGTCGAAGGTGAGGAGGTGGTTGAGGCTGTCGAAGACACAGATGACGACGTCGAAACGCCCGTCGAGGGAGAACGAGGACATGTCCCCCTCGATCAGCCGCGCCGCGGGAACCTTCCGTCGGGCGATCGCCAGCATCTCGGGCGACCGGTCGAGGCCGGTGAGCGATGGGACGGTGCGGAGCCGCGTGAGCATCGACCCGGTCCCACACCCCAACTCGAGCAGGGACACGGCGTCCGGCCGGTACCGCTCGATGAAGCCGGCGACACGCGCCGCCCTCGGGCCCGGGTCGTCCATGACCTCGTCGTAGAAACGGGCGAATCGCGCGTACTCGACCACCGGTCAACCGTGCCACACGAACCGGACCGGGGCCGGCACCGGGTACTCCGGGTACGCCGGCGGGATGGACGAGGGTTGGGAGTGCGAGACCCTGTCCGACGAGATCGCGTCGTAGCACGCGCCTGAGGCACGCAGACCATCCTCCCGGCGAACGGAGCGTGGGCGGAGCGCCCGACTCGGAGATGCGAAGCTCTGGGCAGTGGAACACGACCTGCCCCCCGCCGACCGCCCCCTCCTTCCCCTGCCGAGCCAACCTGACGGTGTGCCCTGGCCGACCGCCGCCTGGCCGGTGGGGGACCTGCCGGACGGGGTGGACCTCGACGAGCTGGTCGACTCCGCCTTCGACCCCGGGGGCCCGCTCCGCCAGACCTACGCCATGGTGGTCGTCCACCGCGGACGTCTGGTGTTCGAGCGCTACGACGGGGCCATCCCCCAGTGGGACAAGCCGGGCAAGCCGGTGGTGGCGGAGACGCCGCTGTTGTCGTGGTCGATGGCCAAGTCGCTGCTGCACGCCGTCGTCGGCCTGCTGGTCGGCGACGGTCGCCTGGACCCCGACGCGCCGGCACCCGTGCCCGAGTGGCGGAATCCGGGCGATCCCCGCGGCGCCATCACGCTCCAGGACCTGTTGGACATGCGGGACGGGCTCGCCTTCGCGGAGGAGTACGAGGATGCGGACGCCTCCGACGTGATGCAGATGCTGTTCGGCCGCGGCTCGTCGGACATGGCTTCGTTCGCGGCCGACCGGCCGCTGGCCGCGGCGCCGGGGAGCCTGTTCAACTACTCGAGCGGCACCAGCAACATCATCTCGGGCATCGTCGCCCGGGAACTGGGCCCGGGCCCGCCCTACCGGCGGTACCTCGACGAGCGCCTCTTCGGTCCCCTGGGGATGGCTTCGGCCACGACCACCTTCGACGAGGCGGGGACGTGGGTGGCCGCCTCCTACGCCTACGCCACGGCACGCGACTTCGCCCGGTTCGGCCTGTTGTATCTGCGCGACGGGGTCTGGGAGGACCGGCGGCTCCTCCCCGAGGGATGGGTGGACCACGGGCGCCGCCCCCGGTCCGTCGACCCGGAGGGGAGCGACCTCTACGGGTCGCACTGGTGGACCGAGGTCGGCCCGCACGGCACGTTCTGGGCCGCCGGCCACGAGGGGCAGTACCTCGACGTGTGCCCCGCCCTCGACCTGGTGCTCGTGCGGATGGGACGCACCGACTCGGATCGCTCCGACGAGGTGAAGGCCTGGCGCTCCCGGGTCATCGACCGGTTCCGGCCGGTGGACGGGCCCGCCGGCCCGGACCGGGGTGTGCGGGCGGGACCTACCAGCCCTGGGTCCCCGGGTCACCCTTGAACGGCCCGATGAGGTCCTTGGTGATCCAGCCGCCGTAGAACCCGCCCGGTTGGGGCTCGATCACCTCGTCGTCGACCAGGCACCGGTCCATGCGTCCGGGGTAGAACGCCACGTACCCGGCGATCGCCGTGAAGGCCCGGTTCGGCGTCAGGTAGCCCCAGGCGGCGTCGGTCGCCACCCGGTCGCCGATCCTCACGTCGTAGTAGTGGGCCATCCCCTTCCACTCGCAGTACGACGAGTGCTGGGTGCGATCGAGGCATCCGTCGAGGACCTCGCCCGGCGGGACGTAGTAGTTCGGGGGGTGGCTGGTCTCGAGGACCCGGTAGGCGCCGGTGGTGTCGACGACGGTCACCCCGGCGAACACCACCCGGATGCGCTGGACCGTCCGCTCGAGGCGCGGCGGCCGCGGATAGTCCCAGACGGACTCACGGCCCTCGGCCACCGGACCCCGGGGGGTATCCGGTGTGGGGCGAGCCCGGCGCGGCAGTCTCATCCCCTCAGCATGCCGGTTCGCCGCGCCCGGCGTTCACACGCCCTCCCACAGGCCGACCGGTGCCTCGCCCAATCGGTAGTGGCCGGGCTGACGCTCACCGGAGCCGATCCTCTCGATGCGGCGCTGCATGGCCGGGGTCAGGGCTCCGGCCCCGATCATCTCCACGAAGGTGGCGGTGGCGTTGCCCACGTCGTAGAAGTCCCGTTGCCAGCTCCACTGGAAATTGCCGGCATACCGGAACCAGCTGCCTCCCAGGCCGGGGATCTCGTAGTGGCTGCCGTCGGCCCGGGTGGCGTCGGCGACCTGCTTCCACAGTCCGAGGATCTCCCCCTGCTGATCGTCGATCAGCACCCGTTGGTAGGGGTAGGTCCACCCGCCCAGCCCCTCCATCTCCAGCCCCAGGGCGTAGTCGCGGATCTGGTCCCGACCCACGGCCATGAACTCGTCCTTCGGCCCGTTGTTCCATCCGTAGGTGGCGTCCTCGGCGTACAGCTGGGCCATCGGCGTCCAGTCGAGCTGCGCCTCGCACGCCTTGTTGACGTCCAGCCACCGCTGCATCATCTCTTCCAGCTCGCTCCGTGGGAATGCCGGCATGACCTATTCCTCCTCGATGATGCGTAGTGCGGACGTGGGGCAGAACCGGACGGCGGCCTCGACCTGGCTGCGGAGAGCCTCGTCGGGGTGGTCCTCCAGGATGGTGACCGTCGGGTTCTTGGCCAGCAGGAAGACGGTCGGTGCCTCCGACTCGCACACGCCGTGGCCCTGGCAGAGGTCGGGGTCCAGCGCCACCCGCATCATGCCTCCGCCTCCCGCCCGGGACGCGGCGCCGGGGGCCGGCGCGAGCCGGGGGCCTCCCTCCGGCGGTACCGCACGGCGCACGGCTGCTGGAGCTGCACGACCATCTTCGAGTGGTCGTTGCGGTAGGTGTCCGGGGGTTGGGCCAGTTCGAACTCCCAGTCCAGGAGCAGCACGGAGAAGATGGCCTTGAGCTGCATCATGGCGAAGGCCGCCCCCACGCACCGGTGGCGTCCCGCGCCGAAGGGGATCCAGGTCCAGGGGTTGAGGCGGTCCTCCTCCCGGGGTTCGAGGTAGCGGGCCGGCTGGAACGCGTCGGCCTCGGGGAAGTCCTCGGGGATGCGGTTCGACAGGGAGGGGCTGGCCCCGACCATCTGGCCGGCTTTGATGGCGAAGCCCTCGACCTCCAGGTCCTCCTTGGCCACCCGCAGCAACAAGATGAGCGGGGGGTGGAGGCGCAGCGCCTCCTTGATGGCCGACTCGAGCCGGGGCATCTCGCGCAGGGCCTGGTAGCTGACCTCGGCACCGCCGGCGTACAACTCGTCGAGCTCGGCGTCGACGGCCCGAAGCTCGTCGGGGTGCGACAACAGCTCGATCAAGGTCCAGGCGGCCGTGCCCGAGGTGGTGTGGTGGCCGGCGAACATCATCGAGATGAACATGCCGGTGACCTGGTCGGCGGTGAATCGGTCCGTGCCGTCCTCGTTCTTGATGGACATGAGCACATCGAGCAGGTCCCGGTCGTCGTCGGTGGACGCGGGCCCGCCGGCGCGGCGCTGCATGATCCCCTCGACCAGTTGCACGAGGCCCCGACGGGCCTCGTCGCGACGGCGGAAGCTCTCGATGGGGGCGTAGGGGTCCACGTAGGCGATGGCGTCGGTACCCTGTTCGAGGTCGTGGTAGAGGGCGGCGAACCGCTGGTCCAGCTCCTTGCGGAACCGCTTCCCGATGAGGCAGGCGGACGAGGTGTAGATGGTCAACTCGGCGAACCAGTCGAGCAGGTCGATCTCCCCTTCGTCGTCCCAGGCCGCCACCATGGCGTCGACCTCCTCGGCGATGGTGGCGGCATGTCCCCGCATGAACTTGTCCCGCAGCGCCTGGTTGTGGAGCATCTCGCGGCGCCGTTCCGGCGGGGCGTCGAAGACCACCCCCTCGCCGAACACCGGGGTCATGAACGGGTACGCCTCGGCCTGGTCGAGGACCTCCTCGGGGGAGCGGAAGAAGAACTCGTTCGCCTCCGCTCCGGACAGCAGCACGACATCCCGGTCGGCCAGCCGGAAGACCCCGACGTCCCCGCACTCGGCACGGACCCGTTCGAGCAGTTTGATCGGGTCGACGCGGAGCTCGCCGAGATGGCCGTTCTCCTCCTCGCCCCCGGACACTCTGGGCGGCTCACGCCGCTCGACGGCAATGCTCATGGCTCTCCCTCGTCCTTCGTGTCGGTGTGGATGGGTGCTTCAGGCTGCAGTTCGATGACGGTGGCATGGGTGCCCCGGGGGAGGGAGACCACGGCCACGATGGCCTCGGCGACGCCCGCCGGGCGCATGAAATTGGAGTGACGGGCGAACCCCCACGCCGCCCACTGCTCGATCACCTCGCCGGTCACGTCGGGATCCCAGTCCATGCCCATGCCGGTCAGGGTGGGACCGGGGCGCACGATGGTGGCCCGGACGCCGGTACCCTCGAGCTCCATCTGGAGGGAGCGGACGTAGCCTTCCAGTCCCCACTTCGAGGTCACGTAGGCGGCCATGGCCGGGCGCGGTCGTTCGGCGACGTCGGAGGTGACGAAGACGATGTCGCCCCGCCTCCGACCCGTCATCTGCGGAGCGATGGCGCGCACCAGCCGGTGGGTGCCGCTGACGTTGACCGCCAGCACGCGTTCGAACGCGTCGGAACCCGTGTCGAGGACCGAGCCGGCCATGTTGAGGGCGGCATTCGACACCAGGATCTCGACCGGGCCGAGGGCGTCCACGGCCGCACGGGCGAACCTCTCGACCGACTCGGCATCCGCCAGATCGAGATGGACGGCGACGGCCTCCCCTCCGTCCTTGCGGATGGCCTCGGCGGTGTCCTCGCACTCGGCCACCCGTCGGGCGCCGAGCACCACCGGGTGCCCGAGCGAGGCCAGTGCCACCGCCGTGGCCTGACCGATCCCTGACGACGCGCCGGTCACCACGGCGGGACGTCGCTCGGGGTTGGGTGCGAAACGGGGCATCAACGAAGGTGCACGGTCGTCGGCACGGCGGCCAGGCCCCGGACGTTGATCGAGTGGACCCGCTCGATGCCGTCCGGGTCGATGTCGTAGCGGGCCACCCGCCTGGTCAGCTCATCCAGGCCGATGCGCGCCTCCAACCGGGCCAGAGGTGCTCCCATGCAGAAGTGCCGACCGCTGCCGAAGCTGACCAGCCGCGACGTGTCGCGGTCGAGGTCGTAGCGGTCGGGGTCGGGGAAGACCGACTCGTCGCGGTTCGCCGAGCCGACCAGGAGGAGCACCCGGTCCCCCTCGGGAATGGTCGAGCCGTGCAGTTCCATCGTCGTCCGGGCGACCCGGAGGAGCATCTGGCTCGAGGTGTCGAAGCGAAGGGTCTCCTCCACCCAGTCGGGGACGCGGGAGGGGTCGGCGAAGGGTTTGGCCCCCTGGTCGGGATGGCGCCATCCCCAGTACCAGGCGTTGCCCAGCAGCTTGGTGGTGGTCTCGTTGCCGGCCACCACCATGAGGAAGAGGAAGGCGATGACCTCGTCGTCGGTGAGCTTGTCGCCGTCGATCTCGGCCAGGAGCAGCGCCGAGGTGAGGTCGTCCATCGGCTGTCGGCGGCGCTGGTCGACCATGTCCTGGTAGTAGCCCACCAGGGTGAAGGCTGCCTCCATGCCGGCCGGCGGCACGTCGAACAGCCCGTCCTCCCGGTGGACCACCAGGTCGGCCAGGCGGCGGATCTCGGCCCTGTCCGACCGGGGTACCCCGACCAGCTCCGAGATGACGTCCATGGGCAGCTTTCCGGCGAAGTCGGCGATGAAGTCGAAGGAGCCGCGCTCGAGCGCCGGCTCCAGGTGCTCGAGGGCGATGGCCCGGATCCGATCCTCCATCTGGGCGACCTTCGACGGCGTGAAGCCCTTGCCCACCAGCGACCGCATGCGGGTGTGCCGGGGCGGGTCGAGGGCGAGGAAGGACATGAACCGGTGGGCGTCGGGCCCGAAGGCGCTGGGCTCCAGGGACACCCCGGACGCATTGGAGAAGCCGTCGAGGTTGCGGAAGGCGGCCAGCACGTCCTCGTGCCGCGACAGCGCCCAGAAGTCGAATTCGTCGTTCCGGTAGACGGGCGCCTCGTGCCGGAGCCTGGCGTAGACCGGGTACGGGTCCTCGTGGATCTCGTAGGCGTAGGGACTGTAGGTGACGGCGTCCCCGGTCATCGACGGCCTCCGCCACGCCTGGTGGCCGGCGCCACCGTCGCCGGCCGACCCTTGTCGGTCCCCATCATCAGATCAGCGGCGCCGGCCACGAACTCGGGGATGTCCATGGACGACATGTGGCCCATGCCCGCGGTCAGGAGCGCTCCCGAGAAGGTGGTCTCCAGCACCCTGACCACGCGTCGGTCTGCGTCGCGTCCCAACGCGGCGGAGAGCCGTCGGTGGATCTGCGCCCCGATCCGGTCGCGCAGGTGTTTCACATCGGGGCTGGTGCTCAACAGCGCCACCGTGCACGCGTCGACCAGACCGGGGCTCTCGGTGGTGAAGAGCACCATGGCCCGCACCGCGTCGACCAGGCGGTCGTGCACCGGTCGATCGGTGGACTCGTCGACGGGGGGGAGCGACTGCATCCGGCGCCAGAGCACCTCGGCCAACAGGTGGTCCTTCGAGCCGAAGTAGGTGTACGCGGTGGCCGGTGCCACCCCCGCCCGTCGCGCCACCGAGCGGACGGTGAGCCCGGCGTAGCCCACCTCGTTCGCCTCGTCCTCGGCGGCGTCCACCAGTTGCCGGACGACTTCGGCCTGCCGAGCGGTGAGCCGGCGCCGCGTCGCCTCGAGCAGCGGGGAGTCGTCGAGGGACCGGAGGGCCGCCGATTCGCTCACGATCGCGACCGGTGGTCGGGCCGGGCGCCGATCCCGGCGCCTTCCGCCCCGGCTCCGCCCGTCACCCGCGCATTGCCCTCTCGCATGACTCTGGACTATAGTCTGGACACGTGTCCAGCACAATGGGCGGGGTGGTGCATCGGTGTCCCGGCCCGGAGCAGGCCGGTTTTCTGCTGTCGTGCGCCGCGCGGCATCTCGGGTGGCATCATCACCCACCAAAGCTCGACGATCGACTGGGGGAGTGCACGTGGCTGACGACGAGCGGACGGGAGGGGATCCCGGGACGAGGCCCACCGTCGGCGTGATCGGCCTCGGGGCCATCGGCGACGGGGTGGCCTCGAGCCTGCTGCGCGGAGGGCTCCCGCTCGTCGTGTGCGACGTGCGCCCCGAGGCCACCGAGAAGTACGGGGACCTCGCCGCGGTGGCGGCCTCCCCGGCGGACCTGGTCGGGCGGTCCGACGTGGTCGTGGTGGCCGTGGTCAACGACGAGCAGGTCCGCGGCGTGCTGTCGGGCCCGGACGGGGGGCTGGCCGCTGCCGGACCGGACACCACGTTCATCATCGTGAGCACGATCTCGGCGGCGTGCGTCCAGGCCATCGGGACCGAGGCCGCCGACCTGCACGTCCCGGTGTTGGACTGCGGCGTGACCGGTGGGCCTGCCGCCGCCGCCTCGGGTGACCTGGTGTGCATGGTGGGTGGCGACCCGGCGGTGATCGAGCGGGTTCGGCCCGTGTTCGACGCCGTCAGCTCGTTGACGGTGACCATGGGCGGCTTCGGCGCCGGCCTCGCCGCCAAGTTGGCGCGGAACCTGATCACCTACGGATCCTGGCTGGCCGCCTACGAGGGCCAGCAGCTGGCCGAGGCGGCCGGGATCCCACTGGCGCGGCTGGCCGAGGTGGTCAAGGCCAGCGATGTCCATGTCGGCGGGGCCTCCCGGCTCATGTTCCGACCGACGGTGGCGCCCTTCACCGAGGACGACGACCGGGGGCTGGTGGGCGCCATGCAGGCGGGGGCGTCGCTGGCCCACAAGGACCTGGAGGCCGCCCTGCAGCTGGCCGATTCGCTGGGGGTCGACCTCCCACTGGCCGAGATGACCGAACGACGAACGGACGAGATCTTCGGATTGGGGTCGCCCTCGTGACCACGACGAGCGCGGTGGTCGGCGAGGAGCGGATGCTCGTCGACGGGCAACTCAGACCGGCCCGGTCGGGCCGGACCTTCGACGTGGTCAACCCGGCGACGGAGGAGACCATCGGGGTCGTGGCCGACGGCGGAGCCGAGGATCTGGACGATGCGGTGGACGCGGCGCGCAGGGCGTTCGATCACACCGACTGGTCCACCAACGTGGCGCGCCGGGTGGAAGGACTGCGACAGCTGCGGGCGGCCTTCGGGGCCCATGCCGACGAGATCAGGGCGATGACCGTCGCCGAGACCGGCTCACCGGTCTCCTTCACCTACTCGGCGCAGCTCGACACGCCGGTCGAGGGGCTCGGGTGGGTGGCGGACCTGGCCGAGCGCTACCAGTGGGAGACCGATCTCGGGGATGCCTCCCCGATGGGCATTCCCTCGCACCGCTGGGTGCGCCGGGAGGCCACCGGTGTGGTCGGGGCCATCACGCCGTGGAACGTGCCCCATCAGATCAACCTGGCCAAGCTCGGGCCGGCCCTGGCCGCCGGCAACACGGTGGTGCTGAAGCCGGCGCCGGACACCCCGTGGTGCGCGACGGTGCTCGGACGCCTGATCGCCGAGGAGACGGACATCCCGGCGGGTGTGGTCAACATCGTCCCGTCTTCGGACCATGCCATCGGGGCCAGGCTCTCGGCGGACCCCCGGGTCGACCAGGTGAGCTTCACCGGCTCCACCGCCACCGGCCGGCGGGTGATGGCCTCGGCCGCCGACTCGCTGAAGAAGGTCTTCTTGGAGCTGGGCGGGAAGTCGGCCTTCGTCATCCTGGACGACGCCGACCTGCGCGGTGCCTGCGCCACCGCCGCGTTCACCGTGTGCACCCACGCCGGCCAGGGGTGTGCCATCACCACCCGGCTGCTGGTGCCGCGCCACCAGTTCGACGAGGCGGTCGAGTCGACGGCCAAGGTGCTGGGGAAGCTGCCGGCCGGCGACCCCACCGACCCCGGGACGATCTGCGGGCCGCTGATCAGTGCCCGACAGCGTGACCGGGTCGAGGGCTACATCCGCCTGGCCGGCGAGGAGCACGGGTCCATCGTCACCGGCGGTGGACGCCCCGAGGGGTTGGACCGCGGGTACTTCGTGGAGCCGACGCTCATCGTGGGCCTCGACAATCGCTCGAGAGTGGCGCAGGAGGAGATCTTCGGCCCGGTCCTCGTCGTGATTCCCCACGACGGCGACGACGACGCCGTGGCGCTGGCCAACGACTCCGCCTACGGGCTCTCGGGCTCGGTATGGTCCGGGGACCGCCGGCGCGCCGTCCGGGTGTCCCAGCGCATCCGCACCGGCACCATCGGCATCAACGGTGGACTGTGGTTCAGCCCCGACGTGCCCTTCGGCGGTTACAAGCAGTCCGGCGTGGGACGGGAGTCCGGCGTCGCCGGTTTCGAGGAGTACCTCGAGACCAAGTCGATGGCCGAGCCGGCGTGAGCCGGGCGGCCCGAGGAGAGGATGGTCAGGCGTGACCGACACCCGAGGGGGGATCGACCCCGAATCCTCCCGTGCCAAGGGCATGGCCAAGATGCAGGAGGTCTACGGATTCTCCGTGGATCCGGCCGATCTGCCCGGCCCCTACGCCGCCTTCACCGTCGACCACCTGTTCGGCGAGGTATGGACCAGGCCGGAGCTCGGCATCCGGGACCGCCGCCTCATGACCATCGGCGTCCTGGCCGCCCTGGGCCAGGCCCCGTT
The DNA here is from genome assembly GCA_963696495.1 of uncultured Acidimicrobiales bacterium. GTDB lineage: Bacteria > Actinomycetota > Acidimicrobiia > Acidimicrobiales > RAAP-2 > Bog-756. Next base: position 1,047,255 of record CAVOKJ010000002.1, on the reverse strand, counting down.
GATCGAGATCCAGTTCCAGTCGGCGCTCGAACGGGAGGAGCTCACCGAGGACCAGGTGCGCGAGACGGTCGCCCATCTCACCCACTACATCGGCTGGCCACTGTCGACCGGGGTCAACGAGGTCGCCGAGCGGGTCATCGCCCGGCGCCACCGTCGACCGGAGGGGGACGGGTCATGAGCGGCCCACCGACGACCGACGAACCCGGCGCCTCCGCCACCCCTCCGATGACCCGGTTCGACTTCGGCGGCAAGGTGGCCATCGTCACCGGGTCGGGTGGCGGTATCGGGCAGGCCTATGCCGAAGCCCTGGCCGGCGCCGGCGCCTCGGTGATGGTCGCCGACATCGACGACGAGAAGGCCGCGGCAGTGGCGGCCGGCATCGTGGCCGACGGCGGGATCGCCGAGTCGGTGCGAGTCGACGTCGCTGACCCCGCCTCGGCGGCGGCCATGGCGGAGCGGACCGTCGACCGGTTCGGCGGGATCGACTACCTGGTCAACAATGCGGCGATCTTCGGCGGGATGCAGCTCGACCTCCTCTTGACCGTCGACTGGGAGTACCTCAACCGCTTCCTGTCGGTGAACTTGCTCGGCGCCCTCAACTGCGTCCGTGCCTGCTACCCGGCGATGAAGGAACGCGGTGGTGGCGCCATCGTCAACCAGTCGTCGACGGCCGCCTACCTCTACGCCGGCTTCTACGGCCTGGCCAAGGCGGGGGTCAACTCGCTCACCCAGCAGCTGGCTCACGAGCTCGGAGGCCAGCACATCCGCACCAATGCCATCGCCCCCGGACCCATCGACACCGAGGCGTCCCGCAACGTGGTCCCTGACGCCTTCATGAAGCCGATCCTGGCCGGGCTGGCCATCAAGCGCCAGGGCCAGCCGTCCGACCTGGTCGGCATGTGCCTGTTCCTGCTGTCCGACGAGGCATCGTGGATCACCGGCCACGTGTTCAACGTCGACGGCGGCCAAGTGGTCCGACCGTGATCCGTTGAGCGCGCACCGCATCGACGTCGAGGACGCCGGCGGGGTCAGACTGATCGCCTTCGACCGACCGGAAGTTCGCAATGCCTTCGACACCGCCATGTACGAGGCGGTCACCGGGGCACTGGCCGGTGCTCTGGAGGACGACGGCCTGCGGGCGGTGGTTCTCACCGGGAAGGGGAGGGCATTCAGTTCGGGACAGGACCTCCGGGAGATGGCGACCCTGGCCACCGGCGGTGGTGGACCGGGTGCCGGCTCGGGCTTCCGGGACCTCCTCGACACGGTGGTCTCCTTCGACAAGCCTCTCCTGGCCGCCGTCCACGGCGTGGGCGTGGGTCTGGGACTCACCCTGTTGGCGCACGTCGACTTGGTGCTGGTCGAGGAGGGCACCCGCCTGCGGGTCCCCTTCGCCGAGTTGGGGGTGCCACCGGAGGCGGCGAGCAGCCTGCTGCTCCCCGAGCGGATGGGCTGGCAGCGAGCCGCCGCCGCCTTGTTGGCCTCGGAGTGGATCGACGCCGACGAGGCGGTGGCGTCCGGGCTGGCGCTCCGGGTCTGCGCCCCCGGTACGGTCCTGGCCTCGACCATGGAACTCGCCGGTCGCATCGCGTCGTTCGCTCCCCATGCCACCCGCCGGATCAAGCGGTTGATGATGGCGGCGCGGCGCCCCGACATCGTCGCGGCACGGGCACGCGAGGAGTCGGCCTTCGCCGCACTGTTCGCCGACCCGGGCACCAACCCGGGGTCCGAGCTGACCGCCGGCCTGGAGCACTGACCGGCGTTGCGCCTCGGCATCACCGCCTTCCTCACCGACCTGGCGATGGCCCCGGCCGACCTGGCCAGGGCAGCCGAGGAACGCGGCTTCCACTCCCTCTACCTTCCCGAGCACACCCACCTGCCGGTGCGGGCCGACACGCCGCCGGCGCTGGTCGAAGGCGTCCACGCCGAGGACTACCGACGGAGCCTCGACCCGTTCGTCGCACTCTCGACGGCGGCATCGGTGACCGATCGCATCCTGTTGGGCACCGGGGTGGTACTCGTCGCCCAGCACGACCCGATCGTGCTGGCCAAGCAGATCGCCACCCTCGACCACCTGAGCGGGGGACGCGTCGTGTTCGGCGTGGGCTTCGGGTGGAACCGCGAGGAGGCGGCCGACCACGGTGTCCCCTTCGGCGAGCGGCGTGAGGTGGCACGCGAGCACGTGCTCTGCATGCAGGCGCTCTGGTCGCAGGAACAGGCCGAGTTCCACGGTGACCACGTGGCCCTCGAACCCTGCTGGAGCTGGCCCAAGCCGGTCCAACAGCCACGGGTGACCACCCTGGTCGGCGGGGGCGCCAATCCCTCGGTGTTCGCGGCCATCGCCGAATACGCCGACGGATGGCTGCCCGTCGGGGGATCCGGCATGACCGGGGCCCTGCCCGATCTGCGGCGGGCCGTCGAGCTCGCCGGGCGTGACCCGGCGAGCGTCCGGGTCGTTCCGTTCGGCACCGTGCCCGACGACCGGAAACTCGACCACTACCGGTCCCTCGGCATCGACGAGGTCGTCCTGCGGATCCCCTCGGGAAGCGCCGACGAGATGCTGGCTGTGCTGGATCGACAGACCGAGTTCCTGACGCGATTCGGAGGCGACGATGAGTGACACGCCCGATCCGGTCGGCGGGCCGGCCAAACCCTGGAGCGGCGGGGGGCGCGAGGAACTGGCCACGGCGGTGCGCCGTCTCATCGCCCTCACCGTCACGACCACCGCTCCGGCGGAGGTACTCGCCGAGGCGGCGCGTCGAGCGACCGTCGTGGCCGACGAGCTCGAGGGCCACGTGCCCGTCCCCTCGGGCGGGCCGCCCACCGCCCGGTTCTCCGACCACTCGGTGGCCGCGGACGAGGTGGACACCCTGGCGTCGGCCATGCCCTTCGACGTGATCATCGGCACCTGCAATCCGTTGGCACTCCCCCTCGACATCGAGTTCGACCCGCCCAAGGCGGTCGGCCGCGGCGTGTTCACCGCTCCTTACGAGGGAGCGCCGGGATGCGTGCACGGAGCGGCCCTGGCCGGGGCGTTCGACATCATGTTGACCGCGGCGAATGTCATCGCCGACGCTGCCGGGCCCACCGTCAACCTGTCGATCCGCTATCTGAAGCCCACCCGGATCGCCGAACCGGTTGTGTTCGAGGCGTGGGTCACCTCGATCGAAGGTCGCCGGACCCACAGCCGGGGTCGCCTCGTCCAGGACGGGGTGGTCACGGTCGAAGCTGTCGGTGAGTTCGTCAACATGGAGCGGGCCCGGATCGCCTCCATGCATCGGAGGGGCGAAGTGAGAGGAACGCCGGACCCTCCGGCAGAGGCCGGCGGTGCCAGCTGAAGGCCGGTGACGAGCAAGACGGGTCAGGGTTCCCTAGAGTCGTAGCCAGGAGAGCGCGTCCGGGGGACAGATCGACCATCTGCGGGCAGGCTCTACGAGTACGGGGGAGAACAGATGCACAGCAGTGACAGCCGTAGTGGACGGCCGAGGGCGCCACGCTTCACCGCCACGCTCGCCGTGGCCGTACTGGCGCTGACGGTGGCCGCCTGTTCGTCGACGAACTCGTCGGCCCCGACGACCACGTCGGGTTCGACCGACTCGTCGAAGTCGTCCCCGGCCAAAATCCCGTCGTCCGCCTTCACCGACACCACCGGCCTGACGTCGGACTCGGTGCGTATCGGGAACGTGTCGACCCTGGAGTTCGGACTCTTCAAGGGAGCGGCTGTGGGCACCGAGGCCTACGCCGACTACGTGAACGCACTGGGCGGCGTCGACGGCCGCAAACTGATCGTCGACAGCGGTGACGACCAGTACGCCGGTGCGCCCAACAAGCAACTCACCGAGGACGACATCCAAAAGGACTTCGCCATGGTCGGCGGGTTCTCCCTGGAGGACAGCTTCGGGGCCACGGTGCTGGCCGACAACCCTCAGGTACCGAACGTAACCGTCTCGTTGAGCCCGGTGGCCAACAACCTGCCCAACACCTTCAGCCCGTCCCCGGCGGTCGGCGGGTGGCAGCTCGGTCCGCTCGTCTTCTTCAAGAAGAAGTTCCCCCAGGACATCACCCACACCGCGGCGCTGATCGCCGACCAGCCGTCGGCCGAGGACAAGTGGGTGGCGGAAAAGTCGGCCATGGCCGCCCAGGGCTACAAGGTGGTCTACGACCCGACCTTCGACATCACCCAGACCGACTTCAACCAGAACGTCGTCGCCATGAGGAACGCCGGCGTCAAGATCCTCTTCCTCGAGCAGATGCCGGAGAACTACGCGGCCAGCGTGGTCAAGGCCCTCAACCAGCAGGACTTCCACCCCGAGGTAGTGCTCGGGGCCTCGACCTACAGCGAGAGCCTGGTGCCCGACTCGGGAGGGGCCAGCGCCGTCGACGGTGCCTACATGGAGCAGAATGCCTCCCTCTTCCTTGGTGAGGACGCCTTCACCATCCCCGCGGTGGCGACCTTCCAGACCTGGGTCCAAAAGGCGTCGCCCGGATTCAAGGCCGACCTCTACACCCTCTACGGGTGGCTGTCGGCCGAGCTGTTCACCCAGGCGCTCCAGGCTGCCGGCAAGGACCCGACCCGCGGCTCCGTGCTCCAGCAGCTGAAGGACATCACGTCGTTCAACGGGGGAGGCATCATCACCACGTCCAACCCGGCTGAAAAGCTCCCCGGCAGCTGCTACATCATCGCCAAGATCGTCGACGGCCACTACCAGCGCTACCAGGATCCGCCGGTCTCCGGCCCGACCCACGGCTACCGGTGCGACGAGCCGTACTACTTCTACCCGCCGAAGTGACGCTCCGGATCTACCCGCCGAGGTGACCGTCCGGGCCGACGGCCCGGTGCGTCAGGCGTCGGCGGAGGCCGAGGCGGCCCTTCTCATCAGGCGGGACTTCCGGTTGGCCGCCTGGTTCTTGTGGATGACGCCCTTGGCCGCCGCCTTGTCGATCCGCTTGATGGCCAACCGCAGCGCCTCGTCGGAGTTCTCCGCCCCCTCCTCGATGGCGCTCACCGCCCGCTTGGTCCGGGTCCTCAGCTCGGACCTGACCGCCTTGTTGCGGGCCTGCCGCTTGACGGTCTGCCGGTTGCGCTTGATCTGACTCTTGATGTTTGCCACTGGTTCCTCGTCGTGCTGGTCGGTCGGGTCCGGGGGAGATGCCGCAGTGCGACCTCCGCACCTGGGTGCTCGGGCGGTCGGCAGTTCCTCGCTGAGATGGGACCCCGGAGGATCCGTGAGGATCCCGAATCCGGAGACCTCATAGGGTAGCAGCCCCACCCGACCCGGCGGCCACCGCCGGGAGGTCCCGTCCCTCGGACCGACCCGCACCCCCACTTCCCCCGGCACCGGCCACCCGGCGTGTGACGGAGTTCGGGTGGGCTTGGGTACGCTGGCCGTTCCGTGCTCTCCGTCGACCGCATCCGCAATTTCTCCATCATCAGCCACGTCGATCACGGCAAGTCGACCCTGTCGGACCGCATCCTCGAGCTGACCGGTGCGGTCGACCCCCGCCAGATGCGCGAGCAGTACCTCGACTCGATGGACATCGAGAGGGAGCGGGGGATCACCATCAAGGCCCAGAACGTCCGGGTGCCGTGGAAGGACCACACCCTCCACCTCATCGACACGCCGGGCCACGTCGACTTCGGCTACGAGGTGAGCCGTTCGCTGGCCGCCTGCGAAGGCGCCGTGCTGCTGGTCGACGCCTCCCAGGGCATTCAGGCGCAGACCTTGGCCAACTGCTACCAGGCCATCGAGCACGACCTCGAGATCGTGGCCGTTCTCAACAAGATCGACCTTCCCGCCGCCGACCCGGAACGGTGTGCGGCCGAGATCGAGCAGGTCCTCGGATTGGAGGAGTCCGGCATCCTCCACATCTCGGCGAAGACCGGGGAGGGCGTGCCCGAGCTGCTCGACGCCATCGTCGAGCGGATACCGCCTCCGACCGGCGATCCGGATGCACCGCTGCAGGCCCTCATCTTCGACTCGGCCTACGACCAGTACCGGGGGGTCGTGAGCTCGATCCGGGTCATGCAGGGGACGCTGCTCGGCACCGCCCGCCTCCGGTTCATGCAGGCGGCCAGCAACCACGAGATCGAGGAGATCGGCATCCGTACGCCGGCCACCGTTCCCGTGGACGAGCTCGGCCCCGGCGAGGTCGGCTACCTGATCGCCGGCATCAAGGACGTGGGCGGTGCCCGCTCCGGCGAGACGGTGACCACCGCGAGCCGCCCGGCGGCCGCGGCGCTGGCCGGCTATCGGGACCCCAAGCCGATGGTGTTCTGCGGGCTGTTCCCCATCGACGGTGACGAGCTTCCCGACCTGAGGGACGCGCTGGAGAAGCTTCGGCTGAACGACGCCAGCTTCACCTACGAGCCCGAGTCGTCCCGGGCCCTCGGGTTCGGTTTCCGGTGTGGCTTCCTCGGCCTCCTCCACATGGAGATCGTCCGCGAGCGGCTCGAGCGGGAGTTCGACCTGTCCCTCATCGCCACCGCCCCCTCGGTGGCCTACCGGGCCTACCTCAACGACGGCACCATGGTCGACGTGGACAATCCGAGCGAGCTCCCCGAGCCGACTCAGCTCGACCATGTCGACGAGCCCATGCTGCGGGCCACCATCCTCACCCCGGCGGAGTACACGGGCACGGTGATGGACCTGTGCCAGGGCCGTCGGGCGGAGATGGTCAAGATGGAGTACCTCTCGCCCGAGCGCGTCGAGTTCGTCTACGCGATCCCGCTGGCGGAGGTGGTCGTCAACTTCTTCGACCAGCTGAAGAGCCGGACCAAGGGCTACGCCAGCCTCGACTATGAGCCCGAGGGGTACACGACCTCCGACCTCGTCAAGGTGGACCTGCTCATCAACCACACCCCGGTGGACGCCTTCTCGACCATCGTCCACCGGTCGCAGGCCGACTTCTACGGCCGGCGGATGACCGAGAAGCTGCGCGAGCTCATCCCCCGCCAGATGTTCGACGTGCCCATCCAGGCCGCCATCGGCGGCCGGGTCCTGGCCCGCGAGACCGTCAAGGCCAGGCGCAAGGACGTGTTGGCCAAGTGCTACGGCGGGGACATCACGAGGAAGCGCAAGCTGCTCGAGAAGCAGAAAGAGGGCAAGAAGAAGATGAAGAGCATCGGTCGGGTCGAGGTCCCCCAAGAGGCCTTCGTCTCCGCGCTCCGGCTCGACGACTGAGACCGGCGGTGGGTGCGCACCCACCGCCGCCACCGAGCCGACCGGTGCCGCCGCCGGCCTTCGTACCTGCGCCGGATGGGCCGTCGGCGTCCCCCGGGGGACGGGGCGAGGGACCGTCGAAACCCGGATCCGGTGAGGTACGGTGGCGCGTGGACGGCGAAGTCACCCCGGGACCGCTTCCCGAGCCTGACGGTGCGTCGGCAGCGAACGCCAGCCTCCCCCAGCTGATCCGCAACGTCGTCTCGCAGTACGCCAGCTTCCTCATCGGCGTGGCGGCCAGCCTGGTCCTCACCCGGGTGCTCCTGCGCCAGCTCGGTGCCGGCCCCTACGGACTGTGGATCGTCCTCCTGGCCATCGTCGGCTACCTCGGGCTGTTGGACGTCGGCGTGGGAACGGCCGCTGTCCAGCGGATCGCCAAGCTGACCGCTGAAGGCGACTCCGAGGGTGTCGCCGATGTGATCCGGACCTCGTTCGCCTTCTTCGCGGTGTCGGGGGTCGTGGCGGTGGGCATCACCGCCGGACTCGCCCCGTTCCTGGCCTCGTTCCTCAAGTTGGGCACCATCTCCCCGACGGTGGCGGGAACCACCCTCATCATCCTCGGAGTGATGACCCTGGTCACGTTCCTGGCCACCGCCCCGAACGCTCTGCTGTTCGGCGCCGGCCGGGGCGACCGCCTGGCCCAGATCGGCCTCGTCACGCTGATCCTCACGGAGGTCGGCCAGATCCTCGCCGTGCTCGCCGGAGGCGGTCTCATCGCCCTGGCCATCCTCCAGACCGCCGGCCTGGCCCTCGGCCTGGTCATCAGCGCGGTGGCGGCCTCGCGGATCACCGGTTCCCCCGTGCGGTACGGCCGCTTCCGGCGCCCACTCCTCGGCGAGCTGATCCGCTTCGGTGGGCTGCAGGCGACGATCGCCCTCAGCAGCGTGGTCGCCTACCAGCTGGACGCGCTCGTCATCGGCATCATCCTGCCCGTGTCACAGGTGGCGCCCTACAACATCGCCCTCAACACCTCGAACCTGACCCGGAACCTCAGCACCCTGGGCACCAACCTGCTCCTGCCCACCTACACCCACTTCGAGACGACGGGCGACCGCAGCCGCCAGGCGGACTACTTCTGCCGCTCGGTGCTGGTGAGCCTGGTGGTGTCCGTGCCCATCGTGATCGCCCTGGCCGCCTTCGGCGAGCCGATCCTGCAACTGTGGCTGGGCTCGGTGCCACCGAAGACCTACGAGATCGTCATCGCCCTCGGGATCGTGTCCGCCATCCAGCTGCCCGGCCACCAGTGCTTCCTCTTCCTTACCGGGGTGGGCCGCAACCGGATGCTGGCCAAGGTGGCCACGATCGGAGCGGTGCTGAACCTGGCCGGCAGCATCGCCGCCACCTTCTGGCTGGGCCCGGTGGGACCCGCCATCGGCTCCATGCCCCCGGTCATCGTCATCGATTTCGTGGTGCTCCCGATCGTGGTGTGCCGGTACCTGGGCATCCCCTTCGGGCGCTACGGCCGTTCCGCCCTGGCCCCGGTGGTGCCGGTGGCGGTCGTGGCCGGCGCACTGGCGCTCCTGCTGATCCACCTGCATCCGACCCACTCCGGCCTGGCCGCGGTGATCGGCGCCGTCGTGGTCGTCCTCGCGTCGTGGGCCGCCCTCGCCCTCATCGTCGCCCGATTGGAGCCCGAGCTGCGCAACTCACTCTGGCAGCGGATCCGCGACCGACGACGGTGAGGTGGAGCGGGCCGCCCTGGCGTCGATGGCCGAGGCGCTGACCAATTCGAGAACCTGCCGGTCGGTCCGCCGGAAGCCCTCTTGCGCCAGGGACCTGGCCCGGACGGCCCGGGGGAGCCGCTTCAGGGCGGAGCCGAATCCGATCAACGTCCCCTTGTCCCAGCGCAACAGAGCGACGATCAGCCTCGGGAGGATCCACACGAGATGGTCGACGAGCAGTCCCCGGTCGGTCACGTCCTTCCAGACGATGAGCAACTCGTTCTGTCGCACGAACGACCGGAGCTGGGTGGCGGTGAACACCCGGCGGCTGGTCTGGCCTCCCCGGTGGTGGCAGACCGAACCCGGCGCGTAGACCACGCGGTAGCCGTTCTTCCAGGCCCGGTAGGACAGCTCGATGTCCTCGTGGTACATCGGCCAGAGCAGTTCGTCGATCGATCCCATGGCCGACAGCAGGTCACGTCGGAAGAAGGCCTGTCCTCCCACGGCGAAGAAGCAGTCCGTGGAGCGCTCGTCGTGGGGGAGGGGTTGGTAGAAGATCAGGCCGTGCTTCCAGTAGCCGGCCGTCCTGGTCCCCTGCTCGTACCCGTTGCGGTCGAGCACGCGCGAGCACACGGCGAAGATGTCCTCGCTCACGAAGCACGACAGCGCCTCGTCGACGAAGTTGGCCTCCACCACCATGTCGTTGTTGCAGAACGCCACGTACTGGCCCCGGGCGACCTCGAGTCCGGCGTTGAGGGAGAAGATGTAGCGGTTCTCGGGCAGGCCGAGCACCGTGACCGACGGGAACTCCGTCCGCACGGCGTCGGCGCTGCCGTCGGTGGATCCGTTGTCGACCACGATGATCTCGTCGTCGTCCCCGACGGCCGCCACCATGCTTCGGACGCAGTCGAGCAGCATGTCGCGTTCGTCGTAGTTGAGGACGATCAAGGAGCAGCGGATGGTGCCGGCGCTCTGTGCCTCCGACCTCCCGGTCATCCCCGACTCGGTCGGGTCGTCCGGATCCGGGCGGTTGCGGACCTTCGCATCGCACAGTGCGTCATCGACCTCGACCCTACTGCAGCCCCAATTGTCGACACGCGGACCGATAGGTCTGCCCGTCGCCGGGGCCGGCTCTCCGTCGGCGCACCCGGTCGGACCAGGTGGTCGCCGCGGTGCCGCCGATTCAGGATTCGACGGGCCCGCGGCTCATGGGGCCGCCGGAGGGGCCGACGGCCCCGACCCGGCGAACGTGGTGACCACGTGTTCACTGATGACGGCGAGCATCCGGCGGCGCTGCGCCATCACCCACGACGCATGGTCGAGTTCCATCAGCCGCTCCAGCTTGAAATTGGGCTTCCGGTTCAACGCCCGCATCCGCTCTTCGGCCCCGAGCCCGATCGGCAGGTAGTCGTCGGCGCCGGTGATGAGGAGCGTGTCGGTGTCGCTGTCGGCGATGCGTTCGAGCGTCGCCACCCCGGGGTTGTCGATGGCGGCGCCGACGATCAGTCGCCAGACCGACTCGGGAACCCCGGGACGGCGGATGGCCACCGCAGCCGGCCAGGTGCCCGTGTGGACGGCCTTGGACCAGCGGTCGACCTCGATGGAGTTGTGGTGCCGAGCGATCAGCGTGAGGGCGGGGTCCATCACCCGCACGAACCACGGCCTCGATGTCTGCCTCGCCGGCCGTGACGCGGTGCCCTCGGGTTCCGGCGGAGCGAAGGCGAAGGTCGGGTTGATGATGCAGATCCCGCGGGGCGTGAAGGCCAGTGCCTGCTCGACGACCTGGTAGCCCCCCGAGCAGAAGCCGATCAGCACCACATTGGCCGGATCGTCCGGCGACACGGCGGCCATGGCGTCGTGAACGTCGAAGAGGGCTTCGGGGGCGCGGGCGACATGGGCCCGTTGGCCGGGCCTCGTGCCGCTGTCCCCGTTGCCGCTCAGGTCGAACCGAAGCACCCGGAAGCCTTGGGTGGCCAGCTGCCGAGCCAGGTCCACCCACATCCGGGCCTGTCCGATGTGGTGGGTCCCGCCCTCGTTGACCAGCACGACGACCGGCCGGTCGGTGGGGGCGGGTCCCTCGGTGACGATGCCGAACAGGCCGATCGATCCGACGTCGACCGGGTGCTCCCCGATCGGCTCGCCGGTGGCCGTCCAGCCGACCGTCGCCGAGGCGCGGCCGGGGGCGGTGACAGGAACGACCTCGCCATCGAACGAATCGGACAGCCAGGTGGCGACCCGTTCGATGGTGTCGTAGGGCGGATCCTGGCGTTGGGAGTCGAGCAGCGCCTCTTCGCCGGTCGCCTCCTGCCACTCCACCTCGTGCCCGTCGAGACGGCGCTCGAGCCGGGCCGGCTTCGAGGTACGGGGAGGCACCAGCACGATGGTCTTCGCGGCCAACGTGCCGGTCATCCGGGTGATGTCCAGGTCCGAGAGGGCCTTCACCGTCTCGGGCTCGAACCGGAGACCGGGGGCCTCGATCGCCTCGTTCTCGCCCTTGTCGTCGTCGCCACTGACCAGGCGGAGGAACTTCTGCTCGCGCAGGAACGCCTTTCCCGAGATGCAGGGATCCCAGAGGCCGAGCACGTCCACGCCACCTCGGCGGGACGCCTCATGGGCGGCGAACAGCCCGCCCATCCGGATGCCGACGAGACCCAGGGAGGGTGCGCCGGTCGACTCCAGGAGGTCCGTCGCCGCCCGCACACTCCCGAGCCATGCCTCGACCCGGTCCGGGTCGGTCTCCCCGCCGAAGGAGTCGCCCGTCCCGTCGTAGTCGAAGCGGACGACGGCCAGGCCCGACGCCGCCAGCCGGTCGGCCAGGAGCCGGTAGGAGTAGTACACCGAGAGTGCCTCGAGGGCCAGCGACTGGCAGAGCACCACGCCGCCCCGGGCCATGCGGTCCGGTGGCAGGTGGATCCAGCCGAAGAGGGGGCGCTCGTCGGGCCCGAACCAGACAGGGGTAGTCACGTTGCGCGCTACCTCGGCTTGTGCGGTCAACGACTCTTCTCCATCTCGCCCGAATCCACGCCTAGCATCGTAAGTTCACGCCTGGAACTTGACGAAGAATCCTTGTCGTCTGCTCCTTGCTCGGCAGCCTAACTTCTCGGGGGAAACGGCGAGGAGCCGCCATGCGGCGGTGGCGGATCCAGCGGCAGCCCGGCAGGTCGGCAGGTCAGGGGTCCAGCGGCAGTCCGGAGGGCCAACGGTCCAGCAGGTCAGAGGATCGTGCGGTAGGCGGCGATGGTGGCCTCGGCAACGTGCTTCCAGGTGAACCGCTCGAGCACCCGCTCCCGCAGTGCGGCCGGGGGAGGGGTCACCCAGCCGAGCCGGGTCGCCTCCAGGATCGACGCCGGCGAGCCCGGGTCGCAGTACAGCGCGTCCTCACCGAAGTACTCCCTCGCATGCCCACGCGACGTCGACACGATGCTGCACCCGCTCAGAGCCGCCTCCAGCGAGACCAGCCCGGTCGTCTCGAACCAACTGGGGAGGACGTGGACCCGGGCCCCCCGGTACAGCTCCGCCAGCTCGGACTCGTGCTCGACGGTGCCCCGGAAGTCGACCCATCCGGCGCCGGCGCGGTGGCACCGCTTCGCGTAGCGGGGGTGGTCGGGGTGGGCGTGCCCGGCGATGACGAGGGGCAGCCCCGAGCCCTGGAGCGCCTTGATCAGGCCGAGCTGGTTCTTGTGCGGCTCCATCCGGCCCACGAAGAGGACGTAGCCACGGTCCTCGAAGGGTCGGGATGGGAGGGTGAACGAATCGGGATCGACGCCGTTCGGCACGGTGTGCATCGGGGTCGAGACATCGAGATCACGGCGGACGGCCTCACCCTCGCCCTCGGCGTTGGGCAGGAGGAGATCGGCGGACTCGTACGCGGCGAACAGAGCCGTCTCGTTGGAGGCGGTGCCCCGGCATTCCTCGATGAGGGCCCCGCTCCCCAGGAGCGCGGCACGGGCGAATCTCGCCGCCCACCAACCCCGGGCGGCGAGATCGCGTGCTCCCGGAGCCCGGGGGCGTCCCCCGTCCGTTCGATAGGAGCGGTCCCAGTAGATGGTGGAGAGGGCGACGGGTATCCGACGGGTGTGGCAGTGACGGATCTCCTCGGCACTCAGGCCGAAGCCGTGCACGAGGTCGATACCGTCGAAATAGGGGTCCGGCGAGGTCTCGGTGGTGACCTGGAGCCCGGCTTCACCGAGTGCCCGGGCCGTCTTCTCCAACTGGACCACGTGGCCGCCGGGCACACGGGCGCCGCGGGGCATCCACAGGAGCACCCGCTCGGGCAGCGAGGCCGCGGGGCGCTCCGATGGCTCCGACCCGGTCACACCGCTTCCGTCCGGGGGCCGGCTCCGGGGAGCGGAGCGCCTGGTCGGCACGCCGTACTGGTTCGAGCCGTCGGATCTCCCACTCGCTCATGCTAGCGATGGTCACCCCGGACCGTGGGGGAACCAACGTGCTCAGCGAATGGCCCGGGGTGCGAGGCCGGAGCGCCCACCCCCGGTAGTTTGGTCGCCATGCCATCCGTGGACCAGGTGCCCGGCTGGGCGGGCGCGCCCGCTTCGGTGGACCGCGCCCCCGATCCGGACGGGGCGGCCGGGACCGGGCCTCCGGCCGGGAGATCGCCGTGGGCGCCGCCCTCGTGGCCGTCGTGATGGCCGGCGCGTTCTACTTCGCCGTCCGTCCCCGGTCCACCTCCTTCGACCGGTGGATCTTCGCCGCGCTCCCCGACATCGGGCGCTCCGCTCTGACCTCGATCACCTGGTTCAGTCGACCGGCGGTGATCATCGTCGGGCCGGTCGTCCTGGCCGTGCTCGTCTACCGTCGAGACCGCCCCCGCTCGATTGCCTGCCTGATCGGACCGATCCTCGCCCTGTCCACCAGCGAGTTGGTGATGAAGCCGGCCGTGGGACGCACCCTCGGTGGGGCGCTCACCTACCCTTCGGGATCGACGGTCGGCGCCGCCGCCCTGGCCACGGCGGCCGTGCTCGCCACCCCGGTCCGTTGGCGTGTGGTCGCCGCCGTCCTGGCTGCGGCCTACACCTCGTGGATGGCCCTGGCCGTGGTCGCACTCCGCTGGCACTTCCCGACCGACGCGGTGGCCGGGGTGCTCTACGGCCTGGGCGTCGTCCTGCTGATCGACGGCTTGGCCTGGCGCCTCCTCCACCGCGTCCGCCCCCGGGGACCGGACCGTGAGGTCCGGCCGGTCGGAGTGCCGCCCCCGGGCCGCCGGGTCGGTGAGCCGCCGATCGGTGAGCCGGTCGGTTGAGGCGCCAGGGGTCGGCGTGCCGCCGGCTATCCGGCCGGTGGTGGCTGGTCCTGGTCGGGTCGCGTGGGGGGCTGGCGGATGACGGCCACGGTGTCGGCCGGGTTGTCAGGATCGAAGTGGAGCTGGATCGGGTTGTCGGGATCCTCGGGCCGGCCCGACGCCTCGATCATGAACGCCGGCTCCTTCTTCGTGGTCTCGAGCGCCTCACGCAGGCCCAGGCTTATGCCGGTCAGCACCGCGCCGGTGGCCGATCGCTTCATCCACTTGTTGAATCGGAGCGGGTCGCTGCCCTCCGGTGGTTCGACCTCGTCGGGCCGAGCGACGGATCCGTCCGGCACGATCCCCTCGTCCGGCACGACCCCCTCGTCCGGCACGGCTCCGCTGTCGTCCGGCCCAGCCCCATCGGACGGCACGGCCCGGCTGTCGGACGGCCCCGAGCCCTCGTCGGCGGGGTCGACTCCCGGTGCTGTGCCCACGGCTCCCACGGTAGTCCCAGGGGTTGACCGGCCGTTCGACTGAGGCGCCGGCGGCCGACCGAATGGGGTCCTGCCGACCGAATCCGGCCTTGCCGGCCGATCGGACGCGGCGGCGACCCGGCCGGCCGGACCGTCGACCGCCCGGTTGCCGTAGGATCGTGCTCGTGCTTGACCGATTCCATCCCCCGGTCGAGGAGTACCTCGAGACGATCTTCGCCCTCGAGGAGGAGGGGATCCCGGTCATCCAGGCCCGTCTGGCCGAACGACTCGACAAGGCGGCTCCCTCGGTGTCGGAGATGCTCGACCGGCTCGAGTCCGACGATCTGATCACCCGAAGCTCGCGTCAGATCACCATGACCCCGAAGGGGGCGGCGCTGGCGGCGGGGGTCGTCCGCAAGCACCGGCTGGCGGAGCGCCTGCTCGTCGACGTGATCGGGCTCGACTGGGACAAGGCCCACATCGAGGCGGGTCGGTGGGAGCACGTCATCTCCGACGACGTCGAGGAACGCCTGGTGGCGCTGCTGGGGAACCCGGCGACCTGCCCCCATGGCAATCCCATCCCCGGTGCCGACTCACCCGTGCCCAGGCAGAAGCCCCTGGACGAGACCGTCCCCGGTGAGAGGATCCGCCTCGAGCGGATCACCGAGAGCATCGAGCACGAGTCGGCGTCGCTGTCCTACCTGGGTGACCACGGGCTCACACCCGGCACCACGGCGGTGATCCAGTCCAGGGCCCCCGACGGCACCCTCGTCCTGGTGGTGGGGGAGTCGACGATCGCCCTGGGGCCGGCGATGACGGCCCGACTCTTCGTCGCCTCTGCCTGACGCCGGCCGGAACCGCCCCCGTGGCGGGAGCGGTGGCCGAGGGGGTCGACCGGCGAAGAGGGCTCCCGAGCCTCCCCGCCGACGGTTCCACCTGCATGAGGCCCGGGACCGGTCAGCACTCACTAGAGTGGAGTGCCAGCACCGCACGAACCGACGTCCGGCTTCCGCCGGCCGGAGGGTCCGGCCGCCGGAACGAGAGCCCATGCCGACCAAGCACGACAGCCGCCAAGACGAGAGCTCCGGTGCCCCGTTGGAGCTCGACGCCCGCAAGTCGGCCATCCTCAACGCCGTGGTCAGCGAGTACATCGGCTCCGCCCAGCCGGTGGGTTCGCAGCACGTGGTCGACGCTCCCGGGGTCAGCGTGTCGTCGGCCACCGTGCGGTCGGACATGGCGGCGCTCGAGCGTGACGGGTACCTGACCCAGCCCCACACCAGTGCCGGGCGGATCCCCACGGACAAGGGCTACCGCTTCTTCGTCGACCACCTCGGCCGCCCCGGCTCCCTCGACCCGGTCGGCCGCCAGCAGGTGCGCCGGTTCTTCGACCACGCCCACGGTGAGATCGAGTCGATGCTCGAGCACACCTCGGGCCTCCTCGCCGACCTGACCGACTGCGCGGCCCTGGTCCTCGGGCCGTCCCACGACTCGGCCGCCGTCCGCTCGGTGCAGTTGGTGGGTCTGGGGCCCCGACTGGCGCTGCTCGTCGTGGTGCTGGCCGACGGGGCCGTCCAGAAGCAGTCGATCGAGTTCACCGAGGAGATCGACGACCAACGGCTGTCCGAGGCCGGCGCCCGCCTGGCGGCGCAGTGCCTCGGCCTGCCGATCACGGTGATCAGCCCGGTGGTGGCCAGTACCGGCGACCCGGTCACGGACAGGGTGGTGTCGGCCGCCCTCGACGGGCTGCGTTCGATCGGGAGCGCCGAGGCATCCGAGCAGCTCTTCGTCGGCGGTTCCTCGCGCATGGCGGCGGCGTTCGACGCCGTGGACACGGTGCGCTCGGTGCTGAGCATCCTCGAGCAGCAGTTGGTCGTGGTCACCCTCCTCCGCGACATCCTCGACACCGGTCTGACCGTCGCCATCGGCACCGAGCACGGCGTGGAGTCACTGGCGTCGTGCGCCATCGTGGTCATGCCCGTGTCGGTCGACGGTGAGGAGGCCGGCACGATCGGCCTCCTCGGGCCGACGCGCATGAACTATCCGCTGGCCCTGGCGGCGGCCCGAGTGGTGGGCGACCGCCTGGGCGAGCGGTTGGGCGAGGCGGGCCGATGAGCGCCACCGACCTCTACGAGATCCTCGGCGTCCGACCGGACGCCAGCGACGAGGACCTCAAGCGCGCCTACCGGGCCAAGGCCCGGGAGTTCCACCCCGACGCCAATCAGGACGATGCCGACAACGGCGAGCGGTTCAAGGAGATCAGCCTGGCCTACGAGGTGCTGAAGGACCCCGAGCGCCGTGCCCGCTACGACCGGTTCGGTCCCGAGGGCGTCTTCGGGCAGGGGGCCGGCGGCGGTGGGGTGGGCGACCCCTTTGCCGGCGGGCTCGGCGACCTGTTCGACGCCTTCTTCAACGGGATGGGCGGATCGGCCGGCGGTCGGACCCGGCGCACGGGCCCGATGCCCGGCCCCGACGCCGAACTGGTCGTCCGGCTCGACTTCCGGGAGGCGGTCTTCGGTGTGCAACGGGACGTGGAGGTGCAGACCCCGGTGCACTGCGACTCGTGCGAGGGCACCGGTGCCCGACCCGGGTCGTCCCCCACCCGGTGCCCCGAGTGCCAGGGGGCCGGCGAGCTCCGACGGGTACGTCAGTCGATCCTCGGTCAGGTGATCACCGCCGTGCCCTGTCCCCGTTGCCAGGGATCGGGCGAGACCATCGACGACCCGTGCCCGGACTGCCGGGGCGAGGGCCGGCGCAACGAGCGCCGGACGTTGACCGTCGACATCCCCGCCGGCGTGGACGACGGCTCGACCCTCCGACTGGCCGGGCACGGACCCGCCGGGTTCCGCGGTGGTCCGAACGGCGCCCTCTTCGTCCACGTGTCGGTGCAGCCGGACACCGTCTTCGAACGGTCCGACACCGACCTCCACGCCGCCGTCCACATCCCGATGGCCATGGCCGCCCTGGGCGGGAGCATCGGCTTCGACACCCTGGACGACCGGCGTGACCTCGCCATCGCCGCCGGCACCCAGAGCGGGGCCG
This sequence comes from uncultured Acidimicrobiales bacterium, assembly GCA_963696495.1. Classification (GTDB taxonomy): domain Bacteria; phylum Actinomycetota; class Acidimicrobiia; order Acidimicrobiales; family RAAP-2; genus Bog-756. Next base: position 1,029,626 of record CAVOKJ010000002.1, on the reverse strand, counting down.
TCATCCAGCTGAAGGGCTTGGGCGTCCCCAGGATCCGGGGCCGGGGCCGGGGTGACCTGTTCGTCCACGTGGACGTGGACACGCCCACCGATCTCGACGACCACCAGCGCGGACTCCTGTCGGCCCTGGCCGCGGCCCGGGGAGAGGACCTGGGTGAGGCACCGCACGGGGGCGAGGGGATCTTCTCGAAGCTGCGCTCGGCCCTGAGCTGATCGTGTCGGCGGTCCGGCCGGACCCCGAGCTGGTCTCGGCCTCCACGATGGTCTTCGTGGACGACCTCGGTGCCCCCTGCCTCGACGAGGGCGCGCTCCATCACCTGGTCGACGTGCTGCGCCTCAAGCCCGGCGAGGTGGTCATCGCCTCCGACGGGGACGGCTCCTGGGTCCGATGCCTGGTGTCGGGGGGTACCGCCGGCTCGCTCGTGGTCGACGGACCCGTGGTGGTCCAGCCCGCCCCGGTCCCGCCGATCACGGTGGCATTCGTACCCACCAAGGGGGACCGGCCCGAGTGGGTCACCCAGAAGCTGACCGAGCTCGGGGTCGACCGCATCGTGCCCCTCTCGTCCCGCCGGGCGGTGGTTCGCTGGCACGGTGAGCGGGGGATCCGGGCCGTGGACCGGTTGAGGAGGGTGGCCCGGGAGTCGTCCGCCCAGTGCCGGCGGACCCGGCTTCCCGAGGTGACCGCGGTGATGGAACTGGCCGAGCTGGCCGAGCTGGTGGGCACCCCGCCGTGCCTGGCCCAGCCGGGCGGGGGACGACCCACCCTGGCCGACACGGTCGTCGCCATCGGGCCCGAGGGGGGCTGGGACGACGACGAGCGCGCCCGGTGGGGGGAGGGCATGGGGCTCGGCCCGACCGTCCTCCGTTCGGAGACGGCGGCCGTCGCAGCCGGCACCGTGTTGTGCGCCCTGCGTGGTGGCCTGGTAGGTCCGCTTGCGTAACCACGGTGCGTGAGCAAAACTACACCTAGAGGCAGGGTGCTCCTTTTAGGAGGTCGGCGGTTCCTTCGGGATCCGCAGGAACTGAGTGTGTGGCTCCCCTGGGAGTCGCCGGAACTGAGTGTGCGCCTGCATCACACGGGCAGAGCCGGGGCTAATGGGGCGGCCGGTGCAGAACAGCGGAGGTGCACATGTCGGTGGTGGAGAATGGTGTCGAGATCCTCGACGACGAGGACGAGCAGGAAGAGGCGGCCCGGATCGCCTACGCCCGTGCCGTCGGCGCCCGCCTGCGCGCCATGCGAAAGCAGATGCGGCTCTCCCTCCAGGCGGTCGAGGCCATGTCCGAACAGGAGTTCAAGGCATCGGTGCTCGGTGCCTACGAGCGGGGCGAACGGGCCATCTCGGTCCCCCGGCTCCAGCGACTGGCCAAGCTCTACGACGTCCCGGTGGACCAGCTGCTCCCGCCCGACGACGTGCCCGTCGCCCGGTGGGGGGCCAGCGGCAACGGCGAGGTGGTCGCCCCGCTGAGCGCCCGTCGGGCGATCCAGGCCGCTTCGGGTTCCGAGCGCGTCGCCATCGACCTCACCAAGCTCCACACGGTGAGCGGGCCGGAACGGGACCTGCTCCGCCGGTTCCTGAGCATGATCCAGGTGCACCGTCAGGACTTCAACGGGAGGATGATCACCATCCGCGCCGAGGACGTCCGGGCCATCGCCTGCCTGTTCGGGGTGACCCCCGACAGCATGGGCTCGCGTCTCGACGAGCTCGGTCTCCTCGTGAGTGTGTGAGGGAGGTCAAGGCCCGCCGATGACCGAGCCGATCACCTGGCTGAGCACCAAGGAGGCGTCCGAACGCCTCGGCATCACCCTGCGGAGCCTCTACCGGTTCATCGACGAGGGTGACCTGGTCGCCTACAAGTTCGGTCGGGTGATCCGCCTCCAGGAGGTGGACGTGGACCAGTTCATCGAGGCCAGCCGGATCGCCCCGGGCAGCCTCGAGCACCTCTACCCCGAGGTGAAGGGCACCAACGGTCGGCACGCGGACACCGCTGACGGGGTGGCCGCCCGACGGGGGGCATGACGGGCTTGGCCGACTGCTTGTTCTGCGGCATCGTCTCCGGCGACGTCCCCGCCGACATCGTGAGGACCGACGAGCACACCGTGGCGTTCCGGGACATCAATCCGCACGCCCCGGTCCACGTCCTGGTCGTGCCGCGCCGCCACATCGTCAACGCCTCCGAGGTGACCGCCTCGGACGGTGCCGAGGTCGCCGCCCTGCTCGAGGCGGCCAAAGCGGTAGCCGACGCCGAGGGGATCGGTGGCGAGGACCGGGGATACCGCCTGGTGTTCAACGTGGGCCCCGACGCCCTCAATTCGGTGGACCATCTCCACCTGCACGTCCTCGGCGGGCGGTCGTTCGACTGGCCTCCGGGGTGATCACCGGGACCATCGGTCCCGCCCCGACCATGGGATGGCCGGACCCGGCCCGCTGGTAGGGTCAGGTCCAGAACGCTCGTGGCAGGCACCCAGGTCAAAATTCTCGTTCCCGGCAACCATCTGATGGCCGGCCTGCTCGGCCAGCGGGACGAATTGCTGCGCCTGGTCGAGGGGGCGTTCGACGACGTGCGCATCGCCGTCCGGGGTAACGAGATCTCCATCGAGGGCGACGGCGCCGAGCGGGTGGGGGCCCTGTTCGAGGAGCTGATCATCCTGCTCGAGTCGGGCCAGGGCCTCGACGCCGTGCAGGTCCACCGCACCATCGACATGATGCACGACGACATCCGGCCCTCGGAGGTGCTCACCTCGCAGCTGCTGCGGTCGTCCCGGGGCCGGGCGGTGCGCCCGAAGACCGGCGGGCAGAAGCAGTACACCGACGCCATCGCCTCCAACATCGTCACCTTCGGCATCGGTCCCGCCGGCACCGGCAAGTCCTACCTGGCGGTGGCCCTGGCCGTGCAGGCGCTGCAGTCCCATCAGGTGAACCGGATCATCCTGACCCGCCCCGCCGTCGAGGCGGGGGAGCGGCTCGGCTTCCTCCCCGGGGACCTGATGGCGAAGGTCGACCCCTATCTCCGCCCCCTCTACGACGCCCTGCACGACCTGTTGGAGCCCGAGGGCGCCCAGCGGCTCATCGACCGCGGCGCGGTGGAGGTGGCCCCGCTGGCGTTCATGCGAGGCCGGACGCTCAACAACAGCTTCATCATCCTGGACGAGGCCCAGAACACCAGTCCCGAGCAGATGAAGATGTTCCTGACCCGCATCGGGTTCGGCTCCAAGGCCGTGGTCACGGGGGACATCACCCAGATCGACGTGCCCGGCGGCCGCTCGGGCCTGGTCGGCCTGGAGCCCGTGCTGTCGGGCGTGCCCGACCTCGCCTTCGTCCACCTCGGCCAGCGGGACGTGGTCCGCCACCGGATCGTCGCCGACATCGTCGCCGCCTACGACCGGCGGACGCCCTCGTCGGGGCAGCCGTGAGCCTCGACGTCTACGCCGCCGACGAACAAGAGGACCATCCCGTGTCCGTGGGGCGCTGGTCGGCGCTGGCCCGTTCGGTGCTGGAGGCCGAGGGCATCGTGAGCGAGACCGAGGTGTCGCTCCTCTTCGTGGACGAGGCGACCATCGCCTCGCTCAACGAGCGGTTCCTCCACAAGGAGGGTCCCACCGACGTGCTCTCGTTCCCCATCGAGGACGAGGCGGACCGGAGCGGCCGGTCGCCGGACGAGGGGGGCACCGGGCCCGGCTCCATCGAGGCGGACACCGGGCGCCTCCTCCTCCTCGGCGACGTGGTGATCTGCCCGGCCGTGGCGGCCCGGAACGCCGTGGAGCACGGCGTGACCCTCGACGACGAGATCGCCCTCCTGGTCGTCCACGGGATCCTCCACCTCCTGGGCATGGACCACGAGGTGGAGGAGGAGGCCGAAAGGATGGAACGGCGCGAGCAGCAGTTGCTGTCTCGCTACTACCGCGTGCCCACATGAGCGCGGCACCCGGTCCGATCGCCGTCGTGCTCACGGCCACCGGCTCGTTCACCTGGAGCGACGGGATCCTCCTGTTCGTGGTGGTCCTCCTCCTCGGGGCGTCGGCCGTCCTCGCCCTGGCCGAGACCAGCCTCGTCCGCATGAGCCGGGCCAAGGCCATGGCACTCGTCGAGGACGGACGCCGGGGCGCCAAGGTCCTGGTCCGTCTGACCGAGAACCCCCAGGGGTTCCTCAACCCCGTGCTCCTGCTGGTGCTGATCTGCCAGCTGGTGGTGGCGACGTTGGTCGGCATCCTCGCCCACAGTTGGTTCGGGGCCTGGGGCGTGGTCGCTGCCACCGTGTTCGAGATCGTGGTGATCTTCGTCCTGGGTGAGGCGGTGCCGAAGAACTGGGCGGTGCACCATCCCGAGCGGGCCGCGCTGCTGAGCGCCCCGCTGGTGTCGGCGCTGGTCCGCTTCTGGCCGGTCCGGATCCTCTCCGGCGCGCTGATCGGCTTCGCCAACCTGCTCATCGGGGAGCAGGGGCAGTACCTGGGGTCCGGAGTGACCGAGTCCGAGCTGCTGGCCATGGCGGACGTCGCCGTGGAGGGGGAGGTGATCGAGACCGAGGAGCGGGCGCTCATCCACTCGATCATCGAATTCGGCGACACCGTGGTGCGCGAGGTGATGGTGCCGAGGCCGGACATGGTGACCGTCGGCGTCGACGAGACGGTCGAGGCCGCCCTGGAGCAGGCCCTCGAGGCCGGGTTCAGCCGCATGCCGGCGGTGGAGCAGCAGGTCGACGACGTCGTCGGCATCGCCTACACCAAGGACCTGATCAGGTCGGTCCGGGCCGGCGAGGGGAGCGACGCGGTGCGGGCCCACCTGCGGGTCGCCCACTTCGTCCCCGAGACCAAGCGGGTGTCCGACCTCATGCGCGAGATGCAGTCCGAGACGTTCCACCAGGCGGTGGTGGTCGACGAGTACGGCGGCACCGCCGGGCTGGTCACCCTGGAGGACCTCATCGAGGAGCTGGTGGGGGAGATCGTCGACGAGTTCGACGTCGAGGAGGCCCCCTTCGAGCGCCTGGGATCGGGTGAGCTGCGGGTCAGCGCCCGGTTACCGGTGGACGAGGTGAACGAACTGATCAACGGTGACCTGCCCACCGGGGCGTGGGACACCGTCGGGGGACTGGTCTTCGACCTGTTGGGCCACGTCCCCGTGGCCGGCGAGTCGGTCCTGGTCGACGGCGTGCGGCTGGTGGCCGAGCGGGTCAACGGGCGGAGGATCGAGCGGGTCAGGATCGTCCCGGTGGCCGTGGCCGGCCACGTCGGCGAAGGCGAGGGATGACCGTGTTCCGCTCCGGGTTCGTGGCCGTGGTCGGGCGGCCCAACGTCGGTAAGTCGACCCTGGTCAATGCCATCGTCGGCACCAAGGTCTCCATCACGTCACCCCGTCCGAACACCACACGGTCGCAGGTGCGCGGGGTGCTCAACCGGCCCGACGCCCAGGTCGTGTTCGTCGACACGCCCGGCCTGCACAAGCCTCGCACGGCGCTGGGTGAGCGGATGAACGAGTCGGCCACCTCCTCGCTCGACGACGTCGACGCCGTGGTGGCCATGGTCGAGGCGACCGGGGCGGTGGGCCCGGGGGACCGCATGGTGCTGGCCCAGTCGGCCAGGAGGGTGCGGGCCATGGCCCGTGCCGCCGACCTGGAACGTGAGCTGCACCACCGGGGTGATGGACCCGATGGGCCCGAGGGGGATCCGACGCTGCTCGTCGTGGTCAACAAGATCGACCGGGTGGGAGGGGACGGCGTGCTCACCCACCTCACCGCCGTCTCCGACGTGATCGCCGCCATCGACCAGGACGACGGCCGCTCCCCGGTCCCCGTCGAGTATTTCCCCGTCTCTGCCACCTCCGGCGAGGGCGTGGCGTCCCTGGTGGACGCGGTGGTGTCCCGGATGCCCGAAGGCCCCCGCTACTACCCCGAGGGGATGGTCACCGACGTGGCCGAGGCATTCTGGGTGGCCGACCTGGTGAGGGAGGAGCTGCTGCACCGGGTGCAGGACGAACTGCCCCACAGCATCGCCTGCCGGGTCACCGAGTGGGAATGGCCACGGGTGCGGTGCGAGATCCTCGTCGAGCGCGACTCGCAGAAGGGGATCGTCATCGGCAAGGGGGGAGGCACGCTGAAAGAGGTCGGGACCGCGGTGCGCCGGCAGATGCCCCCCGGCGCCTACCTCGAGCTCTTCGTGCGCGTGGAGAAGCGGTGGCAGCAACGCGAGGAGTCGCTCGACCGGCTCGGCTTCTGATCGCCCGGCCGCCTCCCGGGCGGTCTCAGCGCTCCGAGGCGATACGCCGGAGGAAGGCCACCACCTCGGCCTGGTCCACGGTGCGCTTCATGGGTGGGACCCGGGCCAGCAGCGCACCCCGGTAGCGGGCCGAGGCGAGGCGGCTGTCGAGCACGGCGACCACCCCGCGGTCCTGGGCGGAGCGGATCAGTCGGCCGGCGCCCTGGGCCAGCAGTGTGCCGGCCCGGGGAAGGTCGACCGAGCTGAAGGCGGACGGGCCGGCACGCTCCCGACGGGCCTCGAGCACGGGGTCGTCGGGCCTCGGGAACGGGATCCTGTCCAGGGTGACCAGGCTCAGGGTGCGGCCGGGGATGTCCACGCCCTGCCAGAAGCCGAGCGTGGCGAACAGGCACGCCGACTCGTCCTCGGTGAACGCGTCGATGAGCGCCGGCTTGGGCAGGTCCGACTGGGCCAGCACCGGGAAGTCGAGGCGGTCCTTCAGCGCGTCCCGGGCGGCGTTCATGGCCCGCCAGCTCGTGAACAGGGCCAGGGTGCGACCTCCGGCCGCGGTGATCAGCACCTCGAGCTCGTCGTGGAGGGCCGGCTCCGACTCGGGACGCCGGCGGTCGGGCAGGGACTGGGCCACGTACAACAGGGCGTGGTCCCGGTAGTCGAACGGACTGCCCACATCGAGCATGTCGCACCGCTCCGGCGGGATGCCGAGCCGCTCCTGCAGTCCGATCGGCACGGTGGCCGAGGTGAGGATGCCGGTCAGCGTCCCCCAGAGGTGCTCCGCCAGGAGCGGGCCCACGTCGATGGGGGAGACCCGGAGGCTCGGGGACCGGGCCCCGCCGTCCACCCAGGCCACCTCGTCCTCGGTCAGCGTGGCCACCCGGGCCAGGTCGGAGGCCAGGTGCCCGGCGGCCAACAGGACACGGTCGCGCCGCGACCGTGACGCCGAGGGCTCGTCGTCACCGGCTTCCCGTTCGGCGCGCCGCAGGCCGTCGACGAGACGGCCGACCCGACCGGTGGCCAGGGTCAGGACCTCACCGAGAGTGGGACCGGGAGCCTTGGCGGCCGGCGCGGCCTCGGCCATGATGCCGGCCTTCTTCGCCGCAGTGCCGGCCCTCCTGGTCGCGGGACCGGTCTTCTTCGGCGGCGCGGCCGGTGGCTCCAGGCCGAGATCGAGGCCGACGGGCTCGGCATCGGCGGGGCCGTCCTCGTCGCCACCGCTGGGATCGGGCGGCTGTGTCCGGTCGGACGGTGGCTCCGACGGGGCGAGGTCGCCGTGGGCCACCCGCAGCCCCGCCAGGGGGCGCAGGGCGCGCTGCAGAAGCTCGCCGGCCTCGGAGACGGCGTCGGCGGGATCGAGCGAGCCACCGTCGAGCAGTGGCCGGGCGGTGGCCGCCAGCGCCCGGAAGCGCCCGGGGCCGATCTCCACGCCCAGGCTGTCGGTCATGACCTCCTCGACCTCGTGGGCCTCGTCGAGGACGACCACCTCGTGGGGCGGGAGCACGGCCCCGCCGCTGGCCAGATGGGCACCGTACAGATGGGTGTTGACCACCACCACGTCGGCCTCGGCCGCCCTGGCCCTGGCCTCCTCGGCGAAACAGTCGCGTCCCGAGGGGCAGCGGAACGCTCCGGGGCACTCACGGGCTGTCGTGGACACCATGGCCCACGCCCGGTAGTGGGGCTCGAAGTCGAGCTCCGACCGGTCACCGGTGTCCGTCTCGTCCGCCCACCGCACCAGTCGCCGGACCTGGTCACCGAGCCGCCCCGAGTCGACCTCGTCGCCCCCCGCCCCCTCGGTGAGGCTGTCGTCGGCGTCCGGCGGGTCGGCGGCACCCGGCTGGAGCGAGAGCTGCTCGCCCCGACCGCCCACCTCGGAGACCCGCTGGCGGCAGAGGTAGTTGCTCCGTCCCTTGAGCACGGCGAACGTGAAGCTCCCCTCGAGGGCCCTCGCCACGAGGGGGAGGTCCTTGGTGGCCAGCTGGTCCTGCAGCGCCTTGGTGGCGGTCGCCACCACCACCCTCTGGCCGGCCAGGGCGGCCGGGATCAGGTAGGCCAGTGACTTGCCGGTGCCGGTGCCGGCCTGGACCACGAGATGGCGGCGCTCGACGATCGACGTGGACACCGCCACCGCCATCTGGCGCTGCCCCTCACGCCGCTCACCACCATCGGGCAGCGCGGCGGCCACCTCCGCCAGCGTGGCCGTCACCTCGTCGGTCATCCACCGACCCTACCGGCGGGCCACGGCCCGCTCGGGCACGAGCAGCCCGGTCCGTCCGTCGGGCACCGCCCCCTCGGCGGCCAGGACCCCGCCGCCCCGGCCCTCAGTGCCAGGCCACGCCCAGGCCCACGGCCACCCCGAGCCCGACGGCCACGATGACCCACCGGAGGGCGGGAGCCGGAAGGCGCCGTCCGTAACGACCACCGACCTGGCCGCCCAGCACGGACCCGAGGGCGATCAGGCCGGCCACCGACCACGAGACGTGGGTGGTGGCCACGAAGAACACGGCGGCGACGGCGTTGGCCGTGAAGGCCAGGACGTTCTTCGTCCCGTTGAGGCGTTGGAGGTCATCGTCGATGAAGATGGCCAGCAGGGCGATCAGGATGACGCCCTGGGCCGCGCCAAAGTAGCCACCGTAGATGCCGGTCAGGAACACCCCGAGCATCAGCACGACGCCGCCGTGCTCGTGGCGGCCACCGCGCGAATCGAGCACGGCCCTCACGCGGGGTTGCACCGCCATCAGCACGGAGGCCACGGCGATGAGGGCGGGCACGACCGCCTTGAACACGCTGTGGGGGAGGGCGAGCAACAGGGCGGCGCCCAGCAACGACCCGAGGATGGAGGCGGAGCCCAATTGCAGCAGCCTCCGGCGCTGGCCGGTCAGCTCCCGGCGGTAGGCGACGGTGGCGCTGGCGTTCCCCGGGACGAGGCCGACGGTGTTGGAGACGTTGGCCAGCACCGGTGCATACCCCAGGGCCAGCAGGGTGGGGAACGTGATCAACGATCCCGATCCCACGATGACGTTGATCGTTCCGGCCGCCACACCGGCGGCGAAGATGGCCAGCGCGGCCCACGGGGACATGGGGAGGGTCTAGCGCCCGGTGCCCCGATGCTCCAAACACGGGTCGGGGGACGGCCGTCGGCCGGGCCCGGCCGGGCGATCGGGCACCCAGGCCTACGACGAGGCGGTAGGTTCGCAGGGTGCGAGAGGATCAGGGAGGCGGCGACGAGGAGGACGGACCCCGGCGTCCGACGGTGACGTCGTCCGGACTGCTCTCCGGCCCGATTCCCGCCCACGTGGCCTGCGTCATGGATGGCAACGGCCGGTGGGCGGCCCGTCGTGGCCTTCCACGCACCGAGGGGCACGCGGCCGGTGAGGCGGCGCTGCTCGACGCGGTGGAGGGAGCCCTGGAGCTGGGTATCCCCTGGATCACCATGTATGCGTTCTCGACCGAGAACTGGCGACGACCGGCCGACGAGGTCCGCTACCTGATGGGCTTCAACGAGAGCCTCCTCCTCCGCCGGCGCGACGAGCTGCACGACAAGGGGGTCCGCATCCGGTTCGCCGGCCGACGCGACTGGCGCGTGCCGAAGCGGGTGCTGCGGCGGATGGACGAGTCGATCGAGCTGACCTCGGCCAACCGGCGCTGCACCCTCACGATGGCCTTCAACTACGGCGGTCGTGCGGAGATCGTCGACGCCGTCCGGCGCCTGGTTGCCGACGGGGTCCCTGCCGACAAGATCAACGAGAAGGCCATCCGCTCCCGACTCTATTTCCCCGATCAGCCCGATCCCGATCTGGTGATCCGCACCTCGGGCGAGCACCGGATCTCCAACTTCCTGCTGTGGCAGCTGGCCTACAGCGAGCTGGTCTTCGACGACGTCCTGTGGCCGGACTTCCGTCGGACCCACCTGTTCGAGGCGGTGCGCGATTTCCAGCGGCGCCAACGCCGTTACGGTGGGGTCACGTGAGGATCCATCCGACCAGCCACAGCCACGCCGCCCACCCGGGCGGCGCCCGACGACCCGGTCGGGCCCGGATGGCGCCGGACGATGCCGGTGGTGTCTGGATCGTCACCGGCGTCGCGCTCGGCGTGCTCATGTACGGATTCGTCGTCCTCATGGACGTCGCCGGGTTCACCGAGGTCCTTCCCTTGGTGGTGCTCCCACCGGTGGTCCTCGGACTGATCGCCGCCAACAGCCTGCTCGGGGGCGGCCGCGGCCACGGCCGTGGCGCGGCCCCACCCGCCGGGCCCGAACAGCCGACCGGTGCCGGCAGCGCCACCGGGGTCGGCAGCGCCACCCGGGCCGGCAGCGCTGACGAACGTCACGCAGCCGGGGAGCCCCGCTCGCCGCGATGACCCTCTTCCGTGACCGGGGCATGGTGCTCCGCACCATCCGCCTCGGAGAGGCGGATCGGATCGTCACCTTGATGACCGAGGAGCACGGAAAGGTCCGGGCGGTCGCCAAGGGCGTGCGGCGCACGACGTCCAAGTTCGGTTCCCGGCTCGAGCCACTCAGCCACGTGGCGTTGCTCGGTTGGCAGGGTCGCGGTGACCTGGACACCATCAACCAGGTGGAGGTCATCGACACGTTCCGCGCCGTCCGCGAGGACCTCGACCGCATGTCCTCGGCGATGTCGATGCTCGAAGTCGTCGACCAGATCGGCCAGGAGCGCCACGCCAATCCCCGGCTCTACGAGATGTTGGTCGGCGCCATCGGGACCCTGGCCGCCCATGACTCGCCCATGGTGGCACCGGCGTTCTTCCTGAAGGTCCTCGGCCTCGAGGGATCGGCACCGGTGCTGGAGACCTGTGTGTCGTGTGGCCAGGAGGACAGCGAGCAGCTGGTGGCCTTCGACATCGTCGAGGGAGGGGTGTTGTGCCGCGATTGCCGTCGTGGCCGGGCGTTGACCCCCGGTGGGTTGGCGCTGCTGCGGCGAACCCTCGGTGGTGGGTTGGCGGGCGTGCTCGCCGAGCCGAGGTCGGCGGTCACCGATGAGGTGACCGCCCTGGCCACCGAGGCCATGGAGGCCCACCTCGACCGCCGCCTCCGTTCGGTCCATTCGGGCCAGGTCTCCTGAGTTGGCCGCTCCGACCGGCCGGACCACGGTCATCTGGTTCCGGCGCGACCTGCGCACAGCCGACCACCCGGCACTCCTCGCCGCCGTCGACGCCGCCGGCCGGAGCGGCCGGGTGGCGCCGGTCTTCGTGGCCGACGACCGCCTGCTGGGCGGGGCCGGAGCCAACCGTCGGGCCTTCCTGGCCGGGTCGCTCGCCGACCTCGACGCGAGGATCGGTGGTGGGCTGTCCCTGCGCCGGGGACAAAGCGCCCTCGCCGTGCGCCAGTTCGCCGCTCAGGTCGGGGCCGACACCGTGTTCGCCACCGGGGACTGCACCCCCTACGGCCGGCGCCGCGACGCAGCCGTGGCCCGGGCCCTGGCCGACGACGGCCGGACCCTCGCCCTGATCGGCTCCCCCTACGCGGTGGCCCCGGGCCGGGTGCTCACCGGGGGCGGCACGCCCTACCGGGTGTTCACCCCGTTCCGGAGGGCCTGGTCGGACCACGGTTGGTCCCCGCCGAGCGCTGCACCCGACGGGGTCCGCTGGACGGAGCCCGACTCGGACACCACCGTGGGCGAGATCGGTGCCGAGCCCGTGTCGCCCGGGCTGCCGGTGCCGGGTGAGCCCGCCGCCCTCGCCACCCTGGACGCCTTCCTGGCCGGCCCGGCCGCCTCCTACGACGGCGACCGGAACCGACCGGACCGCCAGGGGACGTCGCACCTCTCCCCCTACCTGCGGTTCGGCTGCATCCACCCCCGCCAGATCCTGTCCCGGCTCGGTGACGGACCGGATGCGGGGACCTTCCGGTCCGAGATCGCCTGGCGGGAGTTCTACGCCGACGTGCTGTGGCACCACCCGGCCTCGGCGTGGAAGCCACTCCTGGCCGTCGGCGACCACATCCGTTGGGACGCGGGCCCCACGGCCGACCGGCGCTTCGAGGCCTGGGCCACCGGAGAGACCGGCTTCCCGCTCGTCGACGCCGGCATGCGCCAGTTGCGCGGCGAGGGATGGATGCACAACCGGATCCGGATGCTCACGGCCTCCTTCCTGGTCAAGGATCTGCACATCGACTGGCGACGGGGCGCCCGCCTGTTCCTCGAGCTCCTGGTCGACGGCGACCTGGCGTCCAACAATCACGGCTGGCAGTGGGTGGCCGGCACCGGTACCGACGCCGCTCCGTTCCACCGCGTCTTCAATCCGTCGCTCCAGGCGCAGCGGTTCGATCCTGACGGTTCGTACGTGGCCCGCTACGTCCCCGACGCCGGGCGTCCCGGCTACCCGGAGCCGATCGTCGATCATGCCGTCGAGCGGATCGAGGCCCTGGACCGCTGGGAGGAGGCCAAGCTGAGCCTGGCGGGATCATCGCGGTGAGCACGTCGGGCCCGGTGAGCACGTCAGGCCCGGCCGGCGCGTTCGGCGTCTACGTGCACGTCCCGTTCTGCCGGTTCCGCTGCGACTACTGCGCCTTCGCCACCTACACCGACCGTGACCATCTGATGGACCGCTACGTGGACGCATGCGTGGCCGAGCTCGATCGGGCGCAGGCCGACGGGGAGCTCCCTGCGGCCACCTCGGTGTTCTTCGGTGGCGGTACGCCGTCGCGGCTGCCCGCCGATCTGCTGGTCCGGATCCTCGACGCCGTCCCCCGGACCGAGGAGGCCGAGGTCACGGTCGAGTGCAATCCCGAGGACGCCACCGCCGAGCGCCTGGCCGACTACCGGCGAGGTGGCGTCACCCGGATCTCACTCGGCGTGCAGTCGACGGTTCCCCACGTGCTCACCGGCCTCGGACGCCGCCACGGCGCGGCGGAGGGCCTCGAGGCCGCCGCCGCCGTGGCCGCCGCCGGATTCGAGTCGTGGAGCATGGACCTCATCATGGGAGGGAGCGGCGAGACCGACGGCGACTGGGAACGGACGCTGGATGACGTGCTCGGCCTGACCGAACCGCCTCCCCACCTCAGCGCCTACGCCCTCACGGTCGAGCCGGGAACGCCCCTGGCCGCTGCGCCGGACCGGCATCCCGACGACGACGAACAGGCCGGCCGCTACGAGACGACCGAGCGGCTCCTCACCGTCGCCGGCTACCACTGGGAGGAGATCTCCAATTGGGCACACCCGGGACACGAGTGCCACCACAACAACCTCTACTGGGAGCAGGGCGACTACCGGGGGATCGGCTCGGCCGCCCACTCGCACCGGGCCGGGCGGCGCTGGTGGAACCTCCGCACCCCCGACCGGTACATCGCTGCGGTCGACCACGGCCGGACGGCGGTGGCCGGCGAGGAGGTGCTCACCGAGGGGCAGCGGCGGTTCGAGGGCCTCGTCCTCGCCCTCCGGACCCCCAGGGGCGTCCCCGCCGACGCGCTGGCGCCCGATGGTGCACTCGAGGGCCTGGTCGACCAGGTGGACGGTCGTGCGGTGCTGACCGTCCGCGGCCGGTTGCTGGCCAACCAGGTGACCTCACGGCTGGCCGGTCCCGCATGACCCGGCCGGACCTGACGCCGGACCGGGCGGATGGCCCGGTGCCAACCGGTACCATTCCTCCCTATGCCTGACCCCGACATCGCTGCTGGCGCGCCCTCCGACCTGATGGACAAGGTCGTCGGGCTGTGCAAGCGGCGCGGGTTCATCTTCCAGTCGGCGGAGATCTACGGCGGGTTCCGATCCACCTACGACTACGGCCCCCTGGGCGTCAACCTCCTGCGCAATGTGAAGAATGCCTGGTGGGAGTCCATGGTCCAGCGACGCGACGACGTGGTCGGTCTCGACGCCGCCATCCTCTCGCCGCCCGCGGTGTGGGAGGCGTCCGGCCACCTGTCCAACTTCACCGATCCCCTCGTCGACTGCCGGAACTGCCACCAGCGGTGGCGTGAGGACAAGATCGAGGGGGTCTGCCCGAACTGCGGCTCGACCGAATTCACGCCGGCCCGCGCCTTCAACCTGATGTTCAAGACCCACGCCGGACCCCTGGAGGACGAGGGTGCGGTCGCCTACCTCCGCCCGGAGACGGCACAGGGCATGTTCATCAATTTCGCCAACGTCCTCCAGACGACCCGGAAGAAGCCGCCGTTCGGCATCGCTCAGGTGGGCAAGTCATTCCGGAACGAGATCACCCCGCAGAACTTCGTCTTCCGGACCCGAGAGTTCGAGCAGATGGAGATGGAGTTCTTCGTCCCTCCGTCCGAGGCCGACCGGTGGTTCCAGTACTGGCTGGACGAACGGTACTCCTGGTACACCGACCTCGGCATCCCGACCGATCAGCTCCGCCTGCGTCACCACGACCCCGACGAGCTCTCCCACTACTCGGCGGCCACCGCCGATGTGGAGTTCCTCTTCCCGTGGGGGTGGGACGAGCTCGAAGGGATCGCCAACCGCACCGACTTCGACCTGCGGGCCCACTCCGCGGCATCCGGCGAGCGTCTCGAGTACTTCGATCAGGCCACCAACGAGCGTTACTTCCCCTACGTCATCGAGCCGGCCGCCGGAGCCACCAGGACGATGATGGCCTTCCTGCTCTCGGCCTACCGCGAGGACGAGGTCGGTGGTGAGGCGCGCACCGTCCTGCAGCTGCACCCCCGCCTCGCCCCCTACCAGGTGGCGGTGCTCCCTCTCTCGAAGAAGGAGACCCTCGAACCGCTGGCTCGCGAGGTGCTGGCCTCGCTCCAGCCGCACTTCATGTGCGACTACGACGTCACCCAGTCCATCGGCAAGCGCTACCGCCGCCAGGACGAGGTGGGCACACCGTGGTGCGTGACCGTCGACTTCGACTCGCTGGACGACGGAGCGGTGACCGTGCGGGACCGCGACACGACCGAGCAGGTCCGCGTCCCCGTCGGCGAGCTGCTCGCCGAGGTGCGTCGGAGAATGGACCTGGCCTAGGGCCATCGCCGTGGGCGCCCGACCCGTCATCCTGGGCCTGCCTCCGTCACCGGCGCCACTGGGAGGATCGCCCGGTGACCTGAGCCAAAGGGGGACGGGGCTCACGAGGGACGGTGGCGGTGGCCGTGGTGCTGACCGCCGCCCCGGTGGCCGGCCCGGTCGCCGCGGTGGCCCTCCTCTTGTCCTGGGCGGCGACGCCCAGCTCCCTCCCGCCTTCTGACGTGACAGTCCGTCGGGCCGACGGTGGCCAGGTAGGGTTTATCGGGCGCGTGCGCACGTGCCCGGCCCGCTGATCGGCCCTTCCCGAACCCACCCCAGGAGTCCCCGTCCCCATGCCGTTCGTCTTCGATTTCGACCATGCCCACCGCAAGCCCCCCATGGAGATGAAGGACCTCCTGGGGGGCAAGGGTGCCAACCTGGCCGAGATGACGTCGGTGCTGAAGCTCCCGGTGCCGCCCGGGTTCACCATCGCCGCCACGGCCTGCCGGTCCTATATGGGGGGCGGGTGGCCCGAGACGCTGACCGGTGAGGTGGCCAAGGCCAGGGCCCGCCTGGAGAAGAAGATGGGGAAGCGGATCGGCGACCCGAGCGATCCGTTGCTCGTGTCCGTCCGCTCCGGGGCCAAGTTCTCCATGCCGGGCATGATGGACACGGTCCTCAACCTCGGCCTCAACGACCAGTCGGTCGAGGGGCTGGCCAAGCAGACCGACGACGAGCGCTTCGCCTACGACTCCTACCGTCGGTTCGTGGCGATGTACGGCCGGATCGTCCTGGGCGTTCCCGGCGACGAGTTCGACCTGCTCCTCGAGGCGGCCAAGGAGTTGGCCGGCACCACGTCGGATGCGGGTGTCCCCATCGGCCTCCTGCGCTATCTCGTCGACGCCTACCAGCAGATCGTGGAGCGGCACACCGGCCGGCCGTTCCCCCAGGACCCCGACGAGCAGCTGCGCGGGGCCATCGAGGCGGTCTTCGCCTCGTGGAACGGCCCACGGGCCATCGCCTACCGGGTGCGCGAGCGCATCGCCCACGACCTCGGCACGGCGGTCAACGTGCAGGCCATGGTGTTCGGGAACCGCGACGACGCCTCGGGGACCGGGGTCGGGTTCACCCGCGACCCGGCCACCGGGGCCACCGGCGAATACGGGGACTTCCTGATCAATGCCCAGGGTGAGGACGTCGTGGCCGGTATCCGCAACACCGAGCCGCTGTCCGCCCTGAAGGACGAGTTCCCCGAGATCCACCGGGAGCTGCTCGCCATCTTCGCCCGTCTCGAGTCGCACTACCGGGACATGTGCGACACGGAGTTCACCATCGAGCAGGGCAAGCTGTGGATGCTCCAGACCAGGGTGGGCAAGCGGACCGGGCGGGCCGCCCTCAGGATGGCGGTCGACATGGTTGGGGAGAAGGCGATCAAGCTGACCAAGGAGGAAGCACTGGGCCGGATCACCGGCGAGCACCTCGAACAGGTCCTCCATCCGCAGTTCTCCGGGACCGGCCATGCGGTGCTGGCCCGCGGCCTTGGCGCCTCACCCGGCGCCGCCGTCGGCCGGGTCTATCTGACCGCCGACGACGCCCAGGCAGCGGCCGAGCGGGGTGAACGCGTGGTGCTGGTGCGCAGCGAGACCTCGCCGGAGGACGTGCACGGCATGCTGGCGGCCGAGGGGATCCTGACGGCCAGGGGCGGCCTGGTGAGCCATGCCGCCGTGGTGGCCAGGGGGTGGGGGAAGCCGGCAGTCGTCGGTGCCGAGGCGCTGCGTATCTCGGCCGCCTCGTTCTCCGTGGGCGACGTCGTGGTCAACGAGGGTGACTGGATCTCGGTGGACGGCACGAACGGCACGGTCGTGCTGGGTCAGGTGGAGATGACCGTGGGCGAGACGCCCCCGGAGTTCGAGATCGTCCTCGGATGGGCGGACGCGGTGCGGGCCGGCCACCTCGGCGTGCGGGCCAACGCCGACACCGGGCCGGACGCCGCCAATGCCCGCCGTCACGGTGCCGAGGGGATCGGTCTCTGCCGGACCGAGCACATGTTCCTGGCCGAGGACCGGCTGCCCATCGTCCGACGCATGATCCTGGCCGGCACCCCCGAGGAGGAGGTGCTGGCCCTCGAGGAACTGCGCGTCGCCCAGCGGTCCGACTTCGTGGAGATCCTCGAGGCCATGGACGGTCTCCCCGTCACCATCAGGCTCCTCGACCCGCCGCTCCACGAGTTCCTCCCGGACACCCAGGAGCTGGCCATCAAGGAGGCCACGGTCGGCCTCGACGAGGAGGAGGGCCGGCTGTACGAGGCGGCCAAGGCGTGGCACGAGTACAACCCGATGCTCGGGACCCGCGGGGTCAGGCTCGGGGTGATCAAGCCCGGGCTCTACGCCATGCAGGTGCGGGCCCTCATGGAGGCGGCGCTCAGCCGCGTGGCCGCTGGAGGGCATCCGATCGTCGAGATCATGATCCCGCTCACCGTCTCCCGCGAGGAGATGGCCCTCGCCCGGTCGTGGGTCGAGGCCGCCATCGCCGAGGCGGAGGCGGCCGGCGGGGCGGCCAGCCGCAAGGGTAGGACGGGCAAGGACAGTACCGGCGCGCTCGAAGTCCTGATCGGCACCATGATCGAGACCCCCCGGGCCGCCCTCCTGGCGGGCCAGATCGCCGAGGAGGCCGACTTCTTCTCCTTCGGGACGAACGACCTCACCCAGATGACCTTCGGGTTCAGCCGTGACGACGTCGAGGGCCGCATGATGTCCGCCTACCTCGAGCAGGGCCTGTTGTCGCGGAATCCCTTCGAGGTGGTCGATCCCGACGGCGTGGGGGAGCTGGTGAGGCTCGGGGTCCAGCGGGGCCGGGCGACCCGTCCTTCCCTCAAGATCGGGGTGTGCGGTGAGCACGGCGGTGACCCCGAGTCCATCCGCACCTTCGCCGCGGCCGGGCTGGACTACGTGAGCTGCTCGCCCTTCCGCGTGCCCATCGCCCGCCTGGCCGCCGCCCAGAGCGTGCTGGCGGGCCTGGTGCCGCCCAAGCCGGCGAAGTCCACCCCCAAGTCCAAGGCCGGGTCCGCCCCCAAGTCCAAGGCCGCGCCCACCGGGAAGTCCAAGTCCTCCAAGGCCAAGTCGTCGGCCAAGGTCTGATCCGGCGCTGGCCCGGGCGGGCCCCGGTCCTCCGCCCGTCGGCGGCACGCCCGGTCGACCCGCCGGTCCGACCGGCTCAGCCACGCGGTACCGTCGTCACCTATGGGCATCCCCGATGAGGACGTCGCACGGGTCAGGCAGGCCACCGACATCGTCGCCCTGATCGGAGAGCACGCCGCGCTGAAGCGCCAAGGGCGCCGGTGGGTGGGCCTGTGCCCGTTCCACGGCGAGAAGACGGCCTCGTTCAGCGTCAATGCGGACGAGGGCTTCTACTACTGCTTCGGCTGCCAGGCCAAGGGCGACGCCATCACCTTCGTCCGTGAGATCGAACACCTCGACTTCGTCGACGCCGTTCGCCGACTGGCGGACAAGGCGGGCATCACCATCCGCGAGGACGCCAACTCGGGACGTGACAACCAGCGCCGGAAGGTGTTCCTCGACGCCATGGAGCAGGCCACCGAGTGGTACCACCAGCGGCTGCTGGTCGGAGCGGACGCCGGCCAGGCGCGGGACTACCTCCGCAGCCGAGGGTACGACGGCGCCGTCGTCCGTCGGTTCCGGCTGGGTTGGGCCCCCGACGGTTGGGACGAGCTGTGCCGGGGGATCGGCCTCAGCGAGGAGGTCGCTGTCGGGGCGGGCCTCGGCTTCACCAACCGGATGGGCCGTCTCCAGGACGCCTTCCGGGCACGGGTCCTCTTCCCCATCTGCGACCCCTCGGGCCATCCGGTGGCCCTCGGGGGAAGGATCCTGCCCGGGGGCTCGGACCCCGCCAAGTACAAGAACTCGACCGAGACCCCGATCTACTCCAAGCGTCGAACCCTGTACGCGCTCAACTGGGCCAAGCAGGACATCATCAAGCACGACGAGGTGGTCGTGTGCGAAGGCTATACCGACGTGATCGGGCTCTTCGAGGCCGGCGTGGAGCGCGCCGTGGCCACCTGCGGGACGGCCCTGGCCGAGGAGCACGTCAAACTGCTCCGAGGCTTCGCCTCGCGTGTGGTCCTGGCCTTCGACGCCGACGGCGCCGGGCAGTCCGCCGCCGGCCGTTTCTACGAGTGGGAGCGCCGGCTGGAGATCAACGTGGCCGTGGCATCACTGCCCGCCGGCTCCGACCCCGGCGAGCTGGCCCGGTCCGACCCCGACGGACTGCGTGCCGCCATCGAGGGGGCGAAGCCGTTCCTCCAGTTCCGGGTGGAGCGGATCCTCGACGGCGCCGAGCTCACCTCGCCGGAAGGCAGGGCCAAGGCGGCGGACACCGCGCTGGCCGCTGTGGCCGAGCACCCGGACAACCTGGTGCGGGACCAGTACCTCATGCAGGTGGCGGAGCGGTGCCGGCTCGAGCCGCTGCTCCTCAGGGACCGGCTCGAGCAGCTGCGCAAGGAGGGCCCCCGCCCGGTACCGGGTCCGGGCGGGCGGCGGGCCTCACGGGCGGACGGGGTGACCCGCCAACGGAGTGAGGCGCCGGCCGATGGCGGGGAGCCGTGGGTCAGGGACCCGGACGACGGCTGGGAGTCGGACGGGCCCGACCGCGGTCCCGGGGCCCACAACGGTGGGTCGGGCGGCCCCACCTCCCGGCGGAGCGGTCGACCGGCCCGCGAGTTCCGCCCGGGGCTCGAGGCGCTCCGGCTGGCCATCCACCGCCCCGACGACGTGGGGGAGCGCCTCGAGCCCGCGCTCTTCCGTGACGACCTCCAGCGGGCCGCCTTCCAGTGTCTGGTCGACGCCGACGATCTCCACGGGGCCATCGACGGGGCCCCGCCGGAGGTGAGGGCCCTGCTGGTCCGGCTCACGGTGGAGGAGCCCACCGGTGAGCCGGACGAGGTGGTGCTCCAGCTGGTCCGGGACGCCGCACGATGGGAACTGACCCTGCTCACCGCCGAGGCCCGCACGTCCCCCGAGGCGGCTTCGGAGGGCGAGGACGTGGCCCGATGGGTCCAGGAGCTGGACGATCCGGGTGCCTCGGCCGGGGCGACGGCAAGGTTGGTAGCCTGGCTCGTGGTGAGATCATCGATGGCAGGTTCTGGGCGGACTCCGTGATCGCCAAGCAGCAGTCGGGAACGGTGTCGGTCGACGCCGCCGCCGACGACGCGGCGACGCTCGATTCCTCGGTCCCGCCCATGGCCGAACCGACCCTGGCGGTCGACGGTCTGCCGGAGGCGGAATTCGAGGCGTTGATCCGCAAGGGGCGCGCCCTCGGTGGTCTGACCCAGGACGACGTGGTGACGGTGCTCCGCTCGGTGGAGCTCGATGCCGACCTCATCGCCGCGGTGGTCCACCGGATACGGGCGGCCGGG
Source organism: uncultured Acidimicrobiales bacterium (assembly GCA_963696495.1). Taxonomy (GTDB): domain Bacteria; phylum Actinomycetota; class Acidimicrobiia; order Acidimicrobiales; family RAAP-2; genus Bog-756. The sequence continues at coordinate 1,009,079 of CAVOKJ010000002.1, read as the reverse complement.
ATCGAGTTCACCTACGACACCGGCGAGAGCACGGTCGTACCCCTGCCCACCCCGTCGGTCGACGACCTCCCCGTGCTCCTCATCGAGCAGCTCCCCGGCGGGGCGGAGCGGACGGGCGAGGACGCCGAGGGGGGATCCGGGCCGCCGACGGCTCAGATCGTGAACCTCGAACCGTCCCGTCCCGCTGAGCCGGGCGCTGCCCCGGCGACCGGCGCCCGGCCCGAGCCGGGTCAAGGGCGTGCCGCGGCGAAGAGGGAGCGGCCTCCCCGCCGTTCCTCCTCGAGCGACTCGTACACCGACAACGACGTGTTCCGGGGATCGGCGGCCGATCCGGTCCACATGTACCTGAAGGAGATCGGCAAGGTAAAGCTGCTCGACGCCGCACTCGAGGTGGAGCTGGCCGAGCGCATCGTGGCCGGCAACGAGGCGGCGGAGCGACTCGCCTCGTTCGAGGGCGGTGTGGGTGAGTCCTACCCGGAGCGGCCCACCGACCGCATGCTGGTGCGCCGGGGCCAGGCGGCCAAGGAAGCGCTGATCGAGGCCAACCTGCGCCTCGTCGTCTCCATCGCCAAGCGCTACCGCAATCGGGGCCTGGCCTTCCTCGACCTGATCCAGGAGGGGAATCTGGGGCTCATGCGGGCGGTCGAGAAGTTCGACCACACCAAGGGGTTCAAGTTCTCCACCTACGCCACGTGGTGGATCCGCCAGGCCATCACCCGGGCCATCGCCGACCAGGCACGGACCATCCGAATCCCGGTCCACATGGTGGAGACCATCAACAAGGTCGTCTGGGCCCAGCGCCAGCTCCTCCAGGAGCTCGGCCGGGAGCCGAGCGCCGAGGAGGTGGCCGGACGGGTGGACTTCAGCATCGAGCGGGTGCGGGAGATCCAGCGCATCAACCAGGACACGGTCTCGCTCGAGCAGCCCATGGGCGATGAGGACGACTTCAGCCTGTCCGATCTGATCGAGGACCGCGAGGCGGTGGTGCCCGACGACGCCGCGGCGCGGATGATGCTCGACGACGCGGTCCACGAGGCGCTCGGCCATCTCTCACCCCGGGAGCAGGACGTCGTGCGGCTCCGCTTCGGGTTGGAGGACGGCAAGATCCGGACGCTCGAAGAGGTGGGGAAGGCGTTCGGAGTGACCCGTGAGCGCATCAGGCAGATCGAGGCGAAGACGCTGGCGAAGCTCCGCCGGCCGGAGTCGGCCCAACTGCTGCGGGACTACCTCGACGAGGCCTGAGCCGGCCCGGCCACCGACGTGGTTGGATGGTTCGACCGGTAGCTCGGCGGATGCCGGCGGCTGTTGAGGGCAAGGGCCAGGTCCTCGGCCAGGTCGATGGCGATGGCGTCGGCGGCCTCGTCCCCGTCCCGCCACCCGAGCCGCACCCCGATGGTGTCCTTCAGCCGCTCGACGGCCAGCGTGCCCGCCGCCTTCGCCTTGTCGGTGACGAGGGATGTCGTCCCGGACACCGGGCTCGAGTGCCCGACCCGACCGGCGATGCGGACCAGCTGCTCGTAGCGCTCACGGCCGGCTCTGGCGCCCAAGGCGTACCCGACGAGGAACGCGGCCACGGTGCCGGTGCGGAGTCTCACCGGCCCATTGTGCCCGGACCGGGCGGAACGTGCACCTTTTGCCCGTCCGGTGGGTGTGCACCGGCTAATGTCCTCAGGCACGCTGCGGCGCCACGCAGCCCGAGTGCATGCCCGTTCCGGGGTAGCTCAATCGGCAGAGCGAGCGGCTGTTAACCGCTAGGTTGAGAGTTCGAGTCTCTCCCCCGGAGCTTTTCTGAGGTCGGTGGCCCGAGCTCTGTCATCCACGGTTCGGGCGTACCGGGGGCCGACCCGGGTGGGACCGGGTGAGGGTCTACCCGCCCCAGGCACTGCTCCGGGAGCGGGGGACGCTCGATCAGGCCCAGAGCGAGGCGACCTGACGGTCGTAGCGCGGCTCCCAGACATATCGGCAGAGGATGCGGACCGGGGCCGGAGGCATGGCCAGCACGGCCTCGCGCTCCACCGGGTCGGCGCCGTCGAAGATCCAGGGGAAGAAGCGCGCCGAGCCGCGCATGCCGACGGCCTTGGCCGTTGCCTTCCCGAAGGCATCGAACTCCTCATCGGTCATGGCCTGGTCGATCACCGGGAAGCACCTCGTCTCCTCGTCGTCCAGATGAGCCGCCAACTGCACCCGCATGGCGTCCAACTGGTCGGCCAGCTCGTTGCTCGTCTGCCCGTCCGGCTCGGCGACGAGGGACGTGAACCCGTCCCCGATGGCGTCGGTCGTCGGCAGCAGCGCGTGGTGCTGGTCCTCCATCGCCTGGAGCACGGCCAGCTGGTCGTCCCGTTGGGCCAGCTTCGGGCGTACCAGTGGCCACAGCGAGTCGTCCTCGACCTGGTGGTGATGGTGGAGTTGTTCGTTCACGAACTGCCAGTGGGCAGCGAGCCGGCTGGACTTCTGGGATGTCGGGGGTGAGGACCGCAGCGCGGAGCCCAGTCGACCCAGGTCGCGGCGGAAAGCCTCGTGGATCATGTAGACGATGGTGAATCGGCCCCGTGGCGGACCCGCGTCCGGGATCCTCGACGTGTCACTCATGGTTCCTCCTTGGCGTCCCGACAGCGTAGGCGGAACGGCCTCGTCCCGCCTGGGCGTGGGTCCCCCGGGGTCCCGGCCCGGACAGGTGGTCTTCGCTGACGTCGCCGTCGACCGATGCGCCAGGGCCGTCGACACCCCGGGATGGCCGTCGTCCTACAGATCACTCCGGATCAGCCGATGAAAGAGGGGTGTTCGAGTGCCCGGGTGGCACCCTGGTGGCGCATGCGCCGATCGCTGGAGCGGAGGCAGGGTGAGCGAGCCGCGCCATGTGCCTGACTGGTGGCGGGCGCCCGACGGCAACTGGTACCCACGTCCCCCGATCCCGACCAAGGAGGAGGCTCCCCATCGGTGGCACGGGCATCGTTCCCTGTCGATCCGCCCCGTCGCGGTGATCGTGCTGGCCACGCTGCTCGTGGTCGTGTGTGGCGTCGGTTGGACGCTGTCCAGGGGGGTGCCCGGAAACTCGACGTCTGCCGCCAATCCACTGTCCGGGGTCGCCGACAAGCCGGGGGCCTCCGGCACCACTCCGGCGACCACCCGATCAGCGTCGGCCCACGCTCCGACCTGGTGGGTGCCGCCGCTCGGCAACGTGCCGTGGCAGTGGGAGCTGGACCATCCCTTGGACCTGACGAGTCCGGTCGACATGGGGACCGATGACACGCTGCCCGACGGCCGGCCGGCACCGGCCCCGGTGGTCTACGACATCGACGGCATCGAAAACCCCAAGTCGACGGTGAACGCCCTCCACCTGATCGGGGACCACGTCATCTGCTACCTCGAGGTCGGCACCGCCGGTGACTACTACTCAGCCGCGCAGGAGGGCATCCCCACGACCTACTACGACCAGTTCGAGGCGGCGGGAGTACTCGGTGACAAGCTGAGCGGCTACTCCGAGTCCTTCCTGAACATCGACAGTCCCGCCACCGTGTCGATCGTCGAGGCGATGATCGACCAACAGTGCGCGGCCAAGGGCTTCGACGCCGTGGAGACCGATCTCGACGAGACGTACTCGGGCAGCGATGGGACGACCGGGTTCACCCTGACCAAGGCGACCGAGGAGCAGTACATGACCACGCTGGCCAAGTACATGCACGGGCTCGGGCTCGGGTGGATCATCAAGAACCCCGATGACACCGGTGACACCTACGCCGCCGACATGGAGCCGCTGGCCGACGGGGTGCTCACCGAGCAGTGCGACCAGAACAACACGTGCGGGCTCCTCGCCGCCTACGAGGGCCACAAGGCGGTCTTCGACGCCGAATACCCTCCGGAGACGACCGGCGAGGTCTGCGCATCGGACAACGCACTGGGATTCAACGGAGTGGTGTTCCCCCTCGCCCTCGACGGTGCCCGGCACCCGTGCCGCTGAGCGCGGTCCCGTTCCCGTTCGGCTGGGCGGACGCTGCCCGCCATCGGTGGGCCGCACAGCAGGGGACCCGGGGCCTCGCAGCGGGTCGATCCGGATCCCTGCCCCGGGCGAGCGCGCCGGCGGGTGACGCGGGCGGTGCTTCGGAGTGGAGTGGCTACATTCGGAGTGTGGACGACGACCGGCGGGCCCGATAGTGGGTGACATCGACTTCGAGGAGACGTCGGGAGGATTCGAGATCAGGTACTCCGACCGAGTCGCCACCGAGCACCGGGACCTCGTCGACCAGTCGGCCGACTGGCTGGAGGACGAGATGGGTGTCCTGAACCTGGGCCAGATCGACGACAGGGTCCTCGTCGCCGACGGACCGCTGACCGACCGGGTCAAGAGGGGTCTCATCGACTGGTGGGTCTCGAAGGTGGGGGTGTGGATCTCCGGCGGGTCGGCGTGACCGGCTGAAGGTCAGGGAGGACCGGGTTCCAGGATCGGGAGCCACGCGGCGGGGTCGGCTCACGGCGCCGGGCCGGTGGCGAGCCGGATCGGCGGCCGCCCTGACGGGCCGGACCGGGCTCGGTCGGTCGGTCGGTCGGTCCGCGCTAGCCACTCCCGAGCGCCGGAAGCGCCACTTCTTGGTTGTAGAGCAGGTAGAACAGCATCACGCTCACGAACGGGACCGACGGTCCGTGGTACCGGACTGCAGGCGCACCCTCGAAGAGGATGTCGAGCTGGTAGTGCTCGAGTTGGGGGACCATCTGGAAGACCTGCGGGAACCAGATCGACTCCCAGGTCATCTGCTGGAACATCAGGATGCGGCCCGAGGTGACGGTCAGACCGACACGGCCGATCCCTCGCCACCGGGGTGCGGCCTCCTGCGCGGCGACTCTGCGCCTGTGCGAGTTCCAGGCTGCACTGCCGAGGGCGGTCACGGCGAGGGCCTGGAAGCTTCCCAGTCCCAGGAACGTGGTGCGGCTGTAGGAGCCGTCCCCCAGTGGTGCGTAACGGAGGCAGTCCACCTCGGACCGGGTGTACTCGACCTCGCCCTCTTCGAGGCGTACGCCCGTCGTGATCGGCAGCAGCGTGCCACCGGTTCGAAGGTGCGCCAACAGGTTGTGGGCGTTGTGCAGGCCCTCTCGGAACTGATCGTCCTTCTCGAACTGCATGGGGCCCGATCTCTTCGTGTCGGCTCGGTCACGTCATCGTGAGGCCCGGCTCGGCCCATGGAGCGACCGCGGTGGGCCGCCCGGAGCCCGGTGCCTGCCTCCGTGGGTCGGAAACAGGCTACCCATCGCCTGGGGGAGGGCGCTTCCCCATGGTGACGGAGGGGTCGGTCGGGCGATCGGCAGCGCCTGGGGCGCCGGGCGTAAGGTCGGGTCATGCGCGCCGTGCCGAAGGGTCGACCGAGGTTCAGGAGCATCCTTCCGATCCTCGCCACGGTGCTCGTGATCGGCATCATGGCGACCGGCGTCCGGGCCTATGCGACCCAGGCGTTCGTGGTGCCGTCCGGATCGATGTATCCGACGCTCCAGGTCGGGGACCGGATCATCGTGGACAAGCTCTCCTCGACGATCAACCGAGGGGACATCGTCGTGTTCCGTCGAGCGCCCGGTGACCACGATCCGGAGTACCAGATACTGGTGAAGCGAGTGGTCGGCCTGCCCGGCGAGACCATCTCCTCGGTCGGCGACACGGTCCTCGTGGACGGCAAGCCCATCGCCCAGCCCTGGCTCCCGAGGCTGGTCGGGGGGTGCTACCAGCCGTCGCTGAACATCCAGCCGACGAGGATTCCCGCCGGCCAGTACTTCGTGATGGGGGACTGCCGAAACAACTCCGACGACAGCCGATACTGGGGGACGGTCCCGGCATCCAACATCATCGGCAAGGTGTCGGCGGTGGTCTGGCGTCACAACCATCCCTGGATCCACTGGTTCTGAGCCCGGGCGCCGGCCCGGGGACCCAGGCGGCCGACGGCACCGTTCCGGGTGGGTGAAGGCCTCGCCGGCAGGAGTGGCGGACGTCCGCCCCCGTGTCGGGGCCGTACGATCGGGAGATGGGGACCTCCGGGCCGTCCGGCAACTGTGCGTACTGCGGCCACCCCGGCCAGCATCGCCGCACCGAGCGGCCGAGCTCGGGTGGCTCCCCATCGTGCGATGACTGCGACCGTTGCTGGCTGGAGCGCCAGAACCATGATCGTCCACCCCACCACGGTGGGTAGCCGACACCCGGTCCCGCTGCCGGGACGCCGGGCCGGTGGGCTCGGGCGGCAGGGAGATCGCCCATCGGCCACGCGGGCTGCCGTGGAGCCGGTACCCTTCCCGGACCGGGATGCTCGCCCCGAGGCGGTCGTCCGGGCCGAAGGGACCAGCGACGGTACCAGCGAAGGGACGGATCAGGGAGACCACACCACACCAGCCCAGGGGCAGTAGCTCAGTGGTCAGAGCAGGGGACTCATAATCCCTCGGTCGCAGGTTCGATCCCTGCCTGCCCCACCAGCCCCGGGCGCGTGTCCCCGGGCCCGTCGCACCGGGGGGGCGCGAGCCGCGACCAACCCTTGAGGGCCGACATGGCTCCGGTCGAGATCCGACATCCGGGTCACCGACCGAATTCCAGCGTCCGCACCCACCACGACCGCACACCGCACACCGCACACCGCACACCGCACAACCAACGCATGCACCAGAGGAGAGCCATGGACATCGAGCAGTTCTACAGCGCAGATGAACGGCGCCGGCAGTCGGCGGAGGTGGAGCTGGGGACCAACTGGTTCGACGCCAAGGGGAGCCGGTACGAGCTCAGCTGGGTGGAGGACACCGGTGAGCTGTACGCCATGCTCGAGCTCGTGCCCGAGGCCGACTCGTGGACGCCGTTCGGTGACATCGAGGTGGAGTCCCTGTCGGTCGACACGATCCTGGTCCACGTCATCTGCACCATCCCCACCCTCGCCGACGTCGAGCGCATTCTCGACGGCTGGCCCGAGCACATGGCCGAGCCGAACGGTATCTCGTGGGTGGCGGACCGGCTCCGTGCCAACGGTGTGGCCGTGGCCCCTCCCGCCTGATCCCGGCGGGTGACGTTGCACCGGTCCGGGGCCGGCGTTGTAGGGTCCGTTGCGTCCGGAGGTCGAGTGGGGAGGGTCGAGGCGTGGAGCTGGTTGTGGATCTGTCCACGAAGGAGGTGACCGTCGCCCACCGGGACGATCTCGGGCGGTTCGCCGTCCGGGCCGTGATGGACCGCCCGCCGACTGCGGGGAGCCGGGTCCGGCCCGGCGATCTCGACGGTCTGGCGGAGGCGATGGCCGCCCACGACGTGGGCGAGGTCGGCCCCGACGGGGACGCCCTCGTGTCGTCATCGGGCCTACGGCGGCTGGCCGGGGAGGCGGCGGCGAGGGACGGCATCCCGCTCGGAGCCGACTGGGACACCGGCTTCGCCTCGATGCTCGACGTCGCAAGCTCGAAGGGCTGGATCACCGACGGCGGCGACGTCAGGGCCCATGTCGAGTGGGGGAGCTGAACCGTGCGCTTCTCCTATGCCGAGTCCATGGTCGACCCCGCCTTCTACCTGCCCCTGGCCCAGGCGGCCGAGGAGGCCGGCTACGACGGCATGGTCGTTCCCGACAGCATCTGCTACCCGCTCGAGTCCGACTCCACGTACCCGTTCTCGCCGGATCACTCACGAGAGTTCCTCGATGACAAACCGTTCATCGAGCCGTTCTCGCTCATTCCGGCGATGGGGGCGGTGACCAGTCGGATCCGATTCATCACCTTCGTGCTCAAGCTCCCCACCCGTCATCCGCTGCTGGTGGCCAAGCAGGCCACCTCGGTGGCGGTCCTCACCGACAACCGTCTCGCCCTGGGCGTCGGCACCAGTCCCTGGCCCGAGGACTACGAGCTGTGCGGTGTGCCGTGGGAGGGCCGGGGCCGGCGCATGGACGAGGCGGTCGACATCGTGCGGGGACTCTCGGCCGGGGGCTATTTCGAGTACCACGGCGAGGCGTACGACCTCCCTCCGGTCAAGATCACCCCCACGCCGACGTCTCCGCTCCCCATCCTGGTGGGCGGGCACGCCACGCCGGCCCTCCGCCGCGCCGCCCGCTCGGACGGCTGGCTGCACGGTGGGGGCGACCCCGCCGACCTCCCCGGACTCCTCGAGCGGTTGGGCCGGCTCCGGGAGGAGGAGGGCACTGCCGACCGGGAGTTCGAGGTGCACGTCATCTCCCTGGACGCCTTCACGGTGGACGGCATCCACCGGCTCGAGGAGCAGGGCGTCACCGATGTCATCGTCGGCTTCCGGTGGCCGTACTCGGTGGGTCCTGACACCGAGTCCCTGCAGCCCAAGCTCGACCATCTGCGGCGGTTCGCCGATGACGTGATCAGCAAGGCGCGAGGATGACGACCGCCCGCGAGCTGGGTCAGGCGTCGATGGCCGCGGTGAAGGCGAAGGACCGCCGGGCCTGGCTGGCCCTGTTCGCCGAGGACGCGGTGGTGGAGGACCCCGTCGGCCCCTCCTTGTTCGACCCGGAGGGAAGAGGCCACCGCGGGCCTGAGGCCATCGCCGCCTTCTACGACAACGTGATCGCCCCCAACGACTCGATCGGATTCACCATCACCAACTCCTTCCTGTGCGGGGACGAGGTGGCCAATGTCGGGATCATCCGCATCACCTTCGAGGGAGGATCGGCCGTGGAGGTTGACGGTGTGTACGTCTACCGCCGGTCGGCCGACGACCGGATCGCCTCGCTCAGGGCCTTCTGGGAGCCGGGGGCCATCCGCCCCGTGGACTGAGCGGGGCCGGCGTAGGGCCCGCTCAGGGCCGACGGCAGCGGAACGGCTCAGGGCCGGACGGCCAGCGGCGCTCTCCAGTCGGGCATGGCCATCACCAACTGGATGTCGCTGATGTGGCGCTCGGCGAACGCCCCTTCGCAGTAGCTGAGGTAGAGGTCCCAGAGCCGTCCGAACCGCTCTCCCATGCCCAGTGCGGCGATCCGGTCGCCGTTCACCCGGACGTTCTCGTGCCAGCGGCGGAGCGTCTCGACATAGTGCCGACCGATGTCCTCCATGTCGATCACCGTGAGCGGTGTGGAGCGCCGGACGGAGCGGGCGATGGCCTCGACCGAGGGGATGCAGCCACCCGGGAAGATCAGCTCGACGACGAACTCGGAGCCGTTCTTCGCCCGCTCGAAGCTCCGGTCGTCGACGGTGATGGCCTGCAGCGCCATCAGCCCGTCGTCGGCCAGCAGTGAGGCACAGGCCCCGAAGAAGGTGTCGTACTGGCGCCAGTCGACGGCCTCGATCATCTCGATGGAGACCAGCTTGTCGTAGGTCCCACCGAGGTCCCGGTAGTCACGGTCGAGGACGGTGATCCTGTCGGCCAGGCCGGCGTCGGCCACCCGTTTGGAGGCGTACTCGAACTGTGCGTCGGAGATGGTCGTGGTCGTGACCCGGCAGCCGTAGGCCGACGCGGCGTGGACGGCGAATCCGCCCCAACCGGTGCCGATCTCGACGACGTGGTCCCCCGGTCCGAGCGCCAGCTTCGTGCAGATGCGGTCCAGCTTGGCTCGCTGGGCGTCGACGAGGCTCATTCCCGGAGAGGCGAAGATGGCGGACGAGTACATCATGGTCTCGTCCAGCATCAGTGCGAAGAACTCGTTCGACAGGTCGTAGTGGGACTGGATGTTGAACCGGTCGGTGGTCTTGTCCGGTGGTCGCAGGCGTCGTGCCCAGTCGGTCGCCGAACCCCACCACTGGCCCACCTGGTCCTGCACCGAGGTCACCGGGCGCAGCCCCAGGGACAGGACGCGCACCAGCGAGGTCAGGTCCTCGCAGTCCCAGAGTCCGTCGGCGTAGGTCCGACCGAATCCCACCGACCCCTCCCGGAGCACGATTGGGTAGACGGAGGCGTCGTGCACCACCATGGTCGCCTCCGGTGTCCCCGAGCCGAACCGGTGGGTCCCCCCGTCGTCGATGATGGTCAGGGAGCCGCCATGCAGGCGCGACGCCATCGTGTGGAGGAACCGGGCGGCCAGACCGTTGGCCAGGGCGCTCATGTGGTCGCCACCCCGCCTCCGTCCTCCGGATGCCGGTGGAAGGGGACGCCCCGTCGTCTGAGGGCGAGGGCCTGACGGTAGATGCCCCAGGACACCCGCATGGTCATGAGTGGGAACCGCCATAGGACCCGGCCCAGTGATCGTCGGTCGGCCGGTCGGCCGTCGAGGACCATCGACGCCGAGAACACCAGCTCGTCACCGCGGAGGTCGTCCACGCCCAGCAGTAACGACTGGCCCGGCTCGCCGATGACGAAGCGGTGGTGGAGCTCCATCGGGAGGAACGGCGACACGTGGAGCTGCTTCTCCACGAGGTGACTCCCCGTGCCCGGCAGCACATAGGCCGTTCGCTCGTGCCACGGCGTGTTGGTCACCTCGACCACCGCGTGTTCGACACTGCGTCCGTCGGCTCCGAAGCAGTAGTAGACGGAGATGGGATTGAACAGCCAGCCCCAGGTGCGCACGTGGGTGAGCAACCCGATCGCTCCCGTGGGCCGGTGCCCGGTCCGCTCCTCCACCAGGTCCCTCACCGACGTGTCGAGCGGCACCGCCGGGTCACCGAGGTAGTCGGCGCGGCGGAAGGACACCGCGTTGGGCGATTCCGTCGACCACATCGGATGGAGGCCGACCACCCGATCGATCTCCGACAGGTCGAGATAGGCCATGGTGATCCGGTAGGAGAAGCGGTGGTCGACCGGTTCGAACCGGTGATGGGTGACCACCCCTTCGTAGATGGCACTGCGGACCGGGTCCTCGTCGCCGACCTCCCGGTCGGGCCGAGCCGGCAGCGTCCGCGGGGCGGTCCCGGTCACAGCGTCTCCCCGGCCAGACGGCGGCACACGGTCAGCGCGCTCTGGACGCCGTCCTCGTGGAACCCGTACCCCCAGTAGGCGCCGCAGAACCACGTGCGTCGGTCGCCGTTCAACTCCTCGTGCCGCTGCTGGGCGGCGATGGCGGGTACGTCGAAGACCGGATGGGCGTAATCGAACCGGGCGAGGACGCGGTCCTCGCGTATGACGTCGTCCCGGTTGAGGGTCACCAGCAGCTCGTGGGCGGACTCGATGCCTTGCAGGCTACGCAATCGGTAGGTGAGGGTCGCCGCTTCGGCCCGGTCGGCCAGCCGGTGGTAGTTCCAGCTCGCCCAGGCCCGGCGGTTGCGGGGCAGGAGGGCTGTGTCCGTGTGCAGTGTGGCCCGGTTGGCCTGGTAGCGGATGGCGCCGAGCACCTCCCGCTCGGCCCTCGACGGGTCCGAGAGCAGATTCAGCGCCTGGTCGCTGTGGGTGGCGATGACGACGTGGTCGAAGTGCTCGAGGCCCTCCTCGGAACTGATCTCCACCCCCTCTGTGGTGCGGGTCACCTTCGACACCGGGCACGAGAGCCGGACCGAGTCGCCGAGGGGGGCGAGCACCGCGTCGACATACCGGCGGGACCCGCCGGCCACGGTCCTCCACGAGGGCTGGTCCCCGTAGGTGAGCAGGCCGTGGTTGTCGAAGAACCGGGCGAAGGTGGCCGCGGGCATCGACAGGAAGGTGAGGGGATCGGCCGACCAGATGGACGACCCCATCGGGATCAGGTACCAGTCGACGAAGTGTCGAGACCATCGGCCCGACTCGATGAGGTCGGAGAGCGAGACGGTGAGATCCTGCGGTCCGTCGAGCAGCTCCCGGGCCGCCCGGTTGAAGCGGACCACGTCGGCCAGCATGCGCAGGAAGGACGGGCGGAGGGCGTTGCGGCGCTGTGCGAACACCGTGTCGAGGGAGGTGCCCCTCCATTCGACCCCGCTGATGTCGTCGGTGACGCCGAAACTCATGTCGCTCGCCTTGGTGGCGATGTCGAGCTGATCGAAGAGCCGGATGAGGCCGGGGTAGTTGCGGTCGTTGTACACGAGGAACCCGGTGTCGACCTCGTGGGTCTCGTCGGGCAGGTCCACCCTCACGGTATGGGCGTGGCCACCCGGACGGTCGTCCCCCTCGAACACCGTCACCCCGTGCCGGCGACTCAGGAGATGAGCGCAGACGAGGCCGGAGACGCCGGTTCCCACAATGGCGATCTTCATCGGGTGGCACGGCTCCTCACTGGTCGACGATCTTCCAGTTCGTATTCGGCGCGGTCACCCGGGTTGGATGAAGCAGGTCGGAATTGCGACGCCTCCCAGTATATTTGGACGGGGAACGGGTCCGACCGCCGGCCGGACCACCGGGCCGCACTCGGCCCGACCAGGGTGCCACGGGACGACCAGAGCGCAACAGGACGACCGGGGCTGCCACAGGACGACCAGGGCGGCCACAGGAACGACGAGGGCGCCACAGGAGAGGACGGACCGATGGCCCGCTACCGGGGAACCGTCATATCGCATCGCTCGGCGGAGGACACCTTCGACTACATGGCCGAGTTCTCCAACGCCTCGGAATGGGACCCGGGCGTCCGAGGGGCCACACGTCTCGATCACGGGCCGATCGGCCTCGGCAGCGCGTTCCGACTGGACGTCAGCGTCGGCCGCCGCAGCACCCCCCTCGACTACACGGTCGTCTCGTACGAACGGCCGCACCGGGTGGTGGTCCTCGGGGAGAACAGCCTCATCCGCTCGGAGGACACCATCACTGTGGTGGAGCGACCCGAGGGCGGCTCGATCGTGACCTACGACGCCGACCTCCAACTGGTCGGGAGACTGTCCCCGCTGGGGGGCCTGCTCGTTCTGCCCTTCCGACGGATCGGCGACCGGGGACTGGGCGGCTTGCGGGGTGTCCTCGCTGCCGAGCCGGCGACGGCGGGCGGCGATGGCCCGGCCGGCGAGATCGTGGCCACGGCGGTGGACGAATTGCTGGAGGCGTCGGTGGTCGGCAGCTTCTCGCGCATCGGGCCCGCCGTCCGCAGCCGACTGGCCGGATGGCGAACTCCGCCGTCGATGGAGGGCAAGGTCGTGCTCGTCACCGGGGCCACCTCGGGGCTGGGCCTCGCCACGGCCATCGGGGTGGCTCGACTGGGCGCCACGGTCAGGTTCGTGGCCCGCAGCCCGGAGCGGGCCGAGCGGGCCTCGGCCACCATCGCCGAGGCGGTCCCCGGGGTCGATGTCGGGTTCCTGCTCGCCGACCTCGGCGAACTCGACCAGGTCCGGGCGGTCGCCGCCGAGTTCGCCGCGAGCCACGACGGGCTGGACGTCCTCGTCCACAATGCTGGGGCGCTGTCCCGCGAGTACACCGTCACCTCGGCGGGGACCGAGGTGACGGTGGCCAGTCAGCTGGTGGCTCCGTTCCTACTGAGCGGCCTCCTGCTTCCGCTGTTGCGGGCCGCTGTTCCTTCCCGAGTGATCCAGGTCTCGTCGGGCGGCATGTACACCCAGCGCTTCGATCTGGCGACGCTGGAGATGGATCCGTCGGACTACGACGGCACCGTGGCCTATGCGAAGGTCAAGCGGGCCCAGCTCGTGCTCATGCACGAATGGGCCCGACGGCTCGACGGCTCGGGAGTGTTCTTCCACGGGATGCACCCCGGATGGGCGGACACGCCAGGGATCAGGACCGGTCTGCCCGGCTTCGCCAAGGTGATGCGACCACTCCTGCGCTCGGTCGACGAGGGTGCCGACACCGCGGTGTGGCTGGCCTCGGCCGGCGAGGCGGTGAACCGGAGCGGCGAGTTCTGGTTGGACCGCCGACCACGGTGGGAGAACAAGGTGCCCTGGACCCGTCTCGACGACGCCGACTTCGCCAGTGCCGGCTCGGCCCTGTGGGCGTGGTGTGCAGGCCGGTCCGGCTGGGACGGGGTCCCACCCCGGGACACGGTCTCACCCCGGGGCGGGGATCTCAGTCCCAGCCGGTGAACCCGTACTGCTGGTGGGGTCCCATCACCGCGTTCTCGAACATGCCGTAGCCGACCTGCCCGTCGCTGGTGAACCTGGCCGCGTACTCGGTGAGGCCCCAGTTCGAGTACGTCGGGTCGGCCGGAGGCACCTCCTGGCCCTGGACGACCAGGTCGCCCTGGTACATCCCGTGCTTCCACTCCGGCTCGAGCCCGTAGCCGCTGCCCAGCAGCAGGGGGAACGCCAGCTGCGTCTCCACCTCGATCTCGGCCGACCTGCGGCCGTGGGCGCCGTAGTAGGTGAGTGTCGCCCCGGTCACCGATCGCGTGCCCGGAGCGAACCGGAGCGAGTGCTCGGGGCGTCCCAACCACTCCGGCTCCCGCCCCGACCCCAGGGGGAACACACGGTGGGCGTCCTGCATGATCCGCTCGCCGCTCGGGCGCTCCTGGATGATGGTCACCACCGCGTGGTCCTCGAAGCGGACCGGCGCGTAGATCCAGAAGAACCCGCCCTCGGTGTCGGTGGCCCGGATGCCCGGCGGCTCCGGCTCGCCCACCGGACGCACGCCCCACGACCGGTCGCGCGATCCCCAGAACCTGTCGGGGGTGAGGGCGAGCTCGCGGCTCCCGACCCTGAGGGTCCCTTCCCACGACCCCACCTGGGCGAACCTGGTCGAGTCGAAGGTCACCCGGGTGAACTGGCGATCGAAGTGCCGGGCCTCGAGGTGGGCCTCGGAGAACCCCTGGTAGACAGCGTCGAGCTCGATGCCCCACTCGTTGGGCTCCACGATCACCCGCACCCGTTCGAGCCCTTGTTGTACCTCGACGCGGATCGGACCGACCGACGCGTCCATCCGGTCGGCCCCGAGCGTGCGTGAGGAGCGGACCACACGGTGGTCGCCCCCCCACAGGACCGAGACGAAGGCGTCGGCCACGGAGAGGTTGGGATACTGGCCCAACCCGATGACCGCGAAGAGCTCGTCGTCGCTGCCGTGCACCCCTTCCGCCCCATGGACGTTGAAGTAGTAGCGGTCGTAGAAGTTCCGGTCCGAGGTCCCGACGAAGCGCATCGGCTCCGAGATCTGGTGCACCGGGTAGTCGTCAAGGGGGGAGAGCATCGGATGGTCCTCACAGGCTCGGGGTGACTGGATCGATCGGCGACGCACCAGCAGGCGGCGGTCGCCAGGGGAGCGTAGCCACCTTCCAGGTGACGGGGCGTCAGATTCTCGATCCGGCTACAATCCGAGCGTCGGCACGGGTCGGCCGACCCGTTTTCCCGTGGGCCGGGCCGGCGACCGGTCGCCATGTCGAGCCAGGGATTCGAGCCAGGGAGGCACCATGAAGTCGTACGACCGTCTGTTCATCGGGGGCGAGTGGGTCGAGCCGTCGTCGTCGGCGGTGTTCGACGTCGTGTCGCCGACGACCGAGGAGCTCGTCGGTCGGGTGCCGGAGGCCCAGAACGCCGATGTCGACCGTGCCGTGGCCGCGGCTCGGGAGGCCTTCGACCACGGGCCGTGGCCCCGGATGGCCCCGTCCGAGCGGGCTGCGGTGCTGACCAAGGTGGCCGACGCCATCCGCAACGACATGCAGGGAATCTCCGAGCTGATCTCCAACGAGATGGGGTCGCCCATCTCCTGGGGGACCATGGCCCAGGTCCTCGCCCCGACCATGATCCTCGACTACTACGCCGGCCTGGGTTCCACCTTCGCCTTCGAATCGGTCAAGGACGGCCTGTTGGGACCGGTCATGGTGTCGAAGGAGCCGGTGGGCGTGGTGGCGGCGATCACCCCGTGGAACGTGCCCCTCTTCCTGGCGTGCGCCAAGCTGTCGCCAGCGCTGCTGTCGGGCAGCACCGTCGTGTTCAAGCCGGCGCCGGAAACGCCGCTCGACGCCAACGTGCTCGCCGAGATCTTCGCGGAGGCGGGCCTGCCCAAGGGCGTGCTCAGCGTGGTGCCGGCCGGACGCGAGGTCGGCGAGCACCTGGTCAATCATCCGGGTGTCGACAAGGTCTCCTTCACCGGCTCCACAGCGGCCGGCCGGAAGATCGGCGCGGCCTGTGGGGCGAACCTCAAGCGGGTGAGCCTCGAGCTCGGCGGCAAGTCCGCCGCCATCCTGCTCGACGACGCCGACCTCGCGCAGTCGATCCCCCTGATGCTTCCCAACGCCATCATGAACAACGGTGAGGCCTGCATCTCCCTGACCCGCATCCTGGCCCCGCGGGATCGCTACAGCGAGGTGACGGAGGCGTTGGTCGAGCAAGTGAGGGCCATGAAGGTCGGTGACGCACTCGACCCGGCCACCGAGGTGGGCCCCCTGGTGGCCGAGCGTCAGCGCGTCCGGGTGGAGGACTACATCCGGATCGGGCAGGAGGAGGGGGCGAAGGTCGCGGTGGGCGGTGGACGTCCGCAGGGAATCGACAAGGGGTGGTTCGTCGAGCCCACCGTGTTCGTCGACGTGGACAACAGCATGCGCATCGCCCGGGAGGAGATCTTCGGGCCGGTCCTCTCGGTGATCCCCTACGACGACGACGACGATGCGGTGCGCATCGCCAACGACTCCGACTATGGATTGTGCGGTGCGGTGTTCAGTGGGGACGACGACCGAGGCGTGGCCGTGGCCCGCCAGGTGCGGACCGGGACCTACATGGTCAACTCCAACATCCCCATCGACTTCTCGTCCCCCTTCGGCGGCTACAAGGCCTCGGGTGTGGGCCGGGAGTTCGGCGAGGACGGGCTCGAACTGTTCCTCGAGAAGAAGACCATCAACCTCCCGGCCGGGTACAGCCCCGAGGGGTAGCGCCGGCCAAGGGGTAGCGATGGTCGCTCCTCTTCCTTCTCGACCAGGGCCCTCCCACCGGATCGGCCAGGGGGCGGGACCAGGATCGGCCCGGGCCAGCTGGGTTGTCCGGGGGTGGAGCCGTTCAGGGGCAGGCAGCGGTCGAGTGGTCGGGGGGCGCCCGGCGCGTGCGTAAACGCGTCCTGATCTGCGATCATGGGGAGAGCGAGTCGTCGCCCGTACCGCAGGCCGGGCGACGCAGGTGTGTCCGGAGGCACCCAAACCGATGAGTTCTGGTATCCACGCGGCCACCAAGAGGCCTCGCGCTCACGCGGTGACGACGCCTGTGGCTCGCGGCCGTCCGATCCGGTTCGGCTTCGTGCCCGCCCTGGACGGCCTGCGGGCGCTGTCGGTGCTCGGGGTGATGCTCTACCACGGCGGTGCGCTGGCTGGGGGCTTTCTCACCATCGACGTCTTCTTCGTGCTCTCGGGGTTCCTGATCACCTCGCTGCTGTTGGGGGAGTGGGCGACCCGATTGACCATCCGGCTCGGTCAGTTCTGGACACGGCGAGCCCGCCGGCTGCTCCCGGCTCTGCTGGTGATGCTGCTGGGCGTGGCCCTCTACGCCAAGGTGTTCGCCTCCCCGGGGGAGTTCGCCAACCTGCGCCTCGACTCGTTGTCTACCCTTTTCTACGTCTCCAACTGGCATTTCATCTTCGGAAGCAGCAACTACTTCGTGATGACCGCCCAGACGTCGCCACTGGCGCACATGTGGTCGCTCTCGATCGAGGAGCAGTTCTACATCCTGTGGCCACCGGTCGTGCTCTTCATGCTCCATCTGGGCCGCAAACTCCGGCCTTCGCGGCGGCTCGTACCCCTCCTCGTCACGGCGGTGATCGGAGCAGTGGCCTCCGCCCTCGATATGCGCTTCTCCTACCATGGTGCGGCCACCCTCATGCGGGTCTACGAGGGGACCGACACCCGCAGCCAGGACATCCTGGTCGGCGCGGCACTGGCCATCGGGATGGCCATGTGGGCCCAGCACCGTCCGACTCCGACCGGAGCCGGACAGCAGGCGACCGAAACGGTCCAGCCGCGGCGGGCCCACCCGTCGGCCGGCACGGCCGGAGTCGCCCCCCCGCCGTCCCTCCGACGCGAATTCCACCGGAGACGCGGCCCGGGCATCAAACCCATCGCGGCCTGGGAGATCGAGTCACGTCCCGTCCGGACCCTCTTCCAGGTCCTGGGGTGGGCAACACTGGCCACCGGGGTGTTCCTGTGGGTGCGGGTGCCCAAGCCGTCGCTCTTCCTCTTCCAGGGTGGCTATTTCCTCTTCGCCCTGGGCGTCGCACTGGTGATCTTCTCGGCCATCACCGCGCAGGCCGGATCGCTGTCGCTGGCCCTCGGCAACCCGGTCTTCCGCTACATCGGCAAGATCTCCTACGGCACCTACCTGTGGCACTTCCCACTGTTCGCGTTGCTGGACGGCGCCCGGATGCACCTGTACGGGTACCCCCTGCTGACGGTGCGCATCGCCGTCACCCTGGTGGTGGCCACCGGGTCCTACTACCTGGTCGAGGAGCCGGTCAGGAGGGGCAGCATGCGCTCGCTCACCGAATGGAGGGCGTGGTTGGCCACCGCCGGGGCGTTCTTGGGGGTGGTGCTCGTCACGGTGGTGGCGACGCTCCCGGCGACGGCGGAGGCAGCCAGCAACGTGCACGTCGTCGGGGCCGAGTACAGCGGGCCGCCTGTCCGGGTGGCCATATTCGGGGACTCGGTGGCATGGCGCATGGGCTTCGCCATGTTGGCCAGCCAACCGCAGGCCAGCTACAACGTCGACATAGACAACGGTGCGATCGTCGGCTGTGGCGTGGTGAGGAGCACCCAGTACCAGGAGCACGGCGTGGTCTACAACTCTGCGCCCGCCTGCAACACGTCGAGCCCGACGTCGGCCCAGTGGCCGGCGCTGTGGCGCGGGGACCTCGACCAGTTCCATCCCAACGTGGTGGTGGTCCTGGCCGGCCGATGGGAGATCCACGACCGGCTCATCGGAGGCCACTGGGTGCACATCGGTGAACCGGCATTCGATGCCGACCTCAGACAGTCACTGGAGGAGGCCGTCCAGGTGGTCACGTCGAGCGGCGCGCTCATGGTGCTGGAGACCTCCCCCTGCTACGACTCGGGGGAGCAGGACAATGGCCAGCCCTGGCCCGAGGACTCGGCCGCACGGCTGGCCGACTACAACGCCATGGTGCGAGCAGTGGCCGCGGCACACCCGGCTACGGTCCAGGTGGGCGACCTGGGTGGCCAGCTGTGCCCGGGGGGCGCGTTCACCATGTCCTTCAACGGGGTGCAGGTCCGTGACGGCGACGGCGTGCACATCGCCCCGACACCGGCGGCGGGTCAGTGGCTCGACGCCCACGTGCTTCCCGAGGTGGTCAGGGTCGGCCGGCTGCAGATGGCCGGCCGCGACCTGCTGCCACCGGCGGTGACCCCCACGTCGGGCGCGACCGCCCCGACCTCCTCGGCCGACGCCGGCGGGCCCTGAGCTCCCCGCGGGCCCTGACCGCCCGGCGGAGCTCTGCCGGCATCCCTCGAACGGGCCGTTCCTCCTGGCGGATCAGGGCGGCGGGCTGGCGGATCAGGGTGACGAGGAGACGGGTGCCGGTGGTGGAATGGACGACGGCGGTGGGGTCTGACCGAAGGTCGAGCTGTCCGCGGCCTGGCACTGGGCCTGCAGTGCCGGGATCAAGGTCGTCTCCGACACCCGGCTGCTCTCGGACAGCGTGGTCATGAGGGCCTGGTACTGGCCGTCGCGATAGGCGGCCTCGGCGGCGATCGGAAGGGCATCGCGAAGCTGGCGGTATGCCTTCTGCCGGAGCCCGTCGGCCACGGCCGTATCGGTCTGGGCGGCAGCCTGCTTGAGCAGGCCGATCGAACGGTTGATGTGTGAGCACGCCTGTTGCGCGAGGCCGGTGCCGTTGCCGCCGCAGGCGCTGAGCCCGGCACCGAGCGTGATGACCGACACCCCGGCGACCACCAGGCGACCGAAGCGGCCACCGATGGCGAGCGGCCTCACCCCAGCCAGCTGCCGGCCGAGTCGAGCAGATAGCGGCTGACCGCGAGGCAGCGGTCGAACACCTCGCACATCATCTCCTCACCGGCCAGGATGCGGGTGAGTGAGACCGGCGACCGGGCCACGATGTTGAGCCGCCGTTCGGCCGCATCGGTGGCCGATGCGTAGGAATCGATGGCCGAGACCTCCAGCGGGAGCTCGATGCCACCGACACCCGCCAGGTCGATGGCCAGTCGGAGCAGGTCGGGGCCGTGGGGCAGCGGAGGGAGGGCCCAGGTGAAGGTCAGGGGAAAGTGGAACTCGTCGGGAGGCTCCTCGTCCTCGGGCAGGCCGAAGACGGCGTCCTCGAAGGAGAGGAGTGTCCGGGGATCGACCTCGAGTGCCAGGTGCAGGTCGAGCGGGCCACCGCAGCCGTCCTCGGGATGGAGCTCCACCTCCCAGACCTGGCGCAATGAGTACGTCTCGACGAAATGGCGCTCGTCGTGAACATGGAAACCATGGTCGACCGAATGGTCCTTGAGATCGGCCACGTACCCGGCCACATCGATGACTGCCACAGGAGCAACAGCCTACCGGTCCCAGCGTGCTCCGGTAACGTCGAAGGATGGACGACGAAGGCCTGCTCGAGGTGCTCGACGCCGCCGCTGACGCGGTCGGCCGCTCCCTGGCCGAGCTCGAGGACTGGGGGCTCGCCGGGACGAGGGCCGGGCAGTACCGATCCGACCTCGCCGCCGATGAAGCCGCGCTGGCCGTGCTGGACGGGGCCGGGCTCGGTGTCATGTCGGAGGAGTCTGGCTCCCACCGGGCCGACCTCCCGGTGGTGGTGGTCCTCGATCCGGTCGACGGGTCCACCAACGCGGCCCGGGGCATCCCGTGGTTCGCCACCAGTCTTTGTGCCGTGGACGAGTCCGGCCCGCGTGTGTCCCTCGTGGTCAATCAGGCATCAGGCGTCAGGTTCCACGCCACGAGGGGAGGCGGTGCCCATCGTGACGGCATCGCCATCCGGGCGTCCACGTGCCGGGCACTGGGCGACGCCATCGTCGGCTTCTCCGGCTACCCCCCGCGCTATCTCGGCTGGAACCAGTACCGGAGCCTCGGTTCGGCCGCTCTCGATCTCTGTGCGGTGGCCGAGGGTGTGCTGGACGGCTACGCGGTGGTCGGCGGGTCGTCCCTCGGCAGTTGGGACTATCTGGGCGGCATGTTGATCTGTACCGAGGCGGGGGCGGTGGTGGGGGAGTCGGCCGGCCGGGAGCTGGTGACCCTCGAGCACGATGAGCGGCGCACCCCGGTCGCCGCTGCCACCCCGGAGCTCCTGGGTGACCTGTTGGGGGTGGTGTCACCGGGCTGAGTGCCGAACGTCGGACCTCGTGAACCCGGCACCGGCCCTCGAGCCCCCGCCCACCGGTGCTCCCGACCACCCGGGCCCCTCCACCGGGTGCCATCCACCTGAGGGTTGGCAGAAACTGACACACTCCGGAATGGTCGAAATGCCCTTCGGGGGCAGACCCGTGCACCTCTACGGGGGTCGGCATCGGCGCAGGGCATTGGTGCGGAGGGCCGGGGTCCTGTGTGCCGCCGCCATCGTGACGGTCGTGACCGTCGTCACCGTGGTCTGGCCCGCAGACCCGGCCGCCGCCACCGCGTCACCTTCGTGGGGCATCGTCCCCGCGAGTGCCGGCGATGCCGCGGGCAGCGCCAACAACATCCTGCTCGGATCGGCTTGTGCCAATGCGTTCGAGTGCTGGTCGGTCGGGGCCACGCTGGGCAACAGCGGGCCCCCGACACCGCTGGCCGAGGAGTGGAACGGATCCGCCTGGTCGGTCGTCCCGACGCCCACCCCCGACGGCGCCGGCGGTGCTGCGTTCTTCGCCGTGACCTGTGTCAGCGGATCGGACTGCTGGGCGGTCGGAGGCGTCACCAGCCCCTCGGGAGGTTCGTCGACCGGAACCGCCGTCGAGCAGTGGGACGGGTCCTCGTGGAACGTTGTCCCCAGTCCCACCCCGAGCGGTGCAGTGGGCGCGTTCCTCGAGGGCGTCAGCTGCACCTCGTCCTCGGACTGCTGGGCGGTCGGCTTCTCCACCGACCAGAACGGCGGGGCGCTCAACTCGCTGATCGAGCAGTGGAACGGCAGCCAGTGGTCGATCGTGGCCGCTCCCTCGTCCGGCCAGACCTACGACCAGCTCGACGCCGTCTCTTGTGTCTCCGCCTCGGACTGCTGGGCGGTCGGAGCGGCCGGTGCGGTGCAACAGAACCCGAACTTCCTTCCCATCTGGCCGGCGGCCGTCGGGGACCAGGGACTCATCGAGCACTGGGACGGCACGGCCTGGTCGGTGGTCCCCGGGTTCGAGGCGGTCAGCCCGGAGGGGGCCTACCTGACCGGCGTCACCTGCGTCACCGCCTCGGACTGCTGGGCGTCGGGCTCGACCACGGGCAGCAGCGGCACGGCGGACGCGACACTCATGCAGCACTGGGATGGATCGACGTGGTCGGTGGTGGCGAGCGCAGCCCCCCCGGTCGGTGTGGGCAGCATCCTCAACGGGGTCTCCTGCCTCAGTGCACAACAGTGCTGGGCCGTCGGTTCGGCCGGGCCCTTCGGCGGTGGGGGCGGGTCGCAGTTCCAGCCCAGCTCCTTCATCGAGCAGTGGGACGGCAGCGCATGGTCGATCGACCCGACGCCGTCGGTGACGGCCATCAGCCTCCTCGGGTCGGTGACCTGCCTCCAGGCGACCGAGTGCTGGGCGGTGGGAGCCTCCTTGGTGGGTACCCAGGGGACCTTCCAGCCCCTCGTCGAGCAGATGGTGTTCCCATCTTCCTCCCAGTCCCTGTACCTGACCGCGGCCGACGGTGGCATCTTCACGCTCGGTCAGGCCAAATTCCACGGCTCCCTGGGCGCCACCCGTCTGAACCAGCCGGTGGTGGGCATGGCCGCCACCCCGGACGGCGGCGGTTACTGGGAGGTGGCGGCCGACGGTGGCATCTTCTCCTTCGGCAACGCCAAATTCCACGGCTCCCTGGGCGCCACCCGTCTGAACCAGCCGGTGGTGGGCATGGCCGCCACCCCGGACGGCGGCGGCTACTGGCTGGTGGCGGCCGACGGTGGCATCTTCTCCTTCGGCAACGCCAAATTCCACGGCTCCCTGGGCGCCACCCGTCTGAACCAGCCGGTGGTGGGCATGGCCGCCACCCCGGACGGCGGCGGCTACTGGCTGGTGGCGGCCGACGGTGGCATCTTCTCCTTCGGCAGCGCCAAATTCCACGGCTCCCTGGGCGCCACCCGTCTGAATCGCCCGATCACCGGCATGGCCGCGACCCCGAACGGTGAAGGGTACTGGTTGGTCGCCGCAGACGGTGGGGTCTTCACCTTCGGCGACGCCGGCTACCTCGGATCCGTTCCCGGACAGGGCATCACGACGGCCTCTCCGGTGATCAGCCTGGCCGGTTCGCCCGGTGGCCACGGATACTGGCTGGCGGCATCCGATGGATCCGTGTATTCCTACGGTGACGCCAGCTATTTCGCGTCCCTGGCGTCACGGGGACTCAACGCCCCGGTCACAGGCGTCGCATCGCCCTGACGAGCGCCACCGGTGCGGAACTACCGTACGCTTGGGTCCCCGGCAGGCCGGGACCGTCATCGGGCGTTTAGCTCAGTTGGTTAGAGCAGCTGGCTTACAACCAGCAGGTCATCGGTTCGAGTCCGATAGCGCCCACGAGTTGGGCCTATGGTGAGATTTGGCGTTGCACGGCGCTTCGACAGCCGATAAGTGCGACTGAGCGGATAACGCGCCGGCGGCCCATGCAATTGGCTCATGACCTCGGTGGTGGAGCTGGCGATTGACGATCTGGCTGAACTTGAGCGGGGATTCGAGCTGAGTCTTCGGGTTCGAAATCGCTCGGCGAAGGCGATCAAGAGTTGCATAGAGGCACTGAGACTCTGACGGGACTATCTGGTTCGAGTTGGCATTGCCCACGCAGATCGATCGGATTAGTCGTGAGCACGTCAAGTCTTTCATCGCCGACCAACTGGAGCGATGGAAAACCCAGAATGGTGGATAGGGAGATTCGCGCACTTGCCTGTGTCGATGGCCAACAGATCACCATGGTGGAAGAGAACTCGGGCGTTGCTGACCAGATTGCTGACGACGAGGCGAGATTCGACGAACTGATGAGCATCTGCTGGATCGTGCCTACCCACAGGGCTGGGACAACGATGTAGATGAGGTCGAGGCGCAGGAGTTGACACCGGCATCGGCCCCAGGGTTGGACGAACCGAACCTTGGGCTGATGGATCCCACGGACAACCAGGATGACTCCGGCGACGACGATAAGGTCGTCGAGGTTGGCGCTCGGTGGACGGCCGTGGGTTCCCGACGATACGCCGACCGGATTGGTGGCATAGGTCGCAGTCAATGGGCCAACGTCTCATGGAGATGTGACCTTCGGCCCTGCCTCTCACCCCAGAACGGTGTCACCCTCCAACTGAGGAGGTGCTCAGATGAAACCAACCCGTCGCAGTTCATCTCGACCACTGAGTCGACTGGACCGGCGCTTCGCAGTAGAAAACTGCCTCCTGGTCCATCGGCTGTGAAAACCATTGAGGTGTTCGCCGACATCTGGTGCCCGTTTGCGCATGTCGGATTGCGTTGCGTTGTCGAGCGCAGGGCCCAGTTGGGGCGTGAAGACGTTGTCCTGCATGTGCGAGCCTGGCCCCTGGAGCTTGTGAACGGAGGACCCCTTGATCCCGACGCCACTGCCCGGCACGTTCAGGAACTGCGAACACAAGTAGCGCCGGATCTCTTTCTGGGCTTCGATCCGAGTCACTTCCCGACGACCACGCTTCCTGCTCTGGCCTGGGTTCACGCCGCTTACGAGATGGATGCGAATCGGGGTGAGGCAGTGAGCCTGGCCCTCCGAGATGCACTCTTTGACGACGGAGTCGATATTTCAGATCCTGATGCAATCGCGAACATCGTTCGTGCCGAGGGAGTTCATTCATTCGATGTCACTGACGAGCAGGCGGTCCTAGCTGATTGGCACGAAGGAGAAAGTCGTGGCGTCAAAGGTTCGCCGCACTTCTTCTGCGGAGACGCCGATGCGTTCTGTCCATCGCTTGACATCTTCAAGGACGGAACGGGACATCTTGAGGTAAAGCGAAATATGGAGATCCTGGACGCGTTCTTGGAGAGTTGCTTCAACGCGTGAATTTCGCCATCATCCGATTCCGTCGGGGCCAGTTGCCTACACGCCAAGGAGTGCGGTTCTGGGGGCAGGCAATAACCGCAAGCAGGCAAGCCGCTACCGAGGGCCGGACGATACCGCATGCAGCGCGCGTGACAGACGTCTCCTCGAGCTTGGAACACGATGGACATATGGTTTACGTTCCCCTCGAGGAGGTCGCTCTGGGCAAGAACACTCGCAGAATCGAGAAGTCGAGTCCGGCGATGGCCTCCGGCGCATTCGGGGTTGTCTTTTTGGCGGTGCCACCACTGGGAATCGGGAGCCTGAACCTACGAAAGAGCAGTCACAGACCACGCAGATCCCGTCCAACGCTCCGGTAGTCCTGCTGACTCGATAGGCGAACTCACATCCAGGCACCGGGCATCCGGGGACTCGACTAAGTCGGGCAGGTCAGGTCGAGTCGGTAGTTGCCGTGGGACATCTCGGGAGAGCAGAACCTATGCTCGAACCCGTGGACCCGGTCGTACAGGCCGTTGCCGACCAGCAGGCAGAAACCGGCTTACTCCTGGACGGCCTGTTCGACGCCGACTGGGCCTTGCCTACCCGATGCGAGGGCTGGTGCATCTCGGACGTCGTGCTCCATCTCGCCCAGTCCGACGAGATGGCCATCGCCAGTCTGACCGGGCAATGGGCTGGTGGTGGGGGAGACAGCACCGACGGATGGGCGGGAGGGTCCTCGGTCGACGAGAGCGTGGCGTTGATGGTCGAGCGGGAACGAGGTGCATCGTCTGACGACCTGTTCACTCGGTGGATGGAAGCGGCGTCGGGACTCCTTGCCCGACTGGACGAGATGGATCTCTCGACCCGGGTCCATTGGGTGGCGGGCGAACTTGCGGCCCGCTCGCTGGCCACGACCCGCTTGGCCGAGACCTGGATCCACACCGGGGACGTTGCCGAGGCACTGGGTGTCGAGCTTCAACCCACCGATCGGCTCAAGCTCATCGCTCGACTGGCCTGGCGCACCCTGCCCTACGCGTTTGGCTCGGCGGGTCGGACGATGGCCGGACCGGTGGCACTTCGTCTCGACTCACCATCGGGGGAGGTGTGGGAGCTCCTGCCCGACGAGCCTACGGTGACCACGATCATCGGACCGGCCGCCGAACTGTGTGAAGTGGCGGCACGGCGCACCGATCCGGCGAACACGTCGCTGCACGGCGTTGGTCCAGATACCGATGCCGTCTTGGCGCTCATAAGGACCTACGCGTGACGACGTCGATAGGAGGGACCGCCCGAACGAACGTGCTCATTCTGCGGGGCGACCGGCTACGAGACCAGGTTTCGATCGGTGGCCCCGCCCAACCTGCAGATGTGTGCACGTTGCGTTGACCAGTGCATCGATGTGGTGGAGTCGCACGTCAGGGCCGGTGGCCCGGTTCCTGCCGATCTCCAGGGGCAGGACCGAACGAGTCCTGTACGCCGGACAACGGCTCGGAGACGGAGGCATCGCTGGCCTACGATCCGGCGCGTGGGTCGGGCGTCGGATAGGAGCGCGGAACTCACCGCCCGTGCTTCGGACCAGGCCGGCAGAGAAAGGACCCGACTCTTAGTCGCATTCGCAACTTCTCCACTTGTGGAGAAACCGAGCGATCGTTTGGGCTTGCGGCCTGCCAGGAGCAGACAAAGGGGGTGAGGCCAAAGCCCCACCCCCTTTGTCTGACATCACCACCGCTGCGGGAGGTTCAGGCGCTCGCGGTCAGCGAACCCCCAGTAATCACGATGGCCTTGAGCCCCTTGGGACCCTTGAGGCTGGCTGTCGTTCCATGGCTGTTGGTCTTGACCTTCAAGGTCGGCTGGCAGCCGAGGGAGGTGTAGGAGTCGGCCACTGCCTGGGCTCCCGTTTCCTGGGCCTGGGTTACTTCTGCTATCAGGCCTGAGGTGACAGGACTGACCGATGTGAACGTCCCTCCTGCGAACGAGCCGGCAGAGGTTCCACCGGTGAACTCGAATCCGAGCGGCGAAAGGTCCATGGTGAGCGTCGAGTCGGTGATCGTTGTGTTGGCGATGCTGTCACCATTGCCACTCGACCATTCGATGGTCGTATTGAACAAGGCGGTGCTTCCACCCCCGGCGATGAGAGCCGAGCAGGTGGCTTCGGCCGTGCTGCCTGGATTGGCCGGGTCGGTGGCCACCGTGAGCTTCTTGATCCCGACGATGGGAGCAGCATTGGTGCCATCGGTGGCGGTGCCGCTACAAGTGCCTGTTCCCTTGGCGGAGGTAACCACGGGCCCCGCCGATGCGAACTGCGTGTTGGGCAGCGCGGCGACAGCCGGTACGGAGTCGCTGGGTGACGCAACCCAGTCGTCCTTGAGTGCGGGTGCCAGTTTGGACGATGCGTTGGTGGTGCACGATGCACTGCTGCCGGCGCCGGCAACGATCGTGACCTTTGCTGCAGAAGCCGGGCTGGCTGTCAACGCGATCATCCCTCCGGCGGCCAAGCTGGCGACGAGCGTCGTTCTAATGACGGTCCTGATCATTGAATATCCCCCTTGAGCCCAGTAAGTGCCTTATCGACCCCTCCGGCGCTGAACGCTAACACTCCGGGTCGCAACAGGCATGCGACGGGGACACTCGCAGGTGTGACCAGCGTTCTGGACTTTCCCGACTACAGCAACCCCACGACGAGGGCACTCCCGGCGAGAATGAGGGTACCGATCGTGAGCATCCGACAGGTCGACTCGGCCAAGGCACCCGAATCGCCGGATCGGACCCGCGCCGAACGCCCGATTCTCATGGCGACGCTCCACACAACGGCACCGGACGCGATCAGTGAAAGGACCACCACTGCGCCGTCGCTTGAGAGTGGCCATAGGCGCCGGACAATGATGGCCACCGTCACCGCTACCGCCAGCCCAGACCGGTTCCAGGCCAGTTCGGTTCGTTCCCTGGCCAGGCCGGGATCCCGCCCTCCTTCTACCGGGATCCCATCACCACTCATGCGTTGATCCCATCACGAACTAATCAGAGCCAAGATGACGGCGATGACCGCTACTACGCCGATGCCCACCGATAGCACCAGTGGCATCCGCGACCGGGGGAGCGGCTGAGCGCACCGCATGGCCCGCTGATTGGCCTTCCAGTGGCGGAAGCTTGTGAACGCGACCACGGCACCCAGAGCAACCATGGGGAGGCCAAGGATGCGCCGACCGCCGGTGACATGGAACTCGGGGAGTAGTTGCGTCGCGGCGACTCCGGTCGCGATGAGAGCGAGGGCCGTCCGGTTCCAGGCCAAGAACGTACGCTCGTTGGCGTAGGTGAAACGAACATCCGGTTCGGCCTCTTCCGATGGCTGGGTGCCCGCCTTATTGCCTTGCACGCGCGCAGCGTACCGAACTTGCGCTATGCCAGTAATCCCACCTGAATGCACGACTATGAGCGACGGCAACCCTCGCCCGGCGGTGGGCTTAGCTTATGCAGTAGGACCGGAGTACCACCCCGGTAGCGGCGGCATCAGCATCTTCGTGCCACACTCGGCACACAGCATGGATGTACCCGGGTAGTGGGTGACTTCCAGCACCCCCTCGCAGGCCATGCAGCGAAAGACGCGGGCTGACCTGGAGTCGGCCAGCTTCGATCAGGACCGCCGGATCCGCTTCCCCACACCCGCCTCAGCATCTCGTCACATTGGCACGTTCCGTGAGATTCTGCACACGCGTTGCCAAAGGTTCACCCGGGGACCATCTTCCGGTTACTGACATGGAGCAGATCTCGCGGTACAACGTAAGAGGTCCGGCGCCTGCGATCCCCCAGTGCTGTCGGACCATGAGGAGGCAGCCGACGACGATGGGACGAGGCGGCGCGCCCTCGTCGGCGGCGCTCCCTCAACATGCAACGACCAATGCGCGAATCAGTTGTGGCCTCTGCGCTCAATCGTCCCCGCCGGTCTCGACCCATGCAGCAAGTGAGGGTTGGTTCGTCGACCCATTCAAGATCCACGAAGCTCGCTGGTTCTCCAAAAGGTGGGAGTGCCGTCAGCCTCACCTTCCGTTTCCCGTCGCGTGTCGTGATCGCCAGGACCGCCTCGGGGTCGGTCCCTGAGGCCTTCACCCAACCGACCAGGAGGTACTGGGTCGACTGGAGCATGGGGGCCAGTTCGGCTCCTAAACCAGCGCCCACGCCCCGTCCAATGCTACCGACTGTCCGACCAGACCAACCGGCGCCAGTGCGACCTACGGCGGACTCCAACCCAGGCTCTCGGGCTCAGTGGGACGGCCCACGCCGGACGATCCGAAACCAATGGCTCAGTACTCGCCCTTGATCACGAAGTACGAGCCCCGGATGGTCCCGGCCAGCTTCGATTTCTGGCGTGCGAACTTGAAGGAATCCAACTCGGCGGGGATGTCCATGCCTTCGGAGAGCTTGAAGCCGACCGCCCGCTTCGGACTCGGTCCGTCGAGGGTGTAAAGGACGTTGATCGACAGCCCGCTCTCGTAGAACACGTATGTCCAACGGATGTTCTCGACCCGGAACGTCGTGGCCTCGAGCGGGGGCGACTCGATGACGATGCCCCTCTCTTCCTTGAGGATGCGGTGCACCAAGGCGATCTCCTTTTTGGCCTTGGCGGCGGGAGCGACCGTGAAGACGTGGTCGTACTTGTTCTTGAAGTAGCGGGCCTCGTTCGCTCGCAGTCCGGCGAGAGCATCCACCACAGGCGACGACTCCAGGCCGACCGTGGACACGTTGACGAAATCTACTAAGTGGCTCACAGGTGGTTCATCCTTCGGGAAGAGCGGCAAAATCACGCCTGGCCTGCCGGTACCAACCCATACCTTTGATCGGGTTCTTCCACCGGCCCTTCATCTCATTCAAGGCAGCCTCGTGGTCCGTGTCACCGTTGCCGACCACCTCCTTGAGATGTCGATCTTGCGCCTTGATCACTTCGCCCGCAGATGTGCCCCGGTGCGGATAATCGCATGGACCACCCAGCTGCTCACAGGTCATGATCTTCACTTCCCTTCACGGTATCTCCTCTCGATTTACCAAACGTGGTGTTGACCAGAGCGTCGAGGCACAGGCTGGAGGGGGCACCGGAGACCCCGAGCCGCGGATGTCCTGTGCGGAGAATCAACGGATCGGCGTCGAAATCTGTCGATTCCATCCTCGTCACACTCTATTGACGCAGGAGACCTCCAAAATGTGACCAGCAGGCTTACGTCGGAAAAACCCTGGTGGCGCTTATCGAGTACTTGCACAGCTCGGCTAGGCGAGGTGCCCACTGGCCTGTCGGGGCATTGCCATTGGCAGGCACACCCCCGTCGATGAGTAAGCCGGTGTTCGGTGGCACGCTCCATCCAGGCGGTCCGGTCTTGCGGAGACGACGTGTTGGTCAGTGCCACGACGGCAATGATGACTCAACCCCGAACGAGCTTCAGTGCCAGCCTGGGAACGACGAAAGATGCCAGGAAGATCGGCAAGAACCTCTTTTCCGGTGCACCGGAAGGCGACGATCTCGCCGTCGGCGGCGTCGAAGGTTTCGATGCTGCTCGACTTTCGGCCATTGCGGACCTGCAGGGTATGACGCCCACGCTCGATTGGTATCTCGACCGTGTTGCTCATTTCCACCAAGCCGACCCGGTCATCGTCGACCACGAAATCGTACGGGCCACGACGTACCTCCGCTCCGATTGCCTTATGCGTCAGATTCAGCAATTGCCGACATTTTTTGAACTCCATTTGTCCTCCGGGACGGCTCGGCCGCTGTCTGGGTCTCACGGAGCATCCGAGTGGATCGACGGCATCGGCGATTCGCTCCGTTGTAGCCATCGCTCGGGTGGTGGGTATACGAAAAGGGCCATCGTCGCCGACACCCAGCAGAGGGTCCAGCCAGCGAATATTAGGAGAACGTTGTGGAATGTTCCGTACTTCCCCTTGGTGGCGGTGAGGACAAGGAGGATGCCCCACACGAAGAAGCAGGCGCGATGCTGTAGACCCAATAGTTCCGCTGCTTCAACATGCAACTCGACTCGCTCGTAGTCAAGATGCCAAGCATATGGTTAGGAAGAGATCACTCGTGGACCGTCAGATCATCATCCGAAGAGGAGGCTGCCCCAGCTCGCGCCGCTTCAGCCACGATCAATCACTGACCGGCTCCCGGCGAAATGG
The DNA here is from genome assembly GCA_963696495.1 of uncultured Acidimicrobiales bacterium. Lineage (GTDB taxonomy): Bacteria > Actinomycetota > Acidimicrobiia > Acidimicrobiales > RAAP-2 > Bog-756. The sequence goes on along the minus strand of CAVOKJ010000002.1, from coordinate 978,107 downwards.
GCCGGTGGGGGCGAGCTGCGCCAGCTGCTGACGTACTGGCGGCTCAGAATATAAAGGGGACCAGCTTCTTGGTCGATTGCTTGTATTTCGGATAGGCGTTGGGAAAGAGGCGCTCCATGATTTCCTCCTCGACGTTCGCGCTGTAGACGAAATAGGCACCCATCAGGACGACCGCGACGAGCCAGTACCAGCTAATGGCTACCGACGTTCCGACAGCGGCGAGGATGATTCCCGAGTAGATGGGGTTCCGGATGTACCGGTATGGGCCGGTCGTGACCAGCTCAGCGTCCATTTTCTCGGACATCGGGGTGCCCCAGTTCTTGCCCAGGTGGACTCGTGCCCACACGGCCAGCCCCAATCCCATCAAGAACAGCGCCGTTCCGATGCCCTGGAGAACTGGGCTGCTCACGATGGCGTGGTGACCCTTCAGGACACCGAAGCGAATTACCAAGTACACGATGACGAAGGTGGCGAGCCTCAGGCCGATGAACTGTCCCATCCGTGACTGAGCCGCCCGCTTGGCGCTCAAGGCAGCTGCCAGCCATGCCAACCAGAAGACAATCCAGAGGCTGTAGATGACGTAGTCGATGACGTGCATCAGGCGCTCCGGACGCCGTTACGGAACGCAGCCACATTCTGAGCCGTCGATGAGACCTGTGCCGCACGGATGCCCACGTCGATCGGGGCGGTGGCGATGGCGGTGCCGCTCCCTGTTCCGAGTTGACCGCTCCTGTTGTCGCCCCAAGCCCACAACCGTCCTGATCCGTCGATGGCGTAGCTGGCGAACCCGCCAGAGCTCACCGCGGAGAAGCTCACCCCTTTGGGTACGTCGACGTGAACCGGGACATCGGAACTGGTCCTTGTACCGTTTCCGAGCTGCCCGCGATCGTTGTCGCCCCAGGCCCATACGGCGCCGTTGGTCAAGAGGGCGACGCTCTGGCCGTTCTTGGGCCCGCTGCCGCCCTGGAACACCTGACGCACGGGTTCGGGGAGCGGGACCCGCACAGGAACATCGCTGTTTTTGATCGAGCCGTTTCCGAGCTGACCGGCGGCGTTGTACCCCCAGTTGTAGTAGCTGCCATTGCTGAGGAGCGCGCCGGAGCCTTCCCACGACGAGGTGAGGGCCGTTACCGACACTGACTCCGGAAGACCGACGACTGGTACCGGAACGGAGCTGTGGGCGGTGGAGCCGGTGCCGAGGGCGCCGGACGCACCGGAGCCGCAGGCGTAGACCTTGCCCTCCGAATCGACAAGCGAGTGCGTTCGGGCTCCGGAGGCGAGCGTGATGCCAGCCAACGCCAATTTCACGGGCCGCAACTCGGTGAGGCCGGAGAGACAGAGGTCGCCGTCGGCATTGAGGCCCCACCCCCAGGCGTGACCCTGCGAGTCGATGGCCAATGCGCCGTCGAAGGGCATCGGATTAGCCAGCGTTGTGATCCTGACACCGGCAGGGAAGTCAACCTTGACCGCACGGGTCGAGTAGACGGGTCGGGTCCCGTTGCCCAGCTCCCCGAAGCTTGCCACCCCCCAGGCCCACACCACTCCGTTCGATGTGAGCGCATATCCATTGGAGTTTGACGTGGCAATCTGCACGATCCGGCCACTGGTGCCTGCGACCGGAGTGGGTCGATCGAGTTGCAGCTGGCTTATGGCGCCGCGGTTGCCGACAACCCCGAACCGGTAGACGACGGAGGTGGCCGGTGGACGGGAGGCGGTAGTGGAAGCGCAAGCCGTGAGCACCAATGCCGAGACCACCACGGATGCCAGAGCGAGCAGGGTCCTCTGGCGCTTTGAGATGAATGTGACCTGCATCCTCCGAGTATCCGATCACCGGCTCTGATTGTCAACCAAGTTTACAATTTGCTAATCTCCATTTGTGGCTTCCGAGGTGGCACCGTCAAATCCAGACACCGATGGCAGCAGCTCCTCATCGCCCCGACCTCCATCCATCGGACTCGGATCGGCCCTGCGACGCGCATGGCTTGGCTATCAACATCGGCTTGACACCGCCATGGCGGACGCCGGGTTCGGCGAGCGACGATTTCCCGATGGGCGGGTGCTCCGATTGTGCTCGGATCAAGGATCGACCATTTCTGCCATCGGACGCGAGCTCGGTATCACGCGCCAAGGGTCGAGCAAGGTCGTGGGGCGGCTACGCGAATGTGGCTACGTGGTCGTTGAGAACTCGGCCACCAGCGAGCGGGAGAAGTCGGTCATCTTGACTGACCTCGGTGCCAACTACCTGCGGGAGCACCGGGCGGCAGCCCGTGCCATCGAGAAGGAGCTGAGGGCCCAGCTTGGCGAATTAGCCTTCTCTTCTCTGATGACCTTGATCGACACTCTGGGTCAGGGTGAGCAGCCGCGGATGCAGACCTACCTTCGGGCTCGACTCGAAGCCACTAACTAGCGCCTTCGGTTTCCGATGTCTTCTAATGCCGGGTGCCCACGTAGAGATGCAACTCCGCTGATGGTTGGGGGTACCCCGTAAGTGCCTGCCAGGGGCACTCAGTCCCTGGCAGGCACACCCGGTCGATAACGCATTCGAGCCTGCGTCAGGAGGCAGCAGTGAAGGCAGGCCCGGCAAATCCATGCGGCAGCCGGTTTCGTTTGCTCGTCGGAGGTGTCCTTGATCAGACCGAGAACACGCTGCCCTTGACCAATGCGAGGTGGCCAGCCTTACTCACACAGAACGCACCGGAGCCACCGTCCCCCACCTTGATCACCGACGCCGCACTTCCAGTGACGGCGGTCACCACGTCTGAGGCGTCGTACTCTTTCGAGCCGGTGGCGCAGCTTCCCTGCCCGGCACTCGTGACGGAGCCCGAAAGCGAAACCGAGCCTGGGTGCTTTCCTGCCCAGCTGATCGTTCCACCGGTCGCGAGCGAGGTGCCCACGGCATTCCCCTTCGCAAACGGGGTGCTGCACCCTTTGAAGTGAACGGTTCCCGTGAGGGACCCGTTCACTTTGGCGCATGTAACCGGAGACGACGACGCTCCGGCTATTCCAGACGCTCCGACGATGCCCACCGTCGCCGCTGACATTGGAATCGCGAGTGCTGCCACTGCCACCATGATCTTTCGCACCGTTCCCCCTTGATCGGAATGCGCCATTACGTGCCGACTCGCGTCGAACTCTACCAAAAAGGGTGTTAAGGAACTGTTAGAAGATGTCAGTTCGTAGCGTTTAGAGGTGACAGTGATCATCGGAATCGACCCGCACAAGGCATCCCACACGGCAGTGGCCATCGGCGGTGACGAGCAGAAGCTGGCCGAGGGCAAGATCAAGCGGGAGGCGATTTGGGCGCTCAAGCGCCGGTCAGCAGCGCCGTCTATCGCCAGCTCCTCATCGACGCACAGCAAGGAAGGGTCCGGAAGGGCAAGCGGGAACCACTCGTGGCCTGCGTGGTCGGCTCTGCACCCTGGCGGCCGGCTCTTCGGCGAAGTCACTCCCGGACCCACCGAATGCTATGGACTCGCGCCCTTCGATGGCGTCCTGATCAGACGCGCCCACAACCCCCGGAATTTGGCCTCTTGGCTCAAAGGGGATTCGGTCAGCGGCAATCAAATGAGCGCTACTGACCCGGTGTTTGGGGACCGCTCCGATCGCCGGATGCTGGATCCCAGTCGCCCCTCGCCCCGTGGCCCGCTACTGAAGCTGCACTAAAAACTTCTCGAACTCGACGTTGAGGGTGGCGAGCCGGTCGATCGTCACCTCGATATGGTCGGGAGGCAGTCGCATGCGGTCCGACCCCATCTCCAGGCAGACGAATCGGTATCGGGCAACGAATACCTCACACCGGTCACCCAGCCTCTGATCGGGGCAGGGGTTGTCCTCGACCCATTGCTGAAGTCCTAAAGCCGATGCCAGAACCTTATCAACTGCAGCCAACCCAGCTCCCTGACCCTTAGCCAGCGCGCGGAGTGCAGCAGCCGTCGCGGCTACGAGCGAGTCGGTTCGCTGGCTCCCTCGCCGAAGCCAGTTCAGGATCTGGACATTGTCACTGTCGGTTTCAACATCTCTGTCACCAGACACATCAGCCGTCATATAACCGAGTCCCTCTCTAACTGCGGCCCTAGCTTCAAACCCCACTTTTGCACAACCGTATTAGGAAGTTGTTAGAAACGTGGAGCTAGGAGTTCGGACCATTCCACTGGAACACGAACGACCACCATTGGTGCCGATTGGACTCCGGAGCGTATGCATGGGCGAAGCGGGCTAGTGCTGCCTGGCCAGACCGTGTTTCTCCACCCAGACGACGTAGTGACCAACTGTGAGGCGTGGCGGACCGAGGACAGTATCGAACAGTTTCACCACTGGGCCGCTCTCTCCCATCGAATGGTCCACAATGATCAACCGCACGTGATAGTTGACCAGTGTCGCACGGGTAGCCGCAACCAGTTCCGAGCCGGTCGGAGCCGGAAAGGAGTTGGCCGTGGCGAACGAGTTCACGAGAAGATCGGCCAGGAATTGCTGGCGGATGAGATACTGCTGTAGGCCCGGAGGATCGATTGAGACAGGAGACGATCCGGCACCATTGCCGTGTGCGTTGGAGTGGCGGGCGTAGCCCCCGAGCATACGGAAGGCGAACCCGCTGTCTGCTTGCCAGACCATCGGTTGTAGGTAGGGATACTGGGTGTAGGGATAGGTGACCGCCACCGGGTCCCCTGGCGGAATGGCCTGTCGGACAGTGACCGGCAATCCGGTCGCCGTCGGGCCTCGATATGGCCATACCGGCAGTTGGGTGACGACCAACGCCACCAGCGCCACGAGGAGCACCGCTGCCGCTCTCCGGCCAGCCCGCCGTTCCCGGGGGGATGGCTTGACCCTCGGATGTCGGCGCCCGGCGCAGGTCGTCAAACCCGAAAGCGATCACGGCGGCGAGGCACGCGTCCACCTCGAACGAGATCCGGATCGGAAGGACGTCGTTGAGAAAGGGAAGGTGACCAAGCACGAGAAACGGCATAGGGATGTGGGTCGATCGTCCGTGGATGTAGAGATAGGGGCCAAGCGAAAGCAGCGCCGAGGTGACGAATAGAGCCACGGACAGCTGCATTCGGGGACTGCGTCGAGATCGCCAGGCGAGAAACGCGGTCACGAGCAGAACGGGGAGGCCGATGTACCCACCCGCTTCGGTCGGATAGAAGGTCGATTGGGTGCCGCTCCAGCTCGCCGGCGTCCCGAACGAGACACGCTGCAATGGGCCATGGACCACAAAACTGAGGGCGTCGTTGTAGTACGGGTTCAACAGGGGAACTGTCGTCCCGGCAAAGTGTTGTGGTCCGGCGGCCAGCATCCAGATCGGATAGGCCAACAGGACAAGCGACACGCCGAAGGCGATAGTCACCGGACGGGCTGAGGCGCGGACCGTGGCCGCTATCGATGAAGGATGACGGATAATTGTGTAGACGACCGCGAGCAAGGCCAGGACTAACACCACGACCAGAACCTCGGGCGAAATGAGGAACTGGGCGGTCACCAACAGTCCGAGCTGGATTCCGAGTCGCCGGGGACTCCCTCGGGTTTGCAGGATAGAGACGATGGTCAAGGCGATGAACGGGGGTAGCGGCAGGAACATGAGCTCGGGATGGCCGAGTCCCTGGCCAACCATGTAGGGAGAAAAGCCGTAGATCAAGCCACCGAGCGCGGCGGCCGAGCCCCACACCTCCCACTTCTCCAAAACCACGAACGCCGCCGTGGCCGATACCGGCATAGCCAGGACCAGCAGCAGGTTTCCGATGACCAGCGGGCTCAGCACCAATGCCAGAGGAGCTGTGAGCAGACCGAGGAGCGGGCTGGCGGTGTTCTGGGACAGATTCACGCCGACGGGGGCATACATGGCGTTGCTAAAGAACGGGTTGAGCCCGTGGGCAAGAGCATGGGGCACCCAGGCGATGAACCACACCGACTGCGTGAAGTCACCGTCGAGGCCGAACAGCCGGTCGGAAATGCCGGGGAGCACAGGCCAGTAGGCCAAGAGGCCGACAATCAGATAGACAACGATCACTCCGGCGAAGAATGTGATGCTGAGTCTCGCCGGCGTGTCGGCAACCGCGACGTCGACGGGCGCAGCAGAAGCCATCATTTCAGTACCGGCTGATTGGTGGTTCACCGGATCACTGTGGTCGCCATCCGTATCTATCCACGCCGTTCTGATGACGATTGCCCCCTGCTTCGCAACCAGCTATCGATGGTCCACCGAACCACGCCACAGGTACCTCAAAAGCGGATCCCGATACTATTTTCTCGTTCGATAGTAGCAATCAGCCGGTGCGCTATCCGCAGCTACCTCACCACCGGCAAATACGCTCGAGTGGTTCTCTTGACGCTGTTGCCTGCTGGCGAGTCACCGAAGCACCGCCCGGCCCCACCTCCCAGCACTTCGATCCGGGACCCAGTCCGGGCGGGGACAAGGGACTGATGATTGCTCCCTACAATTGAGCTGTCGATCAGGATTGCCTGGGTGCTTCAACAGAGGTGTCTCAAAGAGCCATGACCAGTGCTTTCCTCTATGCGAGCAGACCGACCGTGACCATGCCAAACTGAGCGCCTTAGGTATAGGGGGGGAAGGATTCCTTCTCCATGATCAGTAGCGAGAGGAAGATATGCGACGAATATTGCTCACGGTTGTAGCGATGCTCATTCCAGTGATGGGCGTCACCTTGGCCGTTGCCGGCGGCACTGCCAGTGCGGGGACCGCCAAGCTCACGTGCACCTCACTGTCGGGAAGTGCCAGCGGCACCATCACCGTCAGCGGGTGCACCGGGGGCGACACGGGTGGCGGTTCGCAGCCCCTGTCCGCCCTGGCCCTGGCCACCGGTGGGAATCGACTCGCTTCCGGCAGCTCCACCACCATCGGTGCTCCGACGCTGATCATGATCGCGGCCACGAAGTGCCCGGGCTATGTCAAGAATGCCCCCACCAATCCCACCGCCGAGAGCTTCAGTGCCAACGTGACCGCGGACTCCGGTGACGGCATGCTGCTCCCGGCCACGTCAGTGGGTGAGGTGTGCCTCGGGACGGACGGGTCCATCACTGCACTCAAGTCCATGACGACCGAATGGACGTCGAGTTCCCTGACCTGCTCCACGATCTCCGGAAGTGCATCCGGGGATATCTCGGTGAGTGGGTGCACCGGGGGTGACACCGGCGGGGGTTCGACGGCATTGCCCGCCCTCGATCTGGCGACCGGTGGGATCCATCACCTGGCTGTCCGGCAGCAGACGACGATCGGAGCCCCGACACTGCCTTCGCTCGGCGAAGGCGGCCCGGGCAACGTCAAGAATGCCGCCACCAACCCGACCGCCGAGACCTTCACCGCCGTGGTGACCTCGGACAGCGGGGATGGCCTGAAGCTGCCGGGCTCGGCCAAGGGTGCCGTCTGCCTGGGGACGGACGGTTCTGTACGGCCCTCAAGCCACTGTCGGCAAAATGACCCGCAGCACCAACGGATCGGCGATTGGCTGATCCGTTGGGAAGAACGAAAGGAGCCCCGTCTCGAAAGTGGCGGGGCTCCTTTCGCGTGTGGGCGGTGAAGCATCGGGCACGGCGTTGTCATCGACCCACATGTGCCTGGTTGAGACGTGTTGTCAGATGCTCCGGTCAATTCGTAGCGTCTAGAGGTCCAGACGGGGTAGCTCTCGATGTGTCTGCCGTCGGCTCTGGTCGACTGGCCCTTTCTCGAGCAGCTTCCTCTGGACTTGCGGCTGCTTCGAAGGGAACGTGACGACATCCACCAAGGAGTCGCCACGCTTCTAACCAGCTACAACGACGAGTGATGACAGGCTCATCGGATTCGCCTGCGGCGTCCGCCGGACACCACGAGGAGGACATTCAAGAACGGCCCTTGACGAGTTCCTCAGGTTCTCGTCCTGCTGTAGACATGCAGTTGAGGGATGACCAAGTGCCCTCTATCGCCGGGAGGGGTTCGCGTTATCTGGTTTGGAACGCGGGCGGGAACTGCTCGCCCTCAGCTGACTGCCTATGAATGGCAGATGCGGGCAACGCCCCACACGATCCAAGGGTCTCCGGGGCTTGGTGCTAGTGCCAGGGGCAGGAATCCCTGCCGACACTCGAAGACCCCCCATCTGAACGCCCCGTTAGGACAGGTCGCCCCCGAAGCTGAACGGGGGGATGGACTCGGGTGAATTCGAATCAACCCTGACCGCGGGGAGCGTCGCTCTGGCCCAGTTGCGGGCCCACACAGATCGCACCCCTTCTGGTGCCCAGCTAGCTACAGAGAAGAAACCAGCTCCGACCACGTGCTAGCACACCGTCGTTTCGACCCTCCGAGACAAGTTCCTACAGAAAACCAAGGTCCTCCCTTGAATCGACAAGTGCTTGGCGCGAACGTGTGAGGTGGAGCGGGAGGGGCACGGGTAGCAGTACCGAGCACCTTTAGGAGGAGGAATGTCGACACTAATTTGCAGGAGTCTTGACGCGCCCGATGAGGTGCGGAAGTTCGAGGGCGGTATGGGGTATCTCGAGATCATCGATACCGGCCAGGGAGCTGTCGGCCGAGCCCGCTTCGAGCCCGGCTGGCGGTGGTCCGAACACGTGCAACCGATTACTGGCACGAGAAGCTGCGAGGCCGCCCACACCGGTTATGTCATCTCCGGACAGATGAAGATCGTCATGGATGATGGCAGCGAGTCTGACTTTGGTCCCGGTGATTTCATGGTCGCATCGCCGGGCCATGATGCGTGGGTTGTCGGCAGTGATCCCTGTGTCGTAATCGACTGGCAGGGATACGCCGACTATGCAAAGCGCTAGCGCTTCTACTCAGCAGGACTCAGGAGAAGCCCCAGCAGATCAGCGTCTAATGGCTCCTTCTGCCTCAATCAGCACCGAGGCTTCCAATTCAGCTCGTTCGATCGCCCTTCGGGATCTGGTCATTGACGCGGTGGCCGGCGTGTTCTGAGTCGGGCTGCGCTCGGTGGCTGCTGCCGAGACGGTGCTGGTGGCGCCGGTGTTCCACGACGAGTTTGGGCGTATGGAAGACTCCTAGGGAGTTGTCAGAAACGCCCGTCATCGGCTGCCGCAGCTCACAACAGCGCCGGGGTACCCCTCACCGCCGGCAGTGAGTGGCTAACTTGCGCGGTGGGCCCGCGCTCCATCCTGCCGGAGGCCCGAGAAGCCCTCGTTTCTCGGGCACCGGGAATCGTTTGTGGCTACTGGCTGGAACCGATCATGGAATCGGAACGTCGGTCCATGTATTCGAGACCAAGAAGTACGCAGAAAAGGCTGCAGAATACCCAGTGCCTCCGATGCCAGGTGTCACCCAACTCGATCTGACTGTCCGTGAGGTGTTCGCACACGCCCGATGCATTGAGTGGGTGTCCCAGGCACTTCGGAGCCAGGTGCGGACTCGTCGAGCAGATGCAAACATGGTTGCGTGCCTAACCCTGATGAGTCGCTTCGGTCGGTGATCGGGGAATCACCCAACGAACGAGAACAGCATCGTCGATCACTCTGGGAGTACTACGACCGACGAGTGACCGGACGCTTGCCTGGCTTGACCAACGCCCACGCATATTGGACCGGTCTGGGCGTCACCGTCGACGTCGAAGACATCGCTGCTGAAGCTGCGCAGCTTGAACGTCTACTTCGTGAGCTGTCCGCAGTCCGCTTCGTCGAAGTAGGTGCCGGGCCAGGCACTTTCACCGGATACCTTGCGGGGAGGGGCATCGCCATCGACCAGAGTCGAAGGGCGCTGGTCGTTCTGCGCACCGTTACTCCCGAGGTACCAGTGATCCAGGCAGATGCCACTGCCCTACCCGTGCCAGCCCACTGCTTCGACCGCTTCTTCTCCGCCCACCTCTATGGCCTGCTTCTTCCGAGTGAGCGTGCACCCTTTCTTGCTGAGGCGCACCGGGTTGCGTCCGAGGTCGTGATCCTCGATGCCGGTCGCCCCCCAGGGGTGAGCGCCGAGGAGTGGCAGGAGCGGACCCTGCCGGGAGGTGGTCGCTACAGAGTCTTCCGCCGCCACTTCGATGCGGACGCGTTGGCCGCCGAAGTCGGTGGTGTGGTCCTGTTCGCCGGGCAGTTCTACGTGCTAGTGGGCACTGTGGCCGCGCCCGGTATCGCACACCCGATGTACGGCCCCAATGACCCGATCGGGCCTCGGCTTGGTATGTGACCCAATTCGCCGGGAGTGTAACGGTTATTGACTCTGACTGGACCAATGTCGGCCACGGTCAGCAACCACCGCAACGCATCTGATTTCCACCACGGCCTCGGGAGGCCACAGCTCGGTAATTCCGACGGGCGTCCACGCCGGAAATGGCGGCTCCAGAAACTCAGCGGCGACCCTCAGCATGAAGTCGGCCTGGCTGCGCAAGTCGACGTGGTAAGAGTTGATTTCAACAACGTCTGACCAACGAGCACCCGCCCCGGCGGGGGTGGACGAGATGTTGCGGAATGCTCCTCGTAGTTACTCCTCGGGTTCATCGGGAAACACGTCTTCCGGTGTCTCCCCGGCCTGGCTGGACACCCGGAGCGTGTCACCGGCCCAGACCGCGGCCGGAATATGGGTCTCCTCGTAAAAGTTCACCCAGTCGGTAGGGACAACGGCGTCTGGTCCGCTGGGTTGAGCTTGTCTCGTTCCCACTTGTCCTGTACGTCGGCGTCGATTGCGCCTCTGTACTGAGACTAGGGATCCGTGTCTCATACCGCCGGGTCAGAGGCGCTCATTTGCCTTCCTGAGACCGGCTCTGGGGGATACGGTGAACGCCGTGAATCTCCCAGAGCTACTGGTCGGGGACGCCGGCGAATGGCGAAGATGGTTGAGCGACCATCACGCCGATTCACCGGGTGTCTGGCTGGTACTGGCCAAAAAGGGAACGGTCGATCCGACGACCGTCTCGTACGACGAGGCGCTTGACGCGGCGATCTGCTTCGGCTGGATTGATGGTCAATTGAGGCGTCGTGACGCCGCTACGTTCCGAAGACGTTTTACGCCTCGAAGAGCTCGAAGCCCGTGGTCTCAACGGAACGCTGCCATCGCTGAGAGGCTGATCGCCACCGGCCGAATGCATGGATCCGGTGAAGTCGAGGTGCGGCAGGCGAAAGAGGACGGTCGGTGGGAGGCCGCCTACGCTGGGCAAGCCAGCATTGAGGTGCCGGAGGATCTCGTCACTGCCCTCAGTGCCAATCCCCGCGCGCAGGCGATGTTTGAGATGCTCACAAGTGCGAATCGGTACGCCATCCTCTACAGGATCGGAAACGCCAAGAAGCCCGAAACCCGATCCAGGCGCATCGGCCAGTTTGTCGAGATGTTGGCCCGAGGTGAGACCATCCATCCTCAGGCTCATTGATCACCCGGCCAGAGGATCCACTGCTCCCAGAATGTCCCACAACAATGACAATGGCCTTCAGGATCCACCCCTTTGCAGCTCGTCCTCAGCAGCTTCGGGAGCACTGGGAGATTTGGTCTGACTTGAAGTCATGAGGCGTCCTCGGGCCTCGTCGGCCGAGCTCTTCCAGCGGCACACTGACAACGGCACGCTCCGTCTCTGAGGTTTGGGTGATTGGTCCGGATCGCTCGAACAATCCAGACCGCCCGTCACTCCGGGCAAGGACGGCCGTGCCACCCTCTCAACCGCCGAGGAAGGAAGGGATGGCCATGACCATCGTAGAAGCCAGACCCGGGATCGGTGAAGGTGGGCGGTTGAGAGCGCGATCACTGTTCGTCGATCTCGGTGACCGTGCTGTCGCCGCCGTCGGTCACCCAGGCGTGGGCGCCGTCGGAGGAGATGGCGTCGGGAGCGTTGCTCACGTAGGTTCCCCAGATTCCCGCCCCGGTGGAGGCGTCCAGCTCGGTTATCCCGCCGCCGATGTAGTTGTAGCTCGTCACCCAGACGTGAGTACCGTCGGAAGAGATGCTGTTGGGAGGAAAGTTGCTCACGTCGATGGTCTGGACGACCGTTCCGGTCGAGGCGTCCAGCTCGGTGACCGAGCCGGAGCTCCCGTAGCCTCTCACTGCGTTGCCGAAGTTCGTCACCCAGACGTGGGTGCCGTCCGAGGAAACGGCGTCGGGTGCGACGCCCACGGCGATGGTCTGGTCGAACGCTCCGGTCGAGGCGTCCAGCTCGGTGACTGTGTTGTCGTCCTCGTTCGTTACCCAGACATCGGTGCCGTCGGAGGAGACGCCAGAGGGTGCGACGCCCACGGCGATGGTCTGGATGACCGCTCCGGTCGAGGAGTCCAGCTCGGTGACTGTGTTGTCGCCGGAGTTCGTCACCCAGACGTGGGTGCCGTCCGACGAGACGGCGTCGGGAAAGTTGCCCACGCCGATGGTCTGGACGACCGCCCCAGTGGAGGCGTCCAGCTCGGTGACCGAGTTGCCGCCCTCATTGACCACCCAGACGTGGGTGCCGTCCGACGAGATGGCCTCGGGACCGCTGCCCACGCCGATGGTCTGGACCACCGCCCCGGTCGAGGCGTCCAGCTCGGTGACCGAGTTGGAAGATGGTGCCCCGTTTACCACCCAGACGTGGGTGCCATCCGAGGAGACGCCATGGGGTCCGACGCCCACAGGAATCGTCTGGACGACCTGTGTTCCAATGATGACCGTGCCCGCCAGGGTCAGTTCCTTGATGCCCCTTCTCGCCCCACACAAGGTCGCCAGATTCGAGGGAGCGTCAACGCCGACCTCCGCGGGGCCGAAGAACGACCCAATGTCACTATCCCCGGTCACCGTGCTCGCTGTGAAGGAAGCCTTCCCGGCGTACGTGGTGCCATCCAGAAAGCCGTTGAGGCTGCCCTTCCACGCGACACTGAGCGATGCCGATGCCCCGGTGGTGGTCTTCGTTACACAGCTCAGAGGGCTGCCGGCGAACGAGCCGGTGACCTTCCCCGTCGTGATGGTCACCTCGCTGTTGCTCGACGTGCAGCCCGACAACCAGCCCTTCACTGTCGAGGGGTTGGTCCCGCCACCGGCATCGGTGAGCGCCGGTGAGAACGACACCTTGGCCGACAGGGAACAACTCACCGAGCCTGGTGCCAATCCGGCATACTTGGGGACTCTGGCGGCCGCCGGTTGGGCCATCGGGATGATCAGCGCTGCGCTCACCAAGAGAATGGCAGCGCAAACTCCGAACAAGTGGCGATTCCGCACGGTCGCTCCCTTCGCCAGTCTCAAGCAAGGAGGAGACCAACATGGGATCCGCTGATCGGCACCTTCTCAAGAACCTGCTGCGACCGTACACCTCACATCCGAGCGATGCTCGGGCCGTGTCAGATCGGCACCTTCACTGACCTTTCCAGCGGGGCTTGGCCCGTAGTCCGACAAGCCCTTGCGTAGTGATACAACGATCCGATGGAAGACATCGAGGTTCTCTGGCTCACAGAAGCCGATCAGATCTCACAAGCAGTAGGCGTGGCCGCTCGGGCGTTGAGAGACGATCCGGACTGGATGGCTGTCTCGGACGATCCACTCGTCCGCCTGGAGATGCTCTACAGCATGTTCGCTGGTTCCCTACAAGGGTCGAGGATTGCAGGGGTCCGACGGGGAGGTTGCGTACTTGGCGTTGCTTCCGCTGCCAAACCCGGCGCCTGCGTGGGATCGAGACTGCCGGCAGGGGTCAGGACCTTGGAATCTCCGTCCACGGAAGCTTCCGACGCTGATCGCCTCGTGCACCTTAGATCGATCCTCGCCGCTCATGATCTGGATGAGCCTCACTGGCACGTCGGACCCGTCGGAGTGGAACCGGGCTTTCAACAAATGGGGATGGGTCGGGCGGCGATGAGGTTGTTGTGCGAGGAGTTCGACGAACACGGAAGAGTCTCATGGTTGAAGACAGCCAAGCCCGAGAACGTCCGGTTCTACATCGGGCACGGATTCGACGTGGTCGAAGAGTCGTCGATGCTGGCAGTGCACCTGTGGTTCATGCGCCGAGAGCCTCAGTGATCGTTCAATGAGCGTTCGTTCGGTCGAACGATGGGTGCCCCAAATGCCGGGAGCGGGTCGCCTATCGACGGTGACAGCCCCAGTAGAGCCGGGCTGTCAGGAGAGCGGCATTTGCCAGCCCGGTATCAGGAAGTTTCGACCAAATGGCGCGATTGCTGCAGGCGGCTCCCGGGAAGTCGCTCGGGGACCGTAGATTGCCCGGCACCACCCACGGCACGATCTTGCGGGCCAGTGGGATCGCTGTGGAGTGCCGCACCCATCCGGTGATAGAAGGCCCTTCCGAAGGTCGACATCGTCGGTAGAATTCTGACATGGCGGAGAGTCCTTCGAGTGCCCGTGCGGTTCAGGGGTGGTACGGCGACCCCTGGGAAATCGAGCCGCTGCGGTGGTGGGATGGAGAGACCTGGACAGGGCTGACCGCACGCTCGGGTGAGGATGGTGCGAATGTCGCTGACTTCCAGCGACGACCGCCGGCGGGACCTGGGGATCCCGCTCGGCACATCCCCACTCCGGACACCCGCGATCAGTGGCCAGGGGCAGTCAAGGGGTGGTACCCAGATCCATGGCGGGCTGGAGCAGTGCGCTGGTGGAACGGGCACCAATGGGCACGGAGGAGTTCCACCGTTCCGTCAGTTGGGAAGATCGCAGTTACGGGTGGGGGCTACCGGTTTTCGGCTTGGGCGATGACTGTCCTCTGGGCAGCTGGGGCCCTTGGGTGTCTGGTGGGATTTGGGTTCGTCGTCTCCGGCCTTGTGTTCGGAACCACCACCATCGGCACGGCCGTCGGCCCCCTGATCCTGCTTCTGTTCTTCACTGCAGACTGTTTGTTTGTCGCGTGGATCTGCTCCCGGAACCTGGGAAGGCAAACTTGCTTCGACGCCGAAGGGATCTGGGGATTGGCGATCTCCGGGCCATCACGAAAGCTGCGTCACCGTTTGTTCCCGAACGTGGACCGGTCGAATGTTCCAATCCGATGGAAGGATATCGATCACTCCGAACTGATGTATGCGCCTGGAGCCGAGGGCGGCGGAACCTACAAGGTCCAGGTTCAGCTCAAAGACGGTCGAAAAGGCACGGCTTACGCCTGGTCCCTCCGTCGGTCAACCATCGCAGACCTTGTGGACCAATTCGAGACAGTGAGACAGCACGCGAGCAATCCCGAGTCAGGGCCTCTACCTCTGCCTGGCGAATCAATGCTGACCAGAGATCGGAGTTGGAAGCAGCGACTGGCTCCTCATCCACGGCCATCTCGATTTGCTGTCGGGTGGAAGGTCTTCCTCTGGATCGTTGCCGCCATCGGCGCCATCGCTTGTGCAGCACTGCTCGCTGCGGCTCTCGCCCCCAGCCCTGGGCATCATGTCCAACCGATCGGAGCCGCTGTTGGGATTGTGCTCCTGGCCCCCGTAGCTTGGCTCGGGTGGTATGCCCACCGCATCCGTCGTGAGGGCTGAGATCTGACGGAGGTGTGGCTGATAGCCGTGGCGCAAGTGCCCCTCCACCAGCTCCGGTGGCGTCCACGAGTCGGGGAGCACAACGGAAGGCACGGGATGCCTAGTCGACGGGGTGAGACCTCGCTCCGGGTGGGGTGCGGAGGTGCGGGGGCTGGTGGAACGGCGTCGGGTCGGGCCCCCGATACCCCAGCCTCCGGAGTATCCACAGGCCGATCCGACTGGGCTTCTCCGCTTCCTGTGCGGCCTTGGCCTCGGCCTCGTGGCCGCCAGTCACGTGAAAGTCCCTACCCGTCCAACCCCGGCGGTACTTGGCTGTGCCGTTCCACGGTCTGGCCACCCCTCAAGTATGGCTCCTGCGCCGTCGGCGCGCCCGGTGGTCGGCTGTCGACCTGGAAGATCCCCGGGCTCAGTCTCACCGGCCCGTGATCGCTGGCCTGAACGCGAGAGAACGGCTCGGCGTCGGTGTTGGCTGGGCTTCCCACGGTCAGAAGGAAGTCGGGCCAAAGGGGCGAGTTGGTCACCCCGAGTCGGGATCAAGCAACAAGCAGGCGAAGGCCAAGGTCCGCCTCTTTGACTTCGAGGAGGTCGCGGTTGCGTTCGGCCCACCGCCCGGATGCGAGGTCATCACGGAGACTGCACACTGCCCTCTGTTCGACCTCCGGCCCGACTCTGGCCCACATCGATATTCCGCGACGAACGTTCTCGTCGAGGTATGCCTCCGGCCGGCGCCAATACGCCTCGAAGAAGCCGTCAACACAGTCCCATGGAACGAATACCGGCTCAACGCGGGCCCCGATCGCTCTGACCAGCTCGGTAGCGAGACCCATGCGGGAGGCAGCAACCTCGGGCAGGTAGTCACGGGTCAGCCAGAATCGGCGGCGCCAGGCCTGTTCAGTGGTGTCGCAGGTAAATACCACCACGCGGCGAGCCACGCGCTGCATCTCCCGCACACCGACGATCGGGTCCTGCCAGTGGTGAACGGTGGCAAAAGCCATCGCCGCATCGAAGCACTTGTCGTCGAACGGGAGGCTCTCCGCGATGGCAGCCACGCAGACCGCCGCGCTCTTGGGGCGCTGCGCCCGCATGACCGTTGATGGCTCCACCGCGGTGACCTCACGGTCGGGCGGCTCGTAGCTGCCGGTGCCAGCTCCGACATTCAGCACGGTCCGGGCATCGCCGAGTGCTGCCCAGACCCGCGCGGCGATGCGTGGCTCGGTGCGCCGCGTCGCTGTGTAGGTACCCCCGATGGCGTCATACAACTGCGTGCTGGGCATGGGACCTCCGTGGCCGGCTCTCACCACCATAAGCGCTTCCCAAGCGATCTCCCAGCTCTGATCGATCCAGCCCTTGCGGCGGCGTCAGCCGGCCAGAGTGATGGTGCCGAGGCTGTGGGAAATGAACGGTCCTTGCGATCCCTGTGGAGTTGCGTAGAGCGTCAGTGTGGAGTCTGTCGTGCCACTGCCCGTCGCCCCGGCGAACTTCCCCGTCCCCCCATTGACCGTGAAGCTGCCGGTCGACGTGTACGTCGCCGAGTCCGACGTCGACTGGGACTCGCAGACCCTGCCGGTGAACGATGTGTAGAGATTGTTCCCATTGGCGGCAACGACGGTGCTCGTCCCCGATGCCTGGCCACTCCCCGCCGTGCAGGGTGGCGGACTGCCAGCTGCGGACTGCAGGCCGCTCGTCGTTCCCCGGCGGATCGGGGAGCCGTTGATCCGACCAGCGGAATTCGTCACGTCCTCGGAAGTCGACACGATCGTCCCGACAACCCGCTCCCTGTAGGTCACTGTCACCGGCCCCCTCGCTGCGTCTGCGGGCATCGCCGTGGCCCCCAGAAGGACGAGTCCGAGCACAACGGATCCGAGGCAAACAAGGACTCGCTTCATGGCGACCTACCTTCCCGGTGCGGACCCGAGCGAGGAGACCTCGCAACGGTCTCTGCGCACCCTTGCGGCTGCTGCGGGGGAGGCCGGACGACGATGATGCCGAGAGGCATCTCCAATCGGAAACGCCAACACCGGCCATCGGGAACCGCCCGAGACCACCGAGCAGCGTGGCGCCCTGCCGGTCGACAAAAGCGGGCGGTAGGTGCATACTCCCCTGGTGGGTGCGCTTCCGAAGCGGCTGAACATCCCGGATGCCCGGGGCACTGGAGCATATCTTCGGGTGACGAGACACCCCGATGAACGGAAGGTCGTCCTGAGCCATTGGCGAGACGATGTATGCGTGGCATCGAGTCCGGTTGACCTGAACGAGTTGCCCGTCCTCATCGCTGTCCTCGCCGACGCACTCGGCGACGCCGCGGCAGATCCCGGTCGGGATCCTGCGGGCAGCCCAACGACGCCACCCCGTCGGTCCACACTGAGGAATCGCCTTCGACCGGCACTGGCCAAGGTCGTGGACCTTCCGGTGAGGAGGATTCGGCCGCACGAGCAACGAGGCCATTGTTCTTCGCTCTGACCGCCGCCGAAGACGGCCGTCTCCTGTCTGGTCGCCACTGACCCGGAAGGACGAACGACCCTGACCCGAGGTTTGGCAGGTGTGCGTTAGAGCGGCGCGGCGATGACCTCTGCTTGGTGCTCGTTGAATGAACCGCTGATCACCAGCCGATTGCCGAACGAGGAGAAGGTGGCCTGGGCAGGTTGGGTGATCGGGGCCGACACCACATGGTTGCCGACCACGACGGCAACCATGGCGTGGAACTGCAGGCGGGCAAGGCCGTTCCACTCATTCGCTCCATCCGCCGTCAGGCCGAGATCGATCACCCATTGTCCGTCTGACTCCGTGACCCGTGCCGACGCGATCGCACTCCGAGTGAGCGCAGCCGGACCGAGCACAAAGCGGTGCCCACCCGATTGCTCGGGAAGCAGTACCGACTGATCGAGCTTGCCGCTCGGCCGGGCCGTCGACGGGTACGCGGCGAACTGGGGGTCCACCGCGATGTTCTGATCGTAGGAATAGCCGTTCGACCCCGGGGTCACATCGAGGTGCGAGGGCGTCAGGGCATACGGCGCCGAGCACGTCGGCAACGGTGCCGATGGCGGGAGTTGGCCGGCGGTCGGCGAAAATGCCGGGGCATAGCAGTAGACCGGGCGCACGCTGAAGCTCGCCTCGGCTGAGGAGATGGCAGCCAGAGGCCTGGCGGAGGGTTGGGCCACCGGCTGGGACATCGCACCACCACGGATCGCCAACACCCCGACAACGATGCCGAACAGAACCACGAAGGCAAAGGTTGCGATACCTCCGATGAGCCATCTCCGCTTGCGCCGGTCCCTGGCCTCCTGGAAGAGAAGCTGGGCTTCGCCGACCTCGTCCCGGTCGATGGGAGTATCGGTGACGGTCATCGAAAATGTGGCACTGCGTCGAACATGGATCTACTATGAATAGTACTATGTTTCCTGTCAAGATCGACCGGGCTGACCCACTGGCCCTCCACGACCAGGTGGCCGCCGAGATCCGGCGGGCTATCGCCGACGGCGAAGCCGGTCCCGGAGAGCGCCTGCCCCTGGCGAAGGACATGGCAGCCGTCCTCGGAGTGAACAAGAACACCGTCCTGCGCGCCCTCCGCATCCTCCGGGACGAGGGACTCCTGGATTTCCAGCGCGGGCGAGGGATCACGGTGGCGGGGACCTCCGAGCGGAGTGCTGTGGTCGAGCGCGTGCGGGATCTGGTGGACTTCTGTCGGACCCAGGGCTATCGACCCGATGAGGTGATTCAGATCATCGAAGCCCTCCCGTGAGGGTGACGGACTATCGAGGTATCACTCACCCGGCTTCGGGTGGACACGCAACGCCCGCCAGCTCCATCAAGCGGCAGAACGTGGTGCGGGCCACCTTCCATTGACCATCGACGAGGACGGCCTCCCCCTGTTGCCCACCGAGCAGGGTCCGGTCCCCCAACGAAATCGAGAACCAGACGGCCGCTCGACCGGTGTCGTAGAAGCGGATCTCGTGGGCGGAGATGGTCACGTTCGATCCGTCACCCACGATTCCAGGGTGACGTCCGTTGGCCAGGACCAGTGTTGGACCGAGATCCGTCCCCCTCTCCACTGCGGGGACGGACCGGCCGTCGTCACTGGGCACGCGGCTGGCTGCGAACGCCGCTCTGATTTCGTCCCGTGCGGCCTCTGCACCCTCCGGCTCGAACGGGGTCATGGCAGTCGAGGACGCCTTGGACGCCCAACCCCGACCGGATCGTCTCGGATCCGTACCGAGGCGACGAGACCACCGGCGGATGCAGTTCTCGCAGATGAAGGCGTTGTTCCCCGAGACGAGGCGACCTGATGCCGGGGGAGCGAGCCCGCAGAACGAGCAGACCACCACCGTTCCCCGATCGACATGGTCATCCGCCGGGACGTCATCGAATCTCAGGCCAGTGGATGGGACCCCTTCGTCGACCGCGGCCAGCTGTTCGGAGATCCGCCGACACACGGCAGTGAGATCGATGCCCAGGCCCACCAGCACCTGAACTCCGACACCCTCTCCCTCCCGGATCACCCCCAGCAGGATGTGCTCGCTTCCGATGTTGTGACTACCGAGTCGCACTGCCTCACGTAGAGCCAGTTCCAGTGCCTTCTTCGCACGGGGGGTGAAGGGTGGTGAACCTGTTGGCGGCCCCCCGGCCAGCCCTATCGTCTCTTCGACCCGCGATCGGACCACCGGAAGCGATGCACCCTGTTCGACGAGCAAACGAACCGCCTCACCGTCCTGCTTGAGCAGTCCGAGCAGCAGGTGCTCGGTGCCTATGAAGCCATGATCGAGCAGGCGTGCCTCCTCCTGCGCCAGCACGAGGACGTGCCGCGCCGCATCGGTGAATCGCTCGAACACGCGTCCAGCCTGACAGCTGGAGCGGTGGGGCGCCAGGGCGCGAGGGTGGTCAGCGCAGGTGATCTGCCCACGCCGCGATGGCATCACGGGCGCCCTGAGCAAGACGGCGGGTGATCTCCTCGGCGGGCAGAGGCTCCGCCAGACTGTGGGCCTGCCCGGCCCAGAGATTGATGAGGTCGGGATCGCCGACCGCACGACCGTGGACTCGCAGCGGGGAGGTCAGGTGGTGGATCTCCGGATAGGCACGCGGTGCATACTCGCCGTAGTCAGCGTGCAGCCGGTTGGTGATTCCTCTGGCCAGGCGGCCACTGAATGCCCGGGTGAGTACGGTCGACGCGTCCGTCGCCGTCGCCGCTCGCTGAGCCTGCGACGTGCCGGCCTCAGGAGCCCGCAGGTAGGCCGTGCCTATCTGCGCCGCGCTGGCTCCGGCGACGAGGACCGCAGCGAGCGCCGCTCCGGTCATGATCGAGCCGGCGGCGATCAGGGGGAGGTCCACCTCGGCTCGCACCAGCTGGAGAGCAGCCAGCAGGGTCAGCTCCGATTGCGAGTCATCGTCGACGAACACACCACGGTGGCCACCGGCCTCGACGCCCTGCACGATCAATGCGTCGGCACCGGCCGAGGCGGCCAGACGCGCCTCCTGTGGCGAGGTGACGGTCAGCCACACCTCCGACCCGGCCGCTCGAAGGCGTTCGATCGTCTGACTCGGTGGGATCCCGAACGTGAACGAGACGACCGCCACAGGTGCTCGCACCAGGGTGTCGATCTTTCCTTCGAGATCGTCGTCGTCGAAGTCCGGCTGCCCGAGCTCCACCCCGGCCCGCTCGGCCTCGGAGCGCAGACGAGCCGCGTAGGCCCGCACGGGCTCGGGATCAGCGGGTCGGCCTCCAGCCATGAAGATGTTCACCCCGAAGCGGTCGACCTGGCTGCGAGTGGTGGTGATGTCCTCCTCCATCCGCTGGGCAGTGAGGTACCCGGCCGCGAGGAACCCGAGTCCACCGGCGCGGTCCACCGCCATGGCGAGAGCAGGCGTGGATGGACCCCCTGCCATGGGGGCCAGGACGATCGGCACGGCCAGCAGTTCGAGGACACCACTGGGGGGGCTCGTGTGTCGGCTCATCGTTGGTAGGTGCTCGTCCGGTCGGTCGTGGTCCGAGGTGCTCGAGGATCAGGTGGCTGGAGAATCGACCTGCGGTGGCTCGGCCAGGTCGTTCAGACGGCCATCTGGATCGCGAATGTAGCAATGGAGATCGGCCTCGTGTTGTTCCGATGGCGTCAGGAACCCGGCTCCCGGTGCGCTCCATGCCGCGTGCGCCGCTTCGGTGGCCGCAACCCGGACGTGGATCAGCCTCGTTGACGCCATCCGAGGCCAGCGACGCGCCTGTTCGTCTTCGGGTCGCCCCGTTGGCCAGGCCGGACGCCGATGTCAGAGGGAGTCGGCGTGCCTCGCTCGGCGCCTTCGCAGCCACCGGCGAGAGACCGCTCCGAGCGCCACGAGGGTGATGCCCACGCCGGCGAGCGGTCGGGCGTAGGGCCCGTTGCCGGTGAAGGCGAGTGCCGCGGAGGTGGGAGATGAGGCAGTTCCGCTGGAAGAACCTGCCGACGTGGGTGTTGTGGAGGCAGTTGTCGCCGCGACATCGGACGGTACAGATGCGCCGGTCGGAGTCGGGCAAGCCGAGGTGGTGGACGTGGTCGAGAGGGCCACCCCCGTCGTCGTGGTCGTCGAGCCGGCTCCGGTCGTGGTGGTCGTCGAATCGGGATCGTCGGTCGTCGACGTCGAGCTTGTGGAGCTCGAGCTGGTCGACGTACTCGAGCTCGTGCTGGTCGTACTCGAGGTGGATTCCGTCGAGCTCGAGCTGGTCGTCGTACTGGACGTCGAGCTCGTCGAGCTCGACGGGGCCGTAGTGGTCGTCGTCCCAGCGTTCGTGCAGGAGGCCGTGGTGGTCGTCGAAACGGGCTCTGTCGAACTGCTCGTGCTCGTGGCGGCACCGGTCGTGCTCGTCACAGCGAGGGCACCGGGTGTCGGCGCTGTTGCCGCGCCCACCGGCGTCATCCCGGCCAAGAGCCCGTAGATCGTCACTACGATGATGCCGCCCGCGATCCCAAGTAATCGCCGCACCCGACCGACCCTTCCCGACACCACGATCCTTCTGATCGCCCTTCGTCAGTCTGCCGGACGGAGCTGAACGACCAATGACGGCAAGATGAATAGTTCGCGAAGTGGTCCGCCGCACTTCGACCGTCAATCCATTCGGCTACCGGGGCCTTCGTGGCGGGCGGCTGCCGGTGGACCAGGACCAGCCACCCGAGTTCAGCGCAGACTGGATGTCCCCTTCGGACTCGCCCCAGGCGACGAGTAGTTTCCGGGCGTCGGCGTCCGTCATGGTGCCGAGCCGGAGCGCCTGTCGGATGGACAGCGGAGTGTGGACAGTCCAGCGATCCTCATGCATCGGTCCCTGTTCCGGCGACACTGACATCACATCCTTCGCGAACTGATGACGGTTCGGGTCTTGATTCGAAAATCCGATCGAACTGAATTCACCGATGGCCAACTCCGTGAGGCGGTCTGAGCATCGCACGCAGAGCCGGGTTCCTCTGTGACCAATCGGGTAGTTCGCGAAAGGTTCAGCGTTCGGACACGCCCAGTTCATGTGGGCGGCGCCTCGGCGGAGGGGTACGACGTCGTCGGAGCGGGGAATGTCCGGGGCGCCCGGCCTGACTACGCTTCGACCGTGGGAATCGTGCGCGGTCAAACGATGGGCTGGCTTCGAGCCCTGGTGGGGGTGGTGCTGGTCGCGGCACCCGGGGCACCGATGCGCTTGGCCGGCAACGACGAACCGTCCGCGGCATCCTTGCTGCTGATGAGGACGATCGGTATCCGAGACCTCGTCATCGGCCTCGGAACCGTGGCGGCCGCCGGAGCAGGGGCGGTGGACGATGAGCGTCGCTGGATCTCGGCGGCGATGGCCAGCGACACGCTGGACACCGTTGTCAGTCTCGCCAGCCTCCGGTCGATCGGGAAGCGAGACGCCCTGGCCGCCGCTGGGCTGGCACTCGTCTTCGTCTGTGGGGATCTCGAGGCTCGCCGGCATGCGTCCGACCGAAGCCCGACTCTCACCTGAGGAAGCCACCCATGGCGGAAGTGTGGGTTCATCGCCATCATCGATCTTGCCGGTGCCCCGCACCTCCCGTAGCCCCGGGGGCCGTCTGTCCGACGACCCGTGGCCTCGCCGGCCTCCCCGCCTGCCGGCACACGGACAAGAGCGGGGTCGCCGACCGCGCTGATCCGCAGAGGGCCGGTGACGCCCCCCGACGGGTCCACGAATGCCTCAACTGCCCGAACTGGGCGCGCCGTCGGGGAATGTCTCCATAGGATTCAGGGCATGGCTCGACATCGCTACCTGCTCGACAACCAGCAGGCCGAAGCAGGCGACCGTTTCGATGCCCTCTCGCAGTTGTTCGACACCTCGACGTTTCGCCACCTGGCAGCACTCGGGCTGGCACCCGGGTGGCGGGTGTGGGAGGTGGGGGCGGGTGGCCCGAACGTCCCCGCTCGGATTGCCGAGCTGACTGGCGGGTACGTGCTGGCGACCGACATCGACACCTCGTGGCTCGAGCCCGACCACGCCGCCTACGAGGTCCGCCAGCACGACATCGGCACGGAGCCGGCTCCGGACGGTCTCTTCGACCTGGTCCATGCCCGTTTGGTGCTGGTGCATGTCCCAGAACGGGCCGAGGCTCTCTCCACGATGATCACTGCACTGCGACCAGGTGGTTGGCTGCTCCTGGAGGAGGCAGATCCCGGTTTGCAGCCCCTGGTCTGTCCGGATGAATCCGGACCCGAGGAGGCGCTCGCCAACAAGCTGAAGCTGGCGTTCAGGACCGTGATGGCAGGTCGGGGTGTCGATCTTGCCTTCGGGCGCAAGCTGCCGAGGCTGTTGCGGAACGCCGGAATGGTCGACGTGCACTCCGACGCCTACTTCCCGATGGGCGGCCGGGCGTGCACCGAGCTGGAACGGGCGACCGTCGAGCAGATCCGCGGGGTTCTGACCGCCGAGGGACTGGCGACCGACGAAGAGATCGAGCGGCACCTTGCCACCGTCGGCTCCGGAAAGCTCGATCTGGCGACCTCGCCGATGGTGTCGGCGTGGGCGCGCAAGCCGGGGTGATCCCGACGGCTTCAGGCGCAGATGGCGAGCTGGCGGACGACCCAGGTGACCGTGTCGCCCCGGTCGTCCCTGACCAGTCCCATCAGGCCCTGCTCCAGTTCCTCCAGGCCCTCCTCGGGGACCGAAGCGGCAGGTGAACGGAGCCAGCGACGGACGTTGAAGAGGTAGATCCTGGCCGCCAGGGATCCCGGCACCGTGACCGGGTGGGTCTCGCCCCCCAAGTGGGCCAGGGCGGCCCCGCCGTACATCGAACCGTGCCCGGTGTGGACGATCCTGGTCGACACTTCCTCGTACCGGCACAGTGGCCCGGGAGGATTGAGGACCTCGTCGAGGTCCTCAATCAACAGGACCCCGTCGGGCTGTAGCTGGCTCAGCCAACGGCCGACCACGGCGGCTGGGTCGGGAAGGTGGGCCAGGAGGAGCCGGGAGTAGAGCAATCGAGCCGGAGAACCGGGTAGTGGAGTCGCCGTCACGTCGTGTCGGACGAACTGGGCCTTCGGGAGCCGCCCTCTGGCGGACTCGAGGAACTCCGCCGAGGAGTCGACGCCGATGAGCGTCCCCGGGGCGCAGACCTCTGCGAGGAGCTGCGTGCTGAACGCCGGTCCACATCCGAGGTCGAGGGCCACGTCGACGGTTGCGGGGGAGTTGGCAGCCAGAAACGCCGAGGACACCGGCTCGTAGGCTGCAGCCACCAGACGAAGTCGCTCGAGGGCAGGTCGGTCGTCGCCGAAGGTGTACTGGCTCACCGTCGGATTCTGCCCCTCAGGCGCCCTCCCGGACCACCACCTCGACCCCATCGGACAGCCCCGTCGATCAGCCGGCGCCCCTGGGCTCCGGGTGCGGTGCGCCGGTCACGATCACGCTGCACGGCGCATGGCGGATGACGTGATCCGAGACCGAGCCGAGCAACGCCCGTCTGAATCGTCCTCGACCCCGTGATCCGATGATGATCGCTTGTGCGGACAGCTCGGTCGCGAGCTGGCAGATCGCCGGCCCGGGATCACCCTTCAGCAGTCGAACCTCGGCGTCGGGGATTCCCAGTGTCTCCTTCGCCCCGGTGATGGTCGAATCGGCGTTCTGCTGGGCGGCGGTGACCGCCTGGTTGTATTCCTCCAGCGTGAGCTCGGCTCCAGCGTGCCCGCTGCCCACGAGCACCTCCGCATCGGGGGCGCTCGTCACGGTGACCAGCACCAGTCGGCCATGGCGACCGACCAGGTCGAGTCCGGCGGTGATGGCCCGCAGCGCATCGTCAGATCCGTCCGTGCACAACAGGATCGTAGGTGGCATCCGTCCACCGTAGCAACGCCCCGGTCCCGGTCAAGCTGGGGAGCCGGGTATCGGTTCGGTCGTTGCGGAACCCCGCCGAAGCCGTCCTCCGACTCGCCCGACGGGTCTTCTCCGGTCGGCCCGTTCGCTCGACTCTCGATGTGTGTCGGCGCTCAGCCCGTTGTCATCCAGTGGTCAGGCGCGAGCGCCAGCAATCTGACCTGAACGCCACATCGACGGTCACCTCACCTTCGATGCCCAGTAGCTCCCGCAACAACCGACGAGCTTCGGTGAACACCAGTTGGCGTGAATCCTCCGGCATGGTGATGACCCAGCTCAAGGTGCCGAGCAACCCGATCAACTCGTCGGCGTCCAGGGGAATGTCCCAGGTGAAGGACTCATGATCCGGCTGCGAGAATGACTGGCCATCCGGGATCTGGAGTGTCGACGCCGGTCGGAGCGCATCGCTCAGAATGTGCGTGGTCACGCTTAGGGGATCCTCGGTGCCCTCGGCCGGTTGGCGGCCGAGTAGCTCCCGGGCCTGTGCCATGAACGGTCCGTCGGGATCGGGACCGGTCCAGACAGCGCCGAGGAAGCCATCTGGCCTGAGGACGCGTCGTACCTCACGGAGTGTCGGGATCGGGTCCATCCAGTGCCACGAGGCAGAGGCGAGCACGGCGTCTGCGCACCGATCCCCTAGAGGGATCGATTCGCCACGGCCCGCGACTGCGGTCGCGGCGGGAACCCGCTCGACGAGGACGGATCGCATCCGATCGTCAGGCTCGACCGCCACCACGTCCCGTGCCTTGTCGACCAGCATCCTGGTGAGCGCACCGGTTCCCGCCCCGATGTCCACGACTCGGTCGACGGTCCCCGGTAGGAACCAATCGACGGCGGCCGCCGGAGGTCCTGGTCGAAATCGTTCGTAGTGTGAGGCCACCGCTCCGAAGCTCCCGCTGCGTGCGGCCTTTTCCGGGGGTGACAGGTCGGAGAGTGGGATGTCGGAGCTGGCCGGTTGGGATTCGGTCACGGGATCGACCCTAGGCCGCTCGCGCCGGGAGGAGCCAGGAGATGGTTCACGCCGATCGCGGATCGGCACCCGGCACCCGGCACCTCCAGGTGAACGTAGGGCGAATTCTGGATGAACAGGTCGGTATGGGCACCATTCCGCGGGCGGTCTGCTCAAGATTTCCGCGACACTGTCGATGGAACCGTACATAGCCACCGAGTCGGAGGTCGGCGAATGAACGAGCCGGAAGTGTTTCGAATCTGTCCCCACTGCGCCTCCCGCGAGGTCCCGAAGCTGATCGTGCGCGGAGGCCGGACCGCCGGTGGCGGCGCCAGCTGGCGCTGCCGATCGTGCGACATGGACTGGTCCGACTGGGATTCTCGTCAGCTGCGCGCCGGTTAGCGCATCACCGGGACATGGATCCTCGGCTGTCACACCCGGGTGATTCGATGTCCACGTGGTTCTGGACGACCTATCACGGGTGATCGAACAGCTGGGCGGGTCAGATCCGGTGGCCTTCGCCGACGTCGAATCGGTCGAAGCACTGCATCGTCACCTCGCCCGCCTCGAGGCCTTCACCACCGCAGCGACCGCTGCATTCGACACGTCAGGCAATTGGGAGCCCGACGGAGCACGTAGTGCCGCCGCCTGGCTTGTTGCCCGATGCCGGCTACCGAGGGCCCGTGCTCGGCGGCTGGTCCGGAGGGGGCGCGAGCTCCGCCGTCTTCCGGCATGTGGACGGGCGTGGGCCGACGGGGCCATCACGGCTGATCAGGTCGATGCCATTGCGACGCTCCGTGTCGACGCCACCGAAGCTGCCCTGGTCCGTGATGAAGAGATGTTGGTGATGCAGGGAAGTACCCTGCGCTACGACTCCTTCGTTCGGGCGCTCGCCTATTGGAAACAGCTGGCCGACCCCGACGGTGCTGACGAGGCAGACGAACGACGGCTGGGACGACGAGACGTGTATCTCGAGAGCAGTTTCCGTGGCATGTGGTTGGGCCGGATCACCCTCGACCCCGTCTCGGGTTCCATCGTCGCCGGGGAGCTCGAGCGGATCGAGCAGGAGTTGTTCGAAGCGGACTGGGCCGAGGCACGGACCCTGCTGGGTCGGGAGCCGAACTCGACCGACCTGGCGCGTAGTGGAGGGCAACGGCGGGCTGATGCGCTGGTCGAGATGGCGACGCGCAGTCGGACCGCGCCGGAGGACGGGCGACGTCCGGCTCCACTGTTCAGTGTGCTCGTCGACTACGACACCATCCATGGCCGGATCTGTGAACTAGCGGACGGTACCGCGGTGTCTCCGGGCTCGCTGCCTCCTTGGTTCGACGGGGCCTACCTCGAGCGGGTCGTGTTCGGGCCCGGACGACGCGTCGAGGTCGGCCGTACCACACGGCTGTTCACAGGAGCCACCCGGCGGGCGATCGAGCTCCGGGATCGGGAATGCGCCCATCCCTACTGCGACGTGCCCGCCGCATCGTGCGAAGTCGACCACGTGGTCCCGTTCGCCCTCGGCGGGGCCACGACTCAGGAGAACGGTCGGATGCTCTGCGGCTTCCACAATCGCTCTCGAAACCGGGGGCGGAGGCCCGATGACTAGGTCGAGGGTCGGGACTCGATTCTCGGGGACTCGGATCCAGTCGAGGCGTGCGCATCCGCAGCAGTGAGTGGCGTTTTGTTGCAACAATGCTGTCTGTGGAGATGACGGCACCGATCGCCAGTAGAGCGTGTGCTACCGCATAACGATGTGGAGGACGAACGATGGCCCGACACGTATCACTGAGGAGTCAGCTCTATCGGGCAGCCAGGGACCTGGGCAACCTCCAGGCTGCCGAGCGTGGTCCGACGTCCTATGCCAAGCGGGTTGCGCGTCGCAAGATCTATGCGAAGTCCAACGGTGTGGCACGGCAATTGACCCGAAGCCTCGGCCTCTAGTCCGGGACCTTGCCGCGATCGCTGTGGCCGACTTGAGCGTTCGCCGAACAGGTGGCCTGCCTGGCGCCCGTGGTCGCGCCATCGGCACGATGACCGGCGGTCCGGACCCAACGTGAGAGGTGGACGAAGGCTCTGCCTCTCCATCGACCTCGGTACCGGTGGCCCAAAAGTCGGCCTTGTCACACTGGACGGGACGCTTGTCGCCCGGGATCATCAGGCCACCTCCACCCGGTTCCTGCCTGACGGCTCGGCGACACAGGATGCTTCGCAGTGGTGGGACCTGATCTGCGGCTCGTGCATCGGCCTGCTCGAAAGAGACCCGTCTCTGGCTGCCGATGTGGTCGCCGTCGCCGTCACCGGCCAGTGGGCTTCGACGGTCCCGGTCGATCCTGACGGCGTCCCGACCGGGCCCTGCCTGACGTGGCAGGACCAGAGAGGCGGACCCTACGTCACCGAGCAGATCGGTGGATGGTTGGGCGGTTACAAGCCGTCAGCCATCGCCCGTTGGATCCGCCACACCGGCGGCGCTCCCTCCTTGACGGGAGCCGATCCCATCGGCCATCTGCTCTACCTCAAGCACGCCGCACCCGAGCTCTTCGCCAGGACTCGTTGGTGCCTGGAGCCGGTGGATTACCTCACGATGTGCTTCACGGGGCGCGCTTCGGCCAGTCACGCTTCGATGCAGGGAGCGTGGCTCACCGACAATCGAAGGCTCGGGCTGTACGCCTACGACCGGTCCCTGCTCGGCCGGCTGGGCCTCACCGAAGAGAAGCTGGCGCCGCTGCTGCCCATCGGATCGATCATCGGCACCGTCCGACCACAGGTTGCCGGCCCGCTCGGGCTGGGTGACGACGTCGTCGTCATCACGGGACTGCCGGATCTGCAGTCGGCCGCACTCGGGGCCGGAGCCACCGCTCCGTTCGCGGCCCACCTGGCCGTGTCGACCACCTCGTGGATCAGCTGCCCGGTCCCGTCGAAGCGGACGGACATCTTCCACTCCATCGCCACCGTTCCCGGCTTGACCAATGACAGCTACCTGGTCGCCAACAATCAGGAGACAGGTGCCAAGGCCCTCGACTGGCTCAGATCGGTGGTCGACCCGGGGCCCACACCGATGACCTACGACGACCTCTGCCGACGTGCCGCCGCGTCGGCGCCGGGTTCAGGAGGGGTCGTCTTCATGCCGTGGCTGGCCGGCGAGCGGTCGCCGGTGGACGATCATGGCGCCCGGGGCGGCTTCGCCAACCTGTCGATCACCACGGATGCCAGCGCGGTGATCCGGAGCGTGCTCGAGGGTGTGGCCTACAACTCGAAGTGGCTCCTCACGTCGGTCGAGTCCTTCGCCAAGCGGTCACTTGGCCCCGTCCGGATGGTCGGGGGTGGCGCCCAGAGCGAGCTGTGGTGCCAGATCTATGCCGACGTCTTCGATCGGGAGATGGAACAGGTTCCCGATCCCATGTACGCCCAGCTGCGCGGCATGGCACTGATGGCCGGGGTGGCCCTCGGTGAGCACCGGCTGGACGAGGTGGACCGGCTCGTTCCGGCCGGACGTCGGTTCAGCCCGGTGCCAGCCGACGTGTCCCGATACCAGTCTCTCGCCGCCGAGCTGCCGCTGCTGTACCGGTCGATGCGGCGCCACCGGCGTCGACGCCGACGACTCTCCGGATCGGGTTGAACGGGCTGCGCTGTCCCGATCCGCGGACGCGGTCACCGGCCGCCCTCACCGGGACCGGGGCACGGTAGGTTCGGCCCCATGCGACTGAGCACCCTCATCCTTCCCATCTATCGCTGGTCCGAGGGTGAAGGGATCTGGCGCCGAGCGGACGAGTTGGGATTCCACGCCGCTTACACCTACGACCATCTGTCCTGGCGCACCTTCCGTGATCGTCCCTGGTTCGGGGCGATGCCCACACTCGCGGCGGCGGCGACGGTCACCCGGCGCCTGCGGATCGGCACCCTGGTCACCTCGCCGAACTTCAGGCACCCGGTGACACTGGGCAAGGAGCTGATGTCGCTCGACGACATCTCGGGTGGACGGCTGACCGTGGGCGTCGGGGCCGGCGGGATCGGGTTCGACGCCGAGGTCCTCGGTGAGCACCTCTGGTCGCCGTCTGAGCGCGCCGATCGGTTCGACGAGTTCCTCAGACTCCTGGACGAGCTGCTGACCCGGCCGTCGACGACCGCCCGTGGTCGCCACTACTCGGCGGTCGAAGCCCGGATGATCCCCGGATGCGCGCAGCAACCCCGACCACCGTTCTATGTGGCCGCCACAGGAACCCGGGGCCTGCGACTGGCTGCGGAATTCGGGGCCGGGTGGGTGACCTACGGCGATCCCCGGTCTCCCGCTGGCGTCCTGGCGGTCCGGCCCGCCGACGTGGTGGAGGCCCAGATCGACCGGCTGGCCGTGGCCTGTGCCGGGCAGGGACGCGACGTGGGGTCGATCGACAAGGTACTGCTCCATGGATCGACCACCGAGCAGCCGCTCGAGTCGGTGGACCGGTTCGTGGAGTGGGCCGGTCGCTACTCGGCCCTCGGCATCGACGAGTTAGTCGTCCACTGGCCGGTTCCCGACTCGGTCTTCGCGGCCGACGTCGAGGTGTTCGAGAGGATCGCCACGGACGGCGTGGCCCAACTCGCCTGACCGGTCGGTGCCGCACGACTGCGTGCCGGTGCTCAGGCGCCGCCCTCGTCAGGCCAGAACCACTCGGGCTCATGGCCCCTCGTCTCGGGCAGCAGGTAGATCAGTCCGCTCAGGAACATCCCCGGGAGGAAGGTGACCACGGCGGCGACGCCGAAGCGATTTCCGACGTCGGCGACGGCCCCGAACAGGACGAGGCCCCCGATGGCGCCCAGGACCGAGCCGGCCACGTTCCATCCGGCCACCGAGGACCGCACCGAGGTGGGGAACAGCTCGTTGGCGAACGCACCCGCCGCCGGGGCGAAGGCGCCGGCGGCGGTGATCCCGACCAGGTAGCCGATCACCAGGGCGGCACGGCTCCCGCTGTAGCAGACGATCCCGGCGGCACCGATGCAGACCATCGCTCCGGCGGCGGTCGGGCGTCGGCCGATTCGGTCGGCAGCCCACCGGCCCCCCACCAGACCGGCGAGGCCGAGGGCACCCGCGGCCACCACCATTCCGGACAGGGCGATGAGGGGGACCCGCTCGACGTTCTGCGCATAGACGTAGACGAAGCTGTTGGCCGGCCCGGTGATCACCGCCAGGGAGAACGCCACCGACGTGACGAGCACCAGGCGCCGACGGTAGGGGCGGGCCACCGCTCCGAGCACGGGGAGCCTTGCCTCCGGGGAGGCGGCGGCCCGCTTGAACCGGTCCGACTCGACTATTCGGCGGCCCATCATCGGCAGCCCCGCCAGGGGGACGATGGCGAGGACGAGGATCCCCCGATAGCCGATGGTGCCCCCGACCAGGCCGTAGATCACCGCGGTGAGTCCGGCGCCCACGGAATAGCCAGCAGCGACGAGGGCGATCGCCGAGGCACGTTGGCTGGAGTCGGTCTGCTCGGCCGCCTGTACCTGGGATACGGCGGCGGTTGCCGACAGGAAGGGACGGCCGAGGGCGAAGATGAAGACGAACCACCAGAAGGTCGGGCTCAGGGCGGAGGTGATGGTGATCACCAGTCCCACCCCACAGCTCACCAGCAGCACTCTCCGGCGGCCGATCCGGTCGGCCAGACCGGCCAGAGGAAGACCACCGAGCGACGCCAGGCGCACCACAGCGAGCCCGAGACCGAGCTGCGTTCCCGAGATACCCGCCTTGTCGGCGATGGTGGAACCTCGCAGCACGTGACCGAAGTGGTCGGCGACGCTGCCGAGAGTGGAGGTGAGCCCGAACTGCCCGAAGCCTGCCGCGGCGGCGACCAGTGCCACGGCGACCACCGCCGGATCCGTCCAACTGAGGAGGTGCAGCGGGGATCGACCGGTTCGGCCCGGATCGGGTGACGCCGAGCCCGGGCCGGCCCCACTCTCCCGGTCACCTCCCTTCTCCGGACCGCTCCCGGTCACCCCGTCCCCTCGGTTCCCGTCCGAGGCCCCACTCACCGCGGCCTCCGATGGCCGGATGGCGGAGGCGGGGCCAGGTGGCTCCCTGCCCCCGGCCGACCATTGCCGTCGTTGCGCCGGGGGCGTGCTCCGATCATCGTCCCAGTCTCCCCTTTGCGGGCGGGACACGGTGGCCTCCACCGTGTCCACCTCCCACCGGCGCCGTTTCCCGGGAACCTTCCGCCCGGCCGTACCGTCCGGCTGGCGAGCGGACCACCCGAGGTCGTTTGCTATCTTGACCGCGTGCCGATCGTTGAACAGCCGCAGCCACCGCAGCTCATCCTCTCGGGCGAGATCGACATCGCCTCGGCTGACGATCTCCGTGCCGCCGGCGCCCGGGCGCTCGGATCGCTCGGGTCTCAGGACACCCTGGCGGTCGACATGTCGGACGTCACCTTCATCGATTCCAGCGGTCTGGGCGCCCTGGTCTCCATCCGCAACGCCGCCGATGCCTCCGACCAGTCCATATCGCTGCGGATCGTCTCACCCACCATCATCCGGCTGTTCGAGCTGACGGGACTCCGCGACTCGTTCACGATTCTGCCGGATCCGCTCTAGGGAGGACCCGTGCGACCTGCGTGGTCAAGCTCCCGCTCGGCGTGCCGCACCTCCGTGGCGACGGACGGCAGACGGTCGCGAGGCCGGTGATGGCGGAAGCGGCCAGAGCCGGCGGAGCGGCCGGGGAGCGGGGAGCCGGCGGAGCGGCCGGGGAGCGGGGAGCCGGCGGAGCGGCCGGGGAGCGGGGAGCCGGGGAATCGGACATGCAGGCGGTGTTCGCCGCCAGCGGCGAGCTCGGCCAGGACCTCCTCCGGGTGGACTGGGAGGCGACTCCGCTGGGGGCACCGAACACGTGGCCCCAGAGCTTGAAGACCGTCGTGCGCATGGTGCTCACCTCGCGCTTCGCCATGTGGATGGCATGGGGGCCCGATCTCACGTTCTTCTTCAACGAGACCTACCGGCGTGACACTCTCGGCTCGAAGTACCCGTGGGCGCTGGCCCAGTCGGCACGGGACGTCTGGGCGGAGATCTGGTCCGACATCGGGCCGCGCATCGAGTCGGTGATGGGAACCGGTGTCGCCAGCTGGGACGAGTCGCTGCTGTTGTTCCTCGAGCGGAGCGGCTACCGGGAGGAGACGTACCACACGTTCTCGTACAGCCCGCTGACCGACGACGACGGCCAGGTCGCCGGAATGCTGTGCGTCGTCAGTGAGGACACCGACCGGGTGATCAACGAACGCCGGATGACGACGCTACGTGATCTCGGGGGCGGCCTCACCTCGGCACGAACCGAAGACGACGTCTTCGCCGTCGTCGAACGGCGACTCGGGTCCGACCTCCATGCCATACCCTTCAGCCTGGTCTACCGGTTCGAGGCCGAGACGTTCGACGCCCGACTGGTGTCCGCGGCGGGGGCGGACCGGGGGCATCCCGTGGCACCGCTGCTCGTCGAAGAGGCCGACCCGACGGGTGTGTGGCCGCTCGGCGAGGTGTCGCGGGGACGGTCGGTCGTCGTGGATCTCGAAGGCGACCGGTTCCCGGTCGTGCCGGCGGGCGCATGGGACGAGCCACCCCAGCAGGCCCTGGTGGTCCCCCTGCTGGCCCGGACCGAGGACCGCCCCTACGGGTTCCTCGTGTCGGGACTCAACCGCTACCGACCCTTCGACGCGGGGTACGAGGGATTCCTCTCCCTCGTGGCCAGTCAGATCGCGGCCAGTATCGCCAATGCCAGGGCGTACGACGCCGAGCGGAGGCGGGCCGAGACCCTGGCCGAGCTCGATCGCGCCAAGACGACTTTCTTCACCAATGTCAGCCATGAATTCCGGACACCGCTGACCCTCCTGCTCGGTCCCGCCCACGATGCCCTGCACGACGCCGACGTCCCCCTGCCGCCCGAGCAGCGGACGCGCATCGAGCTGATCGACCGCAACGGGCAGCGGCTCCTCAAACTCGTCAACTCCCTCCTCGATTTCTCGAGACTGGAGTCGGGGAGGATCGAGCCGCGCTTCGAGCCCGTCGACCTCCCGCTCTACACCCTGGAACTGGTCAGCATGTTCGGTTCCGCCGCCGATCGGGCCGGACTCACCCTCGACGTGGACTGCGCCCCACTCGACGAACCGGTCTACGTGGACCGGGAGATGTGGGCCAAGATCGTCTCGAATCTGCTCTCCAATGCCCTCAAGTTCACCTTCACCGGGGGGATCGCCATCCGGCTCGCCCGGACCACTCGCGACCAGGCGGCCAGCATCCAACTCGAAGTGAGGGACACGGGGATCGGCATCGAACCCGCGGACCAGGTGCACCTGTTCGAGCGATTCCACCGGGTGGTGGAGCGCGTTCGAGGACGCACGAAGGATCAGGGATCGGACTGGCGCTGGTGGCCGAACTGGCCAAGATGCACGGTGGGGGGGTGACGGCCCGGAGCGAGGTGGGATCGGGGAGCACGTTCACCGTGCACATCCCTCTCGGCAGTGCCCATCTCGAGACCCATCAGATCGTGCAGGAGACGACAGGCGACCTCATCTCGGCGGAGCACTACACCACCGGCTTCGTCGAGGAGGCGATGCGTTGGTTGGAGCAGACCGAAGGCGTCGGAGGTGGAGATCGACGAGCAGTCGGCTCCGACGGCGCCGCCGAGCCCGTCGATCGGCCCACCGTGCTGGTCGTGGACGACAATGCCGACATGCGGCGCTACATCTCGTCGCTGCTCGGCGACGACTACACCGTCGAGCTGGCACCGGACGGGGCCGTCGCCCTCGAGATGGCCCTCTCCTCGGTCCCGGACCTCGTGCTGACCGACGTGATGATGCCGAACCTCGACGGGTACGGGCTGCTCGCCGCCCTCCGGGCCGATGCCCGGACGTCCCAGGTCCCGATCGTGATGCTGTCGGCACAGGCCGGGGAGGAGGCCGCCGTCGCCGGGTTGGATGCCGGAGCCGACGACTACCTGGTCAAGCCCTTCACCGCGCTCGAGCTCACCGCACGGGTCCGATCGAGCATCGAGCTGGAGCGTGCCCGGCGCGAGGCCGGGCGGGACCGGGCCCTGCTGGCCGAGGTGGAGTTGAGTCGTGAGCGCCTCGATCAGGCGCAGCATCTCGCCAGAGTGGGCAGTTGGGAGGTCGACCTGGTCTCCGAGGAGGTGAGCGGCTCCGATGAGTTCCTGCGGATGCTGGAGTTGGACGCCGTGGCGCTGCAGCACACGGATATCGATCGGATCCTCGCCAGGTTCGTCCACCCCCAGGACCTGCCGGGAGCGGTCGCGGCCATCGCCGCCGGCAGTGTCGGCGATCCGATCGCCTACGAGTGCCGGCTGATCCGGGCCGACGGGGCCGAACGGGTGGTCGACGTCCGCGGGGAGGCCGTACGGGATCCCCGCGGACAGATCACCCGGCTACGCGGCTCGATCCAGGACATCACCGACCAACGTTCCACGGAGCGGGCCCTGGCCGCCGCCGCACTCGCCCAGGAGACGGCCCGCCACGAGCACCGCATCGCCGAAGACCTCCAACGCAGCCTCGTGCCGGCCGGCAGTGTGACCTCCGATCACCTGCAGGTCTCGACATACTACCAACCGGGCGAACAGGGGACCCAGGTCGGTGGCGACTGGTTCGACGTCATCGAGTTGGGCGCCGGACGGACGGCGCTGGTGATCGGTGACGTGATGGGCAGGGGCCTCCGTGCCGCCGCGGTGATGGGGCAGCTCCGATCCGCCGTGCGTGCCTACGCGCGTCTCGACCTCCCACCGGCCGACGTCCTGGAGTACATGGACGGCATGGTCCGGGACCTCGACGGTGGACAGATCGTGACCTGCGTCTTCGCCGTCTACGACCCGGCCGATCAGATGCTCGTCTACACCAACGCCGGCCATCTTCCGCCGGTTGTCTGTTCCCCGGGTGAGCCGGCCCACCGGCTGACCGAGGCTCTGGGCCCACCGCTCGGCGTCGGGTCGGGCCGGCTCTCGGAGGAGAGGGTCCACCTGGCCAACGGTGCGACGGTCGTGCTCTATACCGATGGACTGGTCGAGCAGTACGACAATGACCTCGACTCCGGGATCGATGCCATCGCCGCCCATCTCGATGCGCTCCAACGTCCGGTCGACGAACTGACCGCCACCCTCGTGGACGACCTGCGCCCCAACGGGGCTGACGACGACGTGGCCGTCCTCGTGGCCCGGGTGCCGGAGGTGTCCCGGCAATGGGCTTCGGCGGCGTTCGAGATCAAAGCCGAAGGGGATGCCGTGGCCACGGTACGGAGGCGAACCGAGGAAACGCTCCGCAGCTGGGAGGTGCCGGACGCCACGGTCGACGACGTCGTGCTACTGGCCAGCGAGCTGGCGACGAATGCCATCATCCACGGTCGTCCACCGATCCAACTACGGCTTCGTCGAACCACGTCCGACGTGTTGCTCGAGGTCATCGACAGTGCCAACTTCCTACCTCGCAAGCTGCGTCCGACCCCCGACGACGAACATGGCCGGGGACTCCAGATCGTGGCCATCCTGGCTGAGCGGTGGGGCGTCCGGGCGACGGACAACGGCAAATCGATCTGGTGCATCACGTCCATCAGGGGCGCCGATCCAGAGGTGGTGCCCGACCGTTCACCGGCCCACTAGCGGCGGGCCCTGGAGCGGCCGGGCGCGGAGTCTTCAGTCCGGTCGGTTCCCGAAGTACTGCTCGATGGCGGTGGCGATGCCCTGGGCGATCACCGACTGACCCTTGGACGAGGCGGCGATCGAGCCCTCGAACGGGTCGGTGATGTAGAGGGGCTCGATGACCGTCCCCGGCATGGTGCTCGGGGTGTCGAAGTAGCCGGGCGACGCCGGGCCGAGCAGCAGCAGGTGGTCGTAGGCGGCGGCCTCGCCGGCCAGCCCCCCGCTGCCGGGGTCGCCGTCCAGAGACCCGAGTTGGTCGTCGGTCTGGACGCCGTCGTCGGGGATGCCCCATCCCTGCGCGTTCATCCGGGCGAGAACGTCGGTCTGCACCAGCGTGGCCAATCTGAGGTTGGACGAGGCGAAAGGACGGTCTGCATCGTAGGCGGTGATGCTTCCGGCGTTCTCCGACGAGCCGCCGGCGTCGTAGTAGATGCCCACCAGTGCCTGGGCATGCGAGTCATCGGCGCAGACATCCCTGGCCGCCACGTCGTCGTGAGCACCCTGGAGGGTGAAGGTTCCCTGCGTCACGTCGCTCGGCGTCAGCTTGGCGACCGTCGAGTCCCTGGTCCGGGACACGACGACGTCGAATCCCTTGTCCCGGAGGAGCGCCATCACGTCGATCTCGACCGGTAGCGTCTCCTCGGCCTCGTCGATGGACGAACCGGACTCGGTGACACCGACCCCACCGGGGTCGATGCCTCCATGGCCGGCATCGAGGAACACCGTGATGTTGCGGTCTCCCGACGTCGGCGGGAAGCTGACGCAGGCACCCGGGGCGAAGGTCGACGGGTCGACCGCCGTGCCACCGGAGAGGGCAGACGAGGCCGCCCCGGACGTGTTGCCCCGGCGGTGCAGGGCGAGGGCGACCACGGCGACCAGGAGGACGACGGCGACCACCATGGCGCCACGGAGCCGTCTCCTGGCATGAGCCCGCCTCTGTGCCGGTGTTGTCTTCTTTCCCATGATGCACGTCGCGGTTTCGAGGGTTGGCCCCGTCCGGTGAACGGCGCGGGAACCGGGTCGACCCGGCCGGCGGCCGGAAAGCGGGTCGGTCCCGATGGTACCGAACGGCACCGTCGATTTGGTGGCAGCCCCAGCGGACCGTGTGGGGCGAGGATGCTGCGGAGCGGGCCCCGGTGTCCGCGGACCCCTCGCCGGCCGTTACGCTGGTCGCCACGACAGGCGGCGACCGACGATCGCGTGATCGACGAGAGACGGAAGACGAGAGACGGGAGGAGAGTCCATGCGGCGCACGATGCTGAACGGGAAGATCCACCGCGCCACGGTGACCGACGCCAATCTCAACTACGTGGGATCGATCTCGATCGACCCGCTGTTGTTGAAGACCGCCGACATCGTTCCCAACGAGCAGGTGACCGTCCTCAACCTGATGAACGGAGCACGGTTCGAGACCTATGCCATCGAGGGCAACGAGGGCGAGGTGTGCCTCAACGGGGCAGCGGCCCGGTTGGCCCAGATCGGTGATCTGGTCATCGTGCTCACCTATGTCGACGTGGACGACTCGGACGTGGCGGTCCACCAGCCCAAGGTGGTCGTCGTCGACGAGGAGAACCGGCCCGTCGACCCCGCCTGACCTGCGCCGTCGGGCCGGCATCGCCGGTGAATGTGCGCACGCCGGCGCCCGGGCCGCGCCCGGATCTCCACACCGTCGAGCAACTCACGCTAAGCCTCGGGCGCCTTTCTGTCGAAGATCCCTCTAGGTACAACGAGGGCTCCTCCGTCGACCCTTTCACCGTCCGGACGACGACTGCGGCCTGCCGCCGCTGCTGATGCCGTCGATACCGGCCGTGGGAACGCGAGCGGACCGGGAGCCGTGTCGGTCGAGGGGCTTGCGTGAGGAATTGGGCACAGGGATGGAGACAGTGGTGGTCGTGGCTGCTGGGTGAGTCGCCGCTGCCCGGCGGGCGGTCCGGCATGGCCGTGGCCGCGACGGTCGCCGTGGCCGTCGTCCTCGGCGCCGGCCTGGTGCTCGCCGTGTCCTCCCATCGGCCGAACCGGTCGGCGACGGCCACTGCTCCGCCTGCCTCCACGACGACGACCCAGGATGCGGGGTCGGGTCACACGGGCCAGGTCGCCGACCCGCCGCCGACGGAACCTCCGACCGACGGGTCGTCCTCGACCACCACGACCACCACTGACGGCGTCGGTGGGGTGGGGACAGCACCGGTCGGGACCTCCGCCTCGTCGGTGCCGCTGATCGGCTCGTCGAGCTCGACGACCACCGCCCCCGCCAGCGCATCGGTCACGCCGGGCACACCCGGGCCGACCAGGCCTCCGGCACCGACCACGCCTCCGGCACCGACCACGCCTCCGGCACCGACCGCGTCGGCCGCCCCGGTGGCGCCGTCTGCGGTGTCCGGTGTCGGCTCCGCCACGGTCTCGTGGTCAGCGCCGCCGAACGCGGGCACGACGCCCGTCACCGGATACAACGTGTACGTGGGCGTCGCTCCCGGCGCCCAGTATCCCGATCCGGCCAATGGGCCCGTCCCCGTCGAGGGAGGGACCTTCACCGTTCCCGGTCTCAGCGACGGGACGAAGTACTACTTCACCGTCAGGGCCATCACCGCCTCGGGCCTCTCC
The DNA here is from genome assembly GCA_963696495.1 of uncultured Acidimicrobiales bacterium. GTDB lineage: Bacteria > Actinomycetota > Acidimicrobiia > Acidimicrobiales > RAAP-2 > Bog-756. The sequence goes on along the minus strand of CAVOKJ010000002.1, from coordinate 938,237 downwards.
CCGGCCTCGAACGAGGTGTCGGCGACGCCGATCGCCGACTACGGCCCGGTGGGGAGCCTGGGCGCACCGGTGATCGGACTCGCCCCCGATCCGGCAGGAACCGGGTACTGGCAGGTCAATGCCATGGGCAGGGTCTCGACCCACGGTCTGGTCACCGACTACGGACCGACGGGCTCGTACCGGCTCAATTCGCCGATCGTCGGCATGGCCGCCACCGACGACGGCCACGGCTACTGGCTGGTGGCGAGCGACGGTGGGGTGTTCGCGTTCGGCGACGCCCTCTACTACGGGTCGACGGGTGGAGCGACGATCAACGCCCCCATCGTCGGTATGGCCCCCACCTCGGACGACCGGGGGTACTGGCTGGTCGGTGCCGACGGTGGGGTGTACTCCTTCGGCGACGCCCTCTACTACGGGTCGACGGGTGGAGCGACGATCAACGCCCCCATCGTCGGCATGGCCGTCACTCCGGCCGGCGGGGGATACTGGCTGGTCGGCACCGACGGAGGGGTCTTCTCCTTCGGTGACGCCAAGTTCTACGGGTCGACGGGGAGCCTGAGGCTCACGAGGCCGGTGGTGGGGATGGCCACCGACGTCGCCGGAAGCGGCTACTGGTTGGCGGCCAGCGATGGCGGGGTCTTCTCGTTCGGGTCTGCGCTCTTCCAGGGATCGACCGGGAGCCTGCACCTCAACGCCCCGGTGTCGGACCTGTCGCTCGACCCGGCGACGGACGGCTACTGGCTGTCGTCCCAGGACGGAGGCGTGTTCGCCTTCGGCGCCCCCTTCCTGGGGGCCGGCTGATACGGCCGGTTCAGCTGCCCACCACCCGGTCGAGGGCACGGGCCTGCCACGTCGGACGCCCGGCCCTCTGCTCGGCGCGGTCGGCACTCCCGGCCAGCAGCAGCCCGGCATTGATGCCGAGGTACCGGAGCGGCTCGGGCTCCCAGCGCTTCGACACGTGCCCCACCCAGGGCAGCCTCGTCAGTTCGGTGTCACGATGCAGGATGAGGTCACGCAGCGTCCGTCCGGCCAGGTTGGTGGTCGAGACCCCGTCGCCGACGTAGCCGCCGGCCCAGGCGAGGCCGGTCTCCGTGTCGAGGCCCACCGAGGTGAACCAGTCCCGGGCGATGCCGAGCGGGCCGCCCCACCGGTGGGTGACGGTGGCGTCCGCCAGTGCCGGGAACAGCTGGACCAGGGTGGTCCACAGGGCGTCGTGGACGGACGTATCGCTGTCGAATTCGGGCCGGATGGTCGATCCGAAGTGGTAAGGAGCCCCCCGACCCCCGAAGGCCATCCGATCGTCTTGCGTCCGCTGGCCGTAGATGACGAGGTGCCGGTGATCGGCGAAGGTCTCCCGCCGGGCCAGGCCGGCCTGCGCCCAGAACTCGGCGGACAGGGGCTCGGTGGCGATCATCAGCGAGTAGACCGGGACGAGCGTGCGCCCCTCCCCCTCGAGTGTTCGGGTGTAGCCCTCGGTCGCCCGCACCACGGTGGCCGCCCGCACGGTGCCCCGGTTGGTCTCGACCACCCCCGGCCTGATGGCCCGGACCTCGGTCTGCTCGTAGACGGCGACCCCTCTCGCCTCGGCCGCCCGGGCCAGGCCGCGCACCAGGCGGGCCGGATCGACGGCGGCGCAGTGAGGTGTGTAGGTGCCTCCGAGGACGTCGGTGGCACCGACGAGTGCCGACGCCTCGGCCGCCGACAGGAACAGGAGATCGTCCTCGCCGACTCCGGCCTCCCGGGCTGCGGCGACCTCGTCACGGGTGCGCTGCAGCTGGACGCCGGTGCGGGCCAGCACCACGGTTCCGCCGCGGGCGTATCCGCAGTCGATCCGCTCCGAGCCGGCCACCGCGCCCACCTCGGCCACCGCACCCACCATGGCCTGACGCATGGCGGCACCGGCTCCGGGCCCGGCCATCCTGTCCAGGCGCTCCCCGGGAACGGCGAACAGGGCGGAACACCAGCCACCGTTGCGCCCCGAGGCTCCGAAGCCGGCGACGTCCCGTTCGAGGACGGCGATTCGGATGCTCGGGTCGGCCTCGGCAAGGTAATAGGCCGTCCAGAGCCCGGTGAACCCGCCACCGACCACGGCGACGTCGACGTCGAGGTCGCCGGGGAGCGGCTCCCGGACGGAGATGGGATCAGCGAGCCCGTCCCACCACAGGGAGAGACGGCGGTAGTGCTCGCCCGACGTCGGTGTCAGAGCTGCTTCCACGCCTCGGTGAGCACGGTGCGGAGGATGCCGGTCATCACCTCGAACTCCTCCTCCCCGCAGGTGAGCGGGGGCGCCAACTGCACGACCGGGTCGCCACGGTCGTCGGCCCGACAGATCAGGCCGGCCTCGTACAGGGCACCGGAGAGGAAGCCACGGAGCAGGCGCTCGGACTCCTCCTCGTTGAAGGTCTCGCGGGTGTCCTTGTCCTTCACCAGCTCGATCCCGTAGAAGTAGCCGGCCCCCCGGACGTCACCGACGATGGGCAGGTCGCTCAGCGTGTCGAGCGAAGCCCGGAAGGCCGCCTCGTTGTCACGCACGTTCTCGAGCAGCCCCTCCTTCTCGAAGACGTCGATGTTGGCCAGGGCGACGGCTGCGCTCACCGGGTGCCCGGCGAAGGTCACCCCGTGGAGGAAGCTCTCGCCCTCCAGGAAGGGTTCGACCAGGCGGTCGCTCACCGCCATGGCACCGAGGGGGGAGTACCCGCTCGTCAGGCCCTTGGCCATGGTCACGATGTCCGGACGGTAGTCGTAGCGCTGGGCCCCGAACCAGTGGCCCAGCCGACCGAAGGCGCAGATCACCTCGTCGGAGACCAGGAGCACGCCGTAGCGGTCGCAGATCTCCCGCACCCGCTGGAAGTAGCCGGGGGGCGGAGGGAAGCAGCCCCCGGCGTTCTGCACCGGTTCGAGGAACACGGCGGCCACCGTCTCGGGCCCTTCGATCAGGATGGCCTGCTCGATGGCATCGGCCGCCCACTGACCGAAGGCATCGAGGTCGTCGGCGAAGTACTGGGCCCGGTAGAAGTTGGTGTTGGGCACCTTGAACGCGCCCGGCACCAACGGCTCGAACGGGGTCTTGATGTCCGAGAGGCCGGTGATCGACAGGGCACCCATCGTCGCCCCGTGATACGCGATGTTCCGGCTGATCACCTTGAGCCGGTCGGGCTGCCCGGTGACCCTGAAGTACTGGCGGGCCAGCTTCCAGGCCGATTCCACCGCCTCCGAGCCGCCGGTCGTGAAGAAGATGCGGTTGCAGTCGGCCGGGGTCAGCTGGGCCAACCGGTCGGCCAGCTCCACGGCGGTCGGGTGGGCGTAGCTCCAGACGGGGAAGTACGCCAGCTGGCTCGCCTGACGGAACGCCGCCTCCGCCAACTCGGCGCGCCCGTGGCCCACCTGGCTGGTGAACAGCCCGGACAGGCCGTCGAGATAGCGCTTGCCGTACTGGTCGTAGACGTACACGCCCTCGCCCCGCACGATGACCGGGATCTCACTCTTGTCGTTCATCCGGGTGAAGTGCATCCAGAGGTGCCGGTGCGCGCTCTCTTGCAGTGCCTCGTTGGAAAAGTCGGTCATCGGGTCCCCCAGCTATAGGTCTGTTTGGTCAGCTTCAGGTACATGAAGGTCTCGGTGTCCCGGACGCCGGGGATGCGGCGGATGACCCCGTTGAGCAGCTCGAGGAGCGTGTCCTCGTCCTCGGTCACCAGCTCCACCAGGATGTCGAAGGAGCCGGTGCACATCACCACGTAGTCGATGTCGTCGACCGCCGCCAGCCGCTCGGCGACCACCCGGGTGTCCCCGTCGGCCCGGATGCCCACCATCGCCTGGCTTCGGAACCCGATCTGCAGGGGGTCGGTCACCGCGACGATCTGCATGATCCCCGCCTCCCGCATCTTTTGGACCCGTTGGCGCACGGCGGCCTCCGAGAGGCCCACCGCCTCGGCGATGGACCCGTAGGTCCTCCTCCCGTCCTGTTGGAGCTCCTCGACGATGGCCTTGTTCACGTCGTCGAGGAGCCCGGAGGGCGGCGGGGAGGGGACCGGGACGGCCATCGTCACGAGCCCCGTCGCCGGGAGGCGGGACCGCCCGCCGATTGCGTGCTGCCGCGGCCCGCGGGCGGTTGGTTCGTCGAGCACATGTCTCGTCCGTTATAGCAGTTCGAGCGGAATCAGGGGAAGATTTCGATCGAAATAGTGGCCGGACACGAATTCATCCGAGAAAAAACTTGTCTGTTGGCCGATATTCAGACACTATGACGGAGCGAAGAGTCGAGATGCAGGTGTCCGGGCGCCGAAAGCTGGGCCGGAACAGACGGAACAGACGGAACAGACGGATACAGAGCAGTGGGAACCCGTGGGGAGGGACCGTGAGCAACCGAGCGTCGGAGCAGGGCACCACCGGGAGGGGCCGCCTGTCGAACTTCGTGGGTGGCCGGTACGTCGAGACGGTGGACGGCTCGACCTCGGCACTCGTCGACCCCAGCACCGGTGACGAGTACCTCGAGGCGCCGGTGTCGGGCGCCAAGGACATCGACCGGGCCTTCGACGCCGCCAGCGCCGCCTTCCCGGAGTGGCGCGACGCCACCCCCTCGGAGCGGAGCCTGGCCCTCTTCCGGATAGCCGACGCCCTCGATGCCAGGGCCGAGGAGCTCGTCCAGGTCGAGTCGGCCAACACCGGCAAGCCGGTGGCGGTGACCCTGGCCGAGGAGATCCCCCAACTGGTCGACCAGATCCGGTTCTTCGCCGGTGCCGCCCGCCACCTCGAGGGGAAGTCCGCCGGCGAGTACCTGAAGGACCACACGTCGTTCGTCCGCCGGGAGCCGATCGGTGTGTGCGCCGCGGTGACGCCGTGGAACTACCCGCTCATGATGGCCGTGTGGAAGTGGGCACCGGCACTCGCCGCCGGGAACACCATGGTCCTCAAGCCGTCCGACACGACGCCGGCGTCGTCGCTCCTGATGGCGGAGATCATGGCCGAGCACGTGCCCGCCGGGGTGTTCAACGTCGTCTGCGGGGATCGCAACACCGGCCGTCTGCTGGTGGAGCACGACACCCCGGCGATGGTGTCGATCACCGGGAGCGTCCGGGCCGGCATGGAGGTGGCCGCCTCCGCCGCCGCCGACCTCAAGCGGGTCCACCTCGAGTTGGGGGGCAAGGCGCCCGTCGTCGTGTTCGACGACGCAGACATCGCCGCCGCCGCCGAGGGGATCGCCATCGCCGGGTACTTCAACGCCGGACAGGACTGCACGGCGGCCACCCGGGTGCTGGCCGGACCGGGTGTCTATGACGAGTTCGTCTCGGCCCTCAGCGAGCAGGCGCGCGCCCAGACGGTCGGCGGGCTCGATGTCGAGGACGCCGACTTCGGTCCGCTCAACAGCGCCGCGCAGCTGGCTCGGCTCAACGGGTTCCTGGAGCGACTGCCGTCCCACGCCGAGGTGGTCACCGGTGGGAGCCGGGTCGGCGCCCGGGGGTTCTGCTTCGCCCCGACGGTGATCGCCGGCCTGGAGCAGAGCGACGAGGTGATCCAAGAGGAGTTGTTCGGGCCGGCGATCACCGTGCAGCGCTTCTCCGACGAGGAGCAGGCCCTGTCGTGGGCCAACGGCGTGCAGTACGGCCTGGCGTCCAGCGTGTGGACCCGGGATCACGGTCGGGCCATGCGGATGGCCAAGGGGCTGGACTTCGGTGCCGTCTGGATCAACACCCACATCCCGATCGTCGCCGAGATGCCCCACGGGGGATTCAAGCACTCGGGGTACGGCAAGGACCTGTCGTCCTACGGGTTCGAGGACTACACCAGGATCAAGCACGTCATGAGCTACATCGGCACCTGAGCAGGTTCCAACGAGGGCATCTGCAGCAGCGGGGCGCCACCGGCGTCACGTCCGGAGCACGACCAGACCATTGCAAGGGGAGAGCATATGAGTACGGACGTCATCGACAACGGCGGCACCCCACCAGAGGTCCCCGGCCCCTTCGGGGCGCCGGTCTCGACCGACGAGGCGGCCCCCACACTGCGGGCCAACACCCTCAACCTGTTCGACTCGACCGTGGTGGCGGTGTCCTCGGTCGCCCCGGCCTACACCCTGGCCGCCACCATGGCCGTGCTGTTCCTGACGGTCGGCGTGGGCTACGCCGGGCCGGCGATCATCTGGATCAGCTTCGTCCCGGTGCTGTTCATCGCCATCTCCTACTTCCACCTGAACCGTCGCGACCCCGACTGTGGCGCCTCCTACTCCTGGCTGTCCAAACTCGTCCATCCGACCGTCGGTTGGTTCAACGGTTGGGTCCAAGTGGCCACCTCGGTGCTGTTCTGCATCTCGGCACCGATCGTGGCCGGCCAGTACACCCTCCAGCTGTTCAACGAGTGGGGCTGGATCTCGTCGTCGACGGCCAACTCGGTGGGAACGGCGGCGGTGGCCGCGGCCTTCTGGTTGGCCCTCATCACCTTCATCTGCATCTGGGGGATCCGGTGGACGACCAACTTCCAGTGGGTGCTGCTGATCATCGAGTACACCGCGGTCATCGGGTTCTCCCTCTGGGGCATCATCAAGGTGGCGGTGAGCCACCCGGCCGGCTCCACCAGCTTCCACTGGTCGTGGCTCAGCCCCGTCTCGATCGGCGGGTTCTCGGCGCTCTCCGCCGGCCTGGTGCTGGGCGCCTTCTTCTTCTGGGGTTGGGACACCGCCACCAACCTGAACGAGGAGTCGAAGAACGCCACGAAGACCCCCGGCCACGCCGGCATCATCTCCATGTTCCTGCTCCTGTTGGTGTTCGGCATCAACATCATCGCCGCCCAGATGCTGCTGCCCGAGAAGGCCTGGAACGCCCACTCGTCCACCATCCTGCTCTACTTCGCCCAGCAGGCTGCCGGCCACTGGGCCGGCTACGTGATGCTGGTCGCCGTGCTGTCGTCCACGGTCGCCACCACGCAGACGACCCTGCTGCCGGCGGCCCGCATCACGCTCTCCATGTCGCGCGACGGCGTGTTCCCCCGCGTGTTCGGCACCATCCAGGGCAAGCTGAAGACGCCGATGGTGGGCACGCTGATCCTGGCCTTCATCTCCATGCTGGGCATCGTGCTGGTCAGCAACGTCAGCTCTATCAGCAACGTGTTCGCCAACCTGATCTCGAGCATCGGCGTCCTCATCGCCTTCTACTACGGGGTGACCGGGGTCACGTGTGCCTGGGCCTACCGGAAGGTGGCGTTCAAGGAGGTCCGGTTCTTCTTCACCGGGATCCTCTTCCCCCTGCTCGGGGGGATCGTCCTCCTCCTGGTGGGTATCGACGTGATCAAGACCGCCGGGTGGAGCGGTGCCAACGCCGACATCATCACCCTGGTCCTCGGGGTGCCCCTGGTGCTCCTGGCCAAGTTCACCACCAAGGGTGACTTCTTCAAGCAGAAGCCCATCGCCTACACCGAGATCGGCGAGTGAGGATGGCGGCATGATCGTCGGCGTCCCGAAGGAAGTGAAGGACGACGAGTACCGGGTGGCCATCACGCCGGCCGGGGTCCGGGAGCTGACGGCGGCCGGCCACACCGTCTACGTGGAGCGCGGTGCCGGCGTCGGCTCGTCGATCCCCGACGCCGACTTCACGGCCACCGGGGCGCGGACCATCGACGATCCGGACGACGTCTGGGCGGAGTCCGACCTGATCCTCGGCGTGAAGGAGCCGATCGCCGAGGAGTACCCCCGGCTCGGTCTGCGCAAGGACCAGGTCCTGTTCACCTACCTGCATCTGGCGGCGTCCCGGTCGTGCACCGACGCCCTCGTCGACGCCGGGAACACGGCCATCGCCTATGAGACGGTGCGGCTTCCGGACAACTCACTGCCCCTGCTCACCCCCATGAGCGAGGTGGCCGGCCGCATGGCCCCGTTGATGGGCGCCCACCACCTGATGCGTTCCGGCGGGGGACGGGGGGTCCTGGTCTGCGGCGTGCCCGGGGTCCGTTGCGCCAAGGTGGTGATCCTGGGTGCCGGTGTGGCCGGCATGGCGGCGGCGACCCTGGCGGTCGGCATGCACTCGGAGGTGTACATCCTGGACCGGAACCTCGAGCGTCTCCGCCAGGTCGACCATCACTTCCGCGGCGCCCTGGAGACGGTGGCCTCGAGCACCCACGCCATCGAGGAGACCTGTGTCGATGCCGACATCGTGATCGGGGCCGTCCTCGTGGTGGGGGCCAAGGCGCCCAAGCTGATCTCCGACGACCTGGTCGGCCGGATGAGCGAGGGCTCGGTGCTGGTCGACATCTCGGTGGACCAGGGCGGGTGCTTCGAGTCGACGCGGCCGACGACGCACTCCGACCCCACCTTCGAGGTCAACGGGTCGTTGTTCTACTGCGTGGCCAACATGCCGGGCGCCGTTCCGCACTCGTCCACCCACGCGCTGGTCAATGCCACCCTTCCCTATGTCCTCTCCATCGCCAACCACGGTTGGCGGGACGCGGCGCGGGCTGACGCGGCCCTGGCCGAGGGGGTCAACGTCGTGGAGGGCTCGGTGGTCTACGAGCCGGTCGCCGCCGCCCACGGACTGAAGACCGTGCCCCTCGACTCGTTCCTCGACTGATCGGCTGGTACCCCGTGCCCCGATCAGGACGCGCCCGGGTCGCCCTTCTGCCCGAGTGCGGTGGGGGGTGGCGGGGTCCAGCCCGGCGCCAGCCGCCCGGAGGCCAGATGGTCCGGGAGACCGATGCCCGGCCGGAGGGTCGGATCGGGCACGGGGTCGAGGCGAAGGGTGCGCAGAGGTATCTCCCCGGCCCACACGTCGAGCTCGGCGTCGGGGTCGTGCCCGTCAGCCGGGGGACCCTGGCGCATCTTGACCGAGGACTCGTCGAGGGACATGGCCAGCACGGTCGTCACCGCCAACTCCTCGGGTGCCGGGGACCGGGCGTACTCCCACTGCCCCGGCGCGGCCTGGTCGCTGATGGCATGCAGGCCGATGAGCTTGTCGTCGGGATCGCTCAGTACGTCGGGCTCGCCGAAGATCATGGCGCAGCGGTAGTTGACGGAGTGCTCGAACACCGACCGGGCCAGCACCAGGCCGTCGACGTGGGTGACGGTGACGCAGGCCCGCACCTTCGTCTTCTTGGCCGCCCGCAGGCTCTGGCTGGCCACCGAGCCGTGCAGGTAGAGCACGTCACCGCGGCGTCCGTAGCTGGTGGGCAGGACCGTCGGCCAGCCCCCGAGGACGATGCCGAGATGGCAGACGAACCCGGCGTCGAGCACGGCATGGAGGTCGGACGGGCGATGCGAGCCCTGCTCGGGGAACCGGCGCAGCCGGGTGCGGTCACCGGCGGGCTCCTCGTCGTCACCAACGGTCGGGCTCGGTTCTGACATGGTGCGATTCTTCCACGTGACGGGTGACCGCCCTCCGAGACACCAGGGACACCAGAGACACCACAGACACCAGTGGCACCAGTGGCACCAGTGGCACCGCGCCGTCGACGCCAGCCACCGCAGAAGGAGGATCGCGCAGTGAACAGGATCGGAACCACGCTCGAGGGCGGACAGGCCCGCACCGCGCCGGTGTACGACCCGGCGACCGGGAACCGGACGGGGGAGGTGGTGCTGGCCTCGGAGGCGGACGTCGGACGGGCGGTGTCCTCGGCATCGGCCGCGTTCGCCGAATGGCGCGACACGTCGCTCACCGCCCGGACGCGCATCCTGTTCAGCTTCCGCGATCTCGCCGACCGCCACCGGGAGGACCTCGCCCGGCTGATCACCGCCGAGCACGGCAAGGTCACCGAGGACGCCCTCGGCGAGGTGGCGCGCGGCATCGAGGTGATCGAGTTCGCCTGTGGCATACCCCATCTGCTGAAGGGGGAGTTCTCCGAGGACGTCTCCAACGGGATCGATGCGTCGTCGGTCCGACAGCCGCTGGGCGTGGTGGCGGGCATCACCCCGTTCAATTTCCCGGTCATGGTGCCCATGTGGATGTACCCGGTGGCCATCGCCTGCGGGAACACCTTCATCCTCAAGCCCTCCGAGCGCGACCCTTCGCCGTCGCTCCTCATCGCCGACCTGTGGCGGGAGGCCGGCCTGCCCGAGGGGGTGTTCACGGTCGTGAACGGGGACTCGGTGGCGGTCAACGCCCTCCTCGACCATCCCGATGTGGCCGCGGTCTCCTTCGTCGGCTCCACACCGGTGGCCCGTCACGTCTTCGAGCGGGCCACGGCCACCGGCAAGCGATGCCAGGCGCTCGGGGGCGCCAAGAACCACGCCGTGGTCATGCCGGACGCCGATCTCGACGCGGCCGCCGACGCGCTCACCGCCGCCGGCTACGGGTCGGCCGGGGAACGCTGCATGGCGGTGTCGGCGGTGGTGGTCGTGGGGGACGGGGACCCGGTGGTCCGGGCGCTGTCGGACCGTGCCCGGGCACTGACCACCGGTCCGGGTACCGACCCCGGCTCGGACATGGGCCCCCTGATCACCGCGGCCCACCGTGACCGGGTGGCCGGTTACCTGGTCTCGGCCGAATCGGAGGGCGCCGAGGTGGTGGTCGACGGCAGAGAGGTCAAGGTCCCCGGGCACGACGAGGGGTTCTATCTGGGGCCGAGCCTGGTCGACCGGGTCTCCACCTCCATGCAGGTCTACCGCGACGAGATCTTCGGCCCCGTGCTGTCGGTGCTGCGGGTGGACGATCTCGACCGGGCCATCGCGCTGGTCAACGCCAATCCCTACGGCAACGGGACGGCCATCTTCACCAGGGACGGGCATGCCGCCCGCCGGTTCCGCCGCGAGGTGCAGGTGGGGATGGTGGGCATCAACGTGGCCATTCCGGTGCCGATGGCCTACTACTCCTTCGGCGGCTGGAAGCAGTCCCTGTTCGGTGACGCCCACGTCCACGGGATGGAAGGGGTCCGGTTCAACACCCGGCTCAAGTCGGTCACGACGCGCTGGCCGGTGGCGAGCTCCTCGGTCGAACGCCCCTCGCCGGGTCCCGTCGATCTCCGGTTCCCTTCGGGTGACGATCGTTGACGGGGGCGGCGACGGCGTAGCCGGGGCGGAATTCCGCCGTCGGCCCGGTACCCTGAACCGGTGAGCACAGCCAGCGCGGGCGGAGCCCGATCCCGGATCGTGGACGTCGACGGTCCCGTCCACGTCCACGACATGGGCGGCCCCGCCGACGGCCCGCTGCTGGTGGGGCTGCACGGACTGGGCGGTTCGCACCTGAACTGGTCGGCCATCGGGCCCGACCTCACCCGTCGGTCGCGGGTGCTGGCCGTCGATCTCGTCGGCCACGGGCTGACGCCGGTCGGGGGCCGCACGGCCGACATCGAGGGCCACCGGCGTCTGGTGAGCGGCTTCCTGAGGACGCTGGGCGGGACCCCGGTCATCCTGATGGGGAACTCGATGGGCGGGCTGGTCGCCGCCCTGCAGGCCGCCGAGGAGCCCGACTCCGTCGCCGGGCTCATCCTGGTCGACCCGGCATTGCCCACCGCCCGGCTCGGCCTGGTGCATCCCCGGGTCATCGCCAATTTCCTGCTGTGTGCCGTGCCCGGGGTGGGGGAGGGCTACCTGAGCCAGCGCCGCCGGCACACCACCGCCGAGCAGAGCGTGCACCGGGTACTCGACGTCTGCTGCGTGGACGCGGCCAGGGTCCCCCGGGCGGTCGTGGAGGCGCACGTGGCGCTCACCGAGCGGATGGACAGGACCGAGGCCGACGCCGCCTATCTCCGCTCCGCCCGCTCGCTGTCGATGATCCTGGCCCGGCCCACCGAGACGGTGCGACGGCTCGACGGCCTGCACCAGCCCACCCTCCTGCTGCAGGGCGCCCAGGACGTGCTGACGCCGCTGTCGGCGGCCCGGCGCACGGCCGACTCCCATCCGGGGTGGCGGTTCGAAGTGGCCCGCGGCGTGGGGCACGTGCCGATGCTGGAGGCCCCCGACTGGACCACTGCCGTCATCGAGGACTGGCTCGGGCAGGAGGGGGCCTCCGCCGCCCGGTCGGCCTCGGGAGCGCCGCCCCCCGCCGTCCCGGCCCCTGCGGTCCACGTCGAGTGAGGCCGGCGCCCGCGGACACCCGGACCGGTGACGCGTGCCCGCTCTCTGACCACCGGGCCCGTCCGGTGGGCCGGTGTCAGTTGACCTGTCGTTCGCTCCCCTCCCAGTAGGGCGCCCGCAGTTTGAACTTCTGGAGCTTCCCGGTGGCGGTCCGGGGCAGCTCCACCCGGAACTCGACCCGCTTCGGGCACTTGTAGCCGGCGAGGCCCGACCGGCAGTGGTCGATGACGCCCTGCTCGTCGAGCCCGCTGCCCTCGGCCACGACGACCAGGGCGACGACCATCTCCCCCCACTTGTCGTCGGGGACCCCGATCACGGCCACCTCGGCGACACCGTCGAGCGAGAAGATGACGTCTTCCACCTCGATGGAGGAGACGTTCTCGCCCCCGGTGATGATGACGTCCTTCTTGCGGTCCACGATGCTGAGGTGGCCCTCCGCGTCGACCATGCCGCCGTCCCCGGTGTGGAACCAGCCGTCCCGGAGCGCCGCCTCGCTCTCGGCCGGCTGGTTCCAGTACCCCTTCATCACCGTGTTGCTCCGGGCGAGCACCTCGCCGCTCTCGTCCACCTCGAGCCGGGTGCCGACGGCCGGCGCCCCCGCCCGCATCAGCCGGCGGGCGCGCTCGTGCGAGGCGTGCCCGTCCCACTCGGCGCGGTGCCGGTTGACGGTGAGCAGCGGCGACGTCTCCGTGAGCCCGTAGATCTGGATGAACTCCCAACCGAGGTCGGTCTCCACCCGCTCGATGGTCCGACTGGGCGGTGGTGCCCCGGCGACGACGATCCGGGTGCGCCCGTTGCCGGGGATGGGCCCGTCCCACGAGGCGGCGGCGTCGAGCACCGCGTTCACGACCGCCGGGGCGGCACACAGGAGGCTCACCCCGTGGCGGTCGACCCGACGGAGGATCTCGGAACCGTCCACCTTGCGCAAGGCGACCTGTGCACAGCCCATGGCCGTGGTGGCCCAGGGCATCCCCCAGCCGTTGGCATGGAACATGGGGAGCGTGTGGAGGTAGACGTCCCGGTCGGACAGCTGGACATGCCATCCGAAGACGGCGGCGTTGATCCAGCAGTTGCGGTGGGTGAGCTGGACCCCCTTCGGTCGGGCCGTCGTGCCCGAGGTGTAGTTGATGGTGGCGGTGGCCTCCTCGTCGGACGTCCAGGGCCTCGGCTCCGTCCCGGGCGGGTACAGGACCTCGTCGCTGGCGGCTCCGAGTACGAACCGGTGCTCCGCCTTGATCCCCGACAGCTCGTCTTCGAGCTCCGGGTCGATCATCACCACCGACGCGCCGGAGTGCCCGATGATGTACTCGACCTCGGCCGCCGCCAGTCTGAAGTTGACCGGCACCAGGATGCGCCCCCAACCGCACACCCCGTAGAAGGAGGTGAGCAGTCTGGCGGAGTTCTGGGAGACGATGGCCACCCGCTCACCGGTCCCCACGCCCAGCCGGTCGAGGCCGGCGGCCTGGGCCCGGGCCCGGGCTGCCATGTCGGCGAAGGTCAGCGGCTCCCAGGCCGGTGCCGGCTGCTCCGGCTCGTCGACGAGACCGATCCGGTCCGGGTAGGCGGCCTCGGCGCGGTCGAGGAAGTCTCGGACATTGAATTGGACGTTCATCGGTCCCCCTGGTCGGCCCGGCACCCTGCCGTTCCCGTCCATTGAAGCAAACGCCGTGCCCCGGCGGCGGACGGCTGCCGGTACGTCGGATCCGAGCCGATGCACTTCGGTAGTCTCCGGGGCATGACCCCGCCCCGCGTCACCGTCGGACCCCTCGAATCCAGCTTCGCCACCGAGGCCGTGGTGGAGGGGGGAGGGTCCCTGACCCCGATCGGCGAGAGCCCCGACGCACTGGTGTGGCTCGATCCGGCCGATATGGAGGGGCTGGCGTCGTTCATCGCCACCGCTCCCGAGGTCGCATGGGTACAGCTCCCGTTCGCCGGGGTGGAGCGGGTCGCCGAGGCCGGGCTGCTCGATCACGACCGTCTCTGGACGTGCGCCAAGGGTTCCTACGCCGAGCCGGTGGCCGAGCACGCCCTGACCCTGGCGCTGGCCGGCCTCCGCCACCTGCCGGCCAGGATCACCGCCCGCTCGTGGGGCATCCCCGCGGGGACCAGCCTGTACGACCAGAAGGTCACCATCCTCGGAGGCGGCGGGATCACCGCGTCCCTGCTCGAGCAGCTCGCCCCCTTCCGCGTCGAGGCCACCGTGGTCCGCCGCCGGCCCGAGCCGACGCCGGGCGCCGCCCGGACCGTGCCGGTCGCTCAGCTCCACGATGTCCTCGCCGACGCGCTGGTCGTGGTGCTCGCCCTGGCCCTCACCCCCGAGACCAGGGGGATCATCGGCGTCCGTGAGCTGGCGCTCATGGACGAGCGGGCCTGGCTGGTCAACGTGGCTCGCGGCCCGCACGTGGACACCGGCGCCCTGGTGGACGCCCTGACCTCCGGGGCGATCGCCGGGGCCGCGCTCGACGTCACCGATCCGGAGCCGCTCCCCGACGGCCATCCGCTGTGGGGCCTCGAGAACTGCATCATCACCCCGCACACCGCCGACACCATCGAGATGGTCATGCCGCTCCTGGCCGACCGCATCCGGACCAACGTGGCCCGGTTCGCCGCCGGGGACACCCTGGTCGGGCTGGTGGACCCGGACGCCGGCTACTGAGGACGGCGGGAGGGCCCCAGGGCTCCCAGCTCGGAGCGCCCGTCTGGGTTGTCACACCCGTCGTCGATGATGTCGTCACAAGGGGATCCACCCCGGAACGACGACCACGGGAGGCATGACCGTGCCCATCGACTCAACAGCAGCCACTGCAGCCCCCTCCGCCCCGGCGCCGATCAGGGCGGAGGGCCACGATCTCCGCCATCCGGCCCCGGTGCTCGTCCAGCTCTCCCACGGCCGCCCGGCGCCCGGGCCCGAAGCCGCCGGGTCCTTCACGATCGACTGCGGGGACTGCCGCCACCGGGGGTCGGCCGTCTGTGACGAGTGCGTGGTCTCCTTCATCGTCGGCCGTGAGCCCGAGGACGCCGTCGTGATCGACGCGGGCGAGGCCCGGGCCGTCCGCCTCCTCGAGCAGGCCGGGCTCGTGCCGGGTGTACGACACTCGCGGCAGGCCTCTGGCCTGTAGGGCATCCGGCGCCGGAGCGACGACGGGGTTCCGGTCCCGTGCCAGCATGGTGCGTGCCCAGAGCCGCGTTGTCCCCTCGGTCCACCGGTCCGGTCCCCGGTCCGGGCGGGCTGGCCTCGGAGCTGTTGAGCATGGGACGGCGCTCGGGGCTGGCTGCAGTGGGGATCGCCTCGGCCGGGGTGTTCGAGCCCACGAGGGTCGACCTGGTCGATCGCCGGAAGCGCGGCCTGCACGGCGGCATGCAGTTCACCTACCGCAACCCCGAGCGGTCGACCGACCCCGACCGGCTGCTTCCCGGCGCACGGGCCCTGGTGGTGGGGGCCTGGGGCTACCGGCGCACCGACGACGGGCCCACCTCCGACGGAGTGGCTCCCGACGGAGTCAGAGCTGTCCCCCGAGGTGAGGTGGCCCGCTACGCCAGACGCGACCACTACGCCTCACTCCGGCGCGCCCTCGAGCCCCTGGCCGCCCACCTGCGCGCCGGGGGCTGGCGGGCCACCGTGGTCTGCGACGACAACGCTCTGGTCGACCGGGCGGCGGCCCACCGCGCCGGTCTCGGCTGGTACGGCAAGAACTCCCTCATCCTGTTGCCCGGCCTCGGCTCGTGGTTCGTGCTGGGCAGTGTGGTCACCGATGCCCCGATCGCTCCCGACTCGCCGGAGGAGCCGGCACCGCCGGCCGCCGGGTGCGGGTCCTGCGAGCGGTGCCGGACCGCCTGTCCGACCGGCGCCCTGGTCGAGCCGGGCGTGCTCGACGCCAACCGGTGCCTGGCCTGGCTGGTCCAGTCTCCGGGGAGCTTCCCCGTCGAGCACCGCCGGGCCCTGGGCGGGCGCGTCTACGGGTGTGACGAGTGCCAGCAGGTCTGTCCGATCAACCGGTTGGCCGAGCGCCGCCACCGTCCACCGTCCCCCGAGGCCGACACCGAGCCCTCGGTCGACCTGCTGGCCCTCCTGGCGGCGTCCGACGACGAGCTGCTCCGGACCCACGGACGCTGGTACATCCCCGAACGTGATCCGCGGTACCTCCGGCGCAACGCCCTCGTCGCCCTCGGCAACGTCGGCGACGGCACCGATCCCCGGACCCGGCAGACCGTCGAGCGGTGGATGGCCGTCGACGACCCGATGATCGCTGACCATGCCCGGTGGTCGGCGGCCGAGCTCGGCCTCGACACCGCCGCCGCCGACCCCCGCGGGGTACCCGATCGGTGACCCATCTGTTGGTGACCAACGACTTCCCGCCGAAGGTGGGGGGGATACAGGCCTACCTCTGGGAGCTGTGGCGGCGGCTCGACCCGTCCACGTTCGCGGTGCTCACCGCGTCGTCCGACCCGGGGGCCCAGGCCTTCGATCGTGCCCAGGCGGAGCGCGGGTTCAGGATCGAGCGGGTGCCCGGGCGCGTCCTCGCCCCGACGCCCCGGCTGGTCCGACGGATCCGTGCCGCCGCCGGCCGCGTCGGTGCCGAGGTGGTCGTCCTCGACCCGGCGTTCCCGCTCGGGGTCATCGGTCCGCACCTCGGGCTCCCCTACGCGGTGCTGCTCCACGGGGCCGAGGTGGCCGTCCCCGGGCGCCTGCCCGTCAGCCGGCAGGTGCTCGCCCGTGTGCTCGAGAGGAGCGGCCTCGTGATCTCGGCCGGTGGCTATCCGGCGGCGGCCGCCACCCGGGCGGTTGGCAAGGGGGCCATGCCACCGGTCGTGGAGATCCCTCCCGGGGTCGACCTGCAACGGTTCCGTCCGCTGACCGCCGGCGAGCGCGACCGGGCGCGTGCCGATCTCGGGCTCGACGGTTCGGGGCCCCTCGTCGTGAGCGTGAGCCGTCTGGTGCCCCGCAAGGGCATGGACGTGCTGATCGACGCCGCCGTCCGCCTGCAGCCGGACTTCCCGGGGCTGACGGTGGCCATCGCCGGCCGCGGGCGCGACTCGCAACGGCTCGCCGGCCGGATCGCCGAGCACGGCGCGCCGGTGCAGCTCCTCGGGGGACTGTCCGACGGGGACATCCCCCGGCTCGTCGGCACGGCCGACGTCTTCGTCATGCTGTGTCGCAACCGCTGGCTCGGGCTCGAGCAGGAAGGGTTCGGCATCGTGTTCCTCGAAGCCGCGGCCGCCGGAGTGCCTCAGGTGGCCGGGGCGTCGGGCGGTGCCGGTGAAGCGGTCGAGGACGGCCGCACCGGGCTGGTGGTCAGGCGCCCCGCCGACGTCGGTGCCGCGGCCCGCGCCATCGGCCGCCTTCTCGGCGATCGGTCACTGCGCTCGGAGATGGGCGACGCCGCCCGGCAGCGAGCCGAGGCATCCTTCGACTATGACAGACTCGCCCCTAGGCTGGCTGCGTCGCTTGCCGACATGGAAGGCTGAGGGTCTGCACGGCCACAGCAACCGATCCGAGGAGGAAGCCGATCGTGGCGGAACAAGCCACCGAGCGAATGACCGTGTCGGCCACGCCTGAGCGGTGCTTCGAGGTGAGTGCCGACATCGCCGCCTACCCGCAGTGGGCCGCAGACATCAAGGACGTCATCATCGACGAGCGCGACGCCGAGGGACGGCCGACGCTGGTCACCTTCCGGGCGGCCGCCTTCGGACGCAGCACCAGCTACACCCTGGCCTACGACTACAGCCGTGCGCCGGGTGTGCTGGCGTGGGTGCAGACCCAGGGGGACATCACCTCCAAGCTCGACGGGGAGTACGTCTTCACCCCGAACGGCGACGGCGGGACGGAGGTCACCTACCACCTCGAGGTGGAGATGAAGGTCCCGTTGCCCGGCTTCATCAAGATGCGGGCCCAGAGCCGCATCATGTCGATCGCCCTCCGCGAGCTGAGGGCGCGGGTCGAATCGACCGCCTGAGCGCGGGGCCGGCCCCCGCCCACGGAGCAGGCGACACCGGGCCGCCGCCGAGCGGTGGCGTCGGCCGTGAAGGGTCGGCCGTGAAGGGTCGGCCGTGAAGGTCGGGGTCACGCTCCCCCAATTCAGCGACCGGGCCGACCTCGTCGTCGTTGCGGCCCGACGGGCCGAGCGGCTCGGACTCGACGGCGTGTTCTGCTTCGACCACCTCTGGCCCATGGGGCAGCCGGGGCGGCCGGCCTTGTCGCCGGGCCCCCTGCTCGGGGCCCTGGCCGTCTCCACCTCGTCCATCGCCGTCGGAACGCTGGTCGCCCGGGTCGGCCTGGTCCCCGACGCCCGGCTGGTGGCCGTCCTCGCCAGCCTGGCCACGCTGAGCGACGGCCGGTTCATCGCCGGAATCGGCACGGGTGACCGCCTCAGCCGTCCGGAGAACGAAGCCTTCGGCATCCCCTTCGGCCCGGCGGACGCCCGCCGGGGGCACCTGGTGGCGGTGGCGTCGGCGGTGCAACGGCTCGGCATCCCGGTGTGGGTGGGGGGAGGGGCGCCGAGGACCATCTCGACGGCCGCCTCCCTCGGCGCCGCCGTCAACCTCTGGGAGGGCAGCGCCTCCCGGGTGGCCGAGCTGACGGCGGCCGGCACGGAGGTGACCTGGGGCGGTCCGGTCGGCGAGGATCCGGAGCGGGCCACCTCGAAATTGGCCGAGCTGGCCGAGGCCGGCGCCACCTGGGCGGTCTGCGCCTGGCCGGAGTCGCTGGATGCCGTGGCCGAGGCGGCCGACCGGGTCCGGGGGCTCCCGGGGGTGTCAGGGGCCGGGGAACCGGCGAAGTAACCTTGGTGGGATGGAGTTCCGCCGGATCAATGGCCTGCCGCCGTACGTCTTCGCCACCATCAACGACCTGAAGGCCGAGGCCCGCCGTGACGGGCGGGACGTGATCGACCTCGGGTTCGGGAACCCCGACCTCCCCTCCCCCGACGTGGCCGTGGAGAAGCTGGCCGAGTCGGTCCACAACCCCCGGAACCACCGGTATTCGGCCAGCCGGGGCATCCCCAAGATCCGTCAGGCCATCGCCGACCTCTATCTCCGGAAGTTCGAGGTCGAGCTGGACCCCGACAGCGAGGTCGTCACCACCATCGGGGCCAAGGAGGGCCTGTCCCACCTGATGTGGGTGCTGGTGGGACCGGGTGACACCGCGCTGGTGCCCAGCCCGTCGTACCCGATCCACATCTACGCCCCGCTGTTCGCCGGCGCCGACGTGCGGCACGTCCGACTCGATGCGCCCGGGGCCGAGGACCGGGGCAGCCCGGGCGAGGCCTTCTTCGACAACCTGATGGAGGCGTGGGAGTCGGCATGGCCCAAGCCGCGGGTGGTCGTGCTCTCCTTCCCCCACAACCCGACGACCGAGTGCGTGGACCTCGCCTTCATGACCCGGCTGGTCGAGTTCGCCCGCGAGCACGACATCGTGCTGGTCCACGACTTCGCCTATGCCGACGTCGCCTTCGACGGGTACAATCCGCCGTCGATCCTCCAGGTGCCCGGGGCCAAGGAGGTGGCCGTCGAGCTCTACACCATGACCAAGTCGTTCTCCATGGCCGGTTGGCGGGTCGGGTTCCTCGTGGGGAACGCCGCCATCGTGCAGGCATTGACCAAGCTCAAGAGCTACCTGGACTACGGGACGTTCCAGCCGATCCAGATCGCCGCCATCGTCGCCATGAACGAGGCGCCGGACTACCCGAAGTGGATCAACGAGACCTACCAGGCCCGTCGTGACGCGCTGTGCGACGGCCTCAACCGGATCGGATGGGAGATCACCCCTCCCCGGGGCACCATGTTCGTGTGGGCCCCGATCCCCGAGCCGTACAAGGAGATGGGCTCACTCGAGTTCTCGAAGTTCCTGGTGCGGGAGTCCGACGTGGCGACGTCACCCGGCGTGGGCTTCGGCCCCGGGGGTGACGAGCACGTGCGGTTCGCCCTCATCGAGAACGAGCAGCGCATCGGCCAGGGTGTCCGTAGCCTCCGGAAGGCACTGACCCGCCTGCGTTGACCGTCCGTGGCCCGACGGCGGGCGGCGGACGAGGACAGCCCGGCTCAGGGAAGCCCGGCTCCGGGCACCGGCACCCGGACCTGTTCGATCCGCCCCTCCTTGGTGGCGCTGACCACCGCCTCGTTGCTGGTCGGCGCCGTCATCACGTAGAGGGTCCGGCGGTCCGAGCCTCCCAGCATGCAGGCGAACGCGGTCTGCGAGGTGGCGACCCGGTCGACGACCTCGCCGCCCTCGGCCACGAGCAGGCACTCCGGGGCGATGGCGTTGGCCACCCACACCCGGCCCTCGGCGTCGAGGCAGATGCCGTCGGGGGCGCACCAGGACAGGGGAGCCCACTCACGTCGCCTGCTCAGCGTGCCGTCGTGGGCGAGGTCGTACGCCGTCAACCGGCCGGCCAGGGTCTCGGCCACGATCAGCGTCCCTCCGTCGGGGGTGATCACCGAGCCGTTCGGGAAGGAGAGATTGTCAGTGGCCACGTGGGAGGAGCCGTCGGGGTCGACGCGGATGAGGGGCGTCGTCGGCGGCCCCGGTGGCTCGATCAGTGCCAACTCGCCCCGTTCCTCGATGAACCGGTCGAGGTCGAAACCGAAGTTCCCCACATAGGCCCGGCCGGCACTGTCCACGACCATGTCGTTGCCGTAGAACGTGGCGATCGGGTTGAGGTCCCCGTGCTGCACGAGCCGGCCGTCCGACTCGACACGCACGACGGTCCTCGGCTTGCGGGTGACCACCAAGAGGCGGCCGTCGGGCAGCCAACCCAGTCCGGCGGGCTCACCGGGCACCTCGACCTCGGTCCGGACGTCACCGGACTCGGCGGCCGAGAGCACCGCGCCCTGGTAGAAGTCGGCGAACCACAGGCGGCCGCCGTGCCAGCGAGGGCACTCACCGAAATGGAGTCCCTCGATGAAGGGGACGGTGCCCTCCTCGGTCAACTCGGTCATGCGATCCTCCGTCTCATCACCGGCGCGGCCCCGGCAACGTAGCCGTTGCGGCAGAACGCGATGGCCGCCTCGGCCACCGTGTCGGCATCATGCCCCTGTTCGAGGACCAGTACTCGCGCCAGATGGCCGGTCACGCCGAGAATGGCCAGGGTGAGCACGACCGGATCCTCGCCGCGCAGCAGCCCGGCGGTGATGCCGGCGCTCACGTGGGGGAGTGCATCGGCGACCGTCTGCTGGTCACCCTGGCGGACGACCGGGGCGAAGCGCTCCTCGGTGCGGGCGAATTCCAAGAGGACGAAGAGGTGGCGGTGGTCGGACAGCCACCGCAGTGAGGATCGGATGCCCTGCTCGATGCGCCGGGCCGGGTCCGGCTCGCCGGCGATGGCCTCACGCTGGGCCAGGCGCATGGAGTGGAGGGCCTCGTCGAGGATCTGGGTGAGCAACTCGTCCTTCGATCCGAAGTACCAGTAAAAGACCCCCTTGCCGACGCCGAGCCGGTCGACGATGCTGGTCACCGACGTGGTGTGGTACCCGTCGGCGGCGAAGCTCCGGGCGGCCACGTCCATCAGCTCGGCCCGTCGTAGCGCGCCCTTCCTCGTGAGCCGGCGTTCCATGGTTCCAAGACGCTACGGGTACCGCGTGGTGGGGTCAATCGACTTTCGCACCCGTGCGGCTGCCGGCGGTCGTCCGCCGCCCGGTGCGGGGGTGGAGCGGCTCGACCACCCGGGCGGCACCGAACGAGGCGGTCATCGCCGCGGCGGAGGACGAGAACAGGGCCCGCTTGGGCAACCCGAGGGAGCGCAGCTCGTCGGCCATCGGATGGTTGCCGAGCACGAGGGTGGCCCCACCCGGCCGACCGGCCGTGCCGGTGGACGACGTCGACCACTCGGTGCGTCGGAGCACCCCGTCGGCGAAGGAGTAGCTGGGAGGAGCCTGGGAGGGGAGCCGGAGCCTGCCCCCGGACCTGATGGTCAGGGTCAGGACATGGGCGCCCCCGTCCACCAGTCGGACCGTGGTGCCCGAGCCGGCTCGCGGGCGTCCGGGCGTGGGCTCGTCGATGTCGATGGTCGTGATCCACTTGGGGAACCCCCAGATGTCCCGTCCCGCCGCACAGGTGAATTCCTGGTCGACGGGCAGCCGGTGGATGTAGACGCCGACGGACCCCTCGGCGAACTCCCGTGCCCGCTGTGCGGCGGACGGGTGCGCGGGGGCGTCGTGGGGCCTGACCACGAAGCTGACCGCCACCTCGTGGTACGCGTCGAGGTCGGTGTCGTCGTAGCGGCACACGGCCAGGGCCACGAGCGCCCGGCCGGGGACAGGGCCGGTGACCTCGAGGCCGGTGGGGGCGACGATCCGCTGGGCCGCCATCGCCGGCACCAGGTACTGCACGCCCCACTGGGCGGCGCCACGGACCTCGACCGGCAGGCCGACGCGGCGACCGAGGACCGTCCACGATGTGGGTCCCCCGTCGGGGACGGGTGGATCCTGGTCGGGTACGGGTGGATTCCCGTCGGCCCCGGTTCGGGCCCCTTGGTGCGCGCTGTCGGCCGTCGGCGTGGTCATGGAGTGCAGTCCATCACAAGTGGCGGTACCGTTTGCCGTGGCCTACTGGATCTTCAAGGTGCTGCTGAGCCCGGTGTTCTTCCTGTTCTGGCGGGTGAAGGTGGAGGGTCGAGAGCACGTGCCCGTCCACGGTCCGGCCGTCCTGGCCGCCAACCACCAGTCCTTCTGCGACTCCTTCTTCCTCCCCCTGGTGCTCCGCCGCCGGGTGACCTACGTGGCCAAGGCCGAGTACTTCGACAACTGGCGGACCGCGTGGTTCTTCCGGTCCGCCGGGCAGATCCCCATGAACCGCGACGGCGGCGACGCCTCCCAGCGGGCGCTGGACACGGCCACCAGGGTGCTGGAGTCCGGCCAGCTCCTCGGCATCTACCCGGAGGGCACGAGGGCTCCGGACTGCCGTCTCCACCGCGGCCACACCGGTGTGGCCCGCCTGTCGCTGCACTGCGACGTCCCCATCATCCCGGTCGGGATCGTCGGCACGAGGGCGGTCCAACCCCCCGGAAGCAACCTGATGCGGCCCTTCCACTCGGTGACCGTCCGGTTCGGCCCTCCGGTCACCTACCTGCGCGAGGGCACGGTCCTCACGACCGGGCAGTGCGGCGGCCCGCAGCCCGACTGCGACAAGGACGAGCTGCGGGACCTCACCGACTCGCTCATGACCGAGATCTCGAGGCTCTCCGGCCAGGAGTACGTGGACCTCTACGCCAACCGGGCCCGGGTGGGCTGATGGCCTGTCGGACGGGTGCATCGTCCCATCGGATACCGGGCATCAGGTTGTCGGATGTCGTAACTGTCCGGAAACAGCCCGGACACAGTGGACGCCTAGCCTGAGGCGGTGTCCAACTACCTGATCAGGGTGCAGCTGCCCGATCGGCCGGGTGCACTCGGGGCGGTGGCCAGCAGGATCGGCTCGGTCGGCGGTGACGTCATCTCCATCGACATCCTCGAGCGCGAGCACGGTGTCGTCGTCGACGAGCTGGGCGTCGGCCTGGCCGGCGACGATCTCGTCGACCTGTTGCGTGACGAGGTGCTCGAGGTCGACGGCGTGGCCATCGAGTCGGTGCGTCCGGTCGACGGCCCCCTGCCCGATCGCCACGCCGAGCTCCTCGGCATGGCGACCGAGCTGTTCAAGCAGCGGTCGTCGGCGGGGCTCCTCGACCATCTGGCCGTCCGGGTCCGGCGCAGTCTGGGCGCCACGTTCGCCGTGGTCTACGACGGCACCAGGGCCGAGGTGGTGAGCTGCGACGGCCGACCCCCGGACCCCGAGGAGCTGGCCGTGGCGGCCGCGTCGGTCCTCGTGGCCGGTGCCCACCGGGGCACGGAGGCCGGAGCGCCGATCCCGACCGACGGGATCGTGGTCACCGAGAACGCCACCGTGGCGGCGGCAGGGATGGCCCACGCCGGGCTCGCCCTCGTCGTCGGCCGGAAGGACCCGGTGCTGCGGGAGCGGGAGCTGCAATGGCTGTCGCTCATGGCGGAGCTGGCTGATCACGGCTGGAGACAGCTGGCCTGACCCCGGGCCTCACCGGGCCCGGTCACCCCTCGGCGGGATCGTCCTGGTCGGACCAGTGCCGGGACCGGTCGACCCCGCGCCACCACGCCTGGTGGGCCGACTCCGTCTCGTCGACCCCCGCCGCCGGGGAGAACGAGGCCTCCTCGGTCCACAGGTCGCCGAGTTGCTCGAGGGAGCTCCAGACGCCCTCGGCCAGGCCGGCCAGGGTCGCCGCTCCGATCGCCGTGGTCTCGACGGAGCGGGGCCGCACGACCGTCAGGCGGGTCTGGTCGGCCACCAGCTCGAGGAGGAGGTCCATCGACGACGCACCACCGTCGACACGCACCGTCGACGGGGCCGTGGCCGTGGTCGCCATGGCATCGACGACGTCCCGGGCCTGGAAGCTCATCGCCTCGACCATGGCGCGGGCGAGATGGGCCCGGCCCACTCCTCGGCTCAGGCCGAGGATGGTCCCCCGGGCCCCGGGATCCCAGTGGGGGCTCCCGAGGCCCGTGAACGCCGGCACCACCGTCACCCCCTCGCTCGTCGCCACCGACCGGGCCAGCGGCTCCAGCTCGGACGCCGTGGTGATGATCCCCAACCCGTCGCGGAGCCATTGGATGCCCGCTCCCGACGAGAACACCGATCCCTCGAGGGCGTAGGCGACGGACCGCCCCCTGCCGGTCCCCCCCGTGCCGGCACCGGGGCCGTGCCCGTGGTCGCCGAGGTCCCAGGCCACGGTGGTGATCAGCCCGTCCACGGGCTCGGGGTGTACCGGGCCGGCGTTCATCAACACGAAGGTCCCCGTGCCGAATGTGATCTTGGTCATCCCCGGATCGAAGCACGCCTGGCCGAAGAGGGCGGCGTGCTGGTCCCCGGCGATCCCGCTGACCGGGATGCCGCGGAGCGGGGAGTCGGAGCCGAGCGACGTGTCGGCGACGCGGCCGAAGCGACCGCACGACGCCTGCACGGTCGGCAGGGACGCGGCGGGGACGCCGAACAGGTCGCACAGCTCCTCGGACCAGCTCCCGGCCACGATGTCGTAGAGCATGGTGCGGGAGGCGTTGGTGGTGTCGGTGGCGACGACCCCGCCTCCCACCCCCCCGGTGAGGTTCCACAGCACCCACGAGTCGACGGTCCCGAGCGCCAGATCGGCCGTCGGGGACACGCCACCCTCACTGAGCAGCCACTCCATCTTGGTGGCCGAGAAGTAGGGGTCGAGCACCAGCCCGGTCCGCTCACGCACCAGCGGGAGGCGGCCCCGGTCGGCGAGCTGGCGGCACCGTGCCGCGGTGCGCCGGTCCTGCCAGACGATGGCCCGGTGGAGAGGAGCACCGGTGCTCCGGTCCCACGCCACCACCGTCTCGCGTTGATTGGTGATACCGACCGCCAGGGCGGACCGGCCGGCGTCGCCCAACCGTCCGGCCACCTCGCCGAGGGTCGAGCGCACCGCGCCCCAGATCTCGGCGGCATCGTGCTCGACCCAGCCCGGACGGGGGAAGTGCTGGGTCAGCTCGCGGTAGGCCACGTCGACGACCCGGGCCCGCTCGTCGACCACCAGCGCCCTCACCCCCGTGGTTCCGGCATCGATGGCGACGGTGACAGGGGTGAGCGGGGCCACGCTCGGACTGTAGCGATCTCCCCGGGGCGTCCGGGGCCGGGGGCCGCCGGGACTGCTCGCGGAGAGCAATCATTTGCAATTCTTCGCGAACGCACCCCGAACAGGTACTTTCTGCACCCTCCCGACAGGATTTCTTGCCCGAATTCATTGACAGGGGTGTAACTACGCTGCTGTAATAGACCCACTATCTCGTACCCGGGGGAGGAGCGACCACAACATATAGTGTTTACACCGGCGATTGCGGCGCTCCGGGGGAATCGGAGGCAGCGGCAACGGCCGGAGGAACCGATTCGGTGAGGCGGGGCAGCCGGACGGGCTCCGTGCGCACCTGTCGGACCCGGATGCAAGGCTCGGCTCAGCGCAGTAGAGGTCGAACCCCGGGGCCCCCGGTCGGCCCATCACGAACCGGCGGTTCGACCGCCCACCCCGGTGGGCGGACCAAGCAGACAGTGCCCAGGAAGTGACGCAGTCCCAGGAAGCAGCAAGGGCAGGACACACAGATCAGCACCATCGACACACAAACTCTCGAATTACACACCCTCGACTGTCACAGACTCTCGACATCCAGCACCATCGACCACCCACAACGAGCCCATCCAACGGGCAGAGCGACCAGAAAGAGGACCTCCACATGGCCATCGCCCCCCAGCGCACCGGAATCGGTCTCCGACGTCACTTCACCACCGCCGGCATCCATCCCTACGACCAGGTCGTGTGGGAGCGGCGCGACGCCCGGATCACCAACTACCGCGACGGGACCGTGGCCTTCGAGCAGTTGCAGGTGGAGGTGCCCGAGCGCTGGAGCCTCAACGCCACGAACATCCTCGCCCAGAAGTACTTCCGTGGCACCCCCAACACCGACGAGCGCGAATCCTCCCTGCGCCAGGTGGCCGACCGGGTCGTCGACACCGTCGCCTCCTGGGGCATCAAGGACGGCTACTTCGCCGACGACGACGAGGCGGAGATCTTCCGCGACGAGTTGAAGTACCTGATCGTCCACCAGATGGCGGCGTTCAACTCGCCGGTGTGGTTCAACATCGGGGTGGCCGGCGTGCCCCAGCAGGGATCGGCCTGCTTCATCCTCTCGGTCGACGACACCATGGACTCGATCCTCAACTGGTACACCGAGGAGGGTGTGATCTTCAAGGGTGGCTCCGGCGCCGGGGTCAACCTGTCGAAGATCCGCTCCTCCCACGAGCTGCTGAAGGGCGGGGGCACCGCCTCGGGCCCGGTCAGCTTCATGCGTGGTGCCGACTCCTCGGCCGGCACCATCAAGTCCGGCGGCAAGACGAGGCGGGCGGCGAAGATGGTCATCCTCGACTCCGACCATCCGGACATCGAGGACTTCATCTGGTGCAAGGCGGTCGAGGAGCGCAAGGCCCGGGTGCTGCGTGACGCGGGATTCGACATGGACCTCGACGGCAAGGACTCGATCAGCCTGCAGTACCAGAATGCCAACAACTCGGTGCGGGTGACCGACGAGTTCATGGAGGCGGTCGTGGACGGTCGCGACTGGGCATTGACCACCCGGGGCGACCACGAACCGGTGCGCTGGGTCCCGGCGCGTGACCTCTTCCGCCAGATCGCCCAGGCCGCATGGGAGTGCGCCGACCCGGGCATGCAGTTCGACACGACCATCAACCGGTGGAACACCGCGTCCAACACGGGGCGGATCAACGGCTCGAACCCGTGCTCGGAGTACATGCACCTCGACAACTCGGCGTGCAACCTGGCCAGCCTCAACCTGATGACCTTCCTCCACGAGGACTCGTCATTCGACATCGAGGGCTTCCGGTCGGCGATCGAGGTCATCTTCACGGCCCAGGAGATCATCGTCGGCAACGCCGACTACCCGACCGAGAAGATCGCCGAGAACTCGCGTCGCTTCCGTGAGCTGGGCATCGGCTACGCCAATCTCGGAGCGCTGCTGATGGCCCAGGGTCTCCCCTACGACTCGGACCAGGGCCGGGCCTGGGCCGGGGCCATCACCGCCCTGATGACCGGCCACGCCTATGCCACCTCCGCCCGCACCGCGGCCCGCATGGGGCCGTTCGCCGGGTACCACGAGAACGTGGAGCCGATGCTCAACGTGCTCCGGATGCACCGCGACGCCGTGGCCAGCGTGGACGAGGAGGCGGTGCCGACCGACCTGCTCTCCGCCGCCCAGGAGGCCTGGGACCTCGCCGTGGAGTTGGGGGAGGAGTACGGCGTGCGCAACTCCCAGGCCAGCGTGCTGGCCCCCACGGGCACCATCGGCCTGCTGATGGACTGTGACACCACCGGCGTCGAGCCGGACCTGGGCCTCGTGAAGACCAAGAAGCTGGTCGGCGGCGGCACCATGTCCATCGTCAACCAGACGGTGCCGCGGGCCCTGACCCGCCTCGGGTACTCGCCCGAGGAGGTCGACGGGATCATCGCCTACATCGACCAGCACAAGACCATCGTGGGTGCTCCGCACCTGGCGCCCGGGCACCTGCCGGTGTTCGCCTGCTCCATGGGCGACAACACCATCCACTACCTCGGGCACGTGCGCATGATGGGTGCGGTGCAGCCGTTCATCTCGGGTGCCATCTCCAAGACCGTGAACCTTCCCGAGGACGTCTCGGTGGAGGACGTCGAGCAGCTCCACATCGACGCGTGGAGGATGGGGATCAAGGCGGTCGCCATCTACCGCGACAACTGCAAGGTGGCCCAGCCGCTGTCGACGACGAAGAAGGCGGGGGCCGAGGAGGGTATCCCCGGCGGGGCGGTGCCGGCCGGGTCCGAAGCCGAGGCCCATGCCCGCCAGCTGGCCGAGAAGGTGGCCGGCCTCGAGGCGGCGCTGGCCCACGAGCAGTCCCGGACCGCCGACACCCTGGTGGTCGGCGCCGTGCGGGAGCGCCTGCCCCGGCGGCGGAAGTCGTCGACGTTCGCGTTCAGGGTGGCCGACTGCGAGGGGTACGTGACCGTCGGTGAGTACGAAGACGGTCGCCCCGGCGAGGTCTTCATGAAGGTGTCCAAGCAGGGCTCGACGTTGGCCGGCATCATGGACGCCTTCTCGATCTCGGTGTCCCTGGGACTGCAGCACGGCGTCCCGCTCGCCACCTACGTGCGCAAGTACACCAACATGCGCTTCGAGCCGGCCGGCATCACCGACGACCCCGAGCTGCGCATCGCCACCAGCCTGGTCGACTACATCTTCCGTCGGTTGGCCGTGGACTACCTGCCCCTCGACGAGCGTGCCGAGCTCGGTGTGCTCTCGACCGCGGAGCGGATGCAGCCGACGCTCCCCGGCGTCGAGGAGACGGCCACCGAGTCCAGCGGGATCGTCGAGGTGGAGGCGGTGGACCCGGTGACCGCCACCGTGATCGACGGGAGCGCCGGTGACCCGTCGCGATCTTCGTCCGACGAACCGACGGCCCAGGCGTTGCCCGGTGGCCGCGGGTCGGCCGAGTTCACCCTGGCCCGCGCCGAGCCCCGCGACGCCCCGTACTGCTACCAGTGCGGCAACGCCATGCAACGGGCCGGGTCGTGCTACGTCTGCGCCAGCTGCGGGACCACCAGCGGCTGCTCGTGATGTGACCGTGCATCAGGTGACGTGCCGGAATGGCAGCGGCCACGCACCCGGGAGGGCTCCCAGCTTCGAGCGGGAGCCCTCCCTCTTCCCACCCTCGCACTGCCTTGAGGCCCTCGTCGGAGCGCAGGTGGTGCTGACCGGTCTCTCGACCACCCCAGTCACGACGGCCGAGATCCTCGACGCTCGGGGCGGTCGCCGACGCAGTCGGCGTCCGTGCCCCACTGCTCATCGGCGGGGTCGCCGCCCTGGCCGCGGCAGTTTTCGGCGTTTTGGCCGCCCGCCGTCTGGCCGCGCGTCGGGGTCTGGCTGACTGATTCGGCGCCGCCGGCTGGATCCGACCGGCCGGTGGGCGAGGGGCGCACCACACCCCGCGTGCACCACGTCGTGCCGCAGAGGTTCGACAACGGTGCTCGGGGGGTGACGGGGACCTTCGCACTGGCAGGACCCGCGGCGAACTATACAGTTGTATAGAAAGCTACTCATCCGAACAGTGCCCGAGGAGTTCCCGTGGCCGTACCAGCGATCCGCACCGAAGGGCTGACCAAGCGCTACGGCGAGGTGACCGCCCTCGACCACCTGGACCTCGAAGTCGTCGCCGGTGAGGTGGTCGGCTACCTCGGGCCCAACGGCGCCGGCAAGACGACCACCATCCGGCTGCTGCTGGGGCTCAGTCAGCCGAGCGAGGGGAGGGCCGAGATCTTCGGGCTCGACTGCCGGCAGCGGCCCGTCGAGGTCCACCGCCGGCTGGCCTTCGTGGCCGGCGAGGCCGACCTGTGGCCGTCGCTGACCGGGGCGGAGACCCTGGCCCTGCTCGGGCGGGTCTCCGGGCGGGTCGACGAGTCCTACCGGGACGAGCTGCTGGCCCGGTTCGATCTCGACCCCACCAAGAAGGTGCGGGCCTATTCGAGGGGCAACCGCCAGAAGGTCATCCTCATCGCCGCACTCATGGTCCGCCCCGACCTGCTGGTGCTCGACGAGCCGACCAACGGGCTCGACCCGCTGATGGAGCAGGCGTTCCGGGTCTGCATCGCCGAGGCGCGCCACCGGGGCCAGACGGTCTTCCTCTCGTCGCACATCATGAGCGAAGTGGAGGCGCTCTGCGACCGGGTGTGCATCCTGCGCGACGGGGTGCTGGTCGAGACGGGCACGCTGGTGGAGCTGCGCCACCTCAGCGCGCTGACCGTGGAGGCCACCTTCGACGGGGCCGCGCCCGACCTGTCAGGAGTACCCGGGGTGAGCGCCGTCCGCACCGACGGTCGGACCCTCCACTGCCAGGTCCGTGGTTCGATCGGGCCGCTGGTGGGCGCCCTGGCCACCACCGGGGTCACCGAGCTCCTCAGCCGTGAGCCGTCGCTCGAGGAGCTCTTCCTCGCCCAGTACGGGAAGGCCGAGCATGCCCGCTGACCTCGCCACCCAGGCGCCGGCCGCCGGCGGCGCGACGCCGACCCGGCGGTCGCCGGCCACGGCGGTGGGCGCGCTGACCGCACGAAAGGCCGCCCGCTCGGGTGCTCTCTGGGGGGTGATCTTCGGCGTCTCCATCGCCTCCTCGGCGGTCAGCTACACGACGATCTACAAGACCCAGGCGAGCCGAGAGGCCCTGGCC
Organism: uncultured Acidimicrobiales bacterium; assembly: GCA_963696495.1. GTDB lineage: Bacteria > Actinomycetota > Acidimicrobiia > Acidimicrobiales > RAAP-2 > Bog-756. The sequence continues at coordinate 907,479 of CAVOKJ010000002.1, read as the reverse complement.
GCCACCTACGGCACGAGCAAGGCGATGAGCGCGCTGTTCGGCCCCGCTCCGCAGCTCCAGACTGTGGCCGGCTTCACGGCCTTCAAGATCTCCATGACCCTCATGATCGTCGGTGCCCTGTGGGGGCTCCTCACCAGCACCCGCCTCCTCCGCGGCGAGGAGGACAACGGGCGGTGGGACCTCCTGGTGGCCGGCCAGACCACCCGACGCCGGGCGACGGCCCAGGCGGTGGCCGGGCTCGGCGTCGGCATCGGCGTCCTGTGGGCCGGCACCGGGGTCCTCACCGTCGCCACCGGGCACCGCGCCGAGGTGGACGTCGGCGTCGGTCGCTCGCTCTTCTTCGCGTTGGCCATGGTGGCCACGGCGGTCATGTTCGTCGCCATCGGGGCCGTCACCAGCCAGCTGGCGGCCACCCGCCGTCAAGCCGCCTCGTTCGCCGCCGTGGTGCTCGGCATCTCGTACGCGCTGCGGTTGGTCGCCGACGCCGGTGTGGGCCTCCACGGGCTCATCTGGGCCTCGCCACTGGGTTGGGTCGAAGAGCTCGAGCCGCTCACCGCACCCCGGCCGCTCGCCCTCCTCCCCATCGCCGCCTGCACGGTCGTCCTGGCCGGCATCGCCGTGTACCTGGCGGGGCGGCGCGACGTCGGAGCCGGCATCGTCGCCGATCGGACGCATGCGGCCGCACACCTCGGGCTGCTCGTCGGCCCGACCGGGCTCGCCGTCCGGCTCCAGCGGGCCACCACCGTGGGCTGGTGGACGGCCGTCGCCCTCGCCGCGCTGCTCTACGGGCTCATCGCCAAATCGGCCGGTGCCACCGTCTCGGGTTCGGTCCACGAGGTCTTCGCCAAGCTCGGCGCCAGCGGGACCGGGACCGACGCCGTGCTCGGCGTGTGCTTCTTGGTCCTCGCCGTCCTCGTCGGCTTCGTCGCCGCCGGCCAGGTGACGGCGGCACGGGCCGAGGAGGCCGGGGGGACGCTGGACCACTTCCTGGTCCGACCGGTCGCCCGCTGGTCGTGGTTGGGTGGCCGGACCCTCCTGGCCCTGGCGGTCCTGGTCGTGGCCGGGGTGGCGGCCGGCCTGTTCGCCTGGCTGGGGGCGGCGACCCAGCACGCAGGCCTGAGCCTGGCGACACTCCTCGGGGCCGGAATCAATCTCGTGCCCCCGTCGATGGTGATCCTGGGCGCCGGCATCCTGGCCTTCGGGGTCCGTCCCCGGTTCACGGCCTGGGCCGTCTACGGGCTCCTCGGCTGGTCGCTCCTCCTGGTGGTGGTCGGGGGGATCGGGGCGGTGAGCCACTGGGTCCTCGACACCTCTGTCTTCCACCAGATGGCGTCCGCCCCCGCCGTCGCGCCACGCTGGGAGGCGAATGCGATCATGGCCGGCATCGGGATCTGCGCCATCCTCGCCGGGGGGTGGGCCTTCCGCCACCGGGACCTGCAGGGCGAATGACGGACCACGGGACCGACACGCAGCCGGTCGCCGGCTCCCCGCCCGAGATCGGATCCGCCGCATTCGGCGATCTCACCGCCCGGGCCCGAATCCGCGAGGCCGCGCTGGAGCACTTCGCCGAGGAGGGCTTCGACCGGGCCACCGTCCGGGCCATCGCCCAGACCGCAGGCGTGTCTCCGGGACTGCTCCGGCACCACTACGGGTCCAAGGAGGCCCTCCGGGCGGCGTGTGACGAGTACGTCTTGGCGATGCTCCATCGGGTGAACACGCAACTCCTCGAGGACCCGTCCGCCGCGGCCACCAGCCGGCAGATGTCCCAGCGGTTCGGTCGCTACGTGGCCCGGTCCCTGGCCGACGGATCCCCGACCGCCGGCCCGATCTTCGACGAGATGACGGCGATCACCGAGCGATGGCTGGCCCGGGCCGACCGGAACCGTCCCGACGAACCGGTGGTCGACCGCACGATCCGCGCCGCCCTGCTCACCGCCATGGCGCTCGGCATCCCGCTGCTCCGCCACCAGGTGTCCCGAACGCTCGGCACCGAGATGTTCTCCCCGGAGGGCGACCGCCTGGTCGCGCTGGGCCTCCTCGACATCTACTCCCACACGGTGATCGACGACGACACCGCCCGCTCGGCCAGCACGGGCTTCGGCGGCCCGTGAGCAACGCTGCTCGGCCGACGCTCGGACCGCCAACGGGCCGGCGCCGGCCGAGTCGGCCGCCACCCTTCGAGGGAGGCGACCCGAGGCCTCGTCAACCTCCGGCGCACCGTGGTCGTCAGAAGAGTGTGGTCGTCAGAAGCGTGATGTGGTGGTCAGGTGGAGCGACGGGGGAGCGGCGAACGCCGGCACGGCCACGAGCGGGAACCCGGGCCCGAGCGCTCGTGCTGATGGGGGTGCTCGCGCTCCTGCTGGCCGGTTGCGCCGGCTCGGCTGTCCGACCGCAGGGGTCCACCGTGGCGGGCGACGCCGAACCGAGCGCGGGCAACCCCGTGCCGAAAGGGTGGACGACCTACGTCTACGGTCGTGCCGCCATCTCGGCCCCCGCGACCTGGGCCGTGAAGCGCGATCGGAACTGCCCGAACACGAGTGCCCCGGGCACGCTGCTCCTCGGGCTGCCGACCGTCCCCGACGACTGCGCCGAGTACCACTATCCGGCCAATGTGGTCACGCTCAGCGCACTCCCCACGGGATCGGAGCCTCAACCAGCGGCGTGCCAACGCCAGAAACGGGTGAACGGGTTGCCCGTTCTTGTCTCTCCGTGCGCGAGCAGCAATCCCTCCGGCGAGGTCCTCTGGTCGGTGCCGACACTCGGGGTGCAGGTCCAAGCGCAGGGGTCCGGTTCCGTCGCGGTCATCCACACCTTGCGAAAGGCGCCGCCGGCGCCTCGCTAGGCGCCTCCGATGCGGTCGGCCGCTGCTCCGAGCCGGGTCACGCACCCGATGAACCCCTGTGCACGACGAGAGGGTCGACAACGTCGGTCGGGAGCTACCGGCCGACGTCGTCACCGCCGGCCTGCCCGCGGGCACGCCGAACTGGACACCGATCACCGTGTCGCCGGAAGCCGGTCAGATCGCACGGCGCCCTTCGAATTAGCATCGGGCCGGATGAAGCCGGACGCCGACCTGTCGTGAGGACCAGCAGTTCGGCGAGAAGGGTGGCGCTCCGGCGCGATGGTGACGCGCCCTCTCGGCGTGTCCGGCCGGTCCTGTGACCGGGCCGGCGGAGGACCAGCCGGCGGAGGACCAGCCGGCGGAGGACCAGGCCCGCCACGACCACTCGGTGACGTGGTTCGCCGACTACGTCTACGGGACGATCTCGACGCTGGTGGCCATTGCCGGACTGACATTCGAGACCCACCCCGGGGCGCTCACGACCGCCGGTGTCGTCGTGGTCGGTGCCGTGGCCATCTGGTTCGCCCACGGTCTCTCCCAGCTCGTCACCACGCGCTCGTGGCAGCACCTCGACCTGAAGGTGGCCGGTATCGTCCATGAGCTCCGGGGTTCGTGGGCCATCGTGTCGGCGGCCCTGCCGGCCACGATCATCTTCGTGCTGGCCGGTGTGGGTCTGCTGACGGTCAGGGCTGCCTTCGCCCTGGCGGAGATCGTGGGGGTGCTGGCGCTCGCCGTGGTCGGCGTCGGAACGACCGGGGGAAGCGGGAACCGGCTGGGTCGACGGATCCTCCACGTCGGGGGACTGGTCCTGGTCGGGGTGCTCATCGTGCTCCTCGAGTTGGTCGTGCACCTGTTGTAGGCCGGCCGACCGGGTGCCACCGGTGGCGGGCGAACCGCCGCCGGCCGGGCCCGGGGCCGGGGTAGTCTCGGGGTGGCGGCTCTGACGCACCGATCTCGGAGGAACACCGATGGTGGATGGCCATGGAGCGGATTTCCGGATAGGGGAGCAGACGAACGACGGTCGGGATCCCGACGGGGCCCTCGCCGTTGACCGCGACGAGCCGGGAATCACCGAGGATCAGCTCACCGCCATGGCGCTCGCCGCGGACCCCTGCCTCCCGATGGACGAGGGCGCCGTCCCGCTCTCGGTGTACCTCGGCCAGCTGGGACAGGTCGGCGGCCTGCTTCCCCAGTGGTACATGCCGACGCCGATGGCGCGGCGGGCCAAGGGTTGGCGCGTCCCGGTCGTGCTGATCATCGTCGGCGCCTTCGTGGTCATCGAGGCATTGGGGCTGTGCAACACGTTCGGCCAACTCGTGCCGGGTTGATGCCACGGCTCCTCCGGCGTCGTCCCCCGACGGGGCTCAGGAAGCAGCGGGGCACCGGGAATTGGCTTGTGGAAGCACCTTTATCACTGTGAGTGAAATGGAAAGTGCCCAGAGTGGTGGGTCATTGCGGAGGTGTGGGGCGACCGGGCAGTATTGACGAAACCGCAGGTCTCGCCGCGAGATCCGGGGTGAAACGAGGGGAACGCAGAGGCGGTGCCTCTACGGGAAGAAGGGCAACCATCATGTGGGCAAGGCGAATTCTGATCAGCTCGGGCGTGGCAGCAGCATCGTTGTTGATGGTGTCTGGCACGGCCGGGGCGGCAAACCAGTGTGTCGTGACGGAGACCATCCATACGACCAACAGCTGCGTGGTGCCCCCCCAGATCCAGGGCAATGCCGGCAAGGTCGTGCCGACCAGTAGCGCCCTTCCCTATGACGGGACGCCGGGCGCAACCGCTCCGGTGTCGACCGCTCCCACCAGCCTGCCGTTCACGGGTGCCGACATCGAGGAGATGGCCATCATCGGACTCGGGGCTGTCGTGGCGGGCGGGGTGCTGCTTCGCCGACGTCGGCTGTCCGCCTGATCCTGGGCCACCGGGCCGCGGTGGCCGGTTGGGGTTCGTGACCGGTCGGGAGCCGAAGGGCATCGCCAGCATCACTGCCGGACAATCTGCCCGTCGCGTCCGCACTCTCCGAACCGGTCGGCGCCTACCTCAGTAGCTGGCGGGCTCAGTAGCTGGCGGGCAGGAGCGGGGCGACCGACTGGAAGAAGCCGAAGACGACGACCAGCCAGACGGCCAGGCCGCCCACGATCACCAGGGCACGCACTCCCCGGCGGGTCCTCCTGGCGAACACCCACACGGCGATGATGATGGCGGCGACCCCCACTCCCCACAGCGTTGCCAATGCCCAGCTCTTGGTCGGCGTCGCCGCCAGCTCGGCCTGCAATTCGGTGGAGGTGGGACTCTTCCCGCCCTTGGCCGAGCCGCTCCCCGATGCGGGCGTGGTCGGATGGGCGAGGGTGCTCGCCACCAGGGTGGCGTGCACCACGAGGCGCTGGCTGGCGCTGTATCGGGGCGTGCAGGTGGTCAGGGTGAGCTCGGGGGAGGTCGTGGCGTCCACCACGGAGACGTCGTTCGGGCTCACCGACTCGCTGCTGACCACGTTGTACTGGAATTTGCCCTGGGTCGTGGTGATGTAGACCGGGCTGCCAGGGTTCAGCTCGTTCAGGTTGTAGAAGGGGTGCAGGTAGGTCGTACGGTGCCCGGCGATGGCCGAGTTTCCGGCCTCCCCCGGCAGCGGGGTGTTCACGTAATGACCGGGGCCCTGTTGGAGCTGGGTGTCGCCGGTGCCCTCGACCACCACCATGGACAACCCGATCTCCGGGATGTCGATGGTCCCCACCGCGGTCCCGACGGGGGGATCCGCCATCGTCGGCGCCACCGCCACCGGCCCACCCGTCTTGACCGGTGGGGCGGTCACGGCCGTCACGCCGGCCCGGTGCTGGTCGGCCTTGAATTGGGCGCGGAGCACGGTCTGGCTCCGCGCCGTCATCAACCCGGTGCCCCACAAGAGGTAGGGAATGAACAGGAGGATGAGGACGCCGAGGACCAACAGCACCCGCCCCACTGCCATTCGGACGGCGGTGAACGTCACGTGGTGATGCTAGTGGCGCCGATCGTGCCTGGTCCGGTCAGCGCGGGCGAGCGGTCGGTGCCGGTGGACCGCACCCCGGTGGGCACCGCTTCCGCCACAGGCTCCGGTACGATGAACTGGTCCGGCCCTGGTACCCCGAGCCGGAAGCCACAGCCCGGGTCAGCCGTGCCCGTGTCCCCGCACCCGATGCCTGGAGTACCCAGTGGTTGCCGTGAGAGAGCGAGGCGGAGGGCGTCGGCGGAAGTGGCTGATCGTGTCGGTCGTGGTCGTCGTCGTGGTGGTGTGGCTGCTCGTCCTGGGCGTCAAGACCATGTCGGCCTACCGGCACGACAAGCGAGGACTGGCGCTGCTCGAGCAGGTGAAGTCGAACCTGGGCCCGGGCGACCTCACGTCGTCGGGTTCCGTCCGTGTCCTCGACCAGGCACACGCCGAGTTCACCAGTGCCCAGTCGGATCTCTCCTCACCGTTCTTCGTGCCGATCTCCATCGTGCCGGTCGTCGGGAGGCAGTTCCGGTCCGTCAAGGCCCTGAGCACGGCGGCCGGCACGGTGTCCTCCGTCGGATCGTCGTTCCTCTCCCAGGTGCACACGGTGGTCAACCAGCCCCACTCCGCCGGTCCCGAGCGGGTCACCTCGCTGCGGACGCTGGCCACCATCTCGGCGTCCTCGGCGTCCCGGCTCGTCGGCATCGACACCGGGCCGTCCCAGGGCCTGGTCGCCCCGCTGGCCCGCAAGTACAACCAATTCGTCAGCCAGCTCGACGACGCGCGGCAGCGGCTGGTCAAGGCGGCGGCCGTCTCGGCGGCGGTGGCCAACATCCTCCAGGGCCCCCAGACCTATCTGGTGCTCGCCGCCAACAACGCCGAGATGCGCGCCGGCTCGGGCGCCTTCCTCGACGTCGGGGTGGCCACGACGGACGGCGGCTCCCTCAGCCTCGGCACCCTCGGACCGGCCGGTGACCTGCACCTGACACCGGGCGAGGTGACGGTGACGGGTGACCTCGAGCGCAACTGGGGGTGGCTCGACCCCTCACTCGACTTCCGGAACCTCGGCCTCACGCCGCAGTTCGACGTGACCGCCCCCCTGGCCGCCCGCATGTGGACAGCCACCACCGGCCAGCCCGTCGACGGTGTGCTGGCGCTGGACGTGGTCGGGTTGCGGCAACTGCTGGTGGCCACCGGCCCCGTGCAGGTCGGCGGGACGACGGTGAGTGCCGGCACCGTCGAGCAGTACCTGCTCCACGACCAGTACGACGGGCTGACCTACACCTCGGACACGTCGAACAACCGCCAGGACGCACTGGGAGCCCTGGCCCGGGCGGTGCTGACCCAGCTCCAGGGACAGAGCACCGACCTCAAGTCCCTCGCCACCTCGGTGTCGAGCGCGGTGGCGGGCCGCCACCTCATGGTGTGGTCGCAGAACCCGGCCCATCAGGCAGCCTGGGTGGTGAGCGGCGTGAGCGGGAGCCTCACCCCGAGCTCGGTGGGCGTTTCCCTGGTCAACCTGGGCGGCAACAAGCTCGACCCGTACGTGCCCGTCCACGTGGAGGTGACCACCGCGGCGTCGGGCACGAACACCGCGGTCACCATGACCACGCGGATGACCAACACCACACCCCCCGGCCTTTCGCAGTACGCCGCCGGACCGTATCCGGACAATCCGGCCCCCTACGGGAGCTACATCGGGCTGATCACGGCCAACCTGCCGGCGCGTGCGTCGCACATCACGATGACCGGCGCCGGGTCGCTGGCCGTCAAGGGGGCCGAGGGGAGCACCTGGGCGGTTGCCGCGCCCGTGACCCTGGACCAGGGTGCGTCCACAACCGTGGTCACCCGGTTCGTGCTGCCGGGACGGCAGGGCTCGATGACGGTGGTGCCCTCGACCCGCGTTCCCCCCGAGCAGTGGACCGTCGACGGCAGGGCCTTCGACGACTCGGCCCAGACCACTGTCGACTGGTGAGCCCCGCCACCGTCGACCGGTGAGCCCCGCCACCGTCGGCCGGTGAGCCCTGTGGCCGGGGGGCCGGCCCGGGGTTCCCCGGCGCCCTGACGCTGCCCGGTACGATGCGCCGGGTGCCGACACCCTCGTCCGATCCACCGACGGACGGGCACGAACCGACACTCCGGGTCCTCCGGATCTCCAAGAGCGGGGTCGTCACCGCGTGGCGGGAGCGCGAGCGCCAGCTCCGCCGCCGTGGTGTGGACGTGACCCTGCTGTCGGCCGCCCGTTGGGAGGAGGGCGGCTCGATGGTGGAGTTCGAACCCGAGGGGGATGACTTCGCCGTCCCGGTGCGGACCCTGGGCCGGCACCCCAATCTGTTCCTCTACGACCCACGGCCACTGTGGCGCACGCTCGGATCGGCGGACTGGGACCTGCTCGACGTCTATGAGGAGCCCTTCGGCCTCGCCGCCGCCGAGATCCTCCTCCTGCGTCGGCTGCGTGCACCCCGGGTGCCCTACGTCATCACCTCCGCCCAGAACCTCGACAAGCGGTACCCGCCACCGTTCCGGTGGTTCGAGCGTTGGTCCCTCGCCGGTGCGGCGGGCGCGTACACCTGCAACACGGAGGCCGGCCTGATCCTCCGCCGCAAGGGACTGCGGGGCCCGCACGTGGTGCTGGCCCTGGGCGTCGACGTGCACCGCTTCGAGCCGGTCGATCACCCACCGCCGAGTGGCCAGCTGCGCGTCGGCTTCGTCGGTCGGTTGAGCCGCCACAAGGGCGTGGACGTGTTACTCGACGCCGCCGCCCCCGACGACCGGATCCGGGTCGAGATCTTCGGCTCGGGCCCCGAGCAGGCCAGCCTGGAGGAGCAGGCCCGCCGTCTCGGCATCGCCGACAGGGTCACCTTCCACGGCTACGTGGACAGCGCGGGGATCCCCGAGACCTACCGCCGATTCGACGTGCTGGCCGTGCCCTCGATCCCGCTCCCGAGCTGGGTCGAGCAGTTCGGCCGGGTGGTGGTCGAGGCCCAGGCGTCCGGGGTGCCCGTCGTCGCCAGTGCCAGCGGGGCACTGCCCGATGTGATCGGCTCCGACGGGCTGCTGGTCCCGCCCGGCGATCCCACGGCCCTGGGCGGGGCGCTCGCCCGGTTCCTCGACGAACCCGGACTGTGGGGGCGGCTTCGTTCCGCCGGCATCGCCGGCGCCTCTCGCTACTCCTGGGAGTCGGTGGCGGACATGCAGGCCGACCTCTACCGTGCTGCCCTCGAACACGGTGCTCCCCTCGGGCACGGTGCGGCCGCCGACCATCGACCGGCCGCCGACCACGGGCCGGGGGCCGGTCCCTCCGATGCCTGACCCCGTTCAGGCCGGCGTCCCGACCCCGGCGGCAACGTCCCGGTAGAGCTGTTCGAGCCGGTCGACGTGATCGACCAGAGCGAACAACCGCTGCTGGCGCCGGCGCAGGGCGGCGCCCACCTCGAGCCGACGGGCCCGGTCCGTGGCCAGCTCGACCAGCGCCCGGGCGGCGCCCGAGGCGTCACCCGGTGGGAACAGCAGCCCGTCGTCCCCGATGGTCTCCAGGTGGGCACCGCCGGCGGCGGCCACCACCGGCACGCCGTGGGCCATCGCCTCGACCACCGAGAGCCCGAAGGGCTCGCCCGGTGCGGGTGCCAGGAGGATGGAGCTCTGCCCGAGGAGCCGGTCCGTGTCGGCCACCAGCCCGGCGAAGTCGACCGACTCCGACACACCGAGCTGCTGCACCTGTTCGACCAGATCGTCGCGGAGACCGCCGCCCCCGGCGAGCACCAGCCGCCAGCCCAGCGACGCCAGCCCGCTCTCCGACCAGGCCAGGACACCCACGGACGGCGACTTCTCGGTCGTCAGTCGCTGGAGCATGACCACGGTGGGGCTGTCGAGGGGGGCTTGGTCCCGGTCCGGCACACCGTTGTACAGGAGGACCGACGGGCCGGCGATGGAGTCGGCCACGAAGCGGCTGATGGCGATGTCCGAGGAGATAGTCCGGGAGACGAGCCGGGAGAGGATCCGGACCGGCGCACTCGAGCCGCGATCGCTGGCGAAGTGACGCGTGGCCACGATCGGAGCGCGTTGGACGGGATGGGCCAGCCACGCCGCCGTCTCCGCCGCGGTCATGTGGACGTGGACGATGTCGGCGTCGCGCTGGCCCAGCAACGCCCGGAAGGCCTGACCGACCGTCGCCGCCGGGACGTGCTCGACCCTCTTGCCGAGCTCGACCCGCATGCGCTCGGGGTCCCCCCCCACCACGACGACCTGATGGCCTCGCGAGGCGAGGAGGTCGGCGACCTGGCACATGTACCGCTCCACGCCGGCGAACGCATCGCTCCGCACCACCTGGACGATGCGGAGCGGTCTGTCGGCACCGGGTGGTGCCGTGGTCCGACGACTCGGAGGCATCTCCTATCATGCCTGACCGACCGGTGGCCGCCGTGACCGGCATCGGCGACGGGCGATCGGGTGAGGGCCCGGGCGAGGAAAGCGTGAGCAAACCAGTGAGTGGTCCCGAGGTCGCCGTCGTGTTCCCGCAGCTCCACCGCCGGGGCGGCATCGAACGGGTGTGCTGGGACCTCCTCGACTACCTCGGGCCGCGCCACGAGACCGCCTACGTGGGCACCTTCGCCCCGGAGGGCACGCCGGCCGGCGTCCGGCTGGTGCCGGTGGGCGGCTCTATCGAGCCCGGGGCCGTGGGGATGTGGAGGAGGCGGTCCCGCACCGGGAAGGTGATGGCCGCCCTCGACCCCGGGGTGTCGGTGACCATGGGGTCGGTGGTCCCTCCCGGCGACGTCCTGTGGGTTCCGAGCGTGCACCGGGCCTGGCTCGAGGCGGCCCGGACCGTGCAACTCGGCCCGGTGAGGGTACCGGCACGGGTCCGGTTCCTCATGCCCCGGCACGCTTCGTTGCTGGCGCTGGAGTCCCGCTACTTCACGAACAACCACGCGCGGCACATCCTGTGCACGTCGGACCGGGAGGTCGCTGATCTCAACCACCTCTACGGCGTCGACCCGTCGCTGACCACCGTCGTGCCCAACCCGTTCGACCCCGAGCGGTTCAACCCGGAGCGACGGGCCCTCCACCGTGAGGAGGTCCGCCACGAGCTGGGCATCGGTGAGGGCGAGGTGGCGCTGATGCTCGTGGCCAACGAACTGCACCGCAAGGGCATGGCCCAGCTGATCGAAGCACTGGCGGTCGCCGAGGACCAGCGACTGTCGCTCCACGTGGTAGGGAAGGCGGGCCTCGGGCCCTTCCGGCCGCTGCTGGAGCGGTTCGGCGTCGGAGGTCGAGTCCACCACCACGGTCCGTCCGACGACGTCGGCTGGCAGCTGGCGGGAGCGGACCTGATGGTCCTGCCCACCCAGTACGAGCCGTTCGGCCTCGTGATCATCGAGGCGCTGGCCAGCGGGGTGCCGGTGCTCACCACGCGGCTCGCCGGCGCGTCGGTGGCCGTCCGGCCGGGTCGGACCGGGCTCATCCTCGAGGACCCCTACGACGTCCACGAGCTCGCCGAGCTGCTCGACCGGGCGGCATCCGCCGATCTGGCCGCCTGGGGCAGGGAGGCCGCGACCTCGGTCGACTCCTACCGGCGGGATGAGGTGATGGCCAGGGTGGCGGGGATCATCTTCTCGTGAGCAGTCGTTCTCGTGAGCTGTCGGCCGAGGGCACTCCGGCCGACCGGGCTCACGCGGGTGTCGGGGCCTGCCCCCGCCCGCCGGTGACGAGGCCCGACTCGGCCCGGCACGGCCCGACACGGTAGGTGTGGAAGCGGTCGGCCGCAGCGCGGCCCCGGCGGCCACCGAGCACCAGGGAGCGCACCATGGACCCAGCCATCACCCCCGTCCGGAAGATCCACCAGCCGGACGTGCCGTAGTGCTTGCGGATGTAGCGCTCCTTCGACGCATGGAAGCGGATGTAGCGCGCCTTCCTGTCCCCGCCGGTGCCGGCACCGACGTGGGTGGCGACCACCTCGGGGCACAGCACGCTCGTCCATCCGAGCTTCGAGGCACGCAGCTGCCAGTCCGTCTCCTCGGCGTAGAGGAAGAACCGTTCGTCGAACCCACCCACCTCGGCCAGTGCGTCGGCGCTCAACAGGAGGATCGACCCGATCATGAACCGGTTGCCACGGCGATGGCGGCCGAGGCCCACCGCCTCGACCCACGCCCCGAACGGCGTGGGATAGGGCCAGGCGACCTTGGCCGGCTTTCCGTTCCCGGGGTCCGTCTGCGCCGGAGCGACGCACGACCGGCGCGGGCCGGCGTGCAGGCAGCGCTGGAGCTGCCTGATGCCGTCCGGGTCGATCTCGGCATCGGGATTGAGCAGGAGCAGGTCGGCCTCGGGGCGGCCAAGGCAGCTGATCCCCGAGTTCACCCCGCCGGCGAACCCCAGATTGGCACCCGGGTCGTGGTACGCAGCGCCGTGGCGCTCGGCGACCTCACGCACCGCCGGGTCGGAGGAGTTGTCGACGACGATGACGGGGAACTTCGCGTCGAGGGTGGCCAGGCACGGATCGAGGAGCGCGGGGGCTCCGTAGGCGACGATCAGGACCTCGATGTCCGGCCTCGCCTCCGGCGACCCTCGATCACGCGGTGCGGAGGTGCTCTCCGCAGAACCCGCGTCGGCACCTGCGCCCGACGTCGGGCGGGTGGCCCCCGGGGTCATTGCTTGTAGGCGTAGGACTGGTACGTGTCGTTGACCGGGTGGCGGACCCGGTTGAGGGCCACGCCCAGCACCCGGCACTGGGTGGCCTGCAGTCGGTTGATCGTCCGTTCGAGGTCGTTGCGGTCGGTCCGACCCTCCGTCGCCACCACCACCGTCCCGTCGGCCATCCTGGCGAGGATCGCCGTGTCGGGCACGGGCAGGACCGGCGGCGTGTCGAGGACGACGACGTCGGCCAGGAGGGCGAGCTGGTCGAGGACGGGCTGGATGCCGGGGCTCCCGAACAGTTCGCTCGGGCTGTCGAGCTGCGTCCCGGCCGGCAGCACCTGGAGCCCCCAGATCCCGGTCTCCACCAGCAGCGACTTCACCGACGACTCGTCTGCCTCATCGCCGACGTCGCGCCTGGTCCGGGGGGGAGTGGCCCGGAGTGCAGGGAGCGTCGGGCGCTCACCCGGCGAGGTGTCCGGGCCGACCTGCTCGCGGGGAACGACGGGTCGGCCGTCCGGGTCCGGATTCTTCCAATTCGATCGGATGAGGTCGGCCAGGCCCGGCAGTCCGGTGGCCTGCAGGCCGAAGATCTCCTCGAGCCGTGGGCGTCGGAAGTCGGCCGAGACGACGATGACCTTGCTTCCGCTCATCGCCCAGGCCGTCGCCAGGTTGGCGGCGACGAAGGTCTTGCCGTCGCCCGGCTCGGCACTGGTCACCACGACCATGGGGCACGGGGTGTCCTCCAGGATGACCCGGAGGCTCGTCCTCAGGTCGCGGATCGCCTCGGCGATCTGGGACTGTGGCGCCTGGACCAGCGCGATGGCCACCTTGCCCGACCGGACCTCACTGTCGCTCGGCAGCTCGGCCAGGATCGGCGCGGTGGTGATGGCCTCGACGTCGGGACTGGTCCGCAGGCGGTCGTCGAATTGGTCGCGCACCAGGGCGATGCCGATCCCGACGAGCAGCCCGGCCACCAGGCCGATGAGCAGCAATTTGCTCTTGCTCAGGCCGGTGGGGGAGGTCGGGTAGCTGGCGGTCACCAAGGTGGTGACGTAGGGCTCCCCGGACTGGATGGTGTACGCCTGGGCCAGCAGCGTGCCCGCCGTGGTGTTCAGCGCCGCGACCTCGGCGGCGACGGCCGGCGTGGGTGCCGTCCCGGTGGGTTCCAGCTGGGCGATCTGGGCGTTGACCGCGGCATAGCTCTTGTGGATGTTGTCGATCTGTCCCTGCACGACGTCCTGGATCTGGTCCTTGAACGCCTGCGTGTACGCCGCCGCCACCGCCTGGGCCCGCTCGGGGGTCGAGGCCGAGGCGGTGATGCTCAGGGCCCCGGTGGTGGGGTCCACCGTTCCGGTGACGCTGTTGGTGACCGCTCCCACATCGGGGTCCTTCAGGAGCGCCGCGGCCTGGAGTTCCACACTGGTGCTGCCGAGCTCCTGGACGGGGTCGGGGAGCTGGACCCCCGAGGAAGAGGACGAGCCGGTCCCCGTCGCCCCGGTGCTGGAGCTGATCTGGATCAGGGAGGTCGACTGGTAGGTGGGCGTCACGGCCTTCGAGTAGACGAAGGCGGCGGCGACCGCGACGACGACACTGACCAGGATGATCAGCTTTCTGCGCCAGAGCGTCGTGAGGAAGTCGCGGAACGTCAGTGGAAACTCACCTTCAGTGCGGAAAAGCCGTAACGACGAGGATAGGGCGTTCTTGCCGCCGTGGGCAGCATCCTCCGGGGAATGCCCAGTGCGGCGACGGTGCCGGCGCCGGTGGCGGGCATTCCCACCCCCCGTCGGTCATCGGGGCCCGTCCTGGTTGCGCACCCGATCCATCAGCGAGTCCATCGACTCGGCCCGCTGGCGCCAGGTAGGTACCGGCGTGGCGGGGAGGGTGGCCGGCACTCCGGGCGGTGGGGCAGAGGCCAGCGCCGATCCCACGGCCGCCACGAACTCCCCCCTCGCGGCGACGACCACCGGAGGGCCCAGCTCACGGAAACCGGCGACCGGGGTGGACACGGTCGGTCGGCCGACCGCCAGGCACTCGTAGGCCTTGATCGGATCGAGGCTCTCGGTGAACGGGTTCACGAGGTGCGGGATGACGATGACGTCGGCGTGCTGGAAGTAGGCCGGCACCTCGCTGTAGGGGCGCGGTCCGAGCAGGTGGACGGTGGGGACGGCGCGGAGGGAGGCGCCCACCTCGGGGGGGAGGCTGCTGGGGCCGACGAGGGCGATCTGCACGTCCGGCAGGGCGGCCGCCAATTCGGCCACCAGCTCCACGTCGACCCGCTCGGTGTGCAAGGTCCCCACGTACACGGCGACCGGGGACGGTGGCAGGTCCGCCGGACGGGGCCGGGGGGCGCGGAACAGCTCGACGTCCACCCCGTTCGGGATGAGCTCGACCGTCCGGTGCCGTCCCCGCGACCGAGCCAGATCGGGGGAGCAGACCACCACGGCCCCGGCCCGCTCGAGCAGGAGATCCTCGTTGGCGACCAGGCGGTCCAGCTGCCGGGGGGCGAGCGGTCCCAGCTGCCAGTCGTCGGTGACGTCGTACAGGATCGGCCAACCGGTCCCCACGGCGAACCGTGCGTAGCCGGCGTCGTTCACCCACAGCAGGGGTCGCTGCAGGCCGATCGTCCCGACGGCATCGAGCACCTGGCGCTCCAACGACCGGTCGGCGAACCCCCCGAGCACCCGGGGGAGCCACTTCCTCGGCCGGAGGACGTGGATCCGGGGATGGACCTTCTGGAGGCGGGGTCCGGTGATGCCGGCCAGGTCCCGGTGCCGCACCCGGTGGGGGACGTCGACGGCGGGGGTCACGTAGAGCACCTGGAGCGACGGCTCGAGGTCGACGATCTCGTCCACCAGGATCCGCATCCGACGGCGGACCTCACCCCACGGTTCGAGGGAGCAGACCACCATCGACGTGGCCACGGTCCCCTCCCCGGGGGCGGTCCCTGTGCTGTTGCCGGGGCTCTGCGTTGCCATTTCCGTTCCTCGATGCATGACCCGCGTTCCTCAGGCGAGCCGCCGGACGGTCGCCGCCCGGCCCGTCGACGGGAGATTCAGGCTGTGCCCTACCGTCGACACCGTACCGCCCCAGCTTGAGATTCAATTGCCGAGCGACGATGCCGGGTGCCTTCCGGCCGCCACGTCGGACGGTACGCTGGACCAACGCAGCAGCCGGAATGCCGAGGCCGATGAGCGAGAGCGCGTCCCCACCATGAGCCGTATCAGTTTGGCGTCGACGACGCGGGACCTCGACGGCCGGTCGAGGCGGTACCGGGTCGAACGTCTGGCCGCCGGTGCCGGCCTGTGGGCCACTGTCGTGGTCGTCGCCGCAGCAGTCGGCTTCGCCACCGCCGGGCACGCGATGATCGGGCTGGCCCTGGGCGGCGTGGTCCTGGCCTTCGGCATCTTCGTCGCTGACCCCCTCTTGTTGGTGGTGCTGGCGCTGCCCGGGTCCCTCCTCGTCCAGCGGGTGGGCGGCAGCGGGACGAACCTGAGCGCCGCCGACCTCCTCGTCTTCATCGGGGCGGTGGTGGCCCTGTTCCACGTCCGCTGGAAGGAGGCGACCTACCTGCGCCAGTTCCTCATGGGGATCGTGTGGTTCCAGGCGGTCCTGATCCTGGTGGTGGTGGCCCACCCGTTCCGGGACAACATCATCGAATGGTTCCACCGATGGTCGTACCTCGCCGGGAGCGTGCTGGTCGGATGGGTCATCGCCACCAACGGTCGGACCAGGCAGGCACTCCGGCTCTTCCTCGCCGGCTCCTCGATCCTCGCCGTGATCACCATGGAGCACGCGGTGACGCTCCACTTCGAGCCGGCCCAGTGGGGCGCCTATCAGAAGAACGGCATCGGCGCCATCATGTGGGTGGCCGTCTTCGTGGCCCAGATCAACCCGTCCTGGGCCGGGATCGGGCGTACCGAGGCCCGGGTGAACAAGTACCTGTGCGTCGGCGGGCTCCTGGCGTCGCAGTCACGTCAGTCGATCATCCTCTTGATCCTGGCCATCGCCCTCTCCATCTTCTTGAACCCGGAGCTGCGCCGGCGTTCCCGGATGATGATGCTCGGGGCCATTCCCGTGGCCGTCGTGCTCTACTTCAGCTTCTCCATCAACGCCCGGAACAACCCGCACTTCAATTCCGTCGCCGTGCGGGTGGACCAGCTCGGCGCGGCCATGCACGTCTTCCGCCTCAGCCCGCTGCTCGGGGAGGGGATGCGGTTCTACAACCTTCCCCAGTTCCTCGCCGTGACGGCGCCCCCGAACGTCTTCATCGACAACCTCGCCTCGACGGGGATCGTCGGCTCCCTGGCCTTCTTGTTCATGGTGTTCGTGACCATGAGGACGATGTTCCGGCTCCCGTACGCCTACGGGACCCTCGGGCTGGTGGTCCTGGGCGGCCACTACGTGGACGGGCTGTTCGACATCTTCTGGATCGGTGCATCCTCCATCGGTCCCCTCATCATCGCCGGACTCTCGCTGGGCATCGCCGACCTGCACCGGGTGCCGGCCGGCGGTCCACGCGCCCCGCTCGTCCTGGGGGACCTGCCGCCGCCGGGCCGACCCACCGCCGCCGGGCCCTCCCACCGCCGGCCCGGCTCGTCGGGCCCGGCGACCGGTCCTGTCGGAGCCGGACCGGTCGACCGGCGGGCCCCCAGCCGGTAGGCCGTCCCGATGGACGGACGGTGATACCACCGCGCCGGTCATCACCCGGTCGACGCTTCGCCGATGCCGGCCCATCCGTCGGTGCGCCTGGACCGCGGGACCGGGCAGGTCCCTGGGGATTGCGCTTCAGCCGGCCACCGGATGTGCCGACACGAGGGGCGTGGGGGTTCCAGGGCGGAGAGGGGATCACGGCTTCGCAGGGGCTCTTCTCGCACCCACGTCGGTGTGCACCCTGCTCGGTCGGGGCCCTGACGTTTCGGGCGACGACCTCGACCCCCTCCCCGAGGCACTCCTCGCTGATCTGCACTGGCCGGGTGCCGTCGTCTCCCCCGACCTTTTGGGCCCGGAGCGGCGCCGGCCCCGCCGGGCGGCCGCCCGACCGGAAGCCACATGTCGTTCGGGTCATCCACCCGAAGCCGTCCGGGCCGGAGCCGCGGTCACCTCTGGGGCCGCCGGGAGGCGATCTCTCGGTGGACTCGGGGCGACGGCGCTGGTCCTCGTGACGGTGGCGTTCGTCGTGCCGCTCACCCTCGTGGCGTCGCGCCCATCGACGCGGGCGGCGCGCAATCCCCCGATCATCCGAACCCCGAGTTCCCTTGTCGCTGCGGTCGGGCCGCGGCCGACCCGTCGCCCGACCGCACCCGCGCCCCGATCCGGGCTCGTCGCCCACCGCGCCGACGCGGCTGTCCGTGGCGGCCGACGGAACCGACGGTCCGCCCGTCGCCCGGCCCGTCAGGTGGTCCGATGGCAGGTCGTGACGGACCGTCTCCAGGCAAGGGCGGTGGCGCAGGCATCCCGTGCCGCCCGTCGTGCCGCCCGTGCCGCCGCTCGCTCGTCGAAGGACGCCGCCGCCGGCCGTCCGCCGGCGAGGGGGCGGCCGACCCGTTGAGCGCCACTCTTCGCCGACACCGTCAGCGGGGGGTCCGCCGACGAAGCGGCCGACGACCTTGGTCCCACGCAGCGACGACTTGTTCCGGGCAGAACGACGCTGTTCCCACGCATAGCGGCAGAGCATCTACCACGGAGTGTGGGATCGGCAGCCTGGATCCCTGAGCAGGGCCATTCGGCTTCAGCTGCGCCCGGAAGCTGCCGATTCAACCACGATGGACGCAACCCTGACCGACGGGCCGGCTGCCCCGGTACCGGACATCGAACAGGCGTCGCAGTTGTCACACGGGACGGCCCGGGGGGTGCGCACCGAGGACGGAGGGGTGCGCACCCACCCGGTCGTCGCCGATCCCGCTCCTTCCGGCACCGACACCGAGGAGCCACTCGCCCCTGAGCTGCTGGCCGATCTCGACGATCCCCGTCTGGTCCTGTCGGAGGACTACGTCGGGACCGACCGACGAGGTACGGGCTTCGTCGCCCGACTGCTCCGGGCCACCTTCCCCCAGCGCCGCACGCTCCTGCGACTGGAGATCATGGTCGCCGTGGCCCTGGCCGCGGTGGGCATGGCCCTCGCCTCGTCGGCCCTGTTCGCCGGAGCCGAGGGGCGCGCCTCGGGTCGGGGTGGGCGCGCCGGCCACGTGGCCGAGTCGTCGACGAGGTCGGACACGGCCATCGGCAAGGCGCCGGTCGGCAAGGCACCGGCCGTGGCGGCCCAGCCGGTCGCAGCCACGTCCCCGAGCACGACGGTCCCCACGCCGACGACGACGTCCCCGGTCCCGGTGGCCGCCCCGGTCCCCGCCGCGGCCCCGGCCGCCCCCGCCCCCGCACCGGCCGCCGCCCCCGCCGCTCCGCTCTCGCCCTCCCAGTTGGGTGCGCAGGCCCTCGCCCTCGTCCGCTATCCGTGGCAGAAGATCCCGGGCTACACCATCCAGTTCCTCCCCATCGCTGACGCGCCCTCACCTGGCTTCTACGGCAACACCACGTTCACCTGGGGCCAGGCGGGCGGCACGTCGGTGCTGTACGTCTACCCGGGGGAGACCGTGCAGCGCCTCGCCGGCATCACCGCCTTCGAGATCGGCCACGAGGTCGACGCCGCCGCCGTGGAGCCGCAGGGAGGAGAGGCCCAGATCGAGAACGTCCTCGGCATCCATCCGGCCAGCTGGGCGCCCGACTGCGACTGTGCGGAGCAGGGGTTCCTCTCCGGTTGGTACGCCGCCGCCTTCTCCAACTACTGGTCGCCGGGAGTCGGCGAATGGAGCACGCTGGCGCCGGAACCGTCCGGGACCGTGTTGGCATCGGTCGAGCCCTGGCTGAACCCGTCCATCTCCTGATCCGATCCCGTGAGGCGACCCATCATCCACACGCTGTTAGCGTCGCGACCGCCTCACCGTGCGGGAGAAAGCCGGCCCGACGGTGCCAGGGAAGACCGACCATGACCCGCGTAGCCCTGCTCCCGAGCGCGTACCCGCCATCGCTGGGCGGGGTCGAGGAGCTGACGCGCCATCTGGCGCTCGCCCTGGCCGACGCCGGCGACCAGGTGGAGGTGTGGACGTGCCATCCCGACGACACCGCGGCCGAGACGGTGGAGGTCCGCGACGGGTTGGTGGTCCGCCGCCTGCCCATGCCGCTCCCGGCGGCCAACCTCGGGTCGCTCCTGCGTGCGGCGACCGGGGGCCCGCGTACCCTGTTCGCCATGCGCAACGCCGTCGATGCCTTCCGCCCCGACGTCCTGCACGTGCAGTGCTTCGGCGCCAACGGTGCCTACGCCACCGCCCTCTCGCGGCTCACCGGCATCCCCCTGGTGATCACCCTGCAGGGCGAGACGATGATGGACGACGCCGACGTCTTCGAGGAGTCGAGGTCCCTGCGGGCGGCGCTGCGGTCGGGGATCCGGAGGGCCGCCGCCGTGACCGCGTGCTCGAAGTTCACGCTGGTCGACGCCGAAGAGCGATTCGGCCTCGGACCCGGTGACGGCCGGGTCATCCCCAACGGCGTCGAGCTCGGGCCAGCAGGCGGCGATGCCCACCCCGCCGGCGCCGCCCCGTCCACCCGACCGCCGTTCGTCCCGGTGGCGGAGGATCCGGGACGCCCCTACATCCTCGCCCTCGGGCGGGTGGTGCCGAAGAAGGGATTCGATCTGCTCCTGTCGGCCTACGCCTCGGTCGGTGAGGACCGGCGCCGTGCCGACCTGGTCATCGCCGGTGCCGGCCACGCGCTCGGCGATCTCGAGCGACTGGCGGACGACCTCGGGGTGGGACGACAGGTCCATTTCGTGGGCCGGCTCTCCCGCGAGGAGGTGGCCGCGGCCATGTCGGGCGCCACCCTGTTCGTCATGCCCAGTCGCCTCGAGCCGTTCGGGATCGTCGTGCTGGAGGCCTGGCGGGCCGGGGTGCCCGTGGTGGCGACCACCCGCGGCGGGGCCCCCGAGTTCGTCGAAGACGGCAAGACGGGGGTCCTGGTCGACCCCTTCGACACCCCGGCATTCGCCGCCGCGCTCGACTCCCTGCTCGCCGACCCCGACCGACGGGGGGCCATCGGCCGCGCCGGAGCCGAACGTGTGCAGGCCTTCGGCTGGGGCGTCATCGCCGAGGAGTACCGCCGCCTGTACTCGTCGGTGTCCGGCGTCGCGGCAGGTGGAGCCGGCCTCGAGGTCGGGGAGAGCGGAAGCAGGCCCGACCGGGGCGGGGTGCCCGCATGAGCACGGTCTTCCGGCCGGACGTGCCGGCGCCGGTGCCGGTGCCTGGGGCGACCGGTCCGGCGACGGCTGCCGCGTCGGTCTGGCAGGACGTCGTCCGGACGGCCACCGAGCTGCTCGGCCGTGCCCTGGGCGGGCCCGGCCCGGCTGCACCACACTCGGACCCGTCCCTCAGGGTCGGGGTCGACCTGGTCGACGTGGAGGAGGTGGCCCGCTCGGTCGAACGGTTCGGGGACCGCTACGTGGGTCGGATCTTCACGGCCCACGAGATCTCGTGTTGCCGAGCGGACGGCCGGCCGGGCCCGGCCGGACTCCGCGACGCCGGTATCGACTACTCGTACGAGTCGCTGGCGGCCAGGTTCGCGGCGAAGGAGGCGACCATCAAGGTCCTTCGCCCCGAAGGTCCCCGGCCGGAGTGGCGTAGCATCGAGGTGCACCGGGCAGCCAGCGGTTGGTGCGAGCTTCGCCTCTCCGGGCTGGCCGCGGCACTGGCTGACCGGGCAGGCATCGACCAGTTGGCGGTGAGCATGACCCACGAGGCCTCGATGGCGGCCGCGGTGGTGGTGGCCACCGGCAGCCCGGCGATTGGCCGCGACGACCGACGAGGAGCGGTGGGCCACACCCACCCGGACGTGACAGGAGAAGTGTGAAGATGGACGAGACGATCCGATCGGTCCTGGCCGAGCACGGCAGGCTGGCGGTGGATGTCAACGCGATCGACGACAACACGGATCTGTTCGCTTCGGGGATGACGTCCCATGCCAGTGTGAACGTCATGCTGGCCCTCGAGGACGCGTTCGACATCGAGTTCTCGGAGAACATGCTGAAGAAGTCGACATTCGAGTCGATCGCCGCCATCCGGGCCGGAGTGCTCGAGATGACGGCCTCGTGAGGCGCATCGACCAGGGGCTGTCGGGCCGGGGTGGAGCCGGGCGATGAGCAGCGCCGTCTCCGATGCGCCGGTGGTGGCCGATCCGGGCGGGGTCGCCCGCCGGATGGCCGATATCGGCGAGAGGGTGGCGGCACCGGCCGCCGACGACGTCGACGAGCGGTCCCGCTTCCCCTCGGAGGCCATCGGCGCCCTCAGGGACGAGGGCCTCCTGACCGCCCTGGTGCCGCGCCCGCTCGGCGGGCTCGGCGCCTCCATCCCCGAGGTGTCGGAGGGACTGGCGTCACTCGGCCGCTACTGCGCGTCGGCGGCGATGGTGGCCGCCATGCACCACATCCAGGTCGCCTGCCTGGTGCGTCACGGGCGCAACGACCACCTCCGCTCCTTCCTGGCCGAGACGGTGGAGAAGCAGTACCTGCTGGCCTCGGCCACCACCGAGGTGGGGACGGGCGGGGACGTGCGGAGCAGCGTCTGCGCCGTCGACGTGGACGGTGGCGTCTTCCACCTGCACAAGCAGGCCCCGGTGATCTCCTACGGCAGCTTCGCCGACGCCGTCCTGGTCACCGCCCGCCGGTCGGCGGACAGCCCCGAGAGCGACCAGGTCCTGGTGGTGTGCCGCCCACCCGGCCTCCGCCTCGAGCAGGTGGGGGAGTGGAACGCCCTCGGGTTCCGAGGCACGTGCAGCACGGGCTTCGTGCTCGACGCCAGCGGAGACGCCCGTTCCGTCCTCGACGACCCCTACAGCGACATCTCGACCCGGACCATGCTGCCGGTGGCCCACATCCTGTGGAGCTCGCTCTGGCTCGGCATCGCCACCGCGGCCGTGGACCGGGCCCGACGGTTCGTGCAGGCCGAGGCCCGCCGGCGGCCGGGCACCACGCCGGCCGCGGCGATGCGCCTGGCCGACGCCGCAGCCCTCCACCAGCAGTTCAGCGACCTCGTCCGGAGCGCAGCCCTGCGCTATCAGGAGGTGGAGGACGACCCCGAGGCCGCCTCGTCCCTCGGCTTCGCCGTCGCCATGAACTCGCTCAAGGTGTCGGCGTCCACACTCGTGGTCGACGTGGTCCGCGAGTGCATGGTGATCGTCGGCCTGTCCTCCTACCGTCTCGACGGTCCCTACAGCCTCGGACGTCACCTGCGGGACTCCATGGGTGCCTCGCTGATGGTCAACAACGACCGGATCATGGCCAACAACGCCCAGCTTCTCCTCGTGCACCGGGGGGAATGACCGGTGGGGGGCGACGTGGGCAGCACTGACGGCCGATCCGTGCCGGCCGGAACCGGCCGGGTCGCCGCCCCCCGGGGGACGCGCCCGGCCACGACGAGGAACCCTGGGCATCCTTCCGGGAGGTCCTCCTGTCCGAAGGGCTCCTCGTGCCCACCGGCGTCGACGGCATCTACGGTCGGTCGTCCACCTACGAGTCGGTGGCCGACGCCGTCGACCGCCTCGTCCTCCGGGTCGGGGCCGACCAGGAGGCCACGTCGGTCCGTTTCCCCCCGGTGATGCCCTGGAGCGTCTTCGAGCGCAACGGCTACCTCGAGTCCTTCCCCGATCAGATGGGGTCGGTCCAGACCTTCCGGGGCGACGAGAAGGCCCACGCCGAGCTGCTCCGCCGGGTCGAGGCGGAGGAGGACCGCGGACCCATGCTGGCCACGACCGACATCGTGCTCTGCCCGGCCGTGTGCCATCCCCTCTATCCGACCATGAGCGGCGTCCTGCCCGAGGGCGGTCGCCATTTCGAGGTCTACGGCTACTGCTTCCGCCACGAGCCGAGCACCGACCCGTTCCGGATGCAGGCCTTCCGGCAGCACGACTACGTCTATCTGGGGACACCGGAGGGGGCCCGGGCCCATCGCGACCTGTGGACGGCCCGGGGCCTCGAGGTGATGGCCGGGCTCGGCCTCGGGGTGGAGGCGGTGGTGGCCAACGATCCGTTCTTCGGGCGGACGGGGCGGATGCTCGCGGCCAACCAGCGCATCGACAAGCTGAAGCTCGAGATCGTCACCCCGGTCTTCGCCGGCGGGCGACAGACGGCCATCTGCTCGGCCAACTGCCATCTGGACCACTTCGCCCAGTCGTTCGGGATCGAGTCGGCCGACGGCGAGGTGGCCCATACGGCCTGTTTCGGCTTCGGGGTGGACCGCATCACCCTGGCGCTCCTCGACCGCCACGGCCCACGGCCCGAGGCCTGGCCCCCGACGGTCAGGGCCGGCCTGTGGCCCTGAGCACCCCGGGCCACGATCGGTGACCGTCGACCTGCTGGGCCTGACCGCCGAGGGGTACCGGCCGCACGCCCTGCACGCAACCGAGCGGACCTGGACGGAGACCAACTGCTACGTGGACGTGTGGATCGAGGTCCTGCACGCCCTGGGGCTCGATCCGCTGGCCGCCGGTGCCTTCACGCTCAGCGCCGACTTCGAGGGGGACCAGTGGACCTTCTTCAAGTTCCCCCCCGAGGACCTGCGCGTGCTGTTCGGCCTCGAGGTCTTCGAGATGAATGTCTGGAGGCCGGTCGTCGACCACGTGGCCGAGCAGCTCGAATTCGGCCGGCTCTGCACTGTCGAGGCGGACTCGTGGTTCTTGCCGGACACCCGGGGAGTCTCCTACCGGACGGACCATGCGAAGAGCACGATCGTGCCGCAGATGCTCGATCGACGGGGTCGCCGGCTCGGCTACTTCCACAACTCGGGGTACTTCGAGCTCGAGGGGGACGACTTCGACGGGACCTTCCGCCTCGGCCGGCACGGCGAGTCGGGCTCGCTCCCCCCGTACATGGAGGTCGTCCGGCTGGACCGGATCCGGCGCGCCGACCCGGACCTGGTGCACCGCGCCGTCACCCTGACCGCGGAGCACCTGGACCGCCGCCCGTCGGACAACCCGGTGTCCAGGCTGGGTGCACGGCTCGACCGGGATCTCCCGTGGCTGGCCGACCAGGGCCTCGAGACGTTCCATCTCTACTCCTTCGGGACGCTGCGCCAGTGCGGTGCCAGCGCCGAACTGGCCTCCTCGTTCGTGGCCTGGCTCAACCGGTTCGACGGGCCCGGCACCGAGTCCGCCTCGCAGGACTTCGCCGACCTCGCCGCCGGGGCCAAGACCCTCCAGTTCGCCCTGGCCAGGGTGATCCGCGGCCGCAAGGTCGATCTGGGGCCCGTCCTCGAGCCGATGGAGCAGAGTTGGGCGAGGGGTATGGAGACGCTCGTCCGGGCCTACGGGCGCTGACCGGCCGGGCCCCGGCCTTCGACCGGTTTCGGGGTTTGGGCCTCCAGCCGCTGCCCGAAACGGTCGATGAAACGGTATGGAAGCCAGTCGGAACCGAGCCCCCCTCCGGTGGGCCCGACCGTCCCGGCCGCCGCCGCGTCACGGCGGAGGTCCTCCGGCCGCGTCCGCCGACCGGTGCCCGTGGTCCCCTCGGGCGGTCCCCGACTGCGGTGGCCGGCACCCGTCGGGCCGGGTCGCACCCTCCCGGAGCGGAGCGAGGACCGGTGCCGCCACCGACGTGAATTGCTTGCGCGGAATCGGAAATTTGCGCCGCGGCGTGTCGGACCGCTGCGGTAGTGTGCGTAACGGAACGCGGTAGCAGATGTCTGATTCCCCCGAACTCTCGAGGCCTGGCGCGGCGGAACCACGGACATCCGGTGCAGAAAAGGGCAGGCTGGCAGGAATGGCGATTCTCGATCCTGAGTTGGAGGCGGTGCTCCAGGAGCAGCTGCCGATCCTCAGTGACGCGCGGTACCGCTCCTCCCATCCGGAGAGCCGGTCGGGTGGGGCCGCCGTGGCCCGGAGGCACGCGCTCCGGCGGCTGATGTCGGCCGACGTCGTGGGCCTGGCCTTCGCCGCGCTCCTCGGGCCGCTGTTCCTCTCGCTCCTGTCCAACAACCCGGACAGCAGTGCCGGGCACAGCATGCGCGTGTACTTCTTCAACTTGGCGGTCATCCCCCTGTTCATCGGCGCATTCGCCCTCTACGGCCTGTACCGGGGCGTGACCAGGCGGATCTCCAAGAGCGTGTTCTCGGACCTCCGCAACATCGTCCACGCCCTGATGATCGGCGGATTCCTCTACGCCATCGTCGGCTATGTGGCCTGGCGGAAGTTCGGATTCGAGGAGCTGTCGGTCGCCAAGATCGTCTCCATGTGCGTGGTGGCCGTCATCGCCGTGCCGCTGGCCAGGGTCGTCGCCTACGCCCTGCTCGGCCACGCGTCGATCGGCTCCGTGCCGGTCATCGTCGTCGGGACGGGCAAGTTGGCCCAGACCGTGGCCAGCCATCTCCGGGCCCACTCGAGCGTCCAGTTCGTGGGCTTCGTCGACGACAACCCCCTCGGGCGGGGCGATGTCCTGGGCGAGCTCGAGGAGCTCCCCGAGCTGTGCCGTCGCTACAATGTGGCCCGGGTGGTGGTGTGCTTCTCACGGACCCACCCCGAGCGCACCACCGAGATGCTGAAGGGCCTGGCCGGCAGCGTCGGCGTGTCCATCGTCCCGCGCTACTACGAGTTGATCACCGCCCGCTCCCACGTCGAGGACCTCTCCGGCCTACCGATGCTCGACATCGCCCCGGCGTCGCTGAGTGCCGGGGCCCGGTTCCTCAAGCGTTCCTTCGACATCGTGGTCTCGACGCTGATCCTGCTGGCTGGGTTTCCGTTCTTCCTGGTCGCCGCGGTGATGATCAAGGCCACCAGCTCGGGACCGGTCTTCTTCCGGCAGGTGCGGACCGGGCGCAACGAGCAGCCGTTCTGGATGATGAAGTTCCGGACCATGTCCGAGGACGCCGAGGCCCGCCGGCACGAGCTCGAGCACCTCAACGAGGTGGACGGCCCGCTGTTCAAGGTCCAGGACGACCCGCGGGTGACCCGGGTGGGTCGGTTCCTCCGCAAGACCAGCCTCGACGAGTTCCCCCAGCTCATCAACGTCTGGAAGGGCGACATGTCGCTGGTCGGGCCCCGGCCGTTCGTGGTCTCCGAGGCCATGAAGATCGAAGGGTGGGCGCGCAAGCGCTTCGAGGCACGTCCGGGCATGACCGGCCTGTGGCAGGTGTCCGGCCGGAACGAACTGTCGCACCTCGAGCTGTGCCGACTCGACTATCTCTACGTGGCGTCATGGTCCTTCTGGTGGGACATGCAGATCCTCTGGCAGACGCCCACGACCATCTTCCGGGGCCGCGGCGCCTCCTGAGTGACCCGCCCCGACCGGGGGCGGGGGCGAGCCCGGGGGTCGAGACCGGGAGCCGGTGCCGGGTGGCCCGGCAGAGGGTCGCCGGCCGGAGACCCCAGTACCCGTCAGGTCGATGCTCCCCGATCGATCGGGCGCGTCAGAGCAGGCGGGCCTCCTCGTGCACCACGGCCTGCAGCCGCTGGCGGAACCGCTCCGACGAGAACGCTCGGGCGTGGTCGGTCAGTGCCACCGGATCCCAGTCGGTTCCGGTCAGTCGCCGGATCCCCTCGGCGATGGCCGCCGGCTCGGGCTCGTCGAAGAACACTCCGGTGACGCCCTCCACCGTCGTGTCCAGGAACCCGCCCCACCGGAGGGCGGCGGTGGGTCTCCCGAAGCTCGCCGCCTCGAGGGGGGTCAGCCCGAAATCCTCGTAGGAGGCGGCGACGAGCCCCACCGAGTTGGCGTACAGCCACCGCAGTCCGGCGTCGCTGACCTCGCCCAGGACCTCGACGTTGCCAGGTGCGGACAGGGCGATGCGGTCGTACAGGGGTCCGGCACCCACCACCACCAGGCGGAGGTCGGGGAGGCGCTCGAACGCCGAGACCACCGACTCGACGTTCTTGTACGGCAACAGTCTCGACACGCAGAGGACGAATCCCGCCTCCAGGCCGTCGACGGGCTCGACCGGACCGCTGTGGTCGACGTCGACGGCCGGGGGCACGACGTCGGCCCGGATGCCGTAGAGGTCGGCCACCCGTTGTCGGACTGCGGTGGAATTGACCAGGTACCGGTCGGCCGACGCCGCGGCACGCCGGTCCCAGCGCCGGAGCATCGGCTTGAGGAGCGACAGGGCGGCCGCCGACCAACCGGCGGATCCGGCCAGGTAGCGGTCGGTCTGGTAGAGCCATCGGGCCGGGGTGTGGCAGTACACCACCTTGCGGCCGGTGACCGTCGCCCCGTGGGCCCAGCCGCTCGACGAGCACACGGCGACGTCGGCCTCCACCCGGAGCCTCGAGAAGGACGGTGCGAGGAGGGGGAGGGCGAGCCGGTGGTGCTGGCGCAGCACCTTCAGGCGGTCGAGCGGCAGGGTCCGGACGTCGAGGGCGGCGAACTCACCGAAGGTGCCGTCGGGATCGTAGAGCGAGGTGAACACCGGCGCCCCCGGAAACGCCTCGGCCAACGAGAGCACGACCCGCTCGGCACCACCCCGCTGGGTCAGGTAGTCGTGGACCAGGGCCACGGGACGGTCGGCGCTCACGGCACGATTCCGGTGGGGGCCGGCTCGGCCGAGGGTGGGGGCGCGGCCGGGGGAACGGCGGGGTCCCTTCGGGTGTCGACGTGGGACGGCACAACGGCTCCCTCGGCTCCTCGCATGGTCAGTGGTGTCCATCGGGTCTCAGCCGATCGAAGAGGGCCGGCGGCCCGGCCGATCGGGGTCCGGCCCTTGTGCGTCGAGCGTACGCGCTCGGCCGTCGTGGTTCGGCGACCGCAACCACCGGCCGGTCCCGTGGGGCCCGCGGGGCGCCGGATACAATCCGGATGTTCAGTTCCTCTTCGTCTGCACCGCAAATATCTGCCGGTCACCCATGGCAGCCGCACTCCTGACCAGACAGATCCAGCACCTCGCCGACCCGGTCGAGGTCTCGTCAGCAGGCGTGCTCGACGGGGGTAGGTCCGTGCCCGACGGTGTGCTCCAGGCCATGGCCCCCTACGGGATCGACCTCTCGGGTCATCGCAGCCGGTCGCTGACCACGCCGATGCTCCAGGGAACCGACCTGATCATCGGGATGGGAAGGCGGCACCTGCACGAGGCGGTCCTGCTGGACCCCCCGTGCTGGCCACAGGCGTTCACCCTGAGGGAGCTGATCCGTCGTGGTGACGAGGTGGGCGCCCGCCGACCCGATCAGGGCATCCGCTCGTGGATCGAGTCGGTCCAAGGGGACAGGACACGAGCCTCCCTGGTCCACCGGGCGGTCGGGGACGAGATCGCCGACCCCTACGGCCGGTCACTCGACCACTACCGCTCCACGGCCGCCGAGCTGAATGAGCTCACGTCTCGACTGGCGGCCCTCCTGTGGCCGGACGAGGTGCGCCATCCGGCGTGAGGTCAGCCGCGGTCGGGGGGATGGCGCCGGCCGACCGGGGCGTGCGGGTCCGGGCGCGAGGCGCGAACATGGTCGCGTGGACGAGGGCTTCCTCATCAGAGAGTTGCCCGACGGCGGGAGCGAGTTCGTCCTCGACCAGCCGGTACTCAGCTACATCCGGGTCGACGACCAGTCCAAATTCCAGTTCGGGGAGACCCAACTGGCCATCGGGGCCCCGTTCGCCCTCGTGGTCGAGGGCGTGACCCACCAGCTGAACCCCCGTCGTTGGTCGGCGCTCGGGCCGGTCCTGGCCCTGTACCCCTCCACGGTCCGCTGGGTGTGGACCTCGGCCCACGGCGACCTGACCGCGGTGTTCGAGAGCGGGGCCATCCTCACCGTCTCCCCCGACCCCACCCTGCGGGCCTGGTCACTCGGCACGGTCTACTGCCTGCCGGCCGGACCGGCCTGAGGGGTCTGACCGGCCTGAGTGGCCGGAGCGGTCTGAGCGGTCGTCCGGCCGAGCGGTCCGAGCCACCGCCGGCGCCGTCCGGATGGTGCGGATGGGCCCGGTCGCACCGATCGGCCCGGGTCGTCGCTGCTCAGGGGCCGAGAAGCTCGGGATGGCGGGAGGCGACCATCCGCCGCATGCCGTCCCGCCAGTCGACGGTGGTGGCCCCCACGAGCTCGTGCATCCTGGTGAGGTCGATCTGCACGCTGTCGATGGTGTCGGACGTCGGGGCGAAACGGGCGGCGAGGCCGGTGAGTTCGGTGAAGTAGCCGCACCACTCCTCGATGCTCACCGCCTGGTCTCCGCCCCAGTTGACGGTGGTGGCCGGTACGGAGGCCGCACCCAGCAGCCCCGGGACCATGGCGATGATGTCGTCCTCGTGCAACGGGTGGTAGACGCTGGGCGCATCGACGTGGACGGGTATCTCACTGCCGTTGATCATCATCTCGAGATGGATGGCCGGCCAACCGCCCCGGTCGCCGTAGGGGACCGAGAGTCGGGCGATGGTGGTGGGGAGCGAGAATCGCTCGGCGGCCCAGCGAGCCGTCGCCTCGGCGGCGATCTTGCAGATGCTGTAGGTACGGAGGAACGGCCAGACGCCGTGGTTGTCCCCGAGCTGGTCCTCCTCGGCGAACACGTGGTGGCCGAGCGGCTTGTACACCCCGGTCGTCGAGCAGTGGACGAACGCCTCGGCGTTGCGGTGGTGCTCCATCAACCACGCCAGTCCACCGCTGTTGGCCCGCAGGTCGAGCTCCCAGTCGTTGGACTTCGCCACGGCGAAGTTCAGCACGTAGTCGGCGTCGGCCGGAAGCGAGCCGACATCGCCGCTCGCCAGGTCGATGGGCACGCATCGGACGCCCGCCTCCTCGAGTCTGGCCCGGGCCGCCGCGTCCCGGAACCGGGCGGCGCCCACGACCCGGTTCTCGCGTGCCAGCGCCGTCGCCACGGGCTCGGCCACCTGACCGGTGACCCCGGTCACCACGATCGACTTGCCCTGAAGACTCAACGACGGCATGGACGGCTCCTCTGTGGCGCTCTGCGTATCGGGGCAGGCTGACCCGGCGCCGGGTGATCCTACCGACCACCGGCAACCCGCCCGGGACGGGTCGCGGCCGGGTGCGGCCGGGCCGGGTGCGGCCGGGCCGGGTCCGGCGCCGGCCGGCGGTGGGCGACGAATGCGGCAACAAGAGGGCTTCCCCTGTGGACATTCCCGCCGTCGGTGGGCCATACTGTCTGTTCCGCCCCTTTTTGTCCGGAAGGCCGCATTTCCCCAGGTCACCGGAGTGCATGGTGGGCGGTCTGACCAGTGATCCCAACCTTTGCTAGGAAGTGACGTTTCCATGAGTGCCACCTGGCGCAAGCACGCAGCCTGCCGGGGCATCGACCCAGATGTGTTCTACCCAGTCTCCGACGAGGAGGCGGGTGAGGCCAAGAGCATCTGTGACCAGTGCGCAGTGCGAGAGGCTTGCCTCGAACACGCCCTGGCCAGTCGGGAGCGCGAGGGCATCTGGGGCGGGACGACCGAGCGTGAACGTCGTCGGATCCACCGTCAGCGTCGCAAGTCCGCCTGATCCCGCTCCGGCACCGGACCCCGTTGTTCGGCGGCGAGGCGCCGCGAGGCGGTGACCCACCCGCTCCCGGTCGGACCCGACGGCGACCGAGCCGGATCACGCCAGACCTCCGACGAACTCCGTGACCGGCTGCGGTCGACGCTGTCCTCCCACGTCCCGATCGACGAACGGGAGGCGCTCTCCCTGACGATCGTCGAAGCCGAGTTGGACAGGCTGACCCTGCCCTTCGACCGCGGATCCGACGCCACCCACGTCACCGCGTCGGCCATCGTCGTGGGGGACCGGGGGGTGGTGCTGCACCGCCACCGGTCGCTCCAGCGCTGGCTGCAGCCCGGGGGTCACGTCGAGCCGGGGGAGTCCCCGGCGCAGGCGGCGCTCCGGGAGACGATCGAGGAGACCGGGCTGGCCGCCGCCCATCCCGCCACCGGCCCCACCTTCGTCCACGTGGACGTGCACGAGGCCGCCCGGGGCCACGTCCACCTCGACATGAGGTACCTCCTCACCGCACCGGACGACGACCCGTCACCCGGTCCGGACGAGAGCCAGGACGTGGCCTGGTTCAGCTGGGACGCGGCCGGTGACGTCGCCGACGAGTCGCTGGCGGGTGCCCTCCGGTCCGCCCGTAGTCTGATCGGGACGGCCGGGGGCACAGACCGCCGGGATTGAGAGAAGGGATGCGATGGCCGAGCCATTCGACACGTTGATGGAGGTGCAGCGGCGCGACACCACGCTCGACCAACTGCGCCACCGGATCGAGACCCTCCCGGAGCGGGCCGAGCTCCGCGAACTCCAGCGCCGCCAAGCGCTGGTTGCCGATGCCGTCTCGGAGGTGCAGTCGCAGGTGGACGCCTTGGCTGCCCGGCAGCACGCCCTCGAGGAGCAGATCGCCTCGACCGCCAGGCGCCGCCACGAGATCGAGCGCCGGATGGAGTCGGGCGACGTCCCCGCCTCCCGCGACCTCCAGGCCATGGACCAGGAGGTCCATCATCTCGAGGCCCGGCAGGCCGTCTTCGAGGAGGAGGAGATCACGTTGCTGGAGGAGGAGGAGCCCCTCGACGTGATCCTGGCCGAGCACAACCGGGCGTCCGCCTCGCTGGTGGACGAGATGGCCCGGTTGGTGGCCACAATCGCCGAAGCCGAGGCGGAGATCCGGGCGGCGGTGGTCATCGAGGAGGCCGAGCGGAAAGAGCTCGCCGCACGGTTGCCCGACGATCTGGCCGAACGCTACGAGGCCTTGCGCGCCCGGCTGGGTGGGGTGGGCGCCGCCCGTCTGGTGGGGGACCACTGCGACGGATGCCACCTCACGCTGTCCTCCGTCGAGGTCGAGCGCATCCACCGGCTGCCGCCGGACGAGCCGGCGTGGTGTCCCGAGTGTGACCGCATCCTGGTGCACTGAGTCGGTGGCCACCAGCCCGCCTGCCGGCCGGTCTTCCCCGACCTCGAGCCGTTGCTGATCCTCGTCCGCCACGGCGAATCGACGGCCAACGCCGCCGGCCTGCTGGTGGGACGCCTCGATGCCCCCCTGACCGACCGGGGCCTGGCGCAGGCCAAGACGCTGGCCCCCGTGCTCGGGGATGTCAGCCGGGTCGTCTCGAGCCCATTGGCTCGGGCCCGGTCGACGGCTGAAGCACTGGGCGTCGGGGTGCCGGTCGAGATCGACGACCGGTGGATCGAGGTCGATTACGGCGAGTTCGATGGCCAGCCGCTCGGGTCCGTTCCCGCCGAGGTGTGGACCCGCTGGAGGTCGGACCCGGAGTTCCGGCCACCCGGCGGGGAGTCGCTGGCGGAGGCCGGAGCCCGCGTCCGCTCGGCGTGCGAGGAGCTGTTCGCCACCGATGGCGAGGGCGCGCGCGGTCCGGGGTCGGTGGTCGTGGTGAGCCACGTCTCGCCGATCAAGGCCGCGACGTGTTGGGCGCTGGGCCTGGGCGACCAGGGGGCCTGGCGGCTCTACCTGGCCACCGCCTCGGTGACCCGGATCGCCTGGGGGCCCGGTGGTCCCGTCCTCCGTCGGTTCAACGAGACGCCCTGGTCCGTGCCGGACTGAGGCCGAGCCGAGGTTCCGCGACGATGCCGCGGCCGGGGTGCCGTGCAGGGCGGGTGGTGCAGGTCGGGTGGTACGGGGCGGGTGATGCGGCGCCGGCGAGTGACCGGCGGTCGGGGCGATACCGACGGGTCCGCGGCTGTCAACGCAACAGGACGGTGACGGTGTAGACCATCACCTGCTCCGCCTCGCCCGCCGAGCGCCCGGCCTCGGATCGGAGCGAGTGCCAGTTCTGCCATCCCGCCGCCTGGTCGAGCGACTCGAGGAGGACCGGGGCACTCCGGCCGTGCGCCAGGATCTCGGGGCGCAGGGAGACCAACAGCTGCTGCCTGAGCAGTGAGCGGAGATCGCCCAGGACGTCGTGCAGGTCCGATGTCCTGGCCAGGGTGGCGAGCAGCACCGGGGCGATCGCCTCGAACAGCTCTCGTCGCTGATGGCAGATCGCCCGGATGCGGAGGTCGACCGGCCCGCGAGGGGGGATCATGCCGATGAGGGATCGGCTTCGTGACGACCGCAGTGCCGCGGCGCTGCGGAAGATGAGCGGAACGTCCTCGAAATGGTGGAACAGGAGCCGCACCGAGACCCCGGCCCGCTCGGCCACCTCCCGGGTCGACGGCTGCGTGTTGCCGGACTCGATCAGCTCGATGGTCGCCTCGACGATGGCGATCCGGGTGCGGGCACCTCTGGCGGCCCGACCATCGTGTGGCGGGCCCGTGCCCCGCCGGGCCCCTCCACCTGCCATGGCCATCGCCCCTCTTCACCCTCGCCCATCCACCCTAGGTTCGGGGGCAGCCGGTCCGATATGGGGAGGGAGGGTGAAACGCGGGGTGAAACACGGGGTGAAACACGGGGTGAATGGACGGTTGACCGGCGGCTCAGGGGTGCACGACCACCTTGATGGCCCCGGTGCTCCGATCGCCGGCCACCCGGAACGCCTCGGTGGCGTCCTCCAACGGGAAGTGGTGGGTGACCACGGCATCGGGCAGCTCGGGGACCGCGGCAAGGACCCGGGCCGCCTCCTCGAACTCCGAGATCCCGTGATGGTGACCGTAGGTGAAGGCCGGGACCAGGGTCACCTCCTTCATCTGGAACGCCAGGCCGACCGAGACCGGGTCCCAGAAGCTGCCCAGGACGGCGACCGTGCCGCCGGGCCGGACCAGTGCGATCGCCCGGTCCATCGAGCCCTGGGTGCCGGCGGCCTCGAGGACGAAGTCGTAGTCCTTCCCGACGACCGTCGAGGCACCGATCCGCTCGCCCGCGGCGATCCGGTTCGGCCGGTGTGCCGCCAGGTCGACGTCGGCGCCGAACGACCGGACGACGGCGACGGCGCACAACCCGATGGGTCCCGCCCCGATGACCAGCACGCTGGCCCCGGCGACCAGGCCCGACCGGTTGACGCCGTGGAGAGCCACAGCGATCGGCTCGATCAGGTGTGCGTGGGCGAAGGTCGACGGGTCGTCGATGACCTTGGCACAGCGCAGGTCGACCCAGACCTCGTCGGCCAGGCCCCCGTCCAGACTGACGCCGTACATGGTGGCGAGCGCGTCGGGGCACTGCTGGTCGTTGCCGGCGAGGCAGCGGGCACAATGTCCACACGACAGGGTGGGCAGCACCGCCACCGGTGTCCCGTCGTCGAGCCGTCCGCAGAACTCGTGTCCGAGGGTGACCGCAGAGGGGCCCAACGAGGCAAGCCGGAGGTCGGAGCCGCATATCCCCGAACTGCTCACCGATACCCGGATCCCTCGGGAGGTGCCCGGCGCGGTGGCGACCACGCGGACCCCGTCGGCCGTGCTCCGTACACCTCGCATGACCGTCACCCCATCCCCGTGTTCGTCCGTCGGTGCCAGCGGCAGCGGCGGTGGCTCAGCGCGACTCGCGAGCCTCTTTGGCGTAGCGGGCGGCCAACTGCCGCGAGAAGCCCCAGGCTCGTCCGACATCGCCGATGGTCATGCCCTCCTCCAGCGCGGCGGCGGTGATGGCCAGGCGCGTCCGGTGCCGGCAGTGCTCGAATTCGTCGAGGGTGTCGGTGAGCTCCTGGCGCTGGACGTGCGCCCCGAGCGATCCCATCGCCGTCCCGATGTCCACGCCCTGTTCCACCCGCCTGGCCATCCGGCGGTAGGAGGCCTCCTTGGCACGGAGATCGCGGCGCAGCGTCTTGGCCGCCTCCAGGAGCACCTCGATCTCCTCGAGTACCGCCTTACGAGCATCGTCCACGCCCGTCAGCCTAGGCCGACGGGCGACGGAAAGGGTAGTTGGCCTGGACTAACCCCCGACGCGGGCGCACTTTCGGTTGCGCACTCCGGGTTGCGCAACCAACGTTGTCAAAATCCCTAAAGCCGGAGGACGCCCACGCCGAAGTTGAGTGGGTGCGACGGAACCACCGAGGCGAGGAACCCACTGACAACAGCCGTTTCTGGTCACCGTCCACCGTCGCGTTGCTGGTGGGCACCGGCCTCTGCTGCGGTCTGGCGGTGGCGACACTTTCCCTGCACCTCGGCTTCCGGCCCGTCCTGACGGGAAGCATGCGCCCGACCTACGGACCCGGGGCCCTGCTCGTGACCAGACAGGTCCCGGTGCAGAGCGTGCATCCCGGCATGATCGTGCTGTTCACCCCGCCGGGCGAGCACGCCGAGTTCGCCCACCGGATCGCCACGGTCAGCGGCCCTGCCGCGCAGCCGGTCATCACCACCAAGGGGGATGCCAACCTGGCGCCCGACCCCTGGCACGCCAGACTGACCTCCGCATCGATAGCCGAGGTGGTCGCCGAGGTGCCCTGGGTCGGACGGCTCATGGTGGGCATGCACGGCACCCTGCAGATCGCCCTCATCGTCCTGGGTGGCCTCCTCGCCGCCGTGGCCGGCTCCCGCTGGATCCTCGCTCCTCAAGGCCGGGCGGTCGCAGCATGAACGGCCCTCCCGCACACCGGGCCTAGCCCACCGCCACCCGACGGCCGTCGTCGAGCCGTTCGAATCCCAGTCCTCTCACCATCCATAGCCGTATCAACAGCCGCATCAACTGAGACAGCAAGGAGCATTCCATGAACGAACACCGTCATTCCCGATCCAAGCCCCGCCGACACGGACGTGTCGCCCTGGCCGGCGTCTTCGCCGCCTCGGTCGGGCTGCTCACCACGGCAGGCGTGTACGCCGGCCTGTCCGGGGTGGCCACCGGCTCCGAGTCCGTGACGTCGGGCACCCTCAATCTGACGCTCAGTCCCGACGTCGGGGCCGGCTTCAGCAACTTCACCGGCAAGATGGCGCCGGGAGACACCGACAACGTCTACGTCGACCTGAACAACACCGGCACCCTGGCCTCGGCGGCCGGCATGACCCTGTGGGTCGCCGGCACCCCGGCCAACGCCCTCACCAACGGCACGGCCGCCGGCGAGGGGCTCACGGTCACCGCCACCCAGTGCTCGGTGGCCTGGACCCTGGCCACGGGGGCGTGCTCGGGCACCACGACGCCGATCCTGGCGACGACCCAGATCAGCACCATGAACACCTCGGGCACGGCAGTGGCCCTGTCCAACGTGCCGGCCCTGGCCGCCGCCACCGGTCAGGTGGCCCATGTCCAGGTGAGCCTGGGCCTGGTCGGCACCGAGGTGTCCACCAACGGCGTGGCACCGACCCAGACCGTCCAGGGGCTGTCGACGACCCTCGCCTACACCTTCACCGAGCAGCAGCGGGTCGGGACGGCGACCAACCAGTAACCCGATGGCCCATGTCCGGGACGGGTGGACCACACGGCAGGGCGACCGGAGCTCCGACTCCGGTCGCCCTGGCCGATGGGCACCGACAACCGTCCACGGTCGAGACCCGAGGCCACGGCGCGCCGCGTCGAGTCAGATCGTCACGGCCGCCGCACCGATGGTGTCGACGCGGACGGGGCCACCCCCGGTAGGGGGATCGTCCAGGAAGAGGATCAACGCGCCAGGTACATCATGAGCAACTACCGTCACTCCCGATCCAAGCCCCGCCGACACGGACGTGTCGCCCTGGCCGGCGTCTTCGCCGCCTCGGTCGGGCTGCTCACCACGGCAGGCGTGTACGCCGGCCTGTCCGGGGTGGCCACCGGCTCCGAGTCCGTGACGTCGGGCACCCTCAATCTGACGCTCAGTCCCGACGTCGGGGCCGGCTTCAGCAACTTCACCGGCAAGATGGCGCCGGGAGACACCGACAACGTCTACGTCGACCTGAACAACACCGGCACCCTGGCCTCGGCGGCCGGCATGACCCTGTGGGTCGCCGGCACCCCGGCCAACGCCCTCACCAACGGCACGGCCGCCGGCGAGGGGCTCACGGTCACCGCCACCCAGTGCTCGGTGGCCTGGACCCTGGCCACGGGGGCGTGCTCGGGCACCACGACGCCGATCCTGGCGACGAGGCAGATCAGCACCATGAACACCTCGGGCACGGCAGTGGCCCTGTCCAACGTGCCGGCCCTGGCCGCCGCCACCGGTCAGGTGGCCCATGTCCAGGTGAGCCTGGGCCTGGTGGCCAACGAGACGTCGGTGAACGGGGTGTTGCCCAGCCCGACCGTCCAGGGGCTGTCGACGACCCTCGCCTACACCTTCACCGAGCAGCAACGAGTCGGGGCAGCGACCAACCAGTAACAGGAGCAGAAGTGACCCATTGCCGTGGGCAGCGTTTCATGGGCAGGATCGCCGTGTCGGCGGCGGTCCTGCTCTTCGGCGCGCTCACCCTTCCCGGCACCGCGGCCGCCACGGCGAAAGCCGCCGCCTCGGTGGCCGGCTCGGAGTCGGTCACCAGCGCGACGTGGGGTGCGAAGGCCACCGCATCGGTCCTCACCTTCACGACCAATGTCGCCCAGACGTCGACCGTCGCCAACACCGGGACGATCGCGCTGTCGGGCGTCGGGTACACGGTCACCATCTCGAATCCCACGTCCGGCTCTCCGTCCTTCACCCTCTACGCCTGTGCCACCGCGTGGTCGGGCGGCAAGTGCGGTGGCGGGACCGGCACCAAGGTAGGGACCACCTACGCGAAGAACACGACCACCCCGGTGACCTCGACGGTGGTGCCGGCCGTGGGGGGCAGCGTCTATCTCCAGGCCACCCCGTCGGGGGTCACCTCGTCGGTGTCCATGACGCTGGTCACGACGATCACGTCGGCCAGCCAGCTGCGTGCCCGCGTCGTGACCAACCAGTGATCCGCCCGACGTCCGACTCCGGTGGATTCGCCGAGTCCGGATGAGGGAAGAAGGTGAGGCGGTGGGTGGTTGTACCCGCCGAGTGCGAAAAAGGGCTGCGCCCCGGATCCCCCAGAACGGAGACAACCATGGTGACCACGCTGACCAAGCCGCTCTACTCGGCGGAGGCCACGGCCGTCGGCGGTCGTGAGGGCCACGTCCGCAGTGCCGACGGGATACTGGACATCGACCTCCGGCCGCCGGTGGAGATGGGAGGCCCCGGTGGGGCGACCAACCCCGAGGAGCTGTTCGCCGCCGGGTACGCGGCCTGCTTCCAGAGTGCGCTCCAGGTCGTGGCGAGACGCAGCAAGGTCAGCGTCGAGGGGTCGACGGTGACGGCCACGGTCACCATCGGCACCGTCGACGGTGGTGGGTTCGGCCTGGCCGTCGCCCTCGATGTCCACGTTCCCGAGCTCGACGCCGCCACCGTCGACAGCCTGATCGCCGGCGCCCACGACGTGTGCCCCTACAGCAATGCCACCCGGGGAAACATCGAGGTGACCCTGAACAGCGTGTGAGCTCCACCGGTCAGGCTCCGCCGACCGGGTGCGCACCGGTGGGGGGCGCGGCATGCTGGTCGCCATGGACAGCCGCCAGCCACCGGAAGGGGTTCTCTCGCACCGTGCCCGGATGCTCGCCGGCGAGCCCTATCGCTCGGACGATCCGGAGCTCGTCGAGGCGCATCTGCGTGCGAGGCGCCTCAGTGAGCGGTTCAACAGCGCCGGGGTGGAGCAGGCGCTTCTGCGCCGGTCCATCCTGGACGAGCTGCTCGGCACGTTCGGCGAAGGCAGTGAGATCCGGCCGCCGTTCCACTGTGACTACGGCTCGAATCTCCGCATGGGTACCGACTGCTTCGTGAACTTCGGGCTGGTGGCGCTCGACGCCGCGCTGATCACCATCGGCGACGACGTCCAGATCGGACCGCAGGTCCAGCTGCTCACACCCACCCACCCGACGGACCCCGAGCTCCGCCGGGCCCAGTGGGAGGCCGCCGAGCCGATCTCGATCGGCGACAACGTATGGCTGGGTGGCGGCTGCATCGTGCTTCCGGGCGTTGACATCGCCGAGGACACCGTGGTGGGCGCGGGGTCGGTCGTGACCACGAACCTCCCCGCCGGAGTCGTCGCCGTCGGCAACCCGGCCCGGATCATCCGGAGCACTCGCTGACCGCCGCCGCCGGTCCGGGGCACCGGTCGGACCGACGGCCGGGTCCTCGGGAGTGGCGCCGACAGCGCCGGCCCATCGGTCCTGCTCGACGCACGCCGGGGGGACGTCCTCCATCCGCCGGTCGACCAGGATCGTCCGGTCGGGGCGCAGTCGGTGCCCGGTCTCGCGACATTGTGGGACCATGGGCCGATGACGACCGATCGATTCGAGGTACAGCGCACCATTGCCGCAGACCCGGCGACGATCTTCCGGCTGCTGTGCGATCCACACGGGCACGTGGCCATCGACAGTTCGGGCATGCTGATGGACGCCACGGGCGAACCGGTGTCCGCGGTCGGCGACAGCTTCGTCGTCCATATGGACCGGGAGGCGCTCAACGACTACCCGATGGGCCTCTACGACGTGACCGTCCAGATCACCTCCCTCGTCCCCGACCGGGAGATCGCCTGGACGATCCTCGGCCAGATCAAACCGCCCCTCCGACACGTCTACGGGTACGAGTTGGAAGAGGT
Source organism: uncultured Acidimicrobiales bacterium (assembly GCA_963696495.1). Classification (GTDB taxonomy): domain Bacteria; phylum Actinomycetota; class Acidimicrobiia; order Acidimicrobiales; family RAAP-2; genus Bog-756. The sequence continues at coordinate 867,672 of CAVOKJ010000002.1, read as the reverse complement.
GGAGGGCGGCACCCTCGTCACCTCCTTCTACGACTGGTCGTCCATCGACCCGGTGTGGCGGGAGGCCGGGATCTTTCCGGTCATCCCAGAGGCTGCGCTGCGGGCCACGCTGGGAATCCTCGCCCGGACGGTGACCAAGGGCGCCACCCCCGCCTGAACGCGGCACGGGGGTCGGGCCGCACCGGAGTCGGGCTCGGCCCGGACTCCGCACAGACGCCATGGGTTGCCGACGATTCGATCCGGGCCTTCGGGGGTAGAACCAGGCCATGCCCACCAGTCACCCGTCGGGGTGACGAGGCAGGGGATGGGGCCCGTGACCCTGGCCTCACACCATGGCAGTGCCCACGAGGACCGTTCGCCCGGACAGCCGCAGGTCGGGCACCGACAACTGGGTGTGGACCGGGTCGAATTCGATCAGGAAGGGACGGGGGGAGTGATCCCCGACGAGGAGCAGCAGTCGGACTTTTCGGTGACGGAGGCGGCCAGGGCCAGTGGCGTCGACCGCCGGACGATCAAGCGGAGACTCGACGCCGGTGAATTCCCGAACGCCCACCGCCGACCGACCGGGCGAGGACCGGGCACGGGCCCCTGGCTGGTGCCGCTCGACGATCTCCTCGCTGTCGGACTGCGCCCGGATGTCGGACGTGCACGCGGCCACCCGATTCGGGGAGGACCCCAACTTCCCGGACCTGAGCTCCGGCTCCGGGCGGCACTGGCCGACGCCGAGCGCCGGGCCGAGGTGGCCGAGGCGCTCGCGGCCGAACGCGAGCGTGTGATCCAGGCACAGCAGGTCGCCCTCCGGGCCTTCGCTGCCGGGGTGGCCGAGGGAGTGGACGGCGGGCCCGACCGCGCCAACGGGTCCGACGGGTCCGACGGGTCCGACGGATCCGGTGGGTCCGGCGGGGCAGGTGCGCCGGATGAAACGAGCGGGCACGAACAGATCGACCGCCCGGGTGGGGATGAGCGTGCCTCAAGGCCCGCCCTCGTGCCACCGCCGGTCCATCCGTACCCGGAGGGGCCGACGCGGCCGGCACCGCCCATCGCTCCCGGGGCACCCCGAAAGCCCACGCCACCCTGGGTTCCCATCGCCGTGCCGGCGCGTCGGCGCCGATGGTGGCAGCGGAGGAGCTGAACGCAATTGCCACCGAACGGCGCCTACCGCATGGCATGGCGCCGGCCGGCCCGGTCCCGAAGGGCGAGGACCGAAGAGGTGATCATCCCGAGGATCGGCAGCCACAGGAGCTCGTAGTGAGCGGTCAGCGCCGCAGCGAGGGCCGCCGCCGTCCAGACCGCCAGGATGGACAGGTTGAGGCGCCGCCTCCCGGCCGTCAGGACGACGGGCCCGACGTAGCTCCTCCACGACCCGCGGGTCGGGGCGTCCTCACCGTGCACAGACGGGAACCTACCGTGTGTGGGGTGCCGGCTCTCCGAAGCCGCCTTTCGGGTCGAGGTGTCCACCGATTCCCTTGGCCACCGTTGGTGGCTGAGGAGACGCGAGTCGTGTGTACTGGTGACTCAGTGGAACAGAACCGATTGGCCGACCTCGGCGTGTACGACCCAGCTGACCCGCATGCTCCCCTTCGCCTGGAGCTCCTCGACCTCCTGACGGGGCTCGGAGCGACCGAAGAGGAGCTCATCACGTTCCGGGACATGCTCCCGTCGCTGGCTGCCACATTGGCCATCCGTGGTGGGCCCGCGTTCACGCTCGAGGGTGCGGCAGAGCGCGCCGGCGTGAGCACCGACGAACTCCGCGACATCGCCCTGGCCGCGGGGATCCCGGACCCCGAGCCCGACGTACCGGTATTCACGGGGGGATTCGTGGAGTTCGCCTCCGGCATGCAGGCTGTGGCCACCGTCTTCGGTGACGAGGCCCGAACCCAGCTCATCCGGGTGATGGCCTCGGCCATGGCTCGGGTGGCCGACGCCATGGTCTCCTCGTTCCTCGTGAACGTGGCCCCCCGTGCCCAGCGCATGGACCCGGTCGGTCTCGGCATGGCCCGGGCGAATGTCGAGGTCGCCGCCCTCCTCCCGATGGTCGCTCCCGCGCTGGACGCGCTCCTGCGCCAACATCTGCTCCTGGCCCAACGCCTCGCCGACGCCGATGCAGACGTCGTGGGCTTCGAGACCCGGCAACTCGTCGTCGGCTTCGTGGATCTGGTGGGATCGACCGAGCTCGGGGAGCGCTTGAACATGAGCGAACTCGGTGCCACACTGACCGACTTCGAGCGGATCGGCTCGGAGACCATCGCCGAGGGTGGGGGCCGCGTCGTCAAGCTGATCGGCGACGAGATCCTGTTCACCGCGCCCGACGCGTTCGCAGCCTCGTCCATCGCACTGGATCTCACCGATGCCTTTCATGGCCATCCCAGCGTCCCCCAGGTCCGGTCCGGTCTGGCGAGTGGACAGGTGATGGTCCGGGACGGTGATGTGTTCGGCCCCGTGGTCAACCTGGCCAGCCGTGCGGTCCGCGTCGCTCATGCCGGCGAGGTCGTGACCACCGCCGAGGTGGCGACCGGCGCCGGACTGCCGAGCGAGCCGTTGGGAGAGCACCGTCTCAGCGGCATTCCCGGTCGCATCCAGCTCCACCGCCTGAGTCGTCTCTAGTCCCCGCGACCGCGACGACGCGGGCGCCCAGGAGGCACGGCACCGAGGACACGCCGGATTGCGCACTTGATCTCACGCTCCGCACCCACATGCTCACGCAGGGGGCGATCTGGGCAGCAGGGGGTGGCGCTTCGGACGACGCCGGCGCATTATTTACCCACCGAGTGGTCAGAGGGCCGTGATGGGGGGTCTGACGGCCCTCCGACCGACTCGGTTACTGCATCGCAGACCGCGCATCGGCGGTGCATCACCGGCCCGGCGCCCATCGCCGGGTTCGCCGATCCCGGAGCCTCGCGTGGCGCGCCGAGCGGGGGAAGGGAGCCGGTCGGAGATCGGCCACCGACGATGGTGCAGAACCACCCGGGTCCGGAACCCGCCGGAGGGCTTGCCATCCGGTGCAGTTCAGGGGCCTGTCGGGCTCGGCATCCCGGTCATCGGACCTGATGGGCGTATGGTGGCCTTCAGGATCACGCCGCTCCTGCGAGGAATCGGATCCGCTCTTCGAGGTTCCCCGTCGCCCCAACTCGGAGCGGCAGAGGATGGGATGACCATGGGCACTGACACTGACCCTGCAGCCCAAGCAGGCACCGAACTCGATGCACATCATGTCCCCGAGACCAACGGGCGGATGGCGGTGTGCCGTCGCTGTGGGTGCCGGACCGACGGACCGGGTGGGCTCCACCACGTCCCCTCGGAGCGCCAGGCAGCGCGTTCGGGCGACTGGCTGATGGCCCAGTCGAGGATCATGCACATCGCTCGGGCGCGCCAGATGCGCGGGGCGTAGGCGCCTCGTCGCCTCGGTAGCTGTCGGGCCGGGACCATCGGGACTCCGGTGTGCGGGTCGTCCGTCGGGGCGGCCCGATTCCCATCCGTCCCCTGGGCGGCTCCGAACCAGGGGTATGAACGTCGCCGCCATCCGCAGTGGGCCGAGACGGGCCGATGGTGTCGCCACCGCAGCGTTCACGGTCGGTGGCGCGCTCGTCCTTTGGTCCAGTTACATCCACTTTCACCTCTGGGAGGCAGTGGGATATCGGCACATCCCTACCATCGGGGCACTGTTCCTGCTCCAGTGCATCGCCGGGCTGGTACTGGCGGTGTTGCTGGTCGGCGTGCGGAAGGCCTGGGTGGCGGTGATCGGCGCCGGGTTCGCCCTCTCGACGCTGGCCGGCTTCGTCGTCTCGATGGAGCGCAGCCTGTTCGGCTTCATGGATTCGTGGTCCGCACCGTTCGCCACGCAGGCCTTCGTCGTCGAACTGGTCACCATCATCGTCCTGTCGTTGGCGGCTGCCCTCTGTCTCGTCGGGCCGCCGGCGCTCGAGCCGATTCGTCGCTGACCGGTGGTCCCTACTCCTCTGACGCCCTGAGGCGGGCCTCACTGCGGCTGGCCGCGCCGAAGATCAGGCGAATGACGACGGCGAGAACGGCCAGGTCGGTGAGCATCTGGACAGTGACGACCAGGCGAGCCACATCGGTCTTCGGGGTGATGTCCCCGAAGCCGACGGTGGAGAAGACGGTGACGGTGAAGTACAGCGCAGAGCTGCGATCGAGTGGCATCCCGAATGCCGCCGGCGCCGATCGGGCCAGGGTCAGGTAGATCCAGGCGAACAGGACGATGAACAGGGGGATGATCGTTGCCATGGCCACGGCCGCCCTCAGCATCGGGCGTTGGTGCCTCGAGATCAGGCGCACCTCGTTGGCCAGGACGGCAATGAACAAGGCCATGCTCACGCCGAGGCGCAGGCCGATCGCCTCATGTGGGCGGTGGGCGATGGGAATGAGGAAATAGAGGGCCAGGAGGACGGCGATGCTGACGATGGCGCGCACGCCGGTCTTGATGAGGTGGGACCGCTCGAACCCGGCCACCGTCGGGGTGGGTGTCATCCCCGGGTGGGATCCGCCAGGAAGGCCAGGAGCTTGTCCCGTCGCCAGTGGGCCAAACGTGCTCCGAGCCGATGGCCGCCGAACGAGCACACTGCGGCCACGGCACAGGCCAGCGCGACGCCCCATCCGAGGTCGCGGTCGGGGAGCTTCTGGGAGAGTCCGTGGGTCGAGGTCAGGCCCCACAGGAGGAGCGACGGAACCATGACCAAGACCCCCAGCAACGGGACCAGACCATAGGGCGTGACGGCCAGTGCCAGCCAACGCCAGAGCATCCGGCGCCGGGGCCGACGGTGCTCCCACCGGTAGCGCAACGGCATCGGATGGTAGGGGAAGACGATGCCCACCCAGCCCGAGATCCCGAGGACTCCGAAGGGAACCACCCCGATCCAGATGACCGAGTAGAGGGTCGCCAGAAGGTTGTGCGTCAGGGCGCCGTTGACCAGCGCCACCACGAGGCACACGGGAGTGATGAGGGCCCACAGGACGATGTTCTTGCTGTAGAGCACCCGGCGGAGCCTCGACGGATCGTCGATGGTCGCCATCGCCATCGACGCGTCCGGCGCCAGGACGTTCGTCGCGGGGACATCGGAGTACATCCAGGCGGCGAGGACGAGGGCGAACGCCAGGGTGCCGTGCAGCGTGAACACCTTGTCCTTCAGTCCCTTGGGCAGGAAGAACCAGGCCGAACTCATCAGTGCACCGTTGACCGCCACCACCAGCAGGGTCTCATAGGTGGGTCGGAACGTACGGGCGAATTCCCGTCGGACCGCGCCGCGAAGGGTGGCCGTGTCGTCCGCCCCGACCCCTTCAGCCACTGACCGCCGCCTTGCGGGCGGCATGCCGATCCGAGACTGTCCCAGTCGGCGGGGTCGTGCGCAGAGAGCTCCGGACCATTGCCATGCCGGGACCCTACAGGGTGGGGTCGGGGCCGGGCGTGACCGAGCACCGGAGCAGTGCCGACCGGAGGGGACGGGTCGCCGGTGCCTCAAGGCCTCCTCGAGTCGTGTCGATACAACTGCACCAGCGAGTGGGACGGGCAACCCGGGATTGTCGGGAGTGGTATCGATGAGCTTTGACTCAGCAGGCGAATTCAAGAATTGGAAGAGTGCGGTGAAGCCCGTCCTCTTGTCGATGATGGCCGTGTTGTACTTCGCGCAGGATGCCTCGAGCCGCGACCCCCAGGTGATGCTGGCGGCCAGCGATCAGCTCCAGGCGGCATCGAGCCATGCCATCACCTGGATTCCCTCCCACCGGTGCCCACGCACGGATCTCGACGGGATGTTCATTCGGTTGGCTCGTTCCTACTCCGACGTCGCCGATCTCATCGAGTCCGAGGTGAGGAATCCGAGCGGGCCCGACCGACGAGCGGTCAGCCAGGAGCTGGCCGGCCTCGTGGGATCGATGGCGGTGATGTGGTCCGTGATGAGGGAGCAGTCCGAAGCTGAGAGTGCTTCGTGATCCGCCCGTCGCCGCCATGGGCTCTCAAGCCGGTGACGCTTCCCGTCGATAGCTCCTGTGGTTGTCCCGGTGATAGGGAAGGCGGGTGGACGGTGTCGGAGCGGTGGCAGTTGGCGGACATGCTCACCCCGACGCCGGTCGAGTGCGCCAGAGCCCTGGCCGAGGACCGTCACCTCGCGGTCGAGTTCGCGCAGCTCAGTGCGGTGGGGGACAGGCTCGATGCCATCGACGTGGCCACGGAGGCCGCCGCCGACATCGTCGATCACTGCCTTCGCGTCCAGACACCGGAGGATCGCCACAATTCGTTCGCCATGGTCATCGACACCATCGCACGGGTCGCCACCGAGCGTGAAGGAGTGGGCGACGAGCTCCAGGCGGTGTGGTGCAGGACGCTGTCGGCGTGCCTCCTCGACGGCGGAGGGACGGGGACGCGGTTCGGGCGCTTCTCCGCTCCGTGACCGCCGGTCGGCCACCGCGCTCCGAGCTACAGGGTGAACACTGAGGGAGTGGTCAAGAACTCTGTCCACCCTCTCTTCCGTCAGCGACGTTGCATGAGGAGATGGAGAGAGCGCCTGGCCCACCGTCGCCACCGGCGACGGTGAGGCGCGTGGCGATCCGGGGGGACTCGCACGGGCCGGCCCGGATGTAATCGGTCGGCCGCCGGTCAGCGCCGCGTCGGGTGGTAGCCCTCGGTGCCGGGCCGACTCCGGCGGAGCCCCCCGGCGGTGACGAGCGTCGGGTGGTGGATCACGCCGCAGTGGGCCGGCGTCGATCGAATGCGTTCCCGGGCGACAGCCGGACGCCGCACCGATCCCTCGACGTCGGTGCGAACGGACCGCGGCATCGTGGCGGTCGCCCCGTACTGCCTTCTCCGCGTCCTTCCCCGCATCGCCCGTCACGGGACCGGTGAGGATCGCCACGGTGCCGGCAGGGGTGCACTCAGGGCTGGACGACCCACCCCGAAGAGCTACCACCCCGACGACCGACCGCTTGGTGCAGTAGCGCAGATGGGGGATGGACCGGCTGGTCGTCGTCTGTCGGGCGGGCTCTGCCTGGGTCGTGAAGATACGGCTGAGTGAGTGGTCCCTCCACCCCGGTCCGTTGGCGGAGTCGGGCCTCCGGTGGAGAACGGCCAGGAGGGACCGCGGGCGGCGTCGGACCGCTGTCAGGAGCCGCCTTCTCATTCGGCGCCACGACTCGGCCGACAGGAGCAGACACGCTCCGAGGGCCACCAGGGTCACGCCCGCGATCACCAATGGCTTGGTGTTCACGCCCGTGAACGGCAAGCTCGTCGCAGTGGGGGCCGGCGTGACACTCACCGGGACGACGGTCGGCGGTGCCGCCGGTGGGGTGTTCACGACCGCCGGCGGCACCGGCGCCGGCGGAGCGGTGGTCGCGGTCGTGGTGGTGGTCGTGGTTGGCGGAGTGGTCGTGGTGGTGGGTGGCGGCGCAGTGGTCGTCGTCGGTGGGGGAGTGGTCGTGGTGGTGGTGCAGCCACACTGCTCGGTTGTCGGTGTGGTCCAGTGACCACCGGAGGACGAGCCGTAGCCCCCACCCCACGCGACTCCACCGGCGGTCAGGCCGACCACGGTCAGTGCAATGACCGAACCGAGTATGACGATCATCCGTTTCACATTGACTCCTTCATTGATCCGACATGTCTCCTGCGAAGTGCCGGACGGCCAGCGGACCGACCGACACCGAGAGCGATCCGGGCGGGTCGACGGCCCGGTGCCACCTCCGCCTTGGTGGGTGGGTTCTCGCCCACCGGTCGACTGCCATCGAAGCCGGGCCTGCCCGTCACCACGTCCATCGCCCCTTGTTCCCTCAAGACCAGTTCGCGCCGTCGCTGCGAAGCTGCTGCCGAGCGCCGAGACCGATTCGCCCCTGATCCATGACGGCGGGGTCGGACTCCTGGTATCGGTCCGGCGTGAATCCGCGTGGACGATACCCCCGGGAATTGCGGGGAGCCCTCCCTGCGCTACTGCAACGGTCCTCTTGCGGAGAAGAGCCGCAAGAGTAAGCTTGTGGTGGGAGATACGAGCCACGTGACCTTCGAACCTCGACCAGTCGACGCCAAGGCGTGGAAGGCCCTCGACCGAGTGGTCGAAGCCAATGACGCCATGAGGGATGCCGAGGCGAAGCGAGCCAAACAGGCGCGGAAGCGGGCGAAGGCGATCGAGGAGGCCCGGAGCCACGGTCTGTCCCTCGACGCCATCGCGGAACGGCTCGGTGTCAGCCGTGAGCGGGTCCGGCAGATGGTCGCCAGGCAGGCAGACAGGTGACCGACCGTCTCCCGGATGGGGACGGAGCCACCGAAACCTCCATGTCACGACGGGCCGTGGAAGGTGGCGCGGGGGTCGCACCGACGCCCGTAGGTCGACTCCGGCCCGCATCCGACCGATGAGCGGTCGAGGACCGGGCGGTGACCCCGGCGATGACCCCTGCGACATGTCCAGGGAGCAAGGACGCGCCGAAACTCCGGGGCGACCGGCCTCCGTCCCGGCCAAATCCGGGCGGTTGCGGCACCTTCCGATCGACAGGTCGTCGCTGGCCAGGCGATGGTAAATGAAACAGAACCGTCATGTTCTAGATCACACAGAGTGGCGCCGGAGAACCCAGAGTGGCGCTGAGGGCAGTCGGCGGATCTCTGTCCAGGCTGGCTGTACCGGTCGATGGGCGGGCCTGGCCGACGTCGAAGTGGCGGGTCGGTGCGGCGGACCGCGTCCATGGCGCGTGTCATCCGGCGGCATGTGTCCACGGTCCGGATCCCACTCCGGGACCGTTGGCGAGCCGGGTTACAGTGGCCGTGGCGGGTCGGGCACGGAGCCCCATAGCGACCGAGCCCGGGGGTGGGCAATCTCATGACAGTCGAATGCCCGTGCGGGTGCGGCAGGACGATCAAGCGATCCCTGCACCGGACCGCCGAGCACGGCGTGTTCCTCGCCTCCCTGTCACAGGTGCCCGACCACTTGGCCCGGGTCCGCGCCGAATACGACTGGGGGGCCGGCGTCCACATGGAGGAGTTCGCCCTGACCGGGTTGGCCTACTCGAACGCCATGCTGCATGCCGCCCACGAGACGCCCCATGCGTTCGGACTCCCGGCGCCAAAGGATGTGGACGAGTGGGAGGCGGCTGCTCTCAAGCTGGTGCACGCGGCCAGGCAGGTGGATCCCGAGTGGTTCTCACGGTGGCGCGGTCCGGTTCGGCACTTCACAGCCGGGAGCATGGGATAGGCCCCTGATCATGACGGCAACGGTGGGTCGGGACGCTCCGGGCCAGGCCCCACAGGGGTCCGATGCACCGAGTCGGTGACCCCCGTGTCCCGGAGCAGTGCCCGGGTGAGGGTGCTCATCTCGTCGAGCGGGAGATGGTCGGGGTCCCACCAACCGACCGCTGACGTCTCGTCCCAATCGGGCGCCGGCGTGCCGGAGACCACCGTGGCCTCGTAGGCGACCACGACGTAGGAGGTCCGATCGCCGTTGGGATAGGTCAGGCGGTAGTCGGGTCCGCCCAGGACACCCACCATCGAGCCGAGCCGGAGCTCGACCCCGGCCTCCTCCTTGGCTTCCCGAAGCGCGGCCTGTTCGGGAGCCTCGTCGGGCTCGATGGCCCCACCGATGACCGCCCATTGCCCGCCGTCGATGACCCTGACGAGGAGTACCCTGCCCTGTTCGTCCCGCGGGAGCACGGCGGCTGAAGGGAGGACCAGGAGTTCGTTCCCCACGAGTTCACGTATACGCCTGATGTGAGGTGAGATACCCATGGCACACGGTATGCCGTGGACGATGGCTCTCGTCCGTGGCACCCGTGCGCACCACCTGGTCGGACGGGTATGGTCCGACCAGGTGGCGGACCTGCGCCCCGTCGCATGGACGGCATCGCCGGGCTCTCCCAACAGCCATACTTCGCGACGTGCCGAGTAGCATGAGGGTGTGGTGGATACCGGAACGAGCGGGGCTGACGCGACTGCGGACGCCCGGGACCTCTCCCGGCTGAACGAGATCGTGCGGGCAGCGGCGATCGAGGCCTCGTCGTGCTTCGACGCCCTCACACGCGACGACCACGCCATCGGTCAGATCGCCGAGGCGGGGCGGCTGGTGGCCGCATGCCTGGCCCAGGACGGCAAGGTGATCACCTGTGGCAACGGGGGCTCGATGTGTGATGCCATCCACCTCGCCGAGGAGCTGACCGGCCGGTTTCGCTCGGATCGACGGGCTCTCGGGGCGCTGGCCCTCTCGGACGCCGGGTACCTCTCGTGCGTCGGCAACGATCTCGGCTACGACGAGGTGTTCGCCCGCGGTGTCGAGGCACTGGGCCGGCCGGGGGACGTGCTGGTGGCGTTCACCACCAGCGGGACCAGCACCAACGTGATCCGTGCCGTCTCGGCGGCCCGCAGCAACGGGATGGTCGCCATCGCGGTGACCGGTCGTCCCGGAGCTGCCGTCGAGCAGGAGGCCTCGTTGACCGTCGTCACACCCGGTGGCCGGTGGGCCGATCGCGTGCAGGAACTCCACGCCCTCGTCGTCCACGCCCTGATCGAGCTGGTGGAACACTCGCTCGGCGTCCACGACGAGCCGCTCGTGGGCAACGTCGAGCGGTGAACCCCCCGGGACGGGCTGGTGCCCAGTTGGTGCAGGAAGCGGCCCGGGTCCTGGTGGTGCGGGCCGACGACCTCGGCGACAACATCATGGCCAGTGGATTCCCCTCCGCCGTCGCCCGCTCGATACCGGGCGAGTGCGGTTTCATCGGCCCACCTGCTGCCCTGAGCATCATGGATGTGGGCGGATTGGCCTTTGTGGCCGGCGTGGACTGCCGACCCCGTCGTCGCCGCGACGTGATCACTGCCGGGAGGCGCCTGCGGACCGAGGTCAACCGCTTCGACCCGGATGTCGTCCTCCTCCCCCGGTTCGACTTCGAGCGGGAGGCTCTGGGCCTCGCCCTCGTGGGTCCGCGTCCTCGCCGCACCATCACCTGGGCGAGGGATGCCACGCCCAAGCGCCACCGCCGGGACTGGTGGCTCGGCCTCCTGCCCGGGCCCCGGCTGCCGTCCGCCGGCGCCCCGCTCCACGAGTTCGGCCGCCTGCAGCACTTCGCCGGTTTCATCGGCATCGATCCCAACGACGTCGGACCGGCGCTGACCGTGCCACCGGTGGCTGTGCCCGAACTCGAGGCTGTCCCCGGCCCGCTCGTCGCCGTGGCCGTCGGCGCGGCCAGCGGCCGTCGGCGGTGGCCGCTGGAACGGTACGCCGAGGTGATCGAAGGCCTGGGTGACGATGGGTGCACGGTGGTCCTGCTCGGGTCCCCCGATGAGGCGGAGCAGGGGCGGACCCTGCGCGAGCAGCTCCCGGCGGACGCTCCGGTCGTCGATCTCATCGGCCGGATCCCCATCCCGGGGACGGCCGCGGTCATCGACCGATGCAGCCTCTTCTTGGGCAACGACTCGGGGCTCGGTCACATGGCCGCCGCCCTGGGCACCCCGGCGGTCATCGTGGCCTGTCATCCGATCGACGCGCCGGGCGACCATGTGAACGCTCCCGAGCGCTACCGGCCGGTCGGAGGACACTCCGTCGTCATCCGACCGGCGTCACCCGGGTCGGCGCTCTGCGAGGCGGGATGCGTATCCGTCGACGATCCCTGCTGCATCAACCAGGTGCCGGTGGCGGACGTCCTTGGGGCCTGCCGGACACTGATGACCAGTCCCGGTCCGGTCGTGGGACAGGGGCGCTGAGGATGGCGCCGTCAGCGGAGGCGGCGGTGGCCGTTGCCGCGGTGCTGTTCGACCGGGACGGAACGCTGATCGAGGACGTTCCGTTCAACGGTGACCCCGACAAGGTCGTGGTGAGGCCGGGGGCGCAGACGGCGGTCGATGCGGCACGGGCGCGAGGACTGCGGACCGGAGTGGTGACCAACCAGAGCGGCGTCGGTCGGGGCCTGCTCACCTCCGGGCAGGTCGAACTGGTCAACCGGCGGGTCGACGCCCTGCTCGGCACCTTCGACGTGTGGGCGGTGTGCCCCCATGCCACCGCCGAGGGCTGTCGGTGCCGGAAGCCGGCGCCGGGACTCGTCACGGAGGCGGCGGCACGCCTCGGAATCCGGCCCATCGACCTGATCGTCGTCGGGGACCGCCTCGCCGACCTCGGAGCGGCCCACGCCGCGGGTGCGGTTGCCGTGCTCGTTCCGTCGGTGGCCACCGAAGACGGCGCGCCGTCGGCGGCGGACCACGTCATCAGGTGTTTGGACGAACTCCCGGGGCTCCTCGACGCCCTCGTCAGTCGAGCGCGATGAACCCTCAGGAATCGGCAGCACACGAGCTGCGTGCCCTCCAGGCGGCCCACGTCCTCGTGCTCGGTGACGTGATGCTCGACCGGTATCTGGACGGCGACGCGCAACGGATGTCTCCCGAGGCACCGGTACCGGTGCTCCTGGAGAGGAACACCCGGCTGGTGCTCGGTGGGGCGGCCAACGTCGCGGCCAACGTCGCCTCGCTCGGCGCCCGGGCCACGTTGGTCGGTCGGATCGGCGAGGACGCCGACGGCCGGGACATCGTTGACCTGCTCGAAGCGTCCGACATCGACTGCTCGCTGGTGCGCGCGCCGGGCGTGCCCACCACCAGCAAGACCCGCGTGGTGTCGGGAGCGCACCAGGTGGCACGGATCGACCGGGAGGCCGTGCATCCGACCGCGCCCGGCGAGGCCGCCGGCGCACTCGCGGCGTTGGAGGCGTTCCTCTCCGAGCCGGGCCCACGGGCGGTCGTGCTGGCCGACTACGCCAAGGGGTTCCTCGGACCCGAGCTGATCCGAGCGGTCATCGACCGGGCGGGCCAGACCGGTGTTCCGGTGATCACGGACCCGAAGAGCCGCGACCTGACCCGCTACGCCGGCTCCACGGTGATCAAGCCCAACCTGGCGGAGGCCCGATCGGCTTGCCCGGCCCCTCCGGGGGATCCGGATGCCGGTGAGGAGATCGACCGTCTCGCCCGTGCCTACCTGGAGCTCTCGGGCGCCCAGGCGGTGGTGCTGTCCTGTTCGGCGGACGGTGTCGCCGTCCTCGACGCCGGCTCGGCCGAACTGTCCCGACTGCCCACAAAGGCTCGAGCGGTGGCCGATGTCTCGGGTGCCGGCGACACACTGATCGCCCTCATGGCGCTCGGGCTGGGCGCCGGCCTCGACCTCCGGCGGGCCGTCGAGATCGCCAATGCCGCAGCCGGAGCGGTGTGCGGCAAGCCCGGTACCGCATCCCTGTCGGCGACCGAACTGCTCACCCTGATGGGCAGCGGCGCCGACCAGCGCTTCGACGAGACCAATCCCAAGGTCCTCGCCGACCGGGGCGAGGCCAGTGACGTCGGCGCCGCCTACCAGCGAGAGGGGCGCCGTCTGGTCCTGGCCAACGGTTGCTTCGACCTCCTGCACGCCGGTCACATCACGTTGCTCCGTGAGGCCAGGTCCGCCGGCGATGCGCTGATGGTCGCCCTGAACACCGATGCGTCCGTCCGGAGGTTGAAAGGGGGCGACCGGCCGATCCAGTCCGAAGCGGACCGCTGCGAGATCATCGCCGCACTGGAGTGCGTGGACTTCGTGGTGCTGTTCGGAGAGGAGACTCCACTCGAGCTGATCATGGCTGTTCGCCCGAGCGTGCTCGTGAAGGGGGACGACTACGACGTCGACTCGGTCGTCGGAGCCTCGGAAGTCGAGGGGTGGGGTGGCCGCGTGGTGCTGGTGTCGCGCCTCGAAGGGCGCTCGACCTCCCGCATCATCGAAGCCGGAACGTAGGCGCGTCGGGGCCGGCGTGCCGGTGACATGACCGGGACGACCACGCCCGCAGCCGCCAGCGCTCGCCGCCGACTCCACGTCAGCGAGCCGAGGGGCCGGAGGTCGCGCTTGCCTGTCCGCTTCACCGGCACCGATCTTCAGCGAGTCGGGGTGTGGAGGTCTCCGGCCTCGGGGAAGAGGCGCCAACCGGGAAGGCCCGCAAGGACTTTCGCCGGATTCCTCACTAAGGTTGCCTCGTGATCGTACTGGTGGTGTTCCTCGTCCTGATGCTCGTCGTGACAGCGTTCTGGCTGGTCCCACGATTCCTGGTCCCCCTGGCTGTGAAGATCCCGGCGAGAGTCCCTCAGCAATGGGTGGACGAGTACGGAACCCCACATCGGTGAGACCCTGAGGGGCCCCACCGGAGCGTCTCCGGGGTGATACCGGGGCCGGGCTTCTTGGGGTGAAGGGCGTGTTGCCCGAGCGTCCGCCGGGCGGACCGACCCCAGCTGGTGAGTCATTAGGCTGGCGCTGAGGGGCCTTTGCGTTCGGAGGTCCGTGGTGGGTATGACGATTTGTCCGCCCAAGGCTCTCATGCCTGGTCGCAGTTCCATGGAAGCCACGCGCTAGGCGTCCCATCGTGGTCTATCTGCTTGCTCTCTCGGCTGGTCTGGCCAATGCACTGACCAGCATCCTCCAGCGCATGGGGGTCGAGGACGCTCCCGACGAATCGACGCTCAAGCTCAGCCTGCTGACCCACGCGTTGAAGCGGGGAGTGTGGCTGCTCGGGTTGGCATTCATGATCGCCTCCTTCCTGCTGCAGGCGGTGGCGCTCCATATCGGGGCCCTGAGCCAGGTCCAGCCCATCCTGACCACCGAGTTGTTGTTCGTCGTCCTCCTGCTGGCCACCTGGTTCCGGTTTCGGGTCGGGGTTCGGGAATGGCTCGGTTGTGTCGCCGCAGCGGGAGGTCTCGCCGGCTTTCTGGTCTTCGCCCAACCCACCGAAGGCCACGTTGTTCCGACCGCTCACGGGTGGATCGTGGCGGCAGCGAGCTGTGGTGGGGCGATGGTGGTGGCCGTGCTCTTGGCACTCCGTGGACCTCGGTGGTGGAGGGCGGCGATGTTCGGGATCGCCGGGGCCATCGGATTTGCGTTCACCGCAGCCCTGATCAAGACCGTCGGGAACTACGTCGCCACCGATTGGGTCCACATGTTCTCCCACTGGCAGACCTACGGACTGGCCGTCTCCGGGGTGCTCTCGTTGTTCCTGGCGCAGAACGCCTACCACGCCGGTCCTATCGCAGCGTCGCAGACCGCACTGGTCCTGGTCGACCCCTTGGTCAGTCTCGCCATCGGTATCGGCCTCTTTGCCGACAACCTCCGCACCTCGGGTCCTTATGGGCCACTCGAAGCCCTGGCGCTACTCGTCATGTTCCTCGGTGTGGCATCGATCGCCCGCTCCCCGCTCATCTCGGGAATCAAGGGGGACGATGAGCGATATTCGGAGTTGCTGTCATTGCGGTCGGGATCGAAGAGGTTGGCGGAAGCCGTGGAGGCCCAGATCCCACCAGACGTGGTCAATCGCCTCCGCTCGGATGTGGGCGAGCGGTCGATCCAGAAGTGAGCCCGAGGGATGGATGGCGGCGCCTCAGGGATGTCGCAGCGATCCCTGGACGTGGGTTTCGGGTGGCACTCGGGACCGGTCGAGGCCTGAGCCGTCGTGGCGGCCTACACCAAGGAGATGAGGTCCGTCGTCGGCGGGCGACGAGGACCCAATCCGGAGGGCCGCGTCGACCGTGAGGTCCACACGGAGCGTGTCTCGGAGCGGGTCCACCGCTCCGGCGCCCCCGGAACCTCTGGAGAAGCTCGGCGGCCACGCTCACGCGTCCGGATGTGGGGTCAGCTGATCGGACGTTGCCCGTGCTCCGCCGCCACCAGGAACAATCATGTAGCGTCTCTGTCTCCGGGCGACGCGGAGGGATCAGGCCTTGCAGCAAGTGGACTCCGAAAGGGTCGCGGGGGACGTCTCAGGGGTGACAGCCCAACCACCCGGTGGCCGGCGCTCTCCACGGAGCTGGGTGTCCACTGTGGATTGGACCTACGAGCTCTTCTACTTCCTCGCCGTGATCGCCGCAGCTGCGCTCGTGCTCACCCTCGCCGGGCGTCGCCCGGGGTGGCCGGTGGGGCAGACATTCGGGCAGGATCCCCTGCTGGTACAGATCTACGCCGCGCACTTCCGCCATGGGGACTTCTTCCCCGTCTGGTCGAGCAGCGATGCGTACGGTATGGGCACACCGACGCCGCTCTTCTATCACAAGGCGTTCTTCATCGTCGGCGGGATCGTCTTCATCGTGCTGGGTGGCGCGCTCAAGGCGACCTTGCTGGTGACCTTGGCCTTCTTCATGGTCATCGGTGCCTACGGCATGAGGCAGGCCCTCGGCGTCGTCACCGAGCAGCGTTTCCTCAAGGTCGTGGGGTCGCTCGGCTTCCTGTTCACCAACTGGGCGTTCGTGGAGTGGTTGACCCGGGGGGACCTCGCGGAGTTCTCTGCCCTGATGGTGGTCCCCTGGCTTCTGTATTGGTGTCTGACCCTGGTCAAGGACCGGCGGGTGTCCTGGCTGATCGTTCCGACGATGGTCGTGCTCGTCGATGCCCACAGCGCGGTGGCGCTGGTGTCGACGATCGTGCTGGTCGTCACTGCCGTCACCTTCCTCGCCTCGTTCGGAGTCGCCGGCTTGCGCGCCGTCTACAGGAGGCTCCTGATCGCCGCGGGTGCCACCACCGTGATCCTGGCGCCGATGCTTGTGGCCGAACTCGAGATGAGTCGCTTTTACGATCCGGCCTCCAAGATCACCGAATTCGGTGCCACCGTCTCCCGCAACTTCACTGATCCCTGGTGGTCCTATTTCTACCTGCCGTCGAACCGCTGGCTGTCGTCGACGAACGCGCACGTGGACGTTCAGCTGGACTTTGCCATCACGTTCCTCCTCGCCGTCGGTCTGTTCACGGTGGTCGTCCGCCGGGTCAGACGTTCGGCAGTTCGCAGGCCGTCTCCGGTCGCCGCCGCTGACCGGCCTGTGGTCGCCGTCCTCGTCGTGAGCCTGGCGCTCTATCTCTTCCTGCAGTTCCGCGTCTCTCTTCCCGTCTACGACGTGCTCTCGCCCTTCAAGGTGATCACCTTTCCGTTTCGAATGATGACGTTCATCGTCCCTCTGGCCCTGCTTCTGGCGGCCGTGGTCGCCGACTGGTATCTCCGTGTGGCCAGAGTCCGGTGGCCTCATGCATCGCTGCGGGTACCCGTCGCATTGGCCGGGCTGTGGCTGGCGGTCCTCATTCTCTTCTCACCGGTCACCGCCCATGAGCCCGCGTTGGCCAGCGGTTTCCTTCCCGACCTCCCGTTCCTCCCCGTTGGCGGACTGACCCCGCCGGCGCAGGTGAGCTTCCAGAACTATCCGGGGATATTCGCCGAAACCTATCCACTGTTCGTCGAATACCTGCCGAAGGTGCTGGGATCCAACGGACAGGAGCTTCCCGGCGACGCACCGCTCTACGAAAAGCTGCACACCGACCATCAGGAGGGCGCCTCCCTCTCGTCCGTACCCTGCTCGGTGGTCGAGAAACCGGGTACTCCCTTCGAGGCGCTGCAGATCACCTATACGGTGACCTGCCAAGGCCCCACGCTGGTGGCCCTCCCGATCAGTTACAACTCGTTCACCGGCATCGACGAACAGGGTCCTGGTGGACAGATGCGACCGCTGGTCGTGCACCACGTACCCACCGACCCGCGAATTGTGGTTCGCATCGGCAACGCCCAGCCTCACACGCTCGTCGCCCATCTCCCCACCCTCGGCCGAATCCTGTTCTAGCTGTTCTGCCCCACGAGGGTCGCCGCGACCCCGGGAGCGCTGGGACCCCTGCCAGTCCTCGAGCTCGGGCGGTGACGCCGGTCGGGGAACGGGGCCGGCTCTCGAGTGGTCGATGCTGCTCGCCTTCTTCAGTGGTCACCCGATTGCACCGTCGCCCGTTCGAGGGGCCGCGGTCGGCTCACCGTCCGAGAGCTCGTCGCGGCGTGCGCCGTTGGCGTACTCGACAATTCTCGGTGTTACTCTTCCCCGGTGCACGAAGATGTCCTGTCGGCAGGACAGGATGCGCCAGGCGGCGGCGCCGCTGGTCAGGCCCAGGCCCACCGGGGCGGGTCGGCGCCGGACGGCACCCCCCCGGTGGCACCGCCCGGGCTGCGGACCACCGGTCTCCCCGTGGCCCGATGACACCTGACGATCGGCAACGGGAGGCAACGCCCCCGGCACCGATCACCGCCTGCCCATGCGGTGGACCCGTGCAGAGCCCGAGATGGTAGTGCACCCCCCGGCGCCGGCCCGAAGCGACCCCCGTCAGCCGGATCTCGAAGCGGGGACGGCACCGGAGGACCGGAGGTTCCGTCCCGACGTCCAGGGCCTCCGGGCCGTGGCGATCCTGCTCGTCGTGTTGTTCCACTCCCACGTCCCGGGCGTCGGCGGTGGGTACGTGGGCGTCGACGTCTTCTTCGTGATCTCCGGTTTTGTGATCACCGGCGTTCTGCTCCGCGAGCACGGGTCCACCGGTTCGACGTCGCTGCGGGCCTTCTACGGGCGACGCGCCCGACGCATCATCCCGGCCGCCACCCTGGTCATCATCGTGGCGGTCATCGCCTCGTACCTGGCCCTCGGTCCGATCAGCGGAAACCAGACGGCCACCGATGGCATCTGGGCGTCGATCTTTCTGGTGAACTTTCACTTCGTCGCCAGCGGGACCAACTACCTGGCTTCCCAGCTACCCCCGTCCGTGCTCCAGAATTACTGGTCGCTGGCCGTCGAGGAGCAGTTCTATCTGGTCTATCCGGCCATCTTCTTGGCCATCGGGAGACTGTCGTGGGGCCTGTCGCTGCGACGTCGTCTCGGGATCGTCCTCAGCCTCGTGGTGGTCGCATCGTTCATCGATTCGATCGTCCAGACCTCGGCCGATCCGACTGCCGCCTTCTTCTCTCCCTTCCCCCGGGCATGGGAGTTGGCCCTGGGGGGGCTGGTGGCCGTGTGCACCGTCAGCCTGCGGCGCCTGCCGGCCCGACGCGCCGCTGTCCTCTCGTGGCTGGGCTTCGCAGCCATCCTGTGTGCTGCCCACCTCTACACCTCGGCCACCTCGTATCCGGGCTGGGTGGTCGCCCTCCCGGTCGTGGGTGCAGCGATGGTCATCGCCGGAGGTGTCGCCCAACCGGCGTTCGGCGTCGAGGCACTCCTGCGGGTGAAAACACTGCAATGGATCGGCTTGGTCTCCTACTCGTGGTATCTCTGGCACTGGCCGGTACTCACCATTGCCACCGAGCGGCGAGGGACGGACAGCTTGTCCACCGCCGAATCCCTGGTCTGGGTGCTCGTGTCGCTCGGTCTGGCCGTCCTCACCTACCGCCTGATCGAGAACCCCATCCGGCGGAGCCGGTATCTCGTCACCAGACGGTGGGCGAGTCTGGTCCTGGGCGGATGCCTGGTCCTCTCCAGCCTGGCAGTGGCCAACCTCGAGCTCCATCTCCACGACCAGGGAACCCTGGCGGTTCCTGGCCTCGCCGGACTGAAGACCAACACCACCTGCCCACCCCCGACCAAATCGCAACTTGCTTCCCTGATGGGCACCGGCCCGGCGGCAACCCAGCGAGTCGTCGCCCGGGTCATGCTGATCGGAGACTCCACCGCGTGCACCATGCTGCCGGGACTCGAAGCCGTCGGGTCCCCGGAGGGCGTCCAGGTGGAAGATGCCGCGCTCATCGGCTGTGGCGTGGTGAGCGGACAGATCGCCCCGTACTTCATCAACGGCAGGAACGTCTACGCCGAGACGAGGTACTGCCAGAGCCGCGCCGACGCCATCGAGACGCACGTCCTCCGGACGGGGCATCCGAACGTCGTCCTGTGGGCCAGCACCTGGGAGAGGATGGCTCTGGTCGTGGGCGACAGCGCCGACGGGAAAATCCTGACCCCGGGCACCCCTCAGTGGAGCGCCTATGTGGTCCAGCGAATCAGGAGCCGGGTAGAACAGTTCACGGCAACGGGGGCCACCGTGGTCATGCTGACCCAGCCACCGTTCGCCAACCTCGGGAAACCTACGGGCCTGACCCCCGACGACCAGGACTTTGCTCGCTTGAATGCACTCGTGACGAAGTTCGCGGCCACCCAGCCGCACGTCAAGGTGGTCGATCTGTCCGCTCTCGTCTGTCCCAACGGGCCACCGTGCCCGCTGGTCACGAACGGGGTGGGCATGCGGACAGATGGGGCGCACTACTCTGCCGACGGTTCGTTATCGGTGGCACGCTGGCTACTACCCCGCTTGGGGATCCCCGGCTTGCATCCAACGACCCAACCCCTCCCGGTGACCACGGTGGTCCTTCCGCGAAACGGAACGTCGGTGAAGGGCACACAGCTGGTGCTCGCCACCGCGCCGTACCACGTCGGAGTGTCCAAGGTCGAGTTCTTCCTCACCGGTGGGGCGTTGCACGATCGACTCATCGCCACCGTGCAGTTCACCCAAGAGTGGCCCTTTTTCTGGAACACGACCACCGTGCCGAACGGCCACTACACCCTGCGCAGTGTGGCCTTTGACGCCGCCGGCCATCACAGCAGCGGCAAGGGGACATCGATCCGGGTGGCGAACTGATCCCCCGGCTGAAGGTCACCTGCTCTGCACCGGTCGACGGAGCGCACAACAAGGGACGGAGCCAGTGCAGCCGTGCGTTCCTCGTCCCATTCGCTGCTGGAGACCGCCAGCAGGCCCGCCCGGCTGCTCGATGAGGGTGTGTGAGGATCTCCTCTACACAAAGTTCTAGACGGCGTGGCGCCCGTCGACCCCGGCGAGCACGAGGCCACACCGGCGTGTCTCGCCATCACTGTCGGGCCAGTGATGGCCGTAGGGACACGCAAGGAACCAGCTCGATGTCTAGAAATGGCTGTCGAGCGGCCGGTGGTGACGGTGAGCCGGCCTGTAGGCGGGATTCTGTCCACCCTCTGGCGAGGGTTGGGTGGCCATCCATCTGAGCGGTCCACCTGGGGGTGGCGTCCGTTGAGGACGCCGGACGGGCCGTCCGTCCCCCGATTCGACCTTGCTCCGGGTGGGGTTTGCCGAGCCGACCGGGTCACCCCGGTCGCTGGTGCGCTCTTACCGCACCGTTTCACCCTTACCTGTGCGCCACCCGGGGGTGACGCCATCGGCGGTCTGTTCTCTGTGGCACTTTCCTGCAGGTCGCCCCGACTGGCCGTTAGCCAGCACCCTGCCCTTTGGAGTCCCGACCTTCCTCGGCCCTTCCCCGGCAGGGGCACGCCCCACCGGGCCGGGCCGCGACCACCCGGCCGGCTCACCGTCACCACCATCATCCCACGCATGGCCAGGTCCGTGCCCGACCAGCCCCCGTGACCCGCTGGGTCGGGACGGTCACAGGGTGGCCCTAATCTGTCGCCGTGCCCCGTGCTTCGACCGCCAGCGGTTCCGGATCGCCGGTTCAGGAGGCCGACTCCCTCTCGATCGGCGCCCTGTACCTGCGCATCGACCGTGCCCTCAAGGGGGCGCTCCCGGGCGAGGTGTGGGTGTCCGGCGAGGTCCGCTCCTTCAACGTCAGCGCCCGCGGGCACTGCTATATGGACCTCGTCGACCCGTCGAACGCCCGGGACAGCGGCACGCCGGTGCTGAAGGTCGTGTGTTGGTCGAGCCGCTGGAGGCGGGTCCGCACCGCACTCGATCGGCTGGGCATCGCCCTCGACGCCGGACTCGTGGTCCGGGTCAAGGGCGAGGTGCAGCTGTACAAGCCCCGGGGGGACATCAGTTTCGTGCTCTCCGAGCTGGACACCGACGCCCTGTTGGGCAAGGTCGCCGCCGAGCGGGCCCGCCTGATCAAGGCCCTGGTCGACGAGGGCCTGTTCGACCGGAACCGCCGGATCCCCGTCCCACGGGTGCCGCTCCGGATCGGCCTGGTGGCCAGCCCCGGAACCGAGGGGTACCGCGACTTCCTCGGCGGCCTCGATGCGTCGGGCATGGCGTTCGACGTCGTCGTGGCGCCGACCGAGGTCCAGGGCCGGGGGGCGGCGCGCTCCGTGGCGGCCGCCGTCCGCCAACTGCAGGCGCAGCGGTGCGACGTGCTCGTCGTGGTCCGGGGCGGCGGCTCCAAGGCCGACATGGCCACGTTCGACGCCGAGCCGGTCGCACGGGCCATCGCCACCTCCGACACGCCGGTGTGGACCGGCATCGGACACACCGGTGACCAGTCGGTGTCCGACGAGGTGGCCAACCGCTCGTTCATCACCCCGACCGAGTGCGGCCAGGAACTGGCCCGGATCGCCTCCGACTACTGGCGGACCGCCGTCGACGCCGGACAGGTGGTCGCCCGCCTGGCCACCCAACAGTTGGCTCGGACCGATCGCTCGATCGATCACTGGCGCCAGCGTGTGGTCATCGGGTCGCGCTCGCAGATCGACCGACAGTCGGAACGGCTGGTCCATCGGGCGCGCACATTGCGGGGCGGTGCTCGGGGGCAGACGGAGGTCCACGCCCGTCAACTCGTCGGCCGCGGTGGGGTGCTGGCCAAGTCAGCCGTTCGTTCCCTCGAAGCCGGCGAGCGCGGTCTGGTGGTGCAGGCCGGCCGACTGGCCGTCCAGCCACGTCGCCGTCTGGAGACAGAGGAGCTGCGGATCGGCCAGTGGCGGCGGCTGCTGGGGGCGTACGATTACCAGCGTCAGCTCGAGCGCGGCTACTCGGTGACCCGCGATGCCTCCGGCCGGGTGGTGCGATCGGTTTCCGAGGTCGGTTCCGGCTCGCTCCTCTACA
Organism: uncultured Acidimicrobiales bacterium; assembly: GCA_963696495.1. GTDB lineage: Bacteria > Actinomycetota > Acidimicrobiia > Acidimicrobiales > RAAP-2 > Bog-756. Next base: position 845,143 of record CAVOKJ010000002.1, on the reverse strand, counting down.
CCCGGCTGACCGACGGTCAGGTGGCCTCGACGGTGGTGGAGCCGGCCGGTGCAGTTTCGGAGGCAGGCACGGACGACGACGAAGGGATGCGGTGATGGCGACGACACGTGGGGGCCAGCGCGGCAGGGGAGAGCCCGAAGAGGAGATCTCCGGACTGACCGATCTGAGCTACTCGGACGCGGGGGCCGAGCTCGATGCCATCATCGAGGAGTTCGAGACCGGGGTGATCGACGTCGACCGCCTGGTCGACCAGCTGCAGCGGGCCACCGACATCGTGGACGAGCTCGACCGCCGATTGCGGAGGACCCGCATCCAGGTCGAGGAGCTCGTGCCCCGTCTGGAGGCCATCGGACAGACCGAGACGACGGTGGTCGAGGTCTTCGAGGTCGACATCGGAGACGGTGAGGACGACCATCGATTCGGTTCGACCTCCGATGGCGACGATCAGCCGTCACCCGGCCTCTTCTGAGCGGTCGCCGGCCATCGGCCACCCGGCCGACCTCCACCGGGCACTGGACCCGCCCCGGCATCAGTGGATGTTCCGACCGCCCTCCTGCCAGTAGGGCTGCCGTAGCTCACGTTTGAGCACCTTGCCCGATGGGTTGCGGGGGAGGGCGTCCACGAAGTCGACCGAGGTCGGGCACTTGTAGTGGGCCAGGCGCGACCGTGTGGCGGCGATGATGTCCGTCGCCAGCTCCTCGTCGTCCGGTGACCCGGGGGCACTGACGACGATGGCCTTGACCGTCTCGCCCCATTTGTCGTCAGGTACCCCGATGACGGCGGCATCGACCACCCGGGGATGGGAGAGAAGGGCGTTCTCGACCTCTGCCGGGTAGACGTTCTCGCCGCCCGACACGATCATGTCCTTGATCCTGTCGTGCAGGAACAGGTAGCCGTCGGCGTCGAGCCACCCGGCGTCGCCGGTCCGGAACCAGCCGTCGTCGGAGAGGACCGAGGACGTCTCCTCAGGCTTGTTCCAGTAGCCCAGCATGTTCTGGTCGGACCGTGCCCACACCTCGCCGACCTCGCCGGTCGGCAGGTCCTCGCCGGTGCCGGCATCGACGATCCTCAGCTGCACGTGGTCGAAGGGGCGGCCGGCCGAGCGGAGCAACGACGAGCGCGGCCCATTCGGGTCGTGGTCGGCCGGCATCAGGGAGGTGATCGCCCCTGTCGTCTCGGTGAGCCCGTAGACCTGGGCGAAGTCGCATCCCAGCGCGTCCATCGATCGCACGAGTACGTCCTCGCTGATGGGCGACGCACCGTAGAAGACGGTTCGCAGGGACGACACGTCGGTACCGGACAACTCGGGCGTGGACAACAGGAACATCAGGACCGCCGGCACGACGAAGGTCTCGGTGACCCGGTGCCGCTCGATCAAATGCAGCGCCTCGACCGGCTCGATGTCACGGATGATCACCGAGTGGCCCCCCCGTGACATGCCGCAGAGCGCCCAGCCCGACCCCCCGATGTGGAAGAGGGGCATCGCCACGAGCGACACCGTGTCCGAGCCGATATGGAAGACACGATCGGCCTCGGTCAGGATGCACGAGATGTTCCGGCCCGAGATCATGGCCCCCTTGGGCAGGCCCGTGGTCCCCGAGGTGTAGAGCTGGGTGACCACCTCGTCGGCGCCGGGCTCGAATCCCGGGTCCGGGGCAGCGCCCATGCCCGCCGGGTCCCGCCACTCGGCCATGCGGTCGAGCGGCACCCACTGGCGGACACCGTCCACCAGGGGGTCGATCTCTTTCACTGTCGCCTCGAACTCGGGTCCGTAGAAGACCACCGGGGCCTGGGCGTCCTCGATGATGGCGGCCATCTCGCCCGGGGCCAGGCGCCAGTTCACCGCCACGGTGACGGCCCCCATGAGGGCGCAGCCGAAGAACACCTCGAAGAACTCGATCCCGTTCTTGTCGAGGAAGGCCACGCGATCCCCGGCGGTCACCCCGGCCGCGGCCAGCGACCGGCTCACCTGCTTGGACCGCCCGTAGATCTCGGCCCAGCTGAGGGTGATGTCCCCGAGGGTCAGCATCGGAGCATCGGGCGTCGTCGTCGCCCACTCCCGCAGCATGGCGGTCGCGGTCCGGTACTCCGCCCCACCGCTCTGCCCCGGGTCCATCCCTGATCGAGCCATAGCGACGCCTCCTCCTTCGCTCACCGATGTGGTGCTGTCGTCCAATCGAACCGGACCGGTCCCGGCCCACTCCACCACCGACCAGGATTGTGCCCGCCAGCCCATCTTCGGCCGGGCCCACCTGCCGCCAGCCTCGCTGGCCGCCGGGACCCCGCTGACCGGGACCCCCGGTTGGTCCGTCGTGCGGCCGCCACGATGGTAGCCCCCATCACCGTGGCGTGGCTCACCCGATGGTCACGCGGACGGCGGTGACGTCGAGTGCCTCGCCGGTGGCAGCTTCCCCCGTAAGGTGGTCCGGTGACCGACGCAACCCCGGACCCCGCTGACCCACCGTCGAACGATCGGCTCTACTTCCGCCAGCTGCTGGCCGGACGGGACTTCGCCGCCGACGACCAGATCGCACGCCAGATGGTCAACTTCGTGTATCTGCTCGGCGACCGGTCGACCGGTGAGGCGGTGGTCATCGACCCGGCCTACGGCGTCGACGAGCTCCTCGGGATCCTGGCCGCCGACGGCATGACGTGCGTGGGTGCGCTGGCCACCCACTATCACCCGGACCACGTCGGCGGCGACATGATGGGCTGGGGCATCGAGGGCATCACCCGGTTGCTCGAGCTGGCCGCGGTGCCGATCCACGTGCAGGCGGCCGAAGCCCCCTGGGTCTCCCGCTCCACGGGGGTCGGCGAGGAGGACCTCGTCACCCACGCCGGAGGCGAGGTGATCGACGTCGGTGGGATCCCCGTCACCCTGCTGCACACCCCCGGTCACACGCCGGGCAGCCAGTGCTTCCTGGTCGACGGACGCCTCGTGGCCGGGGACACCCTGTTCCTCGATGGCTGTGGCCGGACCGACCTGCCCGGGGGAGACCCGGAGGCCATGTACGAGTCGCTGACCACCCGCCTGGCCCGGGTGCCCGATGACACGGTGCTGTTCCCGGGCCACCTGTACTCGCCCGAGCCGTCGGCCACCATGGGGCACACCCGCTCGCACAACTACGTCTTCCGGCTGCGCACACCCGAGCAGTGGATGACGATGTTCGGCCGGTGAGCGGCGGCCGGGTGCGCGGTGAGCGCACGTGATCGGGACGACGGCGGTGAGCGCCGGTGGTCCCGGTCGGCCGGTGCCGGACCTACGATGCCGGCCATGAGCGAACCCCTTCCGTCCGACGCGACCGCCGTCGTGGTCGGAGCCTCACTGGCCGGACTGCGGGCCGCCGAGGAGCTGCGCCACGAACGCCACACCGGTCCGATCATCATCATCGGCGACGAGCTGCACGCCCCCTACGACCGACCGCCCCTGTCCAAGCAGCTCCTGGCGGGCAAGTGGGACGTCGAACGGATCCACCATCATGCTCCGGAGAAGCTCGACACGCTGGGTCTCGAGTTCCGGCTGGGTCGTCGCGCCGTGTCGGTCGACAACGACGCCCGCATCCTGTCGTGCAATGACGGCAGCGAGCTGCACTACGACGGACTGATCGTGGCCACCGGAGCCACGGCCCGGTCGCTTCCCGGCACGGACGGCGTACCCAAGGTCTGGGCGCTGCGCACTCTGGACGACTGCCTGGCCATCAGGGCCGAGCTCGCCGCGGTGGGGGAGGGGGCGAGGCTCGTGGTGATCGGGGCCGGATTCATCGGCTCGGAGGTGGCTGCCACCTGCCACGGACTCGGGGCGTCGGTGACGGTGGTCGAGGCGCTGCCCACTCCCCTCGGCCGGGTGCTCGGTGCGCAGATGGGCGAGGCGTGTGCCCGCCTCCATCGGTCCGAGGGCGTCACGCTGCTCACCGGAGTCGGCGTGGACCGGCTGTCCTCCGCCCCCGGGGCACCCCATCCGGTGGTGGTGCGCCTGACCGACGGCACCGACCTCGACGCCGACCTCGTGGTGGTGGGCATCGGCGTCGTCCCCGCCGTGGACTGGCTCGAGGGCTCGGGCCTGTCCGTCGACGACGGGGTGGTGTGCGATGAGTCCCTGTTCGCCGGGGACCGGGTGGTGGGTGCGGGTGACGTCGCCCGCTGGCGCCACCCGTCCCTCGGCGAGCGGATACGGGTGGAGCACTGGACCAATGCCGCCGAGGGTGGTGCGGCGGCGGCCCGCAACCTCATCGCCGGGACGGCCGGCGCCCAGCCCTACGACCCCGTGCCCTTCTTCTGGTCGGACCAGTACCAGACGAAGATCCAGGTCATCGGTCTGCCGGGCCCTGACGACGAGGTCGTGGTGGTGGGCGGATCCCTCGACGAGGGGAAGTTCGTGGCCCTCTACCGGCGGGAGGACCGGCTCCGTGCCGTGCTCGCCTTCAGCCAGCCCCGCCAGTTGATGGCCTACCGGCCGCTGCTGGCGGCCGGCGCCTCCTTCGACGAGGCGCTGGCGGTGTCCACGCCCTGATCACGGTGGGCCGGTGCCGCCGCCCTCGGGTGCCTGCCCCGGAAGCGGCGGGTGAAGGCCAGGGCACCGGTGATCTGCTCGGCCGAGGGCTCGACGCCGCCGTAGGTGCACCGTTCGACCAATCGGGTCGTCCACAGCAGCCCCTCGGCGTTGCCGGGGTCGGCGACGGCGAGCCGCTCCCCGTAGGCGGTCAGTGTCTCGTCGACCCGGCGCCTCCTGCCGAGGCGGAGGCCGCCCCGCTCGAGGTCCGCCGCCACCTGGTGGGCCCAGGTGGCCGGCCGGCGCAGGCGGCGCCGGCGCACCTCGACGAACAGGCCGGCGGCGACCACGACGATCCCGACGGGAACCCACGGGAGGTGGGCCAGGGTGTGGCCGGCCGTGGTGGCGAGCACGGAGCCCGGGCTGGGGTTGGCCAGCGGGACGTCGGCCGTCGGGTCGAAGTTCTGCCAGCCGTAGCCGGGGAACCACACCTGGACCCAGGCATGGGCGTCCTTGGCCTGGACGTCATAGAGGTCGGTGATGGGATTGTAGGGACCCGGCACGTAGCCCACCGTCTCCCGGGACGCGATGCCGAGCGACCGCAGCATGACGACGGTGGCGGTGGAGATCTGCTCGCAGTAGCCCCGGCGGCTCCCGAACAGGAAGCTGTCGACGGCGTCGGCACCGACGGGGAGGGGAGGGATGTCCGTGGTGTAGGTCACGTGCGAGGCCATCCAGCGCTCGATGGCCTCCACCTTGTCGTAGGTGAAGGGATCGTCGTCCCCCGGGGAGCCGATGCCGGCGGTGATGGTGCGGGCCAGCGCCTGGACCTTGGGGTAGGCGTGGGGCAGTTGGAGGTAGCGCTCCTCCTCGGCCGCCGGGAGCTGGGTCAGTGTGCCCGGGTAGGTGGCGGGCAGCGGCGTCGTCGAGTCCCGCAGCTGCTGTGGGGACGCCGTCGTGTCGTCGGAGACCACGGTGTAGACGGTGCCGGCCCCCATCGAGGCGGCGGACACGATGGTCCCGTCCCCGGTGAGGAACAGCGAGCGCGACTGGATGTAGACCCGCTGGGCGTTGTCGGCGTGGAAGACCAGGTTGGGTCCGGATTGGGCCAGATAGAACGTCTGTATGTCCGTCGACCCGGTCGACGCCAGCGCCTCTTGGTCGTTGCTCAGGCTGATGTCGAAGGGCGAGCCGGTCTCGAGCTTCACCACACCCCGGCCGCTGACCGGGGTCGACGTCCAGCTCTCGCCGTTCCAGGTGTCATAGGTCTGGCCGACCCAGTAGGAGGGCGCCGTCGCCCGCACCCGCATGATGGTCTGGTCGCCGAGCGATGCCCTCACCCCGGTGTCGAGCGACTTGGCGAAGCCGAGGTAGCCGCCGACGCCGGTGCGTCCCGACGGGCTGGCCGCATGGGCGGGGAGGGACGGCGAGCCGTCGGTCAGGTTGCTCGGGGTGTCGACCGGCGAGGAGTTGGCCGAGGACGAGGGGAAGATGAGTGCCGTGGAGACCGTGGGGGCCGGGAGGACGGCGACGAGCAGCACGGCCACCACGGCCACCGCCACACCGGCCACACCGAGCGTCAGCCACGGGACCCCCCGGGTGCCCGACATCGACTGCCACATGGCGACGAGCCCCCAGACGCCGCACACCATCCAGGCCACGACGTAGACCCCCAGGGCCAGGTCGACCGACTGGGCGGCGGCCACCGCCATCAGGGCGGCCGAGCCGGCCAACGAGTAGGCGACGTCACGTCGGGCGGGCACGTCGAAGGCGTGGGTGCACAGGACCCAGGCGAACAGCACGGCCAGGGGACCTTCCACCGTGGAGATGTCGCCGGGGGTGGCGGCGTGGCTCACCCGGGCGATGAACCACACGAACCCGCCGATGGCACACGCCGCCAGGATGGGCTTGACCACCGCCCACGGCGCGGCCCGCCTGCGGTACGAGAGCACGTTGCCGAGGATGGTGGCGGCCACGGCGAACAGGGAGTAGGGGGCACTGAGCTCGCCCTGGCTCCAGCAGGCGCCGACGGCGACGACCACAGCGGCCGTCGACGCGACCCGGAAGGAGACCGAGTGCTCCGGTGGTCCCGGCCGGTTGGCCTGGACGACGCGTTGCCACAGCGTCATCGTCGCCCCCTCGGCGTGGATCGGCCGGTGCCGCCGGACGGGGATGGCGACGTCGGCGGGGACAGCGCCCGGGCCAACCGCCTCCCGAGGTCGACCCGGTCGAGCACCGGGCGGGTGACATGACCCTCGGGCTCGAGTGTTCCGAGGATCACCGTCCTCCCGCGTGCCAGCTCGCGCCCCACCGTCGCCATCGCCCGCTCCGACACCGCCTCGGCCTCGAGCGGGTCGCTGGGAAGCCGCACGTCCATCACGAGGGGGTCGTCGATCCGGTGCTCCGTCTCCCGCACCATCAGCATCCCGGTGTGCGAGGTCGCCGGCCAGTGCACCGACCGCCGGGCGTCGCCGGGTTGGTAGGGCCGGACACCCCGGGGCTCCCCGGCGGTCGAGGGGGCCCGGGTGGGCGAGTCCCCCGGCGGATGGTCCAGCTCGCTCCCGAGGCGGCCGGCCTGACCGAAGCGGGGGGCGACGTGGAGGGGACGGGGGAGCGGCACCTCGATCTCCCGAGCCCACCAGAGGATGCCGAAGGGTGCGCTGGACGCCACCTCGACGGTCAGCGTCCCCACGACGCCCCGCCGATCGGGCACCACGTCCACGTCCACCCGTCGGGAACCGTGGGGCGGACCCTCGGCCCGGGTGACGGGACCGGCGGGCACGAGGGGGTGGATCCGGATCGGGCCACTGGCCACCAAGGTCACGGTGGCGGTCCGGCCCGCCTCCCCGTCCGAGGGCGAGGCGGTGCAGGTGACGGTGGCCCCATGGGCCGGGAACGCCGGGGTGACCAGACCGATCAGCAGCACGGCGGCCAGGAGGGCGCCCACCGCCTGGACCCAACCGGACCCGCTCGAATGGGCCACGCCGGCCCACGCCAGCATGGCCACGGCACTGCCGACCACCGGACCGAACCACGCCACGGGGTGGAGCCGCTTCCGGAGCCGTCGGCCGCTCGAGGCCGACCGTCGTCGGCGGGCCATCGAGAGCTCCCAGGAGAGGACCATGCCCGACACCATCACCGCCAGTCCGATGCCGGCACCGATCAGGAGCGCCCCGGGCCCGAAGATCGCCCGGGTGATCGCCACCCCGGCAACGCCCCCCACCAGGCCGGCGGTGACGGCCGCTGCGGTCCGGCCGGCCGACGGCTCGCGACCGGCGTCCGACGGGCTCACGTCGGGGGGACGGGTGCTTCGGCGATGATGCGGCCGACCAGGGCCGGCCCGTCGGCCCCGCTGCCCTCGGCGACGAGCCGGTGGGAGAGGCAGGCGACGGCGACGGCCTGGATGTCCTGGGGCGTGACATAGGCGCGGGCGTTGAGGACGGCGTAGGCCTGGGCCGAGCGGATCAGGGAGATGGCCGCCCGGGGGCTGGCGCCCAGGCGCACGGTTCCGGCGGTCCGGGTGGCCCTGACCAGGGAGACCGCGTACTCGGCCACCGAGGTGACCACCTGGACGGTAGACGTGGCCTCGATGGCCCGACCCCACTGGGCGGGGTCGGAGACCGGCACCAGGGCGTCGAGGGCGTAGCGCCCCCCGCTGTGGAGCACCAGCCTCGTCTCGATGTCGGCATCGGGATAGCCGATCGAGGTGGACACGCCGAACCGGTCGAGCTGGCTCTCCACCAGGGGATAGGTGCCGAGCTGGCCGATCGGGTTCTGGGTGCCGATGACCAGGTGGGGCCGGGGCAGCGGCCACGACTCACCGTCGACCGAGACCTGCTGCTCCTCCATGGCCTCGAGCAGGGCGGACTGTGTGCGGGGCGGCGTCCGGTTGAGCTCGTCGAGCAGGACGACGTGCCCGAACACCGGGCCGGGCCGGAACTCCCAGGTGGCGCTGTCCGGCGAGAACACGGTCGTCCCGGTCACATCGGAGGGAAGGAGGTCGGGGTTGCCCTGCACCCTGGACAGCTGCACCCCGAGGGCGGTGGCCAGGGCCCTCGCCATCACCGTCTTGCCCACCCCGGGGACGTCCTCGATGAGCAGGTGGTTGCCGGACAGCGCGGCCACCACCGCGAAGGTCACCGCCCTCGGGGTCCCCAACAGGACGCTCGACAGGGCGTGGTGGAGGTTTCTGGCCGTGGCCACCGCCTCGTCGACCGACGGCCGTGCGAGGTCCTCGGGCACTGCCGGTCCAGCTCCGACTGTCCCGATGTCCGTGCTCATCCGCTCCTCTGGCTCCCCTGCATGCCCGTCGAATCGGCGCGATCGCCGAGCGTGGTGGCCATCCCACCCTAGGCGGTGCCCTGTGCATTCTTCAATGGCGCGCCGCAACCGGGCGGGTGCCGAGCAGGCTAGAAGTCGAGGGCGGACAGCTCGGGGATGGTGGCCTCCGACCGGGACCGGGCGTCGAGCCAGCGGGCCCGCCGACCGGCCCGTTCGTCATCGCCGATGGCCGGCTCCACCACCCGCCGCGGCGTCCACGCCGACCCCACCTCGTCCTCGTCGGCCCAGACACCGACCGCCATCCCGGCCAGATAGGCGGCACCGAGCGTGGTGGCCTCCAGGACCGGCGCGATCTCCACGGTCCGTCCGCAGGCGTCGGCCAGCGCCTGGGTGAACACCGGGTTGGCCGACATCCCGCCGTCGATCCGCAAGGACCCGATGGGCAGCCCCGAGTCGGCCGCCGCCGCCTCGACGAGATCGGCACCCCGGTGGGCCACACCCTCGAGCACCGCCCGGACCAGCTCCGGGCGGCCGCTCCCGCGGGTCAGACCGGTGAAGGTGCCCCGGGCGCCGAAGTCCCACACCGGCGTGCCCAGGCCCAACAGGGCGGGGACGAACCACACGTCCCCCGTGCCCTCGCAGCGCGCCGCCACCTCGGCCGAGTCGGCCGCCGTGTCGATGATGGCCAGATCGTCCCGCAGCCACTCCACGCACGTCCCCGCCGACAGCATGATCGCCTCGACGCCCCAGGTGACCCTGCCCCCGCGTCGCCAGGCGATCACCGGGATGGTCCCGGCCGGCCCCCGTGCCGCCTGCTCGGGCCGCTCGGTGCCCACGCACTGGTCGAGCATGCCCCCGGTTCCGAAGGTGGCCTTGGCCTGGCCGGGACGGGTGCAGGCCTGGCCGATGAGGGACGCCTGCTGGTCACCGGCCATACCGGCCAGCAGGGGGCGCCCGTCGAGGACGTCCGCCTGGCCCATGGCCCCGGAGGAGTCGACGATGGTGGGCAGCACCGCCCCGGGAATGTGCAGTGCCTCGAGGATCTCGGGGCTCCAGTCGGATCCGTCGCCGTAGGTGAGCCCGGTGACGCCGGCGTTGGACGCGTCGGTGATGTGGAGCCGGCCACCCGACAGCGTCCACGCCACCCACGTGTCGACGGTGCCGAAGGCCAGCTCGCCGCGCTCGGAGCGCGACCGGTCGGGATCGGCCAGATCGAGCAGGGCGGCCAGCTTGGTGGCCGATGCGTTCGGTGCCACCCGGATCCCCTTGGCCTGGAGCTCGAGGCACGTGCCGACGGTGCGCAGGTCCTGCCAGCCGAGCCCCGGTGCCACCGGCACCCCGGTCTCCCGGTCCCACACGACGGTCGACGCCCGTTGGTTGGCGATCCCCACCGCCTCGACCGGACCGCCCTCGGCCAAGGTGGCCGTCGCCACGGTGAGCACGGCCTCGGCCATGGCCACGGCGTCGAACTCCACCAGGCCGGGGAACGGGCTGTCGGGGAGCACGGGCACGTGGTGGATATGCTCGACGGCGCCGTCGGGCCGCACGACCGCACCCCTGACGCCGGAGGTTCCGACGTCCACCACCAGGATGCTCATGGCCAGGGCACCTCACCGAAGGGGCTGTCGAGACCGAGCTTTCCGGGGTTGAGGATGCCGTGGGGATCGAGGGCCCGCTTGATCGACGACAGCACGTCGAAGCCACCCCCGAGCGCGTCCCGCAGGAAGCGGGACCGGTTGAGGCCGATCCCGTGATGGTGGCTGATGGCACCCCCGGCCGCCAGCGTGGCCCGGGTGACCTCGTCCCACGCCCGCCGGTAGTAGCGGCCGGCCCACGTGCCGGGCTCTGCCTCCGCACCCTCGTCGGGTGGCCTCCCGGCGAAGGTGAAGTAGAGGCAGGCGCCGTCCGTATAGGCGTGGGACTGGTGCGACGAGGCGACCAGGGTGCCCTCGATGCCGCCCAGGGCCGCCAGGACGGCGTCGTAGAGGCCGGGCAATGCACTCCATCGGGCCGCCACCTCGACGGTGTCGACCACGATGCCGGCCCGCCAGAGCGGGGCCAGCGCCGAGACGTCGTTGCGGTGGGCCAGCCACCGGTCGACCAGCTGGTCGTCCAGCCGTTCGGAGCCGCGGCACTCGGCGTCCACGACGGCCAGGGTGGCCTCGACCAGCGCGGGATCGTCCTCGTCCAGCACGACGAGGACGTTGGTCTCCCCGTGGTCGAAGGACCGGGCCGACTCGGTGGCGTCGTACAGGCGCAGGACGGCCGGGGTGGCCCCGCGCCGCAGGATCCTCCGGCAGGCGTCGAGTCCGTCGGCGAAGCCGGCGAACCCGAACACCCGGCGTCCCTCGCCCTCGGGGACCGGGTGGACCCGGAAACGGCCCTCGGTGATGACACCGAGCGTGCCCTCGCTGCCCACGAACACCTGGGTCAGGTCCGGTCCGGTCGCCGACCGGGGCCCGTGGCCTCCGGTCCGGATCACCCGGCCGTCGGCCAGCACGACCTCGAGGCCGAGGACCATGTCCTCGATCTTCCCGTAGCGGTTCGAGTACTGGCCGGCACCGCGGCAGGCCAGCCATCCACCGACCGTCGAGAGGTCCATCGACTGGGGCCAGTGCCCGAGGGTCAGCCCGTGCCCGGCGCGCAGGCCCGCCTCGACTTCCGGCCCGAAGGTCCCGGCTCGCAGGTCGGCGACCAGCGAGCCCTCGTCGACCTCCCCGATGCCCGACAGGCCGACGAGGTCGAGGGCCACCCCGCCGAACAGCGGGACCGACGCCCCGCAGACACCGCTCCGGCCCCCCGAGGCGGTGACCGGCACGTGTGCCTCGTTGCACAGGGCGAGCACCGCCGCCACCTGTCCGGTGTCGGTGGGCCGGGCGACCACGGCCGGACGGGCCGGCACCTCACCCTCGGTGGCCCAACCGATGGCGACGGGCCACCAGTCCCGACCGGCCTCGGCCCGGTCCGCATCGAGATCGGAGATCTCGGCGCACACCTCGGCCAGCCGCCGCCGGAGCTGCTCGTCGACCGCGACCCGCCGGCCGCCGAGGTGGTCGGCCACCTCGGCGGGCGCGGCATCGATCGGGGTGACCGGCGTCGGCGTGGTCACCCCGGCTCCGACCCCCCGCCGGCGGCGACGGGCTGACCCGCGGCCATGTCGGAGTCCGGGTCGAGGCCGGCGGTCGAGAGCTCGCCGCGCACCCGCTCGGCGTAGGCCCGGGCCTCGGCGGCGATGCGCGCCGCGTCCCAGCCCAGTTCGGGGCCGATCAGGTCGGCCACGTCGCCCGACGCCCGCGCCGCGGCGCGGGCGTCGCGGAGGGAGGCACGCGTCCGTCGGTCGAGGACGTCCGCAACCGTGCGGGCCATCTCGTGGCGGACGGCGTAGAGCGCCTCGGCCCGCAGGTAGTCGAGGCCCTCGACCAGCGGATCGAGGAGATCCGGTGCGGAGCCGACGAGGGCCAGCACCTCCGGGGTCTCGGATCCGTAGCGGCCGGCCAGGTGGGAGGCGATCCTGGCCGCCCGGTCCCCGTCGGACCGTCGGGCGCCGGGCGGTCCCCCTCCGGCGAGGGCCGGTGCATGGACGCCCCCGCCCGCCCCTCGCAGCCGGAGGTCCCGGGTGACGCAGCGCAGGTTCTTCCGTCCGAGGGCCTTGACCACGGTGTCGACGGTGTCCTCGGCCATCTTGCGGTACGTGGTGAGCTTGCCGCCCGTGACGGTCACCAGGCCACCGTCGGAGGTGCGCACGGTATGGCGGCGGGAGAGGTCGGCCGTCCGCTCGCTCGGCGCGTGGTGTCCCTCTACCGGCGCCAGCAGGGGCCTGAGCCCGGTCCAGATGCCGGTGATGTCGCCTCGCCCGATGGGCTCCGTGCTGATGGCATTGGCGGCCGACAGGATGTAGTCCACGTCCTCGGGCAGGCAGCTCGGGTCGTCGAGCGGACCGTCCCAGCGCGTGTCGGTCGTACCCAGGTAGACCTGGTCCCCCCAGGACACGACGAAGATCGATCGGTGGTCCTCCCGCACCGGGATGACCGCGGCGATGTCGCACGGGAAGGCCCGCTCCGGAACGGTGATGTGGATGCCCTTCGCCGGTCGGATCGAGTGCGGGTTGCGTCGTTCGTCGAGGGCCCGGACCTCGTCGGACCACACGCCGGCGGCATTGACGACGACCGAGGCGTGCACCTCGAAGGGGACTCCCCCCTCGGGGCTGACCAGTGCGCCGGTCACCGTCCCGTCGGGCGCCGCGGTGAGCGCCGTCACCGGCGTGTGGTTGGCGGCCACCGCACCGTGGTCGAGCACGGCGGTGCGCAGCACCGTCAGCGTGAGGCGGGCGTCGTCGGCGCGTGCGTCCCAGTAGAGGAACCCGGCGGCCAGCCGGTCGGCCCGCAGGTTCGGCATGTGGGCCAGCGCCTCGGCCCGGGAGACCTTCTCGTGGCGGCGCCCGATCCGCATCCCACCGGTCAGGTCGTAGAGCCACAGTGCGGTCCGGTACACCCGGGCGACGCTGCGGTTGACCACGCCCTCCTTTCCGAGCAGGGGGATGAGGAACGGCAGGGGGGACACCAGATGGGGGGCGTTGTCGAGGAGCCGTTGGCGCTCGGCCAGGTTCTCGTACACCAGGCGGTACTCGCCCTGCTGGAGGTAGCGCAGCCCGCCGTGGATCAGCTTGGACGACTTGGAGGAGGTTCCCGAGGCGAAGTCGTCCTTCTCCACCAGGGCCGTGCGCAGCCCACGGCTGGCGGCGTCGAGGGCGACGCCGGCACCGGTGATGCCGCCGCCGATGACCAGGACGTCGAACTCCTCGGAGGCCAGACGGTCCAGCGCCTCGTGCCGGTCGAACCGGCCTACGCCCGGCTCGGCGGTGCGGGCTCGATCCGACATGGGCAAAGCCTGCCACAGGTGGGGCCGGGCACCGGGCGGCCGGATGGGGGGGACCGCCGCCCCGACGTTCCGCCGGCCACGACCTCCGGCGGCCCCGACTTTTCGACAATGATTGTTGAAAAACAATTGTTGGTGGTATTGTGGGAGCCGTGAGGACGCCCGAGGAACTGACCGATCTGTTCCGGTCGACCGGGCGCAAGGTGACCGCCCAGCGGCAGTGCATCTTCCGGGTGCTGCAGGGCGACGTGACCCATCCCTCGGCCGAGTCCGTCCACGCCCAGGTGAGCCGGGAGATGGAGACGGTCTCGCTGAAGACCGTGTACCAGACCCTCCACGACCTCGCCGAACTGGGGGAGATCGCCTCCCTCGACGTCGGCACGGGGATGACCCGCTTCGACCCCAACGTCGACGATCCCCATCACCACCTCGTCTGCCGGAAGTGCGGGAGCGTCAGGGACCTCGTGGCACCCTTCCCCGAGCTCCGGATCCCCGAGGGCGCCGAGCTCGGGTTCGAGGTCGGCTCGGCGGAGATCGTCTTCCGGGGCCTCTGCCCCGACTGCCGACCGCAGATCCGGGCCCGCCGATCACCTGCCACGGTCCGGTAGATGGGTCGCCCCACTCTCAACAGCAACCAACTCGTGGAGGTGTCCACGACCGTCACACCCCAGAAAGGAACACCGTGCCAGCACTGAAAGACAGCCAGACCGAGGCAAACCTGAAAGAGGCGTTCGCCGGCGAGAGCCAGGCAAACCGCCGGTACCTGTACTTCGCCCAGAAGGCGGACGTCGAGGGCTACCCCGACGTGGCCGCCCTGTTCCGCTCGGTCGCCGAAGGGGAGACCGGACACGCGTTCGGCCACTTCGACTTCCTGCGCGAGGTGGGGGACCCGGTCACCGGCGTGCCGGTGGGGCCGACCGAGGACAATCTGAAGTCGGCAGTCGAAGGCGAGACCTACGAGTACTCGGAGATGTACCCCGGGTTCGCCCGCACCGCGCGCGACGAGGGATTCGACGAGATCGCCGAGTGGTTCGAGACCCTCGCCCGGGCGGAGAAGAGCCACGCCGGTCGCTTCACCGAGGGGTTGGCCTCCGTCGCCTGAGTGGGTGGCCGGGTGGGACGACGCACCCGGCCGTGGTGCAGCCCGGCGCCGGGATCTCCGGCGTCGGGCTGACCCCGCTCCCACGTGTGCCCGCACCGCGCCGGGCCGACCCCGTCCCCGAGGAGGGCACCCCATGACCACGGCACGACCGCTGACGCTCGCCGACATCGCCGACCAACGCGCCTATGAACGCGAGCGGGACGAGTTCCGCGCCCGGGTGATCGCGTTGAAGAAGCTGCGCCGGGTCAGCATCGGGCCCGTGGTGACGGTGACCTTCGAGAGCCGCCTCACCATGCGCTTCCAGGTCCAGGAGATGGCCCGGGCCGAGAAGATGACCACCGACGAGCAGATCCAGCACGAGCTCGACGTCTACAACCGCCTCCTGCCGTCACCGGGGGAGCTGTCGGCCACGCTGTTCCTCGAGCTCACGTCCGAGGACCAGCTCCGCACCTGGCTGCCCCGCCTGGTCGGGATCGAGAGTGCCTGCGAGCTGAGGATCGGAGAGGGCGCCGACGACATGGTCGTCCCCTCCACACCCGACCAGGAGCACCTGTCGCACCTCACCCGCGAGACCACCACGTCGGCCGTGCACTACATCCGCTTCCGCTTCACCGAGGACCAGGCCGCCGCCTTCGCCACCCAGCCGGTGGCGTTGGCCGTGAACCATCCCGAGTACCCCGACGGCGTGCCCGGCACGCCGCTGAGCGCCGCAACCCGCCAGGAGCTGGCCACCGACCTCGACGAGGGATAGCCGGCCGGCCGGCGGGCGCCCACTACCGGCCGGTGAACCGCGGCTCCCGGCGCCCGAGCGACGCGTCGATGCCCTCCTGGAAATCGTCGGTCCGGGTCAGGGCCAGCTGCTCGGTGCGCTCGTGCTCGAGGGCGGCGGCAAAGTGCGCCACCAGCCCGGCACGCATCGTGTCGCGGATCGCCCGCACGGCCAGTGGCGCCGAGGCGGCGATCTGGGCGGCGAAGGCGCGTGCCCCGTCCCGGGGGTCCTCCGCCAACCGGTCGCACAGTCCCATGGCGAGGGCCTCCGTGCCGCCGACCCTGCGCCCGGTGGTCAGGAGCTCGAGCGCGCGCTGCTGGCCCACCGCCCGCGGGAGGGTCACCGACAGCCCGAACCCCTGATGGAATCCGAGGCGGGCGAAGTTGGCGGCGAAGCGGCTCGACTCCGAGGCGACCCGGAAATCACCGGCCATGGCCAAGCCGAGCCCGCCGCCGACGGCGGCGCCCTGGACGGCGACCACCACGGGCAGGTGCCCGCCGACCAGTTCCAGCGCCCGGTCGTACAAGAGGCGGAGGTCGTCGGCACCGGGCGTGCCGGCGGCGCCGAAGTCGAGGCCGGCGCAGAAGTGGCGACCCTCCGAACAGAGCACGACCGACCGGCACCCGTGGTCCTCGGCCCAGCCGATGCCGGCGATGATGTTCCCGAGCAACGGGGTGTCGAAGTAGTTGGCCGGAGGACGGTGCATCTCGACCTCGGCGACGTGATCGCCGATCCGGATGGCCGTGACGTCGCCGAACGCCTCGGTCACGACGACCCACCCGGGCTCGGCCGGGGCGGACGGGCCCACTGGCCCGTGGGGGGCCGGATCCCCACTTCGGCCATCACCTCCTCGGTGTGCTCGCCGCTGAGGGCCGCCGGTCGGCGCACCGTCGGGCCGGCGGCCCGGGAGAACCGGACCGGTTGGGGGATGACCTTGTAGCGACCGGCGATCGGGTGCTCGTCCTCGGGCAGCCCTTCGACCAGCTCGTCGAGGGTCGGCACCGCCGAGGCCGGGACATCCGAGGCCTCGCAGAACTCGAGCCATGCCGCGGTGGTGCGCTGGGCGACGATGAGCGACACCTCGTGGTAGAGGTCGTCGGCGTGGTCGATCCGCGAGCGTGCCGAGTGGATCCGCCCGTCCTCGGCCAGGTCGTCGCGACCCCCCGCCCGGAACAGGTCCTCGAAGTTCTCCCGGGTGTAGGGGAGCACACTGATCCAACCGTCCTGGGTGCGCTGTGGCCGCCGCTCCGGGCTGAGGATGCGTTGGTAGCCGGGTTCACCCTGGGGTGGCTGCGCCGTTGCCGCCCCGGCGTGCTCGACGAGCGTGAAGGCGGTCATCACGTCGACCATGGGCACCTCCACCCGCTGTCCCTCGCCGGTTCGCTCCCGGTGGAGCAGGGCGGCCATCACCGCGTAGGCGATGGTCAGGCCGCTGACCTTGTCGGCGATCAGCGTGGGCACGAACCGGGGCTCCCCGCCCGCCCGCCGGAACGTGTCCGGCAGCCCGGTGGCGGCTTGGATCACGTCGTCGTACGCCGGTGCGTCGGCCCGGTCCGAGTCGGTCGGATAGCCCTGGGCCTGGCAGTAGACGATGTCGGGTCGCACGGCGGAGACGTCGGCGTAGGTGAGCCGGAGTCGCCCGAGCGTCGCCGGCCGGAGATTCGTCACGAGGACGTCCGCGGTGCCGGCCACTGCCAGCAGCGCGTTGCGTCCCTCGTCCGTCTTGAGGTCGAGCACCACGCTCCGCTTGTTGCGCAGCAGGTTGAGGGCGACCCCGGACAGCTGGGGGTGCGGCCCTGCGGTCATCACCCGGCTGAGCGTCCCCCGGGGATCCTCGACGGTGACCACGTCGGCACCGAGGTCGCCGAAGATCTGGGTGGCCAATGGGCCCATGACGATCGACGTGAGGTCGACGACCCTGATTCCTTCGAGCGGGCCTGTGGACGTTGTCGGCATCGGGGCCTTCCTCCGCCCCGGTCGGCGGGAACGTACGGTGGTGCGGCGTGGCGGTGACACGTGCACAGTATTCGCGTCGGCCGGCACCCCGGGCCGGTGGTGCCGGCCATCCGGCCGGATCGATTGTCGGACCAGGAACGGACCGGTTGGGGTCGCGGGGGACCTAGAGGTAGGCGAGGTGGACGGCGGCCTCGGCGGTGTGGACCCGGAAGGTGAGGCTCTCCTCGAGGAAGAGGTCCACCGAGGTGGCGTCGGACGAGCGGTAGCCGATGGAGAGGTCCTCGCCGACAGTGAGCTCGTAGTCGCCGCCCCGTTGGCTGAGCACCACGGCGCCGTCGACCGCCGGCGCCCACACCACCGGCCCGTCGAGGATCTTCCGGAGGTGTTCGAACACCGGGTAGCCGCCGTGCTCCGTCGTCTCGGTCACTCCGGTGTAGCACCGGGCCCCGAGGGCGATGGCATAGGGGCCGGCCACGTCGGCGGCTCGGAGAGCGGCCACGGCCCGGGCCACGTGCTCGGGATAGTGGCCGTAGTCGTCGCTGATGGCGACCTTCTCGTGCGGCGTCGCCTCGACGATGCCGACGATCCCGCCCTCCTCGTAGCCGTGGAACACGAGATGGTCCTCGGCCAGCGCGGCAGTGCGTCCGGCGGCGATCACCGCGTCGAGATCGAGGTCGCTGGCCCCGCGATCGGCGGCTGCGAGCTCGGCCCGCTCGAGTGAGAAGGCGGAGCGCAACTCGATGAGAGGCGCCACCCGACGGCGGGCCACCTCGACCGAACCGAGCGAGCCGATGGCCAGGAGGTCGATCCGACCGGTGTCGACCGACGAGTGGTCCCAGCCGAGTGGCCCGGTGAAGTCGACCAGGCGCCGGGCGGCCAGGTAGTGCTTGAGGGAGCGGGTCGCCTCCTCGTCGATCTGCGCCCAGGCGTCTTCGGTGACCGGGGCCAGCTCTCGCATCAGATGGTTCATCGGTGAGGTCCTGCTTTCGGTTCGTCCGTGGGCCCGCGCTCCGTCCCCGGTCAGTGTAGGCGGCAACCAATTCGATCCCAAGTGGCCTACCCGCTGGTGGCGTGCGCAACCCTGCGCTCCCCGTGCCGCTGCCGGCCGGGTAGCCGTCGGCCTGCTAGCCGTCGGCCTGCTAGCCGTCGGCAAGGCAGCCGCTGGCCTGCTAGCCGTCGGCCTGCTAGCCGTCGGCCGGGTAGCCGTCGGCAAGGTGTCCGCCCAGCTCCCGGTACCGGCCCCGGGCAAGGTGGGTCCCGCACCATGACCGTGCCGCCCACGGTGGGTGGCACTGCCCGGACTTCTCCGGAGGGCCGGGCAGGTGCGCACCGGGGCGCGCCAGTGACGCACCCCGGTGCACGAAAGAAAGGCATCGCCAGTGACCACGACCACCACCACCATCGTCGGGAACCTGACCCGGGACCCGGAGATCCGCTACACCCGCGAGGGCCAGGCGACCGCCACTCTGGGTGTCGCTGTCAACCGGCGGTGGCAGAACCGCTCGACCGACGAATGGGAGGAGTCCACCTCGTTCTTCGACGTGGTGGCCTGGCGTGACCTCGCCGAGAACGTGGCCCTCAGCCTCACCAAGGGTATGCGGGTCGTCGTGACGGGGCGGCTGGAGCAGCGGAGCTGGGAGACGGCCGAGGGCGAGCGGCGCTTCAAGGTCGAGATCGTCGCCGACGAGGTGGGCACCAGCCTCCGGTTCGCCACCGTCGACGTGCACCGGACCGAGCGACCGCTCCACGACGACGCCGACGATCCCGGCCAGGGCTCCGGCCCGGCTGCAGATCTCCCGGCCGGCAAGTGAGCACCGGACCGATGGGACGCGAGGGGTCCCGCCCATGACCGGCCGGCCGACGGGCGACCGGCCGGACCGGGATCCGGCACCGGTCCGGTTCGCCCAGTCGGTTCGCCTCTCCAAGGCCGAGGCCTTCTCGGCGTGTCAGGTGTTGGCCGACGCCGACCGGCGCCTGGTCAGGGCCCGCTGCTTCGCCGAATCCGACGGCCTCGCCGCGCTGTTCGATCTCTTGGAGGATCGACTGGCCCGGGCACCGACCCGGGCGTCCCGTTCAGGCGCCCGTCCGGGAGCTCAGGACCGGTCCGGCTCGTAGTCGATGGACAGCGAGTTCACGCAGTAGCGCTGACCGGTCGGCGCCGGCCCGTCGGGGAAGACGTGGCCGAGGTGGCCGCCACAGCGCGCGCAGGTGATCTCCGTCCTTCGCATCCCGTAGCTCTTGTCCTCGTGCTCCTCGATGACCCCGTCGTCCAGGGCCCGGTAGAAGCTCGGCCACCCCGAACCGGAGTCGAACTTGGTGTCGCTCGGGAACAGCGCCGCCCCACACCCCGCGCAGGTGAACATGCCGCTGCCCTCGGCGTGGAGCAACTCGCCGGACCAGGCCGGCTCGGTCCCCTTCTCGCGCAGGACGGCGTAGCGCTCGGGCGACAGCTTGGCCCTCCACTCCTCGTCGGTCAGCTCCACACGTCCGCTGGTGTCAGTGCTCTCGTTCATCACATTCCCTCCTGTACCCGCACTCCCGGGACGGCACCCGGGCGCGACGGCATCGATCACAGTGTTCAACCCCCGGCCGCCCGAGACTGTTCCCGGGCCTTCGGGTGCTACGCGGCATCCTTGCCCGCCCCATCAGGGGCCTTCGGACCCGTTTGCTAACGTCGCGTCAGATTCAGCCGGGACCGCCCCGGGTGGCCGAGGTGCCCCGATCCCGCAGCGTCCGGGTGCGTCATCCCCTGCCTATCCGACGCCACAGGACACGCCATCATGGATCTCCGAGACCGACCCGAGGACGAGGCCTTCCGCAAGGAGATCCGTGCGTGGCTGGCCGACCATGTGGTGGGTGCGTTCGCCGAGCTCGACGGCCGCGGCGGTTCAGGCGACGAGACCTACGGCTTCGAGACCCGACTCGAATGGGAGCAGGTCCTGGCCGCCGGCGGCTGGACCTGCATCGGGTGGCCGGTCGAGCACGGAGGCCGGGGCGCGTCGATCCCCCAACAGGTGATCTTCAACGAGGAGTACGTCCTGGCCAAGGCTCCCGGACGCGTGAGCGTGCTCGGCGAGGGGCTCATCGGGCCGACGCTCATCCAGTACGGGACACGAGAGCAGCAGGACCGCTTCCTGCCACCCATCGTCGAGGGCACGGAACTGTGGTGCCAGGGCTACTCGGAGCCGAACGCCGGCAGCGACCTGGCCAACGTCCAGACCAAGGCGGTGCTCGACGGGGACGAGTGGGTGATCACCGGTCAGAAGGTGTGGACGTCGCTGGCCCACCAGGCCGACTGGTGCTTCGCCGTGTGCCGGACCGAGCCGGGGTCGACCCGGCACCACGGGCTGTCCTACCTGTTGGTGCCCATGGACCAGCCCGGCGTCGAGGTCCGGCCCATCACCCAGCTCACCCGGACCTCGGAGTTCAACGAGGTCTTCTTCGACGGCGCCCGCACCCGAGCCGAGCACGTCGTCGGAGCGGTCGGAGACGGATGGAGGGTGGCGCTCGCCACCTTGGCCTTCGAGCGCGGCGTGGGCCTCCTCGGCCATCAGGTCTCGTTCCGGCGCGAGCTCGACCACCTGGTCGAGGTGGCCCGGGCCAACGGCTCCTCCTCGGACCCGCTCATCCGTCAGCGGTTGGCCCGGTCCTTCGCGGAGCTGGAGATACTCCGGCTCAACACGTTGCGGAGCCTCTCCGGCTACGACGGACCGGTGGCGCCGCCGGAGGCATCGATCATCAAGCTGTACTGGGCCACCTGGCATCAGCAGCTGGGCGAGCTGGCCATGGATGTCCTCGGCCCCGGCGGACAGGTCGCCGACGGATTCCCCTACGAGCTCGACTCCTTCCAGCGGACGTTCCTGTTCAGCCGGTCCGAGACAATCTACGGCGGTTCGAACGAGATCCAGAAGAACATCATCGGTGAGCGGGTCCTCGGCCTGCCGCCCGAGCCGAAGGGAGCGACCCGATGACGGACGCCACCACCGGCCGGCCCGCACCCTGGCCGGCCCCGGAGCCTCCCCCGGGGCACGGCCTGCTCGACGGCAAGGTCGTGGTGGTCACCGCCGCCGCCGGCACCGGGATCGGCTTCGCCACGGCCAAGCGGTGCATCGAGGAGGGGGCGACCGTCGTGATCTCCGACGCCCACGAACGGCGCCTCGGCCAGGCGGCGGAGACCCTGGCCGAACTGCCCGGGTCCGCCGGGGCCCTCCCGCTCGCCGTTCCCTGCGACGTGACCGACGAGCAACAGGTGCAGCGGCTCTACGGAGCAGCCGTCGAACGGCACGGGCGCTTCGACGTCGCCGTCAACAACGCCGGCCTGGGTGGCCAGGTGGACGTGGTCGACATGACCGACGACCAGTGGGCGCTCGTCCTCGATGTGACGCTGACCGGGACGTTCCGCTGCACGCGGGCCGCGCTCCGTCACTTCTACGCCCGGGGCGAGGGAGGGGTGATCGTGAACAACGCGTCGGTGCTGGGTTGGCGGGCCCAGGCCGGTCAGTCCCACTACGCCGCGGCCAAGGCCGGGGTGATGGCGTTGACCCGCTGCAGTGCGGTCGAAGCCGCCCCTCACGGGGTCCGGGTCAACGCGGTCTCGCCCAGCCTCGCCCTCCACCCGTTCCTCAACAAGGTGATGGCCGACGAGGAGCTGGCCGAGCTGAGCCGGCGCGAGGTCCTGGGCCGGGGTGCCGAGGTGTGGGAGGTGGCCGGTGTCATCGCCTTCCTGGCGAGTGAGTACGCAACCTTCATGACCGGCGAGGTGGTGTCGGTGAGCAGCCAACATCCCTAGGACGGCCGCCCCGGCGGTGGCCCGGCCCGCGCTCACCGGCCGGGCCGGGCGGAGGCTCCGGGCCGGCCGGAAGGGTGGGGCGATGCAGTACCCTGACGACGTGTCAGACAGTGCGGATCCCCGAGGGGACCTCCAGTGGGGGACGATCGCCGGCCTGGTCGAGGACGCGGCCGCCCGCTTCGGGGGGATGGAGGCGGTGGTCGACGCCAACGGACCGGGCGGTACCACCACCCGTCTGACCTTCGACCAGCTGGCCGAGCAGGTGGCCGCCGCCACCCGGGCCATCGTCGCCAACGGGATCGAGCGGGGTGACCGGGTGGCCATCTGGGCGCCCAACTGCTCGGAGTGGGTCGTGGCCGCCCTCGGAGCGGTCGGCGCCGGTGCCCTGTTGGTACCGCTCAACACCCGGTTCAAGGGGACCGAGGCGGCGTTCGTCCTGCGCGAGTCGGGAGCCCGACTCCTCTTCACCGTCGAGGGGTTCCTCGGCACCGACTATCCGAGGCTGCTGGACGAGGCGGTGGCCGACGGCCTGCGGGTGCCCGAACTCGAGCGGGTGGTGGTACTGCGGACCGCCGACGGCGCCCCCCGTCGCCAGAACTCCCGGGGCGACCAGGTCGTCGACTGGCAGGTGTTCCTGCAAGAGGGGGGGCTGTGCTCGGCGGACGTGGCCGCCGGGCGGACCGCGTCCATCACCGCCGGCGACCTCTCCGACCTGGTGTTCACCTCGGGGACGACCGGGCTCCCCAAGGGGGCGATGACGACGCACGGCCAGACGCTCCGCACCTTCGCCACCTGGTCCGACATCGTCGGTCTCCGCCAGGGGGACCGCTATCTGATCGTCAACCCGTTCTTCCACACGTTCGGCTACAAGGCCGGCGTGCTGGCCTGCCTCATGACCGGGGCGACCATGGTGCCCGAACCCGTCTTCGACGTGGACAAGCTGTTGGCCCGCATCGAGGCCGAACGCATCTCCGTGCTGCCCGGCCCGCCCACCGTCTTCCAGTCGATCATCGACCACCCGGACCGCAAGGAGTTCGACCTGTCGACGCTGCGCCTCGTGGTGACCGGGGCCGCGCAGGTCCCCGTCGAGCTGGTCGAGCGACTGTGGTCCGACATGGGCATCGAGACCGTGCTCACCGCCTACGGCCTGACCGAGGCGAGCGGCACCGTGACCATGTGCCGGCAGGGTGACTCCGCAGCGGTGATCGCCGGCACATCCGGACGCGCCATACCCGACGTCGAGGTCCGGATCGTCGACGGGGCGGGGACCGAGGTGCCGGGCGGTGGGCCGGGCGAGATCGTCGTGCGCGGCTACAACGTCATGCAGGGCTACTTCAACGACGCCGAGGCCACCGACGCCGCCATCGACCGCCACGGTTGGTTGCACACCGGTGACATCGGGGTGATGGACGGGGCCGGCAACGTGACCATCACCGACCGCTTGAAGGACATGTACGTGAGCGGCGGGTTCAACGTCTATCCGGCCGAGGTCGAGGCCGTCCTGCGGCAGCACGGGGGCGTCGGTCAGGTAGCGGTCGTCGGCGTGCCCGACCGGCGGATGGGGGAGGTAGGGCTGGCCGTGGTGGTGCCGGCGGCCGGAGCCGTTCCCGAGGGGTCCGAGCGGCTCGAGGAGTCCCTGATCGACTGGACGAGGGAGCGACTGGCCAACTACAAGGTCCCCCGGTCCGTGGTGATCGTCGGGTCGTTGCCACTCAATGCCAGCGGCAAGGTCCTCAAGCGGGACCTGCGGGAGCGGTACGCCACGACGACCTGACGGGCTGATCCGGGACCGCCGGGGTCCACCGGGGCACCGGTCCAGCTGCACCACGAAACCACCGCCAGACCGGCGGCCGACCATTTCGACACGAACAGAGGGAGGGATGCCATGCGAGGCATCGTCTATACGGGTGACGGGGCAGAGGTCACCGACCAGTTGGGCATCGGGGACCCGGGCCCCACCGAGGTGCGGGTGGCGATCGGCGCCGCCGGCGTGTGCCACAGCGACCTCTCGGTGATCAACGGCACCATCCCGTGGAAGGCCCCATCGGTGCTCGGGCACGAGGGGGCCGGTGTGGTGGAGGCCGTTGGCTCCGAGGTCCAGTCGGTCAAGCCGGGGGACCATGTGGTCATCGCCACCGTGGCCAGTTGCGGGGTCTGCCGGGCGTGCAGCACCGGGCATCCCACCTGGTGCGTGAAGACGCTGGGGAACGTGTCGCAGCCGTTCACGTTCAAGGGCGAGCCGGCGTCCAACTTCGCCGCCACGTCGGTGTTCGCCGAGTCGACCATCGTGAAGGAGGTCCAGGCGGTCAAGATCTCCAAGGAGGTGCCCATGACCTCGGCGTGCCTCATCGGCTGCGGGGTGCTCACCGGGGTCGGTGCCGTCCTCAACCGGGCCAAGGTGCAGGCCGGCGAGACGGCGGCCGTGTTCGGCGTCGGCGGGGTCGGCCTCAACGTGATCCAGGGCCTGCGACTGGCCGGGGCCAGCCGCATCATCGCCGTGGACACCATGGCGACGAAGGAGGAGCTGGCCCTGCAGTTCGGTGCCACCCACTTCGTCGACGCCTCCGACTCCGACGCGGTGGCCGCCATCAGGGAGCTCGTGCCGCCCGGCCCGGCCCGCGTGACCGGCGCCCTCGGCTGGACGGGCGGGGTGAACTGGTCGTTCGACTGCGTCGGGCACCCGGCCGTGCTGCGCAACGCGCTCGACGTGCTCGACTGGGGTGGCAATGCGCTGGCCATCGGCATCCCGCCCCAGGGCACCGAGGTGGCCGTGGACGTGAATGCGCTGGCCTATGTCGACCGGGGGCTGCTCGGTTGCCGGTACGGGTCGTCGCGGCCGCACCACGACATCCCGCTGATGGTGGAGCTCTACCTCTCCGGCCGGCTCATGCTCGACGAGCTGGTCACCGAGCAGCGCCCGGTGGAGGGGTTCCGTGAGATCGTCGAGGACATGGAGGCGGGCCGGCTGGCCCGCGGCGTGCTCACCTTCTGACCCGCTGCCCGCGACCGGAAGCCGGGTGGAGGATGCCACCCGGAGGGAGGATCCGGCCGGGTGGAGGATCCGGCCGGGTGGGAACTGCACCGAAGTCGGCGCTGTTACAGTCGGCACCGATATGACGGCGCGTCAGATTGAGGGGGAGTTCGAGACGGTCGTCGACGTCCTGCGCGCCGGTGCCGTCGTCAATGCCGACGTCGAGGCGTACGTCGAGCCGGCGACGGAGACGTCCCCGCGGCGCAGTGTGACCTTCGCCGAGTGGGACCGGGCGGCCGATGGGGTCGCCCGGCTCTTCGCCGCCCACGGGGTGACCCGTGGATCGGTGGTGTGCCTACTGGTCCCGAGCTCCATCGACTACATGGTCTGCTACGCGGCGGCCACCCGCCTCGGGGCGGTCACCTCCGGGGTGAACCTGCGGTTGGGGGCGGACGAGGTCCGTTCGATCCTCGACCGTACGCACCCGGTGTTGACGGTGGTGGACGACGACAGCCCGCCACCCGACGGCCCCACGGGAGCGGTGATCGAGAGGTCGGAGGCGGCGACGGCGGCGACCGATCCGACGCCCGGGCCCCGACCCGCCCTGGTGGGTTCGGACCCGGTCGCCGTGGTGTGGACCAGTGGGACCACCGGGCTGCCCAAGGGGGCGGTGTTCGACCACCGCAACCTGGCCGCCGTGGCGTCCGGCACCGACGTGCTGTCGGAGACGGGCGACCGCCGCCTGTCACCGCTGCCGTTCGCCCACGTGGGGTCGATGACCCGCACCTGGGACGAGATCGCCCACGGGGTGACCACCGTCATCACCCCCACCCCCTGGCGGGCGGCTGACGCCGTGAGGATCATGGCCGAGGAGAGGATCACCGTGGCCCAGGGCGTCCCCACCCAGTGGGCGCTGGTGCTGGCCCATCCCGACCTCGACGGTGCCGATCTCTCCTCGCTGCGCATCGCCGGGACCGGTGCCTCGAGGGTGCCGGCCGAGCTGGTGGCGTCCATGAAGGAGCGCCTCGGCGTCCCCGTCGTCGTGCGCTACACGTCGACCGAGGCGTCCCTCGGCACCGGCACCGTTCCCGGGGATGCCGACCGGGTGGTGGCCACCACCGTCGGCCGCCCGGTGCCGGGGGTGTCCGTGGCGGTGGTCGACGACCGGGGCGAGCCGGTCGGGACCGGCGAGGTGGGCACGGTCCGCCTCAGGTCGGCGGCGGTGATGCGGGGCTACTGGGGCGGTCCTCCCACGGGGCCGGGGGCGGAGGGGACCGTCTTCGACCGGGCGTCGACCAGTGCGGTCCTGGCCGGGGACGGCTGGTTGACCACCGGGGACTTCGGGTACCTCGACGACGGCGGTCACCTGCACCTCGCCGGACGGGCGAACGAGCTCTACATCAGGGGTGGCTACAACGTGTACCCGGCCGAGGTCGAAGGGGTGCTCGGCATCCATCCGGCCGTGGGGCAGGTGGCGGTCGTCGGGGCCCCCGACCCGGTGCTCGGCGAGATCGGGGTCGCCTTCGTCGTCCCGACCGGCGAGGGCCCCACCGACGAGGCGACCCTGCTGGCCGAGTTGCGGGCCACGGCAGGCGCGGCACTGGCCGACTACAAGGCGCCCGACCGGGTGGTGGTGGCCGACAGCCTTCCCCTCACCTCGATGATGAAGGTAGACAAGAGGTCCCTGGCCGAGCGGTTGGCCAGGGATCCGGAACCGGGCAGCGGCCACCGTCGGCCCCGCCGGGCGGTCGCCGACGACGACGGCAGCAAGCACAGGAACGGAGCGAGCGCATGACAGGACGATCAGTGCCGGCAACCGGTGGGGTCACCGACGACCCCATCCGCATCGGGACCATGCTCTACACCCTGGTCGAGCCCCATCGCGGGCGACAGGTCGAGTACAACCGGTGGTACGAGCGGGATCACTTCTACGCCGGCTGCCAGATCGGCGCCTACAACTTCGCCGGGGCCAGGTTCGTGGCCACCGCACCCCTCAAGTCGCTGCGGCTCCCGGTGGCCGGCGAGGCCGGAGGTCCCGAGCCGTTGGTGGCCGACCCGCAGGTGGGCAGCTACCTGGGTGTGTACTACGTGCTCGACGGACACCACGACGAGTGGAACCGCTGGGCCGTGGACCAGGTCAACACCCTGCATGCGGCCGGTCGCATGTTCGAGGAGCGCGACCACATCCACACCGGCCTCTACCACTTCGAGTGGGAGCACTGCCGGGACGAGGACGGCGTTCCCGCGGAGCTGACGCTCGACCACCGGTTCGCCGGCCTGGTCTCGGTGTTCGTGGAGCCGCGAGAGGGGATCGGGCCGGACCGGGTCGGGGCCTGGTACCGCGACGAGTACCTGCCCGCCGTGCTGCCCGGTTCGCCGGTGGCGACGGTGCTCGCCTTCAGCCCGCTGCCCCTGCTGGCCGACGCCCCCGGTGACGTCCCCCGCTCGGGAGCCGAGGACCGACGGATCCTGCTGCTGTGGTTCCTCGACGACGAGCCGGGTGACGCCTGGGAGGCGATCTTCGCCCATCAGGGCGAGCGGCTGGCCGCGTCGGGCCTGGGCGACGTCATCTGGGCCTCCCCGTTCGTGGGCACCGTCCCGGGGACGGACACCTACACGGACCAGCTCTGGTCGGACGCGTCCTGATGACCGACTTCATCGAGGACCTGGAGTCGCGGACGGCCGCCCGGGGCTGGGTCGGGGCGCCGACCCTGTGGGGTCTCATCGAGCGCCGGGCCGCGGCCACTCCCGACTCGCTCCTGGCCCACGAGGACACCGGTCACGAGCTGACCTTCGCCGGCTACCGAGATGCCTGCCTGCGGGCCGCAGCCGGTCTGCACGCCGATCACGGGGTCGGCCGCGACACCGGGGTGAGCTGGGAGCTGCCCACGTGGAACGAGTCGCTGGTCCTCGTGGGCGCGCTGTCCCGGCTCGGCGCCCGCCAGAACCCGCTCATCCCCATCTACCGCGGTCGCGAGGTGGGCTTCATCACCGCCCAGAGCAACGCGTCGCTGCTCATCGTGCCCACCGTCTACCGCGGTTTCGACTTCGAGGCCATGGCCCGGGAGATCGCCGCCGGGCGGCCCGGCCTGTCCGTGCTGGTGGTCGACCGTGAGCTCCCCGACGGCGACCCCTCGACCCTGCCGGCGGCCGAGGACCCGCCCGAGCGCGCCGAGGACGCCCCCGTGCGGTGGCTCTTCTACACGTCGGGCACCACCGCCGACCCCAAGGGGGCACCGCACAGCGACCTCACGGTGATGGCCCCGGCGCTGGCCATGGCCGAGTGCCTCGACATCGGGCCCGACGACGTCTCGGCCCTCATCTTCCCGTTCACCCACATCGGGGGCATCGGCTGGCTGATCGCCGCCCTGATGACCGGGTGCACGCTGTTGACGACCGAGGTGTTCGACCCGCAGACGACGCCTGCGTTCCTGGCCGCCAACGGGGTGACGCTGGCCGGCTCGGGCACGCCGTTCCACATGGCCTACCTGGCCGCCCAACGGGCCAGCGGCGGTGACGCTCCACTCTTCCCGGCGATCCGGTCCTACCCGGGTGGCGGTGCCCCGAAGCCGCCGCAGCTCCACCACGACCTCAAGCGGGAGATCGGCGGGGTCGGCATCGTCTCGGGCTACGGCCTCACCGAGGCTCCGATCGTCGTCATGGCCACCGACAGGGATCCGGACCAGAAGCTCGCCGACACCGAGGGGCGGCCGACACCGGGTGTGGATCTGGTCGTGGTCACGCTGGACGGGCGACGGGCCAGACCCGGCGAGGAGGGCGAGATCCGGCTGAAGGGACCCCAGGTGATCCGGGGCTACCTGGACCCGGCTCTCGATGCCGATGCCTTCGACGACGAGGGCTACTTCCGGACCGGTGATCTGGGCATCGTCGACGACGACGGCTACGTGACCATCACCGGGCGGCTGAAGGACGTGATCATCCGGCACGGTGAGAACATCTCGGCCAAGGAGGTCGAGGACCTCCTCTACGCCCATCCCGCCGTGGCCGACGTGGCGGTGATCGGGCTGCCCGATCCCACCACGGGCGAGCGGGCCTGTGCCGTGGTCGCGGTGACCGAGGGGGCCGTCTTCGAGTTCGACGAGATGGTCGCCTACCTGAAAGGGGAGGGACTTCGGGCCCAGGCCGTGCCCGAACAGCTCGAGCTGGTCGCCGTGGTGCCCCGCAACCCGGCCGGGAAGATCCTGAAGCACACCCTGCGTGAGCAGTTCACGCCGAGACCCCAGACCTAGGAGCGAGCCATGAGTCCGATTCAGAGGGTCACCCTGGGCCAGGGAGGGGCCGAGCACGACGAGGCCGACGCCGCCATCAGGTCGTTCACCGGGCGCAGGTTCGTCGACAAGGTGGCGGTGGTCACCGGGGCCGGTTCCGGCGTCGGGCGGGCCGTCGCCGTCCGTCTGGCCCGTGAGGGTGCGGCGGTGGCCGCCCTCGACGTGGCCGAGGGCCCCCTGGCCGACACCGTCGACGCCATCGGGGCCGAGGGCGGTGCGGCATCGGCCTACCACTGTGACGTCACCTCCGAGTCGTCGGTCGGCGACTCGGTGACCAGGCTGGCCGCCGAGCTCGGCCCCCCGACCGTCGTGTGCAACGTCGCCGGCATCGGCGGCTTCTTCAACACGGTGGACATGCCCCTCGACCGGTGGGAGAAGATCCTGGCCGTCAACCTCACCGGTCCGTTCCTCGTGTGCCGGGCGACGCTGCCCCACCTGCTCGAGCACGGCGGCTCCGTGGTCAACGTGGCGTCCAACACCGCGCTGATGGGGCAGTCCTACTCCGCTGCCTACTGCGCCTCCAAGGCCGGGCTGCTCATGTTCTCCAAGGCACTCGCCGCCGAGTTCCTGTCCCGGGGGGTCCGGGTGAACGTGGTCGCCCCCGGGGGGGTGGACACGCCGCTCATGGGGGCCTTCGGGCTGCCCGAGGGGGCGGACTTCAAGGAGCTGACCAAGATCATGACGCCCATGGGATTCTCGACGCCGGCGGAGATCGCCGCCTCGGTGGCCTTCATCGCCTCGGACGAGTCGTCGTACACCACCGGGGCGGTGCTCTCGGTGGACGGCGGGCTGACCATCTGAGGCGTCGACGGGCCGTCCCTGTCCACCCGGGTCGTCCCCGGGTCGGCGGCGCCCGGGGCCCGGAGCGGGGAAGGTGCAAAGATGGGCGGCGACAGCAGCGACCAACAGAACCACACGCCACGAGGAGCACGATGACCAGCCCACGACCGGTTGCCGACTGGGAGACCGACTTCGACGTGCTCGACCCCGGGTACGTGGCCGATCCGTTCTCGGTCTGGGACCGGCTGCGCCACGACTGCCCGGTGGCCCACACCGGCAGGCGGGGGAGTACCTGGCTGCCCACCACCTACCAGGACGTCGTCGATCTGGCCCACGACATCGAGCACTTCAGCTCGCTCGAGATCTCGGTCATCCCCTTCGACGGCGAGCCCCCGGAGGAGCCGGTGCTGCAGTACGGGCTCCCGCCCATCTCGGCGGATCCCCCGCTGCACACCTGGACCCGCCGCCTCCTGCTGCCCTGGTTCTCCCACCGCCGGGTGGAGGAGTACGAGGCGATGACCCGTGAGCTCTGCTCCGAACTGGTCGACGGCTTCGCCGACGACGGAACCGCGGACGCCGCACGCGACTACGCGCAGCAGATCCCCGTGCGTGTCATCGCCAGCATCCTCGGCGTGCCGGCCTCGATGTCGGACACGTTCACCGGCTGGGTGCGGGACGTGCTGGAGTTCGCCGACGACCCCGAGCGCCGTCAGCGGGGGGCCGAGGGCCTGATCAACTTCTTCGTCAAGGAGGTGGAGCGCCGGAGGACCGAGCCCGGTGACGACCTACTCAGCGACCTGCTTCACAGCGAGTTCGACGGGCGGCCACTGGAGGAGAGCGTGGTACTCGGTGTTGCGGCCATCGTGCTCATCGCCGGTGTCGACACCACCTGGAGCGCCATCGGGTCGTCACTGTGGCACCTGGCCAACCATCCCGAGGACCGCCGGCGGTTGGTCGACGACCCGGACGCCTGGCCGCTGGCCATCGAGGAGCTCCTCCGGGCCTACTCGCCGGTGACCATGGCGCGGGTGGTCACCGGCGATCTCGAATTCGCGGGGTGCCCGATGAAGGCGGGCGACAAGGTGCTCATGAACTTTCCGGCCGCCAATCGTGACCCGGCGGCGTTCGAGGACGCCGACCGGGTCGTCCTCGACCGGCAGCTCAACCGGCATGTCGCCTTCGGCTCGGGCATCCACCGCTGCGCCGGGTCCAACCTGGCCCGGATGGAGCTCCGGGTGGCGCTCGAAGAGTGGCTGAGGCGTATCCCCGACTTCCGCATGGCCGAGGGGGCCGACGTCACCTGGGCCGGTGGGCAGGTCCGCGGCCCCCGGAAGCTTCCCGTGGTGTTCCCATGAGGATCCGGGTGGATCCCGACAAGTGCCAGGGTCACGCCCGTTGCTACGGGTTGGCCCCCCAACTGTTCGATGTCGACGACTACGGACTGTCGACAGTGGTGGGTGACGGCACCGTCCCGGCCGATCTCGAGGACAAGGCCCGCCTGGCCATCGCCAACTGTCCCGAGTTCGCCATCGAAGAGATCGAAGGCTGAGTCTCCAGTCCGATGGCCGGCGTCCACCTGGTTGGTGACAGTTCCAGCGATCTCGCTCCGGCGGAGATCGCCGGGCTCGACATCGAGATCGTGCCGTTGAGCATCCGGTTCGGCAGTGAGGAGTTCACCGACGGTCGGGACCTCAGCCTCGACGAGTTCTACCGGCGGATGGCCACGTCCGAGGCGCTGCCGCAGACGGCGTGCCCGTCGCCCGGGGCCTTCGTGCAGGCGTTCCACGGTGCAGAGGCCGCCGGCGCCGACGCCGTGGTCTGCGTCACGCTCTCCGGCGAGTTGTCGAACACCCTGCAGTCCGCGCAGTCGGCCATGGACACCTACGACGGGAGGATCCCCGTGCACGTTGTCGACAGCCGGTCCGTGTCGAGTGGGCTCGGCACCCTGGTGCTCGAGGCGGCGAAGGTCGCGCACCGGGGCGCCGGCATCGATTCCGTGCTGGGCCGGATCGGCGAGCTCATCCCCCGGACCCGGGTGTTCGCCGCGCTCAACACCCTCGAGAACCTGAAGAAGGGCGGCCGGATCGGCGGGGCACGGGCCATGGTGGGCTCCATGCTGTCGATCAAGCCGTTGGTCGACCTGAGCGGCGGTGTCGTCCGTGAGGCCGGGAAGCCGCGCACCCGCCGGAAGGCCCTGCACATGCTCTACGAGCGCATGACCGAGGCCGGGCCGATCGACCACGTGGCGGTCATGCACGGTGGGGCGCCAGACATCGACGAATTCCTCGAGCTCATCGCCCCCCGGTTCCCCCGGGCGTCGCTCCGGGTCGGGACACTGGGTGCCGTCATCGGCACCCACGGCGGCGCCGAGATCATCGGCGCGAGCTGGATCGACCGCCCGGAGACCTGACAGCAACCGGTGGACCGGGTCCGCCCGAGCCGGGTAGCGGTCCCGCCGCGCTGGCCACCGACCCGGTCGCCACCGACCCGGTCGCCACGGCGATGACGTCTGTTCTCAGTCGCCAGCGTCGATGACGCCCACCTCGACGAGCACGCGTTCCGCCTCACCGACGCCGTAGACCTGCTCCGACCGGAACCCGTGGCTTCGGGCCGCCTCGGTGTTGATCTCGTTGTCGTCGAGGAACAGCACCCGGTCCGGCAGAACCGGCAGGAGCCCGGCGACTGCCCGGTACACCTCCGGATCCGGCTTGACCAGTCCCAGGTCGAACGAGAGGAACCGGTAGTCGAAGAGCTCGAGGAGCGGCCACCGCTCGACCTGGTGCTGCCAGTGCACCGTGTTCGTGTTGCTCAGGCAGCCGATGGGCACGCGCCGCCGCACCGCGGTGAGCAGTTCTGCGGCGCCGTCGAACGGTCCGATGGGCCAGTCCCGGAAGGCCTCGAGGAACTCCGACGGCGAAACGGGAAGCTGCCACTCGGCCACGACGCCCTCCGAGAACTCGGACGGGGTGCAGTGACCGCTCTCGAATCGCTGGACCCACGGGCTGGTGAGCCACTGTTCCCACACCTCGGTGTCGCTGGCCAGGCCGGCCAGTGCCCGCATGGCGCCGACGCCCCCCAACTCGATGACCACCCCGCCGAGGTCGAACAGCACGAAGTCGACGTCCGGATCCCTCATGGAGGGCAATGTACCGGCCGGAGCCGGTGCTGGTTGACCGGCGGTGGGTCGTGTCCCCGAGTCCGATCGTCGGTCGCTCCCCGGTGCGACGATGGGGGGATGCCCGAGCGTAGCGACCGAAGCGACCGACTCGCCCTCGTCGCCCTCGTGGTCCTGTTGTGCGCCTGGTGCGGGTGGGCGAGCGGTGTCCGACAGTCGACGGCGTCGGCGTTCGTCGTGTGGGCCGTGTCGGCGGTGACCGTGGTGGCGCTCGGCGTGCTGCTGGACCGGGGACGCCGCGGCCGGCGGTTCGCCCTCCACCCGGGAAGACCCGCGGACCCCTGGCCACGACCGGTCGGTGGTGCCGATGGGGTCCTCCTCGGTCTGTCTCCCTGGCTGGCCATCGCTCTCGTGGTGGCGGCATGGGAGGCGCTCGGGATCGACACGGGCCCTCACGAGCCCCACCTGACCGTCAGCGCGCTGGCGCTGTCGTTCCGGCCCTTCGACGCCGCCCTGTTCCTGGTGTGGATCCTGGTGGGCACCGGCTACGGCGCCGCCCGGGCGAGGGCTCCGCTCGGGCGTGCTGCGGCTCGAGCACTCCGATCGCCACGATCGCCGGCCGGTGCGTTCCCGGGTGGTCTGGCCCTGGGTCGGCATCCGGCGCTGGTCCCGGCCCTCCTGCTTCCCCGGAGCCGGGCGGTGGGGGTGGCCTTCTGGATCGTGGTGGTGGCCGCC
Organism: uncultured Acidimicrobiales bacterium; assembly: GCA_963696495.1. Taxonomy (GTDB): domain Bacteria; phylum Actinomycetota; class Acidimicrobiia; order Acidimicrobiales; family RAAP-2; genus Bog-756. The sequence continues at coordinate 810,992 of CAVOKJ010000002.1, read as the reverse complement.
TGCGTGGTCGCCGAACTCGTCGCCCGACGCTCCGACGGCCGTCTGGCGACCGCCGGTGAATTGGTGCGCTTGGTGTCGGGACCTCCGCTGGTCAACGTCGGGCTGGTCGTCGTCTGGGCGTACGCGGGCTGGCACCTGTTCGCCCATTAGCCCCCCGGTGACGGCGGCACCGACGTCCGCCCGGGACGGGGCTCAGGACAGACGTTCGACGATCATGGCCATGCCCTGGCCCCCGCCGACGCACATCGACTCCAGCCCGATGGTCTTGCCCGTGTCGTCGAGGGCGTTGAGCAGGGTGGTCATGATGCGGGCCCCGGTCTGGCCGAACGGATGGCCGAGGGCGATGGCCCCGCCGCGGACGTTGAGCTTGTCGTAGCTGATCCCGAGCTCCTTGGCCGAGGGGACCACCTGGGCGGCGAAGGCCTCGTTGATCTCCACGAGGTCGATGTCGTCGATGGTCATGTTGGCCCGCCCGAGCGTCTGGCGGATGGCGTCCACCGGCCCGAGTCCCATGATCTCGGGGTTGAGCCCGGACACCCCGCTCGCCACGATGCGGGCCAACGGGGTGATCCCGAGCTCACGGGCCCGGGTGTCACTCATCACGACGACGGCGGCGGCACCGTCGTTGAGGGGGCAGGCGTTGCCGGCGGTGACCGTCCCACCCTCGCGGAAGACCGGCTTCAGGCCGGCCAGGCCCTCGAGCGTGGTGCCCGGCCGGGGCCCGTCGTCCTTGGTCACCACGGTCCCCCCGGGGGTGGTGACGGGGATGATCTCCCGGTCGAAGAAGCCGGCCTCCTGGGCGGCCACGGCCCTCGTCTGGGACTGCACGGCGAACTCGTCCTGCTCCTGGCGGCTGACCTTCTTGTACTCGGCCACGTTCTCGGCGGTCTGGCCCATGGCGATGTAGACGTCGGGCAGGCCCGACAACGGCGTCCAGGGCTCGCCCGCCGCCGGGGTACGGGCCACGGTGCGCGCCTCGGCCTCGGAGAACAGGGGGTTGTGGGGGCCCGTGTCGGCCGCGCCGTGGAGATAGCGGCTCACCGTCTCGACGCCGGCGGCGACGAACACGTCACCCTCCCCGGCCCGGATGGCGTGGGCGGCCATGCGGATGGTCTGGAGGGAGGAGGAGCAGTACCGGTTGACGGTCACGCCCGGGACGTCGGGGAGCCCGGCCAGCAGCGCGGCCACCCGGCCGACGTTGTAGCCCGCTTCGCCCCCGGGCTGGCCCGAGCCCATGATCACGTCCTCGACGGTGAAGGGATCGAGCTGGGGCACCTTGGCCAGCACCTCGCGGATGACCAGGGCGGCGAGGTCGTCCGGCCGGCACTCGATCAACGAGCCCTTGTTGGCCCGACCGATCGGGGTCCGGCCGGTGGCGACGATGACAGCTTCGGGCATGGGGTGCTCCTCGGTGCTGGGCGGCGGCGCCGCTCGGTGGGTTGGGTTCCTGTCGGATGGAGATGGTGGTGGATGCAGGGTCTGTGGTGCGGTGCCGTCGGGCGCAGATGGTGTGCGGCCGACAACTTACCGGATGGTAACCCTGCGGTGCGCACGCCCGGTGCCCGGAGCAGCCAGCGGACAGGCTACCCGGCGCGGCACCCGGAGCGTCTGCCCGCCCTGGTGGCGTCCGGGCGGCCCTGAATGTAACGTGTTCTAGTCATCGGCGCCGGACACCGTGTGGGGGACCCGGAGTGGGGCACCGGGCCGGCTTGTGCACGCACCAATCGGGAGGGACCCATGGAGATCGGCTACACCGAGGAGCAAGAGGCGCTCCGGAACCGTCTGCGCGAGTACTACGCCAACCTGCTCACCCCCGAGGTCGAGGCCCAGCTGGCGGACAGCCACGGGATCGGACCCCACATGCGGCGCGTGGTCAAGCAGATGGCCGAAGACGGCTGGTTGGGTATCGGTTGGCCGACTGAGTACGGCGGCCAGGGCCGCTCGGCCATCGAGCAGTACATCTTCTTCGACGAGTCGATGCGGGCCGGCGCCCCGGTGCCGATGCTCACCATCAACACCGTCGGCCCGACCATCATGCAATTCGGGACACAGGAGCAGAAGGACTTCTTCCTCCCGAAGATCCTCGCCGGCGACATCCACTTCTGCATCGGCTACACCGAGCCCGAGTCCGGCACCGATCTGGCCTCGCTGCAGACGCGCGCCGTGCGTGACGGCGACGAGTACGTGATCAACGGGCAGAAGATCTACACGTCGCTGGCCGGGGGCGCCGACTACATCTGGCTGGCCACCCGGACCGATCCCGAGGTGGCCAAGCACAAGGGCATCTCCATGTTCATCGTCCCCATGGACACGCCCGGGATCAAGGTCGTTCCCATGCACCTGCTCGGCGACCACAACATCAACTACACCTTCTACGAGGACGTCCGGGTCCCGGCGGGCAATCTGGTCGGTGGGGAGAACGCCGGGTGGTCCCTGATCACCAACCAGCTCAACCACGAGCGGGTGACCCTCTGCTCGTCGGGCATCATCGAGCGCGCCCTCGACGACGTCCGGTCCTGGGCCCAGAACGCCAAGCTGGCCGACGGCCGGCGGGTGATCGACCAGGAGTGGGTCCAGGTGCACCTGGCCCGCATCTACTCGCGACTCGAGTTCCTCAAACTGATCAACTGGAAGGTGGCGTGGACGGCCACCCAGGGCCACCTCGACGTGGCCGACGCCTCCACCATCAAGGTCTTCGGCACCGAGTTCTACATGGAGGCCTTCCGGCTGTTGCTCGAGGTGGTGGGGCAGGCCGGCTACCTCACCCGGGGCAACGACGACGCCGTCCTGGCCGGCCGCCTCGAGATGTACGCCCGGAGCCTGGTCATCCTCACCTTCGGTGGGGGAACCAACGAGATCCAACGGGACCTGATCGCCATCTTCGGCCTCGGGCTTCCCCGGTCACTTCGGTAGAGCGAGAGACGGAAGAGGAAACGCGAGCATGGACTTCTCCTTCAGCGAGGAACAAGAGGCAGTGCGCGAACTGGCCGGGCGCATCTTCACCGACCTGGCCACCCACGAGCGGCTGCGTGACATCGAGTCGGAGCCGGACGGTGACTACTTCGACGGCAAGCTCTGGTCGGAGCTGGCCGCCGCCGGCCTGCTGGGCATCGCCCTTCCCGAGGAGGTGGGCGGCGCCGGGTTGGGCTTCGTGGAGACCGGGCTGATCGTCGAGGCGGCCGGACGGACCGCCGCCTATGTGCCGGTGGTCGAGACGCTGGCCGCCGCCGCACCGGCCCTCGCCCGGTTCGGGACCGAATCCCAGCGACAGCGCTGGCTGCCCGGCGTGGTCGGCGGTGACACCGTGCTCACCACCGCCCTGGTCGAATTGGGTGGCCTCCCCACGTCGCCCTCGGCGCTCGCCGAGCGGGACGGCGACGGTTGGGTGCTCACCGGGGCCAAGGCCTGTGTCCCCTCGGGCATGATCGCCGACGCCGTCCTGGTTCCCGCCCGGGTCGAGCCCGATTCGGTCGCCGTCTTCATCGTCCCGACCTCGGCGGCAGGGGTGACCCGCCAACGGCAGGTGACCAACACCGGGCAGCCCGAAGCCGTGCTCACCCTGTCGGGGACCGCGGTCGGGCCCGATGCGCTGCTCGGCACCGTCGAGGACGGTCGGACGGTCATCGAGTGGCTGGTCCAGAGGACGACCGCCGCACTGTCGCTCGCCCAGGCCGGAGCGGCCGCCGCCGCCCTCGCCCTCACCGCCGAGTACACGAAGACGAGGGAGCAGTTCGGCAAGCCCATCGCCACGTTCCAGGCCGTCGGCCAACGGGCGGCCGACGCCTACGTGGACACCGAGGCCATCCGGCTCACCGCCTGGCAGGCGACGTGGCGCCTCGCCGAGGGCCTGCCCGCCGACAAGGAGGTGGCGGTGGCCAAGTTCTGGGCGGCCGACGGCGGCCAGCGGGTCGTGCACGCCGCCGTCCACCTCCACGGTGGTGTCGGGGTCGACCGCGACTACCCCCTCCACCGCTACTTCCTCATGACCAAGCACATCGAGCTCACGTTGGGCGGTGCCACCGACCACCTGCTCCAGCTCGGCGCCACGCTCGCCGCCGAGCCGGTCTGAGCCAACGGTCCGAACGCCGACCGGCCCGGTCAAGGGGACATTCGCTCGATGGTGATGGGCCGGCGGCCCGGCGTCGCCCGCTCGTCGTGGCCGATCGCCACCATCGACCTGATGGGCCTGGCCGGTCAGCTCACCGCCGGGCTGGGCCGCGTCCCGTTCCGGAGCCCGTGGTCCGGCGAGGGGAACCTGCCCCACAATCTGGCGGTCACCGTGACCCGCGAGACCATCCGATCGTTCATGGGCTATCTGACGTCCCTCCCGATCGACGAGTTCCGGTCGGTCGAGCTGGTGCTCGACGACCTGTGCGGAGCGGTGCTCACCCCGGTCGTCCGTTCGCTCGACGTCGACGAGCACGAGGACGTCGTGGCCGGTGTGCCCGGCATCTGGTACCGGTCGAGGAGACGGGAGTCCCAGGGGACCGTGCTCTACCTGCACGGCGGCGGCTATGTCGGGACGTCACCCCGGATGTACGCGGTGTTCATCGCCTGGCTGTGCCACCAGACGGATTGTGACATCTTCGTCGCCGACATCCGGCTGGCTCCGGAGTTCCCGTTCCCCGCCGGGCTGGAGGACGCCGTCCTCGTGCTCGAGGCGATCCTGGCCGGCGGGGTCGACCCGGCCCGGCTCTTCGTCGCCGGGGACTCGAGCGGCGGCGGTCTCGCCTCGTCGCTCATCTACACGATGCAGCAGACCGGGCACCGACCCATCGCCGGTGTGATCCTGTTCTCCCCGGAGCTCGACCTCCTGCTCGACGAACCCTCGGTCTCGGAGAACGCCGACCGGGACATCCTGCCGTGGAACATCCCGACCTCGGCCTACCTCCACGGTCGTGACCCCGATGCGGCGTCGGTGTCGGCGGTCGACCAGAACGTCACCGGCTGGCCGCCGACCTTCGTCTCCTTCGGTGGGGACGAGGTCTTCCGCGACGGCATCCAGCGGTTCGTCGACCTGCTGGAGGCGGCCGACGTGGACACCACCGCACTCGAGGAGCCGGGGATGTTCCACGTCTTCCCCATCCTGATGCCGTGGGCGGAGGGCAGCCGCCGGGCCTACCGGGCGGTGGGGGAGTTCGTCCAGGCCCACCTGCCCGGTCAGGACTCGGCGGGGGGAAGCCGGGCCGCGGTGAAGTAGGCGACCACCGCCGACCCCAGCAGGAGGGCGCCCGAGGCCAGCAGGGCGAGATCGAGGCCGTGGCCGAACGCACCGTAGGCGGCGGTCACCACCTTGTTGATGATCTGCTGGATGGAGGCGTTCCCCTTGCCGGCCGAGCCGGCCGCCTGCGATCCGAGCGACCCGGTGGTGACGGCGGCGATCACCTGGGACCGGTAGGAGGGGGGTATGCCGATGGCGGACAGCCGGTTGACGAGGTTCACGGTGAGCTGTCCGTTCACGATCGACCCGAGGATGGCCACCCCGGCCACCGCCCCCAGCTCCCGGCTGGTGTTGTTGGTGGAGGCGGCCATGCCCGAGTGCTCGGCCGGCACGCTGGTGAGGGCCGACGACGTCACCGGGACGATGACGATGCCGAAGCCGATGCCGGCGACGGCCAGCGTCCAGCCGACGGTGGACAGGCCGGAGTGCGGGGTGATGAACGCGTCGGTGAGGAGGATGCCGGCGCCGGCGAGCACGCAGCCGGTGATCATCGGGACGCGCGGGCCGATCCGGGACACCCACCGGCCGGTGAACACCGAGGCGAGCACCATGCCCGCCGTCATGGGGATGAAGTCGAGGGCCAACGAGAAGGGGGACACCGAGCCGACGACCTCGAGATAGAGGGCGACGAAGAAGAAGATGGAGAAGATCCCGAAGTACGAGGTGAACGCCAGGACGGTCGAACCGGCGAACGGCGGGAGCCGGAAGAAGCGGATGTTGAGCACCGGGTTCTCGGCGCGCAGCTCGACGCGCACGAAGACCGCCAGCGCCACCACCGCCACTCCGTAGAGGAGCAGGACCCACCAGGTGATGTAGCCCGACGTCTCCCCGGCGATGGTGGCGAAGGTGGCGGTCCCCAGCGCCAGGGCACCGATGACGAAGCCCGGGATGTCCAGCCGGGCCCGGACCGGGTCGGAGCTCTCGGGGAGGATGACGACCGCGGCGATGAGGGCGACGAGCCCGAAGAGCAGGTTGAACCAGAACACCGCCCTCCACGACCACAGGCCGACCAGCACGCCGCCGATCACCGGCCCCATGGCCAGGGCCAGGCCGGACACGGCGGCCCAGATCCCGAGGGCGCGGGCCCGGCGCCGGCGCTCGGGGTACAGCTGTCGGATCATCGACAGGGTCCCCGGCTCGGAGCAGGCCGCTCCCACGCCCATGACCACCCGACCGGCGATGAGCACCTGGGTCGACGGCGCCAGGGCGCTGAGCACCGAGCCGGAGCAGAAGATCGCCACCCCGATCAGGATGAGCCGCTTGCGGCCGTAGAGGTCGCCGAGGGTGCCGCAGATCAGCATGAGGCTGGCGAAGGTCAGGGCGTAGCCGCTCACCACCCACTGGAGCTGGGCCACCCCGGCGTGCAGCGACGACTGCACGTCCGACAGCGATGCGCTGATGATGGTGTTGTCGAGGAAGGTGAGGAACAGGATGAAGCAGATCACCGCCATGCCGAAATGGGGCATGGACGGGCTGCCACCGGAGCCGGCCGACGACGGGTCGTCCCCTCGTTCCAGTTGGGCAGCGGCTCGCTCGACATCCCCCCGGGGGTCGGCAGGCCGGGCCGTGTCGATGTCAGGCTTGTCCATGCCGACCAGTCTCGCCGCGCCGGGGCCGTCGGCGGGCAATGGGTGGCGGCCGACGGCAACCGCACCGGTCGCGCGGGCCGCTATGGCACGATTGCGGGGGTCGGGGTCGGCCATCAGGACCGCTCTACCCGGAAGGGATGGTCATGACACTCTCGTTCTCCCACCTCGGGATCTGCGTCTCGGACCTCGACCGCTCGCTGCGCTTCTACTGCGAGGGGCTCGGGTTCGAGCAGGTGGCGTCCCACCAGGTGGGTCACGAGTTCGCCACCCTCATGGAGGTCGACGGGGTCGAGCTGGAGTCCCGCATGGTCCGCCGGGACCACGTGACCATCGAGCTCCTCTCGTTCGTGTCGCCCGGCCCGACCGGTGACGGCGCCCGGCGCCCCATGAACCAGCTCGGGTTGACCCATCTCTCGCTCCGGGTCGACGACGTCGAATCCCTGGCCGGCACCATCGAGACCTTCGGGGGGACCGTGGTCCGGGAGACCCGCACCACCCTCGATCTCGGGGACGTCCACCTCGACTTCCTCTACTGCACCGATCCCGACGGGGTGAGGATCGAGCTCATGGACCTCCCGTCGTGACGACCCGCCCGTCAGGTCCGGGCACCGTCGTGCCCGATCCTCCGGTACCGTGATGCGGTGACTCCCGAGCCCCCGCCAGTAGCCGACGTCGATCCCCGAGAAGCCCTGCGGCTCGTCGAAGCCGGAGCATTCCTGCTCGACGTGCGCGAGGACGACGAATGGGAGGCGGGGCACGCACCCGAGGCGTCCCACATCGCCATGGGCCTGGTGGCCGACCGGATCGACGAGGTGCCCTCCGACCGGACGGTGGTCTGCGTGTGCCGGGTGGGCGGCCGGTCGGGGACGGTGGCCGCCTCGCTGGCCGCTGCCGGTCGCGACGTCCGCAACGTGGCCGGGGGCATGCTGGCCTGGGAGCAGGAGGGGCTGACGCTGGTCGCCGGTGATGGCGGAGCCGGCCGGACCATCTGAGCCAGCACGAACCCGAAGCCAGCACGAACCCGAACCGTGGCGGTGTACATCGACGACTGGCGCCAGCCGGCTCGACTCGGCCCGGTGGACGACCGGTGGTCGCACCTGGTGGCGGACGATGACGCCGAGCTGCACGACTTCGCCGCCCGGTTGGGCATGCGGCGGGAGTGGTTCCAGCACAAGGCCAGCCGTCCGCACCAGGCCCACTACGACATCCCGGAGCGCTCGCGTCAGTCGGCGCTGGACCTCGGGGCGATTCCGGTCACCTGGCGCCAGGTCGGCCGGATGATGCGACAGCGCCGGACCGGCGCTGTCGGCCGCGGGTGACGCCCCGGCCCGCCGGGCTCGGACCGCTCGGGCCCCGCACGCCGTTGCTGGTGGGGGTGGGTACCGCCTCGGCCGACGCCGAGGCCTCCGAGCTGATGGCCCGGGCCGTCCTGGCGGCCGCCTCCGACAGCGGCTGTCCCACCCTCCTCGCCGAGGTCGACCGGATCGCCGTGCCCCAGGGCACCTGGGCCTACTCCGACCCCGGTCGCCTGGTGGCCGGGGCGGTCGGCTGTGCCACCGCCCGGACCCACCTGACCGAGCTCGGCATCCCCCAGCAAGCCCTGATCAACCAGGCGCTCGCCGCCATCGTCGACGGGCGCTCCGAGGTTGCCGTGGTCGTGGGCGGTGAGGCCAAGCGATGGGCTCGGGACCACCCCGCAGCCGAGGCCGCCGGCGCCGACGACGACGGCCCGGTCCCCGACGTGGTCCACCGTCGGGCCGACCCGCTCCTCGAGCCGGTCGAGGTGGCCCACCGGCTGTGGGACCCGGTCCAGCAGTACGCCATGATCGACAATGCCCTCCGGTGGCAGGAGGGCCGCTCGGTGGCCGAGCACCGTGCCGACGTCGCCGACCTGTGGGCCCGCTTCAACCGGGTGGCGCAGGGAAATCCCGACGCGGCGTTCCCCGACCCGATGGATGCCGAACAGATCGCCACGCCGTCCGCCGCCAACCGCCCGTTGGCGTTCCCCTACAACAAGTGGCACTCCACCCAGTGGACGGTGAACCAGTCCGCCGCACTGGTGCTGTGCTCGGCGGAGGCCGCCGCCCGTCTGGCCGTCCCGACCGATCGGTGGGTGTTCCCGCTGGTGGGCATCGAATCCAGTCATGCCGTCTCACTCCTGCGCCGGCGTGAGCCCCACACCTGGCCGGCCATGGAGGTACTCGGCCGGGCCGCCGCCGGACGGATCGGCCGGTCCCTGGCCGAGGTCGAGGTGGTCGAGGCCTACAGCTGCTTCCCGGCGGCGGTGCGGGTCCAACAGCGTGCCCTGGGGCTCGGAACCCACTCGACGCCGACCGTCACCGGGGGGATGGCCTTCGCCGGTGGTCCCTTCAACAACTTCGTCCTCCAGGCCACGGCCGCCGTCGCCCGAACCGTCCGGGACCGGGCCGGCTCGCTCGGGGCGGTCACCACGGTCAGCGGGCTCCTCACCAAGCCGGGCATCGGGGTCTGGGCGCAACGGTCGGACGGTGTGGCCCCCCTCGTCGCCGACCTCGCCGGGGAGGCCGAGGCCCAGACACCGGCCTTCGACGCCGCGGCCGTCGTCGAGTCGCTCGACGGCTACCGGGGGAGCGCCACCGTGGTCACCTACACGGTGACCTACGACGCCATGGACCCGGTGCGGACGGTGGCACTCTGCGACACCGCCGACGGCCGGCGGTGCGTGGCGGTCAGCGCCGATCCCTCACTGGCCCGGCAGGCCGTCTCCGACGAGCTCATCGGTGCGCGCGCCCACATCGAGGACGGCAGTATCACCCTGGCGTGAGGACCGTGCCCGGCCCGGCGGCGGGGCGAGGTCGCCGGGGCCGCGAACTCCCGGGACCAGGTGAGCCGTCGGCGTCAGATCCCCGTTGATCAGACGGCGCAGGTGCCGTCGGTGCAGCCGGGCTCTTCGGCCCCACCGTCACCGTGGCCGGCCACCACCGTCACGGGGTGGGCGGCAGTCCAGGCGCGCTCGAGCGCGCCGAGCAGGACGTCGGGCGGCTGCGCTCCCGACACGCCGAGCGACTCGTCGATCACGAAGAACGGAACCCCGCCCACTCCGAGCGAGGCGGCCCTCTCCTCGTCGTGCCGGACGTCGCCGGCGAACTCGTCCCCGTCGAGCACCCGCTCGACCTCCTCCTTGTCGAGTCCGACGTCGACGGCGAGGCGGGTGAGGGTAGCGTGATCACTCGGTGACTCACCTTCGGTGAAGTAGGCGGCGAACAGGCGCTCCTTCATGGCGTCGCCCAACCCGCGGGTGGCGGCGAGGTGGATCAACCGGTGGGCGTCGAAGGTGTTGCCGACCTGGGCCCGGTCGAGGTGGTAGTCGAGTCCCACCGAAGCGGCCAGCGAGGTCATCCTGGTGTTGGCGGTCTCGGCCTGTTCGGCGGTCATGCCGTACTTGCGCTGGAGGATCGCGCTCATGGGCATCGCCACCCGGGCGGGTGCGGTGGGATCGAGTTCGAAGCTGCGCCACTCGACCGACACCTCGTCCGCATGGCCGAACTCGGCCAGGGCCGTCTCGAATTGCCGCTTGCCCACGTAGCACCACGGGCACACCACGTCTGACCAGATCTCGACCTTCACCGTTCACTCCTTGTCGGACCGTTCGCCACCGAGCTTCGCAGAGCCGGTCTCCCTCTACCACCAGTGCCAACCGGTGGCTCGACCCTGGTATTCCGGGCGGGTGCCCGATAACGTCCAGGCCATGGTCCTCGAGCACGCCGTGATCACCGTGCGGGCCGGCGCCGAAGCGCAGTTCGAGGAGGCGCTGGGCCGGGCACGGGCGGTCATCGCCTCGTCCCCCGGCTTCATCGCACTCACCCTGCACCGGGGCGTCGAAGCGCCGGACCGTTATCTGCTCCTCGTCGAGTGGGAGACGCTCGAGGACCACGTGGTGGGCTTCCGGGAGTCGGACGCCTTCGGGGAGTGGCGGGCCCTCATCGGTCCCCACTTCGAGTCGCCTCCGGTGGTCGAGCACCTGGTGCCGGTGGAGGGGCTCAGCCGATGAGCGTGCCGATGGATGATCAGGTGCGGGAGGTGGTGACGGCCGGCCGTCTCGCCCATCTGGTGACGCTCAACCCCGACGGCAGCCCGCAGGTCTCCCTGGTCTGGGTCGGCCTCGAGGGGGACCAGATCGTCTCGGGCCACATGTCGGCGTGGCGCAAGGTGCGGAACGTGCGGACGGATCCGAGGGTGGCGCTGACCATCGAGGCCGAGGGAAGCGACGAACGGGGCCTCGACCACTATCTCGTCGTGCAGGGAACCGCCGAGGTCGTCGAGGGCGGTGCCGCCCCGCTGCTCCAGCGGCTGGCCCACGTCTACCTCGGCCCGGACGTCGTCTTCCCGCCCGTCGACGACCCGGCCGTCGGCTTCGTCCTGCGCATCACCCCGACCCGGATCGGCGGCGTCGGGCCCTGGGCCACCTGACCCACGCCCCGGGCGCCCACCCTCAGGCCCTGCTCCCGTCGGCGAGTTCGGCCGCCGCGGCGAAGTGGTCGGCGAGCTCGGCCAGGCTGGACCGGGCGTTGAGGCCGCTGGTCGACGGCACGAGGTAGGCCGGCCGACCGCCGATCGGCTCGGGTTGCACGCCGGCCACGGCCCGGGGGTTCACCGCCGACCTCCATCCGGAGAGGCCGGTGAAGCACACGGCCCCCGGTTGCAGCCAGGTGACCAGGCGCTCAATTCTGGCGAAGCCGGCCCGGAACTCCCCGGCGGTCACCTCGGCGGCCGTGCGGGTGGGCCGCTTGACGAAGTCGGTCATCCCCATGCCGTGGCTCACCAGCGCGTCGATCGGGTCCCGGTCCTCGTCCACCACGCCGGCGGCCATCACCGCCGGCCAGAACCGGTTGCCCGGCCGTCCGTAGCCCACGCCGACGTCAGCCGAGAACATCGAGGGGTTGACCCCGCAGACGAGCAGTCTCATGCCGGGCCCGACCGTGTCGGCCAGGGTCCGGGCCCGCACGGCCCGGAGTCGGATCTCGTCGCCCGATACCTCCACCGACCCGTCCTCGACCTCGAACCCGCCACCCGTGATCACGTCGACCAGCCGGTCGGGGGTCCACGAGGAGAAGAACCGTCCGCCGACGTCGTCGCCGGGCAGGCGGTCCCCCTCGTACTCGCCGGCCAGCACCTGCAGGTCGAACGGGGCGCCGACCGTCAGGACCCGGTGGAGGTCCCACAGGGCCAGCGGGAGGCGGGCGGCCGGCACGTGGAGGTGGGACATCCACGACCACGCCCCTCCCACCGTGTGCCGCCCGAAGGGAAGGTGCTCGAGGTCGGCCAGGACGTACAGGGCGTCCGGCGTCCGGTCCCGACAGGCCTCGAGCATGACCGCCGAGGCGTCGATGGCGAGGACCGGTGCCCCCAGATGGGGGAGGTACCGGCCGGCCCCGCACCCGACGTCCATGCGCAGGGACGCCGGTCCGACCCGCTCGGCGAAGGACTCGGCCGCCACCCGCTGACCGGCGGTGGAATGGGACTCCGCCCACGTGAGGCCCCGCTCGTCGTAGACATCGACTGTCGCCCTCTCCACTGGTCCGCATCCTAGACAGGCCCGGCGCGTCCACCCGCTCGAGCGCCACCGGCCCGGGCCGGTCAGGGCTCGAATCGATAGCCCATGCCCGGTTCGGTGCGGAAGTGGCGGGGCCGTGACGGGTCGATCTCGAGCTTGCGCCGTACCCGCCCCATCAAGACCCGCAGGTACTCCGTCTCCGTGTCGTACTCGGGACCCCAGACCTCGTGGAGCAGCTGGCGTTGGGAGACCAGGCGCCCCGGGTTCCGGACCAGCACCTCGACGATTCCCCACTCCTTCGGGGTGAGGTGGATATCGGCGCCGTCCCGGGTCGCCCGTTTGGCGGCCAGGTCGATGGCGAACCCCTCGCCCTCCACCACGGGAGCCCCGACGCCCTCGGCGGGGGTCCGCCGCAGGGCGGCCCTGAGCCTGGCCAGGAGTTCGTCCATGCCGAACGGTTTGGTGAGGTAGTCGTCGGCGCCGGCGTCGAGCGCCTCGACCTTGGTGACGCTCTGGTGCCGGGCGGACAGGACGATGATCGGGACCGAGCTCCACCCGCGGATGGCCCGGATCACCTCCACGCCGTCGATACCGGGGAGTCCGAGGTCGAGCAGGACGGCATTGGGCTGCTGGCGCGCCGCCCGGTCGAGACCCTCCTCGCCGCTCCTGGCCACCGTCACCTCGTAGCCGCGGGCCGTCAGGCTGATGGAGAGGGCCTGGAGCAGCGAGGCATCGTCGTCGCAGACGAGGACGCGCACGCCGGACTCGGTGTCCGGGTCCCTGCGGGTGGAGTGCGACGGCTCGGCGGCGTTCACGGTGAGGCCGGGCCCACGGCCGGTACCGATCCGGCCCCGTCGCCGCCGGCGGACTCCCGTGCGGTATCGGGTCCGGGCCCCACCGGATCGACCACGGGAACCCTCACCACCATGGTGCACCCACCGCCGGGGGTGTCCTCGATGTCGAGATCGCCACCCACGGCCTGCACGAAGCCGCGGGCGACGGCCAGCCCCAGTCCGACACCGGTCCGGTTGTCCGTGTCGCCCAGGCGTTGGAACGGCTGGAAGACGCGGTCCCGGTCAGCCGGTGGGATCCCCGGCCCGCGGTCGATGATGCGGATGTCCACGCGGCCGGCGACGGTTCCGACCTCGACGCGGACGGGACTGCCGGCCCCGTGGAGGAGGGCGTTGTCGACCAGCCCGGCCACCGCCCGCTCGAGCAGCACCGGGTCGGTGAGCACCCGCGGGAGCGTCTCGGGCAGGTCGACGGCGACGCGCTCGCCACGCGCCCCCAGGCTGCCGACGGCGGCGTCGACCACCTCGCCGAGGTCGGCGTCCTGGTGGAGCACCTCCATGGCGCCGGTGTGCAGGCGACTCATGTCGAGGAGGTTCTCGACCATGCTGTTGAGCCGGTCGGCCTCGGCGTCCACGGTCTGGAGGAGCGTCCGGGTCTCGTCCGGCCCGAAGGTGAGCTGGTCGGAGAGCAGGCTGGACGACGCCGCCTTGATCGAAGCCAGTGGCGTCCGGAGATCGTGGCTCACGGCGTCGAGCAGCGCCGAGCGCAGCTGGTTGGCCCGGGCCATCGACTCGGCCTCGGCGGCCTCCGCATGCAGACGGTCGCTCTCGAGGGCGGTGGCCAGTTGGGCCGCGAAGGCGGACAGGATCTCGGTGTCCTCGGCGGCCAGACCCGGACCCCTCAGCGCCAGGGCCTCCCGACCGGTCAGCGGCAGGACGACGGTGGCGTGATCGGGATCGAGCGGTGGATCCTCGCCGGCCGAGGCCACCAGGGCCCACGGTCCGTCGGAGAAATCGGCGCCGCCGGCCGGCCGGGAATGGGACCCGGGGTCCGGAGCGGACCTGAGCACACTGGCCGCGTCGAGCCGGAAGGCCACCATGAGCTCGCCCAGCAGGGCGGGGAGGGGATTCCCCTCCGGCGAGACCATCCGGCCGGCGATGCGAGCCAGCATCTGGGCGTCGCTGCGGGCCTGGACCGCGGCAGAGGAACGCCGAGCCGACAGGTCCACGAGCACGCTGACCACACCGGCGGTCACCAGGAACATGACGAGGGCCAGGATGTCCCGGGCATCACCGATGGTGAAGGTGTGGATGGGGGGCGCGAAGTAGTAATTCGACAGGAGGAACCCGGCGACGGCGGCCAGGACCGCCGGCCACACCCCGCCGATGGCCGCCACGACGACCACGAGCACCAGGTAGGAGCTGAGGGCGGTGGCCAGACTGTCGCCGCCCCGGCCGGCGGTGAGGACCAGCGTCAGGAGGGGAAAGCCGACCACGCCGATGAGCACCGCCGTCACCCGACGCCTGACCGACAGTGGCGAGAGGAGCCTCCGGCGGGACCGGCCGGGACGCCGCTCGGGGCCGGTGCCGCCCGGTCCTTCACCGGTGCCGGGGCCCGACTCGGGGACCGACTCACCGTCCCGGTCCCGTCCGCTGTCCGTTTGCAGCTCCGCCTCGGTGGCGATGACGTGGACGTCCAGTGAGCCCCCGGCCGCCCGGATCACCGAGTTGATGACGGACCCCCTCACGAACTCGGTCAGCCGGCTCCGGTGGGTGGCCCCCATCACCAGCTGGGTGGCGTTCTCCGCCCGCGCCACCTGCACCAAGGCGGGCGCGACGTCGGCGCCCACCACCTCGACGTAGCGGCCGCCCAGGTCGTCGAGGAGGGCCCGGTTCTGGACCAGTCCCTGCGAGCCCGACCCGGTGAGCGTGTCGTCCGTGCGGACGTGGACCCCGACGAGCTCGGCCTTGGTCCGCATGGCCATCCGCGCCGCGCGCCGGATGAGCACCGCGCTGCCGCGTGAGCCGGTCAGCGACACCACGACCCGCTCCTTGGTCTCCCACGGCCCGGCGATGTTGTGGCGCTCCCGATAGTCGTTGAGCTCCTCGTCGACCCGGTCGGCCACCCACAGGAGGGCGAGCTCGCGGAGGGCGGTGAGGTTGCCGGTGCGAAAGTAGTTCCCGAGGGCGGCATCGATCCGTTCGGGGGGGTAGACGTTGCCGTGGGCCAGCCTCCGCCGCAGCGCTTCGGGGGCCATGTCGACCAACTCCAGCTGGTCGGCGTTGCGGACCACCGGGTCGGGGACCGTCTCATGCTGCGTCACCCCGGTGATCCGCTCGACGACGTCGTTGAGCGACTCGAGGTGCTGGAGGTTCACGGTGGAGATCACGTTGATGCCGGCGTCGAGCAACTCGTCGACGTCCTGCCAACGCTTGGCATGCTTCGAGCCGGGCACGTTGGTGTGGGCCAGCTCGTCCACCAGCACCAGCTCGGGGTGGCGTCGGATCAGGCCGTCGAGGTCCATCTCCTCGAAGGTCTGCCCCCGGTACTCGGCGACCCGGCGGGGGAAGACCTCGAGGTCGCGGATCTGGGCATCGGTCTGGGGACGGCCGTGTTCCTGTACCCAGCCGATCACGACGTCGGTGCCTCGCTCCTTGCGCCGCCAGCCCTCGTTGAGCATCGCGTACGTCTTGCCGACCCCGGGCGCGGCTCCCAGGTAGAGACGGAGCTTTCCCCGTGCCATCCCGGCCCCGTGCCTAGGTTCCCACCGGGGGACGGACACCGAGCGCTTCGACCCCAGCCACCGCAGCGACGGCACCGACCACAGCCATCAGGCCTCCGCCCTCGTTTCGGCGTCGAGGGCGTAGCCGATGCCCGGCGCGGTGCGGATGAGCGCCCCCGAGTCGCCGAGCTTCTGCCGCAGGCGGTGCACGTAGGCGTGGAGGTAGCCGGCCTCTCTCCCGTACCCCGTGCCCCACACCGCCGAGAGGATCATCTGGTGGGTGCAGGTCCTGCCGGCGTGTCGGGCGAGGAACGCCAGTACCTCGAACTCCTTCGTGGTGAGGTCGATCGGCCCGCCGCCGATCCGGGCCTCGTGGTGGACGAGGTCGAGCTCGAGCTGGCCGACGACCAGGGACTCGGGTGCCGTGCCATCGGGCGGCACCGGGCGGTGGCGGATGGCCGTGCGGATCCGGGCCTCGAGCTCGGCCATGCCGAACGGCTTGGTCACGTAGTCGTCCGCGCCGCCGTTGAGGGCGGCCACCTTCCGGTCCTCACTGCCGCTCGCCGACAAGATGATGATGGGTACCTGGCTCCACTCACGGATCCGCTTGCACACCGCCAGTCCGTCGAGGTCGGGCAGCCCGAGGTCGAGGATGACGATGTCGGGCGAGTTGAGCGCGGTCTGGGTGATCCCGTGCTCGCCGTCGGCGGCGGTCACGACGTCGTGACCGCCGGCCTTGAGCCCGAGGCGAAGGGCCTTGAGGAGCGAGGGGTCGTCGTCGATCACCAGCACTTTGGCCATTGCGCTACCGTCCGGTCCCGTTGCCGGACACGGAGGGTCGTGAGGAAGCGGACAGCGTGAAGGCGAAGCGGGCGCCGCCGGTGGGCACGTCCTCGACCCAGATGTTGCCGCCGTGGGCCTCGACGAAGGTCTTGGCGATCGTGAGGCCCAGACCGGCCCGGCCACCGGTGTCGAACCGGACGAACCGGTCGAAGACGGCCTCGCGCTCAGAAGGGGGGACCCCGGGCCCGGCATCGGCCACCGAGAGGGTGACCCGGTCGCCGTGTGCCTCGCCGGCCACGGTGATCAGGCTCCCGGGCGGAGCATGGCGGTTGGCATTGTCCAAGAGGTTAGCGAGTACCTGGCCGATCAGCAGCCGGTCGACCTCGACGTCGGGAAGCTCTTCCAGAGCGATGTCGACCGGGCGGTCCCCGAGGGTGGACTGCACGAGGGCCACGCCTTCGACCACCAGTTGCCGGACCGGTGTCGGCACCGTCCGGACCTCGAGGACGCCGGCGTCGATCCGGGTCATGTCGAGCAGACTGGTGACCAGGCGGGTCAGCCGGTCGGTCTCGACATCGATCAGCTCGTGCATCTCCTCCTCGTCCTCGACGGTCAACTTGATCGCCGGATCCACGAGGGCCGAGGATGCCACCTTCATGGTCGCCAGCGGGGTCCGGAGATCGTGCGACACCGCACCCATCAAGGCGTGCCGCAGGCGGTCCACCTCCTCCAGCAGTTCGGAGCGGAGTGCCTGTTCCCGCAGGCGTGCCCGCTCCAGGGCCAGGGCTGCGTGGTTGGCGAACGTCCGCAGCAGCGCCCGGTCCGCCTCGGACGCCGGCATCCCCCGAAGGGCCAGCACGCCGACGGGACGACCGGAGGCGGTCAGCGCCACGGTCTGCATGCTGTCGGGAGCTCCGGGGCCCAACCCCATGCTGACCGGGACCCCCGAGTTGGGGTCGAGGCTGTGCAGCTGCTCCTGGCTCAGTTCGTGGCCCGCCGATGCCGCGATCTCCAGGTGGTCCCCCTCGAGCACCAAGAGGGCGACGCCGCGGACGTCGAACGCGGTGGACACGGCGTGGACGATCGTCTTCAGCAACTCCTCGACCGAGCGGTCCTCCACGAGGATCTCCGACAGCTCGAAGAGGCGACGGGCCTCGCTCGTCCGGCTCTGGGCCTCGAGCCGGGCGGTCTCCAGTCGGGCCACGACCCGGGCGATGAGCAGCATGACCACGACGTAGACCGTCAGAGCAACCCAGTCCTCCCTCTGGCCGACGGCCAGCCGGCCGTAGGGGGGGATGAAGCCGAGGTCGTAGACGAGGAATCCGGCCACGATGCCCACCGACCCGGCGAGGAAACCGCCGATGATGACACTGGACACCACCGGGACCACCAGCACCAAGGCGGTGGTGGCGACGCTCAGTTGGGGGCGCAGCGGGAGCATGGCGGCGCCGAGGCCGAGGGCGAGGACGATCCCGACGAGGGAGCCGAGTATGACTCTGCGCACCGACCCATTGTCCATCGAATGTCGGGCGCGAACAGACGGTGGAGGCGCTGTTCAGTATTTATTCAGAGGATTCGGCCCGAGTTCAGACCGTGTTCAGGGGGGTAGGCGGATACTCGATCCATGGCAGATTTCCTCGTAGCACTCGGTTTCATCGGGTTCGTCCTGGCGGCGCTGGGTCTCATCTGGGCTCTGGAGCGGGTATGAGCGTCACCCAGGGCCTCCTCCTCGGCGTGGCCGTCGTGATGTTCATCTACCTCGGCTACGCCATGTTCAAGCCGGAGAAGTTCTAGATGGGCTTCACCTGGACCATCATCACCCTGGTCATCGCCCTGGGCCTGGCCTGGCGGTACCTCGGTTCCTACATGGCCGCCGTGTTCGAGGGCCGGGTGCACTTCCTGCGTTTTGCGGAGCGTCCGGTCTACCGGCTGCTCGGGACGAGTCCCGACCAGGAGCAGACCTGGACGCGGTACGCCGGAGCCATGGTCGTGTTCTCGGGCGTCTCCCTCGCCTTCACGTACGTGATCATCCGCATCCAGGGATCGTTGCCGCTCAACCCGCAGCACCTGGGGGCGGTCCCCCAGGCGCTCAGCTTCAATACGGCGGTGTCGTTCCTGACCAACACCAACTGGCAGAACTACGGCGGCGAGACGACCATGTCGTACTTCTCGCAGATCGGCGCGCTGACCGTCCAGCAGTTCGTGAGCCCGGCGGTCGGGATCGCCGCCGCCCTGGTGCTGATCCGGGGCTTCTCGCGTAAGAACTCCCCGACGGTCGGCAACTTCTGGGTCGACCTCACCCGGGCGCTCCTCTACGTCCTGCTCCCCATCGCCTTCGTCGGTGGGATCATCTTCGTCGGGCAGGGCGCGGTGCAGACGCTGGCGGGAACCGTCGGCGTCCACGACGCGCTCAACGGGGTCTCCCAGACCATCGCCCGGGGCCCGATCGGGTTCATGGAGGCGATCAAGCAGTTGGGCACCAACGGGGGCGGCTTCCTCAACGCCAACTCGGCGACGACCTTCGAGAACCCGACCGGCCTGACCAACTGGCTCTCCATCTTCCTGCTGCTGTGCATCCCGTTCGCGCTGACCTACACCTTCGGCAAGATGGTGGGCAGCGTCCGTCACGGGGCCGCCCTGCTGGCCGCCATGGTGATCATCTTCGGGGTCTGGGTGGGCTTCACCAGCTACGCCGAGCACCAGCAGAACCCGGCGGTGGCCGCCGCCGGCGTCCATTCGACGGTCGGCAACACCGAGGGCAAGGAGGTGCGCTTCGGCGACACCTCGACCGCTCTGTTCGGCGTGGCCTCGACCAATACGTCGACGGGATCGGCAGACGCCTCCTACGACTCGTTCACCCCCATCGGCGGGATGGGGCTGCTCACCGGCATGATGCTCGGGGAGGTGACCCCCGGAGGTGTCGGGACCGGGCTGTACACGATTCTTCTCTACGCCATCATCGCCGTGTTCATCGGTGGGCTGATGATCGGGCGAACGCCGGAGTACCTGGGGAAGAAGATACAGGCCAAGGAGGTGAAACTCGCCGGGCTCGGTGCCCTGGTCATGCCGATCATCGTGCTCGTCCTGACGGCAATCGCCGTGTCGACCAGCGCCGGACGGGCCGGACCGCTCAATGCCGGTCCCCACGGGTTCACCGAGATCCTCTACGGTCTCACCTCACAGGGGAACAACAACGGGTCGGCCTTCGGTGGGCTGACCGGCAACACCGCCTTCTACAACATCGTCGGGGGTATCGACATGTTGGTCGGCAGATTCGGCATCATGATCCCGGCCATGGCCCTCGGGGGCGTCCTCGCCGCCAAGAACGTCGTGCCCGAGTCCCTCGGGACCTTCCGCACCGACAACGGCATGTTTGTCGGCCTCACCATCGGGGTCATCATCATCATCGGTGGCCTCACCTTCTTCCCCGCCGTTGCGCTCGGCCCGATCGTGGAACAGCTCAGCCACGGAAAGTTCTTCTGATGACCCTGACCGCCACCCAGCCCCAACCCCAGCCCGAGCCGACCGGTGGAGCCCACGGCGTCGCCCAGGCCCGCGGCCTGTTCGACAGCGAGATCCTCCGGCAGGCGCTGATCGACTCGTTCAAGAAGCTGAACCCCGCCCAGCAGATCAAGAACCCGGTGATGTTCGTGGTGCTGGTGGGCTCGGTCATCACCCTGATCGAGGCCATTGCCCACCCCGGCATCTTCACCTGGTCGATCACCATCTGGCTCTTTCTCACGGTGCTGTTCGCCAATTTCGCCGAGGGAATGGCCGAGGGGCGGGGCAAGGCCCAGGCTGACACGCTTCGAAAGATGCGGGCCGAGACCGAAGCCCGCCGACTCAACGCCGACGGTAGCGAGGAACTGGTGGCGGCGGCCTCGCTGGGCCGGGGGGACATGGTCGTCTGCGAAGCCGGCGACCTCATCCCCTCCGACGGTGAGATCACCGAAGGGATCGCCTCGGTCGACGAATCGGCCATCACCGGCGAGTCCGCCCCGGTCATCCGTGAGTCCGGCGGTGACCGCTCCGCCGTCACCGGCGGCACCAAGGTCCTGTCCGACCGCATCGTGGTCCGGATCACCGCCGAGCGCGGCCATACCTTCATCGACCGGATGATCACCTTGGTCGAGGGGGCCAACCGTCAAAAGACCCCCAACGAGATCGCCCTGACCATCCTGCTGGCCGTGCTCACCATCGTCTTCATCCCTGTGGTGGTGACGCTCCAGCCGTTCGGCCACTATGCCGGGGCAACCGTCTCCGTGGTCGTCCTCATCTCGCTATTGGTGTGCCTGATCCCCACCACCATCGGCGCCCTGCTGTCGGCCATCGGCATCGCCGGCATGGACCGCCTCGTCCAGCGCAACGTGCTGGCCATGAGCGGTCGGGCGGTGGAGGCGGCCGGCGACGTGCAGACCCTCCTGTTGGACAAGACCGGCACCATCACCCTCGGCAACCGGATGGCGTCCGACTTCTACCCGGTCGGCAGTCACAGCGAGCAGGACGTCGCCGACGTCGCCCAGTTGGCCTCCCTGGCCGACGAGACCCCCGAAGGCCGATCCATCGTGGTGCTGGCCAAGGAGCGGTTCAACATCCGTGAGCGTGAGCTCGAGGGGGACCACGCGTTCGTGCCGTTCACCGCCCAGACCCGCATGTCCGGGCTCGACATCGGTCCGCGCCAGATCCGCAAGGGTGCCGGCGATTCGGTCAAGCGGTGGGTCATCGAGCAGGGCGGCACCGCCCCCGCCGCCCTCGACAGCATCGTCGAACGGGTCTCGCGTGCCGGGTCGACCCCCCTGGTGGTTGCTGACGGACCGGACATCATCGGTGTCATCGAGCTCAAGGACGTGGTCAAGGAGGGCATCAAGGAGAAGTTCGACGAGATGCGCCAGATGGGCATCCGGACGGTGATGATCACCGGCGACAACCCCCTGACCGCGGCGGCCATCGCCCAGGAGGCGGGCGTCGACGACTTCCTGGCCGAGGCCACGCCCGAGGCCAAGATGGCACTCATCAAGGCCGAACAGGAGGGCGGGAAGCTGGTGGCCATGACCGGCGATGGGACCAATGACGCCCCCGCCCTGGCCCAGGCCGACGTGGGCGTGGCCATGAACACCGGCACCACTGCGGCCAAGGAAGCTGGCAACATGGTCGACCTCGACTCCAACCCGACCAAGCTGATCGACGTCGTGGAGATCGGCAAGCAGCTGCTCATCACCCGGGGATCGTTGACCACCTTCTCCATCGCCAACGACGTGGCCAAGTACTTCGCCATCGTCCCGGCGCTGTTCATTGCCACCTACCCGCAGCTCGAACCGCTCAACATCATGAAGCTGCACAGCCCGCAGAGTGCGGTGCTGTCGGCCGTCATCTTCAACGCGCTGGTGATCGTGGCCCTCATCCCGCTGGCTCTTCGGGGTGTCAAGTTCCGACCGGCCGGTTCGGCGTCGATCCTGCGCCGGAACGTCTTCATCTACGGCGTGGGCGGGATCATCGTCCCCTTCATCTTCATCAAGCTCATTGACCTCGTGCTGGTCGCCCTGCACGCCTACTGATGGAAGTCCGCTGATGCTCGTCCACCTTCGCCGCTCGCTCGTCATGGCCATCATCTGCCTGGTGTTCTTCGGCTTCGTCTACGCCTTCGCCGGGACCGGGGTGGCCCAGGTGCTGTTCAAGCACCAGGCCGACGGATCGCTCACGGCCAACGGCTCCACGCTCATCGGCCAGAACTGGTCACAGACGAAGTGCCCCGGTCACCCACTCGGGAGCTGCGTCTTCCAAGGCCGACCCGACGCGCTGGGCCCCTACGCCGGCTCGTTGAATCCGGTGGCCGGCGGGGGAGACAATCCGCTCCAGGCCAACAACATCCCCGGTAAGCCCGCCGTCCTCAATTCCGGCGAGTCCGGAGCCTCGAACCTGGGTCCCCGCTCCGAAGTCCTCAAGACCAACACCGGAGAGCTGAAGGCGTACTGGAATGCCCGAGGCGTCGATCCCACTCCCGATCTGGTCACCACCTCGGGCAGCGGCTATGACCCCGACATCACCGCGGCCGATGCGGTCGCCCAGATCCCCATGGTGTCCAAGGCCACGGGAATCGCCCCGGCCACCCTCCGGGCACTCATCGCCCGGCAGACCAACGGTGCGCCGTTGGGTTTCCTCGGCAGCAGCTACATCGTCGTCCTCAACCTGAACGAGGCGCTGGCCAAGCTGCGCTGACACGGGATCCGCGCTTCGGCCGCGGTCCGCCCGGTCGGCCGGACCGAAACCGCCGAAGCCGGCCGATATCGGTTCGTGCAGTGCCGGAGCGGTCTCGACCTTCGGATCCCATTGCCCTTCGCCCCTCGCCCGCTCCGGCGGAGTCCCCCGGCCGCCGACCAACCTCCGGTGCGGAGTTCGGAAGGCCGACGACTATGAGGCCGGGATGCGCTTGCGAGCCTGGAGGGCCGTCGGAGTGACGATCACCGGCAGCGATGACAGTTTCAGGACGCGCTCCCTGACGCCGTGCCCCGACAGTCGGTGCAGGCCCGGAAGGCGCAGGGGGCCGAGGACGATCGCTTCGCAGTGGTCCTGCGCCGCCCCGGCGACGATGCATCGGGCGACGTACTCCTCCCGGGCCGAGCGGACCTCGCCCTCCGCCGGGATGCCGGCCGCCCGGATGCGGTGGGCGGCGTCGGCGAGCAGCTCGGCTTCGGCCACCGTCTCGAGTGGTGGGACCCTCGGGAACCTGGACAGCTCACGCACAGGGAAGACGCGCACTCCCGACCCCGACTTCGCAGCCCAGGCCGATGGCGAAGTCCACGGCGGCCTGGCCGGGCTCGAACTGGTCGATGGCTAGGACAGGCTGTCTCACATGACCGCACCTCCGTTGACACCTGTTGCCACGGTACCCAGCGATGACGTCATGAGGTCGTGAAAATCCGGATGGGATGCATAAAGGATCCGTGAACGGAGGTGCGCCACCCTCGACCGCCGGCTTCCGACCATCGGGATCGGACCGGGGTACTGTGGGAGCGGAGCGCCGGGAAGTCTGGTCGGCACGGGACGGCTGCGAGGGCGGTCCCTCCTGAGGAGAGTTGTGACCGACCAAGCGACAACGCACCGCGTCCACGAGGTGACCCGCGGCAAGGGGGACAGACGACGGGTGCCCAGCTGGCGGTGGGACGCCCTGCGGACGACGTTCTGGGTGGTGCCCACGCTGCTGATCGCCGTCGCAGCCCTGTTGTTCCTCGCCACCTTCGAGGTCGACTGGGCGGTGTACCACCACCACCTGAGCCTCCCGGCCTGGGTCGAGTCGGGAAGTGCCGACGCCGGTCGCCAGGTCCTGATCGCCATCGCTGCGGCCATCATCACCACGGTCGGCGTGGTGTTCTCCATCACGATCCTGGCCCTCACCCTGGCATCACAGCAGTTCGGGCCCCGCATGATGCGCAACTTCATCCGGGATCCGGGCAACCAGCTGACGCTCGGAGTCTTCGTGGGCACCTTCGTGTATTCGGTGTTGGCACTGGGGTCCATCACCAGCCTCCCGGGCGGTGCCTTCGTCCCCCATCTCACGATCACGGTCGCCGAAGGCCTCCTCCTCGTCGACCTGGCGGTGCTCATCTACTTCATCCATCACATCGCCAAGTCGATCCAACTCCCCGAGGTCATCGCCGGCATCGCCCGGGATCTCTCCCGGGCCATCGAGGCGGAGTTCCCCGAGCACGTCCTCACCGACGCCGGCGGGGCAGTCGATGCCGAGGACCCGGCCGAAGGCAGCGCCGAGCTGCTCGACCGGATCGACGCACGGGGCGCCGATGTCATCGCCCGACAGAGCGGTTACCTCCAATTCGTGAGCTACGGAAGCTTGATCGACATCGCCGAGACGTTGGACGCGGTCATCCGGCTGGCGCACCGACCGGGCCATTTCGTCGTGGTGGGCCGTCCGCTGGCCAAGGTCTGGCCGGCCGGAGCGGCAACCCAGGTGGCCGCGGCCCTGGACAAGGCCCATGTCACCGGCCCCCACCGCACGCTCACCCAGGACCCGGTGTTTGCCATCGACCAGCTGGTGGAGATCGCCATCCGGGCCCTTTCCCCCGCCGTCAACGACACCTTCACCGCGCTCACCTGCATCGACTGGCTCTCTGCCGGGCTGTCGGAGATCACGGGCCGCGTGCTCGAAGAAGGCGTCTACCGCGGCCGAAGCGGAAAGATCCGTCTGATCGAGTTCGATCCGAGCTACGACAGGATGGTGAACCGGGCGTTCGACAAGGTGCGTCAGGCCGGTCGGGGGATGCCGGCCGTGATCATCCGGCTGCTCGATGCCCTGGCGCACATCGCCGAGCACTCCGGTGACGCCGAGCGCCAGTCGGCCATCCTGCGACAGGCCGACATGATCCTCCGAGGCGCCGAGGAGGAGGTGCCGGAACCGAACGACCTGGCCGACATCCGCCGTCGGTACGGGCGCTTGGTCGAGACCGTGAGCGTGGGAAGTGCCGGCACCGGTCCGGACCGGTGACATCCTCGACGAAACGCGTTCAGAGTTTATTCAGGGGATCCGGCGATTATTCACACCCCGTTCAGCCGGTGCGACGGAGACTGACCCAATGGCAGCGTCGCTGCGGGTGCCGGGCGCGGAATGACGACCGAGAACAGCGACCCGGGTCGGCCGACGGGGGTGGCGCCGGCGAACGGGGCGGACGGCACCGACCACCCCGTCGAGGACATCGGACGGTTCCGCATCTACCTGGGCGCGGCGCCGGGGGTCGGGAAGACCTTTGCCATGCTGAACGAGGGACATCGGCGACGTGAGCGGGGACGGGACGTCGTGGTCGGCTTCGTCGAGAGCCACGGGCGCCGGCGTATCGAGGAGTTGGCCGGGGGCTTCGAGGTCGTCCCGCCGTTGATGGTGGAGTACCGCGGCTCACGGTTTCCCGAGATGGACCTCGACGCCGTGCTGGCCCGTCGTCCCGAGGTGGCCCTGGTCGACGAACTGGCCCACACCAACGTGCCGCGCCCGGGTGGCCACGAGAAGCGCTGGCAGGACGTCGTCGCCCTGCTGGACGCCGACATCGACGTCATCACCACCGTCAACATCCAGCACCTGGAGAGCATCGCCGACGCCGTCGAGCGGATCCTCGGGGTCCCGGTCCGGGAGCGCGTTCCCGACTGGCTGCTCAGAAAGGCGAACCAGATCGAGCTGGTCGACTCCTCGCCCGAGCAACTCCGGAGACGTCTGATCCACGGCAACATCTATCCGGCCGACCAGGTCCCCGCCGCACTGTCCCACTACTTCAGGAGCGAGAACCTGACCGCCCTGCGGGAGCTGGCCCTCCGTTTCCTGGCCGACGACACCGAGGAGCAGCTCCTCGACTACCTGCGCCGCCACCGGCGGGGTGCCCCGTGGGAGACCAGCGAGCGGGTCCTGGTGGGGATCACCACGGCGCCGGGCTCGGACGGCATCCTGCGCCGGGCCTCCCGGATGGCCTCACGCCTCAAGGCCAAGCTCCAGGTGGTGCACGTCGTGGTCGCCGGCGGGGGGCACGCCGTTCCCGACGATCCCCTGATCGCCCTCCGTCAGCTGGCCGCCGACCTCGGCGCCGACTGGCACGAGGTCAGGAGCGACGATGCAGCACAGGCTCTCGTCGACTTCGCCCGGCTGGACCACGTCACCCAGATCGTGGTGGGCTCGAGTGACCGCGGTCGCTTCCGGGAGCTGCTCGGGGGCGGGTCCATCGTCCGCAAGATCACCCGTCTGGCCGGGGCGGCCGTCATCGACGTCCACATCATCGCCCGGCGCGACGTGGCGTTCGAGAGCGGTGAGCACCCGGACTCGGTCGACGAGTCCTGAGTTCAGCAGGTACCGACCGCTCCGACGGTGAGCTCGGTCGTCTTCCAGGTGCCGGACACCCGGCTCATGGTTGCCGTGGTCGCCCGCCGGCCACCCGCCGGGTTCTTCGCCCGTTTCCCCGACGTGGTGAACTCGACCCAGTTCGAGTCGTCGACGCAGTCGGACACGGTGGCGTGCGGGGGACCGGCCGCGGGCGAGAGCGAGGTGACCTTCGGATCGAGGAGGGCCGGCTCGCCCTTGGTGATGATCCCGTGCAGGTTGTCCCGGGCGAGGCCCTGCACGAAGAGGGTCAGCGCGTTGCCCGAGGCGTGCTGCCGAAGGAGGGGTGAGTCGTAGTCGGAGGTCCTGGCCGCCGTCACCAGGTCGGCCCACATGCTCCGGTAGGAGTCGAGCACCGCCTGGGTCTCCTCGGCGGGATTCGCCACGGCGGTGGATGCGGGAGCGACGGCGGCCGTCGTGGAGGGTGCCGTGGCCGCCGGGCCTGAGGAACAGGCGGCCGACACGAGCGCTCCGGCGAGGCAGACCGCCGCTGCGACGCTCCTCGGCGGGCGCGTCCGGGTTCGGGTGGGCGTTGACGTCGGGTGACGCGCCGGAGATGACATCAGGCTGGAGAGGGTATCTGGTCGCGAACTCGTCAGGTCGGTCCCGGCGCGGACCGGACGGGACGACGGTTCCCGGTCGACGAGCCTGACCCGTCCACGTGTTCCCGGGCGTCGATGCGTCGCGCCGACAGGAGAGCCAGGGCGACCATGGCGACGAGGAAGCCGATGGTCACCAAGAGGTAGGCCACGTCGTTCATGGTGCGCTCATCCGCGCTCGTCTCCCGGTACGGGTGCATCGTGCGATGGGTTGCCTCCGTTCGGTACCGGGGCACCGAAGTCGTCCGCGGCCAGTGCCGAGCCGACTTGGTCGGCGATGGTCACGGCGACGAGGAGGCGTTCGTGGGAGATGGGCACCCCCGGGGACGGCGTCAGGAGGAAATGGCCGAGGAGCCATCCTCCGCTCCTCACCGGGAGGTCCACCGTCCGGGTGGGAAGGCCGAGGTCTTCGGTCGACCAGGACTCACCGCCGATGGTCAACTCCCCGCCGGGCGTCACCCTCGCCGTCGTCCCCCTGGGGTCGTGCCAGGTGAATCGACAGTCACGCAGCTGCAACAGGTCCTGCAGCTCGCCGGCCGCGGAGGCCACGACGACCTCGGGGTCCTGGCCGGTGGCGGCCAGCTCGGTCACCGAATGGAGGAGCGCCAGCTGGTGACGGCCCTCCCCGGCGGCGTCACGGTGCCGGCGGCCCCGGGCGGCCAGCTCGCCGACCGCCAGCCCGACCACCAGCAACAGCAAACCGGTAATGAGGTCCTGGTGGCTGGTGATCCGCAACGAGTTGTAGGGGCGGGTGAGGAAGAAGTCGAACGACAGGGCAGAGACCAGGGCGGCGACCGCCGCCGCCGCCCTCCTGCCCGTGCTGGCCACCGCCACGATGACGACCACGAGGATGAGGGCGTTGTCGGCGCTGTCCAGTCGCGAGCGCAAGGGGGTCAGTGCCGCGGCGACGGCCACCGGAGCGACCACGGCCGCCGCCATGATCACGGTGTTCGTGTGCTCGGCGAGGTGGTGACCCCACCCGGACGGCCCGGAAGGGCCCTCGACCCGGTCGTCCCGTGGTCCGGTCACTGCTGCCATACCACCACTGTCACACGGCCGGCAGCGGCGGGGTAGTCACTTTGCCGACTCTTTACGGGGCGTGCTCCGAATTTCACGAATTTGTTACACCTCCTCCTCACGTAACGGGCGTGTTCCGTCCGCCTGCCCCGGATCGGTGCTACTAAGACAGGATGGAAGTGTCGGCACCACGGATACCACGGATACCGCGGACACCAGGGACACCGCGGACACCAGGGACACCAGGGACACCAGGGACACCACGGGTAGCGGAGGGCCACCGGCCGACGGGGCGTTGGCCGGCCGGATCCCGCAGGCGGCCGCGATGACGGCCCGCAAGGCCGCCCCCGTGGAGGGTGAGCACCCGGTGGCCATGGCGACGCTGACGAGCGAAGTCGGCTACCGCGGCGAGGTCAGGGCCGGACGCCACCGGTTGACCACCGACGAGGGCCCGGAACTCGGTGGTGACGACGAGGGTCCGAGTCCGTATCCACTCCTGCTGGCCGCGCTCGCCCAGTGCACCGCGGCCACACTCCGGATGTACGCCAACCGCAAGGGTTGGTCGTTGGGCGAGGTGAAGGTCCGTGCCCGGCTCCTCCGCACCGGTGACGGTGCCACCAAGGTCGAGCGGATCGAGCGGACGATCACCGTGACAGGTGACCTCACTGACGAGCAGAGGACTCGGCTGGGTGAGATCGCCGCACGGACCCCGGTGACCCGGACGCTCCAGGCCGGCCTGACCATCGACTCGACCCTGTCGTGAGGCCCGCGTGGCGACGGGGTGATTGACTGCGTCCATGACGGCCTGCCCCACGCTGGTCACCGAGCGCCTCATCCTCCGGCCGTTCGAGGAGCCCGATCTCGACGCCTACGCCGAGCTTCTCGCCACGCCGGAGGTCCGACGTTCGCTCCGCCTGCCCGAGGTGGTGTCGCGCCGGGACGCCTGGCTGGGCATGGCCCAGTGGCGCGGTCAGTGGGAGCTGCGGGGGTCGGGTCAGTTCGCCGTGGAGGAGCGGGCGACCGGCCGGTTCGTGGGCCGGGCCGGGCTGCACCGTCCGGAGCTCGACGACTGGCCCGGTCTGGAGGTCGGATGGGTCCTGCATCCGCACTACTGGGGCCAGGGGTTCGCCACCGAGGCCGGCGCCGGCTCCATCGCCTACGCGTTCGAGGTGATGGGGGCCGACGAGGTCTTCAGCGTCATCCTCCCGGACAACCTGCGGTCCCAGGCGGTGGCCCGGCGCCTCGGCCTCACCCTGGTCGAGGAGCGGGTGGTGTCCCACTATCCCGCCGAGCCCCACGGCATCTGGAGACTGGGACGCGACGAGTGGGTGCCCCCACCCCACCGGTCGCCGGCCGACGAGGCGGGGAGGCTCCTGTGAACGGACGACTCTGAACGGACGACTCTGCAGTGACACGGACCCGGTCCCCGTCGCCGGGCCGGTGTCCCGTTCACCGGAGGTTCAGTCCACCGTCGACGATGACGACCTCACCCGTCACATACTCGGAGCGGGCCAGTCCGAGGATCACCTCGGCCACGTCGTCGGGCGTGGCTGTTCGCTGCAGGGGCGCCTGGGCCGTCACGAACTCGCGGACGAAGTCCCAGTCCGCGGTCCAGGGGGTGTCGACCAGGCCCGGTGCAACGGCGTTGACCCTGATGTCGGGTCCGAGGGTGTTGGCGAGCAGCCTCGTCATGTGGCTCACGGCCGCCTTCGAGCACGCGTAGGGGATCGAGCTGCCCGTCGGTCGCTCGCCCGCCACCGAGGAGACGTTGATGACCTGTCCGTGCCCCGTGGAGCGGAGGTGTTCGACGGCGGCCACGGTCACCTGCCAGGTCCCGATGACGTTGACGTCGAAGATGCGCCGCCAGACGTCGGGGGAGGCGCCGACGAGGTCCCCGTGGGAGATGACCTCGGTGGTGCCGGCGTTGTTGACCAGGATGTCGAGTCGTCCGTGCCGGGCGACGACCTGGTCGATCAGGTCCTGCGCCTGCGCCTCGTCGGCCACGTCGGCCCGGACGTAGCTGGCGTCGGGTAGGTCGGCGGCCACGGCCAGTCCGGCCTCTGTCGACGTCGACGAGTTGACGACCACGGTGGCGCCCAGCGCGGCGAACCGGCGGGCGGTGGCCGCCCCGATGCCGGAGGACGAGCCGGTGACCAGCACGGTCTGTCCCCGAAAGGCGGACTGGCGCGTCAGTGGCGAGGGGGGGAGTGGGTCGGACATGGGTCGAGTGTAGGACCGGGTCTGCCCTAAGTTCTGCCCGTGCGACCGGTCATCCTGTTCGACAGCGTCCCCCGGTACGACGGCGTCCACCGGGCCGGGCCGGTGGGTGGCGACGGTGCCGGCGTGGGGGAACGGCTGTCCGCCGGTGCACGGACGACGGGGAGCCCACCGTGGTGAGGGACCCGGTGGACGAGCACGGGAGCCTGCAGATCACCCCGTCGCTCCGCATCCCGATCGCCGAGCTGCAGTTCCGGTTCAGCCCGAGCGGGGGGCCGGGCGGCCAGCACGCCAACAAGGTGAACACCCGCGTGGAGCTCCGCTTCGATGTCGCCGGGTCGACGGCGCTGGGGCCGCGCCAGCGGGCCCGGCTGCTCGACCGCCTGGGGAGCGAGGTGCGGGTGGTGGCCGACGACGAGCGGTCGCAGGCCCGGAACCGACAGGTCGCTGTCGACCGGTTCCGTCAGCGGATGGCGGCCGCCCTCCACGTCGAGAAGACCCGACGCCCGACCAAGCCCTCCCGTGGCGCCAAGGAGAGACGTCTGGAGGCGAAGCGCCAGTTGTCCGAGCGCAAGCGCAGGAGGCAGGCGGATACCGACGAGTGAGGGTCGGCCGGGCTCAGCTGACCTGACGGTCCGATCGCGGTGGGTCCTGCCAGGTGTCGTCGAGGAACTGGGCGATCTCCTCGGTCAGCCGGGTGGGGTTGACCCGCAGCTCCAGCACGGAGTTGGCCTGGAGCAGCCGCCCGTCGGGTAGGCGCTTGGCCAGTTGCTCGGCATCGTGGAAGGGGTGCAGCCGGTCGACCTGGTGGCCGATGACGAGAGCGGGCACCTCCATCGCCACCCGCTGGCCGACGGTGGGGGCGATGGGACCGGCCAGGATGCCGTGCAGGACGGCCGCCGTCTCGGTGGGCTCGGTGGACAGCATGTTCATGATGCTGTCGAGCGCCCCGTGTCCCGTCCGGGGGAGCCGCCGGAAGATGGACGCCGTTCTGCTGACCACGGGTCGGGCGAAATGGACCGCCAACAGCATGGGGATGAACGTCATGGCCGCCGCCGGGAGCGCCCACTCGAGCACCGGCATCTCGATGACCAGGCCCTGGACGCGGTCGGGTGCCTGGGCGGCCACCAGCAGGCTGACGTTGCCACCCAGGGACACGCCGCCGACGACCGCCCGGTCGATCCCGAGGTGGTCCATGAGGTTCACCACATGGCGGGCGTAGGTGTCCATCCGGTGGAAGGAGGCCCGCCGGGGCTTGTCCGAGAGCCCGTGTCCGGGGAGGTCGAGGAGGACCACCTTGAACCCCCGGGCGGCCAGGTCGGTGGCCAGCCGGCGGTTCATGTTGGAGTCCATGAGGATGCCGTGGGTGAAGATGAGGACGCGCGGCCCGTGCCCGTGGATCTCGTAGTACAGCCGAAGCCCGCCGGAGGTGAACATGCCCACCTCGAACGGCGAACTGGGGATCACCCCACGCATGCCGGGGCCGGCATCTTTGTCCGGTGACCCCTCGTCAGGGACCGCTCCCGGCCCCGCCCCTTGTGCCATCACGGGGCCAACGGTACGCCCCCGGACGGCGATTTGCCAGGACCGGCAGCTCGGAGCGGATCTGGCGCTGTCGGCGGACGTCGAGCTCGGCGACCACCACGCCGGGGGTCGGCTCGTCGCGCTCGGCGATCACCGTCCCCCAGGGATCCACGATCATCGAGTGGCCGTGGCACGCCGGCATGCCGGCGGGCAGCTCGCCGACCTGGCCCGCACCGATGACGAACTGCTCGTTCTCGACGGCACGGGCCCTCAGCAGCAGCTCCCAGTGGGCGGGTCCCGTGGCCGCGGTGAAGGCGGAGGGCACCACGACCGCCGTGGCTCCCTCCAGGGCCATGATCCGGTACATCTCCGGGAACCTGAGGTCGTAACAGACCGACATCCCGAGCACGACGCCGTCCCCGCCGTCCCCGTCGTCCCCGTGCGATCGATGATTCACCACGGGGGCCACGCACAGCTGGTCCCCGGGCGTCACGGTGGCCGACTCGGCGAAGGTGGCCCCCCCGAGGGTGACGTCGAAGAGATGGATCTTGCGGTAGACGGCGAGGACCGCACCGGAGGGGTCGATCAGACAACTGGTGTTGGAGATCCTGCCGCCGTCGGCCGTCCCGGTGCTGCGCTCGGGGAAGGTGCCGGCGACGAGGTGGACCCCCAGCCGTTCGGCGATCCGGGTCGCCCAGGCGAGCGTGGGCCCGTCGAGCGGCTCGGCGTCGGCCCGCAGGCGCCGGGGGCTCCCGGCCACCGAGAAGTACTCGGGAAGGACCACCAGGACCGCGCCTTCCGCCGCCGCCTCCTCGACCAGGAGTCCGGCGGCGTCGAGGTTCTCGTCCCGATCGGGTCCGGCCGTCGTCTGGATGGCCGCCACGCGCATGTCACAGGGTAGGCCGCGCATCGGGCACAATGACCTCCGGCAGGCACCCGCTCGGTGGCGTGCCCCCAGGTCCTCACAGAAACGAGCGTCGTGTCCTTCGAAGACTCCGATGTCGTCCGCAGCGCCATCCGGGTGGAGGGCTTCCGGGACGACGAGTTCAACTACCAGCTGATCCGGGCGCTCGGTGTCGCCGACTACGGGGGGTCCACGGTCGGGGAGTGCCTGGCGGTGGTGGCCGAGATCACCGACGGCAGCCCCGAGAGCTGGGCCCTCGCCTTCGAGCGCCTGGCCGACCGGGTCGAGCGCAGGGGCCGTGCCTCCCTGGCCCGGGGGAGGAGGGTCAGCGGCCGCGACCACCTGTTGAGGGCGTCGACCTACCACCGGACTGCCGAGTACTACGCCGACGGCGTCAGTGGCCGCTCGCTGGGCATGGGGGAGCGGAGCCAGGCGTGCTTCGGTGACGCCGCCGCCCTCTTCGACCCGCCCATCGAGCTCGTCGACGTGCCGTTCGAGGGCGGGGCGCTCCCCGGCTACCTGGTCCGCCCGGGCCTCCGCGACGGACCCCTCCCGACCCTGATCGGGGTGGGCGGCTTCGACTCCAGTGCGGAGGAGCTCTATTTCCACCTGGGCGCTCCGGGTGCCGAACGGGGATGGAACGTCTTCGTCTTCGACGGCCCCGGGCAGCCCGGCGCCATGCGACGGGACCCGACGATGACCTTCCGCCCCGACTACGAGGTGCCGATCGGCGCGGTGATCGACCATCTGAGCCTCCGCGACGACGTCGACACCTCGCGGCTGGCGCTGGCCGGCCAGAGCTTCGGTTCGTACTTCGCCGCCCGCAGCGCGGCCGCCGACCCGCGGGTCCGTGCCTTGGTGGCCGACCCACCGGTCGTGGACATGGGCCGGTACATGGAGGCGTGGGTGGGTACCGATGTGTTCCGGATGAACCGCGACGTGAGGCCCGCCGACGTCATCGGCGTCCCCGAGGACCTCATGCCGCGGCAGATGCAGTGGGGGATCGCCGCCATCTGCTCCCGCTTCGGCGTCCCCTCCTTCCACGCCTGGCGGGAGGCCATGTCGTCCTACCGGCTCGACCCGGCCGCCTCCATCCGTTGCCCGTCCCTGGCCATGATCGGGGACCGCGAGGGAGACGAGCCGATGGAGCAGTTCCGGGCCTTCGTCGACAACGTGGGAGGTGAGGTCACCCCGGTCGTGTTCACGGCGGAGGACGGAGCGTCGACCCACTGCCAGTCCGACAACATCAGGCTCTCCGCCCAGGTCGCGTTCGACTGGTTGGAGGACCGCTTCGACGAGGCGTGAAGCGCCCCGGGCCCGCCCGGCCCGGGCTCAGGAACTCACAGCCCGAGCTTCTGGGAGCATTCCGGCCACTGTCCCCAGCCGCTCCGGGCCTGCAGGCGTGCCGCCGCCTGGTCCTGGACGGCCGGGGGGGCCTGGTTGGGGAGCCCGGGGTAGCCGAGCCCGTGCCAGGTGGCGGCGGAGAACTGGTAGGCGCCGTAGTAGCCGTTCCCGGTGTCGATGGAGTAGTCGCCACCCGACTCGCACTGGCGCAGCTCGGCCCAGACCCCGGTCGAGGGTGCCGTCGCCGGCACGGGAGCTACGGCCGCAGGCGCCACCGTGCTCGGCGTCGTCGTCACGGGTGCGGCGGCCGGAACCGGCGGCGGGGCCGCGGGCGCAGCCGGTGCGGGGACGACCGGGCGGGGGAGTGAGGAGAGGGCGATGCTCAGCCCGCCGGGAGGGTCGGGGGCCGTGGCCGGGGGTTGGCCTCCCTGGGCCGACAGCGAGTCGAGGACCAGTCTCGACCCGACCTGGGCCGCGGTGGTGCCGGCCGGACGCAG
This sequence comes from uncultured Acidimicrobiales bacterium, assembly GCA_963696495.1. Classification (GTDB taxonomy): domain Bacteria; phylum Actinomycetota; class Acidimicrobiia; order Acidimicrobiales; family RAAP-2; genus Bog-756. Next base: position 776,382 of record CAVOKJ010000002.1, on the reverse strand, counting down.
GTGGTCGGCCCGGTGGGTCCGGCCGACGGCCCCGGCCGGCGTGAGGCCGGACAGTTGGATGGCTACGGCGGACACCACTGCGGCGACGACCAGGGTGGTGCGGTGCTTGCGCAAGACGTGCGCCTCCTCGACCTTCGCGTCGGCCCTGGGGCCGGAGGGGGGTTCCGGGAGCGGGCAGCCGTCGGTGTGCATTCGACTCGCGAGTCGGTGCCGGAAAGGGCAGGGCGATCTGGACGTTCGGTGAGGTCCCTACGAGGTGCGGACGGGGTGCCCTGGTCAGCTCAGCGTCTGGCGGCTCCGGACGGGCGCGCGGGAACTATCAACACAGAAAGTGATTATAGTGGCACGGAGAGTGATTTCGCAGTCTTTTGTGCCAGCCGGTGCGGGTGGCGGGCCGCCGGCGGCTCAACGGCGATCCGGTGAGGTCCTCCCGTAGCTGGCGAGGGCCTCGGTGAGCGCCCCGAACCCCTCCTTGGACCCATCCTCCCTCACCCCGGTGATCGGGGTGAGGGATGCCCAACCCTCGGCGACCAGCGCGGCATCGGTGCCCTCCTCGAGCTCGGCCCGCTCGGCGAGCTGGTCGTCGCCCATCCCGGCGCCCCGGAGGGTGAGGGTGATCGACCCCGACGTCCTGTCGATCGGAGCGCCCGCCACCGGGTCGGCGGTGTGCTCCGGCCGCACCGCCCGGATCAGCCCGACGGTGCCCAGGACGCCGTGCCGCAGGCCCCGGAGCCTGTCCAGTGGCACGGCCGGGACGTTGAGGTTGAGCACGGTCGAGGGGGCGAAGCCCCCCAGGGCCGGGACCAGGTCCCCGACCAGCGAGACCGGGGTCTCCCACGGGACCGGCTCGTCCCCCCAGGCGATGCTCACGGCCAGGCCCCGGAGGCCGAACTGGGCTGCGGTGAGCGTGGCACCCACCGTCCCCGAGTGGAGCGCCGACCGACCGGCGTTGATGCCGTGGTTGATGCCCGAGACCACCAGGTCAGGTCGGGGGCCGAACCCCTCGATGCAGGCCAGGATCACCGCCAGGGCCGGGGGGCCGTCGATCCCATAGGTGGGAACGTCGGCGAGACCCGGGATCTCGACGTGCTCGTAGGCGATCGACTCGCGCTCGTAGACGCGGCCCACGGCCGCACCGGCACCGCTGTGGTCGACCAGCGGGGCCACCATCACCAGGTCGTGCTCGTCCCCGAACCGGTCCCGCAACCCGCGGGCCAGAGCACCGATGCCGGGGGCGAAGGCGCCGTCGTCGTTGGTGATGAGGATGCGCATGGCGGCTTCCGATCGGGGAGGGGGGTGCCGGAGTAGCGTCGATGGGGCTGGGCAGCGGCACGCCGGAACGACTTCGTCGGGCCCTCGGGCCCTCATCGCCTACCATACCGGTCGACGCCGGCCGGCTGAGGGCCGCGGAACCCAACTCCACCAGACGCCCATGACCTCCCGATCATCCGCCGACGACCAACGTCCGGCCGAGACCACCGCCGCCACCGGCGACCAATGGGTCATCGGGCACGGCCATCAGCGGGCGGTCGTCACCGAGGTCGGTGCCACGCTGCGGTCCTTCACCGTCGATGACGAGCCGGTGCTCGGCGGCTTCGGCCCCGGCGAGTGGAGCACCGGTGGGAGGGGCCAGGTGCTCGCCCCGTGGCCCAACCGGCTGGGGGACGGGCGCTACTCCTTCGAGGGCGTCGACGCCCAGGCTCCCATCAACGAGCTGGCGAGCATGAACGCCATCCATGGCCTCGTCCGCTGGATGCCGTGGCGGATGGTCGGCCGGGCCCAGAACCGGGTCAGCATGGCCTGCGAGCTTCGCCCGTCACCCGCCTACCCCTTCTCGCTGCGCCTCACCGTCGAGTACCGCTTGGGCCGCGAGGGGCTCTCCGTGGTGACCGACGCCGACAACCTGGGCGATGCCGACCTCCCCTTCGGCATCGGATTCCATCCCTACCTGACGGTGGGGCTGCCGTCGGTCGACCAGGTCCGGTTGAGGGTGCCGGCCGAGCACCGCCTGATCGCCGACGACCGGGGGCTCCCGGTCTCGATCGCGCCCGTCGGCGGGACCGAGTTCGATTTCACCGACGGGCGGCTCATCGGGGTGACGCGGTTGGACACGGCCTACACCGCACTCCGACGGGACCAGGACGGGCGAGTCCGGGTCGATCTCGACCACCCCGACGGTGGCCGCGGCGTGACGCTGTGGGCCGACGAACGGTTCGGCTATCTGATGGTGTTCACCGGCGACACCCTCGACGCCGGTGAGCGGCGCACCGCCGTGGCCGTCGAGCCGATGAGCTGTCCGCCCGACGCGTTCCGGTCGGGGACCGGTGTCACCGTCCTGCACCCCGGTGGCCGTTGGACGGGAACCTGGGGGATCACCGCCCGGTAGCCGTCAGGGCGCACCCGGTCCGGGACTGCCGGCGCGCCGGTCAGCCGGCTCGACGGAGGTGGTAGGGCAGACGCCTCCGCCGCGGCTGGCCGGCCGGCGTCTTGGCATCCGGGTCCAGCCCGGGCGGGTCGGTCCGGCCCTCGGCGCTGGCGCAGGACTCGCACAGACGCCTCTCGCCGATCATCGAGGTCATCGTCCTGCTCTGGCACTGCTCGCACCGGAGACCCACGAACACCCGGCGCTCCAGGCCGTCGACCGTGCGCTCCTGGGCCTCGAGGGCCGCCTGCACATCGGGGCGCAGGACCCACTCGCCCGGGCCGGTCCGCTCGACCAGCCGGTAGTAGGAGAGCTCGTGCAGGAGGGACGGGAGCCGTTCGCCGACGCGTCTCTCGCCGATCTCCTCGAGTGACCTGAGCGGCGATGCCGACGTGAACCCTGCCCGATTGCCGTTGACGGTCTCATCTCCCATGGCGGTTGGTCCTTCCTTGTCCCGACACTCTGTTGCCCTTGTCCGACGCTTTGTTGCCCTTGTCCGACGCTTTGTTGCCCTTGTCCCGACACTTCGTTGCCAACTTCGGTCATCGGCTGCGGTCGCCCGCTGCGGTCACCGTCACCCACTTCGGTCGCCCGGGTGGTACCACTGATGCTACGCCCGACGACCGCGCCCATGACGGCCGCAACGGCAACTTTTTTTCCCGCTTCGAGTGGTGAGCGCGCCGGCGCCCTCGACGGACCCGGATCACCGAGCGCGCCGTCGGGAACGGGCCGGCAGCGGCCGGGCCACCGCGTCCCCGGCCGCGGCCGGCCCGATGGTCCCGGCCATCCGCCCGCGGGTGGACCCGGGGACCACCGTGACGGCACCGGCCCCGTGGCCGGGGACCCGGTGGCCCGGTCCCGGACCCGTATTGCCGCCGACCCGTTCGCCCCGTAGGCTCACGCCATTCTGGGTGACGCCCCCGACCTCCTTCGACCCGAGTGGGAGGGGAGCGGCTCGCTCAACGAGTCAGGGGAGACTCGGTGGTCGACCACCCGGACGGGTTCGGACAGGGCCTCCGCGCCCTCGCGGCATTCTTCATCGACGAGGTGACCCTGGGCAGCGTGCTGACCCGTGTCGCCGAGCTGGCCTGCGAGAGCGCCCCGGCCGACATGGCCGGGATCACCATGTTGGTCGATGGGGAGTTGGCGACGGGCGTCTTCACCGATCCGGAGGCACCGGAGATCGACCGGGCCCAGTACCGGACGGGTCACGGCCCGTGCCTCGACGCCTTCAGGGATCAGGACGTCCATGTCATCCGGTCGACCAACGACGAGGAGCGATGGCCGGAATTCGCCCGGGCGTGTGCCGAGCACGGGATCCTGTCCACGCTGTCGATGCCGGTCGTGGCCCGTGACCGCAGCCTCGGGGCGCTCAACCTGTACTCGCGGGAGACAGCGGTCTTCGACGACGGAGTGATCACGGCGACGAGGGACTTCGCCCGGCAGGCAGCCGTCGTCCTCACCAATGTGAAGGTCTACCAGGACGCTCGGGAGCTCAACGAGAATCTGAGCCAGGCGATGGAGTCCCGGGCGACCATCGACCAGGCCACCGGGATCCTCCTGGCCCGGGGCGGGATGAGTCCCGAGCAGGCGTTCGAGGTCCTGGTGCGGGCCTCACAGCGTGAGAACCGCAAGCTGCGCGACATCGCCGCCGAGATCGTCCAGCGGTCGGTCCAGCGGGATGGCCTCTCCGCCGAGGGATGAGACCGTGGCGCGATGACGTGGTCAGTGGCGCTGGCCGGACTCGGGCCCGGTCCGATCGGCCGGCCCGCCGGCTGGGGAGGGGGAGCGGTCCGGGCCCGACCAGGTCGAAAGGGGGTCGCTCGCCGGGAACGACTCCTCGAGCGCCTCGTCCAGATCGTCCTCGTCGGCCGGGGAGACGACGTGTGGATGGGCCATCGGCACCTCCTTGATCTCGAAGAGATCTTAAGGTACGGCTGATCTGAGGCCACGGCCGACCTGCGGGTCGAGAAAGCCCTCGTCGGCTCCGTCGCCGGCTCCGTCGCCGCCCCGTGCACGACGGCAATGCCCGCGCTCGGGGGCACCGATGGGGGTCCGAGTTCGGTGCCGTCCATTACTATGGGCGGCAGTCGCCTTGGGAAGACAGGGCGTCGCGGACAGGGATGGCATGGAGTCTGGGTCGTGACCGAGCTGGGTCAGATCACTATCAGCGTGAACGGCAGCCACGCCGGGCGAGCCGGTGCGGAGGTCTCCGTCGTGGGGGATGTCGACCTCGAGACCTCGCCGCGCCTGTTGGACGCGTTGGCCGAGGCGATCGGCTCGGCATCCGGTGACCTGACCGTCGACCTGGCCGGCGTCGACTTCATCGACGCTGCCGGTATCGGCGTCCTCGTCAGCGCGGCCAACCAGGTCAGGGCGGGCGGGGCCAGGCTCGTGGTCCGGTCGCCCAGCCCGTCCGTGCGGAGGGTCCTGGACGCCGTCGAGCTCGACGGCGTCCTGTACATCGAGGACTGAACGGCCGATCGGGCGGACCTCGTCGAAGCTCCCTCCCTCCCGTCGCTCCACCGGGTGCACCCCTAGCCCGGAGTCCCCAACTCGAACCAGACCCGCTTGCCCGGCGACAGTCGCTCGACTCCCCAGGCATCGGAGAGCACGTCGACGAGCTGCATGCCCCGGCCGCTCTCGGCATCGGAGGAGGGCCGACGGACCGTCGGGAGATCGGGCGCAGCATCGGTGACGGCCACGAACAGCACCCCCCGGTTGATCTCGAGGGTGAGCACGATCGGCGGCTCGCCGTGCGTGACGGCGTTGGCGATCAGCTCGTCGGTCAGGACGGCGGCGATGTCGGTGCGGCCCCGGTCCTGCCCGTCCAAGGACCTCCGTACGATCTGGCGACCGACCCGCACCGACGCGACGGTGTGCTCCAAGGTCACTTGACGCCGGTCCACATCGGTCGACCCTACCCACGGGGCCAGGTGGTCAAAGATCCGCGCACCGGGTCCCGACCCGAGCCTACGGAGAAGGAAGGGAACCCGGAACCGGGTCATCAGGTCGGTCCCGTGCCGGGGCCTCGGGGGCAGGTCCGGTGGTGACCACCCGCTGGCGGAGTACCCGGGGTCGGTGCTGGCCGTCCGGGACCTCGTTCGCATCAGCTCCTGTCGAACCATCGTCCTCCACCACTTCCTTCGAGATGACGTCCTCGGCGAGCTCGCCGTTGTCCTGGCGGGTGACGGCGATGAGGTGGCTGTGCGAGTCCCGATGTTCGTCCCCATCGTGCTCGGCCATGTCAGCGGGCCGGGCGGGGCGTCGGCCTGTCCGTGATGGCCGCATCTCCCTCGCCGTCCCCGGGACGGACACCGGGGTTGCACTCGATGGTCGAGGTGCCGTCCCGGAGGAAGAGGCCGACTCCGCCCCGGGCCACGAGGGCCCCGAGGCGCCCCAGTGTCCTGCTGCCGGCCTCGTCGAGATCCCGCAATCCTCCGACGTCGAGGATGATCCGTTCGAACTGGCCGCTGAGCATCTGGTCGAATTGGCTCTCGAGGGCGATCACCGAGTCCGCGTCGAGGGATCCCCGCAGGGCCACGGTGCAGGCGGAGCCCTCGAACGAGAACGTGAGGGCGAACCGGTCCCACGCCACCTCGGCACGTGAACGCCCGGCCGGACGAGCCGGCGCTCTGTCTTCTCGGTCTTCCGCTGAGGTGGCCAGGACTACCATGACCGTCCCATACCCCCGGCTCGAAGGCTCAACCCGTGAGCCGTCGTCCCGGGAGGTTAGGGGGCGAAACCCGCAGGGTAGGTAGCACGTCGGCCGAGGAGAGAGCGGGGTCGACCGTGGGCAGCACGCCTGGCGGAACCAGGACGGACGGTGGTCGGCACCTCGACGAGGCGGTCGACGACCCGGGGAGGGATGAGTCGGAGGAGCAGCGGGCGGACCGCAACCTGATGGAGCTGCTCCAGGAGCTGCGGGTGGCCAGCCTCGGCATCCAGGTCCTCTTCGGCTTCCTGCTGGGCCTGCCCTTCACGACCCGGTTCGTCGAGCTCGGCGAAGACCAACGACGCCTCTACATGGGAGTGCTCCTGTTGACCGCGGTGGCGGCCGCCCAGCTCTCCGGGCCGGTCGCCTACCACCGGGCGGTCTTCCGCCGGCACAAGAAGGACCGGCTGCTGGCCGTGGCCAACGTCCTGGCCCTCACCGGGCTCGCCACCGTCGGGGTGTCCCTGTGCGGGGCGGTGCTGCTGGTGAGCACCTTCTTGCTCAGCCTGTCCGCCAGCGTGGTCATCGTGGTGGCCCTGGCCGGCGTGTTCGTGTTCCTCTGGGCGGTGCTCCCGCTGGCCGGACGCCAGTCCGGGGACCACGGTTCGCCCAGCGGCGGCATCGCCCGGGTCCCTGACCGCTGAGTCGGCAGGGCCGGTGGCCCGGCTCTTCCTCCGCCGCCCCGCCCACCTCCGCCGTCCCGCCACGCCCGCCACCGAGCGGGGGACACCAGAACGGTGGCCCCGAGCCCCGGCGTCACCCGGTCAGCCGGCCCTCACGCACCCAGTTGGTCGGTGATGAGCGGCCGGATCCGGTCGATGAACGGGACCGACCGCACGACGATCGCGCCCTCGGGCACGGCGCCCTCGCTGTCCGACCAGTCGATGTCGAGGCGGTCCCATCTCCGCTCGTCCCCGACGATCGTCCCCTCGACGGTGAGCGTCACCCCCTCCGCCGGCGCTGACGGTGGTCCGGCAGGGGGGTGGCCGGCCGGGTGGGCCACGAACCGAACGATCCCCGTGCCGCCCGTGTCGCCCTTCGGAGGGCCGGTCGGGATGGCGCACATGATGATGGTGAACTCCATGCCGGCATCCTTGTGGACCCGCTTCTCCATGAAGTCGGACCGTGACTGCATGTCGATGAACGACCGTCGGGTCGGGTACCGGACGATCCCCATCCGGTGCCAATCCGGGTCGGGGCCGCCGTCCGGTCCGACGACGTCGCCGAAGTAGGCCACGTCCGCCCCGATGGCGGCCAACACCTCGGTCGGCGCATACCGGTCGTCGGCCTCACGGCCCGAGATCTCCTCACCCGGACCGGCCGCACCGTCCCCGTAGTCGGCGGTCTGCTTGTAGCGCATGAAATTGACCATCCAGATCGGGCCGTCCTCTTCGGGCGGCCTGGAGGCCAGTTCCTCGGCGTAGGAGAAGTCGATGGTTCCGAAGTCCATGCGGCGAACGTAACAGTTGACAGAAGCTATGACAATAGGAGCCGTCGGGTGGGATTGCGGGTGGTTGCCCCTCAGGGATCGGGGCGCGTCCCCGCCCCGTCCGGTGGTTTGACGACGTCACGGGCGATGTCCCGGAGCTTCACGTTGAGGCGCTGCGACGCCCGACGGAGAATGTCGAACGCCTCGGGTGAGGTCAGGTGCTCACGGGCCATCAGGATCCCGGTGGCCTCGCCGATCAACTGCCGCGTGTCGAGGCCGGTCTGCAGATCGATCATCGCCTGCGACGCCGACCAGGCGACCGAGGCATGGGTGGCGAAGACGGCGGCGATCCCCGTGTCATGGGCGTCGAAGGAGTCCGGCCGGGACGAGTAGAGGTTGAGTGCGCCCAGGGTCTCCTCCCGCACGAAGAGGCGGAGGGAGAGGATGCTCTCGACACCGGTCTCTGCATTCGCCCGCTGGGAGAAGTTCGGCCACCGGTCCTCGGCGGCGAGCCGACCCGTGTAGAAGGTCTCGTGCTCCCTGACCGCGTCGACGCACGGCCCTTCGCCCGTCTCGGCTTGGATGGCGTCGAGGAGGAAGGGGACCTCGTCGCTGGAGGCGGGTGACGTCACGTGGCCCCCCTCGACGACCGTGATGCCGGCGTGCTCGCAGGAGGGAATGGTCGTGACGCAGAGACGGACGATGCGATCCAGGACGGAGTCCGGTTCGGCCCTGTCCCACAGCACACTGGCGACCTCGCTGAAGGAACGCGCCAACTCGAGTGTCGGGTCATCCTCCACACCGCAACCGTAACCCTGGGGGGGAACCACCGGCGATGTCCCTGGTCCCGCCACTTTGGTGCCGCAGAGCGGAGCGCTAACCTGGCGCTACCCGTGGCCGCTTGGACAGGCAGGCGGCCGCTCGACTTCGGAGCAGGATCGGCAACCACATGGGCCCGTCGGAATGAACGTCGATCGCTGCTCCGGCCCGGGGCCCGGGGTCGTCGGACGGGGCCGCCGTCCCGTCGTGGATCCGGGTGGCCCGGCGTGACCGTGGCGTTCGCGTTCTCGGGGGGAGGGAACCTGGGCCCGATGCAGGCAGGGAGCGCGGTCGCCCTCCTCGAGTGCGGGATCGAGCCGGACTTCCTGGTCGGTACGTCGGTCGGGGCACTCAACGCCGCCTTCCTCTCGACACGGCCCGGTCCCACCGGCGCCCGTGATCTGGTGGCCGCCTGGACGGCCCTGGCCCGTCGCCAGGCGGTGCGGCTCAATCCACTGCGGGCCCTGGCGGGACTGGTCGGCCTCCGCGACCACCTCGTCTCCGATCAGCAGTTGCGCCGGCTGATCGACGAGTGGGTCCCGATCCATCGGATCGAGGAGGCCACCACGCCGCTGGCGGTGACCGCCACGGATGCGGTCACCGGCGAGGGAGTCCTCCTGACCCGGGGTGGGGTCGAGGACGCCCTGGTGGCGAGCTCGGCGATCCCCGGCCTGTTGCCCCCGGTCCGCATCGACGGCCGCTGGCTGGTCGACGGCAGCCTGGCCGCCAACCACCCCATCCTCGAGGCCCAGATGCTCGGAGCGGACGACGTCTACGTCATCACCACCGCCACCGCGCCCCGCCGGAGGCCTCCGAGGGGTGCCGTGGCCGTGGCGATGAACTCGGTCTCGTTGGTGACAGCACGCGCCGGGCAGAGGCAACTGGCCGAGGCGGAGCAGAACGCCCTCGCCACCGGGAGCCGAGTCCACCTGGTCCCCACGTCGATGCCGGCCGCACCGGGACCGTTCGATTTCCGGCGCAGCGCGGAGCTGGCGAGCTCCTCCTACCGTCGGACCGCGGCCTGGTTGGCGGAGGAGGTCCTCCGGTAATCGGGTCGGTCCGGGCGGTGGCCGGGCCTCGGACGCCGGCCGGGTCCGGGCCGTCGTCCTGAATTGGGTAGGTAGTCGCAGCACGGCCGATCGGTCGACGTCGGTAGCCCAGAGCGGCAGGAAGGTATGCAACGGGAAATTGCCACAGGAGTCCACGAGCTTTTCGCCCCGGCTGGTCGACAGCCTCGTCGACGCCCTCCTGATCGTGGAGGACCGCGGCCGCATCCTCTACGCCAACCGGGCCGTGGAGCGGCTGCTCGGTTGGAAGGTCGAGGATCTCTTCGGTGTCCCGTTGGTCGACCTACTCCCCGAACGGTTCCGCCAGAGCTCGCTGACCCTCTTCCTGCAGTGGATGGCCGCCGACCCGCCGCCCCGGAGCCCTGCCCCCAGCCGCATCATGATGCTCTGCCAGGACGGGTCCGAGCTCCCGGTGGACGTGGGGACCTTCCTCGTGGTGCCCGACGAAGGCTCCCGCATGGTCGTCGCCGCCCTGTGGGACGTCAGCCTGAGGATCGACATCGACCGGTATCAGCGGGTGGCCGACGACCTGCTCGTCTTCCTCGCCGGGGCGTCGGGCACCGCCGAGGAGATCGTCCCCCAGCTGCTGTCCATCCTGGCGCTGAGCCTCGACTTCGACTTCGCCACGGCATGGCAGTGGGAGGAGGACTCCGGGCTGCTCCGATGTGAGCACGTGTGGCACCGGGGCGAGCTGGACTGCGAGGCCCTGACGGCGGCCTCCACCGGCATGACCGTGCGGGCCGGGCAGGGACTGGCCGGACTGGTGGTCAGCTCGAACGAGCCGATGTGGCACGCGGATCTGACCGCCGCACCGAACCTCAGACGCCACGACGCCATCGTCACCGACGGCATGCACAGCGGTTTCGTCTTCCCGATCCGGACCAAGGAACGGTTGATCGGGGTCATCGAGCTGTTCACCCGGACGTCGAGGCGCCCGGACGCCCCGCTGCTCGACGCCGTGGCCGAGGTGTGCTCGCGACTGGGCGAACTGATCGAGCGACTCGACCTCGAGGTCCAGCGGAACCAGCTGCTGGCCCGGCTCGAGCGCTCCCAGAAGCACCAGGAGTTCCTCCTCCTGGCCAACCTGGCACTGGCCGGTGCCAACGACTTCCACGAGGCGGTCCGCAAGCTGGCCGAGCTGGCGGTGCCCATGTTCGGCGACATCTGCCTCATCGACGTCGTGGGCCCGGACCGGTCGCTGCGCCGCATGGCGGCGCGGCACGCCGATCCGGCGCAGCAGCCGCTCACCGACGAGCTTGCCCGGTTCACACCCGACATCGCCGGCCCGCACCCGGCGGCCAGGGCGGTGAGCACGGGGAGGTCCCAGTGGTCGGGGGACATGGGCGAGGACTTCATGAGGGCGACGACCGAGGGCGACGACCATTTCGAGCTGACCCGTCGACTGGGCTTCGAGTCCTACGTCTCGGTGCCGCTGCTCGTCGCCGGCGAGACCATCGGGGCACTCACCGTGGTCACGGCCGGCTCCGGCCGACAGCTGGGCCGGGGCGACCTCGTCCTCATCGAGGACCTGGCCGACCACGTGGCGGTGGTGATCCAGCGGGCCCGTGACTTCGACGTGCAGGCGGCGATCGCCCAACGGCTGCAGGCCAGCCTCCTTCCCTCACTCCCGGACCGGATGCCCGGGGTCTCCATCGCCGTCCGCTATGTGACGGGTGACCGGGGCGCCCAGGTGGGCGGGGACTTCTACGACGTGGCCGTGCTGGCCGACGACCGCGTCGCCCTGGTCATCGGCGACGTCGAGGGCCATGACATGACCGCGGCGACGCTCATGGGCCAGGTGCGCAGCGCCATCCGTGCGTATCTCCTGCTCGCCGACGATCCCGGGGCGATCCTCTTCATGCTCGACCGCTTCGTGGCCGAGCAGCCGATCGACCGGCTGGTGACCGCGGCGCTGATCATCCTCGACGGCCGGAGCGGCGTCGTCAGGGCTTCGTCGGCCGGCCACCCGCCGCCCATGTGCTCCGGTGGCGGGAGACCGGCCGCTCCGCTGCAGATCGCGCCCGGACCGCCGCTCGGCATCGGCTCGGGCCGCTACCCGGTCAGCCGGTTCGAGCTGGCGCCGGGCTCGACGCTCGTGCTGTACACCGACGGCCTCATCGACGAGGGGCGGATCGGTGCCCCCCTGCTCCTGCGGAGCCTGGCGCAGACCCTGGACCGGCCCGGTGAGCGGGATGCCGAGGAGTTGGCCTCGGCGGTCCTCGGGGCGATCGTGCCCCCGGACCCCGTGGCCGACGACATCGCCCTGCTGATCGTCCGCTGGTCGGGTACGGGCATCACCGGTGGGGCGACGGTCTGAACCTCACGAGCTGCGCAGGCAGTAGTAGATCGAGTAGCGGTTCCGGGCGGGAACGCTCACCCCGGTCGGCTGGGGGAGCGGGAGGCAGTGGTGGGCGATCCAGGTGAGGCGGGGATCGCTGGTCGTGGGTGACTGCAGCACCAGATGGAACGCACCCTCATGGACCAATGCCTTGAGGTTCGGGAGCGACGGCTCCGGGATCGACCCGGTGAAACCGCCGATGGGGAGGACCTCCTGCCCGCTCTCGAAGATGAACGGGGCAGCCAGGGCCGAGGTCTGGGTCGCCATCAGGAACGGTGCCCCCCGTCGGGCGCTCTCCAGCGTGGGGAGCAGGTTCGACGTGGTGGCCGTCACGCCGAAGAAAGCCCGGACGGCCGCCGTCACGGCGACCGGTTGGAACGGTGTGTCGAACGGACCCAGGCCGTTCGTGGCCATCGAGACGGACGCCACCACCGGCACCAGGACGACCGCCGCCACGGTCGCCGCCAGGCCCGCGGCGGCCACGCGGGCCGACGACGGTCGCACCGCGGCAACGACGACCAGGACGGCGGCGATCGCCCCGAGTGCGAGCACGGCGGTCTCCAGCCATCCGGGCCGACCGGTCCCCGTCGCCGGCAGCAGCCACACCGCGTAGGCGAGCGACACGACGAGCGTCGCCCCCGTGAGCACCGGCGCCGTCGTGGAGTGCCGGCCGCGCCAGGCCAGCTGCGAGCCGACGGCGACCAGCCCGGCGATGGCCGGCGAGAGGGCGGCGACGTAGTACGAGTTGATGCTCGAGCTCACGCTGAAGCTCCCGGCCAGTGCGATCAGCCACACACCCCAAAGGATCAGCCCGGCCCTCGTCAGGTCCCCCCTCGGTCTCCGGCGGGTGACGACGAGGCCGGCGACCAGCGAGCCGAGGGAGGCCGGCAGCAGCCATCCCCCGTCCCGGCCCAGCGAGCCCTTGAGCAGGCGGTCCCATGCCGGAGGGGGTGGGGGAGGGATGTTCAGGCCGATGGACCGGCTGAGGAGCTGGTTCGGTGTCGCCTGGTCGACCCGACCGACGCCGTTGTAGACGAACACCTGATGGAACACGGAGTTGTTGTCGCTGCCGTCGCTATAGGGTCGCGAGGAGGACGGGGTCAGCGTGACCGCCGTCATCCAGCTCAGCGACACGGCGCCGGCCATGAGCGTCATCGCCCCGAGGCGCACGAGCCGTTGCCGCCAGCCCCCGCTCGCCGCCAGCACGTAGAAGAGCCACAAGGCGGGGAGCACGATCCACGCCTCGATCATCTTGGCCTGGAAGGCGAGGCCGACCCAGAGCCCGGCGAGGAGGACGCTCGGCCAACGGCCGCCGGTCACGGCGGTGACCGCCGAGTCGGCGGCCAGCAGGAGGAGCAGGACCATCAGGGTGTCGGAGATGTTGCCCCGGTCGAGTGCCACCGTCGACGGGGAGACGGCGAGGACGGCGGCAGCGAGCAGTCCCGGGCCGGGTCCACACGTCCGACGGACGATCCGGTAGAGGACGAGCACCGACAGGACGCCCTCGACCACCTGGGGGAGCACGATGGCCCAGGTGTGGACGCCCAAGGCCCGGACCGAGAGCGCCTGCACCCAGAACGCCCCCGGCAACTTGTCGAGGGTCACGGTGCCAGCCGGATCGAAGGCACCGAAGAAGAAATTGTGCCAGCTCATCGACATGCTTCGCACCGCGGCGGCGTAGTACACCTCGAGGTAGGGGCCGGCCCGCCACGAATAGAGCAGGGCGGAAACGGCGGCGATGACGAGGAGTGCCGGTCGCGCCCACCGTGGCTGGTCCGCCGGCGACGCCCAGAACGCCAGGCGGGATGACCGGCCCGTCCGGCGCGGTGTGGCCGGCTCGGCGGTCGCGTCCTCGCCGAGAGCACCCGGTGCCTGCGTCACGGCGTCGAAGCCTACCGCCGGCCCCCAGGACGGGACCGGTGGTCTGCCGGCCACCGCCGGGGCACGGCGCCGCCGTCAGGACCCGGGGGGCCAGTGGTCCTTCATGAGATCGGACTTGAACGCGACGATGAACCCGTAGACGACGGTGTAGAAGAGCACGACGAACACGGTGAGCCCCAACTGGGAGTAGGTGAAGGCCGCGACGACGAGGAGGAACACGTACAGGAAGGTGGCCGCCCGACCCTGCCAGGTGAGCGGACCGAAGCCCAGTCCGCCCTGCTTCTTGCCGAACCAGCGCGGGGCCTCGTCCGGTTCCACTCAGTGCCCGGCCTGAGTCGGATGGTCGTGGACCGGGGGTGGGACGACGCAGGCGAGCGCGGCGGTGACCACCGCATCGCCGGTGCCGGGGGTCGTCGGAGACTTCCCCCACGGCCGGATCGTCGACATGACGGCATCGGTTCCCACCGTCCCAACGGTAGTTCCAGCGGGCCCGTTCCGATCGCCGGCCCCGGGCCTGGACCACTCGAGCACGGGGTCGGGCCGACGGCAGCTCGGGGCGGCAGGACGGGCGTCGGGCGTGGACCGACCGGCACGGGCCCCGGCCCCCTCGGCCGGTCGACCATCGGAGGTGGACCGTGTCCCCCGTGCGTGCAGAGGCCGCGTCTAGGCTTTTGTCGGTTCGGATCCTGTCGGGGCACCGTCGAATCGGCCGAGGAACGGGAGTACCGCTGCACCACGTCCAGAACGAAGATCCCGGTCAGGTGTCGGGCGGCCAGGGCCTGGCGCCGTCTCCGCTCATGGAACCGGGAGGGACGACACTGGTGATCGACGAGGCACAGCCGGGTGCGCCTGTCCCCGGCCCCGGGCCCGGGGACAGCCCGTCTGCAGACCCCGGATCCACCGCCGACGGATCGGCCGGCCGGTGGGCCGGCCCCATCGCCGTTCCCTCGCTCGACCTCCCGGCCCCGGGAATCGAACCCGCGCCGGTCCCGGCGGGCGGCGGCGAGCGGCCACAACGGGCCAGGAGGCGACGCAATCGGCGGATCATCAAGTGGTCGCTGGCGTCGGCGGTCGTGCTGGTGCTGCTGGCGGGTGCCGGGGTGGCCGTCCAGCGCGCCACCCGGCCGTTGGCCCGGCCCGTGCTCACTCCCGCGCGCCAGGCTTCGAGGGTCGTGCCCGGTTCACCGCCGGTCCTGCCGTGGCCGACCATCGGCCAAGCGGCGATCGCCGTCCCCTCGCTGGGCTATGCACAGCAGTCCGGATCGGAATCGCCGGTGCCGATCGCTTCGCTGACCAAGATGGCCACGGCGGTGGTGATCCTCCGCGACCACCCGATCGCGCCGGGCACCGGCGGACCGTCGATTGCCGTGACGGCGGACGACGTCGGGCAGTACGACTACGACCTCCAGAACGACGAGTCGAACATTCCCATCCAGGTGGGGGAGCAGCTCACCGAGCTGCAGATGATCGAGGCACTCCTGAACCAGTCCGCCAACGACATCGCCTACAGCCTGGCGGTGTGGGACTCCGGCTCAGAGGCCGCCTTCGTGGCCAAGATGAACTCCCTCGCCGCCTCGCTCGGTGCCACCGGGACCCACTACGTGGACGCCAGTGGATTCGACCCACAATCGGTCTCGACGGCTGCCGACACGCTGCGTATCGCCGCGGCGGGCATGGCCATCCCGGCCTTCGCCGCCGTCGCCGCCCTGCCCACCGTCACCCTTCCCCTGGTCGGGACGGCCCACAACATCGTGACGGAGATCGGCTCGAACGGGATCGTCGGTGTCAAGTCCGGCTACACGTCCCAGGCCTCCGGGTGCATGGTGCTGGCCGGCTACCGGACGATCGACGGACGGTCGGTGCTGGTGCTGGCGTCGGCGCTCGGGCAGCACGTCCAGGCGCCGGGTGCCCCCGCCGGTCCTGCCGCACCGCAGGCGGCGTCGGAGACGGCAACGACGGCGGGGGCCCCGTCGACCTCCCCGTCCGCCTCCGGCCCGAGCCCCGGGCTCGAGGCCGAGTACCCACTGCTCTACACCGGTCCCGTGGTCGAAGCGCTGCTGCACGCATCGGAAGCGGCGGTCGTGCCGGTGACCCTGGTGACCCGGGACCGCGTGGTGGTGACGGCCTCGACGGGCTCGGGAGGATCGCCGCACCGGGTGCCGGTGGTCGCCTCACGGGCCGCATGGCTGCTGGGTTGGCCCGGGCAGCATGTGGTCGGTGCGACCGAGCCGTTGCGCGCTTCCGGTGGCCGGACCTCGGGCAAGCTGGTCGGCAGCGCCCTGTGGGCGCTGGGCAAGCAGGTGGAGGCCGTGCCGCTGCAGCTGACCCGCCAACCTCCGTCGCCGTCGTTGTGGTGGAGGATCGTCCACGGGTAGTGGCGGGCCACGACCGGTCGGTCCGGGCGCCACGAGTGGATCCGCCCGCCCGACCCATCTCGGAGGCGGACGATGCCGAACGGCGGTCCTAGATCCTCGGCGTCACCACCATGACCGCGTACGGGTCCATGGACACGCGCCGATGGTCGACATCGACCGAGAGGACACCAGGAGAGTGGCTCACGAGCAGGACGTGCTGTCGACCGACCAGAGCGGTGACCGGGCCGGTGACCGCCGCCCCGTACTCGGCCGTCCCGGGGGGGAAGGCTCTGTGCAGCTCCTCCAGGGCGGTGTAGAGGGCGGTCGGCCTGCCTCCGGTCGTCTCGGCGGTGTCGGTCCAGACACCTTCGCCCGTGGTCGGACTGGCACCGCTCGGACTCCCCTCCATCTCCCACAGCAACAGGTAGTCCGCCCCGGCCGATCCGGCCTGGATGATGTTGCTGAGGTCGATGGCGACCGCTGCCTGTCCCGTGGCATCCCCGGCGGCCGAGTCGATGCCCGGATAGAACTCCGCCCACAGGATCGGCAGGGTCGTCGCCCCCGGGTACGCCTGGTCGTCGAGCCCCCGCAGCCAATCGGTGACGGCCACGAAATACTGGCCCGAGGCGAAGCCGCTCTCGTCGGTCGCCGCCGGGCCGCCGGCGAGGCTGAGGAACTGGGCGCCCACCTTGTGCTGCAGCCAGTAGGTGACGGCGTCGAGCGCCCGCTGGTCGACCACCCCGAAGCCGCCACGAACCGGGGAGGCGTCGGCGGTGCTCGAGGCGGTGCCGGCGCCCACCGGTGCGTAGGGTCCCCCGATGCGGGCATCGGGCCGGACCCGCTTGATCGCCCGGTAGACGTCGTTGTACATCGCGGTGTACTCCTGAGCGTCCCAGGTGTTGCCCGCCGGATTCCAGAAGCCCTTCAACTCGTTCCAGACGTCGAAGTAATCGACCCGGGGGAGGATCTGGCCGTCGGCACCCCGGTGGGTTCCGTCATAGCGCTCCGCCACCTGGGCGGCGAGCGCGGCGAAATCCTGGAAGTGTGCGGGAGCCACCGCCGCCTCCATGTTCCACTCCTGGCTCACGCCACCCACCTTCATCCAACCGGGAGCGGTGCACAGGGTGACCATCCGCTGGCCCTCGGAGGTGGTGGCCCCCATGACCTCGACGCGGCTGTCGAGCGAGCTCCAGTCGTAGTGGCCGGGTGATGGTTCCGGATCGTCAGCCCCCCATCCCATCAGGGCGACGTTCTGGAACGCGTCCAACGATGCCAGCAGCTTCTTCGCCGAGGCGGCCGCCGGGGCTGATCCTCCCGCGCCGGGGGACAGATGTTCGTTCTGCGTGTAGTCGTAGCCCACTTGGAAGTTGGCCGTCCCCACGACCTCTCCCGTCGTCGTGACGGTGGCCGCAGCAGACCTGGTGGCGAACGCCCTCACGTGGCCCGCGGTCGAACGGTCGCGGTGATGGTGCGCGGGCGCGCCGTCAGCTCGGGCCGCGACACCGACCGCCAGGCCCGTCACCCCCAGGCAGCAGAGGGCGACCGCGGCCAGTCGCCGTGGCGTGTGCCGAGGCCGGACGCGGCGGCGCGTGTGCTTTCCCGGCAAGGAACCGATCAGCGATCATGGCCGTGCGCGGGCGTCGGCGGTCGCCGTGGAAGTCGCCGCCCCGTTCTTGTCGCACGATCGTCGGATGGATGGAACGCCACAGTCCGCACCTCGATCCCCTGGGTGCCCAGCGATCCTTTATACCAGTCCGCCGATCGGTCGTCCCGTGAGGACGGGGAGGCATCCGGCAGCTCGGCACTCCCCACGACGACGAGACCACGGAGCGTGGCGGGCCCGCTTCGGAGCCCTCCCCGGTCCGACTGGAAAAACCAGACTCTGACCCGGTGCGCCCCCCCGGATCTGCACCCGGAACCTGCGGAATGTGAGTCCTGTCCGTTCGAGGAGCGACGAGTGTCCCGACCTCAGCGGCACGCCCCTTTTGGAGGGCCGGGAAGGCCACGGGTGCCGACGAAAGGGACGTGGTTGTCACCAGAGGTGTGCGGCGATTCCACCGCTCTTCGGCGGTTGGTGCCGCGGCCCACAGCTTTGCATCAACCACCGAAGAACAACGGGTCCGGCGGAACGATCACGTCCTTGGTATTCTCCTGCTGGCGTCAAAGGGGATGGTTGAGAGTCCTGAACGGCAGTTGCCGACCGGGACCGAGGCCCGAGCATCATGGGGCTCCAAAAAAGATCCAAAAAAGTCCAAAAAAGAAGGTGAGGCGGAGATGAAGCGTCGGCGGACGGGGATGAAGCGGTTGGGAGTGGCGATCGGAACCATTGGGCTCGGAGGCGCACTGGGGGTGATCGGACTTGGCGGTGTCGCCGGGGCAGCTGCCGGGGGGCTCTTCTCGGGAGCCCAGAGAACGAGCCACGCGGAGCGCCCGGCGATCGCGGCTGCCGGGGTCACGAGGGGCAGTCAGTGGACCCTGTTCATCAACGGTGGCGGATGTGAGGTCCTGCAGTTCGGAAAGAGGCATCTCTTCACTGAAGTCGGAGCCGACACCTATGGAGACTCTGGCACGTATGCCAAGGGACCTCACCGTTCACTCACGATCCTATGGACTGCCGGCGCTGATTATCCCTCGGGCGCAACCGGCGCCTTCCAAAAGTCACCGCCTCAGTACGACCTCACCTTCAATGGCATCGGCGCCGGCTTCACCGGATATTTGCAGTCGGGCGATCTGGACGGATGCTGACCTGACCAACGGTTGATCGCCCCCCGTGGTGAAGCAATCTCTCGACGACGACGGCCTTCGGCTCGCATGCCGATGGCCCGAGTCGGGTTGCGAACGGTCAACTCGGTGGGGTGTGTGGCCGCGTACGCATCCATCCTCGACGTGCCGCTGACGGGTGGTTCCCCCCGGCCAGCACATCCCAGTCGATAGCCGCCGCCGAGGTGATCGCCGCTGGCACCGATCACGTCGTGCCAACCACTCGACCGTGGCGGTGGTCATCAGCTGCGGCCCCTGAGCGTGCATGGGCACCCGAGCACTGCCCACTCCCGGCCGGAACCTACTCGGCAGCCTCTCCCGCATCGACCGGCTCCAGTTTCTAGGACCAGATGATCATGTGCGAACCATAGACCTCCACCGACATGCGTTCCGCAACACATGCGTTCCGCCGCAGCGTTCCAGCTTGGTGGCGCCCAGCACCGGTTCACACCAATGTCGAGTCGGAATAGGCATCTGAACTGGCCTTTCCTGGTGCGCCCCCCGGGATTTGAACCCGGAACCTGCGGATTAAGAGTCCGTTGCTCTGCCGTTGAGCTAGAGGCGCCCGTACTGCAAACCTAGCCCTCGGTGACGGGGGCGCGGTGCACACGTTCCCGGTGGCGTGAGGGTGACCGACGGGGCTCGAACCCGCGACCTCCGGGGCCACATCCCGGCGCTCTGCCAACTGAGCTACGGCCACCAAGGAGCCTCTAGTGTGGCACAGACCGGCGGAGGTGCGGGTTGCCGACCGTCCCCTCCGGTGTAGCCCCTGTAGCTCAACTGGATAGAGCAGATGGTTTCTACCCATCAGGTTGCGCGTTCGAGTCGTGCCGGGGGCGCAGAGGGTCGGGACGGTCGGGTGAGCTCCGCACGGCGACCGCTCACGGGACGGGCGGCGACGTCACGATCTGCACGACGGCGACGAGGAGCATGACGGCCCCGAGGCTGACCAGCCCGACCCTGATCCGGAAGAACCGGAAGTGGCCGCTGATCCCCACCAGAAAGAGGATGGTGGCCAGGTAGATGGTGTCCCGCACGTAGTTGTCGGAGTTCGCCCCGCCCTGGACGCCGAGGAGGTACTCCTCGTTGGCCTTCTTGTCCAGGGCAGCCGACTGGGCCAGCTCGGGCTGTTTGTACTGCGGCATGTACGTGGGCCCGGGCGGAGCGGCGGTGTTCGTGAACGGATCGGTCGCCATCCAGGCATCGAAGGCCACCTTGAAGGCGGGGCGGAACCGCCGTTCGGCCACCGCCTGGCCATTGGCGTCCCCGGCGAGATAGGCGGAGAACCACGCATTGAACGTCGTGGAGTCGAAGTTCCGGGTGTCCTGGGCATCGAGGACCGCCCGGTTCGCCTCGGTGCGTGCCGCCGACGCGCTCGCCAACCGTATGGAGGACTCGGTGGCCCACTTCGCCGAGGCGAACCCAGTGTAGGCGGCCAGCACAGCGACGATGGCGAGCATGATGGCCTCGATGATGGAGAGCGTCCGGTCGTGCTCGCGGGGCCCATCGGCGTCCTGGCCCGGGTGCTCGCGACCACCGCTGCCCTCGTCGCCGGCGTGGCCTCCATGGGTGTGCTCCCGGTGCTTGGAGATCTCGCTTGCCACTTCACTCGGGCTCAGTCCTTCGGCCATGGCCACCTTCTCTCACCGGCCCCCTGCCGTCCGGCACGGATCGCCGAGCGACACTACTCATTCCGGGGAAGAGCGAGCGCATCGCGTCGACGCTTCGCCGTTCCGGGATCCGCCGTCTGCGCCGTTGCCACGCTCAGCGGGCGGTGACCCGGCGCGCGGCCTCGGCGATGGATCCAGCCGAGGGCGTCATGGCCGCCTCGAGCGTGGGTGCCGACCCGATGGGTGAGAACCGGGCGCCGATCCTGTGCACCGGTGCGTCGAGCTGACCGAACAGCTCCTCGTTGATGACCGACGCCACCTCGGCCCCGAATCCGGCGAAGCGGGTGGCGTGGTGCGCGACGATCGCCCGGCGGGTCCTGGCCACCGAGCCCAGCACGGTGGCGGCGTCGAAGGGGACGAGGCTCCGCACGTCGACCACCTCGACGTCGATCCCTTCGCCGGCCACCGTCTCGGCAGCCGCCAGCGCGTCCCGGACGGTCCGTCCGTAGGTCACCACCGTCACGTCGCGGCCCGGCCGCTTGACCTCGGCCGAGCCCAGCGGGACTCGGTGGTCGCCGTCGGGGACCGGCCCCCGCTCGCCGTAGAGAGCGACGTTCTCCACGAACACACAGGGGTCGTCGTCGAAGATGCACGAGCTCAACAGTCCCTTGGCGTCGGCCGGGGAGCTGGGGACCACGACCTTCAGGCCCGGGACATGGGCCAGCCACGCCTCGAGGGTCTGTGAGTGGGTGGCGCCCGATCCGATCCCGCCGAACACCGCGGTCCGCACGGTCATCGGGACGGACAGGCTCCCACCGGACATGAAGCGGGACTTGGCCGCGTGATTGACCAGCTGGTCGAGGGCGATGCTGATGAAGTCCATGATCATGACCTCGGCCACCGGTCGGAGGCCGGCGAGAGCGGCGCCGACCGCCGCACCCACGATGGCCGCCTCGGAGATGGGCGTGTCACGGACGCGATGGGCGCCCCAGCGGGTCGACAGGCCCTTGGTCACCTGTGAGATGCCTCCGCCCGGGTCGGCCAGGTCCTCGCCGATGAGCAGCACGGAGGGGTCGGCGCCGAGGGCCTCGTCCAGTGCCAGGTTGAGCGCCTCGCGCATGGTGCGCACCGTCCCGGTGGCCCCGGCCGAACCGGTGGCTCCGGCCGAACCAGCGGCCCCGGTGGCATCGGCCGCACTCACCGGGGGACACCTGTCGGGTCCAGGTAGACGTCGGTGAAGGCCTCGTCACCGTCGGGGAACGCGGCCTCGAGGGCGGCGGCGAACGCCGCCCCCACCTCCTCGTGCGCCTGTTCCTCGACGGCGACGGCGGCCGCCTCGTCGACCACCTGCTCGGCGAGCAGCGTGGCGCGGTAGCGCCCGACCGGATCGGCACTCCTGGCCGACTCCAGCTCCCCCTCGGCCATGTAGCGCATGGGGTCGCCGAAGTAGTGGCCCCACAAGCGGAAGGTGGTGCACTCGAGGAGGGTCGGGCCTCCTCCCTCCCGGGCCCGGTCGACGGCCGTTGCCAAGGCGCGGTGGACGGCGTCGGGGTCGTTCCCGTCGACCGTGGTCCCCGGGATCCCGTAGGCGCTGGCCCGTTCGGCCACCCGGGCGACCGGTTGGGCGGCGAACGTCGGTGTCATCTCGGCATAGCGGTTGTTCTGGCAGAGCAGGACGATCGGCAGCTTCCACAGACCGGCCAGGTTCACGGCCTCGTGGAAGGAACCGGTCCCGGTCGCACCGTCACCGAAGCTGGCCACGGTCACCTGGTCGCCACCCCGAAGTTGGACGGCCAACGCCACTCCGGCGGCAATCGGGAGCCCGGAGCCGACGATGCCCGTCGACAGGACCAGGCCCGACGGTGGATGGGCGATGTGCATGGACCCGCCCTTGCCGGCGTTGACACCGGTCCCTCGGGTGAGGACCTCCGCCACCAGCGGTCCGACCGGCACCCCCTTGGCCAGCTGGTCGTGGAGGCCGCGGTAGGTGGTGACCAACTGGTCGTCGGTGCGCAGCACGGCGCCCATGGCGGCGGCGATGGCCTCCTGGCCGGTGGCGGGCCAGTAGGTGAAGGCGAACTCCCCGCTGCTCAGGCCCCGGCGAATCCGGTCGTCGCAGGCCCGGATCAGCGTCATCAGCTCGAACATGCGGCGCCGGTCCTCGGGAGTGGGTCCACCCATCGGGGCGTTGCTCATGGCGCTCCCGGGGCCGCCGAAGCGGTCGCCCTTGCCGGTGTCATCCGGGCACCGCCGCCGCCGGATCCCCGACCGTCGCGTAGGCGGCCGCGTGGGCCCCGGCGAAATGGCCCCAGACGAGGCCCATGCCGATCGAGGTACCGCCGCCGTAGTAGGCGGGTCCGGCCGGGCTGGCGATGACGTTGCCGGCGCCGTACAGCCCGGGGATCGGGCGGTCCCGCACATGCAGCACCCGACCGTGGCCGTCGACCCTCGGGCCGCCCTTGGTGCCCACGGAGCCGACGTGCACCTCCAACGCGTAGAACGGGCCCTCCTCGATGGTGCCCAGGTTCGGGTGGGGTGCGCTCGGGTCGCCGTGGAACCGGTCGTAGGCGCTCGAGCCCCGCCCGAAGTCACGGTCACGACCCGCAGCGACGAACCGGTTCCACCGCTCGAGGCCCTCGGTCAGCCCCAACGGGTCGATCCCCACCTTCGCCGCCAGGCCCTCGACCGTGTCATCCACCGCCAGCCACTCGGGGTCGGGATCGCCGGGCCGGGCGCTGACGACGGGGTAGCGCGAACGGTACTGCCGGTCGAACACCACCCAGCAGGGGAGGTGCCGGGTGGTGTACTCGTTGGCGTCGAAGGGGAAGAAGGCCTTTTGCATGTCGTTGTAGTTGGCGGCCTCGTTGACGAACCGCTGGCCGAACCGGTCCACGATGACCGAGTGGGGGGCGGTCCGCTCGATGCCGAGGAACCGGGCCAGCGGTCGGCCCTCGTAGAGCTCCCCGGGCACCGAGGACGCCGGGTACCACCACGTCTCGGTCATGTTGGCCAGGTCGGCCCCGACCTCCATGGCCATGAGCAGCCCGTCTCCCTCGTTGGCCGGCGGGCTGTGGGGATGGGTCAGCGGACCCGGAAGGAACCGCTCCCTCAGCTGGCCGTTCCATTCGAAGCCACCGCTGGCCAGGACGACCGACGTCGCCGGGAGGTCGAAGCGCCGCCCACCCTGGTCGACCACCAGTCCGGACACGCGCCGTCCATCCAGCGTGATCTCCTGGGCCCTCGTCTCGACCCTCGGCTCGATGCCTCGGCTCAGGCAGGCGTGGAGGAGGGCGGCGACCAGGGCCTGGCCGCACGCCACCCGGTGGTCGGCCACCCGTCGTTGCACCTCTGCGGCGTCGAACCGGTCGGGGAAGTAGGACGGGCGCCACTCGACGGTGGCCTCCTGGAGCGTGATGGGCAGGCCCAGCACGGGAGGGCGCCGGAGACGGTCGGCCCACGCGCCGAGCTGGCGTGTGTCGAAGAGCTCCGGTTCGAGCATCCGCCCCGATGACCTCGCACCCTCCATCTCCGGGTGGTAGTCGGGCCAGGTCATCGGCCGGAGCCGCAGCGCCGTGGTCTCCTCGAGCCCGGCCACGATGCCGGGACCGGCATCGACGTAGCGCTCGAGCAGCCCGACCGGGGTGCGTCCGGCGGTCAGCCGGCCCATGTAGGCGAGGGCCTCCTCCCGGGAGTCGTCCATACCGAGCTCGGCCATGTGGTGGTTCTGCGGCATCCAGACCCCGCCGCCCGAGACGGCGGTCGTGCCGCCCACGGACGGCGTGCGCTCGACGACGGTCACCCGGGCGCCGCCGTCGTGGGCGGAGATCGCCGCGGCCAGCGCCGCCGCGCCGGAACCGACCACGATCACGTCGCTCGCCGGCGGGTCCCCGTGCACCTGGCGTCCGCCGTCCGTCACGAACCCAGGTACCGATCGAGCTCGCGGTGCATGTTGGTGATGCCGCCTTCGTAGACGTGCGAGAGCCGGAGGCCGTCGATGCTCCGGCTGTGAACCCCCCGCTGCTGGCGCCCGATGTTGGAGAAGTCCTGGAGCGGGATGCGTGGCCAGTGCTCTTCGTCGTCAGGGGCGAAGCGGCCGTCGAGCCTGGCCCGGGGGACGTCGTCGCCGGCCGCCGGTATGGAGATCGACCAGAGCTCGAAGATGCACGACTCCGGGTCGGAACCGTTGGGCCGTACCCGGTACACCAGCGCGTTGGCGAACTGGGGGAGCACGAAGTAGTTGGGGAAGGCGAAGAAGACGCCTCCCCATCGGGCCAGTGCCGCCGGATCGGGTGGGGGCATCGGGATGCCCGCACCCGCCGCATAGGCGTAGATCTCCCGCACCAGTTCGGCACCGAAGGTGCTGCCGTCGGGGATCGTCCGACTGGCCATCCCCTCGATCACGTGGAGGTCCCGGGGGCGGGTCATGGACTCGAGCCCGCTGCTCAACAGCCGTGCCGACTCGATGATGGCGGCGACCTCGCCCACACCGACCCGCGCCCCCTTGTCGGCCTGGGCCCTGGGGCGGAGCTGGAAGCTGGAGTGACCCCGATCGTGGACGGCGTACTCCAGGCTGTCCGGGTCGTACTGCTCGGGGTGGCCGAGGGTGAGCTGTGGGTGGGTGCGGGGCACGTGGTACCCCTCCATGAAGGCCTCCTGCGCCATCTTCCAGTTGGCCGGGAGGACCGTCTCCTTCCACCAGACGACCCGCATGTCGCCGAGGCCGAGCGGGTCGAGCAGGCCGGGGATGGGGTCCAGTGCCTCCGACAGCGGGGGTGCCGTGGGGTCGAGGTTGATCCAGGCGCAGGCGCCCCAGACCTCGACCCGGACCTGCACGAGGCAGAGCTCGTCGGGTGCCAGCTGTTCGGGGGTGAAGGCATGGGGACCGAAGACGAAGGTGTTCTGGCCCTCCAGGTCCCACTGCCATCCGTGGAACGGGCAGGTGATCCGGTCCCGCCGGAACGACCCGCTGCCGGTGGCCAGCTGGGTGGCCCGGTGGCGGCAGGCGTTCAGATAGCCCCGGACGGTCCGGTCGTCCACCCGGACCAGCAGGACCGACTGGTCGGCGATCGTGTACTCGACGTAGTCCCCCGGGGAGGGGAGCTCCTCGAGCCGGCAGGCCATCTGCCAGACCCGGGGCCAGAGGCGGCGTCGTTCGAGCTCGGCGAACTCGGGGTCGAAGTAGCGGGGCGCGGGCACGAAGTCGTCCCGGGTCATGGCGTGGGGCACCGGCCGCCCGGCGGAGGCCCCGTCCCCCCCGCCCCCGGCCGGCGCCCGCACACCGACCTCAGTCACGGGGTCCCGGCCCGTCGTCGTCCGGCGGTGGATCGCCGAGCATGGTGATGGTCCGCCGGTGGAAGCGCCAGCGCCGGTCGTGGCGGACAAGACGGTCGTAGTAGCGGCCGGCGGCGAGGATGCCCAGCCCGTCGGTGCCTCGCCTCACGAACAGGTAGTCGGTGGTGACCGCCGCCCTCGCGCCGTCCAGCTCCACCAGCGAGTTGGAGATGATGTGCTTTCCCCGTGCCTCCGCCGGCTGCAGTTCGGCCATGTACGAGCGGATGGCGGAGCGTCCCTCGGTGACCTTGCCGGCCACCACGAAGCTGGCGTCCTCGGTGAACAGCGAGGCCCATTCATCGAACCGGCCGTCGTCGCACAGCTGGCTGTACTCGGCCAACGTCCGCCCGATCTCTGCCTCGTCGTCGCCCACGGTGCTTCCCCCACAGTCGTCGTCCATCCCCTCCCGACCGGTGGCGGGAAGGGAACCATCCACGACAGCGCAAGCATGTTAGGCGGGTGATGTGCGGTCCGCCCGCGGTCAGCCGCCGGGGGTCTCCGGCTCCAGCCGGGCGATGAGCTCACCCACCGGGTAGGTGTGCCCCTCCTCGCCGATGCGATGGAGGACCCCGGTCACCGGGGCCGCGATCTCGCTCTCGACCTTGTCCGTCTCGAGCAGGTAGATCGGATCGTCGCGGGCGACCAGACCGCCGTCGTCGACCAGCCACTGGGCCACCGTGCCCTCGGTCATCTCCATGCCCAGCTTGGGGATCCGGATCTCCATGATCTCGTCGGTCGTCAGTCGTCAGTCGTCAGGGTCGGTGACGCTCGAGCTTGACCGTCTTGATCTCGAACGGCTCGAACTGCAGCCCGAGTTCGGGACCGTCCGAGGGCACCTCGCCGAGCTCGCGCTCGAGCAGGTCGGTGAGCACGGCCCGGCCGATGTCCCAGGGGGCCCGGACGGTCGCCGGGCCCCGCCGCCCCCATGACTCGTATATCCGGACCACCAGGGCGTCGCTGTCCTCGTCGGCCCGCTTGACCGCTTCGATGACGACGTTCCGGGCATCGAGCGAGAGCAGGGAGCCGACCGGGGCCAGTGTCCCGGGATGGGGGGACGAGAACACCGCCTGCACAGGGACGTTGAGGTCGTAACCGGCGTCGATCACCCCCGCGTCACGCAGGTCGCCCGCGTGGGGGAGCAGCCGGTAGGTGAAGACGTGGCGCCCCCGGTCGGCCACCGGATCGGGCCACGTGGAGGAGCGGAGCAGTGAGAGGCGGATCACGTTCCCCGAGATGTCGTGGCCGTACTTGCAGTCGTTGAGCAGGGCGACGCCATAGCCCGGCTCCGAGAGATCGGCCCACTTGTGGGCGCACACCTCGAAGCGGGCCACGTCCCAGCTGGTGTTGGCGTGGGTCGGCCGCTCGACGTGGCCGTACTGGATCTCGTAGGTGGCCCGGAGGCTCCGCACGTTCACCGGGAACGCCACCTTGAGCAGCCGGTTCGTCTCGTGCCAGTCCACCTCGGTGTGGAAGTCGACGAAGCGTGACCCGGTCGCCAAACTCACCACCTGGGTGATCCGGGAGTCGCCGAAGCGCCGGGTGACGCGGAGACCGGCCCGGAGCGGTCCTTCCTCGGCCACGTCGATCGACTCGACGGCGTCCAGCTCTTCCACCTGGTCGAAGGCGAACCGGTCGATGTCCCAGGCGTCGTAGAAGTTCGGGTAGTCGGGGTGGAGCTGGAATCGGTTGCCGACCGCTCCCGGCGCCAGCACCTCGCGTCCTTCCGACTTGTCCCTGATGGACGTGATGAGTGCGTTCTCGTCCAGTTCGAGCCGGAGGTGCTCGTTCTCCAGGTGGCGGGGGCCGACGGCCACGCCGGCCGGCTGCTCGGAGGGACCGGCGGTGAGGTCGTAGACGCGGTGGCCACAGGCGGGCACGCTCACCCGGAACAGGCCCCGCCCGTGCTCGTCCCGCTGCACCGGCTCGGCCACGCCGGCGCCGGCGTCGGCCGGCCGCACGGCGCTGAGCTCCGCCGGCAGTTCGAGGGCGATCAGCTCGGTCCGGGCATGGGAGAGCGAGTTGACCACGACCACCGGGAACGTGGTACCGCTGGTGTCGGTGCTGTCGGCGAGCCGTTCGAGCGCCCCGTCGGTCACCCGCCGTGTCCCCTCCTGGATCCGGGCGTGGGCCCGTGCGGTGTCCTCGTAGACCCAGTGGATCCCCGAGCCGGGGATGATGTCGTGGAACTGATGGAGGAGGAGGAGCTTCCAGAGCTCTTCGAGCTCGGGCCGTGGGTCGTCGGCCCCGGGGACGACCGAGCTCCACAGCTCGGCGTCGCGGAGGGCGAACTCGGACCGGCGGTTTCCCAGCTTGGCCGCCGCCTGCGTTGTGTAGGTGCCGCGGTGCATCTCGAGGTAGAGCTCGCCGGCCCAGACGGCCGGGTCGTCGATCTCGGCCTCGGCCTGGGTGAAGAACGAGCGGGCTCCCTCCATCGTCAGCTTGGGCACGCCGTCGATGTCGGCCAGGCGCCGGGCCGACTCCAGCATCTCGCGGGTCGGTCCGCCTCCGCCGTCGCCCCACCCGAAGAGGTAGAGGGAGCGGGTGGCCCGGTCATGGTCCTTGAAGTTCTGGACGCCGAACCGGAGCTCCCGGGCACTGACGTTGCCGTTGTAGGTGTCGGCCGGTGGGAAGTGGGTGAAGACCCTCGACCCGTCGATCCCCTCCCAGAGGAAGCTGTGATGGGGGAGGGCGTTGAACTGGTTCCAGGAGAGCTTCTGGGTCAGGAACCAGCGGATGCCGCTGCGCCGCATGATCTGGGGGAGGGAGGCCGAGTAGCCGAAGACGTCGGGTAGCCACACGTCGTTGGTGTCGATCCCGAACTCCTGCTGGTAGAAACGCTTCCCGTAGAAGATCTGGCGGACCAGCGACTCGCCCGAGGGGATGTTGCAGTCGGCCTCGACCCACATGCTGCCGGTCGGCTCGAGTCGCCCCTCGGCGATCCGCACCTTCATGCGCTCCCACAGGTCGGGGTAGTGC
This sequence comes from uncultured Acidimicrobiales bacterium, assembly GCA_963696495.1. GTDB lineage: Bacteria > Actinomycetota > Acidimicrobiia > Acidimicrobiales > RAAP-2 > Bog-756. The sequence continues at coordinate 747,680 of CAVOKJ010000002.1, read as the reverse complement.
TCCTTCATCCAGGCCAGGTGCTGGGCCTGGGAGACGACGAACCGGTACCCGGGGTAGCGGTCCATGAGCTCGAGGACCGTGGAGAAGGTGCGCGCACACTTGCGGACGGTCTCGCGGAGCGGCCACAGCCAGGCCGTGTCGAGGTGGGCGTGGCCGACGATGCTCGTGGTGTGGCCCGACGGTGCCGCCCGCTCGCTCAGCAGCTCCTGGAGCACGGGGTGGGCGAGCTGCCAGGTGTCGCCGATGTCGGGCAGCCGGAGCAGGTTGCAAGCGCGGTCCAAGCCGGCGTAGAGCCGCAGCGCGTGCTGCTCTTCCTGTGGCAGCTCGACGAGCAGCTCGATCAGGACTCGGAAGTCGTGCCAGAACTCCTCGAACGCCTCGTCCCGCAGGTGGAGGTCGGCCCGCTGCACGGTGAACAGCGGGTGTCCGTCCGGCTCGGCGAGCAGCATCGGCCACGGGTTGGTGCCGAACGGTGACCGTGGGTTGGCCGCCGCCTCCACGAACAGCTCGACGGCCTCTCCGCCGGCCGCCCGGTCGGTGACGACATAGTCCCGGTGGTTGGGGGACAGGCCCTGCACCGGACGGCCGTCCCGCCAGACCAGGGCCTCCGCGCCGAACCCGGTGTCCCCGGCGTTCCCGATGGCGAAGCCGAACGACACCTGCCGGCCGGCCCATTCCGCCGGGACGGTCCCGCGGATGCGGAACCAGGTCGTGTCCCAGGCCGGGCCCCAGGCACCCCCCACGGCGAACGGCTCGTAGTCGGCGGCGAACGCCTTCTCTGCGGGGATCGGCTCCCCGTGCACGTGGTGCGCGGCCACGTCGACGGCGATCGCCTCGCCGTGGCGACGGGGACGGACGTACTCGTTCAGGACCCGGGCGAAGCGGCCGAAACGGATCGAGTCCTCCGGGCGCACCGCGCCAGGTTACACAGCCGGACCGGTGCCGGACGGGCTCGCGCCCGCCCCGTCCATCGAACGCGTAGTGTGGTCCGATCGATTCACTCGGATCAGTTCTCTTCTGGGCCCGCCGCGGTGGGGCGACGCCGACGGCCCCCGCGGTCGTCACCCCCCGCACCATCGATCCTCCTGCGAGCACGGCCGCGGCGGCGGGCGCCACCGGTGCCCGGCCCGGTCTCCGAGTGCTGGCGCTCTCAGCCCTCGTGGTGATCGTGCCGTCGGCGTTCGTCGTGGTCTCCCCGCCGGCCCGGGCGGCGACGAGGGCGAAGGCCGCCCCGGCCCGGCCCGAGGCCGTCGCGCCCCCGACCTTCACGGAGACCTGGTCCACCGGTCCGATCCAGGACAGTCTGGGCGGACCCATCGCCTTCTCGTCCCCGGTCGAGGCCGATCTCGGCGGTGAACCCGCGGCGGTGGTGGGGGACCGCAACGGCAACCTGCACGCCTATCAACTCACCAACGGCACGTCGGTGCCCGGCTGGCAGGACGCGACCGACGAGAGCGGACCCATCGACTCGACCCCGTCGGTCGCCACCGTCGGAGGTGCGCCCGAGATCCTGGTCGGCACGGGGAACGACAGTGACCCCACCACCGGCGGGTACCAGGCGTTCGCCGCCTCCGGGGTCGAGCGCTGGTTCACCCCCGTGGTCAACCCCGCCACCGACACCCAGCCCGACACCGGCGTCCAGGCCGGGCTGACGGTCGGCGCCCTGCAGGGGAACCCCGACCTGTTCGCCGGCTCCCTCGGCCAGGTGGCCTACGCACTCGACGCCGGGAGCGGGTCGCCGCTCACCGGCTGGCCGTTCTTCGACTCCGACAGCACCCACTCCACCGCCGCGCTCGTCGACCTCTACGGAACGGGACAGAACGAGATCATCGTCGGCGGGGACCAGTCGGCGGGGCTGGCCCGGGGGCAGAAGTACTCGAACGGCGGACACCTGCGCATCCTGAGTGCCCAGGGGAACCAGATCTGCCGGGCCGACACCGACCAGGTGGTGGACTCGTCGCCGGCGGTGGGCGACATCCTGTCGGGCGGCGCCCCGGGCATCGTCGTCGGTACGGGCACGTACTTCTCCGGAGTCTCGGACACCGACACCCTGATCGAGTACGACGACCAGTGCGACCAGGTGTGGTCGACCACCCTCGATGGCAGCACGTTCTCCTCGCCGGCGCTGTCGGACGTCCTGGGCAACGGCTCCCTCCAGGTGGTGGAGGGCACCGACGAGGGGCAGGGCAGCTCCGGCTCGGTCTACGTGCTCAACGCCGCCACCGGCCGGACCATCTGGCAGCAGAACGGCATCGGCAGGGTGATCGGCTCGGTGGTGACGGCCGACCTCACCGGCGCCGGCTACGACGACGTCATCGTCCCCACCACCGACGGCACGAAGATCTTCGATGGACAGACGGGAGACCAGGTCGCCGATCTGAGCCCCACCCTGGGCCTGCAGAACTCCCCCCTGGTGACCGAAGACCCCAACGGCACCATCGGCATCACCCTGGCCGGCTACGTCGGCTCCAACCAATCACCCAACGGCATCGGCGAGATCGACCACTACGAGATCACCGGTTCGAACGGGGCCCTCGGCGTGGGCGCCGGCTCCTGGCCCATGTTCCACCACGACCCGCAGCTGACCGGTGACGCCAGCGGGACCGACCCGCCGGCGACGCCGCCGTGCTCGGTGCCGGCGGCGGCCTACTCGGGCTACCTGCTCGCCGGCTCCGACGGGGGCATCTTCACCTTCGGTGACCGGCCGTTCTGCGGCTCGACGGGGGCCCTCCGCCTCAATGCCCCGATCGTGGGCGTGGCCATGGCGCCATCCACCGGTGGGTATTGGGAGGTGGCGTCCGACGGGGGTGTCTTCGCCTTCGGTGGCTCCCGGTTCTACGGCTCCGAGGGTGGTCGTCGGCTCAACGCTCCCATCGTCGGCATGGCGCCCACCCCGGACGGCAAGGGCTACTGGCTGGTGGCCTCCGACGGCGGGATCTTCACCTTCGGCGACGCCCAGTTCTACGGGTCCGAAGGGGGTGCGCACCTCAACCAGCCGATCGTGGGGATGGCCGCCACCGCCGACGGCAAGGGCTACCGACTGGTGGCCTCCGACGGGGGCATCTTCACCTTCGGGGACGCTCCCTACTCGGGCTCGACCGGAGCGGAGAAGCTGAACAAACCGGTGGTCGGCACCACCACCGACACCAACACCGGGGGCTACTGGCTGGTGGCCTCCGACGGGGGTGTCTTCACCTTCGGCGGGGTGCCGTTCTACGGCTCGACCGGGGCGATCCGGCTCAACGCCCCCATCGTCGGACTGTCCGAGGCGTCCAACGGCAGCGGCTACCGATTCGCCGCCTCCGACGGCGGGGTGTTCAGCTTCTCGGCGCCCTTCCTCGGTTCGGAGGGGGGCCAGCGGCTGAATGCCCCCATCGTCGGGATCGCCGGGTTCTGAGCCCATTGCGGAACCGCCCGGGAGGCGGTTCCGAGCCCAATTGCGGAACCGCCCGGGAGGCGGTTGCGAGCCCAATTGTGGAACCGCCCGGGAGGCGTAGACTCCGCGGGTGACCGACATCCTGGCCGTGGCCAATCAGAAGGGTGGCGTGGCCAAGACGACGACGGTCCACTCCCTCGGTGTGGCGTCGGCCGAATTCGGCCGTCGCACCCTGGTCGTGGACCTCGACCCGCAGGCCTGCCTGACCTTCTCCCTGGGATTCGACCCCGACGCGCTCGACCACTCGCTGCACGACGTGTTCGTGCGCCGCGACAGCATCGCCGACGTGTGCCTCCCGGTTCCCGGCGTGCCGTTCCTCGACCTGGTCCCGGCCACCATCGACCTGGCGGGCTCGGAGGTCCACCTGTTGACCCGCACGGGCCGCGAACACGTCCTCGAACGGGCGCTCGAGCCGGTGGCGGAGCGGTACGACCTCATTCTCATCGACTGCCCCCCGTCGCTGGGCGTGCTCACCATCAACGGCCTCACCGCCGCCAACGCCGTCCTCATCCCGCTGCAGTGCGAGGCCCTCTCCCACCGTGGGGTCGGTCAGCTGCTCGAGACCATCGAGGACGTACGCGCCTTCGCCAACAGCGAGCTCACCGTGCGGGGCATCATCGCCACCATGTACGACGACCGGACCAAGCACTCGCGCCACATCATCGAAGAGGTCGAGTCCCGCTACGGCATCCCGGTGCTGCAACCACCGGTCCGCAAGTCGATCCGCTTCGCCGAGGCGCCCGCCCGCGGCAAGTCGATCCTCCAGCACGCCCCGAACTCGCCAGGGGCGATGGCCTACCGCTCACTGGCCCGCACCCTGCTCGACACGGGCGTGGTCGCCGGCAGCCCCGGCTAATGGCGGAAGGCCCCGACCCCCTGGGGAAGCGGGCTCTGTACTGGCTCCCGGTCGACGAGGACGCCGTCGCCGGGGACGGTGCCGGCGCCGACAAGGGCCCGGTCCACGGCTCCCGCCCGGTCCAGTTCGACCCCCGGGGCCGGCACGCCAGACCGGCGGGCAAACATGCACTGTTCTCGGCGGCCACCCCGGCCGGCGACAAGGAGCGTCCTGCCGCCGTGGTCACCGACCCGCTGCCGCCCAGGGGGGTGCTGGTGATCACCTGCTCGTCATGCGGCTCGGTGAGCCGGGTCGGCCTGTTCAGCTTCCTCCTGTTGCAACTGCCGGTCGGCGTGTGGATCCCGGGACGGACGTTCGACCGGTGGATGACCTGTCCCGCCTGCCGCCATCGGACATGGACCAGTGTGACCTTGGCGAGATGACCGCCCGATGACGGGGCTCGCCCCTGGTGGGGTGAGGGTCCAGGCCCTGGTCGCCGCGTCCAGCTCGAACGACCCGGGCGGCATCACCGGCTGGCTCCTCCATTTCCACGGACCGACCGCCTATGCCGTGGTGGGCTTCCTGGCCTTCGCCGAGGCGGCGCTCCTGGTGGGCTTCTTCGTCCCCGGTGAGACCGCCGTGGTCATCGGCGGGGTGCTGGCCGGGCTGGGGGCGGTGAACCTGGAGACCATGATGGCCGTGGTGGTGGTCTGCGCCATCGCCGGGGACTCCGTCGGCTTCGAGGTCGGCAAGCGGGCCGGGCCGTGGTTGCTGGAACGCCGGCCGCTGAAGGGCAACGCCGGGGTGCGTCGGACCATGGGGATGCTCGAGCACTACGGGGGCCCGGCCGTCTTCTTCGGGCGCTTCATCGCCTTCGCCCGCGCCCTCGTCCCCGGGCTGGCCGGCATGAGCGGTCTCCGCTACCGGGTGTTCCTGTTCTACAACGCCATCGGCGCGGTGATCTGGGGTGTGGGCTACACGCTTCTGGGCTACATCGTGGGCGTGTCCTTCGAGCACATCCTGAGCGAGGTCGGCTTGTGGTCGCTAGCCGTCGTGGCTGTCCTCGTCGCCGTCGCCGTGACGGTCCGCGTGGTCGTGAAGCGGCGGGAGCGGCGTCGTCTGGCCGCCGAATTCGGAGGGGGCGATGGCACCGATCCCACGGACAGCGTCCCGCCCGGTCCGGGTGGTGGACCAGGGTCGGACCTGCGGACCCCGCCGGGCGACGGCACCGGGGCGCCGGACCGAGGCCGCTCGTTGGCCGACCCCGAGCACTGACTCGGCGTGGCCCGCGGTCACCGGACCGCGGCGGCCGGATAGAAGCGCGCCGGCTGTCCCCCTCGCGCCGTATGCGGTCGTGGAGCTCGAGCAGCACGCAGTGGGCGAGGGTCTCGCCGTTGGCCTGGCGCTGCATGAAGGGCTCGATCTCGTCCCAGGGGCGGGACCAGTGGAGCCGCAGCGTGATGTCCCAGGCCGTCGAGCCGGGGTGCTCGGTGATGGCGTGCTCGATCTCCTCGAGGCGATCGGCATGGTGGGCGACGATCGCCTCGACCCTCCCCGCCAGGTCGGAGAACCGGTACTCGTGACCCGGGAGCACCTCGTCGCTCGCCAGTTCCTTCACCTTCAACAGCGACTCCAGGAAGTCACCCAGTGGGTTCGTCGCCTGCTGGGTGTGGAGGGAGATGTTGGGGGTGATGCGGGGCAGGACGTGGTCGCCGGAGATGAGCAGTCTCTGTTCCTCGCTGTAGAAGCAGACATGGCCCGGCGAGTGGCCCGGGGTCCAGATGGTGCGCAGCGGCCATCCGGGAAGGTCGATGAGCTCCTTGTCCTCGAACAGCAGGTCGGGGGCGGCCATCGTCACCATCGACTTGACGGCCATGGAGGCCAGTGCGAGGTCGGGGAGCTTCTCGGCCGGGACGCCCGAGTCGGTGAGGAAGCGGAACATGTCCTCGAGCAGCTCGTCGCTGTTGCCGTAGCGGGACTCGATCATGATGGCGTCGGCCGGGTGGAGGCCGATCCACGCCCCGGACTCCTCGCGCACCCTCCCGGCCAGGCCGTAGTGGTCGGGGTGGATGTGGGTGACCATCACCGCCCGGACGTCGGCGACGCTGCCGCCGGCGGCGGCCAACCCGTCGGAGAGGGCCGAGAACGCCTCCTCGGTGTTCCATCCGGCATCGACGAGCGCCACACCGCCGCCGTCGAGCTCGAGCGCGTACACGAGCACGTACCGGAGCGGATTGTTGGGGATGGGTACGGGGATCGACCACAGGCCCGGCCTCACCTGCTCGACGGGCGGGAGGACCTTGCGGTCCCAGGCGTCCTTTTGCGCTGTGCCGGTGACGACGACCACGCAGGCACGGTACACGGCGGCCACGGTCGGGTCGGTCATGTGATGGGCGCGAGCAGGGGGGATCCTTGTAACCGACCAGGTGGTTGCCTACCATTCGCACAAGCGCTCAGGGCCTCGCTGTTCCGCCGTGCGTCACCGGATGGGAATCGGACGACGAGCCATGACCGAGCATCCCGGGTGGAGGCAGTGTGCGACAACGTGACGAGGGCCCCGGGCATCCGGGAGGATCCATCGGCCCACCCACGGTGGGTCGAACGCCGGTCCCGGGATCGTCCGGCTCCTGATGGTCACCTTCGCCAACTGGCGCTACCGGTGCAACGGGTTCGTCGGGCTGTGGCCCGAGGCCTACCTCGAGGTCAACGGTGAGGGCATCGTCGTGGAGTGGAACCCGAGGGCCGAAGAGGAGTTCGGCTGGCGACGCGACGAGGTGGTCGACCGCCCGGCCGTCGAGACGCTGCTGCCGGTGGAGCTCGGGGACCCGATGGCCTTCCTGGCCGCCATCGCCGTGGGAGAGCACTTCGACCCCGACCTGGCCGACGCCAGCGGTGGCGACCGCATGCGCTTCGAGCTCATGAACCGGGAGGGGTACCGGGTGGCGGTCGAGGGACGCCTCTTCATCACCGGCCGGGATGCCGAGCGGTGCGTCGGTGGATTCATCGCCCGCTCCGGGGGCAGCACGCGCTCGGTGGGCGCGCCCGGGGGCGCGGTGCTCCGGGCGGTGCCCGGTCACCCCGAGGCCTCCCGGCCGACGATGGGCCCCGAGACCCGTCCCGCCGGCCACGTCACCGTGGCGCCCACCGACCAGGACCCGCTGCACGATCCCCTGACCGGCCTGGCCAACCGCGCCCTGTTCGAGCTCCGCCTGTCCGAGGTCGTGGGGCGGGCGGGCCTTCCCCCGGGGGCCGTCGGCGTGGTGCTGCTCGACCTCGACCGGTTCAAGGCGATCAACACCAGCCTGGGTCACGGGACCGGTGATGCCGTGCTGGTGTCGGTGGCCGAGCGCCTGCGGGCGATAGCCGGTGATGCCGTGCTGATCGCCCGATCCGGCGGCGACGAATTCCTCGCCCTCTTCGAGCAGGCGGCGGGCGCCCACGGCCGCGCCTCGGCGTTCGCCGACCGGGCCCGGCGGGCCCTGACCCTGCCGTTCGAGGTCGCCCAGACCGAGGTGTTCCTCGACGCGTCGATCGGACTGGCCCTCAACACGTTCGGGGTGGTCGACGCCGGCTCGCTCCTGGCCAACGCCGAATCGGCCATGTACGAGGCCAAGGGCCGTGGGGTCCCCGGTGCCGTGACGTACGGCGAGTCGATGCGGATCGAGCAGCTCGACCGGATGACGACCGAGCACTCGCTGCACCGTGCGCTCGAGCGCAGCGAGCTGATGCTGCACTACCAGCCGGTGGTGGAGCTCGGCGGGTCGACCACGGTGGGCGTCGAGGCCCTCATCCGCTGGCAGCATCCCGACCAGGGGCTCGTCGCCCCCTACCGCTTCATCCCGGTGGCGGAGGAGAGCGGGCTCATCATCCCCATCGGGGCCTGGGTGCTCGAGGAGGCGTGCCACCAGCTCCGCGACTGGCACCATCGGGACAAGAAGGGACGACGGGGGTCGGTCGAGGTGAACCTGTCGGCCCGCCAGATCGACGATCCGCTGATCGTGGCCACGGTCGAGGGGATCCTGTCGAGGACCGGGCTCCCGCCCGAGCAACTGACGCTCGAGATCACCGAGAGCGCGCTGATGAAGGACGCCGCGTCCGCCCTCGCCGTGCTGAACGCGCTGAAGGAGATCGGTGTGCTCCTGGCCATCGACGACTTCGGGACCGGGTACTCCTCCCTCAGCTACCTGCAGCACTTCCCTCTCGACCTGTTGAAGGTCGACCGGTCCTTCGTCGAGGAGATGACCACCAGTGCCGAGGCGGAGGAGATCGTGGCCGCAGTGATCAATCTGGCCCACGCGTTGGGGCTCGAGGTGGTGGCCGAAGGCGTGGAGACGACCGAGCAGCTGGATCTGCTGCGGTCCTTCGGGTGTGACCTGGCCCAGGGGTTCCTGTTCTCGAAGCCGTTGCCGGCCAGCGAGATCGTGGCCTCGTTCGGGCTGCCCATCAGCGCCTGAACGGTCCGTGCCTGCCCGCACGTGTCTCCAGGCTGTCAGGGGAACTGACCGATCGACGCAGCGGCGGGTGGCTGGCCGCCCGGGCGGAGCGCGCCGGTCTAGAACCAGGTCAACGCCTGCGCGGTGATGTCCTCGACCTCTCCCGGCCCCGCTGGTCGCGACTCACCGGAGACCCAGGGGGTGTCTTCAGGCCGGCACACGGTGAGTTCGTCGACGGTCCAGAACGTTCGGCGGATGACGGTGACCGTCCCGGGGAGCTGGTGGCTGTCGTGGAGCTCGTGGGCCAGCTGCGAGTAGACGTCACCCTCCCGGTAGGTCCTGATCCTCGGAGCGAGCTGGACGAAATCGGTGGTGCGCAGATCCTCGTTCGGGGCCGAGTAGCGCTCTCGCAGATACTTGACGCCGGCGGGATCCTCCTCGTACCGGGCATTGGTCAGCTCACCGACGACGATCCTGGAGACGAAGTCGAAGGGGTGATCGTGGATCACCGGTGGCCCGACCTGACGATCGGGAGCCCAGACGTGCAGCCGGTACTCCCGCTGCTCGTCGAGGCGGAGGCCGAGAAGCCCGATGTCCTGGATCGTCCAGGCGAAGTCGTGGGCGTGCTCCAGGATGTTCCGGACGAGCACCTTGTCCAAGCTGCTGGTATCCATACGGCTCCCCATGCTCGGTCTCGGAGTCCCCGCGACCTCTCGCCGCTCGGCGGCCCCGCTCATGCCATCTCTGTAACTACAGCATTGTGATTCGCTGCCGTCAAGGCGTCGTCATCGAATCGGGACGGGGACCTACCGGCCGACCCGGCTCGGTCATGACCACGATGGGCCACCACCGCCCAGCGGCCGAGGTCCAGGCAGAGCCGAGGCCCCGGCAGAGCCGAGGCCCCGGCAGAGCCGAGGCCTCGGCAACCTCGGGATCCACGCAAGGGGCCACGGATGCCGAGATCGTCGGGATACGGTCCACTCCGATGCCGGATCGCCGCACTCCGCTCACGCTGACCGGTGAGAAGGAGACACTGCAGGAGTTCCTCGATTACCTGCGGGAGTCCCTGATCCTGAAGGTGGAGGACCTGGACGAGGAGTCGGCCCATAGGTCCACCGTCCCGACTGGCACCTGCCTCCTCGGGCTGGTCAAGCATCTGACCGTCGTGGAGGTCGTCTGGTTCCAGTTCGCCTTTTCTGGGCTCGACGCACCCGTTCCGTCCGAGGAGATCGCCCCTACCGACACCGTTGCGTCAGCGGTGGCCTCCTATCGCGCCGCTGCCGCCGTGAACGACGGGATCGTCCAGGAATGCGACGACCTCGACCGCCGCGGCTACTGCTTGCCTCGGACGAGCGTCTTCACCTTCGGTGACGCCAAATTCCACGGCTCGACGGGTGGCGTGCACCTGAATGCACCGGTCGTGGGCCTCACCGCCACCGGATCAAACGGTGGTTACCTGTTGCCGCAGGCGACGGAGGCATCTTCACCTTCGGTGATGCCGTCTTCCACGGCTCGGCCGTGGGAAGTTGAACACCCGAGCCGTCGGCATCTCCTCCTGAGGTCACAGAGCTGGCGCCATGTCCGTGAGGCACGGCTCGAGGTCGGCGCGGCGGGCGAGAAGGTGCTCGGACCACTCCCGAGCCGCTGTCACTTCGCTGCGCTGCTCGTCCACATGGTCGAGGAGACGGCACGGCACGCCGGACATGCCGACATCCTGCGTGAGCAGATCGACGGCATCACCGGTCGCTAGACCGAACGCCGTGATGTGCACGTCTCCAGGCGGACTACTGCGTCGGGACGGCGGGATTTGAACCCGCGACCTCCTGCTCCCAAAGCAGGCGCGCTGCCAAGCTGCGCTACGTCCCGTGCACGGTCGGTGCGCCCCCAGCGTAGGCCAAGGCCCGTCACCACTTTCCTCCGGTGGGGGCACGAGCCGGTAGCGTCACGCCGGTGCCGACCGTCCGTGTAGCCGTCTACGACCTGGGCAGCAGCTCGTTCCATCTGATGGTGGTGGATGCCGCCCGTGACGGCCGGCTGGTCCCCGTCCTCCGCCGCCGGTCGTTCCTCCACCTCGGCACCGAGGTGGCGAAGACCGGCGGGGTGCCGGCGGACCGGGCCGCCAGCGCCGTGCGGGCCGTGCGCCGGCTCGGGGTGGCGGCCGACGAGGCGGGAGTCGACGTGGTGGTGGCCATGGCCACCGCCGCCCTGCGTGACGCTGACAACGGGCCCGGCCTCATCGAGCGCCTCGAGCGGGTCATCGGCCATCCGATCACCCTCCTGACCGGCGAGGAGGAGGCACGACTGTGTTTCCTCGGGCAACGTGCAGGGGTCTGGGTGGGCCGTGAGCCGGTCCTCGGGCTCGATCTCGGAGGCGGCAGCCTGGAGGCCGGCATCGGCACCATCGACACGGTGGCCGACGTCGCCAGCGTGGCCCTGGGCACCGCCCGGCTCCGCGGGGAGCTGGGCACCGGCGAGGTGATGACCCCCGCCGACCGCGCCGCCATCACCGAGGTGGCGCTGGCGCGGGGGGAGCCCATCCGGGCGATGCTGGCGAGGACACCGAAGGCGGGCACCAGGGTGATCGCCAGCGGGGGGACCGTCCGGGCGCTGGCCCGCCTCGCCCTCGGGCTGCACCGGCCGCAGAACTCCTCCTCGTCGCTGGCGATCAATCAGGTGGAGCTGCCCGCCGGACAACTCCTCGAGCTCACGGAGCGCCTGGCCACGCTCGACCTCGACGCCCGTCTCGCACTCCCGGGCGTGCAGGCCAGGCGGGCACCCCTGCTGCCCATCGGTGCGGTGGTGCTCTCGACGCTGGTGGAGAGCCTCGGCTTCCAGCGCCTGGTGGTCAGTGAGTGGGGACTCCGAGAGGGCGCCGTCATGGGCGCCCTCTCACTCCAGGCGGGAGGGGTCACGGCCCCCCGGTCGTGACCGTGACCGGGGGGTGAGGTACTGAACTGCTAGCTCTTCTTGCCGAGGATCCGGTTCATGCCGGTGCCGCACACCGGGCACTTGCCCTTGGCGGCGCGGCGACCGTTGGCCATCTCGGACTCTTCGCCCTCGAACTCCCGTTTCTCACGGCACTTCACGCAGTATCCCTCGTATGACGCCATTGTTCCTCCTCGTGATTCCTGTCCGGTCAATCCGCGCGTCGGATGGGTCGAACGTATCGGTCCACATCGATCGAGGGGGGGATAGCCGGACAAAGTGCTTGCAATAGTTAGCAAGCGGGGCGGCTCCGGAGGGTCGGGAAGGCCTAGCTTTCGGTGTCACCGGGGACGATCGTGCCATCTCCGGCGGCGATGTCCTCCATCATGGCTTCGATGTCCTCGGCAGGGAGCGGCGGACTGAAGAAGTAGCCCTGGGCGGTCGTGCAGCCGCGCTGGAGGAGCACCCGGCTCTGCAGCGCGGTCTCCACCCCCTCGGCCACGCAGTCCAGCCCCAGCCGGTCGGCCATGGAGATGATGGCCGACACCAGCGAATTGTTGTCGCCGTCGGGTCCGAGGACCTGGACGAAGGACTGGTCGATCTTGAGCGTGCTGACCGGGAACGATCCGATGCGACTGAGCGACGAGTTGCCGGTGCCGAAATCGTCGATCGTGAACCGGACCCCGAGGCGGCGGAGCCGTTCGATGTTCTCCTTGGCCGGACCCGATCGGTCGAGGACGACCCGCTCGGTGATCTCGAGCTCGAGGAGGGTGGGGTCGATGCCCGTCTCGGACAGTGCCCGGTCGATGTTGTCGAACAGATCGGGATTGGAGAGGTCGCGGGAGGCCAGGTTGACCGACAGCCGCAAGGGCGGGAGCCCCTGGTCGCGCCATTTCCGGGCCTGACGGCAGGCCTGATCGAGCACCCAGGTGTCCAGGGCGACGATGATGTCGCTGCGCTCGGCCAGGGAGATGAACGACGAGGGCTCGAGGGTGCCGAGGGTGGGGTGGTTCCACCGGATGAGGGCTTCGACGCCGGTCACCTCGGCGCTGCGGAGGTCGATGTAGGGCTGGTAGAGCACGAAGAACTCGTCGTGCTCGAGCGCGTGGACCAGATCGGAGTAGAGCGACCGCTCGTCGATCGCCTGGCGGCCGTGGATGGTGTTCACCACCGACCCGGAGTACATCTGGAAGGCGTTGCGGCCCCTCGACTTGGCCCGGTACATGGCCTCGTCGGCATGGCTCAGGAGCTCGTCGTAGGTGTCGCCGTGGTCGGGGGCGATGGCGATCCCGATCGATGCCGACGTGGCCACCTCGTCACCGGCCACGAAGAACAGGTTGCTCATCGCCTCCAGCGAGCGCAGGGCCAGCTGGTCGATGGCCAGTTGGTCGGCCAGACCGGGCAGGAGGATGGCGAACTCGTCGCCGCCCACCCGGGCCACCGTGTCCTGGCTCCGGACGGTCTCCACCAGGCGTTGCCCGACCTGGCGGATCAAGTCGTCCCCGGCGGTGTGCCCCAGCGTGTCGTTGACCGTCTTGAAGTGGTCGAGGTCGACGAAGAACATGCACACCGGCTCGCCCACCCTGCGGGAGCGGACCAGCTCTTGCCCCACGCGGTCCTCGAACAGCCGCCGGTTGGGCAGACCGGTGAGGGAGTCGTGCCAGGCCAGATGCGACACCTTCTCCAGCAGTTCGAGGTTCTGGAGGCGGGTGGCGGCCTGGTCGGCGAGACCCGACAGGCGCTCGTGGAGGTCGGCGTCGTTGATGGTGATGGCCGGGGTGTCCGGGCCGAAGTTCGCCGCCACGACGCCGAGGAACTCCCCGTTGGCGAACAGCGGCGCGACCATGGCGGCGGCGATCCCCGAACGCTCGAGCAGCTCACGCACCAGTGGGTCGTCGGTCGAGCCGTCGAGGACCATGACCTCGTGTTCCTCGAGCATGCGCTCGATCTGGGGCGTGTCCCTCCTGATGGTCGTCGGGGCGTCCGATCCGTGGCCGGAGCCCGGTGCCGGACTGCTCCCGTTCGGCTGCACGCCCGGATCAGTGCCGGTCCATTCCGCTCGGTCGGGCACAGCCGGCTGCCCCGCTCCCGACACGGGCAGGATCGCACCGAGGTCGGAGTGGACGTGTTCGTCCCCGGCGGACCGGGCCCGGGGGACCAACTGGCGCAGGTCCCGGTCCCAGAGGTGGACCGTGGCCTGCTCGCACTCCGTCACCTCCGGGACGGTGTCCGCCAGCACCTGCACCAGTTCGGTCACGTCGGTGACCCGGGCCAGCGCCTCGGAGAACGAGAGCAGCGTGCGGGCCGTGGCGTCGCTCCGCTTGGCATCGAGCAGCACGCCGAAGATGTCCAGTGCCGTGGCGGCGTACTCGGCGAAGAAGTTGAGCACCTTGTTCTCGGAGGGGGGGTGGGTGGCTCCCGGGGGCAGGAACTCGGCCAGCCGGCCGTAACGGCGCCGGGGCGAGGCGATGTCGACGATGAGGCGTGATCCGTTGTCGTCGTCGGGGTGTTCACGCCACAGCTCGGCCGCCAGGCGCTGGGCCTCCTCCGGGTCGAGGCCTCGATGGTGGAGCTGAATGGGGGTCCCGGGCCGGACCCGCACCATCAAGAGATAGCGATGGGCGGTCACCACGGCGTCGGCCCTGGCGGCGATCTGCGACAGGAGGGAGTCCACATCGTCCCCGAGGAGCTCGAGGGCGGTGGCGAACGTGCCTTCGATGAGCACACCCATGCGGTTGAGCTCGGCCCGCAGCTCGGCCACGGACCGGTCCGCTGTGGCAGGGACGGGGGCGACCTCGCCGGACGGTGCTCCGGTCGACGCAGGTGCCGGCTCCCGGTCTTCGGCGAGGGTCCGTGCGCCAGAAGCTCCACCGACTCCCGGGCGACGGTCGGCCAGATCCGCGTCGGACCACGACGGTGCCGCACCGGCGCCATCCTCGTGGGACCCGTCGAGCTCGGATCCCGTCTCCGGCTCGGATCCCGTCTCCGGCTCCGACTCGGCATCCCACTCCGGCCCGGCGTCCCGGTCCGGCTCCGTTCGGCGTCCTGCTCCGGCTCGGCGTCCCGCTCCGGCTCCGACTCGGCATCCCACTCCGGCCCGGCGTCCCGGTCCGGCTCCAGTTCGGCGTCCCGCTCCGGCTCGGCGTCCCGCTCCGGCTCCGGCCCGGCCTCCGGACCCTCCCAGCTGAGCGCGTAGAGACAGTGGCGCCCGCCGCGGGCACCACACTCGATCTCGGTCATCAATGCCGGCTCGAGTCCGTAGAGCAGGGGGAGGGAGGCCAGCAGTCCCCTGGTGATCTCGCACAGGTGCGCGTGCCGGCTCGTCGAGTCGCGGGAGGAGACCTTGATCAGGGCATGGTCCTCGGCGATCTCGAGCGCCACGGCCACCGACACCGTCTCGAAGTGCTCGAGGATCGGCCCGATGTGCTTCAGCGCCACGTAGGGGGAGCCGAGCCTTCGCAGCCGGTCGACGAAGCCGGTGTCGTCGGGGACGAACAACAGCTCCTCGCCCATGTGCAACGCCACGGCGCCGTCGCCGGTCACCAGGGCGGAGGCGTTGAGCAGCGCCACCGTCGCATCCACGGAGCTACGGGCCCCGGTGTCGCCCAGTGTGGCAAAGGTGCGGTCCTCCCCGGCCAGGGCGAGGACCTGGGCCACGCCCGCGTCGCCCTTGCGGGACTGGACCAGGTCGAGGAGTGTGGTGACGACCACACCCGAGACGTCACCCGCGTCCCGGTCCTGGTCGACCCTCTGCTCAACCTCTACGGTCATCGCTCGTCATCCAACCCCTCGCACCACTGACGCGATGCACCCTCTGAATTAGTACTGCTGAATTAGTGCTGCTCAGTATCTTCGACCAGCTGGGACGATTCCTTTACCGCCGCACCGCCCGTCGGACCTGCCGCCTCGAGGCCGTCCCACCGCCCCGAGCCGGCCCGCCGACGGCCCCTCCGGCCTCCCGGTTCGCACCCGAGCCCCGGCGTGCGGGAGGCCCCGGGGTGGGCCGGCCGGCCCGAACGACGGCCACCTACACTGTCGACATGAGTATCTACGATCAGCAACTGCACAATCTGGACGGCGATCCGGCATCACTCGGGGACTACCGGGGCAAGGCGCTGCTGGTGGTCAACGTGGCATCCAAATGCGGGCTCACACCCCAGTACGAGGGCCTGGAGAGACTCCAGAAGACGTACGGCGACAAGGGCTTCAGCGTCATCGGCTTCCCGTGCAACCAGTTCGGTGGACAAGAGCCGGGGTCACCCGAGGAGATCGCCACCTTCTGCTCCGCGACCTACGGCGTCAGCTTCCCGATGTTCGAGAAGATCGAGGTGAACGGTGAGGGTCGCAACCCCGTGTACGAGACGTTGACCGCGTTTCCCGACGGCGAGGGGGAGGCCGGTGACATCCAGTGGAACTTCGAGAAGTTCCTCATCGCGCCGTCCGGCGAGATCGTGCAGCGGTTCCGTCCGATGGTGGACCCCGAGGCTCCCGAGGTGGTGGACGCCATCGAGGCCAACCTCCCGGGCTGAGCCGGGCGCGGCCGCGGATGGGAACACCGTCAGGGCACGCCGAGCCGGTGGTGGCACAGCTGGCCGAGGTGTGGGGCTCGATCGTCGCCGCGTGCGCCGACCTGGGCGACGCCCAGTGGGAGCTGGCGACCGACTGCCCCGGCTGGACGGTGAAGGACCAGGTCTCCCACCTGATCGGCATCGAGCGGATGCTCCTCGGCGACCCGGCACCCCCGGACCTGGTCGACCCCCCGGACCACGTCGTGAACGAATTCGGCCGCATCAACGAGGCGTGGGTCGACTCCCGGCGACCGGTGCCGGGCGATGCCGTGCTGGCGGAGTTCGTCGAGGTGACAGGCCGGAGGGGTGACGCCCTGGCCTCGATGGGGGAGCAGGACTTCGACCGAGTGGGATGGAGCCCGCTGGGCGAGCAGGAGTACCGCCACTTCATGGAGAGCCGCGTGCTCGACAGTTGGGCCCACGAGCAGGACATCCGCAGGGCCCTCGACCGGCCCGGTGGTCGGAACGGCGCAGGCGAGTCGATCGTGCTGGACCGGTGCGAGGGGACCATGCCGTATGTGGTCGGCAAGCGGGTGCGTCCGCCCGAGGGCACCCGGGTGTTGTTCGCCGTGTCCGGCCCGCTGGGTCGCCAGGTGCTCGTCGCCATGGTGGCCGGCCGGGCATCGCTCGTGCCGCCGTCGGAGGGGTCGGTGCCCGTCGTCACGTTGGCGATGGACCAGGAGACCTTCTGGAGGCTCGCCCTCGGCCGAGCGGATCCTTCGCAGGCCGTCCCGTCGGGGCAGGTCGTCGTGGACGGCGACCAGGCGCTCGGCCACCGGGTGCTCGGGTCCATGGCGTTCATGACCTGATCGCCGGCCCCCGGCCGAAGGGCTCGGCCGGGCTGATCGGGCATTTCCCCGGCGGGCCGCCGGGGCGAAAAGTCGGGAGCCCGGGGGCCAGTACACTCACCTATTCGTATGCGTGCAACAGCTGAGCCCGAGGAGGGCAACAAGGTCCGTCTCTCGGTCGAGATCGACGAATCGGAGATGGACGAGGCCCTCAACGAGGTGATGCGGCGGCTGTCCCGTGAGGTCAGGGTGCCCGGATTCCGACCGGGAAAGGTCCCGCGCCGGGTGCTCGAGGCCCGCATGGGTGGACCGGTGGCCCTCCGCGGCGAGGCCCTGCGCGAGGCACTCCCCGACTTCTACGCGCGGGCGGTGACCGACACCGAGGTCGATCCCATCGACCAACCCGACATCGACATCACGTCCGGTGACGAGTCGGGACCGGTCTCGTTCGAAGCCGTGGTGATGGTTCGCCCGACGGTGGCCATCCCCGGCTATCAGGGTCTGGTGGTGACCCTTCCCGTCCTCGACGTGCCGGACGAGGAGGTCACCGCCCAGGTCGACCGACTCCGGGCGACATCGGGCGAGTTGGTGGAGGTGGCGAGGCCGGCCCGCGACGGCGACCAGGTCACCATCGACATCCACGGCACCCGCGGCGAGGCCGGAGGCGACGACAGCGACCTCGACGCCGAGGACTTCCTCTACGAGGTGGGCAGCGGCACGGTGGTCCCCGAGCTCGACGACCAGCTCCGCGGGGCGAAGACCGGTGACATCCTGGCATTCGACGCCACGCTCGAGGCACTCGACCAGACCGTCTCCTTCCGGGTCCTCGTCAAGGACGTCAAGGAGCTGGTGCTTCCCGACGTGACCGATGAGTGGGCGGCAGAGGCGTCGGAGTTCGAGACGGCCGACGAGCTCGTGGCCGACCTCACCGAGCAGCTGCACAAGCGTCACGTCGTCCAGGCCCAGATGGCCCTGCAGCAGAAGACGGCCGATGCGCTCGTCGAGTTGGTCACCGAGGAGATCCCCGAGCAGCTGGTCCTCGAGGAGCTGCGCGAGCGGATCCACGACCTCAACCACCGCCTCGACAGCCAGGGCATGAACCTCGGCCAGTTCCTCGGCGCCACCGGTCGTTCCGAGGAGGAGTTCGTGGCCGAGCTGCGGGCCGGAGCCCTCCAGAGCGTCAAGCTCGATCTGGCCCTCCGGTCCCTGGTGGAGGAAGAGGACGTCCAGGTCAGCGACGAGGAGCTCGACGAGGAGCTGGCCGCGATGGGGGAGCGTCTGGAGATGGGTGCCGACGAGGTCCGCGACCAGCTGGAACGGGCGGGGCGGCTCGCGGCGGTACGCTCGGATCGGCGCAAGGCGAAGGCCATGCGCTGGCTGATCGACAACGTCGAGCTGGTCGACGAGGACGGGAAGCCCGTGTCACGGGACGAACTCCTGGTGAACCAGGGCGAGGAGGACTCGGAGTGAGCGCTACGGAGGGAACCAGGGACATGGATGCACAGGCCTACAGCGTGCCGTGGGTGGTCGAGTCGACCAGCCGCGGGGAGCGGAACTACGACCTCTACTCCCGACTCCTCCGGGAGCGGATCATCTTCCTCGGAACGCCGATCAACGACACGGTGGCGAACCTGGTCTGCGCCCAGCTGCTGTTCCTCGAGTCGGAGGAGGCGGACAAGGACATCCATCTCTACATCAACTCGCCCGGCGGCGACATCACCGCACTGTTCGCCATCTACGACACCATGAAGTACATCAAGCCGGACATGTCCACCTTCTGCTTCGGCCAGGCGGCCTCGGCCGCCGCCGTCCTCCTCGGGGCCGGTACGCGGGGCAAGCGCTTCGCCCTGCCCCACGCCCGGATTCTGCTGCACCAGCCCTTCGGAGGTGTCGAGGGCCAGGCCAGCGACATCGAGCTCCAGGCCAAGGAGATCCTGCGCATGCGCGATCTCCTGAACGGCATGCTCGCCAGCGACACCGGCCAGAGCTCGGAACGGGTGTCCAAGGACACCGACCGTGACTTCATCATGACCGCGGAGGAGGCGGTGGCCTACGGGCTGATCGACGAGGTCATCACCGCCAGGGACGCGGTGTCCATCGAGGCGGTCGGCGCGGCGTAGTCCGTCGTTCGGCATCGTCCCAGACGCTAGGGTTGTGGTCCTGACCCCAGCGATGGGCAGAGGTCCTGTCGGGGGGTGGGGAAGGTGTACCAGCAGGGATTCGGGGAGCAACACGCCGGAGCCGGCCCAGCGAGGCCGACCCGGGCAGGCCGGCAGCACGCACGGATGAGCAACAGCGACCACTGACAGAAGGACAAGAGGAACCGACGTGGCGAAGTTCGGAGACGGTGGCGACCTGGTGAAGTGCAGCTTCTGCGGGAAGTCGCAGAAGCAGGTCAAGAAGTTGATCGCCGGGCCCGGTGTGTACATCTGCGACGAGTGCATCGAGCTCTGCAACGACATCATCGCCGAGGAGCTCGCCGACACCACCGAGCTGTCCTTCGAGGAGCTCCCGAAGCCCAAGGAGATCTACGAGTTCCTGAACGACTACGTGATCGGTCAGGAGTACGCCAAGAAGATCCTGTCCGTCGCCGTGTACAACCACTACAAACGGGTCCAGGCCGGGAGCAACGCCCCTCACGACAACGACGTCGAATTGGCCAAGTCGAACATCCTGTTGCTCGGGCCCACCGGTTGCGGGAAGACGCTGCTGGCCCAGACGCTCGCCCGGATGCTCAACGTGCCGTTCGCCATCGCCGACGCCACCGCCCTGACCGAGGCCGGCTATGTCGGTGAGGACGTCGAGAACATCCTGCTGAAACTGATCCAGGCCGCCGACTACGACGTGAAGCGGGCGGAGACCGGGATCATCTACATCGACGAGATCGACAAGATCGCCAGGAAGTCGGAGAACCCGTCCATCACCCGCGACGTCTCCGGCGAGGGCGTGCAGCAGGCGCTGTTGAAGATCCTCGAGGGCACCACGGCGTCGGTGCCGCCGCAAGGCGGCCGGAAGCACCCCCATCAGGAGTTCATCCAGATCGACACCACCAACATCCTGTTCATCTGCGGGGGTGCCTTCGCCGGGGTCGACTCGATCATCGAGAACCGGATCGGCCGGAAGGGGATGGGCTTCCGCGCCGAGGTGCGAAAGGCGACCGAGCGGGACGATTCGGAGTTGCTGCGCCACGTGCTCCCCGAGGACCTCATGAAGTTCGGACTGATCCCCGAGTTCATCGGTCGCCTGCCGGTGGTCGGCGCCGTCTCCCATCTCTACAAGGAGGCGCTCATCCGCATTCTGGTCGAGCCGAAGAACGCACTCACCCGGCAGTACAAGCGGACCTTCGAACTCGACCACATCGAGCTGGAGCTGACCGACGACGCGCTCGAGGCGGTGGCCGAGCAGGCCCTGCTGCGCGGAACCGGGGCCCGCGGCCTGCGGGCCATTCTCGAAGAGGTGCTGCTCGAGGTGATGTACGACCTCCCGAGCCGCACCGACATCTCCAAGTGCGTCGTGGACAGGGCGGTGGTACTCGACAAGGTCCATCCGACGCTCGTCCCCCTCAACAGCCCGCCGGCCAAGTCGGCGCGGAGCCGTAGGGCCGCTTCCTGAGCGAAGGCCTGCCCCGTTGCGCCGGAGCGCTGCGGCGGGCCGGACTCCATCCCCGCCTGCGCCCGTGACCTTCGACGACCTCGACGAGGCACTGGCGTGGCTGGACGGCCACATCGACTTCGAGTCGTCCATGCCGTCACGTCGGGCACTGCCCACGCTCGACCGCATCCGCGACCTGACGCGGCTGCTCGGCGACCCCCAGCACGCCTATCCGGCGGTGCACATCACCGGAACGAACGGCAAGGGATCGACGGCGGCGATGGTGACCGCGCTGTTCGGAGCCCGTGGCCTGACCGTGGGCACCTACACCAGCCCCAACCTCAGCCGGGTCAACGAGCGCATCGCCCGCAACGGCGAGCCGATCGACGACGGTGCGTTCGTCGAGGTCCTGGAGTCACTGGCTCGGCTGGAGCCGATGATGGAGGATCCCCCCACCCGGTTCGAGCTGCTGACGGCGGCCGCCCTCACCTGGTTCGCCGACGAGGCGGTGGACGTGGCCGTGGTGGAGGTCGGACTCGGTGGGAGGTGGGACTGCACCAACGTGGTCGACGGTGAGGTCGCCGTCATCACCAATGTGAGCTTCGACCACACCGAAGTCCTCGGCCCCACGTTGGAGGACATCGCCCGAGACAAGTCCGGCATCTTCAAGTCGGGGAGCCGGGTGGTGATCGGGGAGACCGACCCCACCCTGGTCCGTCAGCTCCGCCAGGCGGCGCAGGCCGCCGGCGCCTCCGAGGTCTGGGTCCGGGGCTCGGACTTCGAGTGCACCGCCAACCGGCTGGCGGTCGGCGGCCGGCTGATCGACGTGCGGACACCCGATGCCCGCTACGGCGAGCTCCTGGTTCCCCTCCACGGTGCCCACCAGGGGGAGAACGCCTCGTGTGCCCTGGCCGCCGTCGAGGCGTTCTTCGGTGCGGCCCTCCACGAGGACGTGGTCGAAGAGGCGTTCGCCGCCGTCAGGGTCCCCGGCCGGCTCGAAGTGGTCGGCCGCCGTCCGCTCGTCGTGGTCGACGGGGCCCACAACGTGGCCGGCATGATCGTGCTGGCCCGATCGCTCATCGAGGAGTTCGCCGTCGAAGGCGAGGCCCAGGCCGTGGTGGGCATGCTCTCGGGTCGCGACCCGGTGGCGATGCTGGACGCGCTCCTGACCGCCGGCATCCGTTCGGTGGTCGCCTGTGCCCCCGACTCGCCGAGGGCACTGTCCGCCGAGGTGGTGGCCGAGGCGGCACTCGGGTTGGGCATGGACGCCGTCGTGGCCGGATCTCCCTCCGAGGCGGTGGCGTTGGCCCTCCGACGCGCCGGTGAGGACGACCGCGTGGTGGTGTGCGGCTCGCTGTACGTGGTGGCCGACGCCCGGCGGCTGCTCGTCCACGGCGCGGCCTGAGGGGACCGGTCCGGACCGCTCCCTCGTGGCGGTTCCGAACCTCCTGGCGGTCTGACAGGGCAGGGGTGGTCGGCTAGCCTGCCTCGCTCGTGGAACGCACTCTGGTCATCTGCAAGCCGGACGCCGTCGAGCGGGGCCTCGTCGGGGAGGTCATCAGCCGCATCGAGCGGAGGGGACTCCGGCTGGTCGCCGCCGAGCTGCGGACCATCACCAGCGAGGTGGCCGAGGTCCACTACGCCGAGCACGCGGGCAAGCCGTTCTTCGACGACCTGGTCGTCTTCATCACCCGGTCGCCGGTGCTGGTCATGGTGGTGGAGGGGCCCGAGGGCGTCCACAAGGTCCTGCGGACGATGATGGGTGCCACCAACCCCGCCGAGGCCGCTCCCGGCACCATCCGGGGCGACCTGGCCATCGAGATGGGCGAGAACGTCATCCACGGCTCGGATTCGCCGGAATCGGCCGTTCGGGAGATCGGGATCTTCTTTCCTGGACTGGCCTGACCCGCCACCGGCCCGGCCCGGCCCGGGACCGGGGCCGACCTTGTGCCCACCTCCTGATTCCCGTACCCTGAAGGGGACAAGCCGCGTACAGTGGAGTGCGTATTCGGCGGCTGCCCAGCCGATGCCGCGCCAGTGCGCAGTCCGGATCCATTATTTGACGGAGGAGTGCATCTTTGATGCGCGACAACAGTTTCTCGATTCTCGGTCGCGACATGGCCGTCGACCTCGGTACCGCCAACACCCTGGTCTACGTGCGGGGCCGGGGCATCGTGCTCAACGAGCCGTCGGTGGTCGCGGTCAACGTGAAGGACGGCAGGCCGCTGGCTGTCGGAGCCGAGGCCAAGCGGATGATCGGCCGCACCCCGAGTCACATCCAGGCCATCAGGCCCCTGAAGGACGGGGTCATCGCCGACTTCGAGATCTGCGAGAAGATGCTCCGGTACTTCATCCACCGTGTGCACCAGCGGCGGTTCGCCAAGCCGCGCATGGTGATCTGCGTGCCCTCGGGCATCACCGGGGTGGAGCAGCGCGCCGTCATGGAGGCGGCCGAGTACGCCGGGGCGCGCAAGGCCTACATCATCGAGGAGCCGATGGCCGCCGCCATCGGTGCCGGCCTCCCCGTGCACGAGCCGACCGGCAACATGGTCGTGGACATCGGTGGCGGGACGACCGAGGTGGCCGTGATCTCGCTGGGCGGCATCGTGACGAGTCAGTCCATCCGCATCGGCGGTGACGAGCTGGACGAGGCCATCGTCTCCTTCGTGAAGAAGGAGTACAGCCTGGCCCTCGGCGAACGGACCGCCGAGGAGATCAAGATCGCGCTCGGCTCCGCCTACGAGCTCGAAGAGGAGTTGCACGCGGAGATCCGGGGACGCGACCTGGTGACCGGTCTGCCGAAGACCGTGGTCATCTCGACCCAGGAGATCCGCAAGTCGATCGAGGAGCCCGTCTCGGCCATCGTCGACGCCGTCAAGGTCACCCTCGACCGGACGCCCCCGGAGCTGGCCGCCGACATCATGGAACAGGGCATCGTCCTGACCGGAGGCGGCGCCCTCCTCCACGGCCTCGACAGCCGGCTCACCCAGGAGACGGGCATGCCGATCGTGGTGGCCCGCGACCCCCTCAATTGCGTCGCCATCGGCAGCGGGCAGTGCCTCGAGGAGTTCGAGGCCCTCAAGCAGGTCCTCATCACCTCCTCGGCTCGCTGATCGACCGGAGGCTTCGTCTCTAGTGGCGCCGCCACGGCGCTACCGACGCCCCCGTACCACGCTGCTGATCCTGGTACTGGCCTCGGTCACCATCATCACCCTCGACGCCCGGGGCGGATTCCACCGCATCACCTCCGGGGTCCGGTCCGTGGCCGCCGACGCCTTCTCGCCCATCCGTGGCGGGATCGACGACATCGTCGAGCCGATCGGTAGCTTCCTGGCCGGCTCGGTCCACTACGGCGCGGTGCGACAGCAGAACCAGAAGCTCCAGGACGAGCTCGACCAGCTGCGGGCGCAACAGGTGTCCCAACCGGACGTGCTCCAGCAGATGAAGCAGCTGACCGCCCTGCTGCACCTGCCGTTCCTCCAGAACCTGCAGACGGTGCCGGCGGTGGTGACCGATTTCGGGACGAGCGACTTCGCCTCCACCATCGACATCAGCGTGGGCCGGGACCAGGGGGTGCAGTTGAACATGCCGGTGGTGGGGACCAGCGGCGCGGCGGGCCAGGGGGGCCTGGTGGGCCAGGTGGTGCAGGCCAACCACGACTCGTCCACCGTGCGGCTCATCACCGACGGCCAGTCTGCGGTCGGTGTCCGCTACGGGTCGACGGCGAACGCACTGGCGGTGCTCACGGGCCAGGGCTCGGGCAAGCCCCTCTCTGCCGACCTGGTCCCGTCGAACACTCCGTTGGTCGACGGCGACGTGTTCTACACCAGCGGTCTGCCGGGGGCCGCCTACCCGGCGGGGATCCCGGTGGCCCGGGTGGTCGCCCACCGCAACGGCATCACCTCGGCGCAGGAGGCGGTGTCCCTGGAGCCCGAGGCCGATCTGGTCCACCTCCGGTACGTGTCGGTCGTCCTGTGGGGGCCTTCGGCGTGACCGCCCGCGGTGCACGACGCTCCGGGGGTGGCCGTTGACCTCCCGGGTGCTCTTCCGCGTCGGCCTGGTGACCCTGCTGTTCGTCATCGTCCAACAGACCCTGATGCTCGATCTGCGGGTGGGTGGCGTCCACCCCGACATCATGATCCTGCTCCCGATCGTGGCCGGCCTGGTGGGCGGACCGTCCCGGGGGGCGTGGATGGGCTTCGCCACCGGCTTGGTGGCCGATCTCTTCCTCCCCACCCCGTTCGGGCTCTCGGCCCTGGTCGCCACCATGCTCGGGTATGGCGTGGGTGTGGCGACTCTGGCGCTCGATCGCACGGCGGTGTGGCTGCCGGTGGTGGCCGCCCTGGCCGGCAGCGCCCTCTACGAGCTGGTCTACGGCGTGCTGGGCTCCGTCCTCGGCCAGCCGCAGATGCTCCATGTGGACCTGGTTCGCGTCATCGCCGTGGTGTCGATCACCAATGCCGTGCTGGCCATTCCGGCAATGGCGCTGGTGACCTGGGCGTTGCCCGCCGCGTCCACCGAGGGCGTGCCCACGTCGCCCCTCTCCTCGGGCGTGGCCCGGTGAGCCTGGCCGTGGGCCGCGTCCCGCCAGCGTCCAGCACTTGGGATACTGGGCTGCCGTGAGCCGATCCCTACGTCATCCCTTCGGTGGTTCGCGCCACTACCTCCGCCCGGAGAAGGACAGGAGCTCCCGTCCCAAGCGGGCCAAGCAGCCGAAGATGCACCAGAACCGCTTCTCCATCGAGACGGTCCTGGACGCACCCGACTCGAGCACCGCACGTCCAGGGCTGCGGTTGCGCATCACCGGGCTCATCGTCCTCGGCCTGTTCGCCGTCCTCGGCCTGCGGCTGTGGGCGCTCACCGTGCTGCAGGCACCGGCCGCCGCGCAGGCGGTGTCGGCCAACCAGATACGCGGGGTCCAGATCCAGCCGAGCCGTGGACTGATCCTCGACCGGTACGGCAACCCCTTGGTCAACAACCAGGTGGTCGAGCAGATCACCCTGTCGCGGGTCACCGCCACCCAGGACCCCGACGTCGTCGGCCGCCTCGCCGCCCTCATCGGCCAGACCACGGCACAGGTCAACGCCACCATCGCCGATCCCCGCTACAGCCTCTACAAGCCGGTGCCGGTGCTGACCGGCGGGGCGTCCCCGGCCGAACAGCAGCAGATCCTCGCCGACATCCTGTACATCAAAGAGCACCAGTCGGAGTTCCCCGGCGTGAGCTCGGTGGCCACCACCGAGCGCCAGTACCCACAGGGGGAGCTGCCCGGACCGGGCGCCGTCGGCTATCCGGCCTCCCAGACCCTCGGCTATGTGGGGACCATCAACGCCGCCGAGCTCAAGTCGAGGGCGTCCCAGGGGTACGTGGCCGGTGATGCCTTCGGCCAGTCGGGCCTCGAGTACCAGTACGAGACGCAGCTGCGGGGCACCTCGGGACAGCAACAGCTCGAGGTCAACCCGAAGGGCCAAGTCGTCGGGTCGCTGAAGACGACCCCGGCGGTCCCCGGCGACAACCTCGTCACCAACCTCGACACCAATCTCCAGCAGGTCGCCGACAACGCCCTCGCCAGCCAGATACTGGCGCTGCGGAGGACCTACGACCACCAGTGCAACAACAACTCGGGGTGCTATCCGGCGGCCACCGGCGGCGCCGTGGTCGTGATGAACCCCGATACCGGTGCCGTCTACGCCATGTCCTCGTACCCCACGTACAACCCGGCCGTCTGGGTCGGGGGGATCTCGACGCCGGAGTACGCGGCCCTGTCGGCCCCGGCCAACAACGAGCCGCTGCTCAACCGGGCCATCGACGGGCTCTACACACCGGGCTCGACCTTCAAGCTCAACACGGCGACGGCCGCCCTCGACCTCGGCCTCTGGACCCCGACCGACATCTACGACGACTCCGGCACGTTCAAGGTGCCCGGCTGCCAGTACAACAGCTCGACCTGCGAGTTCCACAACAGCGAGGGAGACGGTGGCTTCGGTGACATCGACATCACCACCGCCCTCACCGTGTCGAGCGACGACTTCTTCTACAACCTGGGCGCCATGTTCTACGACGCCCGGGCCACCTACGGCCAGACCCCCATCCAGAACCAGGCCAACCAGTACGGGTTGGGCGAGCTGACCGGCATCGACCTGCCCGGCGAGGTCCAGGGGCGTGTCGACAGCCAGGCCGAGCGGCTCAAGCTGCACGCCGAGAGCCCGACGGGCTTCCCCAATACGACCTGGTACGCCGCCGACAACGTGGAGATGGCCTTCGGGCAGGGGGCTACGGTGATCACGCCGATCGAACAGGCGGTGGCCTACTCCACCTTCGCCAACGGCGGCACCCGCTACGCGCCCCAGGTGGCCGCGGCGATCGTCTCCCCGTCGGGACAGGTGGTCAAGAAGTTCACCCCCCAGGTCACCGGCCACGTCAGCCTGCCGGCGTCGACCTACAACGCCCTGCTCACCGGGTTCGAGGGCGCCGTCAACAACCCGAAGGGCACGGCGTACGGGGTCCCCGGCCTCGCCAGCTTCCCCGGCGGGGTGGCCGGCAAGACCGGCACCGCCGACTCGGAGATCGGCAAGGAGCCCACGGCCTGGTTCGTCGGGTTCGGGCCGACCGCCGCTCCCCAGTACGTGGTCGTCTGCGTCATCGACCAGGCCGGCTACGGCGCCACGGCCGCCGCCCCGGTCGTGGGCTCGATCTTCAACTACCTGGCCGCCCATCCGGTGACGCCGGCGGCCATACCCCCTGGTCCACAGGTTGTCGAGAACCCGAATCCCATCCAGCTCCCGTCGCTGGCCACCACGACCACGACCAAGCCGACGGGGTGACCCGCTCCCCGGCCGGGCCCCGGGATCCCGTCCTCCCGGACTGGCGCGGCGTGGCCCCGACCGGCCGGCCCTAGGATGACGGGGGAGATGCAGTCCCTCTGGCCACGTATCGAGCCGCTCCTGTCCGGGGTGGCCAAGCCGGCCCGCTACATCGGCGGCGAGCTGGGCGCCCAGGTGACCGAGCACCGCCCCGGCACGGTGGCCTGGCTGCTCATCTACCCCGACACCTACGAGATCGGGCTCCCCAACCAGGGACTCCAGATCCTCTACGAGATCCTCAACGAGCGGACGGACGCGCTGGCGGAACGGGCCTACGCACCCTGGGTGGACATGGAAGCGGCCATGCGGGCGGCCGGGGTGCCCCTGTTCTCGCTGGAGAACCACCTGCCGGCCGGTGGCTTCGACGTCCTGGCGTTCAACCTCTCGGCGGAGCTCGTCTACACCAACGTGCTCAACCTCATCGATCTGGCCGGGGTCCCCGTGCACGCCGCCCACCGGACCCTGGACCACCCCCTGGTGATCGCCGGCGGTCACTGCGCCTTCAACCCCGAGCCGCTGGCCGACTTCGTCGACTGCTTCGTCCTGGGCGATGGCGAGGAGGCGGTGGGAGAGGTCAACGAGGTGCTGGGGGCCTTCGCCGCCGGCTCCGGGACGGACCCGGCCTCCCGAGGGGGGTCCCGGGAGGAGCTCCTGGGCGAACTCTCGGAAATCGACGGCGTCTACGTGCCGGCCTGTTACGAGGCCCGCTACGCCTCCGGCCCCACGGTCGAGGACGGGTCGGTGCCGACCCTGGTCTCGACCACTCCCGTCCGTCCCGGCACCCCCGACCGGGTGCACAAGCGGACGATCGCCGACCTCGCCGAGTGGCCGTACCCGCGCCAGCAGCTGGTCCCGCTCATCGAGGTGGTCCACGACCGCCTCAACGTCGAGCTGTTCCGCGGGTGCACCCGGGGCTGTCGGTTCTGTCAGGCCGGGATGATCACGAGGCCGGTGCGGGAGCGGCCCGCTGACCAGGTCCGCACGATGGTCTCGGCGGGACTGGCCCGCACCGGCTACGACGAGGTGGCGCTGACCTCGCTGTCCAGCGCCGACTACTCGGGCATCGAGGAGACGGTCACGTCGATCATCGACGACCCGTCGTGCTCGGGCCAGGTGTCGGTGAGCCTGCCGAGCCTGCGGGTCGACGCCTTCACCGTCGGCACCGCCGCCCAGATCCAACGGGTGCGACGCACCGGGCTCACTTTCGCCCCGGAGGGCGGCACCTGGAGGATGCGTCAGGTCATCAACAAGCTGATCCGGGAAGAGGACCTCTACGCGGCGGTCGACGCGGCGTTCAGCCAGGGATGGAAGCGGGTCAAGCTCTACTTCCTCATCGGCCTGCCGACCGAGACCGACGAGGACACGTTGGGCATCGTCGAGCTGGCCAAGCAGTGTGTGGCGATCGGGCGCCGCTACCACCAAGGGGTCACCGTCACCGCGTCGGTGGGTGGCTTCGTCCCCAAGGTCCAGACGCCGTTCCAGTGGTTCGGGCAGAACACCATCGAGGAGCTGACCCGCAAGGTGCACCTCCTCCGCGACGCCGCACGACCGGTCCGCGGCCTCACCATCCGGTGGCACGACCCGAAGGCCACGGCGGCCGAGGGCATCGTCAGCCGGGGTGACCGCCGGATGGGCCCGGTCATCGAGCACGTGTGGCGGGCCGGCGGCACGTTCCAGGAGTGGTCGGAGCACTTCGACCTCGAGCTCTGGACCGAGGCGCTCACCGCCCAGGGGATGTCGCTCGAGGACACCGTGTACCGGCATCGCCACGAGGACGAGGTGCTGCCGTGGGACCACCTCTCGGCGGGCCTCCACCGCGACTTCCTGTGGCAGGACTGGCGGGACGCACTGGCCGAATTCGGGCTGCCCGACTGCCGGTGGACCCCCTGCTACGACTGTGGGGCCTGCACCGGCTTCGGCATCGAACACGTGGTCGCCTCGGCCGTCCCGCCGGCCGGCGGGAGCCAGGGGACGGGGCAGGATCTCTCAACGGGGGGCCAGGTGCCGGTACGATTCCTCACCAGGGTGCCGTCCGGCACCGGTCCGGCCCCGGGGTCGGATGACGACAGAGCGGCCGTCGGTGTCGGGGAGGGGAGAGGCTGACATGCGCATCCGGTTCCGTTTCTCCAAGCTCGGCAGGATCCGCTTCACCAGCCAGCGGGACGTCGCCCGCATGTGGGAGCGGGCGCTCCGGCGCGCCGCCCTGCCGCTCGCCTACACCGAGGGCTTCTCGCCGCGCCCCCAGCTCAGCTTCGGGCTGGCCCTCCCCACCGGCTGTGAGTCCCTGGCCGAGTACCTCGACGTGGTCCTCGACGACCGCCGGCCGGAGACCGAGGCGGTCGACCTCCCCTCGCTGCCGGCCCACCTCTCGGGGCTGCTGCCAGACGGCATCGAGGTCGAGCGGGCATCCCTCTTCGACAAGGGCGACGGCTCGCTTCAACAGCAGGTCACCTCGTGCTCGTGGGAGATGCGCTTCACCGGGGTCACCCGGGCCCAGCTCGAGCAGCGGGTAGGGTGGCTGCTGGCCGCATCGGCCGTTCCCATCGTCCGGGAGCGCAAGGGCAGGGAGGAGCACGACGATCTCCGACCCTCCGTGCTGGCCCTCGCCGTCCAGGACGAACCCGGACCGGCGCCGGCCGACCGGACCCTCGGCCTGGTGGCCGAACTGGCGACGCAACCCCGTGGCGTCCGTCCCGCCGAGTTGGCCCGGGGCCTCGTCGCAGTCTCCGGACCGCCCTCCGGGCGGTCCCCGGCAGGAACCGTCACGACTGGTGACGACCAAGTGGGAACCCCGGTCCTCGACCGGGCGTGCAGAACACAACAGTGGATCGAGCGCGACGGCATCCGGAAGGAGCCTCTCGGACGCCGAGGGGATCCGATGGGGACCGACCGCGCCGGGTACGCCCTCGAGCGTGCCTCATGAACAATTTTGGAAGGGATTTCGATGTCAGACGCAACAACCGGGCCACCGGTGGGGGTCCCGGGCGATTCGCCCGGCTCCTCGACCGTCGCCCCCGAGCAGGCCGTCACTGAGGGCCATCACGGAGTCGGTCCGTCCGCTCCGTCCGACAACCGCCCCGACGACGGTGGAGCTGCCGGTGACGGCATCCCCGGGTCACGGGGCCCGAACGGTGGTGGAGGACAGAGCCGGCGTCGCCGCGGGACGCGAGGCGGCCGGGGGAGGAGCCGCACCGGCGGCGCCACCGGCGGCGAAGGGGCCACCGGGGGTGACGGCAGCTCCGGCGACGAAGGGTCCACCGAGCCCACCGGATCCGCCCCATTCGCCGGAACGAACGACGGCATAACGACCGCCCCGAATGCCGCCGGAGAGGGCCGGCCCGACGGGCCCGACGCACCCGGGTCGGGGTCCGGCCCGGCAACGGCGTCCGAGCGACCGAAGATCGGCGACACGCGTCCGGCGCGTCCGACCGCCTCGCCGGTGCCGGTCGTCGGCGGGGGAGGCGAGCCGAAGGAGCGTCAGCCGCGCAACGCCCCCGGAAAGGGCGGCCAGGGGCGCTCCGGCGGGGGACGCCAACGCCAACAACCGACGACGGTGGACGGAGGTGCGGGCAGCGCCACCTCGACGGGTCCCGGCGGCGCCAAGGTACCCGGTGCCGGCTCCGCCGCCGGCGGCTCACCCCGGTCGGGACCCGGCCGGACGGAAGGACGGCGGGGCGGCCGGGAGCGGCGGGGCAAGGCGGTCGGGCGTTACATGATCTGCGTCCACGTCCGACCGGAGATGACCCAGATCGCCCTGCTCGAGGGGCGGACGCTGGTCGAGCACTACATCTCGAGGGCGTCGGACGACGCCACCCAGATCGACGGCAACATCTACCGGGGCCGCGTCCAGAACGTGCTCCCGGGCATGGAGGCGGCCTTCATCGACATCGGCACGCCCAAGAACGCCGTGCTCTACCACGGGGACGTCCGCTACGACACCGACGACATCGAGTCGGGGTCCTCCGGCCAACCGAGGATCGAGCAGCTGCTCCGACCCGGACAGACCATCCTGTGCCAGGTCACGAAGAACCCGATCGGGGCAAAGGGGGCCCGCCTCACCCAGGAGGTGTCCCTTCCCGGCCGGTTCGTGGTCCTGGTGCCCAACAGCAGCGCCTACGGGATCTCCAAACGGCTGGAGGACGGCGAACGGAAGCGGCTCCGCAAGATCGTCGACGCGGTGCGGCCGCCGGGTCACGGCCTGATCGTCCGCACGGCCGCCGCCGGAGCCAGTGCCGAGGAGCTCGGCAACGACGTGCAGCGCCTCGTCGAGCAGTGGGAGACCATCGCCGGTGAGGCCACCAAGGGTCAGGGCCCCGCCCTCCTGTACCGCGAGCCGGCCATCGCCGTGCGGGTCATCCGCGAGGAGCTGAACCGCGAGTACCGGGCGGTGGTCATCGACGACGTCGCCCTCTACGAGCAGGTGCGTGACTACGTCGGCGCGGTCAACCCGGAGCTGGCCGACCGGGTCGAGTACTTCGATCCCGAGACGGAGCAACTGCCGGTCTTCGAGCGTTACCACGTCCACGAGCAGCTGCACCGGGCCCTCGACCGGAAGGTCTACCTGCCGTCAGGTGGGTCCCTCGTGATCGACCGCACCGAGGCCCTGACGGTGATCGACGTCAACACCGGCAAGAACGTGGGCACCACCAATCTGGAGGAGACGGTCTACCGGAACAACCTCGAGGCCGCCGAGGAGGTGGCCCGACAGCTCCGCCTCCGTGACATCGGGGGGATCATCGTGATCGACTTCATCGACATGGAGATCCGGGAGAACCGCGACAAGGTCGGGAGCGCCCTGCGCTCCGCCCTGGCCCGGGACAAGACCCGCACCCAGGTCTTCGACATCTCGGAGCTGGGCCTGGTGGAGATGACCAGGAAGCGGGTGTCGGAGGGGCTCATCGAGTCCATGTCGACCACCTGCGAGGTGTGCGGCGGCCGGGGCATCGTCTTCGACGACCCGGAGCTCTAGGCCGGCTGTAGTAGAGTGGCATCCCTATGTACGCTGTGATCAGAACCGGTGGGAAGCAGGAGCGGGTCGCCGAAGGGCAGACCCTGCGGGTCGAGCTGTTGGGCGAGGAGCCCGGGGCCGAGCTGACGTTCACCCCCGTCCTCGTGGTGGACGGCGAGACGGTGCTGGCGACGCCCTCTCAGCTCGCCGGCTCGTCGGTGACCGCCACCGTGGTCGGTGAGGAGCTCGGGCCGAAGATCCGGGGATTCACCTACAAGAACAAGTCCAACCAGAGCACCCGCTGGGGTCACCGCCAGCGGTACTCGACGATCGCCATCACGTCGATCAGCGCGGCCGGCTGAGCCGGCCGAGCGATAGATCCAAGGAGAGCTTCCGATGTCGAAGACCAAAGGTGGCGGATCGACCCGTAACGGACGGGACTCGAACGCCCAGCGCCTGGGCGTGAAGACGTTCGGCGGCACCGAGGTGCGCGCCGGTGCCATCCTCGTGCGCCAGCGGGGGACCCGTTTCCACCCCGGCCTCAACGTGGGCCTCGGGGGCGACGACACCCTGTTCGCCCTGGCCGACGGCACCGTGCAGTTCACCAGCCGCAAGGGCCGCAAACTGGTGGACGTCGTCGCCGACTGAGTCACCGGCGGGCAGCCCGCCCGTGGCCGGGTTGCCGCGGGCGGTACGCTCCCCCGCATGTCCGTCTCCGACATCCGGCCAGCACCAGAGCCGGAACCGAGTCGCTCCCTCGAGTTCGACGGCTGCGTCAACTTTCGTGACCTGGGCGGTTACCCGACCGTCGACGGCCACCGGCTCGGCTGGCGCCGGCTGTTCCGTGCCGACGGCCTCTCCAAGCTCAGTGACGCCGATCACCGGCGGCTGGAAGGACTGGGGGTGGTCACCGTCATCGACCTCCGCACCGTCGACGAGGCGGAACAGCGCGGCCGGTTCCCGGTGGACCGGGTACCGGTCCGCTACTTCGACCTCCCCCTGACCGACGTGCTGCCGACTCCCGAGGAGCTCCCCTCGTGGAGGGAGGCCTCCTACGTGGCCGGGCGCTACGCCCAGATGGTCGCCGAGGGCGGGCCCGCACTGGGCGTGGCCTTCGAGGTCCTCGGCGCCGGGGACTCCCTGCCGGCCGTCTTCCACTGCAGCGCCGGCAAGGACCGGACCGGGGTGCTCGCCGCCTTGATCCTGGCGTTCCTCGGCGTCCCCGACGAGACGATCGTCGGGGACTACTCCCTCAGCGCCCAGGCGATGGTCCGGCTGTTGGAGCGGCTGAAGGCGGAGTACCCCGACGCCGTCGAGGAGGTCGAGCGGTTCGCCCCGGCCGTGCTCCAGGTCGTGCCCGAGACCATGGAGGAGTTCCTCGCCTCGCTGCGGGCCGACTACGGAGGCTACGACGGACTGGCCGACGCCCTCGGCGTCACCGACGCCGTGGCCGGCCTGCGCCGGGCCGTGCTCGTCGAGGCCTGATCGGGCCGCTCCTCGGGGACGGGGACGGGCGATCGGTAGGATCGCACCATGGCCGGATTCGTCGACGAGGCACAACTGCACGTCAAAGCAGGTGACGGCGGTGCCGGTGCCGTGGCCTTCCGGCGGGAGGCCCACGTGGACAAGGGGGGTCCCGACGGGGGGGACGGCGGCCGCGGGGGCAACGTGTGGCTGGTGGCCACGACGAACCAGTCCTCCCTCCTCGGCTTCCGGGACCACCCCCACCGTCGCGGTGGGGACGGGGGCCACGGCGGGGGCAAGAAGAAGCACGGTGCCCGGGGATCGGACCTCGAGGTACCGGTCCCGGTCGGCACCCGGGCCAAGGGGCCCGACGGCGAGGTGCTGGTCGACCTGGTCGCCGCCGGCGACCGATGGCTGGCCGGCGAGGGCGGGCGCGGTGGCCGCGGCAACGCCAGCTTCCTGACCAACCGCCGGCGCGCCCCGGCATTCGCCGAGCAGGGCGAGAAGGGCCACGAGCAGTGGTACGACCTCGAGTTGGCCCTGGTGGCGGACGTGGCGCTGGTCGGGTTCCCCAACGTCGGCAAGAGCACGCTCATCTCGCGGATCTCGGCGGCCAAGCCCAAGGTGGCCGACTACCCGTTCACCACCCTCGAGCCCCACCTGGGCGTGGTGCGTGTCGACGACGAATCGAACTTCACGGTCGCCGACATCCCCGGACTGGTCGAAGGGGCGGCCGACGGCAAGGGTCTCGGGCACCGGTTCCTCCGGCACATCACCCGGGCGCGGGCACTGGTGATGCTCGTCGAGCTCGACCCGGTCACCGGGATCGCACCGGGCGAGCAGCTGCGGATCCTCCTCGACGAGCTGGAGCGCTACCAGCCCTCGTTGCTCGAGCGGCCCCGGCTCGTGGTGGGGTCCAAGGCCGATGTCGCGGACGGGTCGGGGGCGACCGTCGCCGGGGGGCCGTTCTCGCCCGACCTGGTGATCTCGTCGGTGACCGGGCAGGGGATCCCGGAATTGGTCGGCCGGCTCGCCGGGATGGTGTCAGCTGCCCGGGCCGCCCAACCCGAGGACGAAGGCATGATCGTGATCCACCGCCCGCTTCCCGAGGGGTTCTCCGTCGAGCGCACCGGCGAGGGCGAGTTCCGGGTGGTCGGCCGCGTGGCCGAGCGGGCGGTGGCCCTCAACGACGTGACATCGGACGAGGCCGCCGACTACGTGCAGGGGCGGCTGCGACGCATCGGCGTGGACCGGGCGCTCGGCCGGGCCGGCGCCCGGGACGGTGACCTCGTCCACATCGGCGAGCTGTCCTTCACCTGGTACCGCGACCAGCCCGAGTTCACCGGTGACGCCGGTGGCCGGCGACGGCGATCGTGAGCCGCCGGTGGTGAGCGGGGACGGTGCGGTGGGCCCCGGCACCGGAGGCCGCACGGTGGTGGTCAAGATCGGCTCCTCCTCGGTCACGAACGGCTCGGGCGGGGTGGACGACGACGCCATCGGCAAGCTGGCCGCCGAGGTCGCCGAGGCCCGGTCGGCGGGAAGCCGGGTGGTGGTGGTCACCTCCGGCGCCATCGCCGCCGGCTGGACCAGCCTGGCGCCGGGCCGGCCGAGGCCGGCCGACCTCGCCACCCTGCAGGCGGTGGCCGCCGTCGGCCAGCACCGGCTGATGCGGGTCTGGAGCGACGCACTGGGACGCCACGGCCTGGCGGCCGGCCAGGTCCTGCTCGCCCCCTTGGACTTCGTGCACCGGAGCCAGTACCTCCACGCCCGTCAGACGCTCTCCCGCCTGCTGGAGCTCGGAGTGGTCCCGGTGGTCAACGAGAACGACGCCGTGGCCGACGAGGAGATCCGCTTCGGGGACAACGACCGGCTGGCCGCCCTCGTGGCCCATCTGGTCGGTGCCCAGTTGCTGGTCCTGTTGACCGACACCGCCGGCCTGTTCACCGAGGACCCCCGCCGGACGGCGGGCGGGTCGCTGATCGAAGAGGTGGTCGAGATCGACCACGAGCTCGAGCGCATCGCCGGTGGGGCGGGGAGCGAGGTGGGCAGCGGGGGAATGGCCTCGAAGCTGGCGGCGGCCAAGATCGCCGTCTGGTCGGGTGTGGAGGCGGTGATCGCCGACGCCGCCCGGCCCGGCGTGCTGGCCGAGGTGTCGGGGTCCTCTCCCGGTGTCGGGACCCGCTTCCGACCCCGGGGCCGGCGTCTGGCGGCGCGCAAATTGTGGATCGCCTTCGCCATCGGGGCATCGGGGACGATCGAGGTCGACGCCGGGGCCCGCCGCGCCCTGATCGAACGCGGCCGCTCCCTGCTCCCGGCCGGGGTCGTGGCCGTGCGGGGCGACTTCGGGATCGACGACGCCGTGGAGATCGCCGGTCCCGACGGCAGCGTCTTCGCCAAGGGCCTGGTGCGTCAGCCTTCGGCCACGGTGGCGTCATGGGCCGGCCGGCGGTCGGACCAGCTGCCCGAGGACGAGTCACCCGAGGTGGTCCACCGCGACGACCTGGTCGTCATCGACTAGCAACGACCGGCCTCGAGGGCCCCGATCACCGCCGGGAGGGCCCCGGTTGGGTCCCCCCGTACCGCACGTCGAGGCCCGCGAAGTACGCTGACACGGTGCCACCCAGCCCCCAGACACCGATCGCCGAGCTCGGTCGACGCGCCCGGACGGCCTCCCGGCGCCTGGCCCGGACCTCCTCGGCCGCCCGGGACGAGGCCCTGCACCGATCGGCCGATCTCCTCGAGCAGCAGGCGGACCAGATCATCGAGGTGAACGGCACCGATGTGCAGCGGGCCGAGTCCGCCGGGGCCGACGCCACCTCGCTCGACCGGCTGCGCCTCGACCAGGCCCGGCTGGCCTCGATGGCCGCCGGCCTCCGACAGGTCGCCACGCTGGCGGACCCGGTCGGCGAGGTGGTCGACGGGTGGGTCCGGCCCAACGGCTTGCGGGTGGAGCGGGTCCGGGTGCCCCTCGGCGTCGTCGGGATCATCTACGAGAACCGGCCCAATGTCACCAGCGACGCCGCCGGGCTGTGCCTCAAGTCCGCCAACGCGGTGCTCCTGCGAGGGTCGTCCTCGGCCATCGCCTCGAACCAGGCGATCGCCGCCGTCCTCCGGGACGGTCTGGGCAAGGCCGGCCTGCCGGTGGATGCCGTCGGCCTGGTCGAGGACACCACTCACGCCTCCGCCGTCGAGTTCATGCAGCTCGACGGGGTGATCGACTGCCTCATCCCCCGTGGCGGGCCATCCCTGCTGGCGTCGGTCCGGGAGCACGCCACGGTGCCCTACGTGGTCGACGGCTCCGGCAACTGCCATGTGTACGTGGACCGGGACGCCGACCTCTCGATGGCCGAGTCCATCGTGGTGAACGCCAAGACCGGCCGACCCGGCGTGTGTAACAGCGCGGAGACCCTGTTGGTCCACCGCGACGTGGCCGAGGCCTTCCTCGGGCGGGTGGCCGCGGCGATGCCCGAGGTCAGCCTGCTGGGCGATGCGGCCACCCGGGCGCTCCTCCCCGGTGCCGGCGTGGCCACCGACGAGGACTACGCCACCGAGTTCCTGGGCCTGACCATGACGGTGGCCGTCGTCGACGATCTCGACGCCGCCATGGACCACATCGCCCGATTCAGCTCCGGCCACTCCGAGGTGGTGGTGACCGGTGACCTGGCCACCGCCAACCGGTTCACCGCCGAGGTCGACGCGGCCGCCGTGCTCGTCAACGCCTCGACGCGGTTCGTCGACGGCGAGGAGCTGGGCCTGGGCGCGGAGATCGGGATCTCGACCCAGAAGCTCCACGCCCGGGGTCCGATGGGCCTCCGTGAGCTGACGTCGGTCAAGTACGTGGTGACCGGGAGCGGGCAGGTGCGGTCATGACCGAGGTGGCCGAGCCGACGCCCTCGCTGCGCGCCACCGAGGAGATCACCTCGGGGTTCCCGGTGGCCGGTGCACCGCGCTTCGAGTCCATCGACGGTGTCCGCCAAGGGCTCGCCGGCGTCAACTACCTGGCCGACGACGGCATCGCCGGGGTGGTGTTCCTGGCCGACCGACTGGCCAAGCCGGTCCTCGTGGAGGGCCCGGCCGGAACCGGCAAGACCGAGCTCGCCAAGTCGGTGGCGCGGCTCACCGGCAGCCGGCTCATCCGGCTGCAGTGCTACGAGGGGCTGGACGAGTCCAAGGCCCTCTACGAATGGAACTACAAGAAGCAGCTGTTGCGGATCCAGGCGGACTCGGGACAGTCGTGGCAGCAGCTCGAGGAGGACATCTTCTCCGAGGAGTTCCTCCTCACCAGGCCGCTGCTGGAAGCCATCCGCTCCCCGGAACCCGTGGTCCTGCTGGTCGACGAGGTCGACCGGGTCGAGCTGGAGACCGAGGCCCTGCTGCTGGAGATCCTCTCCGAGTACCAGGTGTCCATCCCGGAACTGGGAACGGTGCGCGCCACCCAGATCCCCCTCGTCTTCCTCACCTCGAACAACACCCGCGAACTGTCCGAGGCGCTCAAGCGCCGCTGCCTCTACCTCCACATCGACTACCCCCAGCTCGACCGCGAACGGGCCATCATCGAGGCCAGGGTGCCGGGCATCAGCCAGGCGCTGGCCGACCAGGTGGCGCGGATCGTGCGCTCGATCCGGACCCTCGACCTCAAGAAGGACCCGTCGGTCTCCGAGACCCTCGACTGGGCCCGGACCCTGGTGGTGCTCGGTGTCGAGTCGATCGACGTCGACCAGGCCCGTGACACCCTCCACATCCTCCTCAAGTACCAGACGGACATCGAGCGGGCGACCAAGGAGCTGGCCTCGGTCAAGGCCGCGGACTGATCCGGGCCGGACCGACCGTGCTCGACCTCCTCACCGGCTTCGTCGCCGAGCTCCGCGCCGCCGGCATCCCGGTGTCACTGACCGAGCACCTCGATGCGGCCGAGGCCCTCCGCCACGTCCCGATGGAGGACCGGGAGGCGATCAAGTACACCCTCGGCGCCAGCCTGGTGAAGTCCTCGTCCCACTGGCGGGCCTACGAGACGGCCTTCGAGATCTACTTCTCGCTGCGGGGGCCCGAGTACCAGATCGACGAGCGCGCCACCGGTGACGGTCCGTCCGACCCCGAGGACGCCGCCCGCACGGCCGGCCAGGGCGACGGTCGGGGACAGGGACGGGGCGGGGGCAGCGGCAACGGCGAGGGCATGACCGCCGAGGAGCTGGCCGACCTGCTCTACAAGGCCCTGCTCGGGGCCAACGACGCCATGGTGACCGCCGTGGCCCGCCAGGCGGTGTCGCGCTACGCGGGCATGGAGTCGGGCCGGCCGGTGGGAGGGACCTACTACCTCTACCGGACCCTCAGGAACCTCGATCTGGACCGGGTGCTCGAGCGGTTGATGGCCGAGGCCCGCGCCGGGGCGTCCCCCGTCCCGAACCAGGATCCGAACGGGCCCGAGGTCACCCTCACGGCGCTGGAGGAGCG
Source organism: uncultured Acidimicrobiales bacterium (assembly GCA_963696495.1). Lineage (GTDB taxonomy): Bacteria > Actinomycetota > Acidimicrobiia > Acidimicrobiales > RAAP-2 > Bog-756. The sequence continues at coordinate 708,378 of CAVOKJ010000002.1, read as the reverse complement.
CCTGTTGCGGGACGAGTTCCAGGTTCGGATCGATCAGCTCCGCCAGGAGATCGAGAACGAGATCCGCCGGCGGCTGGTGGCCGACCGGGGGAGCGAGGCGTTGGCGAAGTCGATCCGCAAGCCGCTGCCCGAGGACATCGACGTGATGCACGCCACCCGGGAGGAGCTGGTGGCGCTGCGCAAGTCGTTGCAGCCGCTGTCGAGGAAGCTGGCCGTCCGGCTCGCCCGCAAGCGGCGTCACGGGCGTAAGGGTGCGCTCGACTTCCGGTCCACCGTCCGCCACTCGCTCTCGACGGGCGGGGTCCCCGTCGACCCCAAGTTCCGCTACCCGCGACCGTCCAAACCGGAGATCGTGGTCATCGCCGACATCTCGGGGTCGGTCGCCTCCTTCGCCCGATTCACCCTCCATCTCGTGCACGCCATCAGCTCCCAGTTCTCCAAGGTCAGGAGCTTCGTCTTCATCGACGGCATCGACGAGGTGAGCCGTTTCTTCGAGGGGGTCGACGATCCCGCCGAGGCGGTCCACCGCATCAACACCGAGGCCGACGTGATCTGGGTGGACGGGCACTCCGACTACGGGCACGCCTTCACCGTCTTCTGGGAGCGATGGGGCGAGGAGATCACCCCCCGCTCCAGCGTGCTCCTCCTGGGCGACGCACGGAACAACTACCACGCCTCCCAGGCCTGGGTGATCAAGGAGCTCCGGGCCCGGGCCCGGCACGTGTACTGGCTCAATCCGGAGCCCAGGGCCTACTGGGACTCGGGGGACTCGATCGTGGGCGAGTACGCCGTCCACTGCGACGACGTGGTCGAGTGCCGGACCCTGCGCCAACTCGAGCGGTTCGTGGGAGAGCTCGCGTGACCTCCGTGGCCGGCGGGGGATCAGGCGCGGGATCAGGCGCGGGATCAGGCGCGGGATCCGGTGGGGGATTCGACGCCCTGGCCGGAGCGGGGCCCGGATCCGGCACCGGATCCCCCGGGGAGCGGGCCCGACCGGGACCGGTTCCCCCGGCCGGCATCCGCACCTCCTCGTCGGCAGTCCCCGGTGCGACCCGGCTGGTGCTGATCCGCCACGGTGAAGCGGTGTGCAACGTCTCGGGTGTGTGCGGTGGGCGCGTCGGGTGCGAAGGGCTGACCGACCGGGGGCGGGCTCAGGTCGAGGCGCTACGGGACCGGCTGCTGGCGACGGGTGAGCTGTCCGGTGCGGACGTCCTCTATGCCAGCGAGCTGCCCCGGGCCATCGAGACCGCCGCCATCGTGGCCCCCGCCCTGGTGGCCCCCGCCCTGGTGGGTGTGGTCCCCGACACCGGGACGGCGCTGGTGGCGGTGACCGAGTGCGGTCTGTGCGAGCTCCACCCGGGGGACGCCGACGGGTTGACCTGGACCGAGTACACCGAGCGATTCGGCACCCTCGACTGGGACGCCGATCCCGATCAGGCCATCGCCCCCAACGGCGAGAGCTGGACCGGCTTCGTCAACCGGGTGGACGCCACGCTGGACACGTTGGTGGCCCGGCACCCGGGCCAGCTGGTGGTGGCGGCCTGCCACGCCGGCGTCATCGAGGCCTCCCTGCTGGCCAAGACACCCGTGGTCGGCGGGCGGGCGGGTGCCCGCCTGCAGCTCCGGACCCAGCACGCGTCGATGACCACCTGGGAGATCGACGACGGCCGGTGGCGCCTGCTCTCGTTCAACGACGCAGCCCACCACCTGCTCCTACGGCCTGCGGTTCAGCAGGCGTAATCGTTGTCGTAGGTGGTGTTCATCCCGCCGTACGGTGTCACCGCGCTCGGCGAGCTGTACTGCACGATCTGCACCGGGCCCTTGGGCAGGCCGGCGTAGAGCGACTTCACGTTCTGGCAGGTGGTGGCCGGGTTGATGCCCCAGTCGGCGGCCCAATACGGGGCGGACGGTGCATAGTTGCCGACGATCTCGCTCCAATTGCCGGGGCTGGCGTAGATGCCGACGCTGTTCAGCCCCTCGGCGTGGAGGCCGTCGATCGCCCCCTGCACCAGCGCGGCGTTGCTGGGGAGGTTGGCGGACCAGTTGAAGGGCTCCACATCGAGCCACCAGGCCACCGAGGTGTTGACCCCGAGGCTCTGGGCGTCGGTGAAGGCGCTGAGTGCGGCCTCGTAACCGTAGTTGCAGGCGAGGACGTCGCCGGTGGTGGCGCAGTTCCCGTCGGGGCTGGAGGCGTCGTCTCCGTAGGTCAGGAAGATGTACAGGTTGAGCCCACCGGCGGCCCACTGCGCCTCGGACTTGAGGTCGGGGTTGAGTCCGAACGACGCTCCGGCCACCTGCACGATCCCGATGGTGTGGGGATTGGGTGGAAGGCTGCCGGCCTGGTAGTTCGAGATGTCGTAGCCGTAGCTGCCCGACGGGTAGGCGGAACCGGTGAACTGCCCGGAGGCGTCGGCCTCGGCCATGCCCACCACCGGTTTGTTGATGACCTGCGGCGCCGAGCCCCAGTAGCTCGCATCACCCTCGGCGGTGACCGCCCCGTTGTTGTTGGTGAACCAGTAGCCGCCGCCGTCGGCCGTGGAGGTGATGGCCACGATCGGCCGGCTCTGGGGGATGCCACCGAGTGATCCGTAGAACGGGGCGCCGAAGGCGAACACGCCACCGTCGGACGCGGTGAGCCAGTAGCCCCCGTTGGGGCTGGCGGTCATGCCGACGATGGGCTTGTTGAGGTGGATGCTGCCGGTCGACCCGTAGAAGTGGGCGTCGCCGAAGGAGAAGATGCCGCCGTCGGCGGCCACCAGCCAGTACCCCCGTCCGTCCGGCGTGGACGCGATGCCGACGATCGGCTGGTTGAGCGGCTTCCCGCCCATGGACCCGTAGAAGTGGGCGTCGCCAAACGAGAAGACACCGCCGTCCGAGGCCACGAGCCAGTACCCGCCACCGTCCGCGGTCGACGTCATGCCGACGACCGGCCGGTTCAGGGCGATCGCCCCGGTGGACCCGTAGAAGTGGGCGTCGCCGTAGGTGAAGATGCCGCCGTCCGAGGCCACCAGCCAGTAACCCTGGCTGTCCGCGGTGCCGGCCATGCCCACGACCGGCTTGTTCAGGTGGATGGCACCGGCCGAGCCGTAGAAGCCGGCCCCGCCGAAGGTGAACACCCCGCCGTCCGAGGCCACCAGCCAGTAGGCCGAGACGCCGGTGGTGGCCTTGGGAGTCGCCGCCGTCGCCCTACCGCTGGTCGTCGCCAGCACGACCGCACTGGTGAGGCCGGCCACGATCAGCGCGGTGGCCAGGGCCCCAGCTACCCAGCCCCGGGACCACCGGCGCCTCCGGTCGGTGGGCGCGGCGGCGCGGGCGGCAACGTCGTGGGGCGGAATCGGCATATGGGGGAGTATCTCCATCCGGTCGGGGGTGTGCATGTCGGGATGGACACACCGGAGGGCCGCCACCCTTCTCGATCGTCGTCACGAACCCGGCGGCCCCAGTCTCGTTGCTGGAGGGCACCCGGTCAATAACCGGGGTGATGGTCGAACCGGGGAGCGCAGCAGGGCCCGATGTGGCGCCGTCGATCCGTGCCAGTCCGTGCCAGTCCGTGCCAGTCCGTGCGAGCGTCGGCGGGTTTGTTTTCAAAATAGCGTACCTTCGGTATGGACATACTCTCCGTACGCTAAACGCGAAACAAGATGGCCGAGGTTCTCCCGACGGATCCGTCAGGCTCGCAGCAGTTCGGCCACGCCGAACGCCAGATCGAGGGCCTGGCGGGCATTGAGCCGCGGGTCGCAGGCCGTCGTGTAGCGCTGGTGCAGTTGGCCCTCCACGATGTCCTCGACACCACCCAGGCACTCCGTCACGTCGTCACCGGTCAGCTCCACATGCACCCCGCCCGGCCAGGTCCCCTCGGACCGGTGGGCCCGGAAGAACCCCTTCAGCTCGCCGATGATGTCGTCGAACCGCCTGGTCTTTTGGCCCCCCTCCGCCGTGAACGTGTTGCCGTGCATGGGATCGCACACCCACACCACCGGGTGTCCTTCGTCCCGGACGGCGCGCAGCAGGGGCGGCAGCCGGCGGTCGATGGCGTCGACGCCCATCCGGGTGATCAGGGTGAGGCGCCCGGGGATCCGCTGAGGATTCAGCCGCTCGCACAGTCCGATGACGTCGTCGGCGCCCGCCGCCGGTCCGATCTTCGAGCCGACCGGATTGTTGATCCCGGCCAGGAACTCGCAGTGCGCGCCGTCCAACTGGCGGGTCCGCTCGCCCACCCAGAGCATGTGGGCCGAGCAGTCGTACCACTCGTCGGTCAACGAGTCCCGCCGGGTCAGCGCTTCTTCGTAGTCGAGGATCAGCGCCTCGTGGCTCGTCCAGAAGTCGACTTCGTGCAGCGAGTCCTCGGAGGTGAGGTTGATGCCGCACGCCGCCATGAACCGGAGGGCCCTGTCGATGCCCTCGGCGATGTCCTCGAACCGCTGCCCCTCGGCCGAGGACGCCACGAACTGCTGGTTCCAGGCGTGCACCTGGCTGAGATCGGCGAATCCCCCCTTGGTGAAGGCCCGCAGGAGGTTGAGGGTCGACACGGACTGCTGGTAGGCGGCGACCAGGCGGTTGGGATCGGGAACCCGTGCCTCGGGCTCGGGCAGGTCGTCGTTGACCATGTGCCCCCGGAAGGAGTCGAGCACCTGGTCGCCGACCTGCTCGGTGGCCGACGAGCGTGGTTTGGCGAACTGTCCGGCGATGCGGCCCACTTTGACCACCGGTACCCCGGAGCCGTAGGTGAGCACGATGGCCATCTGCAGGATGACCTTGAGCTTGTCGCGGATGGCATCGGCGCTGAAGTCGGTGAACGACTCGGCGCAGTCGCCGGCCTGCAGGACGAAGGCCCGACCCTCGGACGCATGGCCGAGGGCACGGGTGAGGTGCCGGGCCTCGCCGGCGAAGACGAGGGGGGGAGCCCGGTCAACTGGGCATGCACCCGCTTGAGCTCGGCTTCGTCCGGCCACACCGGCTGCTGGGCGGCCGGCTTCGCCCGCCAGGAGTCCGGGGTCCACGATGTCGATGTCGATGTCGGACGTTGTGCCACGCCAACAGCGTAAAGCCTCCGGACCTAGGCTCGGGACATGCAGCGATTTCGGTTCGGTGTCCAGCTCTCATCGGCGGCGTCGGGCGACGCGTGGCGTGACGCCGCCCGCAGGATCGAGAGCCTCGGCTACTCGACCCTCTTCATCCCCGACCACTTCGAGGAGCAGTTCGGCCCGCTCGTGGCGTTGACCGTGGCCGCCGAGGCCACCTCCACCCTGCGGGTCGGTTCACTGGTGTTCGGCAACGACTACCGGCATCCGTTGGTCCTGGCCAAGGAGGTGGCCACGCTCGATCTGTTCTCGGGGGGGCGGTTCGAGTTCGGCCTGGGGGCGGGGTGGATGACCAGCGACTACGACCAGTCGGGGATCGTGGCAGACGCCGCCGGCAGGCGCATCAGTCGCATGGCGGAGAGCCTGGCCGTCATGCGGGCCCTGTGGTCGACCGGGGAGGCGACCTTCGAGGGCGAGTACTACCGGATCACCGGGGCCACGGGTTATCCCGAGCCGACCCAGCGGCCCCATCCCCCGATCATCATCGGCGGTGGCGGCCAGCGGGTCCTCGGGATCGCCGCCCGTGAGGCGGACATCGTCGGGGTGAACCCCAGCCTGGCCGCCGGGTACATCGGTCCCGAGGTGCTGGCGACCACCACGGCGGAGTACTACCACCAGCGTCTGGACTGGATCCGACAGGCGGCAGGTGCACGATTCGCGGATCTCGAGCTCCAGTGCCTCACCTTCCTCGTCCAGATCGTCCCCAACCGCGACGAGGTGCTGGATCAGCTGGCCGGTGCCATGTCGGTGACGCCCGAGCAGGTCGAGGGCTCCCCGATTGCCCTCATCGGGACGACCGACCAGATCATCGACACCCTCCGCCAGCGCCGCGAGACCTTCGGATTCAACTACATCGTCGTCCACGAGGCGGAGCTGGAGGCGTTCGCACCGGTCGTCGCCGCCCTGTCGGGGACCTAGGTGCCCGGGGGGGCCACCCGGATCGGCCTGTTCGGCGGGACGTTCGATCCGGTGCACACCGCCCACCTGGAGGCGGCCGAGGCCGTGAAGACGGCGCTCGGTCTCGATCGGATGCTCCTGGTGGTGGCCAACCAGCCCTGGCAGAAGGAGGGCCGGCGACCTGTCACCCCGGCGGAGGACCGGTACGCCATGGTGGCGGCGGCACTGGCCGACCGAGACGGTCTCGAGGCCAGCCGGATCGAGATCGACCGGGGAGGTCCCTCGTACACGATCGACACCGTCCGCCAGCTCCACCGTGCCGATCCGGAGGCGGAACTGGTGATCGTGGTCGGTTCCGACGTGGTCGCCGGCCTCACCAGCTGGAGGGACGAGGGCTCCCTGCGCCACGAGGCCACACTGGCGGTGGTGAGCAGGCCGGGTGCCGGTCCGGTGGCGGTGCCCCCGGGATGGCGCTGGATCGACGTGCCGGTGGCCCCGCTCGACATCTCGAGCACCGAGCTGCGGGACCGGCTGGAGGCCGGGGAACCGGTCGACGGCATGGTCCCCGAGCCGGTCATGCGTTGCATCCAGCGACTGGGTCTGTACGCTACGAGGAGATGAGTGTGCGGACGACGCCGACTGGGACTGGCACGACCACATCGCCGCCCCGTCCGTACCCGAAGCCCCAGCTCGACCCGGCGCCGGCGGTCGATCCGGCGCCCCCGGCGGCCGATGTGGACGATGCGGTCCACGCTCCGGGAGGCGACGGGGCCCCGGGAGCCGAGCCCGGACCGGATCCCGCCGGCTCGGAGGAGCCCCCCGCCGCTGCAGACCGGCCGGAGCCCGACTCGAGGGCCGAGACCAAGAGGGCTTTGCGAGCCGCCAGACGGCAGCGCCGGCGGGTGATGGTGGCGTGCGGCCTGGTGCTGGCGGTCTGCCTGGTCCTCACGGTGCTGATCGTGGGTATCGCCCGTGATCGCCGGCCAGGTCCCCGGGTCGTGACACCCGGCGTGTCACTCGGCACCACCCCCGCTCCCTTCGCCGTCGTCCCCGCTGTGTCCCAGTACCAGTCCATCGAGTACCCGGGCGCTGCGGCGCCAGAAGGAGAACACCGTTGAGCGCAATGAGTGCCGTACCCGTCGTCGACCGTCGCGGGCCGATCGTGCCCGAGGAGAGCAAGGTGGCCGCCCGGGCCGCCGATGCCAAATCCGGGGACGACACCGTGATCCTGGCCGTGGGTGAACTGCTCGGGGTGACCGATGCGTTCGTGGTCACCAGCGGGCACAACACCCGCCAGGTGAAGACCATCGTCGACGAGGTGGAGCGCGCGGTGAAGGAGTCGGCACAGCGCCACCCGGTCCGTGTCGAGGGACTCGACGACGCCCGGTGGGTACTGATGGACTACGGCGATTTTCTGGTGCACGTCTTCCTCGACGAGGCTCGCGACTTCTACGACCTCGAGCACCTGTGGGCCGACGCGCCACGGATCGGGTGGCGGGCCGAGCAGCAGGTCTGAGCCATCCGGCCCGGACGAGCCGGGTGGGGCGGTGCCGCGGCCGGCCGCTCAGGCCAGGGGGGCCTGTGGGGCGTAGGTGGACCGGGAGACCGGGCCGGGGACCTGGACCCCGCTGGCGGTGGTGACGTCGGTCGGCTGGCCGTCGATCTCGAAGACCACGCCGTTCACCCCCGGTTGTTGGGTGGCCGTGAACACCACCTGGGCGATGGCCAGGGTCTGGTCGGGGCCGACCAAGGGGGACGGGTTGTCACTGAAGTCGACGGTGGCGACATCACCGGCCAAGGAGGCGGACACCGTGATCTTCGGCGTCAGGAAGCTCTGGAGGCCGGCGCTCGACTCGGCTTGGGTGGGCCCTTCGACGAGGGCTCCGAGGATCTGGGTGAGGCTGGCCGGGATGCGGAGGTACCGGGTGACGGCGACCACGTGCTGGTCGGGAGCCACCAGGTAGATGGTCTCGGGGACGCCCACGGCGGGGGGGAGGGAGGTGGGCACCGTCGCCGGGGTGACCGGATCGAGCAGGTGGAAGGGCACGTCCGCCTTGGCGATCGGCGTGGGGGAGGAGCCGGTCGGGATGCCGCACGCCGTCGAGGCCATCGTCACGGCGACGAGGAGGAGCACGAGGCGCACCGGCCCCGCCCGGCGGCTCATCCCGGTTCCCACGGAGACCCTCCGGATGCGAGTGGCAACTCGACGATGAACCGCGAGCCACCCTCGGGTGCGTCGTCGATGCTGACCGTTCCCCCGTGGAGATGCACGTGCTCGGCGACCAGCGAGAGGCCGAGGCCGGTCCCGTCGCTCGTCGCCCGCTGCCCGGACCGGCTCCCCCGGTAGAAGCGCTCGAAGAGGCGGTCCCGTTCCTGCCGGGGTATCCCCGGACCCCGATCCTCCACGATGACCCGGATGCTGCCGGGCGCGCCGTTCACCCCCACCCCGTTCTCGGCCGGATCGGTGCCGTTCGAGTCCGCCGGGCCCTCGGCCAGGGGCGGGTTGCGCTCGACCACCACCCGTGAGACACCTCCCGCATAGAGGCTCGCGTTCTCCACCAGGTTGGCCATCACCCGCTCGAATCGGCGCTTGTCCACCCGCAGCCGCACCCCCTCGACCCCGGGACCCACCACCACCGGGAACGCCACCGCCGAGCGGCGCCCGTCCTCGCCCACCGGGGCGGAGGCCCCCACGGCCTGGCGGACCAGCTCACCGGGGTCGACCTCGTCCAGGGAGAGCTCGGCCGACCCGGCGTCGAACCGCGAGATCTCCAACAGGTCGTCCACCATCCGGGTGAACCGGTGGAGATCACCGTCGAGCAGGTCCAGCGCGCTCTGCGCCCGCGGCGTCAGCTCCCCACGATGACCCTCGAGGATGCCGACGGTGGCGGTCAGCGTGGTCAGCGGCGAGCGCAGCTCGTGACTCACGTCGGAGGTGAAGCGGGCTTCCCGCTCGATGCGGTCCTGGAGGTTGGCGGCCATCTGGTTGAACGACGAGGCCAGCTCCTGGAGGTCGACGTCGTCACCCGCCTCCACCCGGGTGTCGAGCTCGCCTCCGGCGATGGCCACCGCCGCCTCGGTGACGCCGGCCAGCGGCCGCAGGGCACGCCCGCTCGCCCATCGCCCGAGCGCGGCGCCCGCCAGTGTGGTGAACAGCGCGGCGGCGGCCAGGGCGAAGGCCAGGGTGCGCAGGGTGCCCTCGAGCTCGTCGAGCGAGAAGACCTCGAAGTAGGTGGCATGGACGGCGGGGAGGGGGACCCCGATGGCCAGCTGGGGTGTGTTCCCGACGGTGATCACCTGGGAGGCGGGCGTGCCGTGGAGGACCAGGGTCCGCAGCTCCGCCGGCAGCGCGCTCTGGCCCACCGAGATCGAGGTCGCGTACCAAAGGCCGCCGTCGTGGAGGACCGACCGGGATCCCGGGAGGGTGTCGACCGACTCGATCAGTTCGTTCACCTGGGTGCCCGGTGACCGCAACGCGTCCTGGATGAGGGACGCGTTGGCGAATGCCTGGCGCTGGTCGGCACCCTGGCGTTCGTTGACGTAGCTCTGGCGGGCCGTGAAGTAGGTGATCCCGGCCATGATCGTGGAGAGGGCGAAGGCTCCGATGGCGAAGGTCGCCGTCACCCGGGCGCGGAGCCCGAGTCCCTCCGACAGTCGGGTCCGCCGGGGCCGCCGTGAGGACCGGACCGGTACCGGTCCGTCTGGGGACTCGGCCGGGCCCATGGATCAGACCGCCAGCTTGTAGCCCATGCCCCGGACGGTCAGGATGAAGCGAGGATTGGCGGGGTCGGGCTCGATCTTGGTCCGGAGCCGGCGCACGTGGACGTCGACGAGGCGGCCGTCGCCGAAGTAGTCGTACCCCCAGACCCGCTCCAGCAGGTGCTCACGGCTCAGGACCTTGCCCGGGTGTTCGGCCAGCTCGCTCAGGAGTCGGAACTCCGTGCGGGTGCAGTGGACCTCGTCCCCGTCCCGTCTGACCACCCCGGCTTCGGGCTCGATCTCCACATCGCCGAAGGTGATGACCGAGCTGCCGGCGTCGTCGGTCCGCGATCGGCGCAGGAGGGCCCGGATGCGGGCGGCCAGCTCCTTGGCCACGAAGGGCTTGGTCACGTAGTCGTCGGCGCCGGCCTCCAGCCCGGCCACCACATCGTGGGTGTCCGAGCGGGCGGTCACCATGATGATCGGCACCGTGCTCTGGCGGCGCAGTGTGCGACAGGTCTCGAAGCCGTCCATCCCGGGGAGCATCAGGTCGATGAGCGCCAGCTCGAACGGCTCCTCGTTGAAGCGGGCGACCGCCTCCTCGCCGCTGGCCACGTCGTCCACCGTGTACCCCTCGTCCTCGAGGGCGAGGCGCATGGACGACCGGATTCGCTTGTCATCCTCGACGATCAGGATGCGGCTCATACGCCGATCATGGCACGGCCCGCCCGGCCGTTCGGGGCGAGCGGCCGTCCCGACTCAGGAGCTCAGCCAGATCTGCGTGGGCCAGATGGCCCCCCCGATCAGGGCGAAGGCCTTGTCGCCCGCCGGCGTCGTGGGCGCGGCGAAGTCCTGGACGTGGGGCTGGGCGGCGATGGCCCAGGTGGTGCGGTCGTACCAGACGTAGGGGATGTCCGAGCCCATGAGCTTGCTCACCTCCTGGTAGGCGGCCACCCGGTCCGCCTGGTTCGACGACTCACGCCCCTTGATCAGGGCCGTCTGCATCGCCGGGTCGGTGTTCCGGGCCATGTTGATGGAGAAGACCGAGTTGATGTTGGTCGGGCTCCAGAAGATGTAGTTGAGGTCGGGGTCCACCGCGCCGAACTGCCGCCACAGCTGGGCTTCGAACGTGCCCAGCAGCGCGGTGTTGATGATCTGCGCCTGCTCGACGGGGCTGAGGCCCACCTTCATCCCGACGCTCTGGAGCAGCTGCTGGAGGTACTCGGCGATCTTGGTGGTGCTGGCGTCGGGCGTGTGGTTGAGGGTCACCGACACCGGCTTGCCGGTCTCCGCCTCCACCTGCTTGACCAGCGACTTGGCCGTGTCGACGTTGTAGACCGGATAGCCGTTGTCGGCGACGTAGTAGGGGGACGACGGGGTGAAGGGGCCGTTGGACGTGGCGTTGACGCCGTGGTCGATGACCTGCACGTACTGGGCGGAGCTGATGGCGTAGGCGGTGGCCTGGCGTACCTTGAGGTTGTCGAAGGGCGGCTTGGAGAGGTTGAGGAGCAGACAGCCCATGTCGGGCTCCCCGGCGATGTTCTTGGAGTCGTCGATGTAGCCCAGCGAGGTGTCGGCCCGGATGGTCAGGATGTCGTTGGGGGTGTCGGTGTGCATGATGTCGACGGCCCCGGAGGTGAGACTGGCCAGGAGCTGGTCGGGATCGGGGATGGGCTTGTACGTGATGCTGTCCAGCAGGGGGAGCCCGGACCGCCAGTAGTGCTGGTTCTTGGTCGCCGTGAAGTGGTCGTTCGGCACCCAGTCCTGGAAGACGAAGGGGCCGGTGCCGATGGGATTCGTCTGGCTGTTGGTGGCCAGCCACTTCGGCTCGGCCACGTAGGCGAACTGTCCGCCGATGCCGCCGGTCAGGTAGTAGTTGAAGGGGACCCACGGGGCCTTCATGGTCAGGGTCACCACCAGGGGGCTGGTCACGGCGACCGACTGGAGGTTGGTGAGGGTGGGCCCGGTGAGGGCGGAGGCCTGATGGGCGGCGAAATTGGCGGCCACGGCGGCGGCATCGCAGCTCGTCCCGTTGTGGAACACCAGGCCGGAGCGCAGGGTGATGGTCCACTGCGTATAGGTGCTGTTCGGGGTGACCGACTCGGCCAGATAGGGCTGGGGGGTCCCGGTGGCGTCGAGGATCATCAGGGGATCGAACACGGTGCGGGCGTAGAGGATCCCGACCTCGTCGAACGTGCCCTGCGTCGGGGAGAAGCCCTTCTCCTCGGCGTCCACCCCGAAGGTGAGTGATCCACCGGCCTTCGGGGTGGCCGAGGAGACGCCGTCGGGGTGGGTCCCGGTCGAGCCGGTGGTGGACGAGGACGACGACCCGGAGCTGCAGGCAGCCAGGAGGCCACCCGATGTCGCCACCACGGCCACGCCCGCGCCGGCAGCGGCGCTGCGGGCGAGAAACGAGCGTCGGTCGATCTGATCGGACATGGTCCCCCTTCGCACACGGGCCGAGCACCACGCGCCGGCCTTCCCGTTGCCGATTGTCGTCGCAGGTGGTGCACCAATTCCGCGGGTCGACTCCGGGCAACGGCCTGACGATAGCGCTCATGCCGTGCCAGGTGTTGGCTAGGCGGACCGCTCGGGGCACGTCCCGCCGGGCCGGGTCGGCGTCGATCCGAGGCAGCCCCGGGGCGGGGTGCCCGGGATCGGGCGCAGGGGCCGGTACCCTTTTGGGGTGCCCTGGGAGATCGATGCATTCCGCCGATCGGTCGACGGCCTCTCGCCGGCGTCGGTCCGGGCCTACTCCTCCGATGTCGGGCGCTTCGTCGACTGGGCCGGTCGGGGGGGTGCCGAGGGCCCCGAGGACGTCGACCGGATCATGCTCCGGCGGTACCTGGCGTTCCTGGCCACGCGCCGGTACGCCAAGGCGTCCATCGCCCGGATCGCCGCCTCCCTGCGTTCGTACTTCCAGTGGTGCGCCACACGCGGGATGGTGGGCGTCGACCCCTCCACCCGGCTGTCCGCACCGTCGCCCGACTCACGGCTGCCCCGGGTGCTCGGCCACGGTGAACTCGACGAGCTGTTGGAGCCGGCGCCGGAGCCCGGGGCGCCCCCGGCGTCGCCGGTGGACCGGCGGGACGACGCGGTGCTGGAGCTGCTCTACGGGAGCGGACTGCGGGTGGCCGAGCTGTGCGGGCTCGACGTCAGGGACGTCGACCTCGACCGCCTGGTGGTCACCGTCACCGGCAAGGGCTCCAAGCAGCGTCAGGTGCTGATCCACGAGCGAGGTGCCTCGGCGGTCCGGGCCTGGCTGGACGGCCCTCGCCAGGCCCTGGCCACCGAGTCCAGCCCCGATGCCGCCCTCTTCTTCAACCGGCGCGGGAACCGCCTCGGACCGCGGGACGTCCGGCGCCTCCTCGACCGGCGTTCACCGGTCCCCACCCATCCCCACGCCCTCAGGCACAGCTTCGCCACCCACCTGCTCGACGGGGGCGCAGACCTGCGTGTGGTGCAGGAACTGCTGGGTCACGCCAGTCTTCAGACCACGCAGGTCTACACTCATGTAAGCAAGGAGCGCTTGCTCACGGTGTATGCGGGCACGCACCCACGGGCCTAAGGGGACAATTGGCGACTCAACTGGACAGTGTCGGACACGGGATCGACGCACTGTGGGCCGAGTACAAGAAGACCGGCGCCCGGGCGCTTCGGGATCAGCTGATCGTGCACTACGCCCCGGTCGTGAAGTACGTCGCCGGGCGGGTGTCGGTCGGCCTGCCCCGCCATGTCGACGAGGCGGATCTGGCCAGTTACGGGATCATCGGCCTGATCGACGCCATCGAGCGGTTCGAACCGGTGCGCAAGATCAAGTTCGAGACGTACGCCATCCCCCGGATCAAGGGCGCCATCATCGACGAGCTGCGCTCGATCGACTGGGTCCCGCGGTCGGTGCGGGCCAAGGCCCGGGCCGTGGAGCAGTCGTACTCGAAGCTGGAGGCCACCCTCCACCGCACCCCCACCGACGCCGAGGTGGCCGCCGACCTCGAGATGACCGACGCCGAGTTCCAGACCGCCCTCCGCAAGATCTCCTTCGTGGGCGTGGTGGCGCTCGACGAGGTGTTCCGGGGCGGCGACCGGTCCGACCGTTCGACGCTGGGGGAGACCCTGCCCGACAGCACCGCCGGCCCCATGGACACGTTCGAGGTCAAGGAGACCAAAGAGGCGCTGATCCAGGCGGTGGGCCAGATGGCCGAGCGGGAGAAGACGGTCCTGACCCTCTACTACTACGAGGGCCTGACCCTGGCCGAGATCGGCGACATCCTCGGTGTCACCGAGTCGCGGGTCTGCCAGATCCACACCAAGGCGGTGCTCCAGCTGCGGGCCAAGCTGGCTGACCGGCCCGAGGGGGCGGGAAGGCGTCCCGCCGGGTCCGGTGGTGCCACCGGCGAGGGCTCGAAGTCCAAGCGGGTGCCGACGGCCACGGCGGGCTGAGAGGCGGCCACCGCGGGCTGAGCCGCCCCGGCTGGGCCACCATGGGCCGCCCCCTGCCGGGAGGTCCGGGCCGCCCGAATGGAGCGTCCGGCCGCCCAGCCACTACCATGGTCATGCTTCGTCAACCGGCGGGGCGTTCGAGTAGCAAGAACCAGGCACCCGGCCGCGTCCACGGTCGCCTCCTCGGAGGTGTTGTGGCCGGGGTGGAGCAACCGTACCAAGGAGCAGTCATATGGCCGTCGTCACGATGAAGCAGCTGTTGGGCGCGGGCGTCCACTTCGGGCACCAGACCCGTCGCTGGAACCCCAAGATGCGAAGGTTCATCCTCGGGGAGCGGAACGGGATCTACCTGATCGACCTCCGCCAGACCATGAAGGGCATCGAGGAGTCCTACGGGTACATCCGGGACCTCGTGGCCGGGGGCGGCACCATCCTCTTCGTCGGGACGAAGAAGCAGACCCAGGGACCGGTGGCCATCTACGCCGAGGCGTGCGGGATGCCCTATGTCAACGAGCGGTGGCTGGGCGGCATGCTCACCAACTTCCAGACGGTCTCGACGCGGGTCAAGCGGATGAAGGAGTTCGAGGCCATGGAGAAGGCCGGCGACTTCGACGCCATGCCCAAGAAGGAGGCCCTGCGCCACACCCGGGAGCTCGAGAAGCTCCAGCGCAACCTCGGTGGCATCCGCGGACTCGACCGGCTGCCCGACGCCATCTTCGTCATCGACACCAAGAAGGAGCACATCGCCGTCACCGAGGCCAACAAGCTGGGTCTGCCGGTGGTGGCCGTGGTCGACACCAACTGTGATCCCGATGTGATCACCCACGTGATCCCGGGGAACGACGATGCGATCCGTTCCGGCGCGCTGCTGTGCCGGGTGGTCGCCGACGCAGTGACCGAGGGCCGGTTCATCGCCCAGCAGCGGCCGGCGCCGCCCGCGCCCGCCTCGGCGCCGGCCCCGACCTCCCCCAGTTCACCGGCAGCGACGGCCGCCGCCGCCGAGCCGGTGCCGGCTCCGGAGGCCAAAGCCACCGGTGGAGCCCCCATCCCACCGCCGCCCGCGCCGTCGGCCCCGGCCGCCGCAGCAGAGGCCGCACCCGCCCCAGCCCCCGCTCCCGCCCCGGCCCCGGCCGCCACAGCAGAGGCCGCGCCGGCATCGGCTCCGGCCGCGGAGGCAGCCCCCGCGGAGCAGGCCACCCCGAGCCCGGCGGCAGCAACCACCGCGGCCGAGCCTCCGGCCGCCGAACCCGAAGCCCAGCCCGCCCCGACCGAGGAGGCCTGACCGTGCCCGCCTTTTCAGCCAAGGATGTCCAGAAGCTGCGCCAGATGACCGGTGTCGGCATGCTCGACGCCAAGAACGCCCTCGACGAGACCGAGGGGGACCTCGACAAGGCCGTCACCCGGCTACGGGAGAAGGGGCTGGCCAGCCAGGCCAAGCGCGCCGATCGTGATGCCGCGGAGGGTGCGGTGGCCATCGGGCGCTCGGGCGCCGCGGCGTCCATCGTGCAGCTCCGCTCGGAGACCGACTTCGTCGCCAAGTCCGACGAGTTCGTCGCCCTGGTCTCGTCGTTGGCGGATCTGGTGGCCGAGCAGGGCGAAGACGCCATCGCCAGTCGGAGCGACGAGATCGACAACCTGAAGATCACGCTCAAGGAGAACATCTCGGTCGGGCGGGTGGTCCGCATCGAGGCACCGTCCGGTGGTGTCGTCGACACCTACCTGCACCTCCAGGCCGGCAGGGGTGTCAACGCCGTGGTCGTGGCCCTCGACGGGGGCACCGAGCAACTGGCCCACGACATCGCCGCTCACATCGCCTTCGCGTGGCCGAGCTTCATCACCCGGGAGGACGTCCCCGAGGACGAGGTGGCAGCGGAGCGCGAGACGGTGGAGAAGATCGCCCGGAACGAGGGGAAGCCCGATGCTCAGCTCCCCAAGATCGTCGAGGGTCGCCTGAACGGCTGGTACAAGGAACGGGTGCTGCTCGATCAGCCGTACGTCAAGGACGAGAAACAGACCATCGCCAAGCTGCTCGGCCCGGCCAAGGTGACGCAGTTCGCCCAGGTCGTGGTGGGCGACTGAGGTACACGTGGGTGACCGGCGACGCATCGTCCTGAAACTGTCGGGTGAGGCCCTGGCCTCGTCCGCCTCGGACGAGACCATCGACGCCTCCGTCGTCGAGCGACTGGCCGTGGAGATCGCGCAGACCTGCGACGGGCTGGGCATCGAACTGGCGGTGATGGTCGGGGGCGGCAACATCTGGAGGGGGACCACCGGCGCCGGCGCCGGGATGGACCGGGCGACCTCGGACGCCATGGGCATGCTGGCGACGGTGATCAACGCCCTCGCCCTCCAGGACGCGCTCGAGCACCACGGTCAGTCGACCCGCGTGCTGTCGGCCATCCAGATGGCGGAGGTCGCCGAGCCGTACATCCGGCGCCGGGCCATCCGCCACCTCGAGAAGGGCCGGGTGGTGGTGTTCGCCGCCGGCATGGGAAACCCGTACTTCACCACCGACACCTCGGCGGCCCTCCGGGGAGCGGAGATCGAGGCCGATCTGCTGTGCAAGGGAACGCACGGCGGCGTCGACGGGGTCTACTCCGCCGATCCCCGGCTCGACCCCACGGCGACCCGCTACGAGGAGATCTCCTTCATGGAGGTCGTGGCCAAGGACCTCCGGGTCATGGACCTGACCGCCATCACGTTCTGCATGGACAACGGGCTCCCGATCCGGGTCTTCGACCTGATGGAGCCCGGGAACATCCGCAAGGCGCTCGGCGGCGAGGCAATCGGGACCCTGGTCCGATGAAAGGCCAGTTCGGAGAAACTTCTCGGTGGGGCCCGACCCTGCTGACTACGCTGGTCGGCTAATGGATGACGACCTGATCGCGCTGGTGGTGGCGGACGCGCGCGAACACATGGCCAGAGCCGTGGAGCACACCCAGGCGGAGTTCGCGTCGATCCGTACCGGCCGGGCCACCCCGGCCCTGGTGGAGCATCTGAAGGTCGACTACTACGGGGCGGAGACCGAGCTGCGTCAGATGGCGGGGTTCAGCGTCCCCGAAGCCCGGCTCCTCGTGATCTCCCCCTACGACAAGAGCTCCATGGCCGCCATCGAGAAGGCACTGCAGACCTCTGACCTGGGTATCACGCCGTCAAATGACGGGACGGTGATCCGGCTCTCGTTCCCGGTCCCGACCGAGCAGCGTCGCAAGGAGCTGGTCAGGGTGGTCAAGCAGAAGGCGGAGGAGGGACGGGTCACCGTGCGGAACGGCCGCCGCTCCGCCCGTCATGACCTCGAGTCCATGCAGAAGGACGGCGACCTCTCGAGCGACGAGCTCGAGCGGGTGGAGAAGGAACTGGACAAGCTCACCCAGGAGCAGGTGGCGGCCATCGACCGCCTGTTGGCCCACAAGGAGCAGGAGCTCCTCGAGATCTGACAGCTGGCCGCCCCCCGCTCGGGCCGGCCGATGGGAGGAATCAACCGACGTGGACGACGTCCCAGACGGGCGAGACGATGATGTGACCAGGACCGACGTCCCCGTCACGCGTCCCGAGCCGACCGGGCCCGCATCCGGCCAGGTCAGGATCATCGGTGCCGAGCCGGCGTGGGAGAGCACCGCCGAGCTCCCCAAGGTGGCCCGCCGGGAGGAGACCGCCGACGACCGCGACGACGAGCCGGAGGAGCCGGCGATCGACGATCTCGAGCCGGTCCCGCTGACCGAGGGTGCCTTCGAGCAGCCGTCGGTGCGACTCACCGACCAGCCGGGTGGCGCCGAGGACGCCGCCGACGCCGTGAAGCCGGTGAGCCCGGGCCAGACCGCCGTGCCCGGCGGCACCCCCACCGAACTCCCGCACTGGACCGAGCCCCCGACCGGACAGGTGCCGGCCGTCATCGCCCGGGATTCGGGCGACGAAGGATCGGGGAGCGCCATTGCCGGGCCCACCTGGCGCGAGGAGGACTCCGACTGGACGGCCCACGACGAGCTGTTCGAGCCGGGCGTGCTCGGCGACGAGGAGGTGGCCCTCGGGTCCCTGGACGAGACCGACCGGTCCGACGTCGATCGTCGGCCCTGGGAGTTCGACCTCGATGCTGCCGGATCCGGACCGAGCCCCCGACCGACCGGGCGGCGCACCGGTGGCGAACCAGCCGAGGTCGGCGACCCGATCACCGAGGAGGTCGACGTGGTCTCCCCGACGTCGGCCCCCGAGGAGCGGCGCGAAGCCGGGGCGTCCCGCCCGGTTCCCGACCGGAGCTCCGCCGAATCCGAGGCCCGGCCATCCGCCGGTGAGGTCAGCCGGGGCCCCGAGGCTCCGGCCGGTGCCGCAGCGGCCGCTGCCGCAACCGGGGCGGGCGGCTCCCCCCCGACATCGTCCCTGTTCCCCGACGACGGGGCCATCGACGAGGAGCTGTTCGCCGCCGACAAGCCACTGCCGACCGGGTCCGCCCGGGTGGGACGGGCCCGGCGGAGCGGCCTCCTCCCCGAGCGCCTCCGGGCCAAGCGGCCCGAGGATGTCGACGACGTCAACGACGCGCCGCTCGCCGCCGAACCCCCGGGGGCCTCGGTCACCGAGGTTCCCGGAGCGGGGCGAAAGCGGCGCGGTGTTGCCGGCCTGGCCGCCGCCGACCGGACCGCCGAGCGTGAGGTCGAAGCCGACGAGTCGGTGTCGCCGGGCGCGCCCGGCCGCCGTCAGGTGCCGGCCGTCGCCGCCGCGGTCGCCGCCGACGAGGTGGCCACCAAGCCGGCTCGACGATCGTTCCGCCGGTCCTCGGAACGACGGGCCGCGCCACCGGCGGCGACACCGGAGCCGCTGGTCCCGACGGGAGGGGGACCTCCCCGTCCCGATCGGGACGGTCGCACCAAGGCGGGATCTGGTGCCAAGGGGCGGGCCGCCACCAGCTCGGTCGGGCTGCGGGTCGGCACCGGCCTGGCCGTCGCCGTCGTGGCGCTCCTCGCTTTCAAGCTCGGCACGGTCCCCTCACTCGTGCTGTCGGTCATCGTGGTCACGTTCGCGGCGGGGGAGTGCTTCGGGGTCCTGCGGCGGGCCGGCTACCATCCGGCCACGCTGCTCGGCCTGGTCGGCACCATCTCCCTGATGGTCGGCGCCTACACCAAGGGGATCGCCGCCCTGCCCCTGGTGCTGGTGCTCATCGTCGCCTTCACCCTCATCTGGTACCTGTTCGGGATCGAGCGGGGATCACCCGTCGCCGGAACGGCGGCCACCCTGCTGACCGTGGGCTGGGTCTCCCTCCTCGGCTCCTATGCCGGCCTGCTGTTGTCGCCGTCGGCGTTCCCGGACCGGCACGGGATCGCATTCCTCCTCGGAGCGATCATCGCCACCGTGGCCAACGACGTGGGGGCGCTGGTCATCGGCGGGTGGATGGGGCGCACGCCGCTGGCCCCGACCATCAGCCCCAACAAGACCTGGGAAGGCCTCTTCGGGGGGGCGGTGTTCTCGATCCTGGTGTCGACCGTGGTCGTGGGGGCCATCCACCCCTGGTCGGCCTCGAGCGGCGCCCTGCTCGGCGTGGTGGTGGCGGTGGTCGCTCCCATCGGCGACTTGTGCGAATCGCTCCTCAAGCGGGACCTCCGCCTGAAGGACATGGGCACCCTCCTGCCCGGCCACGGGGGCGTGCTGGACAGGGTCGACGCGCTGCTGTTCGTGCTCCCGGCCACCTACTATCTGGTCCGTGCGCTGAATATTGCCTGATTTTCGGGCAGGCTAGAGGTATGGCCGGGTCGGACACAGGGGCACCAGCGGCCGACGTCTCCGCCGGGGATCCGCCGGGGCGCGGTGAGGCCACCGGCCCGGTGACCGTGGCGGTGGTGGGCTCGACCGGGTCGATCGGGACCCAGGCCGTCGACGTGATCGAGTCCAACCCCGACCGGTACCGGGTGGCGGCGCTGGGCGCCCACCGCTCGGTCGAGGCGCTGGCCGACCAGGCCCGGCGCCTGCGCCCCGAGGTGGTGGCCATCGGCGACCCGGACCGCGCGCCCGAGTTGGCGCGCCTCCTGCCCCCGGGTATCGACGTGGTGGTGGGCACCGAGGGGCTGGCGTCCGCCGCCACGGTGGGCGACGTGGCCGTCAACGGGATCGTCGGCTTCGCCGGCCTGAGCGTGACCCTGGCCGCCCTCGGAGCGGGGCGCCGGCTGGCCCTGGCCAACAAGGAGTCGATCATCGCCGGTGCGCCGGTCGTCCAGGAGGCCCGCCGGACCGAAGGTGCCGAGATCATCCCCGTCGACTCCGAGCACTGCGCCGTGCACCAGTGCCTGCGGGCGGGGAGGCGCGAGGACGTGGGCCGTCTGCTCCTCACCGCGTCGGGGGGCCCGTTCCGGGGCTGGAAGCAAGACGAGCTGGCCGGTGTGCAGGTGGCCGACGCGCTGACCCATCCGACCTGGACGATGGGACCGAAGATCACCGTGGACTCCTCGACCCTGATGAACAAGGGGCTCGAGGTCATCGAGGCCCATGAGCTGTTCGGCGTGCCCTACGACGCCATCGACGTGGTCGTCCACCCGCAGTCGATCGTCCACTCGATGGTCGAGTTCGCCGACGGGGCGGTGGTGGCCCAGCTGTCCATGCCCGACATGCGGCTGCCGATCGGCTACGCCCTCGCCTACCCCGGCCGGCTCCACGGCGCCTTCGGGGCGATCGACTGGACGACGCTGTCCGTTCTCGAATTCGAGCAAGCCGACCACGCCCTGTTCCCGTGCCTTGACCTGGCCTACCGCGCCGGCCGGACGGGTGACATGGCCCCCGCCTGGCTGAATGCGGCGAACGAGGTGGCGGTGGCGGCGTTCCTGGACGGGAGGATCCCCTGGACGGCGATCGCCGAGGTCGTCGAGGGGACCCTCGACCGTTACGACGCCGGCACCTCCTCGCTCGCCGGGGGCGGTGCCGCGCCGCGGACGGTCGACGACGTGCTCGCCGCCGACGCGTCGGCGCGGCTCGAGGCCGACGCCGTGGTGGCCGCCCGAGAGGCGGCGGCGTGAGCACCATCGACCTCCGCCCGCCGGCGGTCGACCCCACTCCCGGGCCGCCCCCCGGGTCGCTGCCCGACAAGGTCAAGTCGCCGCGGCGGGCCGCACTGGAGTTGGCGGTCGTCACCGCGGTGATCGTGGCCGTGGCGGTGGCGGCGGGTGCGGTCGACCTGCTCGTCGTGGTCGTGTGCCTCATCGTCATGGTCATGGTGCACGAGGCGGGACACCTCCTGGCGGCCAAGCGGGGCGGCATGAAGGTGACCGAGTACTTCCTCGGCTTCGGGCCCCGGCTGTGGTCGTTCCGACGGGGGGAGACCGAGTACGGGGTGAAGGCCTTTCCGATCGGCGGCTACGTCAAGATCCCCGGCATGACCAACCTGGAGGAGGTCGACCCGGCCGACGAGGCCCGCACCTACCGTCAGCAGCCGTTCCACGCCCGCCTGCTGGTGGCGGTGGCCGGTTCGGCCATGCACTTCCTGATGGCGTTCGTACTGCTCTTCGCCCTGCTCACCTTGGTCGGCGTCCCCAACGGCACCCAGGTGCAGATCCAGGCGGTGGGACCCGTCGGCGGAAGGCCCGGACCGGCCGAGGTGGCCGGGATCAGGCCCGGCGACGTGGTGGTGTCGGTGGACGGCAAGGCCATCGACGGCCGGGTGGACGACCTCACGTCGGCGATCAGGGACCATCCCGACCAGCCGGTGACCGTGGTGGTCGACCGGGGCGGGAAGACCAGGACGCTGACGGTGACGCCGGCCGACGGCCGGGTCGACGGCGAGGCGGGGGTGGTGGCGCCGAAGGGCACCGCACCCTTCGGCATCATCGGGGTGACCCTCGGATCGCCGAACCAGCGCTACTCGCCGGTGCACGCGTTGGCCTCCACCGGGAGCGGCCTCGCCCACATCACCTGGGGTTCGGTCGTCGGGGTGGCCCATCTGTTCTCACCCAGCTCCGTGGCCCAGCGATTCCACGAGGTCAGCAGCGCCAAGGCGGCCAACCAGGCGGCCGCCGACGGGACCCGGGTGACGTCGATCTACGGGGCGGGCCGGGTGGCGGTGCAGGCGGTCCAGGCCGGGGTGGGCGATCTCCTGCTCATCCTCATCTCCATCAACATCTTCGTCGGGATCTTCAACCTGTTCCCCATGCTCCCCCTCGACGGCGGGCACGTGGCCATCGCCGTCTACGAGAAGATCCGCACCGGCCGGAAGCGGGTGTCGTACCACGCCGACGTGGCGAAGCTCATGCCCTTCACCTACATGATGCTGCTGTTCCTCGGGGTGCTGTTCGCCACGTCGCTGCTGACCGACATCCTCCACCCGATGGCCAACCCCTTCGGCTGATCCACCGGCTGCAGGCCGCCGCCGGCGCCGACCGCCCTAGCATGGAGGCATGGGACGAACGGCCTGGAGCACCACCGAGCGGCGACCGACCCGTCAGATCCGGGTGGGCGACGTGGCGGTGGGTGGGGGTGCGCCGGTCACCGTCCAGTCGATGACGACCACCAAGACCGCCGACGCCGAGGCAACCCTGACCCAGATCTACGCCCTGGCCGCTGCCGGCGCCGATCTGGTCCGGTGCACCTGCAACGAGGAGGCGGCCGCCGAGGGCCTGGCCCGAATCGTCCCCCGATCGCCGGTGCCCATCATCGCCGACATCCACTTCCACCACGAGATGGCCCTGGCCGCGCTCGAGGCGGGGGTCCAGGGCCTCCGGCTCAATCCGGGGAATCTCCGCAAGGAGGTCGAGATCAAGCAGGTGGCGGCCGAGGCGAAGGACCGGGGCGTGCCCATCCGGATCGGGGTCAACGCCGGGTCGCTCCACCCCGATCTCTACAAGCGCTTCGGGGGGGCCACTCCCGAGGCACTGGTCGAGTCGGCCCGCATGGAGCTGGCCTACTTCGCCGAGGTGGGATTCGACGACGTCAAGATCTCGGTGAAGGCGTCGTCGGTCCCCTTGATGATCGAGTCGTACCGGTTGGCGTCGGAGACGTTCGACCATCCCCTCCACCTCGGGGTCACCGAGGCCGGCCCGCCACCGGCCGGGCTCTTGAAGGGCACGGCCGGTATCGCCACCCTGCTCGCCGAGGGGATCGGTGACACCATCCGCTACTCGCTCACCGCCGATCCGGTGGAGGAGGCACGGGCCGGCCGCCAGCTGCTCGAGGTCCTCGGGCTGCGGGAGCGCCAGGGCCTCGACCTCATCGCCTGCCCGAGCTGCGGCCGGGCGGAGATCGATGTGATCGCCGTGGCCAAGGCGGCCCAGGCAGCGCTCGAGCACCGCAACCTGCCCATCCAGGTCGCGGTGATGGGTTGCGTGGTCAACGGGCCGGGCGAGGCGCGCGAGGCCGACCTGGGCATCGCCGCCGGCCGCAAGCGGGGGCACCTGTTCATCAAGGGGAAGATCGTCCGCGTGGTCCCCGAGGACGAGATGGTCGAGGCGCTGGTGGCCGAGGCGGAGCAGCTCGTCGCCGAGGGGGTGGAGGCGCGGCTGGCCGCCGCCGACTCGGGTGCCGAGGCCGAGGCGGAGGCCGATCGGGCGGCGTTGCTCGACGCCAAGGGCGCCGACGCCAACGCGTCGGAGACCAAGGTGGAGATGATCCGCAAGAAGTACGGGGACGGGCCGCCCACCTCCTGAGCACCGACCGTCCGACGGCTGGAGGCCGGCCGGCGCCACGGTGGGGAGGTCCGGAGGAGGACCGTGACGGCGGGCCGTCTGACGGCGACGGGCGGTGCCGGACCGCGGCAGGCCGGGCGTCGGATATTGGACGGTAGGATCGCCGACCATGCGCATGTCCCGGTTGTTGGTCCGAACGCTCCGTGAGGCGCCCGCCGACGCCGAGGTGGCCAGCCATCAGCTCCTCGTCCGGGGCGGCTACATCCGCCGTCTGGCCTCGGGTGTGTACTCCTTCCTGCCCCTCGGACTGCGGGTGCTCCATCGCGTGGAGCGGGTCATCAGGGAGGAGCTCGACGCCGCCGGCTGTCAGGAGGTGCTGCTGCCCGCGCTCCATCCGATCGAGTTGTGGGAGCAGTCCGGCCGGGCTGCCCTCTTCGGGAGCGACTCACTGCCCGCCATGATCGTGGAGGCGAGGGGTGGGACCTTCGTCCTCGGGCCGACCCACGAGGAGGTGGCCACGGTCACGGTCGGGGCCGAGGTCGACTCGTACCGCCAGCTCCCGCTGACCGTGTACCAGATCCAGGTCAAGTTCCGTGACGAGGCCCGACCGCGATTCGGCCTGCTGCGGACCCGTGAGCTGATCATGGCCGACGCCTACTCCTTCGACGTCGACAAGCAGGCCATGCAGGAGTCGTACCGGTCGGTCTTCGACGCCTACCTCCGGATCTTCGGCCGCCTGGGCCTCGACGCCGTCCCCGTCGAGGCGGAGTCGGGCGCCATCGGCGGTGACGTGAACCACGAGTTCATGGTGCCCTCGGCCGTGGGCGAGGACGAGTTCGTCTCCTGCCCGTCCTGCGGGTATGCGGCCAACGTCGAGGCGGCCACCCGGGGTGGCGAGGGCCCGGGCACCGACCCCGGGCCGCTCGATCAGGCGCCGTCCGCCGTCGAGCACCGGACACCGGATCGCCCCGGCATCGACGCGGTGGTCGAGTTCCTCGACGATCCGGCGATCACGTCGGCCGACCTGCTGAAGTGCCTCGCCGTGATCGATGAGCAGGGCGACCCGGTCCTGGTGCTGGTGGCCGGTGACCGGGAGGCCCGCCTGCCCAGCGGCTGGCGGCTCTTCGAGGACGCCGACTTCGAGGCGCACCCCTCGTTGGTGAAGGGGTACATCGGTCCGCAGGGGTCCGAGGGGCGCGGTATCCGGGTCGTCGCCGATCACGGCGTCGGGCGACCCGGCCCGTGGACCACCGGGGCCAACAAGGAGGACCACCACTCCAGCGGGAACCTCCTCGGCCGGGACTTCACTGTCGACGAGTGGGGTTCGTTCGCCCAGGTGGTGGCGGGCGACGCGTGTCCCCGGTGTGGTGAGCCGGTCGAACTGGTCCGTTCGGTCGAGGCCGCCCACACCTTCCAGCTGGGGACCAAGTACTCCGAGGTGATGCCCGGTTCCGGTTTCGTCACCGAGGAGGGTGGCGAGTCGATCTTCTCGATGGGGTGCTACGGCATGGGGGTCAGCCGCCTGCTGGGGGTGGTGGCCGAGCAGCATCACGACGAGCGGGGCCTCAGGTGGCCCGACCAGGTGGCACCCTTCGGGGTCCACCTGGTCGCACTGGGCGCCGGCCGGGCTCCCGAGGTCGCCGCGGCGGCTGACCGGGTCTACGGGCAGCTGGTGGACGGGGGCATCGAGGTCCTCTACGACGACCGTGACGTGTCGCCGGGCGTCAAGTTCGCCGACGCCGACCTGCTCGGAGTGCCGGTGCGGCTGGTGGTCGGGGCGAAGGGCCTGGCGCGGGGCGTGGTCGAGTGGCGGTCCCGGGCCACCGGCGAGGAAGAGGAGCTGGACGTCGAGCACCTGCTCGAGTCCCTCGCTCGCCTCCCGACCGGGTGAGGCCCCCGACCCGAGCACGGCCTGGGACCGGGGCCCGAGCCGGACGCCACCCGCCGGTGCCCTCGCTCCGGGCCGGCGCCCCGCCCGCCACCCGACAGTCGATTCGGGCGAGAATTCCACGTCAGACCGCTCGCGTCCCGAGGGCTCCGCTGCTATACTTTTAGACCTGCCGTTCGGTTGGAGTGAAGTGACGCTGCTGAAGCGTGGGCGGACAGCCCACGCTTTTGTTTTGGTCCGGAACGCTTCGAAGAAAGTGCAGGACAGGAAGCATTTGATCGACGAAAGTCCAGAGAGGAGGCAGTGCACATGGTCGAGGACCTCATTCCCGTGCTCGAACCGATGCTGGCTGCCGCCGAGCTCGAGCTGGTCGATGTCGAGCTCCGGTCCGGCGTCCTCCTGGTCACCGTGGACCGCCCGGGCGGCGTCGATCTCGAGGCCCTGACCGACGCCAACCGGGCCGTCTCCGCCGTACTCGACGAGCTCGACCCGATCCCCGGGAGGTACTCGCTCGAGGTGTCCAGCCCGGGGGTGGAGCGTTCGCTGCGCACCCCCTCCCATTTCGCCAAGGCCGTGGGCGAGACGGTGACGGTCAAGACCCGACCCCAGGTGCCCGGGGACCGCCGGCTCCGTGGACGCCTGGTCGACGCCGACGACGAGGGACTGACGTTGGAGGTGGACGGGAAGTCCGACGGTCCCGTGCGTCTGGGCTACTCGGACATCGACAAGGCGCGGACGGTCTTCGTCTGGGGACCGGCACCGCGCCCAAAGGGACGCGCAAAGGAAAGCAAGCCCAAGGCCGCCGCGAGTGGGGCATCGTCGACGCAGGCCGAGAAGAAGAGGAAGCAGGTCGTCACCCCATGAGCAAGCCGAACTTCGAGTTCCTCGACGCGCTCGGCCAGATCGCGCGGGACAAGGGCATCTCCGTCGAGACACTGCTCGACGCGCTGGCCAACGCCCTCGTCGCCGCCTACAAACGGCGTCCCGACGCCGCTGAGGAGGCCGTGGTCACCATCGACCCGGAGTCGGGCGAGATCCGTGTCTACGGTCAGGAGCTCGACGAGGACGGGAATGTCACCCGCGAGTGGGACGACACGCCCGACGACTTCGGCCGGATCGCCGCCCAGACGGCCAAGCAGGTGATCCTCCAGCGCATCCGCGAGGTGGAACGCGACCTCAAGTACGAGGAGTACGCCGGCCGCGAGGGCGACATCGTGACCGGAATCGTCCAGCAGACCGACAATCGCTACACCCTCCTCGACCTGGGCAAGGTGGAGGCGCTCCTCCCCCAGGCGGAGCAGGTCTCCTACGAGCGCTACGAGCACGGGGCCCGGCTGAAGGCCTATATCGTCGAGGTTCGCAAGACGACCAAGGGTCCCCAGATCGTGGTCAGCCGGAGCCACCCTGGCCTGATCAAGCGCCTGTTCGAGCTGGAGGTGCCCGAGATCTCCTCCGGCGCGGTCGAGATCAAGGCTGCCGCCCGTGAGCCCGGTCATCGCACGAAGATCGCCGTGTGGTCCAACGATCCGAACGTGGATCCCGTCGGTGCGTGCGTGGGCGCTCGCGGATCACGGGTCCGGATGGTCACCAACGAGCTTCGCGGTGAGCGGGTCGACGTGGTGCCCTTCTCGGACGACCCGGTCGAGCTCATCCAGTCCGCGCTGGCGCCCGCTCGGGTCCGTGAGGTCCGGCTGGACGACGAGACGGGGACGGCGACGGTCATCGTCAGCGACTACCAGCTGTCCCTGGCCATCGGCAAGGAGGGCCAGAACGCCCGGTTGGCCGCCCGCCTGACCGGATGGCGCATCGACATCAAGAGTGAGACGCAGCTGGCCGACGAAGAGTCTGGCTATGCCGGCGAGGAGTGGGCCGAGGGCGAGTGGATCCAGAACGAGGCCGGCGAGATGGTCTGGCAGCCGGCCGAGGGCGGGACCGCCGTGTCGGCCACCGAGTGGTCCCAGGGTGCCGATGGAGCCGAACCCGCTGCCGGCGAGGGCGCCTCCGGGGAGCCGGAGGGTGTGACGGCGCCGGCAGGGGACTCGGGGGCCGGGTCCACGCCGTCCGAGGAGTCCGCGGCGGGCGAGGAGTCCGCAGCGGGTGCCGGGGAAGCCAAGGAGGCGGCGACGAGTGACATCGG
Organism: uncultured Acidimicrobiales bacterium; assembly: GCA_963696495.1. GTDB lineage: Bacteria > Actinomycetota > Acidimicrobiia > Acidimicrobiales > RAAP-2 > Bog-756. The sequence continues at coordinate 680,646 of CAVOKJ010000002.1, read as the reverse complement.
CGGGGAGGCTCCATAGCCCCGGTCCGGACCTGCATCGGCTGCCGGAAGACCAGCGGGACGGTCGAGCTGGTCCGGGTGGCCTGGGGAGACCGCTCGCTGCTGGTGGGTCGCCACCAGCCGGGTCGTGGGGCCTGGCTGTGCCGGGACTCTCCGGGGTGCTTCGAGCGGGCGGTCAAGCACCGTGCCTTCGATCGGGCGTTGCGCAGGCCGGTCGGCCACGAAGCGTTGAGACAGTTGAGGATCACCCTCCAACCGGGGTCGGCCGGTGGGCCGTCTGCGGGCTCGGAGGGTTCGGTCCCGTGATGTGCGAGGATAGAGGGTCGTATGTGCGTATCGGCATCTACGACGTGAATGAAGGGCAGTAACAGCCGTTGCCGAAGAAGATCCGCGTCTACGAGCTCGCTCATGAGCTCGGCCTGACCAACAAGGAAGCCCTTGACCTGTGCCTTTCCCTCGGGATGGGCGTCAAGAGCCACTCGTCCTCCATCGAGGACGCCCAGGCCGACCGCGCCCGGAGGAAGGCCGACCGTGAGGGTCTCCGCCGTCCCGTGCAGCCCGAGGAGCCGGCTCCGCCGGCCAAGAAGGCGGCCGCCACGAAGAAGGCGGCGGCCAAGCGGCCGGCCGCTGCGCCCAGCGGGATCGACCAGCCCGCTCCCGACCTCGGCACCGCGCCGGAGGACGGTGCGTCGGGTGCAGGTGCCGGGTCGCACGAACCGCCGCCGGCTCCCGTCAAGCGCTCCGGGTCGCGGCTGATCACGAGCCGGCCGGCCTCCGAACAGCCCTCGACGGCGCCGCCGGCGCCGCGCCCTGCTGCTGCCCCGGCCGCCACCGCCGCAGCCGCCGGTGTCACCGCACCGGGGGCACCGGCACCCCTTCCGAGCCGCCCGACCGCCGCCCCGACGCCGGCGGCGCCCGCCGCCGCACCGGCACCGGCAGCACCGGCCCGAGCAGCCGCCCCGGCCGCGTCACCACCTGCCGCGCCGTCACCCGCCGCGCCGGCTCCCAGCGCCACCCCCGCACCGGCCACCCCCGCACCGGCCACGCCCGCACCGGCCGCCGCCGCCCCGAGTCAGACCCAACCACCGTCGGGAGCGCCACCGAGGGTTCCGGCGGCCGCACCGGCGCCGGCCCCTCCGTCGCCTCCCTCGGCGCCGACCCGGCCGCCCACGAGTTCGTCGGGTCGACCGATCCCGCCCCCGCCGGGTGGCCCGCCCCGCTCGGTGACCGGCAAGCCGATCCCGCCGCCCCCCGGGGCCGGTGGTCGTCGGCCTCCGCCGGGAGGTGCGCGGCCCGGCGGCCCAGGTGGATTCAGTGGACGGTCCGGTGGGCCGGGTGCCGGTAGGCCGGCAGGCGGGGCCACGCGCCCCGGCGGCCCGGGCGGCGGCTCCTCCGGCGGCGGATTCGGCTCCCGGCCCGGCGGCGGTTCCGCCGGCGGCTACGGGGGCGGTCGTCCCGGTGGCGGCCCGGGCGGCGGCCCCGGCGGACCGGGGGGTCGCGGAGGCCCCGGTGTCGGACGGGGTCGTCCCAACCAGCGACGCCCGCGCCGGCGTCGTCGCAACCTCGAAGAGCTCGAGCCCACCCAGCTGACGGCCTACATGCCCTCGACGGCCCCGGTGCCCGAGGCCGAGGTCATCGTGGAGCGCGGCTCGACGGCCCGGGACCTGGGCCCCAAGCTCAACCGATCGGCCGGTGACGTCGTCCGCTTCCTGCTGCTGCAGGGGGAGATGGTCACGGCGACGCAGTCGCTCACCGACGACATGATCGAGCTCTTCGCCGCCGAGTTGGGGGCAGACGTGCGCCTGGTCGATCCGGGGGAGGAGCGCGAGGCCGAGCTGCTCGCCAAGTTCTTCGACGAGGAGGACGAGGAGGAGGACGAGGAGGACCTGCGGCCCAGGCCACCCGTCGTCACGGTCATGGGTCACGTCGACCACGGCAAGACACTGCTGCTGGACCGGATCCGCTCGGCCAACGTGGTGGCCGGAGAGGCGGGTGGCATCACCCAGCACATCGGCGCCTACCAGGTCGACTGGAACGGCCACCCCATCACCTTCATCGACACGCCGGGCCACGAGGCGTTCACCGCCATGCGGGCTCGCGGCGCCGAGGTCACCGACATCGTGGTCCTGGTGGTGGCGGCGGACGACGGGGTGATGCCCCAGACCGTCGAGGCCATCGACCACGCCAAGGCCGCGGACGTGCCCATCATCGTGGCGGTGAACAAGATCGACCGCGAGGAGGCCGACCCCAACCGTGTCCTCCAGCAGCTGTCCGAGCACGGATTGGTGCCCGAGGCATGGGGTGGCGACACCATCACGGTCGAGATCTCCGCTCTCCAGAACCTGGGCATCGACGACCTGCTGGAGCAGATCATCCTGGTCGCCGAGGTCGAGGAGCTGGTGGCCACGCCCGAAGGACGGGCGCGAGGCGTGGTCCTCGAGGCCGAGCTGGAGGTCGGGCGCGGCCCGGTCGCCTCGGTCATCGTCGAGCGCGGCACCCTGCGGGTGGGTGACGCGGTCGTGGCCGGCGCCGCCTGGGGCAAGGTGAAGGCCCTGGTCGACGACCACGGCGACCAGATCAAAGAGGCGCCCCCGTCCACCCCGGTGCAGGTGCTGGGCTTCTCCGAGCCTCCCGAGGCCGGTGACGAGTTCCGGGTGGCGCCCGAACTGGCCCAGGCCAGGACCATGGGTGAGGCGCGGGCCCACCGTTACCGGGTGGCCGGTCACGTGCCGGCGGCAACCTCGGCCCTCGGAGGGGCGAAGCTCGAGGATCTCTTCGAGCAGATCCAACGGGGTGAGACGGCGGCGCTCAACCTCATCCTGAAGGCCGATGTCCGTGGCTCGCTGGAAGCCGTCACCGAGAGCCTCCGCAAGCTCGAGCGGGAGGACGTCAAGCTGAACTTCGTCCGCCGCGGGGTCGGCGGCATCACCGAGTCCGACGTCGAACTGGCCCAGGCCTCCACCGCCACCATCATCGGCTTCAACGTCCGCCCGGACCGCCGCAGCCGGGAGATGGCGGCCAAGGCCGACGTCGAGATCCGGACCTACGAGATCATCTACAAGCTGCTCGAGGACCTCGAGGCGGCCATGCTCGGGCTGCTGTCGCCCGTCTTCGAGGAGGTCGTCACCGGCGAGGCCGAGGTGCGCCAGGTCTTCCGGGTGCCGCGGATCGGCGCCATCGCCGGTTGCTACGTCCGGGAGGGCGTGATCACCCGCGGCTCCAAGGTCCGCTTCCTGCGCGAGGGCGTGGTCATCTGGAAGGGCGCCATCACCTCCCTCCGGCGGTTCAAGGACGATGCCCGAGAGGTGCAGGCCGGCTTCGAGTGCGGTATCGGGCTCTCCGACTACCAGGACCTGAAGGAAGGCGACATCATCGAGACCTACGACGAGAGGGAGATCCCCCGCACCTGACGTCCAGGGCCACCCCGGTCGGGGTCGGCCGGGTGAGGACGTGGTGATCGGAGTGGAGGAGCTGTGTCAGGTCGTCGGCATGACAATCGGGGTGCTGCGCCCTACCCGCGGTCGCTGCGGGTCAACCAGGTCCTCCGCCAGGTCCTGGCCGAGGAGCTGGAACGGCTGGCGGACGCCGACGAACGGCTCCGCCTGGTGACGGTGACGTCGGTGGACACCTCGCCCGATCTCCGCCATGCCACGGTGTACCTGAGCTCGCTCGCCGAGGACGCGGCGGACGCCCTGGCGGAGCGGCGGCCGCAGCTGCAGCGCGCCGTGGGCCGCCAGGTCCGGATGAAGCGCACGCCCACCCTCGAATTCGCCGTCGACCCCGCCGTCGTGGCCGGGGGCAGGGTGGAGGACGTACTGCGCCGGATCCGCGACTCCGCACCGGATGGACCAGAGGGCGGGGACCAACCGGACGGGGAGGACCGGTGACGGCGGCCGGCGCCGACCAGGTCACCGGCCTCGTGGTCGTGGACAAGGAGTCGGGCTGGACCTCGCACGACGTGGTGGCCCGCTGCCGGCGCATCTACGGTCAGCGGCGCGTCGGACACGCCGGGACGCTCGATCCCGATGCGACCGGTGTGCTCCTGGTGGGCCTGGGGCGCGCCACGCGGCTGATGCGGTTCCTGACCGCCCTGCCCAAGACCTACCAGGGGGAGGTGGTGCTGGGGACGGCGACGTCCACACTGGACGCGTCGGGCGAGCCCATCGGCACCTGGGACATGTCCGGCGTCGGGCTGGCCGAGGTGCGAGCCGCCGCCTCGGAGCTGACCGGTGCCATCGAGCAGGTCCCGCCGATGGTGTCGGCCGTCAAGGTGGGGGGTCGTCGGCTCCACGCCCTGGCCCGCGAGGGCATCGAGGTGGAACGCAAAGCCCGGCCGGTCACCGTCCACCGCTTCGACGTCGTCCCGGGTGCAGCCCCCGGGGTCTTCCGCATCGAGGTGGAATGCTCGTCGGGGACCTACATCCGAGTGTTGGCGGCCGACCTGGGTGCGGCGCTCGGCGGCGGCGCCCACCTGCGCAACCTGCGGCGCACCTCCATCGGTTCGTTCGGCGTGGAGGATGCGCGACTGGTCGACGAGCTCACGCCCGCTGTCGTGCTCACCCCGGCGCAGGCCCTCCGCGACCTGGACCAGGTGGTGGTGCCCCTCGACGTGCAGCAGCACGTGTCCCGGGGCCTTCCCCTCGACCGCGTGCCGCTCGGGATCACCGGGGACGGGCCCTGGGGACTGGTCAGCGAACGGCACCGACTGCTCGCCGTCTACGAGGCCACCGACACAGACCGGATCCGTCCGGCGGTCGTGCTGGGTTCGGCCGGGTGACGCCCCCCGGGGATGGCCCGCCGTCCGCCAGGGTGCGTCGCGCCTGGCCCCGGGCCGGCGGCGGTAATCTTCGACCGTGATGGACATCATGAGAGACCCCTCCTCGTGCGTTCCCCCACCGGGCGGGTCGGCGGTAACCATCGGCGCCTACGACGGGGTCCACCTCGGTCACCGGGCGCTGCTGGCCGAGCTCAGCTCCCGCGCCCGCCAGGACGGCCTGGCGATGGTCGTGGTCACCTTCGACCGCCATCCGGCCACGGTGGTCCGGCCGGAGTCGGCACCGTGCCTGCTCTGCGACCTCGACCAGAAGCTCGAACTGCTCGAGTCGGCCGGTGTCGACCGGACGGTCGTGGTGCCCTTCACCACGGAGCGGGCGAACGAGACGGCCGAGGAGTTCGTCTCCTCGGTACTGGTCGCCGGCCTGGGAGCCCGTCTGGTCGTGGTGGGGGAGGACTTCCACTTCGGCCACGGCCGGAAGGGGAACGTGGCCCTACTGTCAGAACTGGGATCGGCGGCCGGCTTCGAGGTCGACGGCGTGACCCTGGCCACCGACGCGGGGGTGGCGGCCCAGCCCATCTCCTCCACCCGCATCCGCAGCCTGGTGGCCGAGGGCCAGGTGGAGGAGGCAGCGACCATGTTGGGACGCCCGCATCAGGTCCGGGGCCCGGTGGTGCACGGTGACCACCGGGGGGGCACCGAGCTGGGGTTCCCGACGGCCAACGTGGCGGTCCCCGACGGCATCTGCCTGCCGGCGGCCGGCATCTACGCGGGCTGGTACGAGCGGCCCGACGGCACGGTGTGGGAGACGGCCATCTCGGTCGGCCGGCGTCCCACCTTCTACGGGAGCGACGGGAAGCTGCTGGTCGAGTCCTATCTGCTCGACTTCGACGGCGAGCTCTACGGCGAAGAGGCCAAGGTCTCCTTCGTCGCCCGGCTGCGCGACGAGGAGGCCTTCGCCACCGTCGACGACCTCATCGCCCAGATGGGCCGGGACGTGGCCACCACCCGGGAGCGGCTGTCCGCCCCGGGATGAGCGGGTGGACGGGCGGGCGCCGAGCGGCGGTACGCCGTCAGCGCATCAGGCCGGTGGCGCATCCCCGAGGAGCTCGGTCCGCAGCTGGCGCTTGAGCACCTTGCCGGCCGGGTTGCGGGGAAGGGGTTCCGCCCGGAACCAGAAGCGGCTCGGCACGTTGAAGGCCGCCAGCCGCTCGGCCACGAACCGGCCCAGCTCGTCGGCACCCACGTCCATGCCCGGCCTCAGGACCACCACCGCTCCCACCTCCTCGCTGAGGACGGGATGGGGCACGCCGATGACCGCGCAGTCGGTGACGGCGGGGTGCTCGTAGAGAGCGTCCTCGACCTCGACGCAGTAGACGTTCTCGCCACCGCGGATGATCATGTCCTTCGCCCGGTCGACGATGTGGACGAACCCCTCCTCGTCGATCCGGGCGACATCACCGGTGCGCAGCCACCCCTTGGAGAAGGTGAGCGCCGTCTCCTCGGGCCGGTGCCAGTAGCCGCGCACCACGTTGGGGCCCTTGATCCAGAGCTCGCCGGTCCGGTCGGGGTCGGTGGCGGCGTCGCCCGGTGGTTCGTCGCCCTCGAAGTCCTCGGGCACCACGGCGACGTCGCACACCGGGGCGGGAGGCCCGACGCTGTCCGGCTTCCGGACGTAGTCGTCGCCGCTGTTCATCGTGGTCATCGCCGAGGTCTCGGTCATGCCGTAGCCGTTGCCCGGCGCGCCCGAGGGGAAGTGCTCCTTGATGCGCCGCACCAGGTCCGGGGGGCAGGGTGCGCCGCCGTAGGAGATCGACTGGACCGACGAGGTGTCGCGCTTCGAGAAGTTGGGCGAGTCGATCACCTGCATGACCATGGCCGGCACCCCGCCGAAGATGGTGATGCGCTCCCGCTCGATCAGCTCCAGGGCCCGCTCGGGGTCGAAGTGGTGCATCATCACCAGCTTGCCGCCGGCCGCCGTGTTGGTGATCAGCACGGCATGGCAGCCCGTGGCGTGGAACAGGGGCACCGAGAGCAGGTTGGCGTTCTGGGTGTGCCCACCCGCGTCGGCCACCGCGCCGGTCCGTCTCCTGTTGCCCGCCGTGGCCACGAAGAACAGGTTCATGAGGTTGGAGGCACTGTTGCGATGGGTCCCGACCGCGCCCTTCGGCCGACCCGTCGTGCCCGACGTGTAGAAGATGGTCGCATCGTCGTCCGGCTCGATGGCCACCTCGGGCAGGACGGCCTGATCGGGGAGTTCGGCGGTCAGATCGGAGAAGGGGACGATCGGGAGCGGTCGGGCGTCGGCGCGCTCTGCACTCCCCGCCCCGGCCTTCCGCCGCCCGCCCGCGGGATCGGGCTCCTCGCAGCAGACCACCATGGCCGTGAGCGAGGGGATCTCCCCCAGGTGGGGGAGGATCCTCGCTTTGCGCTCCTCGTCGACGAACACCACCGAGGTACCCGAGTCATCCAAGCCGTACGCCAATTCGGGACCGGTCCACCAGGCGTTCACCGGCACCACGATGGCCCCGGCGGCGATGGCCGCCCAGAAGGCGATCACCCACTCGGGGAGGTTGCGCATGGCGATGGCCACCCGGTCGCCCTTCTGGACGCCGTAGCGCTCGATCAGGACGTTGGACAGCCCGGCCGCCAGGCGGAAGTGCTCGCCGAAGGTCAGCCGTTCGTCCTCGTAGACGAGGAACGTCTCGTCACCGTGGCCGGCGGACAGCTCGAGGACCGTGCGCAGGGTGGGCGGGGCGGACTTCCAGGTCCGGGTGGGGACCCCGCGTATCACCAGGTCCTCCATCTCGAAGAGGGCGCCGGGTGCGGTCAGCTCGGCGGTCACCTCGGCCAGGGAGGGTGCGCCCGGGCCCTCGGCACCGGCGCCGGTTGGTTGCTGGGCCGAGTCGGCCATGGTGCTCCTCTCGGGGATGGTCTTCGGTCGGTGGGGTGGCTGCGGTGGGCCGGCGACGGGCGCCGGTCGGCCGTCTGGCCCGGTGCCGGGGCCGGTCACCCGCCGCCCGGCGGTTTGAACACCGTCGAGCGGTAGTAGGCGAGCTCCGCCACGCTCTCGCGGATGTCGTCCATGGCGCGGTGCCCGCCGGACTTGACCGGGGCGTCCCCCATGACCTCGGGGTACCAGCGCCTGGTCAGCTCCTTGACGGTCGATACGTCGATCGAGCGGTAGTGGAGGTACTCCTCGATGGCCGGGAGCTGGGCGGCCAGGAACCGGCGATCGGTCCCGATCGAGTTCCCGGCCAGTGGCACGGTCCGCGCCTTCGGCACGTGGGACCGGATGTAGTCGAGCGTCACCGCGCCCGCCTCCTCGAGCGAGGTGGTCGACGCGGTGATGGCCTCGAGCAGGCCGCTCTTCTCGTGCATGTCCCGGACGAAGTCGTCCATGGCGTCGAGTTGTTCGGGGGTGGTGGACACCACGAGGTCCGGTCCCTCGGACAGGATGGCGAGCTCGTCGTCGGTGATCAGGGTGGCGACTTCGACGATGACATCGCGCTCCACGTCGAGGCCGGTCATCTCCAGGTCCATCCACACGATCACGCTGGTGACGCTACCGGTTGGCAATCGGAAGTCAAATATGACGGTCTGTCAGACGCCGTGTGGCGGCCGGCGGACGGGCGGTTCCGCGGCGACCCCGCGCCGGGGCGCGATCGCTTTCGCCATGCGTGCGCGGTGGGCACTAGCGTCCAGGGGCGAGCGAGCGGAGGAGCCCGGTGGTCCCGGCATCAGAGAACGGCGTCGACATCGACCGACACGACGGCACGGTCCCGGCGACGCCACGGTCCGTCCCGCTGACCGTGGCGGTACGCCGCCTCGACCCCGATCTCCCGCTGCCCGACTATGCACGCCCGGGTGACGCCGGAGCGGACCTGATGGCCCGCATCGACGTGACGCTGGCCCGGGGCGGGGGTCGCGCCCTCGTGCCCACGGGGATCGCCCTGGCCATCCCCGTGGGCTTCGCCGGGTTCGTGCAGCCGAGGAGCGGCTTGGCCCTTCGGCACGGCGTGACCTGCCTCAACACCCCCGGCCTCATCGACTCGGGCTACCGGGACGAGCTGGCCGTCCTGCTGGTCAACACCGACCCGACCACCGACTACGAGGTGCACCGGGGCGACCGGATCGCCCAGCTGGTGATCCAGCAGGTCGAACGCGCCGACTTCGCCGAGGTGGGGGAGCTGCCCGCCAGCGAGCGCGGCCTCGCCGGCTTCGGATCGACGGGTCGTTAGCGGGCGTGGGGCGTCTGACCGGGCTGGACGGTGCCTTCCTGGCGCTGGAGTCCCCGACCGCCCATCTCCACATCGCCGGCGTGCTGATCTTCGAGCCGGGCGAGGGGGGCGACGGCACCGACTTCGACCGCATCCGGGCCCTGGTGGCGAGCCGGGTGCCCCTGGTCCCCCCGTTCCGGCAGCGGATGGTCGAGGTGCCACTCGGGCTCCAGCACCCGTCACTGGTCGACGACCCCGATTTCGACATCGACTTCCACGTCCGCCGGGTGAGCGTCCCGAGACCCGGCGGGCTCGCCGAGTTGGCCGCCCTGGCGGCCGACGTGGCGTCGCGCCCGCTCGACCGACAACGGCCGCTGTGGGAGTTCCACGTCGTCGAGGGCCTGGAGCACGGCCGCGTGGCGTTGATACCCAAGGTCCACCATGCCATCATCGACGGCGTCTCCGCGGCCGAGGTGATGGCCGCCTTCTTCGATCTCTCGCCGGATCCGGGTCCCCATCCTCTCTTCGGCGGACGGGAGGTCGACAGGTCGGTGGACCGCCGGCCGGACGAGCCGACCGATCCCTCGTGGAGCCCGGGACCGCTGCCCGGCGGCCTCGGCCGTTGGCGCGAGGTGCTGGGGGGACTGCCGGGTGCGGCCGATTCGGTGGTGCGCACGGTGTCCCGGACCTTCGAAGCGGGCCGCAGCCTGAACGGCAGGAACCGCGAGGTGGCCGGGACCCTTCCCCCGTCACCGTTCACCGCGCCCCGCACGTCCATCAACCGGGCCATCTCGCCCCACCGCCGCACGGCCTTCGCCGAACTGCCCATGAGCGACGTCCGCCGGGTCAGGGAGACGCTGGGCGGCACCACGAACGACGTGGTGCTCACGGTGACCGGCGGCGCCATGCGGAGCTTCTTCGAGCAGCGGGACGAAGTGCTCGACGACTCGCTGGTGGCGTTGGTGCCGGTGTCTGTTCGTACGCCGTCCGAACAGGGGGCGCTCGGGAACCGGGTGTCCGCGCTGCTGGTGTCTCTGGCCACCGGTGTGGAGGATGCCGCCACCCGCCTGGGTCAGGTTCGCAACGGCATGCGCTCGGCGAAGGAGCAGATGGCGGTGATCGGGCCCGACGTCTTCGCCGGTTGGGCCCAGGCGGCCGTCCCGGCGTTGGCCACACGACTCACCCGGCTGGTGACCAACGTGAGGCTCTTCGACCATCTGGCGCCGATGTTCAACCTGATCGTCTCCAACGTCCCCGGTCCCGACTTCCCCCTCTACCTGGCCGGCGCACGAATGGTCGCCATGTACCCGCTCGGTCCCATCATCGAGGGGGTCGGGGTGAACGTGACGGTCTTCTCCTATCTCGACTCCCTCTTCGTCGGTGTGCAGGCCTGTTGGGACCTGGCCCCGGATGTCGACACCATCGCCCGGGGCATGCAGGCGTCACTGTCCGAGTTGGTCGGTGAGGCGAACCGACGGGATCGCCCGGTCCCGTGGTGGCACTCGGAATTGCCCGCCTGACGACCCGATCGGTGCCCCGGCCCCCTGATCGGTCAGGGATGCCGGACCAGGGAAGCCCGGATCCGCCAACTGCTAGAGTGGTCACCTCACGCGGACGTGGCTCAGCTGGTAGAGCACAACCTTGCCAAGGTTGGGGTCGCGGGTTCGAATCCCGTCGTCCGCTCCAGTTGGGCTCGACCCCATTCAGTGGACCAGCATGTAGGACAAAGTGGCCTTCTGGGTGGTGGTCGAGTGTAAGTCGTCGAACTCGTTCGGGGTGAGAAGCGCCACGCGCCGCGGCCCGGACCGAGAGGTGTGACATGCGTGCCCTTCGCCTGTTGGAGTGGAAGTCGGAACCGCAGCTCGTCGAGGTCGACGATCCGGTCCCCGGACCCGGACAGGTGGTGGTCCGGGTCGGGGGCGCAGGGGCCTGTCACTCCGACCTCCATCTGATGCACGACTTCGAGGCGGGAGCGCTCCCGTGGGGCCCGCCCTTCACGCTGGGCCACGAGAATGCCGGTTGGGTGCATGCCGTCGGCACCGGGGTGAGTGGGGTCGAGATCGGGCAAGCGGTCGCCGTCTACGGCCCGTGGGGCTGTGGAACCTGTGATCGCTGCCGACTGGGCTTCGAGACGTACTGCGAGAACCTCGACGCGGCACCCGTGCCCGGTGGGGGCGGGGGCCTGGGCCTCGATGGCGGTATGGCCGACTTCCTCCTCGTCCCCGATCCCCGCTTCCTCGTCCCGCTTCCCGACGGGCTCGAGCCCGTCGATGCGGCACCGCTCACGGATGCCGGACTGACCCCGTATCACGCCATCCGGCGATCGGCCCCGAAGCTGCTGCCCGGCGCCTGGGCGGTGGTCATCGGAGTCGGTGGTCTCGGCCATCTCGCCGTGCAGATCCTGAAGGCGACCACCGGCGCGCAGGTCATCGGCGTGGACAGCAGGTCCGAGGCGCGAGAGCTCGCACAGGAGAACGGCGCCGATCTGGTCGTGGCTCCCGGTGCCGGTGCCGCCGACTCCGTGAGGGAGGCGACCGGAGGCCGAGGGGCCGACGTGGTCCTCGACTTCGTCGGGGTCGACGAGACCCTGACGCTGGGGGCCGCCATCACCCGCACCCTCGGCGACCTCACCCTGGTCGGGATCGGCGGAGGGACGCTGCCCTTCTCGTTCTTCTCGCCGGCCTATGAGGTGTCGGTGCAGACCACGTACTGGGGTGGTCGCACCGAGCTGGTCGAGGTGCTGGGACTGGCGGCACGGGGACTGCTCAAGCCCAAGGTCACCGCGTTCACACTGGACGAGGCACCGGCGGTCTACGAACAGCTGCGGGCGGGGAAGCTGGAGGGCAGGGCGGTCATCGTCCCCAATGCCGACTGAGACCGGCCCCGGCCGTTCAGCGGGTCCAGCGCCCGGTCACGTCGACGAACGGCGCGGTGCAAGGGGGTCCGTCGGCGACCAGGATGCGGGTCTCGCTGGCGGTGGCGGCCGGCACGGCCAACACGGTGGCGGAACGTGTCCCGTACCCGTCGGTGTGCACGCAGGCGGCGAAGGTCTCCAGCTGGCGGGAGACTCCTCCACCGTCAGCCGCGGCCTCTTGTACCTCGACGACGGGCACCAGATGGTCGGCGAGGATGGACGGCAGCGCCGTCCACGGGTTTCCGACCCCGTCGGATGCCGACAACAGCGACCTCACCCGCTCGACCTTGGGTGACGGCTGGCCGAGGGGCGCGTTCTCGAGCACGTGGACGCCGGGGGCCAGGAGCTGCACGCTGACCGGCCGCCCGGGTGCCACCTCCAGGTAGAACAGCGACCGACGATCTCCGACGAGGAGCCACGCCGGGTTGTAGTCGTCCGGTCGGATGCGCCGCACCAACGCGTCGACGCCGTCGGCGGCGGTGCGCCCTCCCACCAACACCAGTGGTAGCTCGCCACGCGTCCGCTTGCCGGGGTCGCGTCCGCCGGGCGACGGCCGGTTGGTGAGTCCCGCCACCACCCCGTGCTCATTGGCGGCGAGCCAGGTGCCTCCGGCGAGATCGTCGTGGCCGCCCAGGACCCTCGGATGCTGGTCTCGAAGGGTGCAGAACGCTTGGGCCGGCCTATCGAGCTGTTCGTCACGGTTGGCGGCGACGATCAGTGGGAACGACGAACCCGTCTGCCACGCGAACAGGAGGAGGCACATCCGGGCCAGCGTAGCCCCCACCATCGTGACCTTCGCCTCTAGTGGGCCGCACTCGTCCCACCCAAGCTGAGTGGCGCGGGGGTGCAGTGGAAGGCAATCGCCGAGGGGGACACGCCAGCACCGGAGGAGCCGATGACCCTGACGAGCAGCACAAACGGTCCATTCGTGGATGACGACGGGGTGGGGTCCGAGCCGCGCCGTCCGGAGGCATTCTGGCGCACCGATGTCGCCCTCGAGCTATGGATCGACGTCGAGCGGGTGCCCGTCGTGATCCGGTTGGCCGGCACGCTGGACCGCGCCACGGGCGGCAACCTGGCCTCGGTGGTGGACGAGCTGCTCGCCGACGGCTACCGGGACTTCGAACTGCAGGCTCTCGCACTGTTGGTGTCCGACCACGGTGGCGTCGGCCTGTTGATGGAGCTCCAACAGGCCGTGCGCTCGGCCGGCGGCCGTCTACAGTTGGACCCATCGGTCCTCGTCCACGATCTCCCCGACGACCTCGACCCCCCGGTCCGGAGCAGGGGCCGGGCGTCTGCGGTGCCCGCCGTTCCTCCCCGCTGACCGCGATCGGGGCATGAAGCTCGAGAGGGCGGTCATCGGGGAGCTGAGGGTCGCGCCCGGGGCTGCGGCGGCCCTGGGCAGCCGGAGTCCGGTCTCGACGACGATCGACTGGCTCGGAGCCTCGGGATCCCACAAGAAGGCGGTGGCCGAGCAGGATCTGGCCTCGTTCGTGGCCGAATTGAAGCGATCCCAGGAGTTGCTGTGGGCCAGCGACCGCTACGCGCTGCTGGTCGTGCTCCAGGCCATGGACGCCGCCGGCAAGGACGGGACCATCAAGCACGTCATGTCGGGAGTGAATCCGCAGGGCTGCCAGGTGGTGTCCTTCAAGGAGCCGTCGGCCGAGGAGCGCAGCCACGACTTCCTGTGGAGGTACAGCAAGGCGCTCCCCGAACGGGGCAAGATCGGGATCTTCAACCGGTCGTACTACGAGGAGGTGCTCGTGGTGCGGGTGCACCCCGAACTCCTGGGCGACCACCCGGCCGGATCGGACGTCGGGCCCCCCAAGCGCCTGTGGCGGCAGCGCTTCGAGGAGATCAGCGCCTTTGAGCACCACCTCCACCGCAACGGGACCCGGATCGTGAAGATCTTCCTCAACGTCTCGAAGGAGGAGCAGAAGAAGCGGTTCATCGAGCGGCTGGAGGACCCGGCCAAACTGTGGAAGTTCTCCATGGCCGACCTGGCCGAGCGGGAGCACTGGGCGGACTACCAGGCGGCGTACGAGGAGGCCATCACCGCGACCTCCACGCAGTGGGCCCCCTGGTACGTGGTGCCCGCCGACCACAAGTACGCCTTGCGGGCCCTCGTGGGGGGCATCCTGGTCGACACAATCGACCAGATGGATCTCGAGGCGCCGAGCGTCGGCGTCGATCAGCAAAAGCAGCTGGAGCAGGCTCGGGCCAGGCTCATGTCGGAGTGACGAACCGGAGTGACGGACCGGAGTGACGGACCGGAGTGACGGACCGGAGGGCAATGGACCTTCGGCCCTATGACAGTTCGCCGACGTGCCGGAGGATGATGGTGCCCGATCCGAGCGCAACCGGAGGTTTCGTCGATGATCCTGGAACTGTCAGAGTCGCTGGCGGAAGAGTTGAAGAGCACCGTCGCCGAGGTGGTGGGTGACATGAGCAGCGAGATCGCCGACACCGACAACCCCGGCTACCGGCGACAGCTCGAGGAGCGCCGTGAGCGTCTCCGGTCCATCCACGCGCAGCTCGAGAGCGCGAAGACCACCTGACCCCACGGCCGGACGGCTGGCGCCGGCGCGGCCTCGCCCTTGCCGACTGGGGCCGTTCGGCCCTACTGGAGGGTGAGTACGGCGTCTTAGGATCGAAGCGGGCTCGTGTGCACCGGAGCTCGGAGAGGGTTTGGGTCCAGTGATGACCGAAGTGAATTGGACGCCGATCGCGATCACCGGCCGGAGCGAGGCCGGGGAGGTCGGCGACCGGGTCGAGGTCGAGTGGAAGCTGAGTGCCAAGCCCGACCTGGAATGGGCCGAGGTCTTCCAGATGGTCGATCTGTCGGAGCGTGAGGGATCCATGGAGTGGGTCCTCGGTGGCGGTCCCGACGTCATCGGTGACGTGATCCGATGGTTCGTCCCCGGCAAGGAGATCGACCAGGCCGACGCCGAGGTACGGCACCGTCTGTACATGGCCAACGGGCGGTCCGGAATAGAACGGAGCACGCGGGAGGCCGGCTGGGGTCACGCTACCGATGCCCGTGCCGCGGAGGGGACCGCGGCCGAACCGACAACTCGGGCGGACGGCTCCGATTGAGCGGTCGTCCCGTGGTCCGGGAGGCACGGGGCTGAAATCGCCGGAAGTCTGACGCCTCCCCGGCTCCGGCCTTGGCGGGGGTTAGCCTCTCCGACGGGGGACCGGGCGGACTGCCGGTCGAGTGCACCGCGACGGCGCCGAGCGCGCCGTTCCCTGAACGAATACGAAACGTACAAGAGGAGCCGTCATGGACCAGCAGAGCCCCGCCGACAACGGTGCCAATCGCCGACGACTGGGCGGCGGGGCGATCGCCTCCCTCACCGGCGTCGGCCTACTGGTGATCTTCATGATCCAGAACACGGAGAAGATCACCCTTCACTTCCTGGTGTGGAATTTCACCTGGCCGCTCTGGCTGTTCACCCTCTTCATGGCGGTCTTCGGAGCGCTCGTCTGGTTCGGTCTGGGCGTGCTCCGGCGGCACCGCCGCAGGGTCGCCCGTCGCGATGCCCGATAGTGTCGGCTCGATGGACAGGCCGTCCGAGCAGGGTGCCGGTCGCACCGCCTTCGTGTGTGCGATGCCGATGGAACTGGCGCCGCTCAAGCGGACGCTCGGCCTGCAGCGGAAGGTCCTCGGTCCGATCGAGGTCTTCGAAGGCTCGGTTGGGGGCCGGCCGGCGGTGGCTGTCGTCACGGGCATCGGGACGGCCCGGGCCGAGCGACACGTCACTCGTCTGCTGGACGCCGTGACGATCGAGCGGGTGGTCGTCGTCGGCATCGCCGGTTCGATCGAGGAGGACGTCGCCATCGGCGCACCCGTGGTGCCCGACGTGGTGGTCGATGGTGCCTCGGGCACCGAGTACCGACCTGAGCGGTTGGGGAGCGGGGAACCGAGGGGCAAGCTGTGGACGTCCGACGCCCTCATCACCGACGACGAGGTCATCGCCGGCTTGAGGGGTGACGGTGTCGTCGCCCTGGACATGGAGACAGCCGCCGTCGCCGCGGTGTGCGAGCGACGGCGGACGCCCTGGTCGGTGTTCCGTAGCGTGAGTGACCGGACGTCCGACGGGCTCGTGGGCGAGGAGGTCCTCGGCCTCAGCCGTCCTGACGGGACGCCGGATACGAAGTCGGTGGTCGCCCACCTGGCCAAGCACCCGACCAGTATCCGGGCCTTGAGCCGGATGGCCGGTGACGCCCGGCTCGCCTGCCGCGTCGCGGCCGAACGGGCCATCGAGGCGGTGTCGCTCAGCCCCCCGGGTTCGTAGCCGCGTAGCGGTCCACCTCGGCGAGTCGCTCCACCTTGTCGGCCTCGGCCAGGAACGAGGACTCGAACGAGTGACGTGCCAGGGTGAGTATCTCGGCGCGGTCGAGGTCGAGTGCCCGGGCGGCCGCCTCGAGATTGTCGGCGACGTAGCCGCCGAAGTACGCGGGATCGTCCGAGTTGACGGTAACGACCAGCCCGGCGCGGAGCAGGGTGGCCAGGTTGTGGCTGGCCAGGTCCGGGAACACCCCGAGCATCACGTTGGACAGAGGGCAGACGGTCAGGGGCACCCGGTCGTCCCGGAGTCGTTGCACGAGCGCGGGGTCCTCTGAGCACCTGACCCCGTGATCGACCCGTCGGACCCGCAACAGGTCCAGAGCCTGCCAGATGTACTCCGGTGGGCCTTCCTCGCCGGCGTGGGCGACGGCGAGGAAGCCCTCCTGGCGAGCGCGCCGGAACACGTCTTCGAACTGTGACGGCGGATGTCCCCGCTCGGTGGAGTCCAGTCCGACAGCAGTGATGAGATGGCCATGGGGAAGGGCCTCCTCGAGGGTGGCCATCGCCGCCTCGGGGCCCAGATGGCGGAGGAAGCACAGGATCAGGCGCCAGGACACCCCCAACCGGTCCCGGCCCTCCTCGAGGCCGCGGGCGATGCCGCCGACGACCGACCCCAACGGAACGCCGCGGACGGTGTGGGACTGCGGATCGAAGAACACCTCGGCATGGGTGACGCCCTGGGAGGAGGCGCGGTCGACATAGGCGACCGTCAGCTCGTAGAAGTCCTGCTCGGTCCGGAGGACGGCGCATCCCGAGTAGTAGAGATCGAGGAACGACTGGAGGTCCCCGAATACATACGCGTCACGGGCCGCGTCCGAGTCGGTGAAGGGAAGACGCACCCCGTTGCGCTCGGCGAAGGCGAGCATCATCTCGGGTTCGAGCGTTCCCTCGATGTGCAGGTGGAGCTCGGCCTTCGGCAGGTGCCGGATGAATGCCGACTCGTCGGTGCCGGTCACCCCGTCCCGCGTCGCCCCACCGGTCATGGGCCGGATGTTACGCCACGTCGGGGACCGTCCGGCCCGGAGTTTGCCGGTTGTGGATCATGGGTACCCATCCGGCGCTGGGGCAATGCTGGGGCCGGGACGGACGGAGGATGGCTTCGATGGAACTGCACGGCACCCGAGGTGGGTCGGTCACCGCAGAGCGGTTCACGGGGGCGTCGGGGCCGCCGGTCCATGCCCGGGACAGGATCTGTGCCCAGCCGTCGTGTGGCGCCCGGCTCTCCATCTACAACGGGTCGGAGCTCTGCGCCCTCCACGAAGGACCCGGATCCAACGGTCGGGGCATCAGCGGTCGCACCGGGAAGGTGCGGGTCGCTTCTTCGGCTGACGGGACCGAGAGGTCGGAGAGCCGCCGGGTGACGACGGGCGATGTCAGGTCGGGGACGGGGGAGGCCCCACGGGCCGGACTCGCTCGGGCACAGCCACGCGGAGCAGGTCCTCGCCGGCGATGACGTCGGGGAAGATCGATGCCGCCTCGTCGAGGAGGGGCCGGACGTCGGGGTAGCGCTGGGAGAAGTGGGTGAGCACCAGGCGTCGGGCGCCCGCATCGCGTGCGATCCGGGCGGCATCGGCGGCGGTCAGGTGCCGAAAGCGGCGGGCCAGGTGCTCGTCCTCGCCGGCGAACGTCGCCTCGCAGACCATCAGATCGGAGTCGGCGGCCAGATCCACGGCGGCATCGCAGATCCCCGTATCCATCACGAAGGACATGCGCTGGCCGGCCCGGTGCGTGCTGACGTCCTCGATCCGCACTCGCCTACCCGCGACCTCGACCGACCCCGACCTCTGCAGGCGTCCGATCATCTCGCCCTCGACACCGGCGGCGTCCAGGCGATCGGGCAGCATGGTCCTTCCCGGGGCCTCCTCGATGCGCCATCCGAACGTCTCCGGCTCGTGCTCGAGCCGGACCGCCACGATGGACAGCGGTCCGTCGGTGGTCACCGTTCCGTCCGCGGCGACCGGCAGGGGGCGGACATCGATCCGGTCGTTGAACACAGAGGCGCGCCTCAGCTTGCGGAAGTACCCGGTGCCGGTCGCCGGGAACAGCACATCGACGGGGTGGGTCACGCCGTCGAGCGACATGCGCTGCAGAACGCCGGGAAGCCCGAGGCAGTGGTCCCCGTGGAAGTGCGTGACGCAGATGTGGCGGATCGGCCAGGCCGAGATCCCGCCGAGGGTCATCTGGCGCTGGGTCCCCTCGCCGGGATCGAACAGGAAGGACTGTCCGTCCCAGCGCAGGACATAGCCGTTGTGGTTCCGGTGCCGGGTGGGCGCCTGACTCGCCGTGCCGAGGATCACCAGCTCACGGGAAGGCACGGGATGGCCTATCGGTCCCCGGTCCGGGCGACCAGCCGGTCGAGCAGGGCCACCTGGGCCTTCACCAGCCGGGTCCGAGCCACGGGGACGGTCGTCCACTCGGCCCGATCGACCTCGGGGAACTGCCGGATCCTTCCCGACCGGGGAGGCCATTCCAGCTCGAACAGGTTGCTCGCCACGTACTCGAGCTCCACCGCCCCGGCGTCGACCGCCCAGGCCCGCACGATCTTTCCACTGCCCTGGCGTATCTCGCCGAGGTCGATGCGGTCACCCGGCGGGGCGGGGACGCCCATCTCCTCGGCGAACTCGCGCTCGGCGGCAGCGAGGGGGTCCTCCTCGCTGCCGTACTCACCCTTGGCGATCGACCAGGCGTGCTCGTCCTTGTCCTTCCAGAACGGACCACCCGGGTGGACGAGCAGGACCTCCATCCCCCCAGGGGTTGGCCTCCGGAACGGGAGGATGCCGGCACTCGTCGTGGGCACGACCGCTCCGGAGGCGCTCAGGTGCCCGACAGCGTGCTGACGAGGGGACCGAGCTGCTCCCAGTTGTCCGCCTCGATGGACCAGTACGAGATGCCGTACTCCTCGCGTCGCCACCGGAGCTCCTCGGTCATCTCGTCGAGCGTGCCCAGGAGGGCCAGCGGGACGTGGAGTGCATCGGCACTGCTGATGCCGAAGTGGGGTGCCATGGCGTCCGCCACACCCTTGGCGTCGTCGGTGATGAGCACGAAGCCGATGAGGGCGTTGAGCTCGAGCTCCTCGAAGCGGTCGCCGGCGGAGTCCCTGACCCAGGCCACCTTCTCACGAGTGCGTTCGGGCGAGGCGTTCGGTGCCGTCTCCGGACCGCCGGTTCCCTCCCGGAGGTTCACGTTGATGCTCACGATGTCGGCATGGCGGGCGGCGAAGGAGAGTACCCGCTTGCCGCCGCCACCGATGATGAGGGGCGGGCCCGGCTTCTGCACCGGTCGGGGGTGCAGTTCGTGGTCCTCGACCCGGTAGTGCGTGCCGTCGAAGGAGAACGGCCCCTCGGATCGGAGCAGTCCTTGCAGGACCTGGACCGCCTCCTCGAAGCGCTCCACCCTCACCCGCGGCGTGTCGTAGGTGATGCCGGACTCCTCGTAGTCGGTCCGCATCCAGCCGGCGCCCAGGCTGAGTTCGAACCGACCCTCGCTCAGCAGGTCCAGGGTCGCCGCCTCCTTGGCCAGGACGACAGGGTGCCGGTAGTCGTTGCCGAAGACGAGGGAGCCGATGCGGAGCGAGGTGGTGGCTGCCGCGACCGCCGCCAGTGCGGGCACGGGAGCCAGCTGGTCCCCGAAATGGTCCGGCATGAGCAGCGCCGAGTACCCGAGGTCCTCGGCTCGCCTCGCCTGGTCGGCCCACGAGCGGGCCGAGCCGTCTTTCGTGGTGCCCAGTTGCGCGGCAAAGCGGAATTTTCGGTCGTGTGCCATGGGCCCATCCTGCCCCATACCCGGTGGAGGCGGCTCGGATCGCCGTGGGTCGGGATGGACGTGCTCCCGGGGTCCACGGCGTCGCTCCCCGAGCGAATGACCTCCGCCCTCACCGCCGATTGCCGCGCGGCACCTCACCGGTCGGACGGTCGAGGGCCGCCACGGCGGAGAGCGCCAGCGCCACGGCCAGGCCGTCCTCGGCGAGGCCGGCAGCCAGCGGTGCGATCCTCGCGGCCAATCGCCGGCGAACGGCCAGACCGCCGTAGGCGCCCGCCACGGCGCTCCCCGAACCGATGGCCGCCGAGCAGACGACGGGCCCACCACTCACCGAGGCCAGCAGTGCGCCGGAGACCCCTCCCAGTACGACCCGGGCAGCCAGGCCTCCGGCGGCGGTGCGGGCGGGGACGCCGGGCAGCTTGTCGACCACCAGCTCGCCGGCCGCGGCGGCCAGCGCACCGAGGCGCGCGCCTCTGTGGCCAAAAGGGCCGGGCAGCCGCCCGGGTTCGGCGGTAACGACGACGGAGGCGACGCCGATCTGTGAGCGGAGTCCGCTGGCCGTTCCGAGCAACACGGCTCCGAGCACGGATCTCGCCAACCGGGGTGGGCTCATCCCGGCAGGCTAGCGGGCGGTGCCCCGAGCGCCCGGCAACGACCGTGGGCGCCCGCGTCGGCTGTCACCTTCCGGGCACGGACGACCGGCCGGTGCCACCCGCACGCGGGTCGGTGTCCGCCCCGACGGCTCTCGGACGGGCAGCCCGCCTGCGGAGCTGGAGCATCCGGGCCACCGCGACGACGATGACGATGACGGCGCCGGCCAGCGCGGCGATCAGGAGCAGGACGGCGGTCGGGGCCCGTCCGTGGGCCCCGAGGAAGCTCACGGTCGACGGTCGGGTGTTCTGGGCGATGAAGACCACCAGGGCCACCAACAGGACGACGGCGACCACGACGGCCGTCCACGTGGCGCTGAGCCGGGTCGGGGAACGGGGGACGGTGTCGACCCGGATCGCCGGATCGGGCGGCGGCGCGCCCCCTCGTCCAGCGGGCCCGCGGCGCCCGGCGTCCTCGACGGTCGTATCGGACGGCTCCACGGGTCGTCCTTCGGTCATACCTCACCGGCCATGGATCCCCGGCTACCCGTTTCCGACCCTGTCG
Organism: uncultured Acidimicrobiales bacterium; assembly: GCA_963696495.1. Taxonomy (GTDB): domain Bacteria; phylum Actinomycetota; class Acidimicrobiia; order Acidimicrobiales; family RAAP-2; genus Bog-756. Next base: position 659,476 of record CAVOKJ010000002.1, on the reverse strand, counting down.
AAACGGCGGAGGGCCGGCGGCCATCGCCGGTCCTCCTTCAGCGGGAGGGATCCATGCCGGGAACCGGTCCCGTTTGCGGCGGCCGGACACCGGGTACGGGCTGTCCGTCGAACCGGGGAGCGGGGTCCGAACGGTCCCGAAGCTCCAGGTGCGGCTCCTGGGGGCAGGAGCCCGATCGGCCGACGGCCGTCCAGTCCGTGACGGCCGTCGGCCCTCGGGAACGGTGGCCGGCCGGTGTGACGTGGCCGTCTGAGCCATCGGGAGCCGGTGATCCCGTGGGCGAGTTCGTGGCGTCTGGACGGTCATGGCAACCGGCGGCGTTACCCGAGTAGGACCACCCCGACGGGGGTATGGGCTGCCCGTGCCCTCTCGCGTGTCCGCTCCGTCCGGAGTCCCTGATCCTGGCCGCTTGCTATGCTCGCTCTCAGGTGGATTCCCGGTGTCACCGGGCGATTGGCCGATTCGGTGGGATGTTCTCCCCTGTCCGTCGGGGATCAGGTAGGTAATGGTGACCGTGAGCCGATCCATCGAGCGAGAGGTGAAGCTGGCGGTCGAAGCCGACTTCGAACTCCCTGACCTCCGGAGGGTGGTGGGAGGGACGGTGCGCCTCCCGGAGCAGCACACCCTGGCCCTGTACTTCGACACGTCCGATCTCAGATTGTGGCGCAGCAACATCACGCTGCGACACCGCTCCGGCGAGGAGCCCGGGGGCGGCACGTGGACCCTGAAGCTTCCCCGCACGGGGGCCGGGCCGACACTCGACCGCGACGAGCTCGCCTGGCCGGGCCCGTCCGACACCGTCCCCGACGAGGCCACCAGGATCGTGCGGGGGGTCGTCCGGCGGGCCTCACTGGGCCGGATCGCCGAACTGAAGGCGGTCCGACGGCGCATGGTGCTGCGTGACGCGGACGGTGCCTCCTGCGGAGAGATCGACGACGACGTCGTGACCGCCGTCGTCGTCGGCGGCAAGAGCCGGCGCTTTCGCCAGATCGAGTTGGAGCTCGGTCCCGGCGGCGAGTCGGTGATGAACGCGGTGGTGGTCGAGATGCGCCACGCCGGGGCGCGGACCGACGGGGAGACGAAGTTGGGAAAGGCGCTGCGCCTGGCCGGGCACGACGCCGCCAGGACCGAGCGGTCCGGTCTCGACCGGCGGTCGCTGATGGAGGACGTCGTGAAGGACTCCATCGCCAAGAGCCTCGACCGACTGATCGAGCACGACATCCGTCTACGCCTCGACGAGGCCGACCCCGCCACCGAGGACGTCCACCAGGCCCGGGTCGCCACCCGGCGACTGCGGTCTGATCTGAAGCTGCTCCGTCGGGAGCTCGACCCCGTGTGGGTGTCGCGTACCCGGGACGAGCTCAAGTGGCTGGGCGCCGTGCTGGGAAAGGTACGCGATGCCGACGTGCTCGGCGGGTCGTTGCTGACCACCGAGTCCGTGACCGAGGCGGGGGGAACCCTCGAACTCAGGGTGGCACTGGACGACGATCGCCGCACGGCCGCCCGGGAGTTGGCGACGACGCTGGCCGGCGAGCGGTACCTGAGCCTGCTTGATCGGTTGAACGCCGCGTCGCGCCTGCCACCCCTCTTCGCGTCCGGCCGTCGCCGTCACAAGGCCAGGGGTGGACACGGCGATGCCGCGGCGAGGCGCGTCCTCCCCGGGCTGGTGCGGAAGCGCTGGCGCGCCCTGCACCGGACGGTTCGATCGGCCGGTGGACACCCGAGCGACGTCCAGCTCCATCGCATCCGGATCCGGGCGAAGCAGCTCCGGTACGCAGCCGAGACGGCCGGCCCCGTGCTCGGAAAGCCGGCCCGGCGCCTCGCCGCCGCCGCCGAGGACCTGCAGACGGTGCTGGGCGAGCACCATGATGCGGTGACGGCCGAGCAATGGCTGCGCCACCAGGCCCAGAGCGGCACCCGCAGTGCTGCGTTCTCGGCCGGAGTGCTGGTGGCGGGGGAGCGACGCCGCCAACGAACGCTGCGCCGCAGATGGCATTCCGTCTGGGACGGACTGGACCGCAAGAAGGTGCGCAAGTCGCTCGGTTGAGGGACGGGACGGACCGGGACGGCGGCTTCGCTCCGTCGAGACGATTCGACGAACTGGCCGGGCGGTGCCGCTCGGCCCCGGTCGTGGCCGCGGGCGGATAGGGTTCTCGCACTATGGCCGATCGACTCGCGGCGTTGGACGACGACATGACCGCCACCGTCGATGCGCTGGGGAGTTTGGAGCCGGCGGCATGGAACGAGGCCGACCGCCTCGAACGGGTGGAGCTGTTCACCCTGGTCGCCGGGGTCTGTGCCGATCAGCACCGATTGCCGCCACTGGCGGTGGCCCGGGTGGCGTCGGTCGACGGGGCCACCGTCGGACCCGTCGACCGGTGGCGGTCACTCCCCGACCTCGGCGACGCCGAGCGTGCCCTCCTCGAGCTGTCGGAGCAGTTCTCCGTCGACGTGTCGTCGATCACCGACGCTCAGCGTTCGGCGCTCTTCGGGTCGTGGGGGGTGGACGCGGCCACCGCGGTCGCCATCGTGTTCGTGATGGACTTCCTCCCCCGGACGCGGGCGGCACTCGATGCGCTCGGTTGGCCCCTGCCCCCAGACCGTGGAGGCCCACCCCGGCGACCGGACGCGTCGGGGATCTGGGAGGCACTGGATCGCCTGATGAGGGCAGCGCCACGGCTCGATGGCCTCGATCCCGTCACCTCGGAACTGGTCCGTCTCCGGGGAGCACGTCAGCACCGGTGCCGGCTCTGCCAGTCCCTGCGGAGCAGGCCGGCGCTGTTGGCCGGCGCCGACGAAGCCCTCCTGACCGGTGTCGAGGACTTCGAGAACAGCGATCTGTCGCCCCTCCAGAAGGCTGCGCTGGCACTCACGGACGCCATGATCTGGTGCCCGGGGAGCATGGAGGGACCGGCCGCCCGACTGCGGTCCGCGGCCTCGCCGGCGCAGTGCCTCGAGTTGGTGGCCGACGTGACCCGCAATGCGTTGAACAAGATCGCCGTCGCCCTCGCCGCGGACGAGGCCCACGTCGAGGACGGGATCGAGATCTACGACGTCGACGCTGACGGTGGACTCGTCTACGGGTTGTCCGTCGACTGATCCCGATCGATCCGTCGGTGGCTGCTCCTGCCTCCACTCCGGGGCTGCGCTTTCGGCGGTCGGGCGGTCGGGCGGCGGATCCGGCGATGCGGCGGGCCGGGACCGGCACGAGGGGGGAGGACGGCTTGGGTGGGTTCCATGAGGTCGGCCCGGTGACCGCTGCCGGCTGCGAACTGGGTGCGGTCGATCCCGGGTGTCACCATGGAGAGGAGCACACGTCGTGGTGACCACCCCCGTCGAGGACCTCGGAACCGGCGATCCCGTCCCCGTGCGCACCGTCGGAGGATCGACGCGGGAGCACGGCTTCGCCGTCGGCCTGGGTGGCGTGGTGTTGGCCGCGCTGGTGCTGCGCGTCGGCTACGTCATGGAGTTCACCCGTCATGAGAACGGGAAGCTCTACGACTCGTTCTGGTACGGGGTCACGGCCAACGAGCTGTCCCAGGGCCACTTCTTCGAGGCGCCCTTCGCCAACTCGCCCACGGCCGCCCACCCGCCGCTGACCTCGTTGCTGATCGGCGGCGCCAGCTTCATCGTGGGCCGACACAGCGGGACCACGGTCCAGCGTCTGACCATGGCGGTCCTCGGCACCGCAGTGGTCCTCTTCGTCGGCCTGCTCGGGCGGGCCGTCGCCGGCCCGTGGGTGGGCCTCACCGCTGCCGGCCTGGCCGCGGTGGCGCCCAACTTCTGGATGCCGAGTGGCATCCTGATGTCGGAGACCCCGGCGATGCTCCTGATGGCGCTCATCCTCCTGGCCGTGATCCGCGTCCTCCGGCACCCCACCGTCGCCAGTGCGCTGCTGCTCGGTGCAGCGTGCGGAGCCGAGGCGTTGGTCAGAGCCGAGCTGGTCTTGTTCGTGCCCCTCCTGTTGGTGCCGGCCGTGCTCCTGGCCCGCCCGTTGCCGTTTCGGCGCCGCTGTCTGCTGCTGACCGTGGGCATCGTGGCGTCGGTGGCGGTGATGGCACCGTGGGTCGGTCGGAACCTGGTCACCTTCCAGGATCCGACCTATCTCTCGACCGGTGACGGCCTGGCGCTCCTCGGGGCCAACTGTCCGCAGACCTACCAGGGTCCCTCCCTCGGCTCGTGGGCCCTCGGTTGCGCCGCTTCCATCACCGGCAACGAGGAGTCGGTGGTGTCGGCGCGTGACCAGCATGCGGCGGTCGAGTACATCGAGCACCATACCGGCCGGATCCCGTTGGTCGTGGTGGCCCGCGTCGGCCGGCTGTGGGACCTCTACGAGCCGATCCAGATGGCGGACGCCGACGTCAACGAGGGCCGCCCCGTGCCGGCGTCGCTGGCCGGCCTGGGCTTCTACTATGCCCTGCTCCCGCTGGGCGTGGCCGGGATCGTCATCCTGCGGAGACGGCGGATCAGCCAGTGGTTCCTCCTGGTGCCGGCCGGCGTGGTCACGCTGGTCAGCGCCCTCGCCTACGGTCTGGTCCGCTTCCGGGCACCCTTTGAGGTGTGTCTGGTGGTGCTGGCCTCCCCGCCGCTGGTCGTGGCCGCCCAGGCGGTGGGTCGGCGGATGCGACCGGACGCACCCCCCGGACCGGCGTCCGAGGAGATCGGGTGAGGGGATCGGGGCCCGACCCGGTGCGATTCACGAGGAGCGAGTGGGCGGCGCTCGCCGACCCTCCGGGTGGCGGGCCCGACGGTGTCCGGCTGGCCGGGGAGATCGCCGCCACCGAACCGGTCGCCCCGGACGAGGTGACCGACGTCTACACCCCGCTCTGCCAACTCCTCGGGCTACTCGTCCGGTCGGCCGCCGCCACCGCCTGGGACACCGGGCGCTTCGTACGCCACCGGCCCTCGTCGCCGTTCGTGATCGGTGTCGCCGGGGGAGTGGCCGTCGGCAAGAGCACGACGGCCCGGATCATCCAGCGGCTCCTGTCCCGGGGTGCCGACCCGCTCACCGTCGAGGTGCTCGGGACCGACGCATTCCTGTTTCCGAACCGGGTGCTCGAGGAGCGGGGTCTCAGCGGGCGAAAGGGGTTTCCCGAGACCTACGACCGTCCCGCCCTGCTGTCGGCACTGGCCGCCATCCGCGCCGGCGACGCCGATGTCGACGTGCCGGTCTACTCGCACCAGGCCTACGACGTCCTGGCCGGGGTCCGTCACGTGATCGCGCGTCCCGATGTCGTGGTCGTCGAGGGGCTCAACGTGCTGCAGGTGGGGACCGGAGATGGCGCCGTGCGCCAGGTGTCCGACTTCTTGGACCTCGCGCTGTACGTCGACGCGGCCGAGGCCGATGTCGAACGTTGGTTCACCGATCGCCTGCTGGGGCTCCGGAGGGCGCCGGGAGCAGAACCGGGAACGTTCCTCGGGTGGTTCTCCTCGCTGGACGACTCGGAGGCACGCCGGGTCGCCGACCTGGCGTGGTCGGAGATCAACCTGGTGAACGTCCGTCGGCACGTCGTGCCCACCCGCGACCGGGCCGGCATCGTCCTCGTCAAGGATGGGCTCCACCGGGTGAGCCGGGTCGAGGTCCGTGGGCCATGACGGCGACCCGGGGACAGGGCCGGTGCCCGCTCACACCGACCGGCGCCGGAGTCCCGGCTCGGTGCCGCGTCGGGCCGTGCCGGACTCAGGCGATGCCGACGCGTTGGAGGAGGTCCGACGGCGCCCCGATCGTCCTGAGCTCGGTGGCGAGGGCCTCGACCAACCGGTCCTCGCCGCGCTCTCCGATCCGGTTCTCGTGCTCGCCGGGATCCGATTCGGTGTCGAAGAGGAAGGAGTCGCTCGGTGGTTCGAACCCGGCCCAGAACGGCAGCCTGTCCCCGGGTTCGAACGGTTGGGTGATGACCGGCACCCCGGTACCGGGCATCGATCGCAGCACCGCCCGCCCGTCGGGTCGCGGCAACCGCAGCTCGGGTGCGGGCTGGACGGGCATGGTCGACCACCGGTTGGACCACATGGAGAGGGGGAAGTTCGACTCACCGCAGCCCCGCAGGTAGCGGTACCGGCCGTCGGTGACGCCGACATGACGTCCCCAGTACCCGAAGAGGGCGAGCTCGCGGATCGACGCCGCCGTGCCGTCGATGAGGGGCAGCAGCGACCGGCCGTGGGTGGGATGGTCGACCGTGACGCCGAACAGGTCGGCGATGGTGGCGTGGAGGTCCACCGAGGTGGTGAGGGCATCGACGTCCCTCTGCCCACGGCCCGGCCAGCGGATGAGCATGGGGATCCGGCCGAGCTCGCTGTAGATCGGCGCACCGGGCTTGCCGAACAGGTCGTGCTCCCCGAGGTAGTGGCCGTGATCGGTGCACAAGACGACGGCGGTGCTGGAGCGAAGTCCCGCCTCGTCGATCGCCTGCAGCAGGTGGCCGAACCAGCGGTCGATCATGGTCAGCTTCGATCCGTAGTTCCCGCGGATGTGACGGGCCCGGACCGGGTCGAGCTGCCCGCTGGCCACGGCGTCGACCAGGTAGGGGGGCCAGATGGCCAGCGGCGCGTCCCGGTCATCGTTGTACATCCGGGCGTAGGGGAGCGGCGTGTCGAAGGGCTCGTGGGGGTCGAACTCGTCCACCATCAGGAAGAAGCGGTCGTGAGCGCCGCCCGAGTGGCGGATCCAGTCGGCCGCCGCCGTCATCGTCCTCGGTCCCGGGAAGTCCGCTTCGGAGCGGAAGTACGTGCGTGAATCGTCGTAGCGGTGATGGTACGGGGGCCGTTCGGTCGGCAGGGCCGGTGTCCCCACCCAGGTGGGGTCCGGAGTGGTGCGCCACGGGTCGTTCTCGTGGCCGCGCTCGTAGGCCCAGGCGGTGAAGTCGGTGTGGTAGTTCTCCCCGCCCGTCTCGAAGAGATGGGGGTGGTCCGAGACGAGCACGCTGGTGACCCCCTGGGCTCGGAGGGCCCGGGTGATCGCGTCCTCCCACACCTCGATCGACCCCCACGGCCGCCACGGGAAGTCGAGCGCCCCGACCAGGATGTCGTGCCGGGCGGGCATGCAGGGCAGGGACCCCACGTGGTGGGCGGTGAAGCGGAGCGACTCGTCGGCGAACCGGGCGAGATGCGGCGTGTCGAACTCGGTCGAGCCATAGGCCTCGAGGAGGTGGCGGTTCAGGCTGTCGAGGAGCACGACGACCAGGTTCCTCGGTCGCCGTTCCGCCGTGGGGTCGTCCGCGGTGAGTTCGTGCACGCCCCTACTGTGGCAGGACGGCGTCGCCGGCGGGAGCCCCGAGCCCGCGGTTCGGGTCCAGCACACCCAGCTCGGCCATGAACCGGTTTCGGAGGGCATCGAACTCGGGACCACCGACCCTCCTGGGTCGCGGGAGATCGACCTCGAGATCGAGGGAGATCGACCCCTGTTTGAGCACGAGCACCCGATCGGCCAGCAGGACGGCTTCCTCGACATCGTGGGTGACCAGGAGCACCCCGGGCCGGTGCTTGGCGCACAGCTCGGCCACCAGGGCCTGCATCTTGAGCCTGGTCAGAGCGTCGAGCGCGGCAAACGGCTCGTCGAGCAAGAGCAGCTGGGGCTGGCGCACCAGCGCCCGCGCCAGAGCGACCCGCTGGGCTTCACCGCCCGAGAGCGTCCCGGGCCAGGCGTCGGCGTGGGCGGCCAGCCCCACCTCGCCGAGCGCGGCCACCGCGGCCTGGCGGGTCGCCTGGGACCGTGGTTGGCCGATGACCACGTTGCGCCACACCTTCATCGACGAGACCAGACGGGGCTCCTGGAAGACGGTGGTCCGGGCCTCGGGGACGAACACCTCGCCGCCCGAGGTGCTCTCGAGCCCGAGCAGGACACGGAGCAAGGTCGTCTTGCCGCTACCGGATGCGCCCAACAGGGCGATGAACTGGCCGTGGTCGATGGTGAGGTCGAAGTCGGCGAGCACCTGGTGGTCCGCGAATTCCTTGGAGACCCCCCGGACGACGACCGCGGGGGCGTCGGAGGCCACCGTCATCGGACGGCCAGCTGGCGACGCCAGGGCATCAACGAGCGCTCGAGGACCCGCACCATGAGGTCGGCGGCGATCCCCAACAGCGCGTAGAGGAGGATGCAGACCACCAGCTCGGCGATGTTGTTGAAGCTCGACGCCTGGAGGACCAGGTAGCCGATGCCCTTGCTGGCATTGACCGTCTCGGCGAAGACCAGGGCGATGATGGCCACGCCGGTGGAGAACCGCAGGCCGGTCAGGATCGAGGGCATGGCCAAAGGGATCACCACCTGGCGTACCAGGCGTCGGCCCCGGAGGCCGAACGACTGGGCAGCCTCCACCACCTTGCGGTCGACGTTCCGGACGCCGTTCGAGGTGTTGAGGTACATCGGGAACAGCGTGGCCAGCGCGATCAGGAGGTACTTCGAGACCTCGCCGATACCCACCCACACGATGAACAGGAAGATCACGGCGGGGAAGGGGATGGTGCGGAACATCTGCATCGAGGAGTCGATGAGCTCCTCGCCGAGGGTCCACAGGCCGACGACGATCCCGAGGACCAGCCCGACCGTCGCTCCGATGGCCAGGCCGATCGCCGCCCGGGAGATCGAGACCCCGAGGTTCCCCAACAGGTCCTCGTGGGTCCAGAGATTGACGAAGGTGTCCCAGGTCGTCGCCGGCGTGGGGAGCTTGGTCGCCGACACCAGCCCCGAGCCGGTCAGCGCCCACCACAGCCCGAAGACGGCGATCGGCACCGAAGCCCGGATGGCCAGGCTCACCCGGCGGTTGCGCTTCCGCTCCTTCCTGACCACCGGCCGGACCAGCCCGGCGACGGCGTCGGTCGAGACGGTTCGGTCGGGCCCGCCGGAGGGCGGAGCCTTGTCCTCGCGATGGGCCAGGTCGGTCACCGTGCTCGGGGGTCCCGGGCGCGGATCACGGGGTCAGCCCCGCGGTCTCGGCAACCTTCTTGTTGAAGGGGAGGTCGAAGACGTGCACCACGTTGATCTTGGCGGGGATGAGGCCGAGCTGGTGGAAGGTGTCGGCCTCCTCCTGCTGGTAGCTGATGATGGCCGGTGTGATCGGCGTGCCGACCGACTCGACCGACTTCACCGCGGCCTCGGCCACCGACAGGGAGACGCCGTAGGTCTTGACGTAGGTCACGGCGGCCAGCTGGGGGTTCTTCCTCAGGATGGCCTGCGCCTTGTAGAAGCGGTTGATGAAGTCGGCGATGGCCGCCGCCTTCTGGGGGTTGTCGAGGGCGGATTGGCTCGCGGTCAGGTAGCCGAGCGTCTGCGCATAGCCGGCCGCGCTGACCAGCTGGGTCACCGTGCCGGCGGCGACGTCGAGTGCGATCAGCGGCTGGGACAGCACGGCGGCATCGACCTTGCCGGCGGCCACCGCGGTGGACGCGTTGGTCACGGCGAGGTTGTCGACGTTGACCGCGCTGTAGGGGATGCCCGCCTTCTTCAGGATCTGGATGAGGACGTACTGTTCGACCGTGCCCTCCTGCACGGCGACGGTCTTACCCCGGAGATCCGACACATCGGTGATGGAGGAGCCCTTGGGCACGACGATTGCGAAGGGCGACTCGTTGGCGTCGGCGCTCACCGTGGCGGCGACAACCTTGACCGGGTCGTTGGCCGCCTGGGCGAAGATCGTCGGTGTCTCGGCCATGTCCCCGAGGTCGACCGATCCCCCGGTCTCGGCCTCGATGATCGGGGGACCCCCGACGAACTCGCTGTAGCTGACCTTGTAGGGGGCACCGTTCAGCGCACCGGTGGCGTCGAAGGCGGTCTCGTACTCCTTGAACTGATCGGCGAAGTTGATGGTCACCCCGGACAGGTCGAGGTTCGTGGCGGAGGCGGTCGACGCGGTGGAGGCCGAGGTCGTGGTGGAGCTGGCGCTACTCGAGCCGCAGCCGCTGACGACGACGGCCGCGGCGGCGATGGCCCCGAGGACAGCTCCCGCACGCCGAGGGCGCGTACGGCCGGCGAACATGGTCAGTCGGTGATGCATCTTCATCCTTTGTCGGTGGGTTGCACGAATGTGGGGACCGGCCGGGCCGGTGTCACGGTCCAGGCTCAATAGGGCTGGTCGCCCCTGATGGTCACGCGCTGGATCACGCGATGGGCCGTGCCGTAGTCGCCGATGGCGTAGTGCATGGTGGTCCTGTTGTCCCAGAACCCGAGATCGCCCTCGTCCCACTGGTAGCGGACGACGTACTCGGGTGTGGCCATGTGGGCGTAGAGGAAGGCGAGGAGCGTGTCGCTCTCCTTGCTGGCCAGCCCCTTGATCTTGAGGGTGAAGCCCGGATTGACGAACAGGTTGCGCTTGCCGGTCTCGGGGTGGGTGCGCACGACCGGGTGCTCGACCGGTAGCAGCTCGGTGAACTTCTCCCCGTCCCACTCTCCCTCGCCGAGGTAGTCGAGGACCTTGCCGAACGTACGGTTCCCGTCGTGGACCGCGGTCAGCCCGTCGACCAGGTCCTTGAACGGCTGGGAGAGCCCTTCGTAGGCAGACTGGGTGTCGGCCCACAGGGTGTCCCCGCCGGCCTCGGGGATCACGATCGCATTGAGGATCGATCCGAGGGGCGGTGTCCGCACGAAGGTGACGTCGGTGTGCCACTTGTCGCGCCCGCCGTACTCGCTGCCGCTGTCCGCCTTGTCGGCGGCCAGGACCTCGCGGAACTTCGAATAGTCGATCTCGAACACCTCTTTGTGCTCGCCCACCCCAGGCACCACCGGATGGGCGTTGGTGATCTCACCGAAGTAGGCGGCGAACCGTTTGTGCTCGGCGGGTCCGAGGTGCTGGCCCGGAAAGAAGATGACCTTGTAGTCCAACAGTGCCTGGCGGATGGCGGCGACCGTGTCCGGGTCGAGCTCCTGGTGCAGGTCGAGATCCCGGATGGTCGCCCCGATCGTGCCGGACAGGGGGGAGATATCGAGGGTGACGGGTGTCGCGGTGGTGGTCATGGTCACCTCATCGGGGCTCGGGCGTGCGGGAAAGGGAATAATGGTGACCAATCCGGTCGATTTTGTCAAACTGAGCCGAGCCGTCACAGCTGCCGGGTGCTGCCATCGGGGTGTGCCGCTGCCGGCCGCTGCCGGCCAAATAGGTGATAAAACCGATCATTATTATAGTGAGCGTATGCCGACCGGGCTGAACACGACCGAAGGAAGATCTCCGCTGCATGTGGCCGTCGCCCTCGACGGGGCCGGCTGGCATCCGGCCGCCTGGCGTTCGGACGGGGCCCGACCGGGCGAGCTGTTCACTCCGCAGTACTGGGTGGACATGGTCGAGGAGTCCGAGCGCGGCCGGCTCGACTTCGTGACCTTCGAGGACTCGATGGCCCTCCAGTCGGCTCGCCGAGGCGCTGCCGACGACCGGGTCGATCGGGTGCGAGGACGGTTGGATGCCGTGCTCACCGCGGCACGGGTGGCGCCGAGGACCTCCCGCATCGGGCTGCTACCGGTGGCCACCACCACCCACACGGAGCCCTTCCACGTCTCCAAGGCCATCGCCACCCTCGACTACGTGAGCGCCGGACGGGCCGGGGTCCAGGTCCGGGTGTCCGGCACGGGCCTCGAGGCCCGCCAGTTCGGACGGCGGTCGATCCCCGACGCCGTGCGGAACGCCGACGGGCCGGCCGACGGGTCGACCGTGTCGTCGCTGGCCGAGGAGTTGTTCGACGAAGCGGCCGACTTCGTCGAGGTCGTCCGCAGGCTCTGGGACAGCTGGGAGGACGACGCCGAGATCCGCGACGTGGCGACCGGCCGGTTCGTGGACCGCGACAAGCTGCACTACATCGACTTCGAGGGCCGGTGGTTCGATGTGCGGGGGCCGTCGATCACCCCGAGGCCCCCCCAGGGGCAACCGCTGGTGGCGGTCCTCGCCCATGTCCCTGTGGCCTTCCGGTTGGCCGCACGGTGCGCCGACCTGGTCTTCGTCACTCCTCAGCACGTCGGGGACCTGGGCGGCCTCCTCGCCGGGGTGCGCGTGGTGGAAGAGGAGGCGTCCCGGCAGGGTGACCCGCTGCTGGTCTTCGCCGACCTGCTGGTCTTCCTGGACGACGAGCCCGGGGCGGCCGCCGCCCGCCGGGCCCATCTCGACGGGATCGACGGCAGGGTGCACCGGTCGGACGCCGCCATCGTCACCGGCACCCCGGCCGAGGTGGCCGATCTGATCGTCGACTGGCACGCGGAGGGCGTGGACGGAATCCGACTGCGCCCGGCGGTGCTGCCGCACGATCTCGAGTCGATCACCCGCCGACTCGTCCCACTCCTGGAGGAGCGGGGCGTGTTCCGCGCCGACGACGGAACGGGCAGCCTCCGGAGCCGGCTGGGCCTCGACCGGCCGGCCAACCGGTACACGATCGCCGGGCGCTCGGCGTCGTGACCTCGGTGCCGGACGCCCGCCACCAGACATCGACGAGTCGACAAGGAGCCTGCCGGTGAACGGACGATCCAAGCAGATCCATCTGGCGGTCCACTTCCCCGGGGTCAACAACACCACGGTGTGGAGCGATCCGGCCGCTGGCAGCCACATCGACTTCGCCTCGTTCGAGCATCTGGCACGGACCGCCGAACGGGCCAAATTCGACTTCTTCTTCCTGGCCGAGGGGCTCCGGCTCCGCGAGCAGAGGGGGCGGATCCACGACCTCGACGTCGTCGGCCGCCCCGACACGTTCACCGTCCTGGCGGCGCTGGCGGCCGTGACCGATCGGCTCGGACTGGCCGGGACCATCAACTCGACCTTCAACGAGCCGTTCGAGGTCGCTCGCCAGTTCGCCTCGCTCGACCATCTGTCCGAGGGGCGGGCCGCCTGGAACGTCGTCACGTCGTGGGACGAGTTCACCGGTGAGAACTTCCGCCGGGGCGGATTCCTGCCGCGGTCCGACCGGTACGACAGGGCCCGCGAGTTCCTCCAGACGGCGCGGGAGCTGTGGGACTCGTGGGACGACGATGCCGTGGTCGCCGATCCCGTCGGGGGCCGGTTCCTGGCGGGGCCCGACCCGGGCCGGTTCGAGCACCACGGACGCCAGTTCGACATCAGCGGCCAGTTCACCGTGCCCCGTTCGCCCCAGGGCCAACCGGTCATCTTCCAAGCCGGGGACTCCGACGAAGGCCGGGAGTTCGCGGCGTCGAGTGCCGACGCCATCTTCTCGCTGCACAGCACGCGGCGTGCCGGACAGGTGTTCTACGGCGACGTGAAGGGGCGGCTCGCCCGCTACGGCCGGTCGCCGGACGAGCTCAAGATCCTGCCGGCTGCCACCTTCGTCATCGGCGACAGCGAGTCCGACGCCCAGGAGCAGGCGGCTCTGGTGCGGCGCCAGCAGGTGAGCGGCCCGACCGCCATCACGTTCCTCGAGCACGTGTGGAATCGGGACCTGACCGACCTCGACCCCGACGGGCCCCTGCCCGACTTCGACCCGGACCTCTCGGCGCCGCCCATCATCCGGGGGCGGGCCACCGTCTCCCGCGATCCGGTGCAGACGGCGCAGGAGTGGCGCGCCCTGGCCGAGGCGAAGGGACTCTCGATCCGCGAGCTGATGATCGAGGTCACGGCGCGGCAGTCCTTCGTGGGCACGCCGGGCCAGGTGGCCGCGCAGATCGACGACCTCGTCCAGGCCGATGCCGCCGACGGCTTCATCCTGGTTCCCCACGTCACCCCGGGCGGACTCGACCGTTTCGCCGACGACGTCGTGCCGATCCTGCAGGAGCGGGGCCGTTTTCGGACCGACTACTCCGGGACCACCCTCCGGGACCACCTGGGCCTCCCCCCGGCCCACCGCAGCGGGGCCCCCGACCGCACGCGTCGTGAGGCCTCGGCATGAGCGCTCCCCGGGTGCCCCTCGGTGTGCTCGATCTCGTCCCGGTGAGCTCGGGCTCGGATCCGGGTGAGGCGATCCACAACTCGATCGATCTGGCCCAGAGGTGCGAGGACCTGGGCTACCGGCGCTACTGGTTCGCCGAGCACCACCTCAACCCGGGGGTGGCGGGGTCGTCGCCGACGGTGCTGGCTGCGTTGGCCGCCTCGGCCACCCGTGCCATCAGGATCGGCTCGGGCGGCGTGCAGAGCGGTCATCGCACGGCGCTGTCCGTGGTCGAGGAGTTCGGCCTGCTCGACGCCTTCGCCCCGGGCCGGTTCGACTTGGGCCTCGGCCGCTCCGGCGGCCGCAATTTCCTGCGGGACCAGGTGGCGGGTCGATCCCGGAACGGCGGAGCCGGCGGTGGGACCCCTCCACCGGACCCGTACACCACCGAGGACGGACTCCTGATTCCGAGGCGGCCGTCACTCAAGCACCTGCTCGGCTCATCCCGGCTGGCCCTCACCACCGAGCTCCTCCAGCAGCAGGGGGCCGAGACCGCCCCCTACGGCGACCTCCTCGACGACATCGTCGGCCTGCTGCGCGGCACCTATCGGTCGCCCGAGGGGCTCGACCCGCGGCCCGTGCCCGGGCAGGGTGCCGGCGTGGAGGTCTGGGTGCTGGGCAGCAGCGCCGGTGACAGTTCGGCGGCCGCCGGCCGGCTCGGCCTGCGATTCGCGGCGAACTACCACGTGAGCCCGGCCACGGTCCTGGACGCCGCCCGGGCCTACCGGGCGGCGTTCGTGCCCTCGTCCGAGCTCGACCGGTCCTACGTGGCCGTGTCGGCCGACGTGGTGGTCGGCCCCGACGACGAGTCCGCCCAGCGACTGGCGGCAGGGTACGGGCGGTGGGTGCTCAGCGTCCGCAGCGGCGAGGGCGCCATCGAGTTCCCGAGCCCCGAGGAGGCCTCCCGGCACCGGTGGACCGACGAGGAGCGTGTCCTCGTGTCGGACCGGGTCGACACCCAGTTCGTCGGTGGTCCCGACACGGTGGTGGCCGGACTCGAACGCCTGGTCGCCTCGACCGGCGCCGACGAGCTGGTGGTCACCACCATCACGCATGACCACGCCGACCGGGTCCGCTCCTACGAGCTGCTGGCCAAGGAGTGGGGCACCTGAGGCCGTGGGCCGTTCCGATCGGCAGGTGCGGTGCCGGTCGGCAGGTGCGGTGCCGGTCAGGGGGCCAGGGTCACCACCGGCTCGGTGTCCGATCCTTCCTGCGGAAGCGACTCGCTCCCCTCCAGGGCCGGTGCGGCCGGCCCGGTGCCGCCCACCCGTGCATTTCGCCGGGCTCGACGTGCCTCCCACCGGTCCAGCAGCCTGGAGCCGACCACGAAGGTGACGGCGGCGTAGGCCCATCCGACGAACACGTCGATGACGAAGTGCTCGGCCCCGTAGACCACGGCGAAGGCCATGGCCAGCACGTAGGTGGCCAGCAGGACCCGGAGCCATATCCTTGCGTCCTTCCAGAAGAACAGGCAGATGAGCATCGGGTAGGCGGCGTGCAGGGACGGCATGGCGGCGATGTTGTTGTCGAACCGCGAGCCGCCGGTGAACAGGGCGGCGGCCACATGGAGGCCGACGTGGTTCCAGACCAGCGGGACGATCCGGGTGGTCGGCGCCAGGTGGCCGGTCTGGCTGGCCATCCACGGCGGCATGGCTGGATAGAGCACGTAGGTCACGTAACCGAGCACGGTCAGCCCCACGAAGAGAGGGACGAACCGGCGGAACTTCGGGTAGTTCCGCTTCCAGAGCACGCCGGCGATCACGAAGGAGGTGAAGAAGTGCGAGTTGTAGGTGGCCCATGCCACGTAGTCCCACACGTGGAGG
This sequence comes from uncultured Acidimicrobiales bacterium, assembly GCA_963696495.1. Taxonomy (GTDB): domain Bacteria; phylum Actinomycetota; class Acidimicrobiia; order Acidimicrobiales; family RAAP-2; genus Bog-756. The sequence continues at coordinate 643,811 of CAVOKJ010000002.1, read as the reverse complement.
TGGTTCGGGTCGTACAGCCACCGCTGGAGCTGGACGGTGGGGGTGACGCCTCCGAACAGGTGGGTGTCGAACCAGACCTGGGGGCGGATGAACGGGCCCCAGAGGGGGTGGCTCGCATAGCCGCGCAGGAGGTCGTAGACGACCAGCACCAGATAGAGCGGCAGCCAGTCCCGGACGATACCCCGACGCCAGCGCCCGGTCTCGCCCAGGCAGGACACGAAGAGGAAGGCGGTGATCCACAGGATGATCACGTCGGACGAGTAGGGGACACCGCTGACGTAGACGTAGACGACCGAGGCGGCGATGAGCAGGACCCACGCCACGCGCTTGCGGGGATTCCTGCCGCCCAGCCTGGCGAGCCGGCCACGGGTGGTTCCGGGCGCATCGTCGGCGCGGGTCACCCCGCCCTCCACCGGTACTGGACCGATGGCTGGAGCGACGACCGCCTCCCCGTTCCCAGGCTCCGGACGAGCCGGCATCTCGACGCTCACAGGGTCTTCACGGTCTCCAAACTTGACAAAAGTAATAGGTTAAGTCAGATTTTAGGGCAAGGACTCGGAGCGGGCGAATCCGGCCCGGGCCCGGCCGATTGAGGACGTCACCTCGATGACACATGATCGCAACAACATTGGCATAGGAACAACGAGGGGGGTAGGCATGTCGGAGGGAATCGTCACGCCGACCAGTCAGGTGCACGAGCTCTTCGATGCGCTGGCCTATGGCGAGCTCGACCGTTTCCTGGCCGGCACCTGTGACGACCTGGTGCTCACGGTCAGCGGATCGGGGAGGAGGACCACACTCGTGGCCCGGGACGAGATCCCTGCCTGGTACGGGTCGATGCAGGCGCTCGCCGGCAGCTCGTTCTCGTCCGACGTCAGGCTCGTGCTCGCCGAGGAGCGCACGTTCGTCGTGATGCTCCGGCACACGCTGTCCCGCGACGGGGTCGAGTACCAGTACGAAACGGTGAACCACTGCACCTTCCGGGACGGTGGTCTTGCGTCCTGGTTCTCCCATCCGGTGCGGGCCTCCGACTACGCCCGTGCCTGGGGGATCCATCACCAGCTGGACCGCAAGTCGGCGTGACGGGCCGGTCTGCAACCGCGGACGGCGCGGAGGCGGTCAGCGACCAGTGGTCAGCCGGCTGAAGGCCGGCGAGCTCCCGGGGCAGAGGCCGGCCGGACGGGTCGGCCCGCTCGCCGCCGACGGGGGCGTGGCGAAGCGGTAGACGAGGATGGACCCTCCGAGCCGGGCCACCGGGCAGTACGCCCGGATCCAGGCCAGCTGATCACCGGTGGCGCTGGTCAGGTCGGTCGCCGATACCGCGACCCAGCCGGTCACCCGGGTCGGTGACGTGCCGAGCAGTCGACGTGCGCCGCTGATGGAGCCGGCACCGAGGCCCCTGGGGCCGAAGTAGGCCACCCAGGGCCCCTTCCCGGTGCTCCAGTGCTCGAGCCGGTAGAAGGACTGGCCCCAGTCGACGTCCGAGTTGGTGACCACCTGGAAGGCCGGCGTGAACGGCGGCGCGGTCCAGGCCAGAGAGTCAGGGATCGAGAGGGCTGTGGCCAGTCCGGCCACCACCACGAGGACGGCGACGCCGATGGCCCGGATCCTCCGTCCCACCACCGGGACGATCGAACCGGCCGCCACCAGCCAGAGGGCGACCACCGGCAGAAGGTAGCGCAGACCGATGTCGCGGGGGAGCCCCACCGTGAACACGACCAGGCAGATCGCCGGCAGACCGAGCACCAGGGCGGCCCGCCGGCGCGTCCCGCGATCGGCGGCCAGCAGCCCCCAGGGTCCGATGACGAGGAAGAGCAGCGTGGTCGGCACGGTCTTGACCAGCAGGCTGCCCGGCCAGTACCACCACCGGCCACCCGTCCAGGCCACGCCGAACAGGTAGCCCGGCCCCGGAACGGTGTCGGTGGCGCCGAGGTAGCGGATTCCCTCGAGATACGGAAGTGGCAGGACGACCGTCGGGTGGAGGAGCACGCCCGGTTCGAGGATCACGTAGAGCACCCAGACCGCCGCCCACACCACGAGGGCCACCATCCCCGCCTGTGTCACTGCTGTCCGGTGCGATCCGCGCCAGTGGACGGCCACCATCGACACCACGGCCAGGCCGGCCAGGATGAGGCCGGTCACGTCGGTGAGGACGGCGACGGCACTCATCGCACCGACGAGGGTGGCCCGGGCCAGGGTCGGGCCGCGGCTCCACCGGAGCAGCGCCCACGACCAGCCGCAGACGGCCAACGCGAATGAGATGTCGAGGCTGTTGAGGTGGCCGAGGCCGAGCACGAACGGGGAGAGCAACCACAGCAGCCCGGCGACCAGGCCGGCAGAACGGCCGAAGAGGTCACGGCCCAGCGCGTACAGGACGAAGGCCACGCCGACCATCTCGAGCAGCGGGATCATCCGCGAGGCCATGGTCACCGACCGCAGGGTGCCGGCCCGGAGCTGGGCCCTCACGAAGGTGGCGCTGTAGGCCCGCTCGTCGTTCCGGTCCCAATGGCCATTGGGCGGCACCACCGGGTGGGTGAACAGGACGGGGAGCACGGCCACCACCTTGGGGAGTGGCGGGTGCTCGTCGTTGAAGGTGAGGTCATGGTGGAGGACGGCGGCCAGGCCGGCGGCCACGTAGACCGGCTCGTCGAAGGTCGGCGAATCGACCCACGCCTCGTGCACCCCCAGACCGAGCACGGCGACGGCCACCACCACGAGGGCCAGCAGCGGCCCCCACCCGGCGGCCGGCCGACCGGAGCTCTGCCCGGCTACGGGCTCGGTGTCGGTCGACCGTCCGGTCCGGGCGCGGCCCGGTGGTCGAGCCGACCCGGCGTGGTCAGGGGTGTCGGGGGGCGTGACAACGGCACGGAGCTTACCCAGGCGACCGGGGTGGGCCCCGGCATCCTGGCCTCCGGCCCGGCCCGTCCGCCGGCCCGTCCGCCGGCCCGTCCGCCGGCCCGTCCGCCGGCCACAGCACTCCCGGCGCCCTCGCCTCCCCGTCTCGTGGCGCCGTCCCACGTGGCGCGCGGTGTCCGAGGGCCGACCGGCCTACACTGGGCTTGTCAACCTCGGTTCGAACGGGTCACGTGCGGCGTGTCACCTTCCACTGGACTGACGGGCGCAGGGAACGCTGGCACCCAGCGGGCCCGGGTCCAGACCGTGTCCACCGAGGACTGCCCCGCCGGTAGTGCCTCGATCCCGTGCCGCCTGGCACCTATCCGAGAGACACACCATGGCCATCGAGCTCGAGGTCCCCGCAAACGCAGCATCCAACCGTGAGGACTTCGCCGAGCTCTCCCGGCAGGTCCGGGCCGAAGGCCTGCTGACCCGACGCCGCGGCTACTACTCGGTCAAGATCGGGCTGACGGTCGGGGCCCTGTGCCTCCTGGCGGGTGCGGCGGCCCTCCTCGGCAACAGCTGGTGGAACGTGGTCGTGGCCGTCGGCCTGGCATTCGTCCTGACCCAACTCGGCTTCATCGGTCACGATGCCGGTCACCGTCAGATCTGCGCCCGGCGCCGGCACAACGACGCCATCGGCCTCGCCGTCGCCAATCTCCTCACCGGCTTCAGCTTCGGTTGGTGGATCAACAAGCACAATCACCACCACGCCCACACCAACCGGCCGGACAAGGACCCGGACATGGCAGCCGGCGTGCTCGTCTACACCCCGAGCCAGCTGGACGGGCGCGGACGGTTCACCCGGCTCTGGGCGTCGGCCCAGGTCGTCCTGCTGATCCCGCTCCTCTTCCTCGAGGCGCTCAACCTCCATGTGGCGAGCGTGGTGGCACTCTCCCGTCGCCGTGACGGTGCCACCCTGGTCGAGGCCGGGCTCCTCGTCGCCCACCTGCTCCTGTTCTTCGTCGCCCCGTTCCTGTTCCTCTCGCCGCTGCACGCACTGGTCTTCGTCGTCATCACCCAGTCGCTCTTCGGCTTCTACCTCGGGATGAGCTTCCTCACCAACCACGTGGGCATGCCCACGCTGACCGGCGGCGACGAGCTGGGATTCCTGCGGCGTCAGGTCATCACCTCACGCAACCTCTCGGGCGGGGCCCTGACCGGCTTCCTGTTCGGCGGACTCGACAGCCAGATCGAGCACCACCTGTTCCCGACCATGCCCCGGGCCAACCTCCGACGGGCGCGGGTCCTGGTCCATCCGTTCTGCGCCAATCGACGGATCGCCTACACCGAGCAGAGCCCACCGAGGGCCTACGGTGATGTCTTGAGGGCCCTGCACGCCGCCGGCGTCGGTCGGGCCGTCCCGACGGTCGCCTGAGGTCGATCACCTGAGGACTGTCGCTGAGGACGGTGGCCTGACCACCGCCCGCCGCCGGCCGCCATCGGGGGCCGAGCAGAGGGCCCCGCCGGCCTGCCCGCGTCCCCGTGACCGTTCCGGGCCGGCCTGGTAGGGTCGGGGCAACAACAGAGGCAGTGCCTCGGGGAAGCCGGTCGAAGTCCGGCGCTGGTCCGCAACCGTGGGTGACGACATCGAAGGCTCGTCACAAGCCGGGATACCGATGCGCCGCTGGTTGAGTCCGTATCCGTCGAGAACAGCGGTAGGGACTCGGTCGGTCACGGTCCCGTGAAGGTACCGGGCTTCCGGGTCGTTGCCCGAAAGCGAGTACCGCCACCATGCCTACCAAGCGCATCACGGCCTCGGCCCTGTTCGGGGCCTGCCTCCTCGTCGCAGTCGTCGCGGGACCGACGGCAGCCACGGCAGCCACAGCACCCGCTCCGCATCCTGCCGTCGCCAGCGCCACGACCTTCCCGCAACCCTCCTCGGCCGCGCTCGGTGCCGAGTGGCTGGCCACACAGCTCACCCCCGGGGGGTATGTCGCGTCGACCACGACACCCGGTCAGCCCGACCTCTCGGGCACCGCCAACGTGATTGCGGCACTGGCCGCCGCCGACGTCGACCCGACCGGCGCCTACGTGGCACTCCACTTCCTCGAGTCGAACGTCGACGCGTATGTCACGGTGGGCGGTGCTGACGGCCCGGGCCAGCTGGCCCTCCTGATCCTCGACGCCCATGCCCTCGGCGTCGATCCCCGGACGTTCGGCGGGACGGACCTCGTGTCGCGGTTGCTCGCCACCCAGCAGACGAGCGGGCCGGACACCGGCCTGTTCGGCACCGAAGGGCAGGCCGCCGATTACGACGCCGGTGGCTACCAGCAGGGCCTGGCCCTGGCCGCACTGGCCGCGGCGGGCGTGACCGGCACCGCCCCGGTGACCTCGGCCGTCGCCTGGCTGACCGGCGAGCAGTGCCCCGATGGTGGCTGGACCAGTCCCGACAACGCCAACAACGCCTGCACGGGGGTACCGGCGAGCTTCGGCGGCCCGGACACCAACTCGACCGCCCTCGCCGTCGAGGGCCTGGCCGCCCAACACGCGCTCACCACGCCCGTCTCGACCAATGCGCTGGCCTTCCTCACCGGCGGGCAGGATGCCGATGCCGGCTGGTCGCTGTACCCGAACACCCTGACCACGCCGGGCGTGACCGACCCCGACTCGACCGCACTGGTGATCCAGGCCCTGGTGGCGCTGGGCCAGTCACCGGTGGCCGGCTCCTTCCAGAAGGGTGCGGCGACGCCCGTCTCCGCACTGCTGTCGTTCCAGCTGGCCAGCGGGACGGGTGCGGGTGCCGGCGCGTTCTACTTCCCCGGGAGCACCGCCCCCGACCTGCTCGCCACCTACCAGGCGGTCCCGGCGGCGGCGGGGGTGACCTTCCCCTTCGTCGCCGCCTTCAGCGACCGGGGCTACTGGTTGGTGGCCTCCGACGGCGGGGTGTTCTCCTACGGTGACGCCACTTTCCACGGCTCGGCCGGTGCGCTCGTCCTCAACAAGCCGATCGTGGGCATGGCCACCACACCGGACCGCAACGGCTACTGGCTCGTCGCCTCCGACGGCGGGGTGTTCTCCTACGGCGACGCCCTCTTCCACGGCTCGCACGGCGGCTCACCGCTCAACCAGCCGATCGTGGGCATGGCCGCCACCCCGGACGGTGGCGGCTACTGGCTCGTCGCCTCCGACGGCGGGGTGTTCTCCTACGGCGACGCCCTCTTCCACGGCTCGGCCGGTGCGCTCGCCCTCAACAAGCCGATCGTGGGCATGGCCACCACCCCGGACGGTGGGGGCTACTGGCTCGTCGCCTCCGACGGCGGGGTGTTCTCCTACGGTGACGCCGTCTTCCACGGCTCGGCCGGTGCGCTCGCCCTCAACAAGCCGATCGTGGGCATGGCCACCACCCCGGACGGTGGGGGCTACTGGCTCGTCGCCTCCGACGGCGGGGTGTTCTCCTACGGTGACGCCGTCTTCCACGGCTCGGCCGGTGCACTCGCCCTCAACAAGCCGGTGGTGGGGATGGCCGCCACGACGGACGGTGGGGGCTACTGGCTCGTCGCCTCCGACGGCGGGGTGTTCTCCTACGGTGACGCCACGTTCGTCGGCTCGCACGGCGGCTCGCCGCTCAACAAGCCGATCGTCGGCATCGCCCTCGCCAACTTCCCCGGCACCACGTGATCGGTAGGGGAGGACCACCCTTCCCGCGTCTGGTGACGACGGCGTTGATCGTGGCGGCGGCATCCGCCTCGCTGGCCATCGCCGGGCCGGACGCGCTCGTTCCCTTCAAGGATGTGGCCGGGGCGGCGACCGAGGTGGGCGTGGGCTTCGTCATCGACTTCGGCAACTCGAGCAAGCCGCTGATCGGTTGCGTCAAGGTCCCACCGTCGGACAACGGCTATGAGGCGCTCGGCGCGTTCTTGGCCCAGGAGGGTCAGGCGCCGGCCACCTACAGCCAGAGCGGACTGCTGTGCTCGATCGGTGACGTCCCGTCCGGCGCACCCGCGGTGTGTGGAAATGGCACGTCCGCTGGGTACTACTACTGGTCGTACTGGACCATGACCGACGGCAGCGGCTCGTGGACCTATGCCAGCCGGGGCGCCTCGGTGGCGGTGGGCACCGCCGCGAACGGCGAGGACGTCGAGGGCTGGAGATTCCAGGACCCAGGTCCCGACAACCCGAGCGCGCCGGCCCCGGGCGCGGCGCCGGACTACGCGGCCATCTGCGGACCGCCCGAAGCGGTTGTCGCCACGACGACACCGCCGACGACCGGCGCCACCCGTCCCACCGGCGCGCCGGTCGCCCCGACGACCGGTTCGAAGACCGGTTCGACGACGGTGACGACGGCGACGGGGGCGACGGCGGCGCCCAAGGGGGCGACCGCACCGACCACGTCCACCACCACCACGACCGGAGCACCGGCGGCCGCGGCGGGCACGCACCACGGCCCGACGGCGCAGTCGTTGCGGGCCACGCCGACCGACAGCCGACAGGACGGCGGCAGTCCCGTCCCCCTGGTGATCGGCAGCCTCATCGTCGCGGCCCTGGCGGTGGCCGCCGTGCTCGGCTGGCGACGGCGCTCGGGCACACCATGACCACCGGCCGGCGACGATCGCCCGGACGGCCGGGACTCCATCCCGCGGCCTGGTGGCTGTGGGCCGGTTGCCTGGCCGGCGCGGCCAGCCGGACCACCAATCCGATCCTGTTGGCCATGGTGGCCGCGGTGGCCGCGTACGTCGTCTCGGCGCGGCGCACCTCGGACCCGTGGTCCAGATCGCTGGTGGTCTTCTTCCGGCTCGGGCTGGTGGTCGTGGTGCTCCGGGTGGTGATCGAGATCGTGTTCGGCGACCGCGTCCCGGGCCACGTGCTGTTCACCCTTCCGCAGGTCCCCCTGCCGTCGTGGGCGGCCGGGGTGAGCATCGGTGGCCCGGTTACCACGGAGTCCGTGCTGCAGGCGGCGGTCGATGGGCTCCGACTCGCGGTCGTGCTGATCTGCTTCGGGGCGGCCAACTCGCTGGCCAGCCCCTACCGCCTCCTCCGGTGCCTCCCCGCCGTCCTGTACGAGGCCGGGGTGGCGGTGACGGTCTCGCTGGCCTTCGCCCCGGAGGTGGTGATGGCCATCGCCGGTGTGCGGGACGCCAGACGACTCCGTGGGCGGCCCACCCGCGGCGTGGCCGGCCTGCGGGGCATGGCCATCCCGGTCCTCGAGAGCGCGCTCGACCGCTCGCTCCAGCTGGCGTCGTCGATGGACGCACGGGGGTACGGCCGCCGGGTCGCCGTCGGGGCGCGGACGAGGCGCCTGGCCAGCGGATCGACAGCGGCGGGACTGCTCCTCGTGGTGGTGGGCGTCTACGGCGCCCTCGACTCGGGTTCGCTCCCGGCCGGAGGCCTCCCGTTCCTGGCCGTCGGGGCGGTGCTCCTGGGCTATGGCCTCGGGGCCAGCGGCCGGCGCACCAACCGCACCAGGTACCGGCCCGACCGGTGGGGAGCCCGGGAGTGGGTGGTGGCGGCCTCGGGAGCGACTGTCCTCGCCGGCCTGATCCTGGCGTCGACGCTCGGCGTGCCCGGCTTGCAACTCGAGGTCTACCCCCTCCACGTGCCGACCCTTCCCCTGCTCCCCACCGTGGCGATCCTGGTCGGGCTGGTGCCGGCCGTGGCGGCGCCGGCGCCCCGTCGGTCCGGCACAGACCGGCCGGGTGCGCCGGCCGGCGCCAGCCACCACCTCTCGACCGAGCCGGTGGGGGGTGCGGCATGATCACCTTCTCCGACGTGTCGTTCCGCTACCCGGACGCCACCGCACCCACCCTCAGCCATGTCGACCTGGCCATCGGCGAGGGCGAGCTGTGCCTGGTGGTGGGCCAGACGGGCTCGGGTAAGACCACCCTCCTCCGTGCCATCAACGGACTGGTGCCCCACTTCTCGGGCGGGCGGCTCTCCGGGGAGGTCTGCGTCCTCGGACGATCCACCCGGGAGTTCCCACCTCGGGAGCTCGCCGACCTCGTGGGGGTGGTCGGCCAGAACCCGGCCGCCAGCTTCGTCACCGACGCGGTCGAGGACGAACTGGCCTACACCATGGAGAACCTGGGCATCGCTCCCGACGTGATGCGGCGCCGGGTCGAGGACACGCTCGACCTGCTCGGACTGCACGAGCTGCGCCACCGGCCGTTGACGACGCTCTCGGGGGGGCAGCAGCAACGGGTGGCGATCGGCGCCGTCCTCACTGCGTCTCCCCGTGTTTTGGTGCTCGACGAGCCCACCTCCGCCCTGGACCCCGCGGCCGCCGAGGAGGTACTCGGGTCGCTCACCCGTCTCGTCCACGACGTCGGCCTCACCGTCGTGATGGCCGAGCACCGGTTGGAGCGGGTGATCCCCTTCGCCGACCGGGTCGTGCTGGTGCCCGGAGGGGGGGCGCCGTTGGAGGTCGGTCCGACGGCGGCGATCCTGTCGGCGTCGCCCGTGGCGCCGCCCATCGTGGAGCTCGCCCGACTGGCCGGATGGTCACCGGTGCCCCTCTCGGTGCGTGACGCCCGGCGCCTGGCCGGTCCGCTGCGCCAGAGGATCTCCACCGCCCCGTATCCGACGACGCCACCGGACCCGGGGGACCAGGGTGACGCGGTCGGCTCGGTCCGGCGCCTCACGGTCCGCTACGGCGACGTGGTCGCCCTCGGTGACGTCGACCTCGAGGTCGGCGCCGGTGAGGTGGTGGCCGTCATGGGCCGGAACGGGTCGGGCAAGTCCACACTGCTCAACCACCTGGCCGGCTTGCGCGCCCCGGGCTCGGGACGGGTCAGAGTCCTCGGGACCTCACCGTCGGACGTGCCGCCGCGCACACTCATCTCGCTGGTCGGGTTGGTGCCCCAGGACGCGGGGATGCTCCTCTACGGCGAGTCCGTGGCGGACGAGTGCCGGACGGCCGACCACGAGACGGGGCTCGACCCGGGCACGACGGCGGCCGTGCTCGACGAGGTGCTGCCGGCCGTGCCGCCCGACCGTCATCCACGTGACCTCTCCGAAGGGCAGCGACTGGCGCTGGCCCTGGCGGTGGTCCTGGCGCCCCGGCCGCCGCTGCTCCTGCTCGACGAGCCCACCAGGGGGCTCGACTACCCCAGCAAGCACCGACTGGTGGCGACGCTGCGGAAGCTGGCGGCCGACGGCGTGTGCGTGGTCGTCGCCACCCACGACGTCGAGCTGGTGGCCCAGGTCGCCACCCGGGCGGTCGTGCTGGCCGAAGGGGAGATCGTCGCCGACGGCGTGGCGCGCGAGGTGGTGTGCCACTCGCCGGTCTTCGCGCCCCAGGTGGCCAAGGTGCTGGCTCCCGAGCCGTGGCTCACGGTCGACGAGGTCCGACAGGCCCTGGAGGCCTCGAGCAGCCATGCCTAGGACCGTCTCCCGTCCCGGGGCCGTTCGGCTGCGACCGCGGGCATCCGTGCTCTTGTTGGTGACATCGCTGGTCGGCGCGGTCGCCTTCAGTTGGCCGCTGTTCATCCACAGCCACGCCAGCGCCAACATGGCCCACTCCTCCGATGCCCCCTGGCTGTTCGTGGCCGTCCTGCCGCTGCTCCTGGCCGTCGTGCTGGGGGAGATGGCGGAGGGATCACTGGACGCCAAGGCCATCGCCCTGCTCGGGATCCTGGCCGCCTGTGGGGCCGCACTCCGGATCCCCAGCCCGGGGGTGGCGGGCTTCGAGCCCGTGTTCTTCCTCCTCATCCCGGCCGGGCGGGTGCTCGGGCGCGGCTTCGGGTTCGTGCTGGGTGCGGTGACCATCGCCGCTTCGGCGCTGATCACCGGCGGCATCGGCCCCTGGCTGCCGTTCCAGATGTTCGGGGCCGCCTGGATGGGATTCGGAGCGGGATGCCTGCCGCCGGTCAAGGGCAGGGCGGAGATACTCCTGCTGGCGGCCTACGCAGCCGTGTCGTCCATCGCCTACGGCACGCTGCTCAACCTGTGGTTCTGGCCCTTCGGCGCAGGCACGGCGACCAGCTTCTCCTTCGTGCCGGGGTCCGGGTTCCTGTCCAACCTCCACAGCTTCGTGTTCTTCGATCTGACCACCTCACTCGGGTTCGACCTCACACGCGCCGTCACCAACGGGGTGCTCGTCCTGGCGCTCGGCCGTCCGGTGCTGGCGGCCCTGCGGCGGGCGTCGCGCCGGGCCGCCTTCGGCGCCGAGGTGGTCTACGAGTAGCTGCCCACCAGGGATGGAGGGGCCCTCACGGACCGGGCCGCCACTCCAGCAGGACGATGGTGGCATCGTCCTGCAGGTGGTTGCTCTGGAAGTCGGACACCTCTTGGATGGCGTGCCGGAGGACGAGATCGGGGACGGCGCGGGCGGTGAAGGCCTCCTCCACGAGATCGACGAACCGGTCGATGCCGAACGGGGAGTCGTCGGCGGCCCGTCCGTCGACGACTCCGTCGGAGTAGAACACGACGGTGTCGCCGGGCTCGAGCTCGAGCTGCGCCTCCTCCACCAGAGGGCCGCCGAGGCCCCAGGGAAGGGACGGCCGGCAGTCCAGGTGGCGAACGACACGACCGCCCCGCACGAGCAGTGGCAGGGGGTGTCCGGCGTTGGTCCAGGCCAGATGCCCGTTGCGGAGATCGAGTCGGGCCAACTGCCCCGTCACGAAGACCTGGCCGCCGAACCGATCGGCCAGGGTCTCGTCGAGCCCTTCGTGCATGACGCCCAGCGCCCGTCCCATCCGTCGGTCGTAGCGGTAGCGGCCGACGGCCAGGGCCGAGGTGAGGCTGGAGTCGATGCCGTGGCCCATGGCGTCCATGATCGCCACATCGAGGACGAATCCGTTGACCGCGTGGTCGAAGCTGTCGCCCCCGACGTCGTAGGCCGGCTCCAACAGACCGGTCGAACGGCCCTCGGGCGTCCGGATCTGCAAGGGAGGGAGGAGATCCCACTGCAGGCTGGCGGGCAGGCTCATCGACCGACGGCGCCGGACCATGTTGAAGAGATCGGTCTGGCGAGCGGCGATCGAGATGACCGCACCGGCGAGCATGCCGAGCTCGGCGATCTGACGGCGGACGCCATCGCTCCCGTCGTCCCGCATCGTGAGTCCGAGCACCCCCGTGCACTCGGAGCCTTCGACGATCGGCACCCAGTAGCGGATCCCGGCGGCGTCGGCCTGCTCACTGACGACGCGCCGCTCGGCGAACGACTGGCCCGCCTTCGTACCCGTCACGGCCACGCCCACCGGGAGATCGACGTGGACCCCGCGGTCCGGCACCGGGTACAGCACGGTCTGCTCGAAGTCCGCCAGGTAGATGACCAGGTCGGCGGCGCCTGCCTGACGGCCCATGGAGGCCAGGGTGTCGGAGATCTCCGAAGGCGCCAGGAAGTCGATCGCCCGGAGCGCTTCACCGAATTCGGGCGTGTTCACGTCTGTCGGCCTTCTCGCATCGGGTATCCGTGGGGACGGTGAGGTGCCGAGGCACGTCGGGGGAGGATGGGGTGCCGAGGCACGTCGCTCAGGCTAACCGGCACCTCCGGCCGGTGATCCCCGTCGGCCTCCGGCGCCGGCCCGGAGGAGCCGGTTCACCAGGTCAGCGGCGATTGACGACGTGGTCCACGAAGGCGAGCTTGCGGATGACCTTCGGAGCCAGCACGAAGGGGTAGACGTCGTCGTGCCCCATCGACCGGTTGATCTGGTTGAGCGCGTAGGAGAGCTCGAGCCAGTGGTCGATGACATCACCGAAGGAGGTGCTGTTGTCGGGCCGGGTGGCCCGGGCCCCGGACCGGCCGGCCCCGAGGTGCTGTTCGGATTGGCCGGTCCCGCCGAGCCCGAAGCTCTCCGCGGTCTGCAGGGTGTCGAGGATGTGGAGGTAGTGGGCGAAGGTCTCCGCCCAGTCCTCGAAGGGATGCATGGTGGCGTACCGGCTGATGTAGGTGCCCGTCCACGAGCGATCCACCTCGTTCGCCCCGTCGTAGTGGAGCTTGACGGCAGCGGCGTAGTCCTCCCGGTCGTCTCCGAACAGGACCCGGCATGCGGCCAGGACATCTGGTTGGGCGACCAGGATCGGCCAGTAGTAGTGGCCGATCTCGTGGCGGAAGTGGCCAAGCAGGGTGCGGTAGGGCTCGTTGAGCTGCTGGCGGAGGCGTTCTCTGTGCTCGTCGTCGGCCTCGGCCAGATCGAGGGTGATGATCCCGTTGTCGTGACCGGTGATCACCTTGGTGGCGGCACTCGAGAGGAGGTCGAAGGCCAGTCCCTGGCCGACCGCCTCGTCGCGGGGCGCCACCGGAAGGCCCAGCTCGGCCAGCTGGAAGATGAGTCGGCGCTTGGCCATCTCGCCCCGGACCAGCTCGGCCATGCCTTCGACGTCGGTGTCGGCCGGCCGGGTGCGCGTGAGGACGCACGACTCGCACAGGGCGTCGGTGCCAGCCGGCACCAGCCAGTTGCAGCCGGTCACCTCCCGGGTGGCACAGCGTTGCCAGGTCCTCACCGGGCTGCCCAGGTCGACGAAGTGATCGGGGGCCACCTCGGTGAGGGCCACGACATCGCGCCGCTGATGGACGTAACCCAGCGGCGAGTCGCACCGGAGGCACCGGTCGTTGTCGAAGAAGACGAGTTGTCCGCAGTTGTCGCAAGTGAAGACGCGCATCCGTTGTGCCGTTCCTGGGCTGTGGTCCGACCGTCGGTGTGCTTGGTTCCGGTCGGAGGACGATGGGGCGAAATTCGGGGACGACGGGACGAAGTCAGCCGGAGGGGACACCGCGTCGTCCGGCACCCCCTGCGCCCCATCGGCCGTCGCCGGGACCGGGGTCCCGAGCGCATCCCGCGGTCTTGAGCCTACCCGTGACCGCCGTCGCCAACCCACGACGGGCACGACCGGCACGGCGTCGACCGGCCGTGGCCGATCAGGTCCGGGTGTCCACCGCCTTGTGCAGCCGGACGACCGTGCCGGTGGGGCCGGTTCGGATCTGCACGAGGTCACAGAGCTGGTTGGCGATCCACAGGCCCCGCCCACCCGCACCCGTCGCCGAGGGCCTCACCCGCCCGGCGAGCGGGTCCTCGACGCGGCCGTCGTCCCGGAACTCGCAGATCAGAGACCCGGCGTCGCTCCATGCGGCCACGGAGCCGGTTGCACGTCCGTGGCGGAGGCTGTTCGTGGCGATCTCGTTGGCGGCGATCACGAAGTCGGCGACGGCCCCCTCGTCCAGACCTGATTGCCGGGCCGCCTGGGCGACGAATCCCCGGACGGAGGGGAGATCGGCGCCGTGGAACTGCATCCGTGATGCCGCCGGGGGCACCGGTGGGAGCGGCACCCGGGTCTGGCGTTCGGTGGCGTCCGGACCCCGGTAGGAGACGCTGGTCCTCGACGTGCCGGACTCGAGGACGAACGGGTGCGTCCGACGCGCCACCTCGACCGTGCCCGGCTCGAGACCCGCCGCGTCATAGGGGCACAGCAACCAGAGGTCGGCCCCACTGAACGCCGAGTTGAGGAGCGCTTCGTGAAGGTGGCACTCGATGCGTGTGGCGGCGGGCTGGCCCGGGACGATGGGCTCCCCGATCCCCCGGACCCGCGGGCTGTCGCCTCGGTGCTCAGCGATGAAGTCCTGCCACGCGGGGATGATCCTCGCCGGGTTGCGACCCAGTTCGTCCATGTCGGTGGTGTGCACGCCGGCGCGGGGCCCACCCAGTCGGTCCTGCACGGCCTCGAGCTTGCCGGGGGAGAGGGCGAGCAGGACGGGGGCTCCCTCCTCCAGTGCGCCGGTCACGAAGTCGACGACGCCGTCCAAGAACTGCCTGCTGCTGCGGTAGAAGAAGGCTTCGTGGCGGTAGCCGTTCCGCTCCATGACGGCCTGCGACTCGACCTCGCCCACCGAACCCATGCGCAACCCCTGCTCGAAACGGTGCCCGCCCACCCCCGAGGGTGACCGCCCCAAGCGTACCCCTCCGCGTGCCCCGTGCCGGTCGATCATGAGGCGTGTGATCGGAACCGCCGGGGGGAAGCTGCGGAATCCGGACCATCGCATGGGGCGACTGGGAACCCGTGGCCGTCATCCGGCGCGGCGGATGCGCCGCCGGCGCCGCCCCCTTACGCCACGGGCGGCGGACTTCGGTTCGCCGACCCGGGGTGAGGGCGCATCGTGACAGTCGATCGCCGCGGCGCGCCGGACGCCAGGGCCGGTTTGCCGGTGATGGTCCTCGGGTAGTGCAAACGGGCTCGGGCCGGTCGGTTCGGGTGAAGGAGCAGCCATGGAGCGGCGAAGGAGATCACAACAGCGCCGGGAGCGGCTGGCGGTGGTGTGCCTGATCGAGGAGACGGAGGCATTTCTCGCCGGGCGCTACCTCGAGGTGCGTGCCGGGTCCGACTCGGGCCGGCCGGCCTGGGCCCAACTCAATTGGCTGTCGCACGCTGACCCCGACGAGGTGAGTGACTCCGCCCCGGCCCTCGGCCCGTCCCGGCTGGGATCGTGGTCGTGGGCCGTGGCGGTACTCACCGGCGAGGTCCTGGAGCTGACGGGTGGGGACCGTGCCCGGATACGAGACCTGCAGCGCAGCTGTCTCATCCCGTTGGAATTGACCCTGATGATGCCGTCCTTTTGGAACGTGCTCCCGGCCGAGGTGGTGGCGCTCGCGGTGGCCAGGCTGCGCGCCCACCCCAGTGTCCGGCGACGGGACCCGACGAAGGTGCCCCCCTCCGACGAGCGGTAGCCGTACGACGGCCGGGGGGCGGGCCCTCGGCCTCGTCAGTCGAACATGTGTTCGTCTAGGATCGGACCGATGGGTCCGCAACAGGCATCACTCTTCGACACCGACGACGTCGCCCGCCTCCGACCCATCGGGCGACAGCTCGAGCACGTCGAGCTCGGTGACGGTGCATGGCTGGACCTCCGGCGCGAGTGGCTCGGGCGCCACGACCTGCTGTTCGACCGGCTGGTGGACACCGTCCCGTGGCGGGCGGAGCGGCGGCGGATGTACGACCGGACGGTGGACGTGCCGCGGCTCGTAGCCTTCTACCAGGAGTCGGACCCTCTTCCCGACCCGCTGCTGTCGGAGGCGCGCCGGGCACTCTCCCGGCACTACGAGAGGCGGGACCTCGGGCCGCTGAGCACCACCGGCCTGTGCCTCTACCGGGACGGTGCCGACAGCGTGGCCTGGCACGGCGACACGCTCGGCCGACGATCCCGTATGGACACGCTGGTGGCGATCGTGTCGCTCGGCGAGCGGCGACGTTTCCTGCTCCGGCCGACGTCCGGTGGGCCGTCGCTCCGGTACGACCTCGGCGGCGGGGACCTCCTGGTGATGGGGGGCAGCTGTCAGCGCACCTGGCAGCACGCCGTTCCCAAGCGGGCCCACGCCGGGGGCCCCCGGATCAGCGTCCAATTCCGTTCCGCCGGCGTCACCTGACGCGGCGGGTTTGGTGCCGACCGTCGTCGGGTACGGCGCCACCATGCAGCCGAGCCAGCGCTCGATCCCGGCGAAGAACGACCTCGTGGCTCTCATCGAAGCCGACCACCGGAGCATCGAGCGGGCCCTGGACGGCATCGCTAGGCGGTCCGGTCGGTGGTTGGTCCCCGCCTTCTGGGCACTGGCCGACAGGTTGGTGCGGCACCAGCTGGCCGAGGAGCTGGTGGTCTATCCCGAGCTCCGTCAGCTGCCCGGCGCCGCGGTGTCGACCGATCGGCTCCTGTCGACCCAGATGAAGCTCGAAGGGCAGCTGACCGTGCTCGAGAGACAGGCCGGGCAGAGTGTGGTGTTCGACAGCGCCTGCCGGCAGTTCGCAGCAGCCGTGCGGCAGTATCTCGACGAGGAGCGGCGGGAGGTACTGCCCCGGCTGACGGCAGCGATGGATGCCGGCGAGCGTGGGGAACTGGGTGGACGCTACGCGGTGGTACGGGGTTCGGTGTCGCAGTTCCACCTGAGCCCGACCGGTCGGAGGACGATCCTCGGTCGCATTCCGACGCTCGCCCACTGGATCCGCGACTCGGCCGCCGCCGTCCATCGGCCGAGGTCGGCCGGGCGCCGGATCCGGGGCGGCGGTGCTGAGCAACTGCAGCGGACATCCAACCGAGAGGAGTAGGCATGCGTGACCAGCTGCGTGGAGCCAGGGTCGCCTTCGTGGTGGCCAACGAAGGGGTCGAAGAGGTGGAGTTGCGCCGTCCCTGGGAGGCGGTCGTCGCCGCTGGGGGCGAGGCGGTGCTCGTCGCCCCCCGTTCGGGCGAGGTCCAGATGATGAACCATCTCGACAAGGGGTCCAGCACCTCGGCCGACCGGGAGACCGGCTCGGTGCGGGCCGACGAATTCGACGCCGTCGTCCTGCCCGGCGGCGTCGCCAACCCGGATCAGCTGCGCACGGATCCCGCCGCCGTGCACTTCGTCAGATCGCTGTTCGAGGCGGGCAAGCCGGCAGCGGTCATCTGCCACGGCCCCTGGACCCTGGTCGAGGCCGGACTGGTCGAGGGACGCACCCTCACGTCGTGGCCCAGCGTGCAGACCGACATCCGCAATGCCGGTGGCTCCTGGGTCGACGAGGAGGTCGTCGTCTGTGCCGACGGACCCAACGTGCTGGTCACCAGCCGGAAACCCGACGATCTCCCCGTCTTCTGCTCGACGCTGGTGGATGTCTTCGCCGAGGAGCGGAGCTCGGCTCCGGCGTGAGCCCGGGGGACGGTACTGTGCACGTGAGGGTAGGGAGTGGCGCACCGCCGCTCGGCAAGGAGGATCACTGATGGCCCAGAGCGCCGGACTGCACGAGCCCGAGGACCGTCTCTCGTCGGACACCGTCGACCGGCACCGGGCATTGGCTTCCATCCAAGAGGAGCTCGAGGCAGTGGACTGGTACGCCCAGCGCGTCGACGCCACGTCCGATCCCGAGCTCGCCGACGTGTTGGCCCACAACCGCGACGAGGAGAAGGAGCACGCGGCGATGACCCTCGAGTGGCTTCGCCGGAAGGATCCGGTCCTCGACCGCCACCTGAGGACCTACCTCTTCACCGAGGGCTCGATCCTCGCCTTCGAGGAGGCCGACAGCCCCGCCGGCGCGCCGGCCGCCGGGTCACTGGGCATCGGAGACCTGCGCGGCTAGACGACCCATGGCGGCACCAGGTCGAGCGGGCGGCTCCGACCGGGACGGGCATCGATGGCCAGCAGGACCGTCGGTGGCCAGCATGAGGCCGACCGATGATGGATCCAGGAATGATGTTTTGGCGCCCACGGCGCCGGGTACTGGTGGCGTGGCAGTATCGATTCCGGGCGGATGGCGCTTGCCGGTTGAGCGCGAACGGCGGCTCGGGGACGGGTTGGGCCGCGTGCCGGGCGGGCATCCGGCCGCGACGGCACACGGCCGATGACGAAAGGATGCACGTGGAAGATACGTTCGATTGCTCGGTCGAGCAGGGCGACGGGTACACGGTGGTTGCGGTGGCGGGCGAGGTCGACGTGGCGACCGCGCCGGCCCTCCGCGAACGACTGGACGAGACCATCGGGCAGTCCGGCTCGCTGGTCGTGGTGGATCTCGGCGGGGTGACGTTCATCGACTCGACCGCGCTCGGCGTCCTGATCGGGGCGCTCAACCGGTCGGCGGCCGAGGGGGGTGTCCTGCGGCTGGTGATCAGCGAGCCCCGGATCATCAAGATCTTCGAGATCACCGGGCTGACCGAGCTGTTCGACATCCGATCCAGCCGGCAGGAGGCGATCGCGGGATGAGGCACGAATCGCTGCTCACGGCGGCAGCCCGATCAAGGAGTGTGCGGCGGTGACCGATGTGGTCGAACTGACTCTGCCGGTCGAGGCGGACCTTCTGGTGCTGGCCCGTCTGACGGCAGCCACGGTGGCGTCGCGGGCGAACTTCGACGTCGAGGAGATCGAGGATCTCCGACTGGCGGTGGACGAGCTGTGCATCGCCCTGATCCAGGGTCAGGGCGATGGTCGACTGGAGCTGCGATTCAGCAGGGACGGAGACCACATCGAAGTGGTCGGGACGCTCCGGCCCGAGGCCGGAGCCCCGGGCGGGGACCTCTTCGGTCAGAGTGACGACGGGCTCTCCGAGCGCATCCTCGATGCCCTCGTGGACGAGCACGGTCATGACAGCTCCGATGGAAGGCCTCAGGCATGGCTGCGCAAGCGTCGAGCCCGCCAACAGGCCTGATGGCGTCACCGGTCCACCCCGCCAGGGCCTCCAGGGAGAGGTTCGAGGAGTTCGCCCAGACCGGGGACGAGCGTCTGCGCAACGAACTGGTGGAGTCACACCTCGGGTTGGCCCATCAGCTGGCCCGCCGGTTCTCGAGCCGCGGCGAGTCGTACGACGACCTGGTGCAGGTGGCCTCACTGGCCCTGGTCAAGTCGGTGGACCGGTTCGACCCGGGACGCGGGGTCGAGTTCAGCACCTTCGCCACCAGAACGGTGATCGGAGAATTGAAGCGGCACTTCCGTGACCGCGGTTGGGCGATCCGCGCCCCCCGGCGCATCCAGGAGCTGTATCTCGAGCTGGGGCCGGCCATCGAGTCGCTCACCCAGGAGTATGGCCGTCCGCCCACGGTGGCCGAGATGGCCGAGTCGATCGGCGCCTCCGAGGAGGCGGTGCTGGAGGCCATGGAGGCCGGCCAGAGCTACCGGACCTCGTCCATCGACGCGCCGGACCGTCAGGAGGGGACCATCGGCACCAGACTCGGTGACGTGGACCCGGGTTACGCCGGAACCGACGATCGGATGCTGCTGGCCATCTCCCTCACCAAGCTCCCGGAACGGGAGCGGACGATCCTCAATCTCCGGTTCGTCGACGGCCTGACCCAGTCGGAGATCGCCGACCAGATCGGGATCAGCCAGATGCACGTGTCCCGGTTGCTGGCCGCCAGCCTGGCCAAGCTGAGGGAGGCGTTCGCCAGTGAGGTATGAGCGGCGCGGTGGTCAGGTCGTGGCGCGGGCACCTGCCGACGGGTACTCCGAGGCCGCCTGAGCCGTCGACCTCAGGGTGCTCCGGGGTGCCCGGGGCGGAATGGGGGAGCGTTGCTGAGGGTCAGCAGTCCGGTGTGGTGGCCGGCACCGCCGGTCACCGGGCTCATCAGGAGCGCTTCGTGATCGCCGACGCTGAAGCGATCGAGGATGCTGCCTTCGAGCCATGCCGCACAGTGTTCCAGCACGGGGGCGGCGCTGACGCCCCGATGCCACTCGCAGTGCTCGAACTTGTCGTAGTCGTCACCGGTGCGCTCGGCGAACAGCGAGGCCAGCTCGGTCTGGTCGTCGCCCAGCAGATGGAGGGCGATGCCGGTGGCCTGTTCCCCCACGAAGAAGGAGTGGTTGAGCTTCGACAGGCACACGAGGAACCGCGGCGGCGCGATGCTGCACTGGGTGACGAAGCCGGCGAGGCAGCCGCTGTTCTCCCCCTCTGCCGTCGCCACCGTCACCACGTAGAGGGGGTAGTCCGACCGGTCGGAGAACGCCTCCATGGCCGGGCCCACGGAGTCGACGGCCATCGGTGACGGCACCGGCAACCGCTCAGGCCGATCGCACGGACGCCACCGCGTCCTTGGCCCGGCTGATCACCGAGGTCACCGCGTCGGGGACGAGGTGGTCAGGCGGGCCGTCGGGAAGGCGGGGGTGCGGCAACTTCGGCGCCGATCGCCTCATGGCGTCCAATTCGTCCCCGAGCTCGAGGAGTCGCCCTCTCCCCATCTCGGACCTCAGCAGCGGGAAGAACTCCGTCTCCTCCTCCCGGACGTGGTGTCGCACGTTCTCGATCAGCACGGTGACCTTGGGGTGGAAGCGCTCGTCCTCGGGATCGAGGCCGATCAGCTCCTGGAGCTGCCACTTCACCACGTGGTGCTCCTCGACCGCCTCGAGCACCTCATCCACGGCCTCTGGAACCTCCGCCTTCGCTGCCGGGTAGAGCACATGCTCCTCGATGAAGGCGTGGACGGACAACTCGGCGATCATCTCGTCGACCAGGCGGCGCATGGTCTTGTAGGCCCGTTCCGACGCCCGCTCGTACGACTTGAACAGTCGCTCCACGGTCCGGTGGTCGTTCTTCAGGATGACGAGGGCGTCGGACCGGCGGCGCTTCGGCGCCCCCCTCGGACGGGAACCCTTCGTGTGCGTGGTCGTCGATGCCATGGTGGTCACTCTTTCTGATCGGTTCTCGTTGTTCTGATCGGTTCTCGTTCGCAGTGCCTGTGCAGTACCGCTGTCGCTGTCGTCGCCATACCCCGCCGTCCTCGGGGGAAACCGAACCATCGAACAGGCTGGCCGGCACCGCACAGGACCGGACGCGGGAGTCGCGTCGATGCATAGAGGGGACGCCAGCGGGGGATAGTCGTCTCACCGCCGAGGAGCGGATGCGGACGATCGAAGGAGCAGGCCCATGAAGAACGTCTGGAAAGGACTAGTGCTCGGTGCGGTCACGGGAGCGGCGGTCGGTGCCGGGATCGACAGGCGGTCGGGCCGCGCCACACCCGATCGGGGCTTGGCGCAGGTGGTGGCATCCGTTCCCGGCGGCGCCGACATCCGGGACGGGCTGGTCCGTGCTGCAGACCGGCTGAGGGACGCCGACGCGGCCCAGCCGATCGGCGACGCCGCCGAGGCGGTCCGGCAGAAGGCGGGGGCCGTCGTTGCCGACGGCCGGGCCACCGACGTGGTCAGGGACGGGGCGGGCAGCGCCGTGGCTACGGGCCGGGAGCTCGCCCATGCCGTACGCGACAAGGCCGGGCACGCAGCGGCAGAGAGCAAGGAGGCGGTGAGCACGATCGCTTCGGGCCCGCCCGGATCGTGACCCTGGTCAAGAGGGCGGTCGCCAGCCTCGACCGCAGGCAGCGCGGGAGCACGCCGCTCGGGTTCCTCTACGGCGTGGTGAAGAAGTTCGGCGACGACCGGTGCGGCTCGTTGGCGGCGCTCCTTACCTACTACGGCTTCCTCTCGTTGCTGCCGCTCCTCTTGTTGCTGATCACGGTGCTGGGGTTGGTCGCCGGCGGCAGCTCGTCGCTCACCCACCGCGTCGAGTCCTCGGCGCTCTCGCAGTTCCCGATCGTCGGGAACCAGTTGGGCGCCAACATCCATGCGCTGCACCACCGCGGCGCGGTCGGCCTGGCTGTGGGAATCGTCGGTCTGGCGTGGGGCTCTCAGGGCGCCGTCCAGTCCGGACAGTTCGCCATGGCCGAGGTGTGGAACGTGCCGGCGGTCGACCGACCGGGCTTCGGCGCCAGGCTGGGGCGCACGATGGCGACGATCGCCACCGTCGGTGCCTTCCTGCTGGTGAGCACGGCGTTGGTCGGCGCGCTGACCACGGGATCCCGGAGTGCGCCGGTCGAGGCGGTCGGGGCCGTCGTCTCGATCCTCCTCAATGTCGGGCTCTTCGCCGTGGCCTTCCGGCTCCTCACGCCGGCGAGCGTGGCGTGGCGGCCCCTGCTGCCCGGGGCCGCCGTCGGTGGCGCCGGTTGGACCGCACTGCAGTACGTCGGCGGTGCCCTGGTCGAGCACACCCTGAGGAACTCGAGCCAGGTCTACGGGTTCTTCGCCATCGTCCTCGGACTGCTGGCCTGGATCTACCTCGGTGCCCAGCTCACCCTCTACGCCGCCGAGGTCAACGTGGTCAGGGCCAGGCAGCTGTGGCCGAGGAGCCTCCAGGCGCCCCTCACCGAAGCGGACCAGCGGGTGCTGACCGACATCTCGATGGAGGGGAAGCGGTCGAAGGACCAGGGCCTCTCGGTGCGCTTCGAGTCCGGCCGGGGGGCGGAGTCACGTCCGGGAAGCTCCGAGGTCCGGTACCACCCGGAGGGAGCAGCCGAACCCCGGGGCGACGCCGAGAGCGTCGGCCACCGGTGATCAGCCGATCTCCACGGCCCGGCTCCGATCGTCCACGGGCAGCTCGCCACCGACCGTGGCCGAGACCTCGAGGTAGTCGAGCGAGGCGACACCCTTGTTGACGGAGGCGAAGGCGGCGTCGGCGGCATCCCGCCCGGTGGCGATGCGCACCAACGACTGGCGGGGAGCGAGGTCGGTCGGGTCGTGGGCGATCCACCGGCCGTCCTCGAGGGTCTCGAACACGGCATGGAAGTCCATCGGGGACAGACCGGGGGCGTAGACCGAGACGAAGCGGGCGGGGACTCCGATCGCCCGGCACAGCGCCACGCCGAGGTGGGCGAAGTCGCGGCAGGTTCCCATGCCGGTGAGGAGCGTGTCCTCCGCCGAGTCGTGCACGGAGCTCGAGCCGGCCACATACCCGATGCGCCGGCGGATCCACTCGGTGATGGACTCCACCCGACTGCGCACGCTCGAGCCGGTCGGGAACTCGGCGACGGCGAATCCCACCAGGTGGTCCGAGGGGCAGTAGCGGCTGGGACGGAGGTAGACCAGCCGGGCGTAGTCCATGGCCGGGTCCAGCTGCCCGGCCGTCCGGGCCGGCCCGGCCTGGATCTCGGAACGGTAGCTGACGGTCAGGCGCCCACTGAGCGACTGGAGCACGTGGACCCGAGCGCCGTGGGGTCCGTCGAGTTCGACGGTCGTCAGCGCCGGCTCGCCGTCGGTGCCCACGTCGAGCCGTTCGCTCACCACCCGGCCGGCCGTCGTGGCCGCCACCAGCTGGAGCACCACCTCGGCCGGCTCGACCACGTCGAAGGCGAGCTCGCAGGACACCACCCGGGCGGTGGCGGATTCACCGTCGGGCTTGAGGGAAGAGCCGTACTCGATCATGCTGCACTGTCGCACATGTCCAGGCGATCCGGTCCCATGTCCTGGTGTTGGCGCCCGATCTACAGGCGGGAATAGGACGATGCCTCGATGTCGAAGCGATCCGCCGCCTCAGGGCTGACGGACGGCCGGGTCAGCCGGATGGCCTGCAGCACGTCGTCAGAGCCGATCTGCTCCGAGCCACCGGCGAGGGCGCGATCGAACGCCAGCTGGGCACTGCGTTGGGCGACCAGCGCGAAGTCGGCCGGCGTGAAGCCCGATGTGCACGCGGCCACCTCCTTCGGGTTGCCGCCGGGCAGGAACTCGGCCGCCAGATCGGCCCGTTCGGCCTCGTCGGGTGCTCCGACCGGGATGATGAGATCCAGCCGTCCCGGCCTCAGGAGGGCCGGATCGATGGCGGCGATCGAGTTGGTGGCCATGACCATCAACCGCTGGGGGCGTGACTTGAACACGGGGATGGCCTTCAGCAGCTCGTTGACGAGTGGTTGGCTGTCCAAGCGCTCGGAACGGTCCGACGCGATCTCGTCGGCCTCGTCGATGAAGCAGACGAGGCGGTCCACCTTGCCCAGTTCCGTGAGGGCGTCATGGAGGGAGCGGGCTCCTTCGACACCCTGCCCGAGGAGCGACGGGTGGAGCTCGACGAAGGCCCACGAGAGCCGGGAGGCGATGGCCCGCGCGAACGAGGTCTTGCCGGTCCCGGGAGGTCCGAAGAGGAGGACGGCCGCCGGCGGGACGAGTCCGAGCTTGTCGGCGAGCTCACCGTGGGCGAGCGGTGCCACCACCCGCCGGTCGAGGATCTCCTTGGCCGACGAGAACCCCTTCATGGACTCCCACAGCCCGCCGGCCGGGACCTGACCGCCGAATCGCTCGACGACGGCGAGCTCCTCGGGGACCATCGATGCGTCCCGCGTGTAGAGATGGAGGCCGTCCAGATGGGTGAAGCCCTGGTTGGAGAAGGCCATCTCCCCGACCTGGCCGGGTCGGACCAGGGCCAGCAGGCGCCGAGCGCCCCGGTGCATGATCTCTTGATCCATCTGGCGCAGGAGCGCCGAGCCGATGCCCCGCTGGCGCCACTCGGGATGGAGCGCCAGCGCCATCAGGTGGGCATCCGAGCCCCCCAGCCGGGCCACCACCACACCGACCAGGCTTCCGGAGGAGACGGCCACCACCGCCGGCTGGTGCTCGTGGAGGGCCTCGACGACGTCGCTGCGGCTGTACGCGGCACCGGTGGCCGTCCCGGACATATCCATGAGGCGGACGATCTCCTCGAACGGGATCGCCGGGTCCCGGTAGTCGAAGGTGAGCGCACGCCAATGGTCCTTCACGCTGGCACCCTCCCGGTCGGCTCGGGTCCGATCCTACCGGGACCCCGGGCGCCGGTCCCCCGGGTGGTGCCGTCCGTCCACCCCGGCACGCCCGCCGGTTGACCGGGGCCGTCCGAGGACCCACACTGATCGGGGCCCACCGGGGGGCCGGCAAGGAGCCGAGAGCATGGGAACGTGGCCGAGGGCCGAGATCGAGGAGGCGTTCACCGAGTACCAGCGTCGGGCGGCCGAGGCCGGTGCGTCCGGCGACTGGCGGGCGTGGGCGGACCAGTTCACCGAGGGCGCCACCTACATCGAGCACCACTACGGCACGTTCCACGGGCGCCGGGCCATCTACGACTGGATCAGCGGGTGCATGTCCGAGTACCCGGGGTCGGACATGCCCGAGTTCCCGATCGAGTGGTACATCGTGGACGAGGACCGGGGATGGGTGGTCTGCCAGGTGTGGAACCGGATGAGGGACCCGGGCGACGGCACCGTCCACCAGGAGTACAACTTCACCCTCCTCAAGTACGCCGGCAACGGACAGTGGTCCTACGAGGAGGACATCTACAACCCGATGCGGTTCGGTTCGATGGTCGCCGGCTGGGAGGCGGCGCGGTCGGCGAACGCCACGACCTGAATCGGACAACGGTCCCCGGCCCTGTCGGGGTCGACCTTCACGAGCACGCCGCGTCGACGATGTGGGGCCCGCCACGAGGTTGCCAGACGCTACGGTGCAGGCGTGGAGCTTCGCAGACTGGGGAGGA
Source organism: uncultured Acidimicrobiales bacterium (assembly GCA_963696495.1). Lineage (GTDB taxonomy): Bacteria > Actinomycetota > Acidimicrobiia > Acidimicrobiales > RAAP-2 > Bog-756. The sequence goes on along the minus strand of CAVOKJ010000002.1, from coordinate 618,278 downwards.
CCGGCCATCGGTCGTCGGTCGCCATCCTGGGCGGCGCCGCTTTCTGGGATTCCGACCCGGAGACGGTGGCGGCATCCTTCGACCTGGCCATGGCGGCCGGGGTCAACCACCTCGACGTGGCCCCCCAGTACGGACGGGCCGAGGAGCTCGTCGGACCCCTGATCCCTGCCGTCCGTGACCGGCTGTTCGTGGCCTGCAAGACGCTGCGGCACGACCCCGACGGGGTCCGCGCCCAGTTGGAGGAGTCCCTGCGGAGGCTCCATTGCGACCACTTCGACCTGTACCAGCTCCACGCCGTGACCGACCTCGAGGAACTCGACGCCAGGGCCGCGGCGGTCGAGGCCATCCTGGCCGCACGGGACCAGGGCCTGTGCCGGTGGGTGGGGATCACCGGGCACGAGCTGAGCGCCCCGTCCGCGCACCTCGAGGCGCTGCGCCGCTACGACCTCGACACGGTGATGTTCCCGGTGAATCCGCAGCTGTGGAACGACCCCGCCTACCGCCAGGACGCCGAGCGGCTCCTCGCCCATGCCGGCGAGTACGACATCGGGGTCATGGCCATCAAGGCGGTCGCCGCCCGCCCGTGGGGGGACCGACCCCATACGGCGGGCACCTGGTACGAGCCCTACACGGCGGGCGCCGAGGTGGAGCGGGGGGTGAGGTTCGCGCTGTCGACGCCCGGGGTCCATGCCGTCTGCACGCCCGGGGACACCGGTGTCCTGCCCACCGCGCTGGAGGCGGCCGAGGCCTTCGTCCCCATGACCGGGGAGGAACGCTCGGCTGCCGCCTCCGCGGTCTCGCACGAGCCGGGCATCTTCCCCATGCCCCGGTGACCGGGGGAGCCCAGGGTACGGGAGATCGGGGCCAGCGGCCGGACGGTCCGGTCGAGCGGCTCGTCGCGCCGCTGCAGGGTACGGTCGTCGCCGTGCCGGCGGTCGTCGGTGACCGGATCAGCGAAGGTGGGACGTTCGTCGTCATCGAGTCGATGAAGATGGAGCACGTGGTGAGGGCGGCGGTGTCGGGCACCGTCACCTCGGTCACCGCGGTCCTCGGTGCGGTCGTGGCCGCCGGTGATCACCTCGGCACCCTCGAGGCGTCCGGCGATGCCCCCGGGGCCGTCGAGCACCAGGACATCGATCTCGACGTGGTCCGGCCGGACCTCGCCGAGCTCCTCGACCGCCGGGCCGGCCTGCTCGACGCCGGCCGGCCCGAGGTGGTCGACCGCCGTCACCGAGCGGGCCGGCGCACCGCCCGCGAGAACATCGACGACCTGTGCGACCCGGACACGTTCGTCGAGTACGGGTCGCTGGCCATCGCCGCCCAGCGGGGCCGGCGCCCCCTCGAGGACCTGATCGAGCGGACCCCGGCCGACGGGCTGGTGGCCGGGGTCGGTGCGGTGAACGGCGACCTGTTCGACGGCCGGTCGACCAACTGTGCGGTCCTGTCCTACGACTACACGGTGCTGGCCGGGACCCAGGGTCAGCAGAACCACCGCAAGAAGGACCGGGTGTTCGAACTGGTCGAGCGGCTCCGCCTTCCCGTGGTCCTGTTCGCCGAAGGTGGCGGAGGGCGCCCGGGCGATACCGACTATGCCGTGATCACCGGACTCGACACCCGGGCGTTCGCGCTGTTCGGAGCGCTGAGCGGTCTCGTCCCCCTGATCGGCGTGGCATCGGGACGGTGCTTCGCCGGGAACGCCGCCCTGCTGGGCTGCTGCGACGTGATCATCGCCACCAGGGACGCCTCCATCGGCATGGGGGGCCCGGCGATGATCGAAGGAGGCGGCCTCGGCTCGTTCCGTCCCGAGGAGATCGGGCCGATCGACGTGCAGGCACGCAACGGCGTGGTGGACGTGGTGGCCGAGGACGACGCCGATGCCGTGCGACAGGCCAAGCGCTATCTGTCCTACTTCCAGGGTCGGGTGCCCGAGTGGTCGTGTGCCGATCAGCGACTCCTGCGCAGCTGCGTCCCCGAGGAGAGGCTGCGCGTCTACGACATGCGCCACCTGGTGGCGACACTGGCCGATGCCGGTTCGGTGCTGGAGCTCAGGGCCGGCTTCGGGAAGGGGATGGTGACCGCCCTGATCAGGGTGGAGGGACGGCCCCTCGGCGTGGTGGCCAACGACCCCACCCATCTCGGGGGCGCCATCGACAGCGACGGGGCCGACAAGGCGGCCCGGTTCCTCCAGCTCTGCGATGCCCATGACCTGCCCGTCCTGTTCCTGTGCGACACGCCCGGGTTCATGGTCGGGCCCGAAGCCGAGGAGTCGGCCCAGGTGCGCCACTTCAGCCGCATGTTCGTGATCGGGGCGAGCCTCACCGTTCCCTTCTTCACCATCGTGGTGCGCAAGGGCTACGGGCTCGGCTCCCAGGCCATGGCCGGCGGCAGCTTCCGTTCGCCCCTCTTCACCGTGGCCTGGCCGAGCGGGGAGCTGGGCGGCATGGGCCTCGAGGGAGCGGTCCGGCTCGGGTTCAGACGCGAGCTCGACGCCGTCGAGGATCCCGAGGAGCGCGAGGCGCTGTTCGCCTCGATGGTCGAGCGCGCCTACCGGCACGGGAAGGCCATCAACGTGGCGTCGGCATTCGAGATCGACGATGTGATCGATCCGGCCGAGTCGAGGGCCAGGATCGTGGCGGCGTTGCGGTCGGCTCCGGCACCGGTCGCCCGCCGCGACAAGAAGCGCAGCTGCATCGACACCTGGTGACGGCGGCGGCCCGACCGGGCGCCTAGAGACCTTCGAGCGCCTCGAGCCGCACGTCGATGACCGCGTTCAGCCCGTTCGCCCCCGGTCCGCCCGAGGTGGCCGGTTCTCGGGGCGCCGGCGCACCGACCAGCCGCCCGAGTGAGGCCGCCACCGACGATCGGAGCGCGGTGAGGTCGTAGCCGCCCTCGAGGAAGAGGACCAGCCGGCCGGGGGCCGGGGCGTAACCGGCCACCACGGCGGCCAGATCGGCGAAGTCGCCCGACGACAGGGCCAGGTCGGCGAGCGGATCGTCCCGGTGGGCGTCGAAGCCGGCCGAGACCAGGACCCAGGTGGGTGAGAACTCGTCGACGGCCGGCCCGACCACCCGCTCGAAGGCGTGGCCCAGCACGTCCCCGGTCGCCCCGGGGGGCAGCGGCACGTTGAGGATGGACCCCCTGGCCCCGGCTCCTCCCACTTCGTCCGGCCGCCCCGTCCCCGGATAGCACGGCCACTGGTGGGTGGACACGTAGAGGACGTCGGGCTCGTCCCAGAAGATGGCCTGGGTGCCGTTGCCGTGGTGCACGTCCCAGTCGACGATGAGGACCCGCTCACCGGCGTCGACCAACGAGCGGGCCGCCACGGCCACGTTGTTGATCAGGCAGAAGCCCATCGACCGGTCGGGGAGGGCGTGGTGGCCGGGTGGTCTCGCCGCCACGAAGGCCACCCCGGCGTCGTCGGCCACCAGGGCGTCGACGGCCGCCAGTCCGGCCCCGGCCGACAAGAGGGCGGCGTCCCAGGATTCGGGAGTGGCGTAGGTGTCCTCGTCGAGATGCCCTCCTCCCGACTCGCACAGCTGGCGGAGCCGGTCGAGGTAGGCCGGTCCGTGCACGCGGGCCAACTGGCCCGGATCGGCGGGACGCGGCTCCACCACGCGCAGGTCGCTGTCGAGATGGAGGTCGGCGATACCCTCCATCACCGCGTCGATCCGCGACGGCCGTTCGGGGTGACCGGCCTGGCGGTGGCGGCCCGTGTGGTGGTCTTCGCCACCGATGGGCCCGACCACCGTCAGCACGGCGGCGGTCCGATGGTCGTCGTCCTCGTCGTCCTCGTCGTCCTCGTCGGGCCGTGGTCCGGGGTCACCGGACAAGTCTGGCCCAGCCGTCGAGCCTCTGCCGCCAATCGTTCCGCCCCGGACCGGGGGTGGCCGCCTAGTGTGAGGCGATGTCCAATCGGAGCGGGACGGGCGCGGTGGTGTGACATCGAGCGCTGTGGCCACGTTGGTACTGATCGCCCTGGCTGCCGTGATCGCCCCGATCCTCTCGGAGCTGACCGGCAAGGTGGCGATCCCCGAGATCGTGTTCCAGATCGCCCTGGGCATGCTGCTCGGGCCCTACGTGCTGAACATCGCCCACATCGACGACGTGGTGACGGGGCTCTCCGACCTCGGCCTCACCTACCTGATCTTCCTGGCCGGCTACGAGTTGGACCTCCAGCGGATCCGGGGGAAGCCGCTCCGGTTGGCCACCATCGGTTGGCTGCTCTCCCTGGTGATCGGGTTGGGGGCCGCATTCGCACTGGTGTCGACCGGGCTGGCCCGTGACACCCTGGTGGTCGGCCTGGCCCTGACCACGACGGCCCTCGGGACCCTGGTGCCCATGCTGCGGGACGCCGGGGTCATGGAGACCAGGTTCGGGGCCTACATCTCCGCCATCGGGACCTGTGGCGAGTTCCTGCCCATCGTCGCCGTCGCCCTCCTCCTGACCAAGAAGGAGCCGATCCTCACCTCGCTGCTCCTGGCTGCGTTCATCGTGGTGGCGGTGGTCACCGTGCTGCTCGCCGCCCGGAAGCAACCGCCCCGGGTGGTGGCCATCCTCAACCGGCACCTGGAGTCGAGCGCGCAGTTGCCGGTGCGGGTGTCGCTGCTGTTCATCGTGCTGCTCGTCCTGCTGGCCGCCACGCTCGGGCTCGACGTGCTCCTCGGTGCGTTCGCCGCCGGCATCGTGGTGCGGCTGTTCACGGCGAGCGGGGAGAGCGTGGCCATCAAGGCCAAGTTGGAGGCGATCGGGTTCGGGTTCCTCATCCCGATCTTCTTCGTGGTGAGCGGGATCGAGTTCGACATCCACGTGTTCGTGAACGACCCGGCGTCCCTGTGGCGGGTGCCGCTGTTCCTGTCGCTGATGCTCATCGGGAGGGGTGTCCCCGTCTTCCTGCTGTACCGGGGCCTGCTCGACCGTGTCGAGCGGGTGCCGATGGCGCTCTTCTCGGCCACCGGTCTGCCGCTCATCGTGGTCATCACGAGCATCGCCCTCTCGGAGCACCGGATGCTCCAGGTGAACGCGGCATCGCTGGTGGCGGCAGGGATGCTGTCGGTGTTGTTGTTCCCGGCCAGTGGTTTGTGGCTGCTGCGCCGGTCAGGACGGGCGACCGAGCGCCAGGACTCGTCGACGGAGACCGACTCGGGCCTGTGACCGGTCCGGTCGCCGGGCGTCGGGCGTCAGGGTGTCGGGCGCTGGACGCTGAGCCAGTCCCGTGCGTCGAGGTACGGGGAGAAGGCGGTGGCGATGGCGTCGATGTCCGCCGGGCCTTTCGGGCGCTGCAGCTCGTAGACGTTGGGAAACTCGAGCCAGCCGGTCACGTGCTCCCACAGCCGGGCCGCGTCGTCACCCGTCGGGGGGTTGACCAGCACGGGGCCGAACAGAGCCTGCCCGTCGTCGAACACGAGCGTCGGCACCCCGAAGCCGCCCTTCGAGACCACCGTGTCGTGCTCGGCCCGAACCTCGTCACCGGTGGTCGGGTCGGCGATGGCCTCGGCGACGGTGCCGGGGTCGAGGCCCATCTCACCGAGGATCTCCTCGGCGACCTCGGGACGGTGGGGCTTGCGCCCCTCCACGTGGAGGGCCGATCCTGCCGCCTCGTACCACCGGTCGAGGAGCGCCATGTCCTGGCGCCGGAGGAGCGCACCGATCCGCATCATCGACCACCCATAGGACCACTCGCGCTCCCAGGGGTGCTTCTTCCCCTCGCCGCGGTTGATCTCCTCGAGGCTGAAGAATCTCCACCGCACGTCGAGGCCGGTCTGCTCCCGCACCTCGCGCATCCACAGCGAGGTCTGGTAGGCGTAGGGGCACATGATGTCGAAATGAAAGTCGACGCCGGTCGGCTGCTCCACGGTCACGGCCCTCCCTCGGCTCGTCGGGGGCTCACCCCGGGGGGCCCTCCTGCGTGCTCGGATGCACCGTACACGGAGATGCCGGTGGCCAGTTCGACGAAGCGCTCCGCCGCCGGCGCCAGCGGCCCGGCCCGGTGGAACAGGGCGATCCCCCGCTCGACGGCAGGCTCGGGGCGGGCCACGGTCGCTCCGAGGGCCCCGGCGACCACGGCGATCGCCTCGGGTACGAGCGCCGCCCCGGCGCCGGCCAGCACGAGGGGCAGGATGGCGTCCCGCTGGGCGGTCACGACGGCGATCCGCGGCTCGGCCCCGGCGGCGGCGAACCCCTCCACCAGGAGCCGGCGGGTCGAGGTGCCGCTCGGAGCAGCGACGAACGGGACGCCGACCAGATCGGCGAGGGGGAGGGTGAACTCCGACACGGCGCCGCCCTGGTCGTCGAGGGGGTTCCCCCACCCACCGAGCCCGGGCGGGAGGATGAGCAACAGGGCCTGCACGCCGATCTCGTAGCCGGTGAGGTCGGGGGGGACGTCGATGGACTCGGTCAACCCGGCCTCGCAGCGCCCGTCGCGGATCATGGCCACGAGGTCGGAGGAGTCCTCCGGGGCGGCGAGATCGACCTCCACCCCCGGGTGCCGGCGCCGGTACCGGCCGACCAGACCGGCCAGTGGCTCGGCGGCCAGCGTGGGAAGGCTGCCGAGGGAGAGGCGTCCGGCGCTCCCGCCGGCCACCGCCCGCACGGCCGAGATCCCCGTGACGACGTCCCGGAGCGTCTGTCGGGCCGGGCCGATGAGGGCACGCCCCGCCTCGGTGACGAGGACGTGCCTCCCCAGACGTTCGAACAGCGGGACCCCCAGTTCGATCTCCAGCTCTTTGACCGACTGGGACAGCGCCGGCTGGCTGACCCCGATCTCGTCGGCGGCCGCGGTGAACCCCTCCTGGTCCACGACGGCCAGGAACCGCTGGAGATGGCGGATATCCATAAGTAAATCCTATCGAACTAATCCGAAACCACTATTCGACTTCTGGATCGGGGAACGCGACGCTGCACACATCGTGACGCTCGTGGACGAGACCAGGCCGGTGGGATGGCAGCGGTTGATCGTGGAACCCCGCCGGCCCTCCGCCGTCCGCCGCATGGAGCGGGGCTATCTGCTGGCGGTGGTGGCCGTGTGTGTGGGCGCCTTCATGGGCCAGCTCGACGCCAGCATCGTCACCCTGGCGTTTCCCGCCCTCGAGCACTCGTTCCACGCCGGGGTGGGCGACGTGAGCTGGGTCGGCCTCAGCTATCTGCTCGTGCTGGTGGCTTCGGTGGCCGCGGTGGGCCGTCTGGCGGACATGGTCGGCCGGAAGCTTCTCTACATCTACGGATTCGTCATCTTCATCATCGGTTCCGCGCTGTGCGCCAACGCCTCGAGCCTGGTGGCCCTCGACGGCTTCCGGGCGTTCCAGGCCGTGGGTGCCGCCATGCTCCAGGCCAACAGCGTGGCCATCATCGCCCTGGCGGTCCCGCGTGACCGGCTCGGGCGGGCCCTCGGCGTCCAGGGGGCGGCCCAGGCCCTGGGTCTCGCCCTCGGGCCCTCGGTCGGGGGTCTGCTCCTGGCCGCCGGTGGATGGCGGCTCCTCTTCCTCGTGAACGTCCCGGTCGGCCTGGTGGGCATGATCGCCGCCCTGCTCTTCGTCCCGCGCAGCAACCACCTCCAGGCCCGGCAGGGTTTCGACTGGCCCGGCCTCGCCCTGTTCTTCCCGGCGGTCATGGCCCTGGTGTTCGCCGTCTCCGAGGGGGACCGCCTGGGATGGACCTCGGTGGCCCTGTTGTCCGTGGTGGGCGCGGCCGTCGTGCTCGGGGTGGCGTTCGTCCGCCGTGAGCGGAGGTCGGCGGCGCCCATGGTGGATCTCACCCTGTTCGGGCGGGTGCCGTTCAGCGCCGGTGTGTCGAGTGGCCTGCTGGCCTTCCTGGTGCTGTTCGGCGTGCTGGTGGTGGTGCCCTTCTACTTCGAGCGGGCCGGCGGGTTCGGTTCGGTGAGGACCGGTCTCGAGCTGATGGTGATGCCGGTCGCCCTGGGCCTGGTGGCGCCCTTCTCGGGCAGGATGGCGGACCGCTTCGGTGTCCGGCTGCCGGCGGCGACCGGCATGGCCCTGGTGGTGGCCGGTCTGGTCGGGTTGGGATGGCTGCGGCCGACCACGCCGGGGTTCCTCGGGCTTTTCGTCGTGGTCGGGGTCGGACTGGGGCTCTTCGTCTCCCCGAACAACGCCGGCATCATGGCGTCGGTGCCCGCGGAGCAGTCCGGCCTGGCATCGGGACTGTTGAACACGAGCCGGGGGTTGGGCACGGCGATGGGGCTGGCCGTCTCGAGCGCCGTGTTCAGCGCCCTGGGCGGTGACGGCGGGTCGGTCGACCAGGTGAGAACGGCCTTTTCGGCCACCGTGTTGGTGCTGGCCGGTCTGGCTCTGGTGGCCGGGGTCATCACCGTCCTCGGCAGCAGCCCCGAACCGCTGGCCCAGCGGGGACGGTCGACGGCGGTCGCCCTGGCCGCGTCCGCCTCGGCCGTCTGAGGGCGCACGGTGCCGGTCGACGGAGACCCGATTGGGGCAGCGGGCCGGCGGTCGTCTCCAGGCGGTCGACTCAGAAGTGGCCGAGCACCGGGTGCGGCACGTAGGGCTCCTCCAGCCTCGCCACCTCGTCGTCACGCAGCTCCAGCTGCTCGGCGGCCAGGGCATCCTCGAGGTGGCCTGGCTTGGTGGCCCCGACGATGGGGGCGGTGACCCCCGGCTGTCGCAGGACCCAGGCCAGGGCCACCTGGGCCGGGGGAACGCTGCGTTCGGACGCCACCTCGGCCACGCGTTCGACGACGTCGAAGTCGGTGGGCTGGCTGTAGAGGTAGTCGGTGAAGTCGTCCGTGCCGGACCGGGTGGTCTTCCGGTCGCCGGTTCGGCTGCGGTTGCCGGCGAGGACGCCGCGGGCCAGCGGGCTCCAGGGGATGACCCCGACGCCCTGGTCGATGCACTGGGGGATCATCTCCCGCTCCTCCTCGCGGTAGATGAGGTTGTAATGGGGCTGCATCGAGACGAACCGGGTCCAGTGGTTGCGGTCGGCCACGTGCTGCGCCTTGGCGAACTGCCAGGCGAACATGCTGCTGGCGCCTATGTAGCGGGCCTTGCCCGCCCGGACCACGTCGTGGAGTGCCTCCAGGGTCTCCTCGATGGGGGTTCGGGGGTCCCACCGGTGGATCTGGTAGAGGTCGACGTAGTCGAGGTCCAGGCGGCTCAACGAGGCGTCGATGGCCGACAGGATGTGCTTGCGCGACAGCCCGGCCCCGTTCTCGCCCGGGGTCATCGGCATGAAGACCTTGGTCGCCACCACCATCTCGTCGCGCCCGAGGAACTTGGGCAGGAGGCGTCCGGTGGCGATCTCACTGGCCCCAGCCGAATACGTGTCGGCCGTGTCGAAGAAGGTGACGCCCCCCTCGACCGCCGCCCGGATGATCGGCTCGGCGTGCTCTTCGTCGAGCACCCACTTCCGTTCGCTGTCGTTCCCGAAGCTCATCATGCCGAGACAGACCCGCGACACCCGCAGGCCGGTCTGGCCGAGGTTCACGTACCGCAACGGGCACCTCCCCTGGTCGACGGGCGGCCCGGCACAGGCCCGGTCCGTCCCACGACGCACCTTACGGCGACAGGCGCCGATCGGGAGCGGGCGGGCGGGGGCAATGGTCGCGTCGGGAAAATTGGCTGCCTGGCCAGGCCGTTTCGCCGTGCCGGGGGGCCGCCCGATCGTTCTCAGGAATCTCACAGGTGGTTGTTGCCTGGCACAAATGTTCGCCCGATTGGATGACGTGGGCCGGTCCTTGGCGTGCCCGCAGCGCGTGCCGTCCGGGACGAACCCCCAGGCTCCGAGTTCGACAGTAGATCAGCGAGGCACACGTGGCACCCAAGCGCAGGAAGTGGTACTCGAGGAAGGGGACGATCATCGCCGCCCTGGCAGTGGTCGTCGTCGCCGCCGGGGTCGGGACCTGGCTGGGTACACGCAGCTCGAGCGCCGCGCCGCTGATCACGACGACCACCACGGTCCAGACGGTCGGCACCGGGACCATCACCCAGACGGTCTCGTCGTCGGGCACCGTCGAGCCGGCGGCACAGGCCAACCTCGACTTCGGCGTGTCGGGCCGGGTCACCTCGGTCGACGTCACGGCCGGCCAGACCGTGACCGTCGGCCAGGCGCTCGCCACCATCGACGACACCTCGCTGTCCGCCGCCCTCACCCAGGCACAGGCGAACCTGGCCCTCGACCAGGCCCAGCTCGCCACCGACCAGGACGACAACGCCTCCGCCGCCCAGATCGCCTCGGACGAAGCGAGCGTGGCCTCCGCCCAGAGCCAGGTGGCCTCCGCGCAGACCTCCCTCGATGACGCCACGCTCACCTCGACCATCGCCGGGACGGTGGCGTCGGTGAACCTCACCGTCGGCCAACAGGTGACGGGCACGAGCTCGTCCTCGTCGTCGGGCTCGTCGTCGGCCACCGGAGGGTCCGGCTCCTCGGGCGGGGGCAGCTCGTTCTCCAGTGGTGCCGCCTCGACGGGAGCGTCGTCCACGGCGGCGTCGGCGGGGTCCAGCACGGCGTCCTCGAGCTCCACGGCCCAGATCGTGGTGGTCTCCACCGGCTCCTACATCGTCAACTCGACCGTCGACAGCACCCAGGTGGGCCAGGTGAAGGTGGGGGACCAGGCGACGATCACCGTCTCGGGGTCGACGTCGGACGTCTTCGGCACCGTGGCCACGGTCGGGCTGCTGGCCAGCACGAGCTCCGACGTCTCCTCGTTCCCCGTGGTCATCGACGTGACCGGCAGCCCGTCGGGTCTCTACGGCGGATCCAGTGCCACGGTGTCGATCATCACCGAGGAGCTCCAGAACGTCATCGTGGTGCCGACGACGGCCATCCAGTACAGCGGGAACGCCACGACGGTCACGCTCGACTCCGACGGCAACAAGGTGAGCCGGTCGGTCGGGATCGGCGCCGCCTCGGCCGGTGAGACCCAGGTGACCAGCGGGCTGTCCGTCGGCGACAAGATCTACGTGACCGAGGTGACCTTCCACGGCGCCCGCTCCGGGACCGGTACCGGACTCTTCGGCAGGGGTGGGTTCACGGGTGGGGGCGGTGGGTTCTCGGGCGGCGGCGGCGGCTTCTCGGGCGGCGGCGGCGGCTTCTCGGGCGGCGGGGGGTTCGGCGGATGACGTCGCCAGGAGATCGGCGATCGCCGATCCGGCTCGACGACACGGCCGAGGTCTGGTTGGACGAGACGGGTGAGCACCCGGCCGTCCACCGCGCCGTGATCGACGTCCGGGACGTCACCAAGGTCTACCGGACCGGCTCCCTCGAGGTCGAGGCGCTGCGCGGCGTGTCCTTCGAGATCGACTCCGGCGAGTACGTGGCCGTCATGGGCCCGTCGGGATCGGGCAAGTCGACCCTGATGCACATCCTCGGGTGTCTCGACATACCGACGGAGGGCTCCTACTGGCTGGCCGGAGAGGACGTGAGCACCATGTCCGAGGAGGACCTGGCCCACGTGCGCAACCGTCGGATCGGATTCGTGTTCCAGCAGTTCAACCTGCTGGCCACCCTGTCGGCCTGGCGCAACGTGGAACTGCCCCTCATCTATGCCGGCGTCGACCGGTCCGCTCGCAAGGAGCGGTCCCTGGCCGCCCTCGACAGGGTCGGCCTGGCCAGCCGGGTCGAGCACCGTCCCGGGGAGCTGTCCGGTGGTCAGCAGCAACGGGTGGCGGTGGCGCGCGCCCTGGTCACCGACCCGGCGTTGATCCTGGCGGACGAGCCGACCGGCAACCTCGACACCGCGTCCGCCCAGGACGTGCTCGACCTCTTCGACGACCTGCACCGGAGCGGGCGCACCGTCGTGCTCATCACGCACGAGGCCGACGTGGCGGACGCCGCCGGTCGCACCATCCGGATCCGTGACGGCCAGATCGTGGACTCGACGCTGGCGGCCAGCACCGCGGGCACACCGTGAACTTCCTCGAGACGCTGCGCACCGGTCTCGAGGGAGTGCTCTCCCACCGGCTGCGGTCCACCCTCACCGTGATCGGCATCATGATCGGGATCACCGCGGTGATCCTCACCGTCGGCCTCGGCGAGGGTGCCCAGCAGCAGGTCAGCTCCGAGATCACCGCCCTCGGTTCGAACCTGTTGACCATCTCACCGGGTAGCACGACCTCGACGTCGGGGATCCGCGGCGGGTTCGGATCGGCGTCGACACTCACGGTGGGTGATGCCGCCGCCCTGTCCTCCAAGACGGTGGCGCCCGACATCGCCGCCGTCGCTCCCACCACCACGGAGTCAGCGACATTGGTGGCGGGCACGACCAACTGGACCACCTCGGTGGTCGGCACCGATCCGCCGTGGCTGACCGTGCGGGGACGGTCGATGACCGAGGGAAGGTTCATCGCCGGGCACGACGTGTCGACCCGGGCCAACGTGGTGGTGCTGGGGTCGACCACCGCCGAGGAGCTGTTCAACGCCAGGGACCCCGTGGGCCAGACCGTCACCGTCGACGGTGTGCCGATGGAGGTCATCGGGGTGCTCAACACGGTGGGCTCGTCGGGCTCGTCGTCGACCGCCTCCGACCAGGACGACCAGGCCATCGTGCCGATCACCACGGCATCGACCGAGCTGATCGGCGGCACCGCCCGGAACTCGGTGAGCGACATCCTCGTCCAGGCGACCTCGTCGTCGACGCTCTCGGCCGCCTATCAGGAGGCCGACTACGAACTGCTCAGTCTCCATGCCATCACCACGCCGACGGAGGCTGATTTCACCATCACACCGGAGACCTCGGTGGTGGCCACCGCCACCTCGGTCGACCGGACGCTCACCGTGCTGCTCGGGGGCATCGCCGGCATCTCCCTCCTGGTCGGCGGGATCGGCGTCATGAACATCATGCTGGTGTCGGTGACCGAGCGCATCCGTGAGATCGGTCTACGCAAGGCGCTCGGGGCCACGCCCCGCGTCATCCGACGGCAGTTCCTCGTCGAGGCCTCGGTGCTGGGACTGGTGGGTGGCCTGCTCGGGGCAGGCCTCGGCATCCTCGGCGCCTGGATCCTGCCCCATTTCATCTCCGACCCCATCACCATCTCGCCGGTGGCCACGGTGGGCGCCATCGCGGTGGCCATCGCCATCGGAGTGGCCTTCGGCGTCTACCCGGCGAGCCGTGCGGCGAAGCTGCCCCCGATCGATGCCCTGCGAAGCGAATGAGACCCTCGACATCACCACCAAGCAACACAAGACAAGGAAGAGCGATGAACCACCCAACCATGAAGACAGACCATTCGAGCGGCGGCGCCAACCGGCGTCGGTCCACTCGCTCCGTGACGGCGAGGAAGGTCCTGGCCCTGTCGGTCCTCGGCGTGGCCGCGGTGACCATGGCCGCCTGCGGCGGATCCTCGTCGGCGTCGACCACGTCGACGACGGCCAAGCCCTCGGCCACCGGGGGCGGTGGCGGCGCGGGCACCCGCACGTTCCCCGGCACCTCCGGATCGATCGCGGCGATCAACGGCACCTCACTCGAGGTGCAGAGCACGACGAGCCAGACGACGGTCAACTACTCGACGACCACGACCTTCGAGCAGACGGTGGCGGCCACCGCATCCGATGTGACCGTCGGTTCCTGCATCTCGGCCTTCGGCAAGCCGACCTCGACCTCCTCGTCCACCAAGTCGGCATTCGGCGAGCCGGTAACGGCCACGACCGTCACCATCACCCAGCCGACATCGGGCACCTGCTCCCGCGGTTTCGGTGGTGCCGGGGGTGGGGGCTTCGCCCGCGGGGCGGGCGGCGGCGGCACCGGCAGCAGCACCGGTAGCGGTGGCGGTGGCGGGTTCCCCGGTGGAGGGTCGGGCGAGCGTCCCGGCGGCGGTCGCTTCGCCGCCGGGGGCTTCGGGGCGGCATCGGGTTCGGTCACCGGGGTGAACGGGTCGACCGTGACGGTCAGCGAGACCGATCCCCAGACGCAGAAGACGTCGAGTGTGACAGTGACGCTCACGGCCACGACGGCGTTCACCCAGCGCACGACGGCCTCGGCCGGCGACCTGGCCGTGGGCAAGTGTGCCACCGCCGTCGGACAGGCTGACTCGACCGGAGCGGTGACGGCTCGGTCGATCACCATCTCCACACCGGGCGCCAACGGTTGCACCAGTGGGTTCGGAGGGTTCCGTGGAGCGGGTGGCGCCGGTGCGGCGCCGGGTGGCTCGGCCGGTGCCTGAGCCCTCCGAGGCGGAACCCGCCGGTTCGGCGGGATCGCCGACCTCGCTCGGATCGCCCGGGGGAGGGGCGACCGGGTCCGGCCACGTGCCGGTAGACGACAGGTCCGGCGCCGGTCCTCACGGATCCGGCTGGCTCTCGCCGCTCCGGATCGGCGCCGCCGTCGTGCTGGTGGCGGCGGCCCTGGTGGCCTGGAGCCTGACCGGTGGCGCCGCCTCGACCTATCGCACGGCGGTTGTCGGGACCGGAACGGTCGAGGAGACCCTCGACTCCGTGGGCACGATCACGCCGGTCGATCAGGCCGACCTCAACTTCGACGCCTCGGGGACGATCGGCGCCGTCAACGTGGCGGTCGGTCAGAAGGTCAGCGCCGGTGAGACGTTGGCGTCGTTGGACATCGCCACGTTGGATGCCGCCGTCACCTCGGCCCAGGCCTCTGTGGCGTCGGCCCAGGCGAAACTGGCCAGCGCCGAGGCGAGCCAGACCACGACCACCTCGACCGATGCGTCGACCGGCTCGACCGCGTCGGCCGCCCCGACGCCCACGGGTGGTCAGGATGCCCAGGGCAAGCAGGACATCGCCAAGGCACAGGCGGCACTGGTGGCCGCACAGACCCAGGCGGATTCCGCCTCTGCGCAGGCCACCGCCGCCCTGGCCGCCGCCACCACGCTGTGCGAGGCCTCGACTCCGACGACTCCGACGACTCCGACGAGTTCCACCAGTTCGACGAGTGCCACCACGGCGACCACTTCGTCACCCGCCTCCACCGCTGCGGTGGCGGGTCCGGGATCGGACCCGGGATCCGGCACAGGGGCCGGACAGGGATCCGGCCCGGCGGCCCCGACGACCTGCAGCCAGGCCCTCGCCCAGGCCAGCTCGGCGCAGGCGGCGGTCTCCGCCGACCTCAAGAAGGTCGCCGCCGCCGAGGGCGCTCTCGGTGACGCCATCACCACCTCGGGGGCGACCACCGCGGCCGGCACCTCCTCGGCTGCAGCGGCGACCTCGTCGAACAGCACGTCCAGCAGCGGGTCCGGCCCCCCGAGCGCGGCGAAGTCGGGATCGGGCTCGGGCAGCGATGCGACGAAGGCGGCGACCCCACAACAGCTCGCCGTCGATCAGGCCGCCATCGACACCGCCGAGGCCAATCTGTCCGACGCCCAGCAGGCGCTGACCGGTGCCGACCTGGTCAGCACCATCTCGGGAACCGTGGCGGCGGTGACCATCGCCGTCGGCGGGACGGTGACGGCCGGGGGCAGTGCGACCAGTCCCGAGATCGTCGTCATCGGCACCGGTTCGTCCTATGACATCTCGACCTCCGTCGCCGTGGCCGACATCGGGAAAGTTGCCGTCGGCCAGCCGGCGACGGTCACCCCGGACTCGACGAACTCGGTCGAGCAGGGAACGGTGTCGTCCATCGGCGTGATCGGCACGACCGGGACGACGACCACCTATCCGGTCACGATCTCGCTGACCTCGCCCGACCTCGGGCAGCTCTCCGGCGCTCAGGCCGGTGTCTCCATCGTGGTGAAGCGATCGGTCGGGGTCACCACCGTGCCGTCCTCAGCCGTGCGCACGGTGGGGTCCGAGCATCTGGTGACCGTGGTGGACGCCAACACGCCGAAGGAGGTGAGGGTCACCGTCGGCACGGTGGGCGACATCCTGACCCAGGTCACCTCCGGGGTGACCACCGGTGAGGTCGTGTCCCTCGCCGACCTCGACCAACCACTGCCGAGCACGTCCACGACGACCACCCGTTCCGGATTCGGCGGTGGGCTCGGGGGCACCGGCGGTTTCGGTGGTGCCGGCGGCTTCGGCGGAGCCGGCGGGTTCGGCGGCGCGCGGTTCGGAGGCTGACTCCCCGGAGCCCGCCGTCACCGCCGCCGGTCGGGGGGAGGCGGCCGCGGCCTCCCGCTATCGTGCGGACGTGATGGAGGATCCGCTGGTGGCCGAGGCCGTGCATGACACCGGGGTACGTCGGTTGCAGCATGCCTATGCCGATACGGTGAACCGGCGGGCCTGGCCCGAGTTGGACCTCTTGTTCCTGCCCGATGCCGAGGTGGTCATCGACCGTCGGGAGGGTGAGCCGCTGCGGGTGGTGGGTGGCCCCGAGTTGGGCGCGTTCATCGGTGGTGCGGTCGACCGGTTCGAGTTCTTCGAGTTCGTGATCCTCAACGCCCACATCGTGTTCCCCGACGGACCACTGGCCGGAGCGGCGGTCGGCCGGATGTTCATGTGCGAGCTGCGCCAGGACCGGGAGACCGGCCGGTGGACGAACGCCTACGGCCTCTATCACGACCGCTACGCCTTCGCCTCCGGCCGCTGGTGGTTCGCCGGTCGCCGCTACCACTCGTTGGCGCGGCACGGCCGGGACCTCGATGCGTTCCCCCTCCCCACCGACCCCGGCATCGAGGTTCCCGGGCCCTCCGTCGGGCACCGCCCCGGCGGGATCATCGGCCCGGAGCCCCCGCCGTGACAGCATGCTGGCCATGCCCCTGCTGGTAGTTCGCCACGCCCAGGCCGGGAGACGAGGCGCCTACCAGGGCGACGACCGGTCGCGCCCGCTCACCGCCCGGGGCCGGGCCCGGGCTGCGGCACTGGTTCCGCTGCTCAGCGCCTATCGCCCCCAGCGGATCCTCTCGAGCCCGTTCGTCCGGTGCTGCGAGACCGTGCAGCCCATCGCCGAGGCGCTCGGGCTGGGGGTCGAGTCCGTCGACGAGCTCGGCGAGGGGCATGGTGCCGAGGGGGTCAGGCTCATGAAGACCATGGCCGGGGAGTCCGCCGTCCTCTGCACCCACGGTGACGTGTCGACGGCGATCCTCGAGGCGCTGACCCCGGAGCTGAGCCCGACCGCCCGCACGAAGCTGCGGCTGCAGAAGGGCGAGTTCTGGGTGGTCCAGTCGACGGGGACGTCGCTGACCATCAGCGACCATGTCCGGCGCCTGGCGGCCGGCCCACCGAAGTCGGACGGTGCCGGCTGACCGGTACGCTCGTGGCGCGATGAACGACCCAGGCCGATTCGATCCGGGCTCCGTCGGCGCGTTCCGGGTCACCCGACGGTCCTTCGACGCCGGCTCGAGGACCGTGTCGCTCCACTACGCCTTCGACGACGGACCCGAGTTCGTCGAGACCGTCCGCTTCGAGTCCGAGTCCGCTGTCAGCTCACCGGCCGGATCCCCGGGTTTCGACCGCGCCCTGCTCCACCTGCACATCGCCGCCGGAACCAGCTACTTCAAGGTGGCCGCCCCCCGTGACGTGGTGGTCGAGGGAACGGCCCTCACCGCCCTGGAGTCGGAATTCCACCACCATCTCTACGACGACGGACTTCGGGAGTTCGCCCTGTCGAACCACCTCGACGTGCCGCTTCCCGTGTCGATCAGAGCGGCGGGGCTCGCCACCCCGACGGAGCCCCCGACCACCGACCGGACGGCACGGACCCTCGTCCCGATCGGCGGAGGCAAGGACTCCATGGTGCTGATCGAGGCGGTCAGGGACCAGGACCCGCTCCTCTTCGCGGTGAATCCCCACCCGCTCGTCCTCGAGCTGGCCCGACAGACCGGCCTCGACCTGTTGGTGGTCCGTCGGCGTCTCTCTGCGAACCTGTCCGAGCTGAACGGGTCCGGTGCCCTGAACGGGCACGTGCCGATCACGGCGATCGTCTCACTGATCGCCGTGGTGGGGAGCTTCCTCTACGGCTACGACACGATCGCCATGGCGGTCGAGCGCTCGGCGAGCGAAGAGACGGTGATGGTGGGCGGAACCCCGGTGAACCATCAGTACTCGAAGAGCGCCTCCTTCGAGCGACTCCTGTCCGAGCTCATCACCGCGACCGTGGACCCTGGGCTCCGGTACGGGTCCGCCCTCCGGCCCTATTCGGAGCTGGCCATCGCCCGCGCCTTCGCCGAGCTCACCGAGTACCACGCCACGTTCTGCAGCTGCAACACGGTCTTCCGCCAGACGGCCGGCCACGGGGACGGGTGGTGTGGGAACTGCCCGAAGTGCCGCTTCGTGGCCCTGGTGCTCGCCCCGTTCCTCGAGCCCGAGGCGTTGACCGGCATCCTCGGTCGGGACCTGTTCGCCGATGCGGGACAGGTGGGGGGTTTCGCGGCGCTGATGAGCGAGGAGGACAAGCCGTTCGAGTGCGTGGGCGAGCGCCGTGAGTCGGCCGCGGCCATGAGGCTCCTCTCCTCGCTGCCCGCCTGGAGGGAGAAGGTCGTGGTGTCCGCCCTGGCCGAGCGGGCCAGGGACCTCGTCACCGATGCCGACGTCGAGGCGCTGCTCACGCCGGTGGGAACGCCCGGCTTCGCCGGCGACGAGCTGGCCCGGGCCGTCGACCGTCAACTGGCGGAGCGCCGGTGAGGCTCGACGAGCTCGTCGGGCTCCGGGTGGTCGTGTGGGGGATCGGGCAGGAGGGTGTGGCCGTGGTCCGGTTGCTCTCCGACCGGGGGGCGGTGCCGCGCCTCGTCGACGACCGTCCCGAGGAGGCCAGGCGGCGGGCGTCCGCCGTCACCGGGTCACCGGTCGAAGCCCCCCGGGACGTCCGCTGGGAGGGGGTCGACGTTGTCGTCCGCTCGCCGGGCGTCGGCCGGTACCGCCCCGAGCTGGCCGTCGCGGAGGCGGCCGGGGCGAGGGTCACCACCTCGATGGCCATGTGGCTGGAGGACTTCGCCGATGCGAGGGTGGTGGCGGTCACCGGCACGAAGGGGAAGAGCACCACGGCGGCGCTGACGGCCTCGGTGCTCCGGGCCGACGGGCTCGACGTGGCGTTGATCGGCAACATCGGGACCCCGGTGACCGAGACCTACGGTCGTCCGTTGGCCGACGCCTATGTGGTCGAGGTCTCCTCCTATCAGGCGGCGGACGTCACCGTCTCCCCGAGGGTCTGCGTTCTGACCGGACTCGCCCCCGACCACCTGGACTGGCACGGTGGTGAGGAGGCCTACTACCGCGACAAGCTCCGGCTGATCGACGCCGGTCCGCCCGGTGCGCTGGCCGTCAACGCCGGGAGCCCCGAGGCGGTGCGGAGGACCGAGCACCACCCCGGCCGCCTGCTGTTCGGCCCCCGGGGCCGGGTGGTGGTCACGCCCTCGGGGATGATCGAGGTGGACGGGGCGTCCCTGGCCGACGCCACACTGCTGCGGGCCCCCGGACGCCACAACGCCTGGAACCTGTGCGGCGCGGTGGCCGGAAGCCTGCTGCTCAACGGTCGGGCGCCCTCACCCGAGGCGGTGGCGACCGCCATCGACGGCTTCGACAGCCTCCCGTCGCGGTGCCGGACCATCGGGGAGCGGGACGGCGTGACCTTCGTCGACGATGCCCTGGCATCCAACCCGTCGGCCACGATGGCGTCGGTCGAGGCGTTCGACGGCCGGGCCCTGACGGTGATCGTGGGTGGTGCCGACCGGGGCGTGGACCCCACCGGCCTCCTGCAGGCACTGGCCGCTCGACGGCCGCCACCGAGGGTGATCGTGCTCCCCCCCGACCCGGACCGGCTGGCCGGGCCGCTGGCGACGCTGGCGACGGGGGGGGACGGCGGTGCGGGGCTGCGGGTCGAGGTGGCGACCGGTGTGGGCGACGCCGTCCGGCGGGCGTCTGGCTCCACGCCACGCGGCGGCGTGGTCCTGTTTTCCCCCGCCGCCCCCACTCCGGAGGGTGAGGGGGGCTATTCGGCCCGGAGCCGGGAGTTCGCCGAGGCGGCCGCCGTCGTCGGTCCCGCACCGGCGGCCGGTGGATGACGGTCGGCCGCCGTCGTCGGTCGCGGGATTGACAAGATCGGGACGCCCGACAACGGTGAGCCCCGACAAAGGAGCGTGAGGATGACGCAATTCACCATCATCGACACCGAGACCCGGACGGTCGAGGGGACCGGCGACCCGGTCCGGGGCACCGTCCTGATCGATGCCGACCGGCTCCCGAGCGCGCTGGGCTGGGAGTTGAAGCCCACGGGTCTCTGCCAGGCGAGTGCCTGCGTGCCGGTGGGCGACGTCGACGCGTTGAAGGTCGGAGATCAGCTCGACCTGGCCGCCGTCGCCCGGGCCCTGGGCCGGCCGACGGTGGTCGACCTCGACGCTCGGCTGGTGGCGGTCGCCCTCCCGGCCGAGCTGCGGCGCCAGGCGCTCGAGGACCTTCGGGCTCCGGCATTCGAGCTCCCCGATGTCGACGGCACGCTGCACGCCCTCAGCGAGTGGGCCGGCAAGAAGAAGGCGTTGGTCACCTTCTCCAGCTGGTGCGGTTGTCGCTACGACCTGCCCGGCTGGCAGGCGCTGCACGACGAGTTGAGCCCCGAGGGGTTCACCGTCGTCGCCGTGGCCATCGACCAGTCCGCCGAAGACGTGAGACCGTGGACCGAGGGCATCACCATGCCCGTGCTCTACGACCCCAACCACGTCCTGACCGAGTCATACGCCATCTCGAACGTCCCGACGGTCGTGTGGATCGACGAGGAGGACAACATCGCCCGGCCGAACGGGCTCGCCTTCGGCAGCGACATCTTCGCCGACTTCACCGGGGTCGAGTCAGGCCCCCATCTGGACGAGATCCGGAGGTGGGCGAGGGACGGGTCGCTGCCGGTGACCGAGGACGAGGCCCGTGACGCGGTGGGTGACCTGTCCGAGGACGAGGTGCTCGCCCGGCTCCACTTCCGGATCGCCTCGGAGGCCCACCGTCGCGGTGACGACGAGGTCACCCGGCGGCATGTCCGCCGGGCGTCCGAGCTGGCTCCCGACGATCTGACCATCTGGAGGGCGGGCATGCCGCTGGTGGGGGAGGACCCCTTCGGCGACGCCTTCCTCCAGCGGTACGAGGAGTGGAAGAACAAGGGCATGCCCTACCACGGGCTGCAGGCCGTCACGGGAGACGGGCCGCTGCCCACGGCCTGATCGTGGTGCCGGACGGCGAAGGCGGCCGGGGGCGGCGCCGGTTCAGCGCAGGCGCCACTCGATCCGCTTGCCGGACGTGAAGCGTTCCTGGCCCTGCTCGAGCAGGGCCGGCTCGGTGCCCACGTTGGTGAACAGGTAGGCGTGGTCGAGCGCCTGTCGCCGCGACAGCTCCAGACCCGTCCACAGGGCCCGGACGGTTCCCTGCACGGCCAGCGCCGGCTGGTCGGCGATGGCCTGGGCCGCCCACCGGGCCCGGTCGGCGAGCTCGTCCGCCGGAGCCACCTCGGAGACGAAGCCCACCTCGAGGGCGCGGGCGGCGGACATCCGCTCGTTGGCGCCGAGGAGCGACATCCGCACGACCTCCTGGAAGGGCATCTTGTGCAGGAGGAAGATGGGCTCGAAGGCGGCCGGCATCCCGTAGGTGACGTGGGGGTCGAAGAAGGTGGCGTGGTCGGCGGCGATGATGAAGTCGGCTTCGCCGAGGATGTAGAAGGCGCCCCCGCAGGCCATGCCGTTGACGGCGGCGATGACCGGCTTCCAGCACTGGTTCGACTTGGGGCAGACGCTCCGGCCCGGGTCGTCGAAGTCCCAGGGCGTGTTGTAGCCGGGCAGCTTGCCCGGCGGAAGGTCGTCGAAGGAGCCGATCCCCTCCCGGTCGAGCCCCGTGCAGAAGGCCTTGTCGCCCGAACCGGTGAGTACCACGCAGCGCACGTCGTCGTTCTTGCGGAGCATCAGCCACAGCTCGCCGAGCTCCCGTTGCATGGTGGTGTCGAAGGCGTTGAGCGCACCGGGGCGGTTCAGCGTCACCCACGCCACCCCGTCCGACTCGTCGTAGAGGAGGGTCTCGAGCTCGGGCATGGCGGCCATGGTACCGGTCGCGCCGCCGGACCCGGGGAGGCCTCTCAGTCGCAGTGCCCCGCCGGCGGAGGGAGGTCGAGCGCCGGGTTCCGGTCGAAGAACCCGACGGGCGCCAGGTGGAAGCCGCAGTACTCGACGGGCATCACCGGCCAGTCCTCGGGTCGGGGCGAGTGGCTCACCCCGAAGGTGTGCCACGCCACGATGTCGGTGCCGATCAGTGAGCGGTCGGCGTCCGTCCAGCTCGGCAGCCCGTCCCCGCCCGGGTGCTGGTTGGGGTAGTCACCCGCCGCCCGCCGCTCGCTCGCCGAATACGGCGTGACCCACAGGTTGTGCCTGGCAAAGCCCGCCCTCCTGGCGATGCTCGACTCGGGCCGGGCCAGGAGGGTGGGCGTCGACCCGGGGATGAGGCGGTAGGCCACGGGACGGCCGAGGCCGTTGAGTGACCGAGGGTTCTCGAACCGCCAGTGACGACTGCCGGCCGGGTCGACGTCGCGGATGGCCGCCGACTCGGATCCGAGCAGGGTGGCCCTCGGGCGGAAGGCGTTCCCCATCGGGTTGTCGTCGCCCGGTGGCATGGTCTCGAAGGACACCTCGTAGGCCTGGTTGACCGGCCCGTCGACCTGGAGGTCGAGCCGGGCACAGAACAGGTGCTGGTGGAAGGGCGCGGCCAGTCCGTCCGCCACCACGTTGGCGAACGGCGGCTCCTCGCCCGGCGCCAGCGCCTGGGTCGACATGATGCCGGTGAGCTTGACCTCGAGCTGGATGGTCCCGTCGAGGTAGAAGTACCAGAAGAAGCCGTACTCGTAATTCCCGACCGTGGCGATGGCCGACACGACGAGGCGCCTCGACCGTCGGACCTCCGCATGGCCGGTGGCCATGTCGAGGTGCTTCCAGAGGATCCCGTAGTCCTCCTCGTGGATGCACACGGCCTGCTCGACCAGGTAGGGGGTGCCGTGCTCGCTGGTGAAGACGGCGTCGAGGTAGGTGATGGCACCGAGGCAGTCGCACCCGAGGGCCAGCGAGTTGGTCATGCGCCCGAGTCCCCATTCGCCCACGTCGAAGGCGTTCTTCCATCCGTGCATCGGTCCCGGGTCCCCGTAGGGGACCACCATCTCGCTGATGGAGGCGCGGTGCAGGATGGGCCGTACCGCGCCCGGATCGCCGCAGCCCACGGTGTGCAGCACCAGTCCCTCGACGGGATCCATGGACACCCGCATCGACCATCCCTGCCAGGCGAGGTGGTTGCCGTCGAGGGAGAAGGAGACCCCCTCCGGCTGGACGATGTCGAGCGGGAGCAGGCCCGTGCGGGCCGGTTGGTTGTCCTCCGGCCGGTAGCTGCCCCGTCCCGGGGGCAGGGGGACCACACCGAAGTCGGCCACGTCGAGGACGATCCCCCGCGCCGCGTCGACGGTGGCCAGCACACCCTCGACCGGCCGGGCGTAGCCGTTGTCGTCGGGCGCCTCGCGGTAGTAGGAGAGGCAGCGGGCGATCCGGCGGCCCTCCTCGGCGGGATTGCCGAAGTTGCCGGTGGGCCACGGGTCGATCTGCACCCGGTCGAACTCGGTGATGCCCCGGCGTCGCATGGCCGCCTGCCAGTCGGGATCCTCCTTGAGGGCGAGGATGGCCCGGTAGGAGTCGTCGAAGAGCAGGGGGGGGCGCACGCCGTCGCGTTCGGTCCACTCGAGGACCTCGCCGTCGGGCACGGAGACCACGACCTCGGCCACCGAGGCCTCGGGCCCGGGAAGCACGACCACCCGGAGGCGGCGCTCCACCGGGTCGCCCGGGCGGTGGCCGACCACCGCGGCCTTGGCCGGCTCGTCCAGCGCCACCGTCGAGAACAGGGCGGTCTCTCCCACCCTCCCGGTGGCCCGCACGGCGGCGACGGCCACCCGTATCTCCTCGGCGGTCAGGGGGTCGAGCGGGTGGCCGGCGGGAGCGGTCTCAGCCACGCCGGTCGCCCGACCTCGCGCCTTCGGCCTCCGAGTCGACGTGCTGTGCCGCGGTGTGCTGGATCATGAAGGTCCCTCCGACCGGCGAACCATAGCCGGGGGAACGGGCGACGGGGGCACGGCGAGCAGTAGCCTCCCTGGCGATGACCGAGTCCACCAGGTGCCGAGCGCACGACGTTCCTGCCGGGGTCGAGCGGTGATCCGGATCGAGATCGATCGCCAGCGATGCGTCGGGTCGGGGAACTGCCTCTTTTGGGCCCCGGCCACCTTCGACCTCGACGACGAGGGCACGTCCACCGTCATCGACCCGACCGGCGACCCGGCCGAGACCGTCCGCGTCGCCGCCGAGGGCTGTCCGACGCGGGCCATCACCGTCACCGAGATCCGCAGCTCGGCCCGAGACACTCGAGAAGGGGGGCCCGATGTCGATCGCCCTGTCCGATGAGCACGAGGAACAACGCCGGTCGGCCCGACGGTGGCTCGACTCCCACTGCCCCCCCGACGTCCCGCGGGGTCTGCTCGACGCGGACACCGAGGAGCTGCAGCCGGTGTGGAAGGAGATGGCTGCCCAGGGTTGGATGGGGATCCATCTGCCCGAGGCGGCCGGTGGTCAGGGCTTCGGGCTGTTCGAGCTGGCCGTGCTGCTCGAGGAGACCGGCCGGGCCCTCGTGCCCGGCCCACTGCTCCCGACGGTCGTCGCCTCGGCGGTGGTGGCCGGGGCCATGTCCGGTCCGGAGCCGGGTCACCTGCTGGCGGGGCTGATCGACGGCAGCGCCCCGTCGGCGGTCTACCTCGGTGACGACTGCCTCGACGTGGTCGGGGAGGGCCCCGGGGGGGCGCTCGTCGTCAGCGGGACGCTCGGGCCGGTGCTGGGCCTGGTCACCGCGTCCTGGGTGCTGGCACCGGCGCGACGCAGCGATGGCCGGGTGACCTGGTGCCTCATCGACCTACCCGGCGACCCGGGCGTGACCGTCGAGGCGTCACCGAGCGTCGACCAGACCCGCCGCGTCGGCCGGCTGCACGTGGACCACGGGGCCGTTCCGGCCGATCGACAGCTGGCACCGGTCACCCTCCGACGGGTGCGCGACATCGCCGTCACGCTCATGGCCGCCGAGCACGCCGGCGGGGCCCGATGGTGCCTCGAGACTGCCACGGAGTACGCCAAGGTGCGCGTGCAGTTCGGGCGACCGATCGGGCAATTCCAAGCGGTCAAGCACCGCCTCGCCGACATGGCGGTCCGGGTGGAGCAGATGACCGCGGTGGCGTGGGACGCGGCGGTGGCCGTCGGGTCGGACGACACCGAAGGGGTCGAGCTGGCCGTGGCCACGGCGGGGTCGTTCGCTTTCGACGGCTACGTGCGCTGTGCCCAGGAGTGCCTCCAGCTGCTGGGTGGGATCGGGTTCACATGGGAGCACGATCTCCATCTGCACCTCAAGCGGGCCCTCGCCGACCGGCAGCTGCTCGCCAGTCCGGAGTCGTTCCACCACCGCGTGGCGGCGGTCGCCGGTGGCGGTGCCCGCCGGATGCTGGCCGCCGACCTCCCCGATGAGGCCGAGCGGATCCGTGAGGAGTTCGCGCCGGTCGTGGCCCGGCTGGCCGAGGTCGAGGGGCAGGAGCGGCGCCGCCGACTGGTGGACGAGGGTCTGGTGGCGCCGCACTGGCCGAGCCCGTGGGGGCGGGATGCCGGTGCCGTGGAACAGGTGGTCATCGACGAACAGCTGGCCGCGGCGGGCATCGATCGACCCCACATCGGCATCGGCGCCTGGGCGCTGCCGGTGATCATCGCCTGCGGCACCGAGGAGCAGCGCCACCGGTGGGTGCCCCCGACCCTTCTCGGCGAGATGATGTGGTGTCAACTGTTCTCGGAGCCCGGTGCCGGCTCGGACCTGGCCAGCCTGACCACCCGGGCCGAACGGGTGGACGGCGGTTGGCGGCTCACCGGCCAGAAGGTGTGGACCTCCATGGCCAAGCAGGCCCAGTGGGGCATCTGTTTGGCCCGGACCAATCCGACCGCCCCCAAGCACCAGGGCATCACGTACTTCATCGTGGACATGGGCTCTGCCGGACTCGACGTGCGTCCGCTCCGCGAACTGACGGGTGCCGCCCTGTTCAACGAGGTCTTCTTCGACTCGGTCTTCGTCCCCGACGACTGCGTCATCGGGGAGGTGGACGACGGCTGGCGGATGGCCCGCATGACCTTGGCCAACGAGCGCGTCTCGATGTCGTCGGGCTCCACCTTCGGGATCGGCGTGGAATCGCTCCTCCGGCTGGCCGGGAAGCTCGGGGACGCAGTCACCCCCAGTGAGGAGGCCCGGCTCGGCGCCCTCCTGGCCGAGGCCCAGTCGCTCCGGCTGATGACCCACCGCTCCACATTGCGGTCCCTGGCCGGCTCGGATCCCGGGTCGGGCGCCAGCCTGCGCAAGCTGCTCGGCGCCGAGCACGAGCAGCGGGTCCAGGAGCTGGGTCTGGCCATGCTCGGGCCGGAGGGGGCCACCCTCGAAGGCCGGGCCGGGCGGTGGGTCCAGGGACTGCTGGCCACCCGCTGCCTGACTATCGCCGGCGGCACCAGCGAGGTCCAGCGGAACGTGATCGCCGAGCGGGTCCTCGGACTGCCCCGCGACCCCGAGCCGGCGGGGTGAACTCCGGTCGGGCCGCGGCCCGACCGGAGCTGTCGGCCGGGCCCGTCCGCCGGGCCCGGCCCGCGGTCAGATGTCGGGATCCTGTTGGATCTCGATGGTGTTGCCGGCCGGGTCGACGAACCAGATCTGCACGGTCGTACCCTGGGCGCCCTCCACGAAGGGGATGTCGGCGGCCTCGAGCTCGGCGACGGCGGCTCGCAGGTCGGCGACGGCGAAGCAGACGTGGGGCCCGGTGGGCTGGATGGTGCCGTCGGCCGGAGCGTCGACGAGGTGGAGCTGGATGCCACCCGCCCCGAACCAGTGACCCTCGACGCCAGGGATCACCGGACGGGGCTCGTCGGGTAGTTCCAGGAGCCGGCGGTAGAAGTCGACGGACCCGGACAGCTGTCCCTGGACGTTGACGCTGTGGTGCAGTGTGCGCGTGACCCTCACCTGATCGCCTTTCCTTCGGAGGGGCCGAGCGCACCGTCGGCGTCGAGCCGGCCGCGGAGCTCCTGCTTCAGGACCTTGCCGGTGGCGTTCCTCGGCAGCCCGTCGACGATGTGCCACTGGCGGGGGACCTTGTACTTGGCCAAGCGCTCCAGCGTGTGGGCACGGAGGTCCTCGGGGGTGGCGTCCATGCCCGGACGCAGGGTGACGAAGGCGACCACGTCCTCACCCAGCACGGGGTGGGGCGTCCCCACGACCGCCACCTCACGTACGGCGGGGTGTGACTCGATGGCGTGCTCGACGTCGGTGGGGTGGATGTTGTTGCCTCCCCGGATGATGACGTCCTTGCTCCGGCCGACGATGTAGAGGTAGCCGTCCTCGTCGATGCGCCCGAGGTCGCCGGTGACCAGCCAGCCGTCGACCCAGGTCTTGGCCGTCGCCTCCGGGTCACCGAAGTACTCGCGGGGACGCCCGGGTATCCGCATGCGGACCTGTCCGATCTCGTCGGGAGGGACCGGCTCGCCGGCGTCGTCCACGCAGACGACCTCGGCCGGTGGCAGAGGCTTGCCCACCGAGCCCGGGCGTTTGACCGCCTCCCCCGGTGGCATCAGGCAGTAGACCGAGCCGGCCTCGGTCATGCCGTAGTTGTTGGACACCAGTGCCTCGGGCATGCGGTTCTGCAGCTGCTCGAGGACGAACGGCGCCAGCGGCGCGCTCCCGATGCTGCAGAGCTGCACCGAGCTGAGGTCGGCGGTGGCGAACCGCGGGTGCTCGAGCAGCAGTGCCGCCATGGCCGGCACCAGAAACACGGATCCGGGTCGTTCGGACTCCACCACGTCGAGCCAGGCCTCGGCGTCGAACCGGGGCTGGTAGAGGGCGCGGAGGCCGAGCTTCATCGGTGTGTACACGAAGGCCAGCCCGGCGAAGGTGTAGGGCGGGCTGGCGTGCAGCCAACCCCCACCGCTCCACTGGGGCTCGCGAAAGGGGATCAGCGAGTAGTTGTCGTGGCGGACGGCCACCGCCTTGGGGCTCCCGGTGGTGCCCGACGTGTACATGATGTCGGCCAGGTCGCCCGGCCCGCGGGGCACCTGGAAGTACGTCGGGTCGTCGCTCAGGAACTCGGACCACGCCACGACGCCCTCGCCGGCTCCCGAACCTGCTCCGCCCCGGTCGGCGTCCTCGCCCCCGGCGCCGGCGCTCGGGACGCGCACCACCAGTGCGGGGCGGCCGGCCGGGTAGCGCTCCAGCAGGGTCTCCTCGGTGATCGATGCCCTCGCCTTGCAGTGCGTCAGCATCCGCTCCAGCTCCGGACGGGTCAGCTGGGGATTGAGGGGCACGGCCACCGCTCCGGCGCGATGGACGGCGGCGTAGGAGACGACCCATCGGAGGGCGTTCGCCGGCTCGAGGTGGATGGTCACCCGGTCGTCGGGGGAGACGCCCGCCCCGACCAGTGCTCGGGCCAGACGGCTGGCGGTCTCGTCCCACGCCCGGAACGTCAGCTCGCCGCCTCCGACCACCAGGTAGGCCGACTCGTCGCCGTAGCGCGACGCCATGGCATGGAGCTGCTCGGGGGGCATGGCGGCCACGCCGGTCACCGACCCTGCCGGAACGGGCGTCCGGGGAGACGCGGGGAAGGTGGCGGCGGGAGGTGCCGACCGTTCCTGCGCCTCGTGCTGTCAGTCATGTTCCCCCAGTACCTCGCGACCAGTATCCGGGCTCCGTCGGCCGTGACGGCTCGGGACCCGAGCCAGCAGCATGACCGACCGCGCACCGTCGGTCAATCGACGGGCTGCTCCGGGCCTTCGTGCGGGCACGGTGCCCGGCGCTAGTGTCTCCACGAACCGGTGGGCCCACCCCGGCCCGTTGCAGGAGGATTCAGTCCGATGTCCCGATCCGTGGAAGATGCAGCGGCCGGCGCACCGGCGTCGGGGCCTGTCGCCGGAACGGGTCGTGTCCGGGAGCGCCTGGCCGAGCTGGGCCTGGTGCTGCACGGTCCCCATCCTCCGCACGACCCGCTCGATGCCGTGGTGGTCCACGGCGGGGTGGCAAGGACTTCGGGCCAGCTCCCTCGCATCGAGGGCCGTCTCACCTGCTCGGGGACACTGGGTCGAAACGTCAGTGTGGAGGAGGGCACCGAGGCCGCCGCGGTCTGCGCTCTCAACGCGCTGGCTGTCCTCGAGGTGGAGCTCGGCTCGCTCGACCGGGTGGAACGGGTGCTCACGGTGACCGGCTACGTGGCGTCTGATCCGGACTTCCACCGGCAGCCGGAGGTCGTGGACGGGGCCAGCGCGTTGCTGTACCAGGTGTTCGGTGAGTCGGGACGGCACACCCGGTCTGCCGTGGGCGTCGCCGCGCTCCCACGCGGCGGAGCGGTGGAGATCGAAGTGACGGTGGCGTTGCGCCGCTGACGATGGGTCGGTGGCACTGACGGGAAGGAACCATGGCAAGCACGACGGAGACAGCCGGGGCACTGGCGGAGTTGGGTGCCGCCACGCTGGGGGAATCGGGGGCCTCGGCCATGCCCTCGCGTATCCGACCGGTCTGGGCCGGCGCCACGGTGGCCGCCCCGGCCTTTCCGGTGCGCTGCACTCCCGGGGACAACCTGGCCATCCATGTGGCGGTCACCCGCGCACCGGCCGGATCGGCCCTCGTCGTGGACGTCGGTGACGTGCCGTACCGGGGGTACTGGGGGGAGGTGCTGACCACCGGCGCCTTGGCCCGCGGTCTGGCCGGACTGGTCATCGACGGCGGGGTCCGTGACGTGGCGGCGCTGGAGCGACTGGCCTTCCCGGTGTTCTCGAGGACGGTGGCGCTGCCCGGGGCCACCAAGTCGAACCGTGGTGCCGTCGGCTCACCCACCACGGTCGCCGGGGTCATGGTCCGGCCGGGCGACTGGGTGGTGGGCGACGTCGACGGCGTGGTCGTGGTGCCAGGCGCCGCCGTCGAACAGGTGCTGGCGGCCGGCCGTGCCCGGGAGTCGGCAGAGTCGGGCTACTTCGAGGCCCTCCGGCAGGGCTCGACGACCGTCGAGATCCTCGGTCTCGACGCGTCGCTCGTGGAGGACGGCCCGGCGCCGGCCTGAGGCGGGCCACGGCCTGAGGCGGGTCCCGGCCCAGGGAGATTCCGCCGGGCGGCGTCTCCGCTCAGTGGTGGGTGTAGTCGATGGGTCCGGCGCCCTTGACGCCGATGGCGAAGCAGAAGCAGTGGATGGACGCGTTGTCGCTGACCGGCCGGAGGCTGTGGACCTCGTCGGGTGGGATGTGGACCAGGTCGCCCTGGGCGATCAACCGGTCCTCGTCACCGATGGTCATGATGCCCCGCCCGCGGAGCACGTAGTAGAACTCATGGGTCGGGTGGGAGTGGGGATGCACGTACCCGCCGCCCGCGACCTCGAACTCGTTCACCAGTTCCAGGAACCCACCGTCGGTCTGCTCTTTCATCTCCCGTGAGTTGACCATCCACCACACGGGCACGGTGCCGTTGTGCTCGACGACCGGGGCGGCGTTCTCGATGTTGCGTACGTCCATTGCCATGGATGCTCCTTTTATCCCCTGGATCCGTCCCCTGGGCCGGTGGGCGAGGCCGATGTTAGGTTGAGCCCTCACACTAGATCGCGACGGAGGCGTGCAACATGGGTGGATCGGTGCGACAGATCATTCCCGCCCCGGTGGACGCAGCCGCCTGGGCCCCGTTCGGCTGGGTGCCGGTGGCCGACACCGACCCGGCAGACGGTGCGTCGAGGCTGGTGTTCGACTGGGACGACGCGCACGTCAACCGCATCTCCCACCGGAGGGACGAGGTGCCCGCGGTGGAGGGGGGCCTCCGCTGCCTGGCGCTCTACCGCCACCTCACCCACACCCAGGTGCTCATGCCGCTCGACGTCACCGCCGTGGTGGCCGTCGCCCCACCGACCGCCGACCTGGCGTCCCCGGCCGACGCGTCGCTGATCGCCGCCTTCGTCCTGGAGCCGCTCGACTCCGTCGTCCTGTACCAGGGAACGTGGCACTGGGGCCCGTTCCCGGTGGCGGCGGACGAGGTCCACCTGTTCAACGTCCAGGGTCTTCGCTACAGCGAGGACAACGAGCGGGCCGACATCGGGGACCTGGGTGTCCCCGTCGACGTCCTGTGCGGCGACCCGCCGCGCCACCCGGGGGGTGTCGCGAAAAACTAGTGTTGACAAGGCGGTGCCGGTGTCATAAACACAGGCCCGGCAAACAGCTGTTCTTGCAGGGGACCATCAGCGCCGGTGCGACGCCGGCGCTCGAAAAGGGGGAGTCGTCGATATGGGGAGCAAGCGGGGGAGATGGTCGGTGCCGGTGGTGCTGGCACTCGGGACGGTGGCCATCGCCGGGGGGTGGACCGGATCGGCGGCTGCCGGAGCGAGCACCGTCTCGGTGGCACCCGGTGCCCAGATCAACGTGGGGGCGATCTCGTCGCGAAGCGGGCCCCTCGCCGGCTTCTTCGGGGGCCTGGCGCCCGGGATGATCGCCTACTTCAAGACCCTCGACGCCGCCGGCGGGGTGAACGGGCACAAGATCGTGCTGACCCAGAACCTCGACGACGGTGGATCACCGAGTCAGTTCACCCAGCTGACCCACACGCTCATCGACCAGGACCACGTGTTCGCCGTCGGGGTGGCCTCCGCCTGGTTCACCCCGAACTACTTCGTCTCCACGAACACCCCGACCTACGGCTACAACGTCAGTGCCAACTGGCAGACGGCACCGAACCTGTTCGCCGCCGGCGGCTCCACCCAGATCTACTCCTCGGCGAACTCGACCTACAGCTGGTTCTTCAGGAAGGTCAAGGCAAAGTCGGTGGCGTTCATCAGCTACGGGCCGTCGATCGCCTCGTCGTACGACGCGTGCTCCTCCTATGCCAACGCCATGAAGAAGGCAGGCTTCAAGGTGTACTCCGACGTCAGCGCCCAGCTCGGCGGTAGCTACGCCTCCGACGTGCAGCGCATGCAGCAGGCCGGCTCCCAGGCGCTCGTCACCTGCATGCAGGCCTCGGACGACATCACCCTGTCCCGCGACATCCAGCAGTACGGGCTGAAGATCAAGCAGCTGTGGCTGAACGGGTACGACCAGACCCTCCTCAACCAGTACAGCAACGTGATGCAGGGTGTGTACCTCGACAACACCGGCAGCGTCCCCTTCGGTGCGGCCAACCCCGCGAAGTTCGGGAACACCTACAAGGGCATGCAGCAGTACGTCGCCTCGATGAAGAAGTACGAGCCGGCCTACGTCCTCAACGGGGTGTCCTTCCAGGGTTGGCAGTCGGCGGCCCTCCTCGCCGCCGGGGTCAAGGCGGCGGGGAGCAACGTCACCCAGGCCAGCGTGGTCAGCGCCACCAACAACATCACC
Organism: uncultured Acidimicrobiales bacterium; assembly: GCA_963696495.1. Classification (GTDB taxonomy): domain Bacteria; phylum Actinomycetota; class Acidimicrobiia; order Acidimicrobiales; family RAAP-2; genus Bog-756. The sequence continues at coordinate 586,044 of CAVOKJ010000002.1, read as the reverse complement.
AATTTCACGGCCGGCGGCCTGTCGTCCCCGGTCAACTGGAAGGTGGCGCACGTCGGCTACACGTTGCCGAACTGCAGTGCGTGGGTCCAGGTGTCGGGAAAGCAGTTCGTGACGGTGTTCGCCACGGGCAAGCAGGTCTTCGTGTGCGTGAACTCCAGCGTGAACAACCCGCAGGTGGTGGCGACGCCCAAGGGAACCCCGGGGGCATGAGGTTGAGCTCAGCCGGGTCCCGGTAGGAGCCGGCGCCGGCGTGGAGCATTTTCTGGGTTTCGCCCTACCCGGGGTCCAATACGGCTGCACCTATGCCATCGTGGCCGTGGGGCTCGTGCTCACCTACCAGGCCACCGGCGTGTTCAACTTCGCCTACGGCGCCCAGGCCTACATCTCGGCCTTCTTGTTCACCTGGCTGGTCCAGAACGAGGGACTGCCGGTGTGGCTCTCCTTCGTGGTGTCGGTCCTGGTCCTGGCCCCGGCCCTCGGCCTGGCCTTCGACCGGTTCCTCTTCAGCCACATCGCCAACACCAACACCACGGCCAAACTGGTCACCGGGATCAGCCTGTTCGTGGGGATCCCGAGCGTGCTCTCGGTCATCTTCGGCAGTGCCAACCAGTACAACCCGCCGAGCATCCTGTTCAACCCCGACACGGTCTATTTCCGGGTCGCCGGCACCCCGATCAACGGGATCTACCTAACCACCGTCCTGACTACCGTGGTGATCCTCGTGGCCCTCGTCGCCCTCATGCGGCTGACCAACCTGGGCCTGCAGATGCGGGGCGCCGTGGAGAGCCGACGCCTCATCGAGCTCGACGGCGTCAACGCCGGGCGGGTGGTGGCCATGGCCTGGGCCATCTCCGGCCTCATGGCCGGCCTGGCCGGCGTGCTCCTCGCCCCGATCTACGGCCAGCTCCAGTTCAGCGACTACGCGGCGCTGATGGTGGCGGCGTTCGCCGCGGCCGCCTGGGCCGTGCTGCGGTCGATGCCGATCGCCGCCCTGGTCGGGATCCTGATGGGCATGGCGTCCACCGTGCTGGCGGGCTACCTGCCGGTGAGCAGTGTCTGGTCCTCGGCCGCGCTCACCTCGCTGCCGTTCATCGTGTTGATCGCCGCGCTCCTCCTCGTGCCCGGCCTCCGACAGCTCGACCGCGCCAAGGACCCCCTCTCCTCGGTCGACCCGCCGACGCCACCGACGGTGAGCGCGCTGCGGGCACCGCAGATCGACCGGATCGTCCGGGTCGGTTGGTACGTGCTGTTGGCCGCCTTCGTGGTGTCCATGCTCACGTGGCTGCCGACCACCTGGGAGAACGTCTTCAACGCCGGGCTCGTCTACTCGATCGTCTTCCTCTCCATCACCCTCATCACCGGCATGGGCGGGCAGCTCTCGCTGGCCCAGGCCACCCTGGCCGGCGTAGGGGCCTACACCGCCGCCCAGCTCGCCACCCACTTCGGCCTGAGCCTGTTGCTCGGCGGCCTGGTGGGTGCGGTGACCGCCGCGGCGGTGGCCGTGGTCCTGGCGTTCGCCTCGGTCCGCCTACGAGGGCTCGGGCTGGCCCTGCTCACCATCGCCGCCGCCCTCTTCTTCGACAACACCGTCTTCCCCCAGTTGAACAGCAGCAACGGCCAGACCGTCGGCATCAAGCCCAAGTGGGTGGGCTTCGGCATCCTGCACCCCAACGGCCACGCCTTCTTCATCGCCGCCATGATCGTCCTGTTGGTCTGCATCGCCGGGGTGCAACTGGTCCGGCGGGGCACCACCGGCCGGTTCCTCGGCGCCATGCGGGGCAGCGAGACGGCGGCGGCGGGGCTGGGCATCAACCTCACCTGGCAGCACGTGGTGGTGTTCGCCCTGTCCGGCGTGGTGGCCGGGATCGGCGGGACCATGCTGTCCATCCAGCAGCAGCAGGTGAACCCGGCCCTGTTCAACTATCAGATCTCGCTGGTCTTCGTGGTGGTCGTCGTGACCACGGGGGCGAGCACCGTCGAGGGCGCGCTCCAGGCCGGGTTCGGGTTCGTGATCCTCCAGCAACTGCTCACCTACGTGCCGTCCCGGTTCGGGGGGAACAGCCTGGTGGTGGTGTTCTTCGCCTTCGGCGCCCTCACCTACTCGGCCCACCCCGAGGGGATCCTCGAGTACCAGAAGCGCCGGTCGACCCTCCGGATGCAGAACCTCCTCTTCCGACCGGTCGACAAGCCGGTCGACAAGGGGGACGACCCTCCCGGCAACCTGGTCCTCGGGGCCGCGGGCGGGGTGGGGGCCCGTCCCCCGTGGGCAACGGCGCCACCACGGGGACGGGTGCCGAGCCGGCGGTGACCGATCATGGCTGAGGTCGTGGCTCCTGCCCCGGACGGCGCCGCCGGCGGCGGACCGCTGCTCTCGGTGGCCGAGGTCTCCAAGACGTTCGGCGGGATCGCCGCGGTCAGCGGCGTCAGCCTGACCGTCGGCCGGGGCGAGAGCATCGGGCTGGTCGGCCCGAACGGCGCCGGCAAGACGACCCTGTTCAACTGCATCTGCGGCCAGCTCCGGCCCGAGCAGGGGAGCGTGGACCTCGACGGGCGGGACATCCTCGGCCTGCCCACCTTCCAGCGGGCACGGTTGGGCATCAGCCGCACCTACCAGCGCATCGAGGTCTTCCCGGACATGACGGTGTGGGACCACCTGGTGGTGGCGGTTCGGGCCCGGTGGTGCACGGGGCGGCTGTGGAAGGACCTCTTCAACCGCAGTGCGGTGACGCCGGAGGAGCGCGAGCGGGTGTCCTCGGTACTCGAGCTGGTCGGCATCGAGGACCGGGCCCAGACCCCGGTGTCCGCCCTGGGCCTCGGGCTGTGCCGCCTCGTCGAGCTCGCCCGGGCCCTGGTGTCCGAGCCGGTGCTGCTGCTGGCCGACGAGCCGTCCTCGGGGTTGGACGTCCACGAGACGCGAGAGCTGGCCCAGGTCCTGCGCAAGCTGCAGCGCGAGCGGGGGATGGCCATGCTGCTGGTCGAGCACGACCTCGGGATGGTGGGCGAGGTGGTCGACCGGACGGTGGTCATGAACCTGGGTGTGGTGATCGCCGACGGCACCTTCGACGACGTGATGGCCGACCCCGGCGTCCGAGAGGCCTACCTCGGGGTGACCCCGTGAGCGGGCCGAGCACCGACCCGGCCACCGGAGGGGGAACGGCGGCGGTGGTGGAGCACCCCCCCGCCCTCGAGGTCGACAGCCTCAGCGCCAGCTACGGCCCCTACCGTGCCCTGTTCGACATCTCCTTCGTCGTCCCCGCCGCCGGCGTCACCGCTCTGATCGGCTCGAACGGCGCCGGCAAGTCGACGGTGGCCCGCGTGGTCACCGGCCTGTTGGCCAGTACCGCGGGCAGCATCAGGCTGGGCGGCAGGGACGTCACCGGGTTGTCCGCCTACAAGATCGCCCGGGCCGGTTCGGCCCACGTGCCCGAGGGCCGGGGCATCTTCGCCAGCCTGACCGTCGAGGAGAACCTCAGACTGGCCTTCCGGCAGCGGGGCGGCCGTAAGAGCGTCGCCGGATCCCTCGAGCGGGCGTACGAGGCCTTCCCCGTGCTCAGTGCCCGGCGCAAGCAGCAGGGGGGCACCCTCTCGGGAGGGGAGCAGCGCATCCTGTCGTTGGCCAAGGTCCTGGTGGCTCCGCCCCAGTTGCTGGTGGCGGACGAGATCTCCCTCGGACTGGCCCCGGTGATGATCGACGCCGTCTACGAGGGGCTGGCCAAGATCAACCAGGCCGGGACGGCGCTGCTCATCGTCGAGCAGCAAGTCGACCGGGTGCTCGACATCGCCGGGACAGCGGTCGTCCTCGAGCACGGCTCCGTGGCCTACAGTGGACCGGCGGACGGGGCACTGGGAGCGGTCGAGTCGGTACTGGCCAACCGGGGCGAGCGGGCCGTGATGGCGTCGAGCCAACCCACCGACGTGGTGGTCCCCGGATGGGGTACCGAGCGCGTGGAACAAGAGCTGCGGTTCCGCCGCCGCCGCCGGAAGCCCCCGACCTAGACGCGGTGCCGACACCGTAGGAGCGAGAGGAACCAGAGTGAGCGACAACGAGCGCGACGCCGTCATCGTCGATGTGGTGCGCACGACCATGGGGAAGCGGGGAGGGGCGCTGGCCAACTGGCATCCGGTCGACCTCCTGGCCTTCGCCCTCACCCAGCTGGTGGAGCGCACCGGCATCGATCCCGAGACGGTCGACGACGTGATCGGTGGATGTGTCACCCAGGCCGGCGAGCAGAGCACCAACGTCACGCGCAACGGGTGGGTGGCTGCCGGCCTGCCCCAGACGGTGCCGGCCACCACCGTGGACCGCCAGTGCGGCTCGTCCCAGCAGGCCATGCACTTCGCCGCGGCCGGGGTGAAGGCCGGCCACTACGACCTGGCGGTCGCCTGCGGCGTCGAGGCGATGAGCCGCGTTCCGATGGCTTCCAACGCCCGGGGTGGGACGGGGCCGTTCCCGCCGTCGTTCCTGGAGCAGATCGACGGCCGGCTGTGGGCCCAGTTCCGCGTGGCCCAGGTCCTGGCCGACCGGTGGGGTATCAGCCGCGAGGAGATGGACGAGTACTCGCTGGAGAGCCACCGTCGGGCCGCCGCCGCCTGGGACTCGGGCCATTTCGCCGCCGAGTCGGTGGCCGTTCCCGTGAAGGACGAGGCCGGCGCGCTCACCGGGGCGCTGCTCGAGTCCGACGAGGGCATCCGCCGGAACGCCTCCCTCGAGGCCCTGGCCGGTCTGGCCCCGGCTCAGAACTGGGAGCCCGACACGGCGCCGGACATCACCGCCGGCAATGCCTCACAGATGACCGACGGGGCGTCGGCGATGCTGGTGGCCGAGCGGTCGGTGGCCGAGCGGCTCGGCCTGCCCGTCCGGGCCCGGTTCGCCCACGCCACCGTGGCCGCCGAGGACGCCGCCATCGTCCTGTCCGCCCCGGTGCCGGCCACCCACCGGCTGCTCGAGCGATCGGGCATGAAGGTCGAGCAGTTCGACGCCATCGAGTGCAACGAGGCGTTCGCCGCCATCCCCCTGATGTGGAACCGGGCCTTTCACGCCGATCCCGAACGGCTCAACCCCAACGGCGGCGCCATCGCCATCGGCCACCCGCTCGGGGCGAGCGGTGTCCGGCTGGCCGCCACGCTCCTCAACCAGTTGGAGGCGACGGGCGGCCGGTACGGGTTCCAGACCATGTGCGAGGGCGGCGGCCAGGCCAACGCCACGGTCATCGAGCGCCTCGGCTGACCGCCGACGGGAGAGACGGCCCCGGTCGGCTCGCTAGCCCCGTGAGGCCCGGGAGCGTACGTACTCGGCGGTGCCGGCGAGGAAGCGGTCGACGTCCTGGGCCTTCTGGGCGGCGAACTCGGCGAAGTACGCCGGCACGTAGATCGACAGGGCCCCGGCGGCGATGCCGTCCATGATGGTGGTGACGGCCTCGTCGACGGGGATGGCCTCCACGTCGCCGGTGAAGGGATCGTTGTCGGGCAGCGTGAACAACTCGGTGTCGACGACCCCCGGATAGACGACCGACACCCCGACTCCCGAGTCCCACAGGTCGACGGCCATGGTCTCGGCGAACACGGCCAGCGCCGCCTTGGACGCGGAGTAGGCGGCCTCGCCCGGGGAGCTCAGGGGTGCGGCGACGGAGGAGACGAAGACGACCCGGCCCGACCCCTGCGCCAGCATGGTGGGCAGGACGGCCAGGGTGAGGCGGACCGGCGACAGGTAATTGATCGCCATCACCGACTCGACGGTGGCGGCGTCGAGTCGGGAGACGTGTCGCCGCTTCGGGATTCCGGCGTTGTTGACCAGCAGGTCCACGCCGCCCAGGGCGTCGACGGCCTGGGCGGCCAACCGGTCGACGGCATCGGGATCGGCCAGGTCGACCACCCACATCTGTGAGCTCGGCGCGTGGGCACGGCAGCGCTCGAGCACCTCGGCCAGCCGGTCACGGCGCCGGGCGGCGATCCCGACGACGGCGCCGGCGGCGGCGAAGCCCTCGGCCAGCCCCGCACCGATCCCCGATGAGCCACCGGTGATCAGGACCCGCTTCCCCTCGAACGAACCGGCCATGGTCGCCTCTAGCGGTTCTTCCACTGCGGGGTCCGCTTCTCGGCGAAGGCCGCAGGCCCTTCGACGGCGTCCTCGCTCGAGAACACCTCCGAGGAGATGGACGACTCGATGCGGTAGGCCTCCTTCATGTCGACGGCCAGGCCCCGCAGCACGGACTCCTTGGTCTTGCGCACGGCGAACGGGCCGTTGGCGGTGATGCGCCGGGCGTAGTCGAGGGCCCGCTCGATCAGCCGGTCCGGCGGGCAGACCTCGTTCAGCAGTCCCATCTCGTAGACGCGGCCGGCCGAGACCCGATCGGCGCAGAGCAGCAGCTCCATGGCGGCCGGGAAGGGGACCTGGCGCGGCAGCCTGACGGTCGTGCCGCCTCCAGCGAAGAGCCCCCGCTTCGGCTCCATGACACCGAAGGTGGCGGTGTCGACGGCGACCCGGAGGTCGCACCCGCCCAGCATCTCCATCCCGCCGGCCACGCACGTGCCGTTGACGGCGGCCACGATCGGCTTGTACAGCTTGACGTTGCGCAGGACCGCCTTCACCCCGTCATCGAGACGGTAGCCGTCGATCTCATGGACGCCCTCCGCCTTCATCTTGGCCTGCAGGCTGGTGATCTGGGGTATGTAGGTCTTGAGGTCGGCCCCCACGCAGAAGTCGGCCCCCACGCCGGTGATCACGGCCACCCAGGCGTCGTCGTCCTCGCCGAACCGGTCCCAGGCCATCCGGAGCTGGGCGAAGTGGTCCATGTCGAGGGCGTTGCGCGCCTCGGGGCGGTCGATGGTGATCCGGACGATGTGGTCGTCGGCCGACTGGTAGTGGATGGTCATGATGGCAGGGTCACGGGTCGCCCGGCGCACGGGGTGCCCCGATGGACGCCCGTGATAGTAGGCGCGAGCGGTCGGTCGTGCCGAGGCCGTCGGCGACCGTGGGCCGACTCACAGGCGGGCGCTCGTCACGCGGTCGTCCCCGGTGGTCACGGTCACCGGCTCGTCGGCCAGGTCGACGCCCTCGGGTGGCGGATCGTCCATGCGGGCGTAGCAACGAGAGCCGTCGGCGAGCTCGCCGATGACCGCCGTCCACTCCGGGCCCCGGCGGCCGTAGTTGGTCGACCACGCCACCACCCGGGCGGCTCCGTCGGGTCCGGCGGCCATCGGCACGGTGGCCGGGACGCCGTAGGGGACCGCCGGCGGGAGGGTCCCGGGCCGGGCGGACAAGAGCGCGGCGGCGTGGCTGGTCATGTGCATGCCGATGCCGGTCACCAGGCCCGACGAGTCCGGATCGCCGCGCAGGGCCTCGACCATGGCGGCGAGGGCGTGGGTCGTGTAGTTGCTGCCGGGTCCGCCGTGGTACGGGAGTCCCCCGGTCACCGTCAGCTGGCGGTCGTCGGTGATCCCGAGGGCGTCGCGGGCGAAGGAGAGCGAGCTGGCGAAGCACGAGTAGAGGTCGAGGTGGGCGACGTCGTCGACGGTCAGGGGACCGAGCGCGGACCGCATGGCCGACTGCATGGCCGGCGAGCGCCACAGGTCGGGGCGGGTGGCCATGGTGGCCGGCTCCTCGGCCGAGCCCGTCCCCCGCAGGTACACCCGCTGGTCGGCCGGCACGCCCAGCGCGTCGGCGCGGGACTCGGTGGCGACCAGCACGGCGGCGGCCATGTCCACGTCCATGATGGCCGTCATGTACTTGGTGTACGGGGTGGCGACCATCCGGTTGGTGGGGGAGGGGACCGAGATGGTCTCGGGGTCCCGGGCGATGGGGAACCAGGCGTGCTCGGGGTCCCGGGCCGCCACCTCGGTCAACGGGGACAGCAGCCGGCCGAGGTCGGCCTGGTGCTCGGCCACCGACCGGCCCCGGTGGATCCTTCGCGCGCTGTCGAGGAGCGCGAAGGTCAGGTAGGCCTGGAAGATGCCGTGCCGGGCCTCGTCGCGGTCGATCGTGATGGGGTAGGGGCGTGGGGGATCGGAGGGGTCCGACCAGGGAGGCTCGGGGAGGTGGCGACGGGTGGCCAGGGCCTCGCCGCCCACGACGAGGGCGAGATCGAGGTCGCCGGCGGCCATGGCCGAGGCTGCCTCGGCAAGGAGCCGGACCGGCACCGAGCCACCGATGCCCGAGTACGACCGCTGGGCCGGGTCGGCCCCGAGCCTCGTGGCCAGCCGGCCAGAGGGATCGTCGTACTCCCACGACTGGCAGTAGACGACCTGCAGGCTCTCCAGGCCGGTGAGCGCTCCGGGGGCACCGGCGTCCTCGGCGGCCTCCCTGGCCACGGATTCCCAGAGGTCCAACGGCTCCGGGGCCGGCTCCTCACGCCAGGTACGGCGGGCGGCACCGATGATGCACGGGGCCCGCGGATCGACGGCCGGCACGTCAGGACAGGCGGGACTGGCCGGGCAGCTTCACCGCACGGTCGGCGATGATGTTCTTCTGCACCTCGGTGGAGCCGCCACCGATGGTGCTGTACCGCTGGAACGAGTAGAGGCGGGTCCACTTGCCCCGGTCGACGGCGTCCGGCCCGCCGCGCGCCGCCAGCCCCGCCGGTCCGAGCAGGTCCAGCGACAGGTCGGCGAGCGTCTGGGCCAGCGAGGACCAGGCCAGCTTGGCGAAGGGGACCTCGGGCCAGTTCTTCTCGCCCTTGATGATCTTGCTCAAGGCCCGCAGCGACAGCAGCCGGGCCAGCTCGATGTCGGTCCAGGCCCGGGCCAGCCGCTCCCGGAGGGAGGGGTCCTCGAGGGCCGACGGGTTCACCGAGCGGGCCGCGGTGACCATGGCGTGCAGATCGGCGGCGAGGAGCGAGATCTGCCCGGCGATGCCCACCCGCTCGTGCCCGAGCGTGCCCATGGCCACCATCCAGCCCTCGCCCTCGCCGCCGAGCCGGCTGTCGACCGGTATGCGGGCGTCGGTGAAGAAGACCTCGTTGAACATCTCCTCGCCGGCCATGTCGCGGATCGGTCTGGCCTCGATCCCCGGGGTGTGCATGTCGATGATGAAGGCGGTGATGCCCTCGTGCTTGGCGCCACGCTCGATGGCCGTGGGGTCGGTCCGCAGCAGGAACAGGCCCCATCGGGCCAGGTGGGCGGTGGAGATCCAGATCTTCTGGCCGTTGACCACGTACTCGTCGCCGTCCCGGACGGCCGTGGTGCGGAGGTTGGCCAGGTCGTTGCCGGCCTGGGGCTCGGAGAAGCCCTGGCACCAGTGGTCGGTGGCGTCGAGGATCGACGGGAGCCACCGGGCCTTCTGCTCGTCGGTGCCCCAGGCGATGATCATGGGCCCGATCTGCCACAGCCCGTTGGGGTTGAACAGTCCCGGCGTCCGGTACTCGGCGTTGACCTCGGAGTAGATGATCCGCTGCATGGCCGTGGCGTTCCGGCCGCCGTACTCCTCGGGCCAGTGGACGGCCGCCCATCGTCCCTCGTTGAGCACCCGTTGCCAGGCTGCCCGGCGCTGCTGGGACTTCTCCCCCGAGAGCGAGGAGTCGTCCGCCAGCTCCTCGCTGGCCAGGAACGGTGGCAGGTGCTCGTCGAGCCAGGCCCGCAGCTCGTCTCGGAACGCTTCGTCTTCTGGAGCCAGTGCGAAGTCCACGGGCACGGAGAATAGCCGTTCTTGTCTACACTGTCGCCACCAACAGCGACCCACCGCGGGGGTAGACAGTGGATTTCACGTTCGATGCCGAGCAGCTCGCCTTGCAGGAGGTGGCGCGTCGGGCCATGGGGGAGGTCGACGGGGTGACCCTCCGACAGCTGGCCGACGACCCTTCCGGGTTCACCCCCGATCTGTGGGACCGACTGGTCGCCCTGGGCTGGACCGGCATGCTGGTGCCGGGCGAGGGGGCCGGGCTGCTCGAGATGGGCATCATCCTCGAGCAGATGGGGCGAGTGCCCCTCCCGGGGCCGTTCTTCTCGTCGTCGGTGATGGCCACCCTGGCCGCCCGGGCGCTGGGTGCGGACGACCTCCTGCCCGGGCTGGCGTCAGGAGACCAGCGCGGCACGGTGGCCCTGCACGAGCAGGGACACGGGCATCCCGTGGACACGATCCGCGCCCGGGCCCGCCGGAAGGGCGCGGGCTGGGTGGTGACCGGGGTCAAGCCGATCGTGGTGGACGGCCACACCGCCGACTGGGCGATCGTGGCCGCCCTCACCGAGGACGGGATCCACTCCTTCTTCCTCCCGTCCCCCCGGGCCGAGTCGGTGCCCAACCTCGACCCGACCCGGAAGCTGGCACGCCTGGTGCTCGACGAGGAGCCGGTGGAGGCCCTCGGTCCGAACGGGGACCAGAGCGCACTGTGGCGTCGGGTGCTCGACGACGTCTCGGTGGGACTGGCCGCCGAGCTGGTCGGGGTGGCCGACCGCTCGCTCGAGGAGGCGGTGGAGTACGCCAAGGTGCGGGTCGTCTTCGACCGGCCGATCGCCTCGTTCCAGTCGGTGAAGCACCGCATCGTCGACATGTATCACTCGTTGGAGATGGCCCGTGCCGGGGTGCACTTCGCCGCCTGGGCCGCCGACACGGACTCGCCGGAGCGCTCCCGCGCCGCCACCATGGCCGCCGCCTACGCCGCCGAGGCGGCGGTGCGGGTGACGGGTGACGACATCCAGATCCACGGGGGCGTGGGCTTCACCTGGGCCAACGACGCCCACTTCCTGTTCAAGCGGGCCAAGCAGAACGAGCTGCTGATGGGTGGCGCCAGCCACCAGTGGGAGCACCTCGCCGGCGAGCTGGTCGACCTCCACTGAGGCCGGCCGGGCCCGGGCCCGGTCAACGCCCCCGGTGGTCGTCGGTGCCGGCCCGCTCGAGGAGGGCGGAGACCTCGTCGGCACGCATGCGGAAGGCCGAACCGGCGTCCTCCCCACCGAGCACGCCGGCCACATGCTCGACGAACAGGCCGACGAGCAAGCTCCGGAGCACCCGGGCCATGGCCGCCTCGGCGCCGGGCGGGCAGAGCGGGGGCCCGTGTTCCCCCAACCAGTGCTCCAGCGACGCCTGGGTGGCGTCGAACAGCTCGGTGCCCACGGTCGAGGCGGTCTCGTCGCCCCGCATGACCTCCCCGAGCATCAGCCGGATGAAGTCCTCCACCTCCAGCATGGACTGGAGGATGTCGTGCAACAGGTCGGCGAGGTCGGTGGCCGGGTCGCGGGACAGGGACGGTTGGGCCACGTTCTCGACCAGGCCCCGCTCCTCCAGCACGGCCACCAGCAGGTCACGCTTGGACGGGAAGTAGTGGTACAGCGAGGCGACGTTGAGACCGGTGGCGGCGGCCAGCGTCCGCATGCTCGTCCCGTCGACCCCCTGCTGGCCCATGAGCGACAGGGCGGTGCGGAGGATGTTCTGACGCTGGGTCGACCCGTCGGGTCGGCCGGCCTGTTCACGGTCGGTGGGCACCTCCCCATTGTGGCTCCCCAGGTGGTTGGTGGCGCCCAGGGCCGGGTTCCGGGCCCCGAGGGGCATTCTGTTGTCCCAAACGAACGTTTGTCTTAGGATGGCGACGCAGGAGCGCACCCCCCGGTGCGCCCGGGAAGACGAACGATGAGCACACGCACTGACGCCACCTCGGCCGAGGTGGAGGCCCCGGCCCCCTTCGACCCCTTCGAGCTCGAGGACACGGTGTCGGGCAACATCAGGGACCCCTACCCGGTGATGGCCACCCTGCGGAGCCAGAGCCCCGTCCACGTGGGACCGATCGACCTCGGGGAGGGCGCCGAGGCCCCCGACCCCTCACGTCCCCAGCCGGTCACCGTCTTCGGCTTCGACGAGGCGGTCCAGGTGCTGCGAGACAACGACACGTACTCCTCGACCGTCTACGAGGGGATCATGGGCGCGGTCATGGGTCGAACCATCCTGCAGATGGACGAGCCCGAGCACCGGATCCACCGGGCCTTGGTCTCACCGACCTTCCGCTCGAAGGTGCTCGAGCGGTGGGAGGGTGACCTCGTCCAGCGGGTGGTCAACGAGCTCATCGACGGCTTCGCCGACCGCGGCAGTGCCGACCTCGTCCAGGAGCTGACGTTCAACTTCCCCGTCCAGGTCATCGCCCAGATCCTCGGGCTGCCCCGGTCCGACTTCCCCACCTTCCAGCGCTGGGCCATCGCCATCACCAGCGTCGCCTCGAACTGGGACCGCGGGGTGGCCGCCTCGGCCGCCCTGCGGGACTACTTCGCCGAAGTGCTGGACGAGCGCCGCCGCCAGCCGGCCGACGACCTGATCAGCGACCTGTTGACCGCCGAGGTGGACGGTCGGCGGCTCGACGACGAGGAGATCTACTCCTTCCTCCGTCTGCTGCTGCCGGCCGGGGTGGAGACCACCTACCGCGCGTCGGGCAATCTGCTCTACGGCCTGTTGACCAATCCCGACCAGCTCGACGCGGTCAGGGCCGACCGGTCGTTGCTGCCGGTCGCCTTCGAGGAGGCCATCCGCTGGGAGCCACCGGTGACGGTGATCCTGCGGCGCGCCACCCGTGACACCGACATCGGCGGCGTCCCCGTCGAGGAGGGGGCCGACGTCGCCCTCCTGCTCGGCTCGGCCAACCGGGACGAGCGGAAGTACGAGCACCCCGACCGCTTCGACCTGTTCCGCGACTCGCGCCAGAGTGTCGGCTTCGGCTTCGGCGTCCATGTCTGTCTGGGCATGCACCTGGCCCGGATGGAGGTCCGGGTGGCCGTCAACACCCTCTTCGACCGCCTGCCCGACATGAGGCTGGACGCCGCGCCCGATCAGGACCTCCACATCAAGGGGATGGCCTTCCGGTCCCCGATCGCCCTCCCGATCGCCTTCACCCCCAATTAGCAGGCCGCACCGCAGCGTGTGCCGGAGCGAGCGGCGTTGTGCCGGAGGGCAGCGCGCCGACGGGCACCCCGCCGAGCACGACTGTTGTTAGGGTGACCCGGTGCCACTCTGGTTGACAGACGAGGAGTACGGGATCCTGTCGTCCGCCTGTGAGCGGCTGATCCCGGCCTCGGCGAGCGGACCCGGTGCCACGGCCGCCGGGGTGCCCGACTACATCGACGGGCTGCTGGGTGCCTTCACCTTCGATCCGCCACGGATCTGGGCCGGCGGCCCGACGTCGGGCCGCCACGGGGGAGCGGCGGCCTTCAGCCGGTTCCATCGGCTCAACGCCCTCGACGAGCTCGCCTGGCGGATGCGCATCGAGGGCTCCTGTGGACTGCCCGAGCGGGAATTCAACGGTCCCGTAGTCGGCCTGCAGCAGCAGTACCGCGAGGGACTCGCCGCGCTGGGTCCCGGGTTCGCCGAGCTGACCCCCGAGGAGCAGGACGCCCGGCTCCGCTCGATGCCCGACTTCACCAGCCTGCTCTACGGCCACGCCTGCGAGGGCATGTACGGCGCTCCCGAGTACGGGGGCAACCGTGGGGGGAGCGGCTGGCGGGCCATCGGGTTCGACGGGGACGTCCAGCCCCGGGGTTGGACCGACGCCGAGGTGGCGCACCCGTGACCGTCGACGCGGTGATCGTCGGGTCGGGCCCCGGGGGCGCCACGGTGGCGGACGTGTTGACCGCCGCCGGCTGGACGGTGACCATCGTCGAGAAGGGGCGCAACCACCTCCTCGACCCCGACGACCTGGCCCAGCCGTCGTTCGACTACTCGAACGACGAGATCAAGTTCCTCAACCGCCACTTCCTCGGCCCCGACCCCCTGGTCGAGCCCCGGACCTTCCGGACCAGTGCGTCCGACGGCGACCGTACGTATGTGGGCGAGGTGAACAACGTCCCGTCCACCGTCGGCGGGGGCGGCACCCACGCCGACGGCAAGGTGCCGCGGTTCCGACCGGACGACTTCCGCCTGCTCTCGGTCTTCGGTCCCCAGCCCGACGCCGACGTCGCCGACTGGCCCCTCGACTACGACGAGCTCGAGCCGTACTACGCGGAGGTGGAACGGGCCATCGGTGTGGCCGGCACCGAGGGCGCCAATCCGTTCGCCGGCCCCCGGTCCGGGCCGTTCCCCATGCCCTCGGGACCGCCGATGTACGGCGCGACGGTGTCGGCAGCTGCCGCCGAGCGGCTCGGCTACCACCCCTATCCGGCTCCCACCGCCGCCAACTCCGTGCCCTACGGCGGCCGACCGGCCTGCAACAACTGCGGGTTCTGCGCCTACTTCGGCTGCCCGATCCACGCCAAGGGCGATCCCATCGCCATGCTGCAACGGGCCATGGCGAGTGGCCGGGCGGAGCTGTTGACCGAGACCTTCGTGTCGCGGGTGCGCATCGACGGCCGCCGGGCCACCGGCGTCGAGCTGATCGGCCCCGACGGTGGCGGCCGGTTCCTCGCCGCCCGCCACGTGGTCATCGCCGCCGGTGCCATCGAGACGCCTCGCCTGCTGCTGCTGTCGGAGGTGGACCATCCGTTGGTCGGCCGCTACCTGATGACCCACTTCCAGACCATCGTCGCCGGCTCGATGCCGTTCCGGACCTACGCCGAGCGGGGCCGGGCGGTCACCCACGTCCACGACGACATGATCGTCGGTGACGGCACCACCGCCGCCGCCGCCGCCACCGCCGGGCTGCCCTGGCTCCGGGGGGGACTGGTCGAGCACAGCGGCTCGGGGCTGCCCATCATGGAGGCGAAGCACCTGCCCTGGGGGGAGCACCACCCCGCACTGATGGCCGACTCGCCCATCCGGGCCCGGCTGTGGGCCTTCATCATGCAGGGGGAGGACCTGGCCTATCCCGACAACCGGGTCGACCTCGACCCGAGGGTGAAGGATGCCCGTGGCTTCCCGGCGGCGCGGATCACCTACCGGCCCCGGCGTCACGAGTTGGCGGCATCGGCCCACTACGGCCCGCAGCTCGAGGCCATCCTGAAGGAGATGGGAGCCGAGTGGACGGCGTTGACCTCCTCGCCCGGGACGGGCAACGCCTCCTCTCCCGAGGCGGTCCCCGAGAGCAGGCACAACATGGGGACGGTCCGGATGGGAGCCGACCCGGCGACGTCGGTCGTCGACCCCGAGGGACGGTTGCACGGGGTGGACAACGTCATCGTCGCCGACTCGTCGGTGTTCGTCACCTCGGCCGGTTACGGCCCCACCCTCACCCTGGCCGCCCTGGCGGCGCGCGCCGCCCACCGAATGGTCTGAGCGGGCCGGTCGCTCCTCCGGGATGCCGGCCCGGGGACCGTGGCGATCCTCTATCCGCTCACTCCTGCGTCCGCTGAGACCCGGTGTCCGGGGGAGCTCACCCGGGAGGGTAGAGGGGGGTCAGGGTGGCGAAACCGATCTCGAACGCTGCGAGATCGTCGTCATACGACGTCGAGGTCGAGGTGCAGTCGACGTGCGTGGTCTGCCCCACGTCTCCGGACGTCGCCAACACGGTCGTCACCGGACCGCGCACCGATCCGTCGGCGCAGGTCGGGACGTTGAGGTTGGCCTGAGGGGGCTTCGAACCGTAGGACCGGGCCAGCAACTGCGCTCGGTGCTGCTCCACCCAGTGCTCGACGATCGGCACCGCCTCGGAAAAGTCGGGTGCCGAGCCGTTGTCGACGCCCTGGCTGGCGGCCAGTGCCGGGACGCCCAGCGAGACCGCCTCGCGGGCCGCTCCCACCGTTCCGGAGTCTGCCGCCAGTGGGCCGATGTTCTGCCCGAAGTTGATGCCGGACACCACGAGGTCCGGCCGGAACGGCAGCCCGTGGTCCTCCACGGCCCAGATCACCGTGTCGGCCGGGTACCCGTGCACCGCCGTGGCCGGGTACCCGCTCGCCGTCTGTTCCTTCGACGTCACCAGGGCCCCGGCGCTGCCCGGCGTGGTCTTCCCGCCGGTCCCACTCTGGTTCGTGAGGGGTGCCACGACGGTCACCTGCGTCCCGGTGAGGGTCCGAAGGCCTTGCACCACGGCGTCGATGCCGGGTGCACCGAAGCCGTCGTCGTTGGTCACCATGATTGTCAGGGTCCGGTGGCCGGCGGTCGAGGACGCCGACGTCGTCGTGGAGGTTCCCGATGACGACGTGCCGCATGCCGCGAGGGTCGACACGGCGATCAGCGCCACCACGGCCACCACCCGGTTCGATCGTGTTCGCACCAGCGTTGACCTCGCTCCGTTCTCGGGTGTCGACCGCCCCGCCCCGGCCGCTCGACCGGCTCCCCGAGCTGGCCCGTCGGGCGCGCTCAGCGGCCCTTCAACACCTCGGGATTGACGATGTTGACGGG
The DNA here is from genome assembly GCA_963696495.1 of uncultured Acidimicrobiales bacterium. Lineage (GTDB taxonomy): Bacteria > Actinomycetota > Acidimicrobiia > Acidimicrobiales > RAAP-2 > Bog-756. The sequence goes on along the minus strand of CAVOKJ010000002.1, from coordinate 569,864 downwards.
ACGGGCACCGGCCAGCAGCCGGCACAGGTCCTCGGCGATGATCCGGCTGTGGTTGGACTCGACATCGAGGGTGGCGCCCCCGATATGGGGGGTGAGCACCACCGAGCCCAGTTCGGTGAGGGGGTGGTCGGTGGCGAGCGACTCCCCTTCGAAGTGGTCGAGTCCGGCGGCTGACACCTTTCCGGAGCGCAGCGCCCCGACGAGGGCGTCCGTGTCGTGCAGGGCGGCCCTCGCCGTGTTGAGGAACACGACACCGTCCCGCATGGCGGCGAACTGATCGGCCCCGATCATCCCGGTCGTCTCCGGAGTCACCGGCGCGTGCATCGACACCACGTCGGCCCGCTCGAACAGCTCTTCCAGCGACACGGTCGGCTCGTCGGCGTAGGGGTCGTAGGCGATGACCTCGAGGCCGAGGCCCCGGAGGCGCCACCGGAACGCCCGGCCGACCGCCCCGAGACCGACCAGTCCGGCCGTCCGGCCGGCCAGCTGCCAGGTCCGGTAGCGCTGGTAGGGGATGGTCCCATCCTTGTAGATCTCCCCCCGGCGCACGTCGCCGTCGGCGGCCACCACGCCCCGGGTGGCGGCGAACAGGAGGGCCACGCCGATCTCGGCGACGGCGTCGGCGTTGCGGCCCGGTGCCCGCAGGACGGGCACGCCGGCGTCGGTGGCCGCGGCCACGTCCACGTTGGTGGGATCGCCACGGCAGCTGCACACGGCGACGAGCGGCTGCTCGAAGAGCGGACCGGCGCAGCGGTCGGTCTCGACCATGACGATGGTGGCCCCGGTCTCGCCCACCCGTTCCGCCAGCTGCTCGGCGTTGTAGATGCGCAGCGTCGGCTGGTCGAGCCAGGAGTCGAGGGTCAGATCGGCGAGCTCCTCGAGCAGGGAGAGCCCGGGTCCCCGCACGGCGGCGGTGACCAACGCCCTCGGTCGTTCAGTGGCCATGTCGTCGCTGTCTCCTCGCTCGGATTCTCGCCCCCCGGAGGCGGACCCGCACGTGCGGGTCGGTGGGGGACAATAATGACGCCTCATGACGCGATTGTCAGATTCGTGACCGGGCCGAAGGGGGAGGGGTTCACCGTCGGCGTCGACGTCGGGACCACGGCTGTCAAGGCGGTGGCCGTCGACGCCGACGGTGAGGTCGTGGCCCGGGTCCGGGTGCCCCACGCCGTGGGTTCGCCGTCGGCCGACCACCTCGAGCACGACGTGGCCAAGGCGTGGCGGCGGGGCCCTCGCAAGGCCTTCGCCGACGTCACCTCGCACCTCGACGGGCCGGCCGCCGGCGTGGTGGTGACCTCCATGGTCCCCTCGATCACCGCGGTCGACCGGCGGGGGACGCCGCTGCTCCCCGGACTGCTCTACGGCGACGTGCGGGCCCGTGTCGTCGACGGCGCACCGCCCGGCGACGGCGACGACCTCGGGGGGGAGCGGGAGCAGGGCAAGCGCATGGTGGCCTGGGCGGTGGCCCAGCGACCGGGTGCCCGGGGCTACTGGAACTGTCAGGCGGTGGCCACCCATGCCCTGTCCGGGGTGCCCGCCGTGGACGCCGCCACCGCCACGTCCTTCGGCGGCCTCCACACCGGTGGGCGATGGGACAGGGCCGCCCTGGACGAGCTGGGCGTGACCGAGGACCAGCTGCCCGTCGTGGGTCAGATCGGACAGGCGATCGGCTGCCTCCCCGGCACGCCGACCGTGTTCGCCGGTGGGTCGATCGACGCCTTCTGCGAGCAGATCGTGGCCGGGGCCAGCCATCCCGGCGACGTCCTGGTCATCTTCGGCGCCACGCTCATCGTGTGGGTGGTCACCGAGGAGTGGAGGGATGTGCCGGGCCTCACCACCCTTCCCAACATGGTGGCCGGCCAGGTGATGATCGGTGGGCCGAGCAATGCCGGTGCCCTCTTCGCCGACTGGGTCCAGAAGCTCGCCGGTCTTCCCGCCGGCCGGGCCCGGCGGGCCCCCGCCGGCGCCGACCCGGGAGGGCGGGAGGGTGATCCGCTGCGGGTGCCGGTCTGGCTGCCCTACCTCCGGGGGGAGCGGACGCCCTTCCACGACCACTCGCTGCGGGCCAGCGTCCACGACCTGGACATCTCCCAGGGGCCGGCATCGCTCGTCCGCGGCGCCCACGAGGCCAGCGGGTTCGTGATCCGGAGGATCATCGACCGGTCCGGGTTCGAGGCCCGGCGGATCGTGGCCACCGGTGGGGGCTCCCGGTCGCTGGCCTGGATGCAGGCGGTGGCCGACGCCACCGGTCTTCCGGTGGACTCGGTCGCCGTCCCCGAAGGGGCCGCCCTCGGTGCGGCGTTCCTGGCCCGCATGGCCGCCGGCCTCGAGAACTCGTTCGACGCCGCCGGCGGGTGGGCCAGGACCGGTCGTCGGATCGAGCCCGACCCGGCGTGGGTGTCGGCCGCCACCCGGCGCTTCGAACGGTTCGAGTCCCTGGGGCCGCCAGCCTGACCGGGGGCGGGCACGCCGGCGGTCCCGGCCCGACGGTCGACCCGGCCGGGCCCGGCGGGTCGCCGACACGCGCCGATCGGATCACGTCCGGACCGGGTGCGGATCCCCGTTGGGGGTGAAGGTGGCCTTCAGGACGCCACTGGTCTCGGGTCGGGCCAGCGTCTTGAGCGCCTCCCACCAGCCCTCGAGCGGGAACCGGTGGGTGACCATGCCGGTCAGGTCGATCCGGTCGGCCCGCACCAGATCGAGGTAGTGCTCGATGGCGTGCTTGCGGACCCCCTCGAATTCCTCGACGGCGAAGGCGTTGGAGCCGATGATGGTGAGCTCCTTGAAGTAGACGGGCGTCCACTCCCACCGCCCGGGGACGGCGACCCCGGTGTAGACGAGGCGCCCCCGCTCGGCGAGGACCCGGACGCCCACTTCGAAGGTCTCCGGCTTCGCCACGGAGTCGTAGATGACGTCGATGCCCCCCGGGTGGGCCATGGGCAGGCCGTCGAAGGCCGAGTGGAGGACACCGCCCGACCAGTCGGCCAGTGCCTCGACCAGGGTCATGCGGGGCTCGTGGGGCAGGACCACCGAGGCGCCGAACTGCTTGGCCATCTCCACCTGGGCCGGGAAGCGGGCCACCACGGCCACCTCCACGTCCGGGTGGAGCGCGCTGAGGATGGCCAGGCTGGACAGGCCGAGGGCGCCGGCGCCGAAGACCACCGCCTTGCCGCCGGGAGGGGGCGGGTTGCGCAGGACGGCGTGGAACGACACCGAGAACGGGTCGGCCATCACCGCCGAGTCGTCGGGCACGTCGTCGGGCACGGGGATCAGCATCGACGTGTGCGCGGCCATGAGCTCGGCCCAGGCGCCCGGGGCACCGGTGACCACGCCGATGTGGACCCCCGGGCTGATGTCGCCCTTGGTGAAGGACCAGCACAGGTTCACGTCGCCGGCCTGGCACGGGGGGCACAGCGGTCGGATCCCCCGTGGTGCACAGCTCAGCCACGGGTTGAGCAGCACGCGCTGGCCCACCTCGATGCCCTCGGCCTCCGGCCCGAGGGCCACCACCTCGCCGACGACCTCGTGCCCCGGCACGTGGGGCAGCGACGAGAACGCCGCCATCGGATTGTCGATGTCCCCGTCGTGGAAGTCGCCCAGGACCAGCTTGGCGTCCGAGCCGCAGACGCCGGCCAGCCGGGGGCGGGTGACGACCCAGTCGGGGTGGATGGGCCGGGCGTCCTCCAGTTCGTGCAGGCCGAAGGGCAGATGGGCCAGGCGTTCCTCCAACTCGTCACCCGGCACCGGCCGCACCTCGTGCTCGTCGGGTCGTGCTCCGAACAGCAGTGCCTTCATCGTCGGGGCCCCTTCTTCTCCGTGTCCTTCTCCGTGTCGTCCGTGTCGGTGACGGTCCGCCCGGTGGTGGCACCGGTCACCGCCCCCTCGTCGAGCTTCCCGGCGGCCATCGACCGCATCCCGGCCACGAACGAGTCGAAGTCCTTCGTCTTCATCTCCACGACCGCCTTCATGTCCGGGAGGTAGTGCTCGAACTGGTCGCTGGCGATGCAGGCCAGGATGCCCTCGGCCACCTCCTCGGCCGGCACCAGCGGGCCGGAGTAGACCGGGGGATCATTGTCGGGCTGGTCCCAGATCTCGGTGTCGATGGCGCCGGGCAGCACCAGTCGCACCGCCACACCGGTACCCACGAGATCGGCGGCCAGCGCCTCACTCCACCCGGCCAGGGCGAACTTGGAGGCGCTGTAGGCCGCCTCGGTGGCGATGCCCAGCCGCCCACCGAGGCTCGAGACGTTGACGATCGTGCCCGATCCCCGCTGCAGCAGGCGGGGGAGGAGGGCCAGCGTGACGGCCACCGGCGAGAAGTAGTTGACGGTCATCACCCGTTCGACCTCGGCCATGGTGAGCCGGTCCGCCGGCCTCCGCATGGGTATGCCGGCGTTGTTGACGACGACGTCCAGCGGACCGAGCTCGTCCCAGACCTGCAGGCCGAGTGCCGCCGCCACCGCAGGATCGGCCAGGTCGACGGCGAAGGCCCGCGAGCCCGGGGCGGTGCGGCGGCACTCGGCGGCGACCGCCTCGAGCCGGTCCGCCCGTCGGGCGACCAGGGCCACCGTCGTGCCCCGCGCCGCCAACAGGCGGGCCGTCGCCGCGCCGATGCCCGAGGAGGCCCCGGTGACCAGGGCGGTCCCGACCGGGGGTTCGCCGGCGACCGGTCCGGTCACGACGCCCGCCGATCGGTGCAGGGATCAGGCAGTGCCGGGGCCATCGAGATCATCGGCAGAGGTTAGGCGCTCCCATCCCGGCGGCGGCGGGTCGAGCCTCCAGAACTGCTCGGGGACGTTGGCCGCCAGACGCTCGCTGAGCAGGTGATCCCGCTCCAGCGGCGCCACCTGGCTCTTGTACGCGGCGATGGCGGCCCGCTTCACCGCCATGTCCGGGTCCACGGGCACCACGGCGGGCGTGGGCCACAGCCCGCTCCGGAACAGCCGGGAGATGCGCCAGGCCATCAGCCCGGGCAGGTGCTTGTAGCCGGCGTCCTCGTAGCAGAACCACGCCGGCCCGGCCCCCGACCCCTCGAGTGAGGCGCGGGCCAGCAGCCCGGCGTCGTGGGTGAGCACGTGGTCGGGATTGGCCAGGCCCAAGGGCAGGAACACCGCGGTCGGTGCGGCGCCGACGATGGCCTCGCTCAGGTCGACCGCCACCTGCTCGGGTGTGGGCCGCCGGTCCGGCTCCAGGTACTGGTGGTCGGGGAAGTCGAGCCATACCGGTGTCGCCCCCAGGACCTCCATGGCGGCCCGGTCCTCCTCCCGGCGGGCGGCAACCACGTCGTCACCGGTCCGGAAGCCGCCCGCCGCGTCCCAGTCGGTGACCTCCTCGGGGTAGGCCGGAGGCCGACCGCCGAGGACGGTGATCACCGTGCTCCCCGGATACGAGGTGAGCAGATGGGCGGCACCGAGCGCGGCATCGTCGAAGTGCGGCGACACCACCACGATCTCCGTCCACACGTCGGCGTCGACCGCCCCCCACAGCGCAGCATGGTCCATGGCGGCATGGTAACGGGATCAGCCGCGCCTCACCCGAGGGCGCGCCGGTTGAAGCCGGCCATCCCGACCGCCATGAGCACGACCAGTGACGCGATGGCCACGACGAAGCAGATCCACGTCTGGATGTGGGGCACCTCGGGAGCCATGAGACCCCGCAGGCCCTCACTGATGTAGGTCATGGGGTTGAGGGCCGACACCACCTGGAACCAGCGGATGTGGTCGAGGGACGGCCACGGGTACTGGCTCGACCCGGTGAAGATCAAGGGGGTCAGCACCAGGGTGAGGGTGACACTGATCCGGTTGGGCGGCACGTAGGTGCCGAGGATGAGGCCCATCGCCGCCCCGAGCAGCGCACCGAGCACCACCATCAGCACCACCGCCGGTGCCGTCGACGCCTGCCAGGGGATGGAGCCGAGGATCCAGACGCCGACCGGGAACATCACCGCGGCGGCCACGCACGCCCGCATGGCGGCGAAGACCACCTTCTCGACGGCCACCGCCCCGGTGGGGAGCGGGGCGAGCAGGCGGTCCTCGATCTCGTTGCTGTAGGAGAACTCGATGACCAGGGGGAGGGCGGTGGACTGCAGGCCGGTGAGGACGGCGGCCAGCGCCACCAGCCCGGGGAACAGCACCTGCTGGTAGCCGGGTCGGGCGTAGCCCAGTTCGGTGAGGACCTTGCCGAACACGAACAGCAGGAACAGCGGCTGGAGGATCACCTGGGCCAGGAACACCGGGAACTCGCGTCCGGTGACGAACAGGTCCCTCCGGAGGATGGCGAGGCCCGTCTGCCATGGGCCCCAGTGCGGGAGCTGCTCGAGGGCGGTGGGTCGCCCGGTGGGACCGGCATCGAGGGTGGTCACCGCAGCGCCCTCCCGGTGAGATGGATGAACACGTCCTCGAGGTTGGGCTCGCCCAACCTCGCATCGGTGAGCCGCCCGCCGGCTGCGCTGATGGCCTGGGCCACCGGGGCCACGAACGAGGCGACCTCGCCCTCCACGTAGATGCGGAAGCGCCACCCGCCGCCCGGGTCCTCCAGGACGTCGGCCTGGATGACCCCGTCCAGCGTCCCGAGGGCGGTGGCCGTGCGGGTGGCGTCGGTCGACGGACCCGGTTCGACCGTGCAGTCGAGGGTGCGTTCGCCGGTCATGCCCTTCACCAGGGCCGCCGGGGTGTCGAGGGCCAGGAGCGTCCCGTGGTCGATGATGGCCACCCGATCGCTCAGGGTGGCGGCTTCGTCCATGTCGTGGGTGGTGATCACGACGGTGGTCCCCCCGGCCCTGAGCTCGGCGATCTTCTCCCACAGGAAGAGCCGCGCCGCCGGGTCGAGCCCGGTCGACGGCTCGTCCAGGAACAGCACGGCCGGCGAGTGCATGAGGGCCCGGGCGATCATCATCCGCTGGATCTGGCCCCCCGAGAAGTCGTCGGGCCGGCCCCCGGGCCGGTCGGCCAGTCCGAACTGCTCGAGCAGTGCGTCGGCCAGCTTCCGACGTCGGGCCCGGGGCACGCCGTGGTAGCTGGCGTGGAACAGCAGGTTCCGGCGCACCGACAGCGACCGGTCGAGGTTGTTGATCTGGGGGACCACGCCGAGCAGCCGGCGCGCCCCGACCGGGTCGGCGACCACGTCCACCCCGGCGACCAGGGCGCGACCGGCGGTGGGCCTGATCCTGGTGGTGAGGATGCCGATGGTCGTCGTCTTGCCGGCCCCGTTCGGACCGAGGAAGCCGAAGACCTCACCGCGCCTCACCCGGAAGCTGACCCCGGCCAACGAGTCCACCGGCGCCCTGGGGTACCGCTTGACGAGGTCGACCACCTCGACGGCGGCCGTCCCCCCGTCGCCCTCTTCGGGGACGTCGTCGGCGGGGTTCCCGGTGACGACGGATGCACCGGCAGTGGGGCGCGGCTGCGCGTCGGGGGTCCTGACTCCGTTGCGGCCGTTCGGTCCACTGTCCATGGGTTGCGCGCTCCTCGGCATGTCCCCACGGCGGCCGACGCCGTCGCAAGGGACGGCAACAACCTAATCAATCGGCCCCCGGCCCTCGGGCCCGCGCCCGCTCCCGGCGGCTCCGCAGACCAGGTGGGTGCCGGCGCGGGTCCCCGCCCTGGTGGCTACCATCTCGTCTGTTCGGAGGAGCGGAGTGATGCGGGCTGTGGTCGAGGGGGGGAGCACCGGCACGTGAGAGCGGCCAGTCGATGGAATCCGTGGGCCGCCCTGGTCCGGTCCTGGGGCCACTTCGTGCGCCGGCCGCGGTCGACCCAGATCCGGACGGCGGCGGTGGTGGGCGCCGTGCTGATCGGACTGGTGGCCTGGGTGGCCACGGCCCCGTCGAGCGCCTCGCCGTCGGCGACCACCCAACCGGCCGCCAGCTCGAACAGCGGACCGTCCCCGGTGAGCGGGGCGAGCACCTCGTCGCGCGGGGTCACCGCCCACAGCATCAACGTCGTGTTCCCGGTGGTGTCGCTCAACTCGTTGGCCGGCCAGGAGGGCTTCGCCTCCGACGTCGAGTTCGGGGAGCAGTCCAAGGCCATCAACCTGTTCGTGAAGCAGGTCAACGACGCCGGGGGGATCAACGGACGCACGATCAACCCGATCATCACCACCTTCGACCCGACCAACGAGTCCCAGATGCGCTCGCTGTGCAAGACCTGGACGGAGGGGTCCCCGGCCGCCTTCGCCGTACTGGACGGTCTGGGGGACTGGACCGGCGACAACCAGCTGTGCATCACCCAGGAGGGCCACACCCCGTTCATCGGCCAATGGACCACCGTCACCAACTGGACCAACGAGGGCTCGCCGTATCTCTGGTGGACCGGGCCGGACCAGGCGGCCATCCTCCAGGCCGTGGTGAATTGGGGGCTCAGCTCGGACCTGCTCGGGGGCACCGCCAAGGTGGGGGTCATCGCCGGCAACCGGGCCTCGGACCAGCAGGCCCTCCACGAGTACCTGCTGCCCGACCTCAGCCGGGCCGGCGTCACCCCGGTGGTGGAGACGGTCGACGCCGACCCCGACGACACGGCCACGACGGACGACCAGGCACCCCTGGCCGTCCAACAGCTTCGCAACGACGGCGTCACCTCGGTCATCCCCCTCATCCCCTTCAACGTCTTCTACCCGGTGCTCGAGGCCCAGACCCAGCAGCAGTACTTCCCCAAGCTCCTCCTGAGCGACTACGAGTCGAGCATCGAGACCGCTCTCGGGCTCCTGCCCCTGCCCTACGCCAAGGCCCTCGACGGCCAGGAGGGCGTGACCACCGAGACGCTGGGCGGCATCGACGACGACCGGCCCGAGAGCGAGGGCGGCTACGACCCCGGCCTGCGCAGCTGCTGGACCCCGTGGCACCAGGCCTATCCCCAGGTGCCACCGGGGAACCAGGAGGACTACATCGAGGAGCAGGGTCCCATCGCCGGGTGGTGCCAGGCCATCGACCTGTTCACCTCGGCGGCGAGGAACGCCGGCCACGACCTCAACCGGCGCACCTTCGTCACCGCCCTGTCCAAGATCAAGGACTTCCCCGGCACCTACACGCCCGTCCTCAGCTACGGGCCCGACAAGCGCTACGGCCCCACCCAGTTCCAGGTGGTGCGGCTGCACATCAACTCGCCCGTGTCCGACCTGTGCCACACGCCCAAGGACAACATCCCCCAGTTCACCTGCTGGGACACCGTCCAGCCCTGGGAGCCGTTGCCCCCCGGGTGAGGGGCGGCCCTCGCTGCTATACAGACGCATGGCCCACGCCGCCCTCGATGCGGAGCACCGTGATCAGTGGCACACCGACGGATGGTGCGTGCTCGAGGGTCTCATCCCCCCCGATGACCTGGCGGCCGCCCAACGGGACCTCGCCGACCTCTTCCCGTCCGCCGAGCGTGTCGCGGCCGGGCGGTCCGACGGCCGCGGTGGGGCGTTCGACATCAGCTGGGACTCGTCCAAGCCACTCTTCCCCTTCGAGGGCACGGGGCTCAACCGGCTGGTGGTCCACGACGCGCTGCTCGACCTGGCCGAGGATCTCCTGGGCACCGAGCAGGTCCGTCTGTACCAGGGGCTGGCCAGTGTCAAGTACCCCGGTGGCCCCCCGGACTACGAACAGCTGCTCCATGTCGACTACGGCAACCACACGCTTGTCGTGCCCCGGGCCGACCAGGGGTTCCAGCACCTCGAGGTCTTCGTGTACCTCAGCGACGTGACGCCGGAGACGGCGCCGACCCGGATCGTGTCGCGCCGGCTCACCGGCGACATCCCGGTGGAGCGCTTGTACCTGGCGCTCGACGAGTACGCCGACCTGTACGAGGCCGAGGTCCCGGCGTGCGGTGCCGCCGGTTCGGTCCTGGCCTACCGCCCCGACGTCTACCACCGGGGGACGTGGCTCACGTCGCCGGACCATGCCCGCTACCTTCTCCACGTGGCCTACAAGCCGGTGGCCACGGACTGGCTCGGCTTCCACACCTGGCCGGTGGCGGCGGAGGGGATGGCCTGGCACCGTTTCGTGCGTCACGCCTCGCTCCGGCAGCTGACGGCCCTCGGATTCCCCGAGCCCGGCCACCCCTACTGGAACGAGGAGACACTGCGCGGCGTGGGCGCCCGCTACCCCTCGCTGGACATGACACCCTGGCGCCGGGCGGCCGGCGCCGGGGACCGGACCTAGCGCCGTGGACGGGCGCGTCGTCGGCGACGAGATCCCGTGGTGGCGGGACGGGGTGCTCTACCAGGTGTACCTGCGCTCGTTCGCCGACAGCGACGGGGACGGCGTCGGCGACCTGGCCGGGGTGGTCGATCGCCTCGACCACCTGCAGTGGCTGGGCGTGGACGCCGTCTGGTTGAGCCCGTTCACGTGCTCGCCCAACGCCGACTGGGGCTACGACGTCTCCGACTACCAGGCGGTGGACCCCGAGCTCGGGACGTCGGACGACCTCGACCGGCTGATCGCCGAGGCGGACCGCCGCCACCTCCGGGTGGTCATGGACCTCGTACCCAACCACACCAGCGACCGCCATCCGTGGTTCCTCGACGCCCTGTCGTCGAGGACGTCCGCCCACCGCGACTGGTATGTCTGGGCCGACCCCGGTCCCGACGGCGGCCCCCCCAATAACTGGGTCTCGAGCTTCGGCGGCCCGGCCTGGACCCTCGACTCCGGCTCGGGGCAGTACTACCTGCACAACCACCTCCGCCAGCAGCCCGACCTCAACTGGTGGAACGACGATGTCCGGGCGGAGTTCGAGAGGATCATGGAGTTCTGGTTGGACCGGGGGATAGCCGGCTTCCGCATCGACGTCTGCAACATCATCATCAAGGACGCCCTGCTCCGCGACAATCCACCGGCCACCGAGTCCGATCCACTCGACATGCAACTCTTCGGGCAACGACCCGTCTACAACGGCAACCGGCCCGAGGTGCACGACGTCATCCGCCAGTGGCGGAAGCTGGCGGACCGCCACCCCGGGTGCCTCCTGATGGGGGAGACGCCGGTGGAACCCGTCTCGGCCCTCGCCGCCTACTACGGGAACGGGAGCGACGAGCTGCACCTGGCCATCGATTTCCCGTTCATCTCCTCGCCGCTGGAGGCCGGGGCCATGCGCCGGATCGTGGAGGACGTGGAGGAGTACCTGCCCACAGAGGCCTGGCCGGTGTGGACCGGATCGAACCACGACATGTCGCGGCTGGCCAGCCGGTGGGGGGGCGACGACCCGGCCAGGGTCAGGGTCGCCCTGTTGGTGCTCGTGACCCTGCGGGGCACCCCGGTGCTCTACCAGGGGGACGAGATCGGTCTGGGCGACGTCGACGTCCCCCGGGATCGGCTGCGCGATCCGCTCGGGGTCCTCTACTGGCCCGCCTACGCCGGACGCGACGGCATGCGGACGCCAATGCCCTGGCGGCACGGTCCCGGGGCCGGGTTCACCGGACCGGACGTGGAGCCGTGGCTACCCCTGGGGGATCCGGCGCTGGGCACCGTGGAGGAGCAGCGCGCCGATCCCGGCTCCGTGCTCACGCTGGTGCGCGACCTCCTCGCCCTCCGGAGGGATACCCCCGACCTGTCGGGCGGTGCGTACCGCTCGCTGGCCCCGAGCGGGGACGTCTGGGCGTGGAGCCGGGGTGACCGGGTGGTGGTGGCGGCCAACATGGGGACGGCGGAGACCCGGTTGGACGGCTTCACCGGCCGGGTGCTGATCGGCACGGACCGCCGTCGCGACGGCGAGGCGTTGGAGGGCTCGCTCGTGCTGGGGGGCTGGGAGGCGGTGGTGGTCGAGCGGACGGGCACCCTGTCCGCCGGGGTTCCCGCCGGGGAGGGCTAGCGGTCCTGGCCCGCCCCGGTCAGCCAGCCCAGGCCGCCCGAGAGATGGCGGAGGTAGTCCGGCGTCTCCCAGGCATGGGGGAAGTGACCGAGGGATGTGGAGAAGACGCGGCCCGCCCCCTCGGTGAAGCACCACGACAGCGGGTACCCGAAGCTGGGTCGGTCGTCCGTCGACCCGTCCTCCAACGGCAGCTCGCCGGCCCGGGCGGCCAGGAGGACGCGGGCGTCGGGCCTCAGCCCGCGGAACTGGTAGACCTCGTCGTGCCACCGCCAGGTGGGCCCGAGGTGGGCCACCGCCGGATGACCGGGCTCCACCACGTCCACCGTGCAGGTCTGCGTCCAGGGATGGCCGTCGAAGCGGGCACCCACCAGCAGCCCGTAGTCGTCCCAGCCGTAGCAGGCGTCGGTGGCCGAATGGATGGCCAAGAGGGACAGCCGGCCGGCCCGCACCCCCTCGAGGAGCTCGTGGCGCTGGGCCGGCGACCACGGTGTCTCGCCGATGGTGAACAGGGCGATCACCCGCGCCTCGGACAGTGCTCCCGGCTCCAGGCTCCGGACGTCGGACACCCGCCGGAATCGCAGCCCGGCGGCCTCGGCCACCTCGGCGACCGCCGTGGCGGACTGGTCGAGCACGCCGTGGACGCCCGCCGGCCCGTCGCGGTACGGGGCCACCTGGGTCACGTAGACGAGCGAGGCTTCGGCCATGCGGGGAGATCCTACCGTCGGGGCCTCGGCGCGGCCGCCGGGTGGGAAGGGTCGATCTCCCTCACACCGGCCCGGGTGCGCTGGATAGAGTGACCGGCATGCCTGTCCGACCCACGCCCCGTCCGCAGGGCTGACACCGTGCAGGTCACCATCATCGGCGGTGGGAGCTACCAGTGGACACCCGAGCTCCTGGCCGACCTGCTGGGCACACCGTCGCTCCACGGGGTCCACATCGTGCTGGAGGACATCGATCCGGCACCCCTGGCCAAGATGGAGCCGCTCGCCCATCTGGTGAGCGATGCCCTCGAGGCCAAAGCCACCGTCACCACCACCACGGACCAGCGTCGTGCCCTCGACGGTGCCGACTTCGTGATCGTCACCATCTCGACCGGCGGATTCGACTCGATGGCCATCGACCTCGACGTGCCGGCGCGCTTCGGGATACGGCAGTCGGTGGGTGACTCCGTCGGTCCGGGTGGGGTCAACCGGGCGCTGAGGAACATCCCGGTGCTGGTCGGCGTGGCGGAGGACATGGCCGAGCTCTGCCCCGACGCGTGGATGCTCAACATCACCAATCCCATGGCCAGCCTGACCCGGTCGGTGTGCCGGCAGACCGACGTGAAGGCCGTGGGGCTGTGCCACGAGGTCGGCAACTGGTCCATGGACCTGGCCATCGCCCTCGGGAAGCCCATGGAGGCGGTGACGCCGACGGTGGCCGGGGTCAACCACTTCCCGGTGGTCACCGCCCTCGACGTCGACGGCCAGGACGGGTTCGCCATCCTGGCCGACATGGTGGCGGAGGCAGGGGGGCTGGGCGCACTGGGCCCCCACCCGGGACGCCCGGACGCCGAGCCGTTCTCCCACCTCGACTTCGTGCAGCGTCATGCGCTCAAGCTGACCCTCCTCGACAAATGGGGAGCGCTGCCGGCCGCCGGGGACCGCCACGTGGCCGAGTTCGTCCCCTGGGTGTTGACCGAGGAGTCGAACTGGGGTGCCGACGTGAACATCTCGCTGACGTCCATCGACACCCGCCAGGAGCACCAGGCCGGCTACATCGCCGACGTCGACGCCTGGCTGGGCGGGACGAAGGACCTCCAGACGTGGCAGTCGGGTGAGCTTCCGGCGCTGGTGATCGACTCGCTGGTGACCGGCGACGCCCGTCAGCTCCCGGTGAACGTGCCCAACGCCGGACAGGTCCCGGACGTGGCCGACGGTCCGGTGGTGGAGGCCATCTGCGTCGTGGACGGCGAGGGGGTGCGGGGCCGGGACGTGGCCCGGCTCCCCGGCCCGTATGCCGAGCTGGTCCGCCGTCATGTGGCGGTGGCCGAGCTGACCGTGGAGGCGGCCGTCGCCGGGGACCGGGCCCTGGCCGAGGCGGCCTTCCTGCTCGATCCCCTGGCCGGACGGGGGGACCTCCACCGGACCGAGGCCATGGTCGACGAGCTGCTGGCCGCCACGTCGGCGTGGCTCCCGCAATTCGCGTAGGGACCGCTCCCCGCGACGCCGCCCCACCCGCCCCTTGACGAGGAGGACCCTCATGGAGATCGGCTTCATCGGACTCGGGGCCATGGGCCTGCCCATGACCCGCCATCTGGTCGAGGCCGGGCACGCCGTCACTGTGTCGTCGCGCAGCCCGGGGCCGGTGGAGCAGGCGGTGGCCCTGGGCGCCCGGGACGGGCGGTCCCCGGCCGGCGTGGCCGGTGCCGCCGAGGTGGTCATCCTGTGCGTGCCCAGCTCGCCGCAGGTCGCATCGGTGGTGGACGCCATGCTGTCGACGCTTCGCCCCGGCCAGGTGGTGGTCGACTGCTCCACCATCGACCCCGAGGTGGCCCGGGCCCAGCACCGGCGGGTGACCGACGTCGGTGCCGGGTTCCTCGACGCGCCCCTGTCCGGTGGCACCGCCGGTGCGCAGAAGGGCACGCTCACCCTCATGGTGGGTGGCGACGCGTCGACCCTCGAGAGGGCCCGGCCCGCCCTCGACCCGTTCGCCGGGCTCGTCGTCCACGTGGGGGGGCCCGGGATGGGCCAGGTGGTCAAGCTGTGCAACAACCTGATCTACGCCGCCCAGATGCTGGCCACCTCGGAGGCGACGGCACTGGCCGTCAAGTCCGGCGTGGACCTCGACAAGTTCCACGAGGTGCTGGTCCACTCCACCGGGGACTGCGTGGCCGTGCGCACCCGCCTGCCCGTCGACGGTGTGGTCCCCGACAGCCCGGCGTCCAACGGGTGGCGACCCGGATTCATGACCGACCTGATGGCCAAGGACCTCGACCTGGCGCTGGCCTACGGTGCGGGAGCGGGGGTGCCCCTCACCACCACGGCCACGGCCCGCCAGGCGCTGACGGCGGCCACCGCCGCCGGGTACGGCCGCGAGGACTTCTCGGCGGTGGCCAAGATCGTCTTCGGGCTCTCCGGCCTGTGACGGCCGGGGCCGGGAAGGATGCCGGCCGGGGAGCGGCCGCGCCGGCCCTGATCCTGGCGGCCGACCACCGTGCCCGGGGCGTGATGACCATCGAGCGCTACGGCGACTACGTCCGGGCGCTCGAGCAGGCGCTGCCCTCCTGCGACGGCATTCTGGCGACGGCGCAGCCGTTGACGGATCTGGCCGACTCGGGCGCGCTCCGTCCGGGCCAGCGCACCTACCTCTCCCTCAATCGCACCGGCCTGGCCGGGACGGCATTCGAGCTCGACGACCGCCTGGTGGCGTCGGTGGCCAGGGCGGCGGCCGACGGGTGGACGGGCGTGAAGCTGATGACCCGCATCGATCCCGAGGACCCCGGCGGCGCCTCGGCCATCGAGCTGCTGGGCACCGTGCTGGAGGACGCCCGGGCCGCCGAACTCGAAGCGCTGATCGAGCCGGTGTGGTGGCGGCAGGGGCGGATGTCCCGGACCACCGACGACGTGGTGCTGGCCGCGGTGATCGCCCACGACCTCGGTGCGCCCCTGCTCAAGGTGCCGGTTCCGGCGACGGCGCCGGGGGATGCACGCGTCGAGGCGGTGGCCCGGGTGGTCGGCAGCGTCGGCGTGCCCGTCCTCTTCCTCGGCGGGCCCCATCAGGGCGGGGGGATGGACCGGGTGCTGGACGAGGCCCGGGACGTCATGGCCGGCGGTGGCGGCGGACTGGCCATCGGCCGGGCGATCCTCCAGGAGCCGGACCCGGCGACCATGGCCGGACGCCTCGCCGACATCGTCCACCGGTCGTGATCCTCACCCTCGACTTCGGTACCTCGGTCACCAAGGCAGGTCTGTGGGGCCCCGACGGCCCGGTGGCGATCGCCGGGGCGCCGGTGGCCACCTCGCACCCGGCACCCGGGCGGTGCGAGCAACTGCCCTCGGACTGGTGGGCGTCCCTCACCGAGGCGTGCGCCCAATTGCAGGAGCTGGCCCCGTCCGCCATGGCCTCGGTCGAGGTGGTGGGCTGCACCGGAGCCCGGCAGTCGTTCGCGCTGGCCGACGCCGGCGGTGGTCCGCTCGGACCGGCGATCCTGTGGTCGGACCAGCGGGCGGGAGCCGAGGCGGCGGCCCTCGGACGGGCCCTCGGGGATGCCGACGGCGCCCCGGCGTCGGGCATCGTGCCCGACGCCGGGTCGGTCGCCGCCAAGATCGCCTGGCTGGCCGCCCACGACCGGGACCGCCTCGAGGCGAGCGCCTGGGTGCTCGCCCCCCGAGACCTGGTGGCCTGGTGGCTCACCGGCGCCGTGGCGACCGACGCCACCATGGCGTCCCGGTCGGGCCTCTACGACGGGGACGACGTCGTGGTCGAGGAGCTGGCCGGGACGGCCGCCACGAAGCTGGCCCCCGTCCTGGCGTCGGACCGGGTGACCGGTCGGGTCAGCCGGCGGGCGGCCGGGGCGCTCGGCCTGGTGGGCGGCACCCCGCTGGTCATCGGCGCCGGCGACCGTGCGGCAGAGGTACTCGGGTCCGGCGCCGGCGCGGACTGCCCCATGGCCAGCTGGGGGACCACCGCCAACGTGTCGCTACCGGTGGCCGTGGTCCCGGACCGGCTGCCCGGGGGCCTGGTGGTGTCGAGGGCGGCCGACGGGGGATGGCTGCTCGAAGGGGGGCTGTCGGCCGGAGGCACCCTCCTCGCCTGGCTCGGTGGGATCACCGGCCGCCCGCCGGAGGAGCTCGCCGAGCTGGCCGCAGCGAGCCCGCCCGGCGCCCGCGGGGTCACGGCCACGCCCTGGCTCGACGGGGCGAGGGCGCCCTGGTGGCGCCCGGGTGCCCGCACCGCCCTGGTGGGGCTGTCCCCGGCGAACGGGGTGGCCGACCTGTCCCGGGCGATGGTCGAGGCGGTGGCCTGGGACCTGTTGCGCTGCCTGGAGGCCATGGCCGGCCGGGAACCGGCCGGCCCCGAGGTCTCCGGACTGGCGGCGGCCGGCGCCGGGTCCTCCGTGGCGGTGTGGCTGGACGTGCTCTCGGGCATCACCGGTCTGCCGGTGCTCTGCCGACGATCCGGGCAGGCCGCGTCGGCGGGGGCCGCGCTGCTGGCCGCCCGGGCGCTCGGGATCCCCCTCGAGCTGGACCGGATCGACCCGGTCGAGCGCCGTCTCGCCCCGCAGTCCACCTCGGTCGCCCGGTACCGGAGCGACCGGACGTGGATCGACCGGGTCGCCGCCTCGGTGGTGGGCCTGGAGCCGCCGCCCGAGGCGGAGCCGGCGGACCCGGCGGCCCCGGGAGAACCACGGGCCCCGGCCCCGGGAGGGGAGTCTCCGTGCGACTGAGCCTCGACTACGGCGCCACCGGGCTCGAGGTCGAGGTGCCCGACGACGCCGTGGTGGTCGAGCCCGAGGAGCAGGCCCCCCTGGCCGACGAGGAGGGGGCGGTGCTCAGCGCGCTGTCGGCGCCGGTGTGCGGCCGGCCGCTGGACGAGCTCGTCGGCCCGGGCGACCGCGTGGTGGTGGTCTTCCCCGACGTGACCCGACCCATGCCCAACACCACCGTGCTCCCGCCGCTGCTGGCGGAGCTGGAGCGGCTCGGGGCCGGCCCCGACCGGGTGGAGCTGCTGTGCGCCACCGGGACGCACCGGCCGGCCGCCGCCGAGGAGCTGGCGGCGCTCGTGGGGCCGGACGTCATGGGCCGCTACCGGGTCCACCAGCATGTGGCCGACGACGGCGACCACGTGTCGGTGGGGGCGGTGGGGGGGACACCGGTCCTGATCGACCGCCGCTATGTCGAGGCGGACGTGCGCATCCTGACCGGCTTCGTCGAGCCCCACTTCTTCGCCGGCTGGAGCGGCGGTCCGAAGGGCGCGTGCCCGGGACTCGCCGCCACCTCCACGATCCTGGAGGCCCACAGCCCGGCCCGCATCGCCGACGAACGGGCGACGTGGATGGTCACCGAGGGCAACCCCGTCCACGACTTCGTCCGGGCCGCCACCGCGCTGTGCCCACCCGAGCTCTCCCTCGACGTCACCATCGACAGCCGCCGCCGCCTCACCGGGGTGTTCTGCGGTGTGCTGCCCGAGGCCCACATCGCCGCCTGTTCGTTCGCCTCCGGAGCGGTCAGCCGTCCGGTCGACGGCCCCTTCGACGTGGTGTTGACCACCAACGGAGGCCATCCCCTGGACCGCAACCTCTACCAGTCGGTCAAGGGCATGGCTGCCGCCGAGCGGGTCGTGGCCCGGGGAGGGACCATCGTGATGGCCGCCGCCTGCTCCGACGGGATGCCGGCCGGTGGAGCCTTCGCCCGCATCGTCGGGGACGCCACGTCGGCCCGGGCGCTGGCCAGGCCCGGAGGCCGGGGTGAGTTGGACGTCTGGCAGGCCCAGGTACTCGGCCGGGTCCTCGAGCGCGCCGAGGTGTGGATGCACTCCGGCGGGCTCACCGACGCAGAGGTCCGCTCGGGGCTGATGGTCCCGGTGGCCGACCCGTCGGCGGCGGTGGCCGAGGCGCTCGGGCGGCGGGGCCCCGGCGCCCGGCTGTGCGTGCTGCCCCACGGACCGCTCACGGTCGCCACCCCGCTCGTCTGAGGCCGGGGCGGACTCCACCCGGGCCCCTGCGACACGGGCCCGACGGGCCGGCCGGCTGTCGCCGTGTCGGGCGACCTGGTCGGCGCTAGGGTGACACGCCAATGGCTGACCAGGTCCTCTTCGACTTCGCAGTGCCGGACGAACTGCTGCAGGAAGTCGTCGCCAAGAGCCGTGACCCCGAGACCGTGGCCGCACTCGACGTGATGCCCGGGACCGGCGAAGGCAAGCCGCCTCCGTTGATCGGCATCCTCCGCCAGAACGGGTACAAGCCCCTGGTGCTGCTGACGGCGGCGGCCCTGGTGCCGGGCAGCTTCGGGAACGGCATCTCGGTGATCGGCAACAACCTCGAGCACTCGTTCCACATCCACGACGCCGCGCTGGGCGCGGTGACCTTCAGCGGTGCGGTGGCCCAGCTGTTGTGGGCGGTGCCCCTGGCCCTGTGGGCCGACCGGGGCAGCCGCAAGGTGGTGGCCGGCGTGGCCCTGCTGATCTTCTCGGTGTTCGCACCGCTGATGGCCCTCGCCCCCAACGTCTGGGCCTTCACCTTCACCTACCTCGTGGCCTCGATCGGGTTCGGCGTCAACAACACCGTGCACAACTCGTACCTGTCCGACGCCTATCCCACCGAGGGGCGCGGCCGGGTCTTCAGCTGGCACAACCTCTCCGATCCGCTGTCCCAGACCGTCGGCATCCTCGTGTTCGTCCTCGTGGTCGCCATCGGCCACGACTGGCGCTGGGGGTTGTTGATCGCCCTGGCCGGCATCCCCATCGGCCTCGCCCTGTTCACACTGCACGAGCCGGACAAAGGGGCCAACGAGTCGAGCCACATCCTGAAGGCCTCGGGGATGGACATCCACTCCCAGCAGGGTGAGGCACCCCGGGTGCTGCTGGGCTCGGCCATCACCCGTCTGCTGCGCATCCGGTCCATCTACTACGAGCTG
Source organism: uncultured Acidimicrobiales bacterium (assembly GCA_963696495.1). GTDB lineage: Bacteria > Actinomycetota > Acidimicrobiia > Acidimicrobiales > RAAP-2 > Bog-756. The sequence goes on along the minus strand of CAVOKJ010000002.1, from coordinate 550,465 downwards.
GTGGCGGTGGCCATCCTCGGCTTCGCCGGGACCGCCGGGCCGCTCTTCGGCAACCTCTACTACGCCCGACGGTGGGGCCTCGACATCGCCCGGCGCGGCGAGGTGACCTCCATCATCGGCCTGGCCGCCTTCCTCGGCCTCCCCTTCGCCTACGTGCTGGGCGATCGTTACTTCCGACGGGCCCCCCAACGGCCGCTGGTCATCGCCGGCATCTGCATCACCGCCTACGGCACGCTGTACGTGGCGTCGCTGTACATGCCCCAGCTGTGGATGGTGGTGACGCTCCAGTTCCTGGCCAACGCCGCCGTGTCCCCGTTGGCCATCTGCATCTTCTTGACCCTGGCCGCCACCGCCCCGCCCGAGATGCGGACCATCTGCTTCGCCATGTTCGGGGTCTACTCGCTGGTCTTCGGTGGCTTCGCCGCCTCGGTGCTCCTGGGTGCGGTGAGCGACGCCGTCGGGTACAGCCACGGCCCGACGGTGGCCCTCACCATCATGGGTCCGGTCTGCGTCATCGGCGGCTTCATGCTGTTCATCGGCTCCCGCTACGTACGGCGCGACATCACCCTGGTCATCGAGGACGTGCTCGAGCGGTACGCCGAGGGTCAGCGTCGTCAGGCCGGCGGGGAGCTCCCCGCCCTGCAGCTCCACAACCTCGACTTCTTCTACGGCACCAACCAGGTCCTGTTCGACGTGAACGTCGAGGTCGCCCAAGGGGAGATCCTCGCCCTGCTCGGCACCAACGGTGCCGGAAAATCCACGCTCCTCCGGTGCGTCTCCGGGCTCGAGCACCCCCATCGGGGGGTGATCCGGATCTTCGGGGTCAACTGCACCTATCTCGAGCCCGAGCAGATCATCGACCAGCAGGTGGCCCTGCTGGTGGGGGGGAAGATGACCTTCCCCGGGCTCACGGTGCGCGACAACCTGCGGGTGGGGGCCCACTCCCTGCGCGGGAAGGGGGGCCGGGCCCGTCAGTCGGTGGACGACGCCATCGATCGCTTCCCCGAGCTGGCGAGCCGCCTCGACCAGCCGGCCGGCACGCTGTCGGGTGGGGAGCAGCAGATGTTGGCCCTGGCCCGGGTGATGATGACCCAGCCCAAGCTGTTGCTCATCGACGAGCTGGCGCTGGGCCTGGCCCCGAAGGCCGTGGACCGGCTGATGGGGATCGTCCGCCAGGTGAACGAGCGCGGGACGACGGTGATCCTCGTCGAGCAGAGCGTGAACCGGGCCATGAGCCTGGCCGAGCGGGCCGTCTTCATCGAACGGGGCGAGGTCCGCTTCGACGGTCGCACGGCGGAGCTGCTCGAGCGCCCCGACCTGCTCCGTCCGGTGTTCCTCGGCGCCGCCGCGGCCGGACTCGACTAGGGCTTCCGCCGTGTCCATCCCGAGCTTCGTCCTCGTCCAGGGTGCCGTCACCGGGCTCGGCTACGGACTGCTGGCCATGGGGCTGGTCCTCATCTACCGGACCAACCGCGTGCTCAATTTCGCCCAGGGCCAACTCGGTGTGGTGGCGGCGGTGTTCCTGGTCAAGTGCTTCTACGACTTCGGGTTCAACTACTGGTTCGCGCTGGCGATGTCCGTGATGCTGGCGGGTGTCGTCGGTGCCCTGAGCGAGATCCTGTTGCGCCGGCTGTTCAACCGGCCGCGGGTCCTCGTGATGGTGGCCACCATCGGGTTGAGCCAGGTCCTGTTCGTCTTCACCGCCCTACCGTTCATCCGTCCGAAGAACCTCTACAAGCCGTTCCCGGTTCCCGTCTCGCTGTCGTTCCACATCGGGACCTACCTGTTCACCCCGGGCGAGGTGATGACCCTGATCGTGGCGCCGATCGTGGCGATCGGCCTGGCCGTCTTCGTCAAGTGGTCCCCCTGGGGACTGGCCATGCGGGCCATGGCCGAGAACGCCGACTCGGCCAGGCTGTCGGGCATCTGGGTGCGGCGGACCTCCACCGTGGCGTGGACGGTCGCCGGTGTGCTCTCCGCGTTCACGGCCATCCTCGCCGCCCCGGGCCAGACCTCCTCCCTCACCGAGGTGCTCAGCCCGGAGCTGCTCCTGCTGGCGCTGACCGCCGCCATGGTGGGCGCCATGGTGAGCCTCACGATGGCGTTCGTCGCCGCCATCGGCGTCGGGGTCGTCCAGGAGATCCTGGTGTGGAACCTGCAGAGCACGGCCCAGGTGGACCTCATCCTCTTCGTCCTCGTGTCGGTGGTGCTGCTCGTCCGGATCGCCGCCCTCCAGACCGGGCCGCGCCGCGATGAGCGGTCGACCTGGCTCGAGGGCACGAGGGGCCTGCGCCGCACCGACAGCCTCCTGCGTCGGAAGGTGGGGACCACCGGCGTCGTCCTGGCCGCGGTGGTCGCCGCCCTGCTGCCCCTCGTCCTCAACGTCGGCCGGGACTTCCTGTTCTCGCAGATCTGCATCTACGCGGTGATCGCCCTCTCGTTGACCGTGCTCACCGGCTGGGCCGGCCAGGTGTCGCTCGGGCAGTTCGGTCTGGTGGCCTGCGGCGCCCTGATGGCCTCCCACCTCGGAGCGTCGGTCCCCCTGATCCTGCTGCTCCCCTTCGCCGGCGCGGTGACCGCGGTGATCGCCGTGGTGGTGGGACTGCCCGCCCTGCGGGTCAGGGGCCTCTACCTGGCGGTGAGCACGTTGGCCTTCGGTCTGTGGTTGATGGGTGCGGTGCTCAACACCCCGTGCTGGACCGTGCCCCTGGTGGGCAAGGAACTGTGCACCGGACTGCCCAACCCCCAGTCCACCCTCATCTCCCGCCCCGACCTCTTCGGTCTCGACCTGACCTCGGAGCGGGCCTTCGCCTGGTTCTCGCTGGCCATCCTGATCCTGTCGCTGCTGGCGGTCCGCCTCTGGCGCGAGAAGGGGGTGGCCCGACGGCTGATGGCGGTGCGTGACAACGAGACGGGGGCCGGGGCGATGGGGATCCCCGTGGCCCGTACCAAGGTGCTGGCGTTCGCCCTGTCCGGGTTCATGGCCGGCTACGCCGGCGTCTGCCTGGCCTTCGCCACCCAGCGGTTCTCGACGGACACCTTCGACCCGTCCTACTCGATCCTGGTGGTCTCCATGGTGGTCATCGGCGGGCTCGGTTCCATCGACGGCGCCGTGCTCGGTGCCATCTACCTGGTCGGGCTCCCGGCCCTGTTCGGGACCACGCCGACCATCCAATTCCTCACCAGCGGCCTCGGGCTCCTGGCCTTCATCCTCTACCTCCCCGGTGGCCTCGCCGAACTGCTCCACCGGCTGGGCGACCTGGTCACCGCCGGCGTGGAGCGCCTCCTGCCTGGCGGGGACGTCGGTGCGCCACCGGGCGCCGGCGAGCCGGCACCCGAGCCCGCCCCGGAGATGGCCGGATGACCGGCCCGGACGGACGCCACGGGACCGGGCCTGCCCGCCTCGACGTCGAGGGTGTGGTGGTCACGTTCGGGGGGGTCCAAGCCGTCGACGGCGCCGACCTGTCCGCCGAGCCCGGCTCGATCGTCGGGCTGATCGGCCCGAACGGCTCGGGGAAGACGACCATGCTCGACGTCATCTCCGGGTTGGTCGCCCCGCGCGCCGGGTCGGTCCACCTCGACGGCGAGAGCCTGGTCGAGTACCTCCCCGAGGAGCGGGCCACGCTGGGCGTCGTCCGGTCCTTCCAGGACTGCAGGCTCTTCCCCGAGCTGCGCGTCGAGGAGGTGCTGCTCCTGACCGAGGACGCCCGCCGACCGGTGGGCGTCCTGTCGTCGACCTTGCGGACACCCTGGGCGAGGCGCTCGGAGCGGTCGAAACAGGCGGAGGTCGACCGGGTCATCCAGTCCTTCGGGATCGAGCGGTTCCGCAACCACCAGATCGCCGAGCTGTCCACCGGGACCCGGCGGGTGGTGGACCTGGCCTCCATCGTGCTGGCGCACCCCCGGCTGCTGCTGCTCGACGAGCCCACCGCCGGGATCGCCCAGCGGGAGGCCGAGGCATTCGTCCCCCTGCTGAAGCGACTGCACTCGCTGGCCGACACGACCATCGTCCTCGTCGAGCACGATGTGCCGCTCGTGTTCGCCCTGTGCAGCAAGGTGGTCATGATGGAGACGGGCCGGGTGGTGTCCTCGGGCACGCCGGACGAGGTGCGCCGTGATCCGAGGGCGCTGGCCGCCTACCTCGGTGCCAGCGAGGAGGCGCTCGCCGTGTCCGGCGCGCTGCCGAGCGAGTCGCGGGCCGACGGTCCCGGTGCCGTCGTCGAGGGGGTTCGGAGCGGCGACGGGAGCCCCACGCTCAGCTGAGCGCCGGCCCCAACCGGTCCGGGGGTCCCCAGCGGTCCGGGGGCCTCGTGGCCCTCAGCGCCGCTCCATGGCCGGACCGAAGGGGACGTCTCCCTCGAGGGTCACCCGGTGCGCCACGCGGACGGCGTCGCCGTAGTCGTCCAGGGCGTAGTGGAGGGTCGCACGGTTGTCCCAGAACGCCACGGAGCCGGGCTGCCAGCGGAACCGGCAGGTGTGCTCCGGCTGTTGGCAGTGGCGGTAGAGCATGTCGAGGATCGCCGAACTCTCGTTCTTCGACAGTCCGAGGATGGACTGGGTGAACTGGGGATTGACGAACAGGCCGTTGCGGCCGTTCTCCGGGTGGGTGCGCACCACCGGATGGAGCGCGGGGAGCAGCTTGTCGTGCCGGACCCCCTGCCACTCATAGCCCCCCCGGGCCTCCACGTCGGCGGCGAACCACGGGTCGAAGTGGATGGCGATCAGTGAGTCGCACATCGTCCGGACCGGTTCGGACAGGCGGTCGTAGGCGTCCTGCAGACTGGCCCAGGTGGTGTCGCCGCCCACCTCCGGCGCAGTGAGCATGTAGAGGATCGACCCGAAGGCCGGGGTCTGGAGGAAGGTCACGTCGGTGTGCCACCAACTGGCCCGGTCCTGGCTGCCGTCGATGGCGAGGACCTCGGGGCTCTCGTCGATGGCGGACAGCACCGGGTGACCCTCGGTGACCACCCCGAACTGTCGGGCGAAGTCGGCCTGCTGGGTGGGGGAGAGGTCCTGATCGCGGAAGAACACGACGTGGTGGGTGTTGAGCGCCTGACGCACCTCCGCCACCACGGGGTCACCGAGCGGGCGCGACAGGTCGAGGCCGTGGATCTCCGCGCCGATGATCGGTGACAGCGGTCGGATGTCGAGCTGCGTGTCCACGGTCATGCCCCCATAGTGCACCAGGTGCACGGCCTGCTCAACCGGCGCCGGGGAGGGACCGGCACCCGGGGGGTCGCATCGGACCCTCGAACGCCGGCCGGTGTGGCAACGTTGGCCACCGGCGTCGCCGCCCCAGGGCCGAAGTGCGAGGAGAACGAATCGTGAGGAGGACCCAGTGAGCACCGCCCCACCCCCGTCCCGGAACTTCTCACCGTGGTTCCAGGTGGTCACTCGGCTGATGGCCACCGAGGAGGACGACCCGCTCGTCACCGAGGACCTGTCGGGGTTCGGGTCCTGGCGTGAGCGGTTCCGCCGAAGGCTCGACGACGCGCTCGTCCCGTGGCCGGTGCGGGTCCCCCTCGAGCTGGAGACCACCGAGGAGGTCCGGTGCGACGGCTTCGTCCGCCAGCGGGTCGTCTTCGACGCCGAGGACACCATGTCGGTGCCGGCCTATCTGCTCGTCCCCGACCGTCGGAGGTCACCGGGGCCTGCGGTGCTGGCCGTCCACGGGCACGGACCGGGCAAGTCCAGGATCTGTGGGCTGGAGACCGAAGGTCCACCCGGCAGCGACTACGCCGCCGAGTTGGCCCGTCGGGGTTACGTGGTGCTCGCCCCCGACCTGCGGTGCTTCGGGGAGCGTGCCGACTGGAACCCGCCCGACCACTACGCCTGTGACACCAACCTCGTCCATCAGGTGATGGGCGGGTGGAGCCCGTTGACCCAGAACCTGTGGGACCTGGCCCGGTCCCTCGACGTGCTGGAGGCGCACCCGCTGGTCGATCCGTCCCGCCTCGGCATGGTCGGGTTCTCCTACGGCGGCACGGCGACGCTCTTCCTCGCCGCCTGCGACGAGCGGGTCGCCGTCGCCGTGGTCAGCGGATTCTTCTCGTCGTGGGCCGAATCGCACAAGGTCCCCTGGAACATGTGCGGGTCACAGGTGCTGCCCGGCATGCTCGGCCGGATGGAGCACGTCGACCTGGCCGCACTGATCGCGCCGCGCCCCCTGCTCGTCCAGTCGGGCTCCGACGACCTCCTGTTCCCGGTGGCCGCCGCCGAGGAGGGACTGGCCAGACTGGGACCCCTCTACCGCCATCTGGGCGCCCCCGACCGACTGGCCCACGACGTCTTCGAGGGGGAGCACCAGTGGAACGGTCCCGGTGCGTTCCCCTTCCTCGAGCGCTGGCTGGCCCCGGACGAGCCGGCGGCGTCGTCGGAGGGCGTCAGCCAGTAGCGGCGAGCAGGCCGGCCGACCGGGGGTCGAGGAAGACGGTGGCGTGCGGAGCCCGCTGCAGCGCGGAGGCCGGGCACGCCGGCTCCACCGGACCCTCCAGTGCCCGCCGGACCGGCTCGGCCTTGCGCGCCTCGGGCACGATGGCCAGCACCTGCCGTGCCCGCAGCAGCGCCGGGATGGTGACGGTCATCGCCCTGGCCGGCACGTCCGCATCCGTGGCGAAGTGTCCCTCGTGCACCTGCTGGCGCCGGCACGCCGCGTCCAGCTCCACCACCTTCACGTCGAGCGGGTCGTCGAAGTCGGCCACCGGTGGGTCGTTGAAGGCCAGGTGCCCGTTCTCGCCGATGCCCAGGCAGCAGAGGTCGAGGGGGTACTGCGCCAGCAGGGCCGCGTACCGGGCACATTCCCGGTCGGGCGGGGCGAGCCCGTCGAGGTAGTGGGCGGCACGGGGTCGGAGGGGCTCGGCGATCCGCTGGCGAATCCAGCGCCGGAAGCCGGCCGGATGATCGGCGCCGACGCCGACGTACTCGTCCATGTGGAAGACGACGACGTCCCCCCAGGGGAGATCGTCGGCCCGGGCCACGAGGCACCGGACGAACTCGATCTGGGAATTGCCGGTGGCGAACATGGCATTGGCGGTGCCGCGCCCGTCCGTGGCGGCCCGCAGGACCTCGATCGCCCGGTCCGCGGCGGCGGCGGCCATGGCCGCCGTGTCGGGGAGGATCTCGACCTGCGGTCGACCACCACCACCCGTGCCCCGGCGCTCCATGCCGGCACTGTAGGCCACGCCGGAGCGAGCGACCCTCTCGGCTGTCGGCGGGGGCGATCGGTCCACGATCTTGCGCGGCTGACGGTGCCGACGGGGCACCCTGGCAGCTACGGTGCCCACGGCACCCGGGCAGCTACGGTGCCCACGGCACCCGGGCAGCTACGGTGCCCACGGCACCCGGCACTCGGTGGACAGCGCCGCCGGCCGCAGCGGCTGCCGGTTCGACGACAGGGGAGGAGCCCCAGGTGGCAGACGACATCCTGAGCAAGATCATCGGCAAGCCGACAGGCTCGACGGTGGTCACCGTGGAGCGGGGGCAGCTGGCCCTGTTCGCTTCGGCGGTGAAGGACGAGAGCCCGATCTACCGGGACCCGAGGGCGGCGGCCGATGCCGGCCTGCCCGGTATCCCGGCCCCGCCCACCTACCCGTTCGTGATGGGGAACTTCGGGGTGTTCCCCGAGATCCAGGGAGAGGGCGCCCTCGCCGCCACCGACAACCCGATGGCCGAGGTGCTCGGCCCCCTCATGACCAAGGGCGGGATCATCCTCCACGGCGAGCAGGAGTTCACCTACCGCCGACCGGTCCTCGCCGGCGACGTGCTGGTGGGGGACGGCAAGGTGGTGGACGCCTACCAGAAGGAGTCGAAGGGCAAGACCATGACGTTCATCGTCGTGGAGACGGCCTGGAGCGAGCAGTCCACCGGCGAGCCGGTGTGCACGTCGCGCATGAACATCATCCACCGGGTCTGATGCCGGCCGACGCCGTGACCGAGGACGCCGTGCTCCGGCGGATCGAGGCCGGGGTGTGCTGGATCACCCTGAACCGGCCGGACTCGGGCAACGCCATCTCCGCGGACATGCGCGACCAGATCGTCGAGTGGCTCGAGGAGGCCTCCGCCGACCTGGCCGTGCGGGTGGTGGTCCTGGGCGGCGCCGGCGAGCGGGGGTTCTGCACCGGGGCCGACCTCCGCTCCCCGGCGCCCGGACCCGCCCGGCCCGAGGGTGCGCCCGACCGCGCCACCGGGGACGCCGCCCGGCTCATCCGGACCGGGTGGCAACGGCTGGTGTCGGCGGTGCTGGACTGCGAGAAGCCGGTCATCGCCGCGGTGAACGCCACCGCTGCCGGCGGGGGCATGCACCTTGCCCTGGCCTGTGATCTCGTCCTGGCGGCCGAGGAGGCCCGGTTCATCGAGGTCTTCGTGCGGCGGGGGATCGCCCCCGACGCCGGCGGCGCCTATCTGCTGGCCCGGTTGGTCGGCCCGCAGAAGGCCAAGGAGCTCTTCTTCTTCGGTGACGACCTGCCGGCATCGGATGCCGAACGGCTGGGCCTGGTCAACCGGGTGGTCCCCCGGCACGAGCTGCAGGCCGAGGTGGCCAGATGGGCGGAGCGCCTGGCCGGCGGTCCGACCAAGGCCATCGGACTGACCAAGTACCTGACCAATCGGGCCCTCGACTCCGACCGGGCCTCTGCCCTGTGGGACGAGGCGGTGGCCCAGGAACTCGTCACGGGCACCGAGGACTGCAAGGAGGGGCTCGCCGCCTTCGCCGAACGCCGCCCACCCGTCTTCAGGGGTTGGTAGCCCGTTGCCCGCAGCTCGTGCGTCCGCCGGCTGGGACGTCGCCGTCCGGGCAGCCGGCCCGACACTAGAACGAGTTCTGATTCTGGGTCCCGGGATGCTAGAAACGTGCCTGTGACCTCTGTCCGATCGACTCCCGTCCCCGGTCCCCCCCTGCCCGTGGCATGGCCGGGAGCGACCGGTGGGCCGTGGCCTGACCCCCGGCCCGGGGCCTGACCGGTGTCCATCGGCATCCAGGACGACCACGAGGCGCTGCACAGCTCCGTGCGCGGCTGGGTCGAGTCGCGCTGCCCGTCCGGTGTGACCCGCTCCTCACTCGATGCCGACGAGGACCGCCTCCCGCCCTTCTGGGACGAGTTGGGGACGCAGGGCACCCTCGGGATCCACGTGCCCGAGGAGTTCGGGGGGCAGGGAGCAGGAATCGTCGAGTTGGCGGTGGTGGCCGAGGAGCTCGGCCGGGCGGCGGCGCCCGGCCCCTGGAGCACGACCGCCGTGGTCGCCGCCGTCGTGGCCGGTTCGACGGGACCGATGCTGGCCAAGGAGGTGCTGCCCGGCCTCGCCGATGGAACCGTGCCCGCATCGTTGGCCGTGCCGGTCGCCGCACCCGACGGCTCCTCCCGGGCCCTCCCGGGACTGCGGGCCCGCTCGGCCCCGGACGGGACGCTGGTCGTGTCCGGCGTCGTCGGGCCGATACTCAACGGGTCGACCGTGAGCCTGGTCCTCGCCCCGGTGGACCTCGACGGTGACGACCGGTGGGTGCTGTTGGAGCGCGACCACGGGGTGTCCGTCGAACCGCAGCCGAGCTTCGATCCCACGCGACGCTCGGCCCGTTGGTCGCTCGAGGACGTGACGGTCCCGGCGTCGCGGGTGATCGGGGACGTGACCACCGGGCGCGTCCGCGAGTTGGCGCTCGTCGTGTTCTCGGCCGAGGCGACCGGTGGGGCCCGGTGGTGCCTCGAGACGGCGGCCGAGCACGCCCGGACCCGTGAGCAGTTCGGTAGGCCGATCGGACAGTTCCAGGGGGTCAAGCACCGCCTGGCCGACATGCTGGTCGCGGTGGAGCAGGCGGTGGCCGCCACCTGGGACGCAGCCGTGGTGGTGGACCACGAACGGATCCATCCCCCGGACGCCGACACCCGGGAGGGTCGCCTGGCCGTCGACCTGGCGGCGGCCGTGGCCCTGGACGGCTACGTGGAGGCGGCCAAGGGGGCCATCCAGGTGCTGGGCGGCATGGGCTTCACGTGGGAGCACGACGCCCACATCCACCTGCGGCGGGCCACCACCCTGCGCCAGATCGTCGGGGGCTCCGCACCTCTCCGGGCCGAGGCGGCCCGTCTGGCCCTCGAGGGACGGCGCCGGAGGCTCTCGATCGACCTGCCGCCCGAGGCCGAGCAGCTGCATGAGGAGCTGGCGCCGGTCGTCGCCGGCATCGCCGCCATTGCGGACCCGGTCGAGCAGCGCCGGGCGCTGGCCGACGAGGGCTTGTTGGCACCCCACTGGCCGTCACCATGGGGTCGTGACGCCGGTGCCGTCGAACAGCTGGTGATCGACCAGATCTGTGACGAGGCCGGACTGCGCCGACCCAACCTGGCGGTGGCGGCTTGGGCGCTGCCCACCATCATGGCCCACGGGACGGCCGAGCAGACCGAGCGGTGGGTGGGGCCGACGTTGCGTGGCGAGCTGCTCTGGTGCCAGCTGTTCAGCGAGCCCGGGGCCGGCTCCGACCTTGCCGCGCTGAGCACCAGGGCCACCAGGGTGGAGGGCGGCTGGTCGCTCGACGGACAGAAGGTGTGGACCTCGGTGGCGGCACGAGCCGACATGGGGATCTGCCTGGCCCGGACCAATCCCGAGGTGCCCAAGCACCGGGGCATCACCTACTTCCTCGTCGACATGCGCTCGCCGGGCATCGAGGTTCGACCCCTGCGGGAGATCACCGGGGCCGCGCTGTTCAACGAGGTCTTCTTCGACGACTGCTTCGTGCCCGACGACTGCGTGGTCGGCGAAGTCGACGGCGGTTGGCGCCTGGCCCGGACCACGCTGGCCAACGAGCGGGTGTCCCTGTCGTCGGACTCGGCCTTCGGCGGTGCGCTCGAGGCCGTGCTGCAGCGGGTGTCGGACCACCCCGAGCTGCAGGATCCGGTGACCCTCGACCGCCTCGGCCACCTCCTGGCCGAGGCGCAGTCGTTGGCGCAGCTCGGCGTGCGGGCGACGCTCCGGTCGGTGGGCGGGCTCCAGCCCGGCTCCGAGTCGAGTGTGCGCAAGCTGCTGGGCGCGGAGTTCGAGCAACGGGTGCACGAGTTCGGTCTCGACCTCTGCGGACCTGACGGCGCGATCACCGAAGGCGACGCCGCCGTGTCGGCCCACGGTGTCCTGCAGAGCAAGTGCCTCACCATCGCCGGCGGCACCAGCGAGGTCCAGCGGAACGTCATCGGCGAGCGGCTGCTCGGTCTGCCGCGCGATCCCGAGCCGGGTCGGTGACGGTGATGGACCGATGCCGGGTGTCGGGCGGATGTTGTCTACCGTGGACGAGATGGCCAGTGAGGAAGAACGGAGGACCCACGGATGAGTGACCAGGTGCTGTATTTCGAGGACGTGGCCGAAGGGGACGAGGCCCCGGAGCGGTCACGCGTCCTGAACCGTACCGACCTCGTGATGTACGCCGGAGCGTCGGCCGACTACAACCCGATGCACCATGACGACGTGAAGGCCCAGGCGGCCGGCCAACCCAGTGTGTTCGGGCACGGCATGTTCTCGATGGGCTTCCTCGGCACGGCGATCACCGACTACGTGGGGATCGGCAACGTCCGGCGCTTCCAGGTGCGGTTCGCCAAGCAGACCTGGCCGGACGAGGAACTGCGCACCAAGGTGGTGGTGACCGGGAAGCGAACCGAGGGCGACGATCATCTGATCGACCTCGACGTCCGGCTCCAGAATGCCGACGGCGAGGAGAAGGTGGTCGGAGCGGCCACGGCGGTGGTCCCGAGCCGCGGTTAGGCCGGGCTCATCCCCGCTGCGCCCGACCCGGCGGCCGGCCGGCGGACGGCCGGCTCATGAGCTCCGCGCCGTCCGACCGCCTCGCCACCGCTCCTAGAAGAAGCTGAACGCGGGAATTCCCGACGAGATGCCCTTGAACAACTCGCCTTTGGCCCCGGCCAGCTCTTCGGGCGTCCACATCGAGTCCCGGTGGATCTCCCCGACGGGCCGGAACCCGCCCATGGCCCAGACGTTCCCACCGAAGACCACGAAGTTCTGCCCGGTGACGTCGGAGGCCTCGTCGGAGGCGAGGAACGCCACGAGCTGGGCGACATTACGGGGATCCCACTCGTCGAAGCCCTCCTTCGCCTTGGCCATCTCTCCGAAGAGGTTCTCGGTCATGCGGGTACGGGCCCGGGGGGAGATCGAGTTGACGGTGATGCCGTAGCGCTCGAGCTCCCGAGCGAGGACCCAGGTGAGCGAAGCGATGCCCGCCTTGGCCGACGAGTAGTTGGCCTGGCCGGCGTTGCCGTAGAGGCCGGCCTCCGAGGACGTGTTGATGATGTGCCCACTCACCGTCTCGCCGGCCTTGGCCCGACCCCGCCAGTAGACGGCGGCGTGGTGGGAGGGGGCGAAGTGGCCCTTCAGATGGACGCGGATGACGTCGTCCCAGTCGGACTCCTCCATGTTGAAGCTCATCTTGTCGCGGAGGATGCCAGCGTTGTTGACCAGGATGTCGAGCTGGCCGAAGGTGTCCACGGCCTGGTCGACGAGGTCCTTTGCCCCCTGCCAGGAACTGACGTCAGAGGCATTGACCGCCCCGTCGCTCCCGCCGGCCTTGATCAGTTCGACCACCTCTTCGGCCGGGTGCTTGTCGCCACCCTCGCCCTGCAGCGAGGCTCCGACGTCGTTCACGATCACCTTGGCGCCCTCGGACGCCAGCAGTAGGGCTTCCTCGCGCCCGATCCCGCGTCCCGCGCCGGTGACGATCGCCACCTTGCCGTCGAGCATTCCCATGATGTCCTCCTGTTTCTGGTGCCAGGTTCTGTGGTCGGGATCCACCGCCCCCACGTCGCTGGTGGGGTGGCCAGGCCCGCGCCGGGCCATGACCCTGGGCGAACGCGCTGACGAAGCGGTGGAACCGGGGAAGCATGGCCGAAACCGACCCTTGGGGGCAAGGCCGCCGTCCGGGGGCGGCGCGGGTCGGGGGCGATGGTAGGTTTCGCAGCACTCGGCTGACGGGGATGAGGAGACGGACCGGACGGGTGCGAACGGAGTGCGAGTGAGCGGACAGGGCGAGACGGGAACGAGGCCGGTCGGCGGTACGTCGGAAGGATCGCCGCCCGGCGCGGCCGGGAGCGCGGTCGCCAGGGTGGCCCCGCAGCTCCGGCGGATCGAGCGCAAGATCCGCCGGGAGGCAACCCGCCTGGCTGCAGTGCCGTTCGACCAACTGCCTCCCCGTGAGGCCGTTCGGATCGCCTACAACGTCCTGCTTCGGAGGGAGCCCGACGAGCCGGCGTGGGGCGAGCAGGCCGGTGCCCTCGCCGCAGGGCACCTGTCCCGTGCCGACGTGGTCGACCGGATTCGCTGTTCGAGCGAGTACCGCACCAACGTGCCCGTCGGGCCGGCGAGCCTCCACAGCTCGCTCCATTTCAGTCGGTGCGAGTTCATCGTCGGTCTGCCACCGGCCCGGACGATCGTCGACCTCGGCGGCGGTCACACGATCGACTCGAGGGGAGCGCTCGTCCTGCTCGGGTATCCCTACGACTTCGATGAGCTGGTGGTCGTCGATCTACCGCCCGACGACCGGCACCCCCTCTACCACTCGGAGCGTTTCGAGGGGCTCGACACCGAGCAGGGACGGGTCCGCTACGAGTACCGGTCGATGGCGGACCTCTCCTTTGCCGACGATGCGACGGTGGATCTCGTCTACAGCGGTCAATCGATCGAACACGTGACCGAGGAGGACGGTGACCGCGTCCTGAAGGAGTCGTTCCGGATCCTCAAGCCCGGGGGGTTCATGGCGATCGACACCCCGAACGCGCGAGTGTGCCGCCTCCAGCAGGCGACGTTCATCGATCCGGACCATGAGGTCGAGTACCACCTGGGACAGTTGCGCGACAAGGTGCACCGCGCCGGGTTCGAGGTGCTGACCGAACGGGGGCTCAACTGGGGTGGGCCGGCGGTCGCCCGCGGTGAGTTCGACCCCGTCGCCCTGGCCGGCAACTACGGCATCTTCCACGATGCGGAGGCCTGCTACCTGCTGGCCATGCTGATCCGGAAGCCCGTCTGATCGTGTCGAAGGTGGTCCCGGCCGTCTGACCCGGGCCTTCGTCCTGCCGGGGGAGGGTGCCGGGGGATGCGGGGGAGGATGCCGGGAGCCTTGGCCGATCACTTTTCAATTTAACGTTCAATCGGTATGCAATACGATCGGTATGTTATTTCCAGAAGTGATCGGCGGACGGAGCCGAATGCGGTGGCACCGCCGGGTCGCCGGGACCCTCTTCCGACCGACCCCGCGACCGGAGCGCGAGGGGAGGGGAGGACGAAGTGCGGCGCCCCGGCGGAGTGCGGGTGAGGGAGCCGGCAAGAGTGCGGGCGAGAGGACTCGAACCTCCATCCCCGAAGGGACCGGGACCTAAACCCGGCGCGTCTGCCAATTCCGCCACGCCCGCAGCGGCGCAAGCCTATCGACAGCCACGTCGACCCCCGGTGCGGTCCACCGAGGCCTGTCGGGGCCCTGGCTATAGTCGCCGTGTGCCACCAGCGCAGCCCTCCACGCCCCCGGTGGCTTCCTCCGGCCCCGGCCACGCACCCGACGATGACCAGTTGGATGCCCAGGGACGTGTGGAGTATCTCAATGAGGTGATGGCCGAGATCGACGCCGAGGTGAGGCGCCGGCGGGCCTCCGGCGACCTCCCTGCCGGGCTCGAACAGGAGCTCGACGAGTTGTTCCTCGAGTTCTCACCGGTCGGGCTGCAGGGCAAGGCGCGGCTCCGAGAGACCCTGGCCCTCGTGGACGGATCGGCCTATGTGGACGTGGCCGTCCCCGTCGAGTCCCAGAAGGCCGTGGGCAGCTACATCAAGCGGCTCATCCGTAAGACGATGGGTTGGTACATCGGATTCATCGTCCACCAGATCGTGAAGTTCGCATGGGCGGTGTCCCGCATGTTCCACGTGGTGGTGGCCCACATCGACGACCTCGAGGCCGAGGTGGCCACCCAGCGGACGCCCGAGTTGCCGCCGAGTGCCGTCCCGGTCGCGGACCCCGGCGGCCAGTGGTGGTCGCCGGAGGCGGTCACCGCCGTCACCGGCTTGCCCGGACGGGTCCTCCATGCCGATTGCGGAAACGGATCCCTCCTCGACGCGCTCCTGGCCGCCGGCGTCGACGCCTACGGGGTCGACCCTTCGGACGCGGTGATCGAGCCCGCCGTCGAGCGTGGCCTCGACGTCCGCGCCGAATCGGTGCTCGACCACCTCGAGGTCGTGGCCGACGAGGCGCTCGCCGGCATCGTCCTCAGTGGGTCGGTCCAGTGGCTCCATCCCAACGAGAGGGATCGGCTGGTCCGGCTGGCCACGTCACGGTTGGCCCTCGACGGCGTGCTGGTGCTGCACTCGGCCACCCCTGCGTCGTGGTCGGCGTCGACGTCGACGCTCGTGAGCGACCTGGCCCCTGGACGCCCCCTCCATGCCGATACCTGGCTCCATCTCCTCACCCGACGCGGGTTCCGGAGCACCGCGGTCAGCTACGGGGGGCACGACAGTCGGATCGACCACGTGACCTCGTCCAACCCGGACGCGTCGGCGATCAACGCGGCGATCGATGCTGTGAACGCGCATCTGCTGGGGCCGGGTGAGTATGTGCTGGTCGCCCACCGGGAGCGGTGACCGCCGTCCACCAGTTCGTGCCGGCCCTGCTGCCCCGGGACGCCACCGGTGACCACACGCTGGCCCTCCGGGACGCCCTGGTGGATGCCGGGTTCGACTCGGACATCTACGTCGAAGCCGCTCACGACGACCTGTGGCGTCACGCCACCTACTTCGAGCACTATCCGGAGCGGTCGAAGCCGGGTGACATCCTGCTCTACCAGCTGAGCACCGCCTCTCCCATGGCCGAGTTCCTGCAGACCCGGCCCGAACGGCTGGTCCTCGACTACCACAACATCACGCCCGCCAGCTTCTACGACGGGTGGGAGGACCACACCAGCGAAAAGGTCGCACTGGCCCGTCTCCAGATGGCCGAGCTGGCACCGCGGGCCGTTCTCGGCATTGCCGACTCGGCCTTCAACGCCGCGGAGCTCCACCGGTACGGTTGCCCGACCACGTCGGTGATCCCCATCCTGGTCGGCATCGACGACGGGCCGGTGCCGGTCGACGAGCGCATGCAGGCCGAGCTCCGGGCCGCCCACGGCGAAGGGACCGTCCTGTTGTTCGTGGGCCGCATCTCCCCCAACAAGACGCAGCATCACCTGGTGGAGGCGCTCTGGCTCTACCGCCGGTGGTACGACCCCGAGGCCCGGCTGCACCTGGTGGGCCCGGCGTTCACCAAGCCCTACGTCGAGGCGGTGTTCAACCTCGCCGAGGAACTGGGCCTCGGCGACGCCGTGCGCCACGGTGAGGACCTGACCGAGGCCGAGCTGGCCGCGTGGTACGACGACGCCGACGTCTTCGTCTGCCTGTCGGAGCACGAGGGATTCTGCATCCCGCTCCTCGAGGCCATGCGTTCGGGACTTCCCATCGTCGCCTTTGCCGCGGGAGCGATCCCCGAGACCCTCGGCGATGCCGGTCTGCTCCTACGGTCGAAGCGGCCCAGCGTGCTGGCTGTCGCCGTCGACCGTGTGCGCAGGGATCGAGCCCTGGCCGACCGTCTGGTCGCCGCCGGGCACCGGCGGCTCGCCGCCTTCGGGGCGGCGAAGACGCGGGCCCGCTTCGTCGAGGTCCTGAGCGCACTCGACGATCGAATGGACGTGGGCGCGTGAGGCTGGCCTTCGTGACCCCCCGTTACGGCACCGAGGTGATCGGCGGGGCGGAGACCGCCGCCCGGATGCTGGCCGAGCGTCTCTGCACCCGTCCGGACTGGGAGGTCGAGGTGATGACGAGCTGTGCTCTCGATCACCTGACCTGGGAGAACACCGAGCCACCCGGCACCTCGATCCTGAACGGGGTGACGGTGCACCGGTTTGCGACGGCCAGCCGCCGTCAACTCGACTATTTCGAGCTCGATGCCAAGCTGAGGGTGTCGCCCACCACCGCCACACTGGCCGAGTCCCGTCGATGGGTCGCGCTCAACGGGCCCATGTGCCCCGGTCTCGTCGACGCGATGGCCGAGACCGGCGCCGACGTCGTCGCCTGCTACCCCTATCTGTTCGCCACCACCGTGGACAGCATCGCGGTCTGCGACGTCCCGACCGTGCTGCATCCGGCCGCCCACGACGAGCCGGCACTGTACCTGTCGGCGTTTCGCCAGAGCTTCAGGGACATCGACGGTTTCGTGTACCACACCCAGGCCGAGCGGGACCTCATGGAGTACGCATTCGGCAACGGCGCCAGACCCCAGATCGTGCTGGGGCTCGGGGTCAACGACGAGGCCGGGGCCGGCCGGCCGGGAGGCGAGGTCCTCGGTATCGGCAACCGCCCCTACCTCTGCTACCTGGGTCGGGTGGACGAGCACAAGGGCTGCGGCATGCTGGCGGAGTACTTCCGCGAGTACAAGGAGCGGCACCCCGGCGACCTCGCCCTGGCGTTCGTCGGGCCCGTGTCCGACAACGCGCCGGACCATCCGGACATCGTCGTGACCGGGACGGTGTCGGAGGCCGACAAGTGGGACATCCTGGCCGGGGCCGAGGTGATGGTGAACCCTTCCGCCTACGAGTCGTTCTCACTGGTGGTCCTCGAGTCGTGGAGCGTCGGTGTTCCCGTCCTGGTCAATGCCTCGTGCGCGGCCACGATGGAGCACTGCCGGCGATCGGGTGGGGGACTGTGGTTCGACTCCTACCGCTCGTTCGAGGTGACCGTCGACCGGCTGGTCGCCGACCCGTCCTTCCGCCGGCGGTTGGGCGAGGCCGGCCGGGGGTACACCGCCCGGTACTTCCGGTGGCCGTCGATCATCGACCGGTACACCGCGTTCCTGCAGGGGGTGGTGGCCAGGGGCCGCCGCGGCCCGGTTCGGTCCCGTCGGCTCACCCTGCCGGCCAGCGGTCCCGAGTACGTTCGGCAGCGGTGACCGATCCCGTGAACGACGCCGACGCTCCTGACGAAGCCGCAAGGCCCGATACGGCCGCAGCGCCTGGCACGGCCGCAACCCCCGATACGGCCGCAGCGCCTGGCACGGCCGCAACCCCCGATACGGCCGCAGCGCCTGGCACGGCCGCAACCCCCGGCGACTTGGCCCCCGACGAAGAGGAGCTCCTCGCCGCCTTCGACCGCCTGCGGCCGCAGGGCAGCTTGCGCTGGGCCTTCGATGATGCGGCCCGACGGGTCGACCAGCCCGACCTGGCTTCGTCCGCGGGTGCCCTTCCGTGGCCGGGGCTCCCCGACGACCTGTGGGAGCGCGGGCGGTCGGCCCGTATCGGTGAGCGGTTCGTCGGCGACGTGGCCCGCGTGATGGCCGACGTGTTGGCCGCTGACGCCCGGAAGGCCGCCGACGCCGCGGTGTCCGCGGTGAACGGTGACCGATTCGTCGCCACGTGGGATGCACTGCAGTACCTCGCGGCGCGGGTCGACGCGCTCGAAGCCCGGATCGATCCTCTCGGTCTCGAGGCGGCCGAGTGGCCGGTCCCTCCGCCGGACCAGTCGGCCTGGGAGGACACCGCCGCATCCTGGTTCGGGGACGTCGACCGCGGGCTGGCCGTTGTCGTGGGGGAGTCGGGGGACGGGACGATCGCCCGCGCCATCGACCGGTCCGGGCGAGCGGTGCGGCGGGTGGATCCCCGCGGCTCTTCGATGTGGCGGGCGTTCGGCGCCTCGCTCGACGAGCAGCCGGACCCCGTCCCGGATGCGAACCCGTCCCCGTCGTCGTCCATCGTGCTCGACGAGGTCGGACACCATCTCCGATCGACAGATGCCCGCAGTGTCGCCGGCGTAGTCCTCATCGGCTGCGTGGACGCCTGCGACCTGGCCGAGAAGTTGGACCTGCTCCACGAGGCGATCCGGGTCACCGTGTCCGGAGGGACCGTCGTCGTCCTCACCATGGATCGGTCGGCCTGGGATGCGTCCCTGACCAATCCGGCGCGCGATCTCGCCCGTGGTCGGCCGTTCCATCCCGAGACGTGGTCCTTGTTGCTGCGCCGGTACGGAGCCGCCGACCCTCGATGGCATCGGCCGCCGTCGGGCGATCTCCACGCAGTGGTGTCCCGGGTGGAGCGATGAGGGCCCGGGCCGGTGAAGGATCGGGTGCCGTGGGTGGTACCTCGCCATGAGCGGTGTCCACCTGTTCGTCCCGATGCTCCACCGTCACGACGCGGTGGGGGAGCACACCCGGACCCTCCGCGATGGCCTGCTGGCGTCCGGTGTGCGGTCCCAGATCTATACGGAACTCCCCGATCCGGCCACCGTCGACGAGACCCGCCACTATCTCGAGTACGAGTCGGCGTCCGAGCCCGGTGACGTCCTCGTGTACCAGTTCGCCACCGAGTCGGCCATCGCTCCGTGGCTGGCGTCACGACCGGAGCCCGTGGTCATCAACTATCACAGCATCACGCCACCGGAGTACTTCGGGCCGTGGAACAACGGCATCACCCGGGGCCAGGTGGCCGCCATCGGGGAGCTCGCCCTGCTGTCACCGAGGGCGGCCCTGGGCATCGCCGACTCGGCGTTCGTCGCCGAGGAGCTCCGGCGAGCCGGATGCAGGAAGACGACGGTGGTGCCGGTGGCCGGCGTGGCCGATCCGCCCGTCGAACCGAGCCCCGGGGCGATGGCGCGGATCCGGGCCGGGCGCCGCGGTGAGGGTCAACGATGGCTGTCGGTGGGCCGGCTCGCCCCGAACAAGGCGCACCACCACACCATCGCCGCCCTGTTCGTCGCCCGCCAGGAACACGACCCGGGCGCCGGGCTCACCGTGGTGGGATCGCCGACCGAGCCCTCCTACGCCGCGGCCCTGAGGCGTTACGCGGCCGAACTGGGAATGGCCGAGGCCGTGGAGTTCGTCTCGGGGGTCACCGACGACGAACTGGCCGCCCACTACCGGTCGGCCGACGTGTTGGTCATGCTCTCGGACCACGAAGGGTTCGGTGTCCCGCTGGTGGAGGCCATGGGATACGGCCTGCCGGTGGTGGCCTTCGACGCCGGAGCCGTCAGCGAGGTCCTGGGCGGTGCCGGCGTGCTCCTCGCCAGGAAGAATCCCCGCCACGTCGCATCGGAGGTGGCACGGATCCTCGCCGATCCCACCGCGGTGGAGCGGCTCCGACGGGCCGGAACCGAGCGTTTCGCCGACCTCGACCTCGGGAAGGCGGAAAACCTCCTGATCGAGGCGGTTCGCGGCGTGTCGGCCCCGGTGTCCTCCACCACCTGAGCCCCGGCGTCGGGTCGTGACCCTGCGTCCGCCGGGAGACCCGAGCCACTAGGCTTTCGCCCATGGACGACACCCGCCATTTGATCGCTGCTGCCCACGCCGCCGACCGCGGCACCCACTCCGTGGAGATGCAGTCCGGCGCCGAGGTCGGACCGGGATCCGACATCTTCCAACGGCTGTTGAAGGAGCGGATCGTGTTCATCGGTTCGGCCATCGACCAGAACACCGCCAACCTGGTCTGCTCGCAGCTGATTCTGCTCGAGGCCGAGAACCAGGAGCGTGACATCTCCGTCTACATCAACTCGCCGGGCGGTTCGGTCACCGACGGACTGGCCATCTACGACACCATGCAGTACGTGCGTTGTGACGTCCGCACCATCTGCGTCGGCCTCGCTGCCTCGATGGGGCAGTTCCTGCTGTGCGCCGGAACCCCGGGCAAGCGGTTCGCATTGCCTCACAGCCGCATCCTGATGCACCAGCCATCCGGCCAGATGCAGGGTCAGGCCTCCGACATCGCCATCCAGGCCGAGCAGATCATCTACCTCAAGCGGATGATGGCCGAGCGAATCGCCTTCCACACCGGCCAGCCGGTGGACCGCATCGAGACCGACTCCGACCGCGACCGCTGGTTCACGGCCGAGGAGGCACGCGAGTACGGGTTCATCGACGAGGTCATCCAAAAGGACGCCATGGACGTGCCGACTGCCGGGGCGGGAGCTGCCTCACAGTGAGCCTCGGCATCGATCGGCCCGCCCATTCGGACCCCGAGCATGTTGCGACCATCGGCGGGAGCACCCGCTTCGTCCCCGGCCAGAGCCATGACCGGGTCACCGTCGTCAACGGCAAGGTCCAGCTCGGGCAGCGCATCAAGGACCTGTGGATCAACCGCGATCTGCTCTTCCTGCTGACCCGGACCGAGCTCAAGGTCAAGTACAAGGACTCGGTGCTCGGCTACGCCTGGTCGATGCTCAACCCGGCACTGGTCCTGGCCATCTACTACGTGGTCTTCAAGATCATCGCACGGAACCACCAGCCCAACTTCGCCATCTGGCTGTTCGCCGGGCTGATCGCCTGGAACCTCTTCAACGGTTCGGCGATGGGGGCGACGTCGGTGGTGGTGGGCAAGGCGGGCATCGTGAAGAAGGTGGCATTCCCGCGCGAGCTCCTCGCCCTGTCGGTGGTCGGCGTGAACGTGGTTCTCTTCGCCATCCAGGTGGTGGTGCTGATCCTGGCCCTGTTGCTCTTCGGGATCCATCCCGACTTCCAGATGCTGATCCTCTTGCCCCTGGCCCTCCTGGCCCTGCTGGTCTTCACCAGTGCGCTGTCGGTCTTCCTGTCCGCCGTCAACGTCTACCTGCGGGACACCCAGCACCTCACCGAGGTGTTGCTGATGGCCTGGTTCTGGGGGACCTCGATCGTCTACACCTACGGCACGATCTTCCTGTCCGGCCACAACAAGGCCCATCCGGCGCTGAACTGGATGCAGTGGGTGTACCTGCTCAACCCGGTGACGCCGATCGTGATGACCTTCCAACGGGCCATCTACGGGGTGACCCAGTACACCTACCTGACCCCCGGCAGCCCACCCGGCACGAAGCCGACCGTCTACCACGTGCTCCCGACCTGGGGGCTCGGCGGCTACGCCGCCCTCGACGGAGCGGTCCTGGTGGTGAGCATCGGCCTGTTCCTGCTGGCGTTGATCGTCTTCGGACGGCTCGAGGGCAACTTCGCCGAGGAGCTCTGAGCCATGGCCGTCGCCATCGAGGTCAGGGACATCTCCAAGCAGTTCCGCCTGTACAACGAGAAGCACACCTCCCTGAAGGAACGGGTCATCCACGGTGGGAAGATGCCGTTCACCCCGTTCTGGGCCCTGCGCGACGTCAACGTCGACATCAACCAGGGCGAGACGTTCGGCATCATCGGCCGGAACGGCTGCGGCAAGTCCACGCTGCTCAAGTGCGTGGCCGGCATCCTGAAGCCGACGTCGGGGGAGATCCGGGTGCGGGGCACCCTGGCGGCCATGCTGGAGCTCGGGGCCGGGATGCAACCCGACCTGTCCGGTCGGGACAACATCTTCCTCAACGGCTCGTTGCTCGGGCTGCCCCGGTCGGAGATCGCCAAGCGGTTCGACGACATCGTGGCCTTCGCCGAACTCGAGGAGTTCATCGACAACCAGGTCAAGTTCTACTCGTCGGGCATGTACGTCCGTCTCGGGTTCGCCGTCGCCGTCAACGTGGAACCCGATGTCCTGCTGGTGGACGAGGTGCTGGCGGTGGGGGATGCCGCCTTCCAGCGCAAGTGCCTCGACCACGTGAAGAAGTTCCAACGCGAGGGGCGGACCATCGTGGTGGTCAGCCACGGCTCGGACGCCATCCGCCAGAACTGCGGACGCGCCATGGTGATGAACCACGGTCAGGTGATCACCGTCGACGAGCCGGGTGAGGCCATCAGGGTCTACATGGCCGATCTGCTCGGCGTGGGGACCATGGAGGGCTCCGAGTCGGGTGGGATCGAGGGCAACGTGCTGCACATCGGCACCGTCCAGGCCGAGCACGGTGGCAGCGGCACGCGCCCCCACATGTACCCGGGCGAGTCGCTGACGGTGACCGCCGATGTCGACAGCCTGGCTGCGGTGCCCAACGCCATGGCCACCATCGCCATCCACGACGACAAGAACGAGCTCGTGTTCGCATCCGATCCCGACGATCCGGCCTGTCAGATGGAGATACCCGAGGGCGGGGGCATCGTCCGCTTCCTCTTCCCCGAGGTACCCCTGCTCGACGGCACCTACACGGTGAGCGTCGGTGTGCGGAGCGCCACCCAGACCGCCATCTTCGACTGGAAGGACCAGGTCACCCAGTTCGAGGTGGCCAATCCGGGTCGGGCCACCGGCCGGGTCCGCCTGCCGCTCGACGTGAGTTTCCGGCTGCGCTCCGCCAACTTCACCGGCGAGGTGCCGGTGATCGGCGCCCAGCTCGCCCCGCTGGCGGGCTGGGAAGAGCCCGCTTCGTGACCGCTCCGTGACGGTCGGCCGTATCGACCAGGTCATCCCCTCACTGGCCAGCCGTGACGCCATCGGCGGGCATGTCGTGCAACTCCGTGACCTGCTGCGGTCGAGGGGCTTCGAGTCCGACATCTTCTACGGCAACGCGACCCCCGACCGGCTGGACTGGGGGCTGCCCGTCAGCCGGATCGGGGACCGGTCCTCGGCCGGGAGGGTGCTGCTCTACCAGCTGTCCATCGGGTCGGGGGTGGCCGACATCTTCCGCCAGCGCGGCGAGCGCAAGTTCGTGAACTACCACAACATCACTCCTGCCGATCTGCTCGAGGCGTGGGTACCCGCCGTGGGCGAGGAAGTGCGGTGGGGGCGGGCCCAGCTCCGCGACCTGGCTCCCGTCACCGAGTTCGCCATCGCCGATTCGGTCTACAACGAGAAGGAGCTGCAGGTGGCCGGCTACCGATCGACCACGACCGTCCCCCTCCTCGTCGACCTGGAGGGGTTCGCCGGCACCCCCGACCCGGACTTGGCGGCGCGCCTCGCCGCCCAGAAGGAAGGGGGAGGAGCCGACCTGCTGTTCGTGGGCAAGGTCTCACCCCACAAGGGCCAGCACGACCTGGTCAAGGCCTTGGCCGCCTACCGCCGGCTGTACGACCCGAACGCCCGGCTGCACCTGGTCGGTGGGGCCATCAGCGAGGAGTACCAGACCGCCCTCGAGCGGTTCATCACCGAGCTGGACCTCACCGACGCCGTCGAAATCGCCGGCTCGGTGACGCACGAGGAGCTGATCGCCTACTACGCCGGTGCCGATGCGTTCGTGTGCCTGTCCAACCACGAGGGGTTCTGTGTCCCCCTCCTCGAGTCGATGTACCACCGGCTCCCGATCGTGGCGTACACCAACACGGCCGTTCCCGAGACGGTCCAGAGCGCCGGGCTGGTCCTGCCCAACAAGGAGCCGGTCCGGGTGGCTGCCGCCATCGATCGGGTGGTGACGGATCCCGCCCTCCGCTCCGTCCTGGCCCAGGCGGCCTCCGAGAGGGTGGAAGCATTCGCCCTTCCCCGGGTGCGGGCCGGTTTCGCCTCCGCACTCGAGGCCGCCTTCGCTGCGTGAGCGACGGTCGATGAGAGCGACCTTCGTGGTGCCCCGCTACGGTGCGCAGGTCATCGGGGGGGCCGAGACGGCCGCCCGTCTCCTCGCCGAGCATCTGGTCGACCAGAAGGGCTGGCAGGTCGAGGTGCTCACCACCTGTGCCGAGGACTTCGTCACGTGGGACGACGTCCTTCCCGAGGGTGACGAGTCGGTGAACGGTGTCTCGGTCCGGCGCTTCGCCTCGGTGGCGGGTCGGGCTCCCTCGTTCCATCCCTACTCGGCGTCGCTCCTCGCCGACCCGGGCCGGGCGACGTCGGAGGAGTCGCGCCGGTGGGTCGATCTGCAGGGCCCGGTCAACCCTTCCGTTGTGCAGGCGGCGGTCGACGCCGCGGCCGACGTCGTGATCTTCTATCCCTACCTGTACTACACGACGGTCCGTGCCATCGACGCCGTCCCGGTCCCGACCATCCTCCACCCGGCCGCCCATGACGAGCCCGCCCTGCGGCTACCGGTCTTCGCCGAAATCTTCGGTGCCGCCGACGGGCTGGTGTTCCAGACGACGGCCGAGCGCCGGCTCGTCCAGGGCATGTTCGATGTCGCCAGCCGCCGCCAGTTGCTCCTCGGGTTGGGGGTGGACGACCCCGACGGACGTCCGGCCGCCGACCGCGCCTCCCTCCCGCCGGTCGGTGACCGGCCGTACCTGCTCTGCCTGGGCCGGGTGGACCGCAACAAGGGCTCCTCGCTGCTGGCCGACCTCTTCGTGGCCTACAAGTCGCGCCATCCCGGTCCCCTCCGCCTCGTGTTTGCCGGGCCCGTCGTCGAGGCTCCCGCCGACCATCCGCAGATCGACGTCCTCGGACCGGTGTCGGACGGCGACAAGTGGGCGCTGCTCGACGGAGCCCTGGCCCTGGTCTCACCGTCGTCGTTGGAAGCATTCTCCTTGGTGGTGGCCGAGGCATGGAGCGCCCGCACCCCCGTACTGGTCAACGCCGGCTGCGCGGCCACTGTCGAGCACTGCCGGCGATCGGGTGGGGGACTCCCGTTCGCCGGGTTCGGTGAGTTCGAATGCGTGGTCGAACTGGTGGAGTCCGATGTCGCGGTCCGGACAGCCCTCGGGGAGCGCGGCCGGGCCTATGTGGACCGGTGGTTCCGCTGGCCCCGGGTGATCGATCGCTACGCCGCCTTCATCGAGAAGGTGGCGGGAGCGTAGAGGAGCCGCCTCACGGAGCGCTCAGCGGGCCGTCGCTGTCGGTCAGATCCCCCGGCCCAGCGGGCGGGGACCGGCGTGATCGACGACCGGCACGCCGAGGACGGAGCTCCCGGGGCCGATCCGCCACACCCGGTAGCCACCGATCGGCTGGCTCGTCACGACCGGATGCGCCCGCCCGTCCGCCGTCAGCGCGGCGAGGCCGGGCATGGCGGGTGAGGCGACCAGCAGCACGGACCCACGCGGCCCCACGGCGAGTGCCGGGGGTGGCGCGTAGTAGAGGGCACCGTGCTGCTCGTTGTAGAGCACCTGGTCGGGGCCGATCAGGGCGATGCGGGCCGCGGGGAGCTCCCAGCCGGCGTTGCGGTAGATGTTCTGGCCACCGTCGACGGTGTCGAAGACGACCACGTCGACGCCGGGGCGGACCGACGGCCCGAGCGCGGCCAGCGCCGCGTCGATCGAGTCGGCGCTCCGGATGGCGGCGTAGGTGTCGGGGTACGGAGCCTGGTATCGCGGCTGCTCCAACCACAGCGACGTCGCGGAGCCCATCCACTGGGCCGGGAGGACGGCTGCGGAGCTGACGAACCGCTGGGCACCGACGACGACGATCAGGCCCACGAGGACCGAGGTGACGGTCAGCCATCCCGCAGAGGTCCTGGTGCTGTCCCGCCGACGTCGGTTGAGGGCACCCATGGGGAGCAGCAGGGCGATCACCGCGGCGGGCAGGTAGGCGAGGAGGTAACCCCCTTTGGCGAACTGCAGCAGTGCCACGACGAGGACGGGCGGCACGATTGCGGCGCCCAGGACCGCGGTCCGGGACTGATACCACGGCCGTGTCCACGCCGGGCCGACGCGGAACGGCTCGGGCACCGGTCCGGGACCGGCGTCCCTGCCCGCCGTCCCGGCGGGCACCAGTCGGCGGATCAGCAGCAGTAGGCAGGCGAGAACGGTCACGGCGGCGAGCGGTGCCAGCGCCACGGCCGTGTAGGCGGCAAAGGTGCCGACATTGGTCGCCGCGCCCGGCGCATGGTCCAACACCGAGGTGACGGCGGCGGCACCGGCCGTCTCGGTGTGGGTGGCGTGGAGCCAGGCGCTGAATCCCCCCGGCTGGGTGAGCACCATGGGGACGAGCCAGCAGGCGACGGCGGCCACGCCGACCAGCGCCGTGAGCCCGAGGCGGCTCCATCGACGCGTCGAGCCGATCACCGCCAGCAGGGCGAGGAGGGCGAAGGCCATGAGGATGGACTGGCGGAAGCCGGCGAGCAGCCCGAACGCGGCCACCGCTCCCATGCCGTGCCAGCTCCCCGGCCGGGCCCGCCACGCCATGATGATCAGCAGGGAGCAGGCCGCCATGTCGAAGGAGTACGTGGCCACGATCGAACCGCTGAACCAGGCGAACGGTGAGGCGGCCACCAGCGCGCCGGCGGCCAGTCCCACCCACGGCCCACCCAGGTCGCGACCGGCCACCGCGGTCAGGCCCACGGCCACGGCGGAGGCCACGGCGGCCACGATGACCAGGCTGGCGATGGTGCCGGCACCGACCAGGACGTGGAGTGCCCGCCCCGTCTCGACGTAGAACCAGTAGCCCGGCGGCTGGGGCTGGCCGTGGACGACGTCGAAGTGGTCGACGGCCGATGCGTACTGGGCCGAGTCCCAGTCGGTCGGACCCCGTGCCCCGGTGGCGAGCCGGAGCACCAGTGTCACCAGTGCGAGGGCCCAGGGCACGAGTCCCCAACCCGCCTGGCGTCGGCGCTTGGCGCGTTGGAGGTCCGACCTGGTCAGGCGCGGAGCCTCCGACAGCCGGGTCGGCAGGGGTGGCGGCATCGGGGAACGGAACGGGGCCAGGGGCTGCGGCGGCGCCCCGACCAGTCCCAACACCGGGTTTTCGGCCCCAGTGGTGACGAAGACCATGGTTCAGGGTACCGAGAAGATGCCCAGAAATGAAGCATCCCCCCTGCTCGCGACCGCCGCTCCGGGATCGATGGACGGTCCGCGCCGGCCACCGTCAGCTCCCGTCGGCGCCCGGGTCGTCGGCCCGTCGGGTTCAGTTCTGGTGCCGAACGGCCGACAACCACTAGGTACCGGACGCACACCGAAGCCCGTCCGGGCCGGTCCGGCCATGGCTGGCCCGGCAGAACGGGTGCCGGGGCACCACACGCAAGGAGGAACACCGCATGGGAGCAGGGCGCCACGTCAACGAGGTCGGCCGCGACGAACGACGCGGGCGAGGCCGCCGGGTCGTGGTGGGAGGGGCGTTGGCGCTCGGTGCGGTCGGCGCCCTGTTGGCCGCCCAGGTCCCGACCGGGGCAGCCTCTGCCGCGACCCCCGTCCCCCATGCCTCGGTGGCGACGTCGCTGACGTGGCAACAGGTGCTCCCTGACGCCGGCAACCCCATCGCCGAGAGCTCTCCTTCCGAGGCAACGCTCGACGCCGGCGGGCCCGCCGTGGTGGTCGGCGACCGGGCCGGAGGCGTGTATGCGTACCATCTGTCCAACGGGTCAGCGGTGAGTGGCTGGCCGGCCCACGCCGGGGGACCGATCGACTCGACCCCGTCGGTCGCACCTGACGGCGCCGGAACCGACAACGTGTACGTCGGCGCGGGGAACGCGGCCCAGCCACGGACCGGCGGGTACGACGCGTTCAACGCCAGGGGTTCCCAGCTCTGGGAGCACAACGCCCAAGACCCGAATGGCCTCTACGGCGTGCAGGCCTCGATGGCGGTGGGCAACCTCGGAGGCGTCACCGGCACCGTCGCCCCCTCGCTCGGGCAGGACGAGTACGCCCTCAATGCGGCCAACGGCGGAGTCCTCCCCGGTTGGCCCTTCTTCACGGCTGACAGCGGATTCACCACGCCGTCGTTGGCCGACCTCTACGGGAACGGTCAGACCGAGGTGGTGGAGGGAGGCGACTCGTCTCCCGGAGTGGCCTACGGACAGACCTACACCGCGGGCGGCCACCTCCGCGTCCTCGGGTCCGGCGGAAACCTGATCTGCGACTACGACACCAACCAGACGGTGGACTCCTCGCCGGCGGTGGGCAACTTCCTTGCCGGCGGCCAGGTGGGCATCGCCTTCGGCACCGGCTCGTACTATGCGGGGGCCTCCGACTCCAACACGTTGTTCGGTTCGAACTCCCACTGCGGCATCGTCTGGCGCTCCAACCTCGGCGGCACGACCACTGGCAGCCCGGCCATCGGTGACATCGAGGGTGACGGGAACGTCGAGGTGCTCGAAGGGGCGAACACCAGCTCGGGTGGCCTGGTGTGGGCGCTCAACGGCGCCAACGGCGCGGCGGTGCCCGGTTGGCCCCAGCGCACGTCGGGCCAGATCATCGGTGGCATCGTCACCGCTGACCTGACGGGCGGCGGCTACAACGACGTCCTGGTCCCGACGACCAACGGCCTCGTCATCTACGACGGTCGCACCGCCCAGGTGGTGGCCACGCTCGGCGCCGGAACCGTCGGGCTCCAGAATTCGCCGATGGTCAGCATCGACCCCAACGGGACCATCGGGATCACCATCGCCGGCTACGACGCCGCCAACGCCGGCATCATCCAGCACTACGAGGTGGCGGGATCGGCCGGTCACTCGCTGGGCAAGCGTTCGTGGCCGATGTTCCACCAGAACCCCCAGCTGACCGGATGGCTGAGCCAGGCGGCCCCCGGCCACCTCAACCAGCCGATCGTCGGCATGGCGCCGACCAACGACGGCGGGGGCTATTGGAACGTCGCCTCCGACGGCGGCATCTTCGCCTTCGGCGACGCCAAGTTCCTGGGCTCGATGGGAGGGTCGCGCCTCAACAAACCGGTGGTGGGGATGGCCGCCACCCCGGACGGCAGCGGGTACTGGGAGGTGGCCTCCGACGGCGGCATCTTCACGTTCGGCACGGCCCAGTTCTACGGCTCGACCGGCGACATCCGCCTCAACCGCCCGATCGTGGGCATGGCCGCCACTCCGGACGGCAGGGGCTACTGGCTGGTGGCCTCCGACGGCGGCATCTTCACCTACGGGGACGCCCGGTTCTACGGCTCGACCGGCGACATCCGGCTCAACCAGCCGGTGGTGGGCATGGCCGCCACCCCGGACGGCAGGGGCTACTGGCTGGTGGCCTCCGACGGCGGCATCTTCACCTACGGGGACGCCCGGTTCTACGGCTCGACCGGCAACATCCGGCTGAACCGGCCGGTGGTGGGCATGACGGCCACCGCCGACGGCCACGGCTACTGGTTCGTGGCCTCGGACGGCGGGATCTTCAGCTTCGGTGACGCCTACTTCTTCGGCTCGATGGGAGCCGTCCGGCTGAACCAGCCGGTGGTCGGCATGGCCTCCAACCGCGGCAACGGCTACTGGCTGGTCGCCGCCGACGGTGGCCTCTTCTCCTTCGGGAGCGCACCCTTCTTCGGGTCGATCCCCCAGCTGTTCGAGGCCAATGCCGTCGGGGTCGACTGAGCCGACGGCATTGGCGACCGACCGGTGAGATGAGAGGCCGATGGAACTCCACAACAGGGTGAGGGCCGCCATGGATGCCCGTCGTCGGGTCATCGCCGTGTGCATGGCGGTCGCCCTGCTGGCGGTGATCGGATCCTGGGCGGCCCTCGTGGCGTCGTCGACGCCGGCGTCAGCGTATCCGTCGACCGACGTGTCGTTCGAGGGCCATGGCTACGGCCACGGGCACGGGATGGGCCAGTGGGGAGCACTCGGGTACTCGCTGGCCCACACCGGTTACGCCACCATCCTCGGCACGTACTACGGGGGCACCACCCTCGCCTCCCTGACGGCCGGCCAGGAGGCCCACCAGGTGAGTGTGGCCCTGACCGAGAACAACGGGAACTCGGTCATCGTGCGGTCGGGATCCTCGTTCACGGTCTCGGGCACCTCGATCGACGAGGGTGCGGGCGGGGCCGTCGAGATGACCCCGACCGGGAACACCTGGAGCATCCGTACCGGTCCGGGGTGCGCCGGTCCGTGGTCCGGCCCGGCGGCGACCGGTGTGGTCAACCCCACCGCCACCCCCTCGGGTTCGGCGACGCTCCAGCTCTGTCAGGCCGGCCCCAGCCTCACGGTGCACGGGACGTTGGAGGCCACCTTCAACTCGGACGCGTCGACGCGGACGGTCAACACCCTGCCGCTCGAGCAGTACGTGGCCGACGTGGTGCCCAGCGAGTCCTCGGCCGGCTGGGGGACCCTCGGGGGAGCCGGGCCCCAGGGACAGGCCTGGGGATTCCAGGAACTCGAGGCCCAGGCGGTCGCCGTCCGGTCGTACGTCATGTCCGGCCTCGGTTCCTACGGTGGCTACGCCGATACCTGCGACCTGGACTGCCAGACCTACCGGGGCACGCTCAACGAGAACGCCCTCACCGATCTGGCGGCGGCCGACACGGCCGGTCAGGTGATGGAGTCCGGCGGCACGGTGGCGGCGACGCAGTACTCGGCGTCAACCGGCGGCTACACGGCACCAGGGGCGTTTCCGGGGGTGCCCGACGCCGGCGACGCCGTGTGCGTGCCCGGCGCCTGCAATCCGAACCACACCTGGACGGCGTCCGTGCCGGTGACGACGATCGAGGCCACCTGGCCGCAGCTGGGCACGCTCGAATCGATCAGCATCACCGGGCGCAACGGCCTCGGCGATTGGGGCGGCAGGGTCACCAGCATGACCCTGGTCGGGTCGGGCCAGGACGTCTCGCTCAGCGGGGACACCTTTGCCGCCGACCTCGGGCTCAAGTCCGACTGGTTCACCACCACGACCAGTCTCGGAGCGGCAGGCGTGGCGATGTCGTCGACACCCGACGGAGGTGGCTACTGGATCGCCGCGGCCAACGGTGCCGTTGACGCCTTCGGTGATGCCACCTTCTACGGATCCGCCAGCAACCTGGCGCTCGCCCGCCCGGTTGCCGGCATGGCCGCCACCCCTGACGGCCGGGGCTACTGGCTGGTGGCGTCCGACGGGGGAGTGTTCAGCTACGGCGATGCGGCCTTCCACGGGTCGACTGGCAACCTGCGCCTGAACAAGCCCATCCTCGGCATGGCCTCCACGCCGGACGGGGGCGGCTACTGGCTGGTGGCGTCGGACGGTGGTGTCTTCTCCTTCGGGGACGCCCACTTCTACGGATCGACGGGCAACCTGCGTCTCAACAAGCCGGTGGTGGGCATGGCCGCCACCCCCGACGGTCGGGGCTACTGGCTGGTGGCGTCGGACGGTGGTGTCTTCTCCTTCGGGGACGCCCACTTCTACGGATCGACGGGCAACCTGCGTCTCAACAAGCCGGTGGTGGGCATGGCCGCCACCCCCGACGGTCGGGGCTATTGGCTGGTGGCGTCCGACGGCGGCATCTTCTCCTTCGGTGACGCGCCCTTCCACGGTTCCACGGGAGCCCTCAGTCTGGTCAAGCCCGTGGTCGGGATGGCCCGTACCGGCGACGGCCAGGGCTACTGGCTGGTGGCTGCCGACGGCGGTCTCTTCAGCTTCGGCAGCGCCATCTTCCATGGCTCCGCCGCGGGCTGACGGCCCGAGGACACCAGCTGTCCCCGACAAGCCGGGACCGGTCGGTGCCAGGTCCTAAGGTGCAGTCTGCGATGACCGAAGGTGACCGGCAGGGAGGCGTGGCGGCCCGGACGACGACGGTGGTGACCGACACGCACGCTCCGACCGCCGGTGCACCAGACCCGGCGTCCGTCGAGGCGGTGGAGCAGGACGGCACCGCCCACCCGACGTGGAGGCAGGGGCTCAGCTCGTGGCGGGCCATCGTGTTCGCACCCATCGGGGACGGCCAGACCCGCCGTCGCGGCTCGGATGCGATCCGACTCGGGTTCGCCGTGGTCGCCGTCTTCCTCTGCTGGCTGTTCACGCACGCCAACTCGAATGCCGAACACCACATCGCCACCGCGCTCGGTTCTCCTCCACAGGGGATCAAGTGGCTGATCACCACGATCTGGTGGGTCGCCTCGTTCGGCGTCATCGCACTGATCGTCATCCTCGCCCTGGTGAGCCGCCGGTGGAGTGCCATCCGCGACATCGGGCTGTCGGGCGCGACGGCGTGGGTACTCTGCGTGGTGTCGTCGGTCGTCCTCGGCTCGAGCGGTGGGCGACCCGCTGACGGCTCACTCGTCCATTTCGACCTGAGCTTTCCCGTGGCGCGGGTGGCGGCCACCGTGGCGGTGGCCACCGCGGCGATCCCCTACCTCAGTCGGATGATCCAGCGGACCATCATGACGGCGATCGCGTTGCTGGCCCTGACCGCGGTGGTGACCGAGTCGGGGCTCCCTGTCGCCGTGCTGGCCAGCCTGGCCGTCGGTTGGGGTGTCACCGCCCTCTACCATCTCGTCTTCGGCTCGCCCCTCGGGCTGCCGTCGTCGGCCGAGGTGACGGTCCTGTTGGCCGATCTCGACATCTCGGCCGATCAGGTCGCCCGGGTGGCCCGCCAGGAATGGGGCGTCGGACGATTCACCGGTCGTGTCGACGACAAGCCCGTGGATGTGTCGGTCTACGGGCGTGACGCCTCGGACGCCCAGCTCCTGGCCAAGACCTCGCGGTTCTTGTTCTACCGGTCCTCGGGACCGACGCTGGCCCTGACCCGGCGCCAACAGGTCGAGCACGAGGCCTACCTCACCCTGATGGCCGAGCGAGCCGGCGCCCGGGTGCCCGCCGTCCTGGCCGCCGGTCCGGCCGGTCCCGCCAACGACGCCGTGCTCGTCACCCGTCCGCCGTCCGGCCGACGGCTGTCGGCGTTCGCCCGCTATGTGCCACCGCCTGACCCGCCTGACCCGCCTGACCCGCCTGACCCGTCGGACCAGTCGGACCAGTCGGACCAGTCGGACCAGTCGGAACCGACGGGCGGTCCGGTCCCGGCGGCACCGGATGGATCAGACGACCACGACGACGGGGCGGCGACGCGGGAGCCGGACGGTCCGCAGCTTCCCGACGAGTCGGCCGATGATCTGTTCGGCCAGCTGATGACCCTTCGCCGGGCCGGGATCGCCCACGGTTCGCTGTCCACCGAGACCATCGTGATCGGGGACGACGACGTCGTCGGGTTCGTCGACTTCCGGTCGGCGGTGACGGTGGCGACCGAGGACGACCTCAACCGGGACATGGCCTCGGCGCTGGCCGCAGTTTCGGTGCTGGTCGGACCGGAACAAGCCGTCACATCGGCCATGCGGTCGGTACCCCCCGACGTGCTGGTCGGCGCGCTTCCTTTCCTCCAGCGGGCCGCACTCGACCCGATGGCGGCGAAGGCGCTTCGGGGGAAGAAGTCCCTCCTGACGGCCGTCCGGGAGCAGGGTGCCGCCGCCGCCGGGGTCGAGGTGCCCAAACTCATCGAGCCGCGCCGGGTGAGCTGGGTCAACCTGCTGCTGATCGTCGGCACCCTGGTCGGCGGGTGGGCGCTGATCGGCGTATTGATCAACGTGGGCAAGTCGTGGGACACCATCACCGGCGCGAAATGGGGCTGGGTGGCCGTCACCTTCGTGCTGGCCCAGGCCGCCTATCCGGCGATCGCCACCACCACCGTGGGATCGGTGACCAGTACCCTCCCCTACGGTCGGACCGTCGCCCTCGAAGTGGCGGACACGTTCGTGGCGCTGGCCGGGGGGTCCATGGCCGTCCTCGCCACCCGGGTCCGCTTCTTCCAGCAGGAGGGGCTCAGTCCCACGCTGGCCGTCAGCTCTGGCGTGCTGGTCAGCACGGCCAGCTGGATCGTCAAGGGCGGCTTGTTCCTCATCGCCCTTCCGTTGGCCATCGGACAGATGCACTTCAAGAGTCCCTCCAGCCAGTCGGGCGGCGGCAGCGACCGCCTCGTCTGGCTCATCGTGATCGCCGTCGTCGTGGTGGGGGTGGCGCTCGGGATCCTGTTGGCCGTTCCCCGATGGCGTCGCATGGCGGCGCAGAAGCTTCGCCCCAAGGCCTCGGAGGTGTGGTCACACCTGAAGGTCCTGTCGACCCGGCCGCGCAACCTGATCGAGATCTTCGGCGGGAGCGCCCTCGCCCAGATCTTCGTCGCCCTGGCCCTGGGTGCCGCCCTCCACGCCTTCGGGGACCAGCTCGGCCTGGCCACCCTGCTCGTGGTGCTGACGCTCGCATCCATGTTGGGTGGCATCTCGCCTGTCCCGGGCGGGATGGGCGTCGTCGAGGCCGGCATGATCCTCGGACTCACCGCTGCCGGCATCAGCGAGCCCGACGCGGTGGCGGCGACCTTCGTCCAGCGACTGTTCACCGCGTATCTCCCGCCCATCTGGGGCTGGTTCGTGCTGGTGTGGCTACGGAGGAAGGAGTACCTCTGATCGTCACCGCCCCGACGTGCCGCACCCGGCCGTGGCCCACCTCCGGCTCCGTGGGTTCAGCCCGGTCCGGACGCCTCGGTGTCCGCCAGGCCGGGAAACGCCCGCAGCTGTCCGAGCCGGCCCAGACGGCCCACGTTGACACCGACATCGGCGGCCCGCAGCATGCTCAGATCCCCCCGGCTGTTGCCGTAGGCCCACAGCACTCCGGCGGCTCCGCCGGAGTGCTCGATCCAGTTCCTCAGCCGACGCGTCTTCTCCTCGCCGCGGCAGTTCGCCCCGTCGTAGCGCCCGGTGAGCAGGCCTCCGGAGACGGCCAATCGCGTGGCCACCACCTCGTCGGCGCCCACCAGCTCACCGGCGACACGCACGTAGACGTCGGGCGATGCCGAGACGATGACGACCTGGTCACCCCGCAGGCGGTGCCAGTCCAGTCGAGCCCGAACCTCGGGTCGGGAGTACCGCCGGAGGTGCGTCCTGGCAAAGTCGGCGGCCACCTCTTCCAGCCGGTCGACGGGCACGCCGGTCAGGAGTCGTCCGAAGAGCTGTTCCTTGGTGGAGTCGGCCACGGCACCGCCGACCAGTGCGGCGTGGGCCAGTCGCGGTGACAACGAGGCGGCAGCCGACAGGGTCCGGCCGCGGCCGGCGACGGCGGTGAGGAACTCGAAGACGCTGCCGCCCTGGGTGAGCGTGCCGTCGAAGTCGAATGCGGCGACGCCGGGTGGCGTCCCCTCGTGCTCGGGGCTCATCGGCCACCGGGCGAGAGGCTCGATCCGCCACGACCTTCACCGGACGCGAACCGGGCCGGCCCGTCGGCGAAATCGGCCGAGGCCAGGCTGTCGAGGCCGTACTGGTACTCGGAACGGAGCGCCTCGGGCAAGGACAGGTCCCACTGGGCCATCGTCGAGGCCCGGTCGTTCCGCAGGCACGCCTGGGGCAACGAGGCCAGTTCGAGGCCCCACAGGACGGCGTGGTCGAGTGCGGCGCCGGAGTCGACCACGCGGTTGACCAACCCGATGGCCAGCGCCTCCTGCGCCCCCACCGGTCGTCCGGTGAGGATGAGGTCCAACGCCCGTCCCTGACCGACCAACCGGGGGAGGCGGACCGTCCCCCCGTCGATGAGCGGCACCCCGAACCGCCGGCAGAAGACCCCGAAGACGGCGTCGGTGGCGGCCACCCGGAGGTCGCACCAGAGGGCGAGCTCCAACCCCCCGGCCACCGCGTGGCCCTCGACGGCGGCGATGACCGGCTTGGAGAGCACGTCCCTGGTCGGCCCCATCGGCCCGGGTCCGTCCTCGGCCAACCGGAAGCGGGCCCCCTCGGTCATCGACTTGAGATCGGCGCCGGCGCAGAACGTCCCACCGCGACCGGTGAGGACCGCCACCGACGACGAGTCGTCCTCGTCGAAGGCCCCGAACGCCTCGTGCAGGGCCGTGGCCGTGTCCGGGTCGACGGCGTTGCGCCGCCCGGGCCTGTCGATGGTCACGATGGTGACCGGGCCCCGGTGCTCGACGAGGACGGTCGGCCCTTCCGGGTCGTCGGGATTCGCGGTCCGTGCGTGGTCGGTCATGTCCCCCAGCATGGTGGAATCGCGGCCGCCCGACCAGACGGTCCGCCCGGCCGGTTCCAGCTGGCAAAACTCGACCAACCCAGTCGACAATAGTAGGCGGGTCGACTATCGTGACCGGTCTACACAGGGGCAGTTGCCGGAAGCGGTGCAACCCCATCGGCTCACAGCGACAAGAAGAAAAAGGAGCATCACATGGCAATTCGTCTAGGCGATACGGCCCCCGACTTCACAGCGGAGACCACCGAGGGCACCATCAACTTCCACGAGTATCTCGGGGACAGTTGGGGAGTGCTGTTCTCCCACCCCAAGGACTTCACACCGATCTGCACGACCGAGCTGGGCGCGTTTTCGGCAGCCAAGGCGGAGTTCGACAAGCGCAACACCAAGTTGATCGGCCTGTCGGTCGACGATGTGGCGTCCCACGGCAAGTGGGCCAGCGACATCGAGGAGACCCAGGGGACCGCGCTCAACTTCCCGCTCATCGGTGACGAGGACCGCAAGGTCGCCGATCTCTACGACATGATCCATCCCAATGCCAACGACACGGCCACGGTGCGGTCGGTGTTCATCATCGGGCCCGACAAGAAGGTCAAGCTGACCCTCACCTACCCGGCATCCACCGGGCGCAACGTGCAAGAGGTCCTCCGGGTTCTCGACTCCCTGCAGCTGACGGCCGACTACAAGGTCGCCACGCCGGTCAACTGGAAGGACGGCGAGGACGTGGTCATCGTGCCCGCCGTCTCGGACGAGGAGGCAAAGGAGCGCTTCCCCAAGGGCTTCACTGCGGTGAAGCCGTACCTGCGGATCACCCCCCAGCCGAACAAGTAGCGGGAGGGCGGGCATCGGCACGTGGCCGGTGCCCGCCAGCTCCTGTCGCCACCTCCGGCCGCCACGACCTCGGTGGGACGGCCGGCTGTGGGACGACCTCGGCGGGCGGGGACCCCGGGCCACGCCGGCGGGATCAGCCGGCCGACGAGCTGTGGTCCGGTTGACCGCCGGCTCCGCCCGCACGGCGAGCGTGTGCGCTGAGCAGGGCTGATGTTGCGCGGCCGGCTGGGCTGCTACCATTGCCGTGCCGGTGTGCCCCTTCCACCCGCCATCACGAACTCCGCAGAGGTCCGAACCCCACATGCCAGACAAGCAGTCCACCATTGCCGAATACCGTCTCCACGAGACGGACACCGGCTCCCCCGAAGTGCAGATCGCCATTCTGAGCGAGCGCATCATCCACCTGACCGAGCACCTGAAGGTGCACAAAGGTGACCATCACACCCGCCGGGGCCTCCTGAAGTTGATCGGCCGCCGCCGCCGCCTCTTGGACTACGTCCGGAAGAACGACGTCGAGCGGTACCGAGACATCATCGGCCGACTCGGCCTCCGCCGCTAGGCGGACACCATTCGCTCCGCCCGGCTCCGGCCGGGCGGTCGCAATTTCTCCACCGGTCCCGCATCGGTGGACCGTAGGCCGGCACGGTGTCGGGCTGCAGCAGCAGCGGTCAGCCGCCGAGTCGGCGGGCCGGATTCACACCACACAGATTGGGCTCCCACCGAGGTCAGTCACCAGTTGCCGACCACCCCGCCACCGCGAGGGTGGTGTGCTCGACAACTGGGAACTGGCACGGGGAGTCCCCGAGCAAACCAAGGAGCGTCATGTCAGACGCCATTACCGTTTCGGCGCCCATCAGCGGCACCGAGCGCACACTCACCTTCGAAACCGGCAAGCTGGCCCAACTGGCCGACGGCGCCGTCGTCGGGCGGATCGGAGACACGATCCTCCTGGCCACCGCCACCGCGGCGCGGTCGGTCCGTGAAGGGGCGGACTTCTTCCCGCTCACGGTCGACATCGAGGAGCGGACCTATGCCGCCGGGAAGATCCCCGGCTCGTTCTTCCGACGGGAGGGAAAGTCCTCGGACCAGGCCATCCTCACCTGCCGACTGATCGACCGGCCCCTGCGGCCGTCGTTCCCGAAGGGCTTCCGCAACGAGGTCCACGTCGTGGGCACGATCTTCGGCGCCGACCAGGTCAATCCCCATGACGTCCTGGCCATCAACGCCGCCTCGGCCGCGCTGATGATCTCGGGCATCCCCTTCGACGGTCCCATCGGGGCGGTCCGGGTGGCCTACTCGACCGACGGGCAGTGGATCCCGCACCCCAGCTTCCAAGAGGGTGACGACTCGACGTTCGAGCTGGTCGTCGCCGGCCGGGCCCTGAGCGACGACGAGGACACCGAGATCGCCATCATGATGGTGGAGGCCGGCGGCTCCGAGCGGTCGTTCCAGTACTACGAGGAAGGTGCCCCCCAGGTCACCGAGGAGGTGCTGGCCGACGGACTCGAGGCGGCGAAGACATGGATCCGCGAGTCGATCGTCCTCCAGCGCCAGATGGTGGAGGCCTACGTGGCCGCCCGTGGCCCGATCGAGGCCATCGAGTACTCCACGCTGACCGACTACGGGGACGACGTCTGGGAGCGGGTCGAGGCGCTGGGCGCCGGACCCATCGGCGACGCCAACAAGATCGTGGCCAAGGCCGAGCGCAACTCGGCGCTCGACGCCGCCACCGCTTCGATCAAGGAGAGCCTGGCCGACGAGTTCCCCGACCGCGACGGCGAGATCAAAGCGGCCGTTCGCGCCCTGACGAAGAAGCTGGTCCGCCGACGGATCGTCGAGGAGGGGCTCCGGATCGACGGTCGGACCACCACCGAGATCCGGCCGCTCTCCGCCGAGGTGGACCTGTTCCCGACGGCCCACGGGTCGGCGCTGTTCCAGCGGGGCGAGACCCAGGTGCTCAACGTGACCACCCTCGGGATGCCCCGCATGAACCAGCTGCTCGACACCATCACCCCGGACGAGCACAAGCGGTACATGCACCACTACAACTTCCCGCCCTTCTCCACCGGCGAGACCGGCTTCATGCGCGGCCCCAAGCGCCGGGAGATCGGGCACGGACTGCTGGCCGAACGGGCCCTGCTCCCGGTGGTGCCCTACGAAGAGGACTTCCCTTACACGCTGAGGCTGGTGTCGGACGTGCTGGCCTCGAACGGCTCCACCTCGATGGCGTCGGTCTGCGGCTCCACGCTGTCCATGATGGCGGCGGGGGTGCCGCTCAAGGCACCGGTTGCCGGGATCGCCATGGGCCTGGTGTACGACGGCGGGGCCTATGTGACCCTCACCGACATCCTGGGGGCCGAGGACGCCTTCGGCGACATGGACTTCAAGGTCGCCGGCACCAAGGACGTGGTGACCGCCCTCCAGCTCGACACCAAGATCGACGGCCTCCCGCTGGACGTGCTCACCAAGGCGCTCCTCCAGGCCAAGGATGCCCGGCTCACCATCCTCGAGGTGATGGCCGGCGCCATCGCCGAGCCTCGGCCCGAGGTCGCCGCATCCGCTCCGAAGATCATCTCCTTCGAGATTCCGATGGACAAGATCGGTGAGGTCATCGGGCCCAAGGGGAAGGTCATCAATGCCCTCCAGCAGGAGACCGGTGCCGACATCGCCGTCGACGACGACGGCATGGTGGGCACGGTCACCATCGGGGCCAAGGACGGCACGGCGGTCGAAGAGGCCCGCCGGCGCATCTCCACCATCCTCGACCCGCCGCTGGCCGAGGTGGGGGCCACGTACCAGGGCAAGGTGGTCAACATCACCAAGTTCGGCGCCTTCGTCAACATCCTTCCGGGCCGCGACGGGCTCCTGCACATCTCGAAGATCGGTCAAGGCAAGCGGGTCGAGCGGGTGGAGGACGTCCTCGAGCTCGGGCAGCCGGTCGAGGTGAGGGTCGACGACATCGATCCCCAGGGCAAGGTGTCCCTGTCACTGGCCGGCGAGGCGCCGGCCGCCTCCGGTTCGGGAACCGGGGAGCGCAACGGGCGTGGCGATGGCGGGGGGCGCAGCCGCCCGCCCCGTGGCGATCACTCCGATCCGGGTGACCGTTCCGACCGGCCCGACCGGAGCCGGCGCCAGGCCGAGACGACCAGTGCGCCGGCCGGGGCCGTCTCGTTCGAGGACGCCTTCGAGGTGGAGCTGGTCGAGGAATTCGGCGACCTCGGTCCTGCCGTGGCCGAGCCGGCCGATCGCCCCTCCGGCGGTGGCGGGGGCGGCCGGGGCGGTCGTCGCCGTCGTTGACATCGCAGGTCGGAAGGCCGGTGCCCCTCAGGGGCATCGGCCTCTCCGGTCGGCACCGATGAGCGAACCGTCGAGAGGCCGGCGCCCGT
Source organism: uncultured Acidimicrobiales bacterium (assembly GCA_963696495.1). Lineage (GTDB taxonomy): Bacteria > Actinomycetota > Acidimicrobiia > Acidimicrobiales > RAAP-2 > Bog-756. Next base: position 509,893 of record CAVOKJ010000002.1, on the reverse strand, counting down.
GATCCGCAACGAGTTGCTTCCGTCGGGCCTGTCCCTGGTGACCGAGTCGATGGACGACGCCCGCTCGGTGTGCATCGGCTTCTGGGTGGGCACCGGCTCGCGGGACGAGGACGACGAGCGAGCCGGGTCGTCCCACTTCCTCGAGCACCTGTTGTTCAAAGGATCCGAAGAGCGCTCCTCCACGGCGATCGCCGAGGCGGTCGACGAGGTCGGTGGCGACTTCAACGCCTTCACCACCAAGGAGTACACGTCGTTCTACATCCGGCTCCTGGCCGAGCACGTGTCGCTCGGCCTCGACATCCTGTCCGACATCATGTGGCAGCCGGCCCTCCGTCCCTCGGACCTCGACGCCGAGCGCCAGGTGATCCTCGACGAGATCCTCATGCACGCCGACGAGCCGGCGGACGAGGTGGCGGAGCAGAGCTCGGCCGCCCTGTACCCCGACCATCCGCTGGGTCGCGAGGTGCTCGGCACCCAGGCGTCGGTCTCCTCCATGACGGCGGCGAGGATCCGGGACTTCTTCGAGCTGCACTACCGGCCGGGCAACATGGTGGTGGCGGTGGCGGGGGACCTCGACCACACCGCGGTGGCCGACGGGCTCGAGGCGCGCTTCGCCGGCCGACCCGGCGGCGCCACCCCGCAGCGCCTTCGGCCCGAGGACAAGGTCGAGCCGCTCTTGGTGACGCGCCGGTCCACCGAACAGGCCCACCTGGTGCTGGCCTCACGATCGGTCGACCGGTTCGATCCGCGCCGGTACGCGCTCGCCGTGCTCAACCACGTGCTGGGCGGCGGGCTGTCCAGCCGGCTCTTCCAGGAGATCCGCGAGCGCCGGGGCCTGGCCTATTCGGTGTGGTCCGAGCGGGTGGCGTACCACGATGCCGGGTCGGTGAGCGTGGGCATGGGCACCGCGCCCGAGCACGTGGCCGAGGTGCTCGACATCGTCTCCGCCGAGCTCGATCGGCTCGGTGAGGACGGCATCACCGAGCGGGAGCTGACGATCGCCAAGGGCAACCTCCGGGCCGAGACCCTGCTGGCCTGCGAGGATTCGGGGGCACGGATGAGCCGGATCGGCGCGGGCATGCTGCTGCACGGGGAGGTGCTCCCGGTCGACGAGGTGCTGGCCCGCGTGGCCGCGCTGACCCTCGAGGACGTGCACGAGGCCGCCACCGAGTTGGTGGGGGCCCCTCGGACCCTGTCGGTGGTCGGTCCCTTCGATCCCTCCGACTTCGACGCCTCGTCACTCGCCCTCGGCTGAGCGAGCCGGGTGCCGGGGCTGTCTCCGTCGACGTCCCGGCGTTCCCTCACCGGGCCGCCGGGCGGCGCGACGGTAGGGTTGCCGCCATGCGCGTTGGGGTCGTGGGAGCCGGGGGCAAGATGGGCATCGAGGTGTGCCGTGCGATCAGTGCGCACGACGACCTGGATCTGGTGGCCGCGGTGGACCCCGCCCGGTCGGGCGAGGAACTGGCCGATCTGTGCGGCGCCGGTGGTCCGGCCGTCACGGTCTCGACCGAGCTCGGCGTCCTGACCGAGGCCGCCGTCGAGGTCGTCGTCGACTTCACCCGTCTGGAGGCGGCCCGGAAGACGCTGGCTTTCTGCGCCGACGCCGGGATCCACGCCGTCGTGGGGACCACCGGGTTCACCGAGGAGGACCTCGCCACGCTGATCCGCCGCTTCGTCGGCCCCCCGAACTGCGTCGTGGCCCCCAACTTCGCCATCGGCGCCGTGCTGATGATGCGCTTCGCCGAGCTGGCGGCCCCCTGGTTCGAGGGTGCCGAGATCATCGAGCTGCACCACGACGGGAAGCTCGACGCTCCCTCGGGCACGGCGCGCGCCACGGCCGAACGCATAGCTGCGGCGCGTCGGGCCGCGCATCTCGGCGACTTCCCTCCGGACCGCACGGTGACCGAGGCCGTCGAGGGTGCCCGCGGTGGGGAGGGCCCAGCCCGGGTCCGCCTCCACTCGGTCCGGCTCCCGGGCCTGGTGGCGCACCAGGAGGTGATCCTCGGCTCCGTCGGTCAGAGCCTGACCATCCGCCACGACTCCTACGACCGTTCGTCGTTCATGGACGGAGTCATCCTGGCCGTCCGGAGCGTCCCCGACCGTCCCGGGGTGACGTCGGGGCTCGAGCCGCTCCTGGGGCTCTGAGCCCGCGGCGATCGGACATGGACGACACCCGCCGACGGATCATCGAGGCCACCTACCGCTGCGTGGCGAGGAGGGGCATGGCCAAGACGACGATCGAGGACGCCGCCCGCGAGGCCCGGGTGTCGCGGGCCACCGTGTACCGGACCTTCCCGGGCGGGCGCGACGAGCTGGTGTCCGCCGTCGTCGCCTGGGCGACGGTCGAGTTCTTCGCCCGGCTGTACGAGGAGGTGCACGGGGCGCAGAGCCTCGAGGAGGTCATGGAGCGGGGCATCGCCTTCGCCCACCGGTCGATCGTCGAGCACGAGGTGCTGCAGCGGGTCATGTTGACCGAGCCCGAGAAGCTGCTTCCGGCCCTGACCGTCGAGAGCAACCGGATCCGCCAGGGGATCGCCGAGTTCCTGGTCCCCTACCTCCGCCAGCGGGGGGTGGCCGAGGGCGTGGACCCCGAGGGAGCGGCGGACTTCCTGGCCCGGATGGTGATCTCCTACATGTCGGCGCCGGGCCGGTGGGACCTCGACGACCCGGTCCAGGTGGCACAGCTGGTCAGAGCCGAACTGCTGGCCGGGGTGGTGGCGCCGCCCCTCGACCGTTGACGGCGGTGCCGACCGGTGCCGGAGTGGATCGGGCGCCCGGGGCCGGCGGTCCCCTCCGTGGGGCGTTGACAATGAGACAAAATACGATCTAGCGTTTCACCTGTGCCGATCCAGGGGGCCACACTCCGTGTGGTGGAGGACGAGGCGGGAGCGCGGGCGCCACGGAGCGGCGCGCCGTCGGGCCCGGGCGGTCGGGCGACGTCACCGGCCCGTGAGTCTCCCCACCGGGTGACCATCATCGACGCCACGCTGGCTTGCCTGGCGCGCCACGGCACCCTCAAGACGACCGTGGACGACATCGCCCGTCAGGCGGGCGTGTCGCGGGCCACGGTCTACCGCGTGTTCCCCGGCGGGCGTGACGAGGTCCTCGGGGCTGTCGTCGACACGGAGATGGCCCGCCTCTTCTCCGCCCTCGGCGTGGCGCTGGGCGAAGCCGGTGACCTCGGCGATGCCCTGATCGCCGGCATCGTCGAGGCGTCGAGGAGGATCCGCGGCCATGCGGCGCTCGCCTATCTGGTCGAGCACGAGCCCGAGATGGTCCTCGGCCACCTGGCCTTCGACGAATCGGATCGCCTCCTCGTGACCGCCTCCCGGTTCACGGCGCCGTTCCTGGCCCGGTGGATGCGCCCCCGGGAGGCCGAGCGGGTGGCGGAGTGGGCCACCCGCATCGTGCTCTCCTACGCCGTCTCGCCGGCGGACGACACCGACCTCGGCGATCCGGCCCACACCACCCGCCTGGTGGAGACATTCGTGCTCCCGGGCATCCGTGCCCTGCACTCGGCGATGGCGGGACCGGCAATCGACATCACTCCGTTCACCCAGGCCGATCCGCCCACCGGCGGGGCCGGCACCCGACATCCAGAGGGAGACAGGCAATGAGCACCGACATGAGCAGCACCGAGGAGATCATCGGCCGGGCCGAGATCGACGACTTCGAAGCGATCCTCTCGGTCGTCGGGACCGAGGAGGCCGACGGCCGCCACGTGGTGCACTCCGACTACGACTCCATCTTCACCTGGGACTACGAGAAGGGTGCCCGGCCCAAGCTCAACAAGCTCTACGAGAAGGCCAAGGGCGCCCAGTGGAACGGCGAGACCGACCTGCCCTGGGAGACCGAGGTCGACCAGGAGCGCCTCGTCCGCGAGCAGGCCGAGGCGACCGGGGGCTTCGGTGCCGGCTTCGACCTGACCGGCACGCCCGTGGAGAAGTGGGGCGACAAGGAGTGGGTGGAGTTCGGGGTCGAGAGCCAGAACTGGACGCTCTCACAGTTCCTCCACGGCGAGCAGGGGGCCCTCATCTGCACGGCCAAGATCGTGGAGTCGGTCCCGTGGATCGACGCCAAGTACTACGCCGCCACGCAGGTCATGGACGAGGCCCGCCACGTCGAGGTGTTCGCCAAGTACCTCGACGACAAGCTCAGCGGCCACTACCCGGTCAACGCCCACCTCCGCATGCTCCTCGACGACATCATCGCCGACTCCCGCTGGGACCTGACCTATCTGGGGATGCAGATCATGGTGGAGGGCCTGGCCCTGGCTGCCTTCGGGTTCATGCACCAGATGACCGGCGACCCGTTGCTCAAGCAGCTGCTGCGCTACGTGATGGCCGACGAGGCGCGCCACGTCGCCTTCGGCGTCCTCAGCCTCCAGGAGTACTACGAGGGCCTGAGCGCCGCCGAACTGCGCGAGCGCCAGGAGTTCGCCTTCGAGGCGGCGGTCCGGATGCGCGACCGATTCCTCCAGCAGGAGGTCTGGTCGCGGATGGGCGTCGACCCCAAAGCCATCGTGCCGGTGGTCCAACAGGCCCCCGAGCGGGGGGAGTTCCAGGCCCTCCTGTTCTCCAAGATCGTCCCCAACTGCAAGAAGCTCGGACTGCTCGATGCGGCCGACGGGTGGCTCCGGACCAGGTTCACCGAGCTCGGGGTCATCGAGTTCGAGTCGTGGGTGGACACCACCGAGGAGTACGACGCGCTGGCCGGTGTGCCGCCCAAGGACCGGGTCGCCTCCTAGGGGTCCTGACAGGACCGGCCCGGGTCCCGGGGGGGTCCGGGTGTCCCGGCAGCGGAGAGGGTGGCGCCTGCTGGTAGCCTGCGGAATCGTGACGTCCTGTGTGCATCCGCTGCCCCGGCTCGGAGTCTGAGCGGGCATGGCGCGCTTCGGCACCGTCATCACCGCCATGGTCACCCCGTTCGATCCCGACGGGGCCATCGACCTCGACGCCGCGGCGGCGGTGGCCCGCCACCTGGTCGCCACCGGCACCGAGGGCATCGTCGTCGCCGGCAGCACGGGTGAGGGTTCGGTCCTGACCGACGGCGAACGGCTCGACCTCGTCCGCGCCGTGGTGGAGTCGGTGGACGTGCCCGTCATCGCCGCCACCGGTACGAACGACACGGCCCACTCGGTGATGCTGACCAGGGAGGCCAAGGCGTGCGGCGCCGATGCCGTCCTGGCCGTCACCCCGTACTACAACCGGCCGTCGCCGGCCGGGATCTCCGCCCATTTCCGGGCCATCGCCGCCGCCACCGATCTCCCGGTGGTGCTCTACGACATCCCGGTCCGGTCGGGCCGGCGCATCGGCTCGACGCTGATCCTCGAGCTGGCCCGCGACGTGCCGACCATCGTCGCGGTGAAGGACGCCACCGGCGACGTGGCCGGTGCCGCCCTCGTGTGCGCCGAGTGCCCCGAGGGCTTCGAGGTCTACTGCGGCGACGATTCGTTGACGCTGCCCTTCGCCTCCGTCGGCGGCGTGGGCGTGATCAGCGTGGCGGCCCACTGGGCCGGCCGGCTGTTCGGGGCCATGCTCCGCGCCCATCGGGCCGGCGAGGTCGACCGTGCCGCGGCCCTCAACCGCCGACTGATCGAGTCGTACCGCTTCCAGTCGACCGACGAGTTCCCCAATCCTGTGCCGGCCAAGGCGGCCTGCCGGGCCCTGGGCCTCCCGGTGGGGGAGTGCCGGCTGCCCAACACCCCGGGGTCCGAGGCCCTGGACGCCCTCGCCCGCACGGTGGTCGAGGCGGTCGCCCAGTTCGACCCGATGCCCCAGTCGGTTGCCTGACTCGGGCCGGACCGGGGGGTCCGGCCGGTCCACCGGCTCCCCCGAGCGATCGGGCGGAAAGAGAAAGCCAGCAGTGAGCACCAAACAGAAGACCACGGGCACCGGGCAGGCCACCGCGGCGATTGCCGGCTCCGCCACCGCCACCACCGCCGCCACCGTACCGGGCCGGACGAAGGGCCAGGGCCGGACGAAGGGCCAGGGCCAGCAGTCCGCCCGGAAGGGCACCGGACCGAAGTCCCCGCCGGTGCGGGTGGTGTTCCTCGGTGGCCTGGGCGAGATCGGGCGCAACTGCGCGTGCATCGAGGTGGACGGGCGCATCCTCGTGCTCGACGTGGGCATCATGTTCCCCGACCCGGACATGCCGGGCGTCGACCTGGTGCTCCCGGACTTCACCTACCTGCGCGAGAACGCCGACCGGGTCGACGGGGTCATCCTCACCCACGGTCACGAGGACCACACCGGGGGACTGGCCTACCTGCTGCGCGACTTCCCCGTGGCGGTGTACGGCTCCGAACTGACCCTGGCCCTCGCCCGCAACCGGGTCGACGAGGCCGGCATGACCGAGCGGGCCCAGTTCGTGCCGGTGCGCGACGGGGAGCGCCGCCGTATCGGACCGTGCGACGTCGAGTTCATCCCGGTGACCCACTCCGTGCCCCACGCCTTCGCCACCGCCTTCCACACCCCCCAGGGGATCATCCTGCACTCGGGGGACTTCAAGATCGACCTCCATCCGGTGGACGGCCGGAGGACGGACCTGGCCCGGATGGGAGCGCTGGCGTCCGACCCGGGGATCCGCATGCTGCTGGTCGACTCGACCAACGCCGAGGAGCCGGGGTTCACGCCCTCGGAGTCGACCGTGGGGGCGACGCTCCGCAAGGTGTTCCTGGCCAGACCCGACCGCCGGTTCATCGTCACCTGCTTCGCCAGCCACATCCACCGCGTCCAGCAGGTGGCCGACGCCGCCATCGCCGGCGGCCGGAAGGTGGCCACGCTCGGCCGTTCCATGCAGAAGAACGTGGCGCTGGCCCGCAAGCTCGGGCTGCTGCACATTCCCGACCAGTCCCTCGTTGACATCGAGGACGTCGACCATCTCGAGCCGGGCGAGGTGTGTGTGATCTCGACGGGGTCCCAGGGCGAGCCGATGTCGGCCCTGTCCCGCCTGGCCACCGGCGAGAACCGGTTCTTCCGTCTGCAGGAGAACGACGTCGTGGTCATCAGCGCCCATCCCATCCCGGGCAACGAGTGGTCGGTCGGCCGGGTGATCGACAGCCTGCACCGCCGGGGCGTGGAGGTGATCCACTCGGGCGTGGACTCGGTGCACGTGAGCGGCCATGCCCGCCAGGGCGAGCTGGCCATGCTGATGTCGGTGACCCGACCCGAGTTCGTGATCCCCGTGCACGGCGAGTACCGCCACATGGCCAACCAGGTCCAGGTGGCCGCCTCGATGGGCATCGGTGGCGACCGCGTGCTGCTGTGCGAGGACGGTGACGCGGTGCGCCTCGACGGCGCCGGCCTCCGCCGGGACGGCACCGTGCCCGGCGGCTACCTGTTCGTCGACGGGAGCTCGGTGGGGGACATCGGGCACGGCGTGCTGCGGGACAGGATGGTCCTGGCCGAGGAGGGGGTGGTGATGGCGGTGGCCACCGTGGACCTGAAGCGTGGCGAGGTAGTGGGGACACCCCAGATCGTCACCAGGGGCTGGGCCTACGACCAGGACACCGAGGCACTGCTCGAGGATGCCCGTGCCCAGGTGACCAAGGCGCTCGAGCAGGCCCTGGCCTCGGGGTCCAACGACCACGAGAACCTCAACCGGGTGGCTCGCAAGGCCCTGGGTCGCCTGGTCGGCGACCGGACCCGCCAGCGCCCGATGATCGTGCCGGTCATCGTCACCGTCTGAGAGCCGACCGCCCGGCCGGTACCCGGCTGACCTGGGGCGACCGAGTCCAGGTCAGGAACGTCCGGTGTCACCCTGATCGGGACGCTCCGGGACTACCCTGTTACTCACTGTGACGACCGCCACGAAGCGACCGGCGGGCCGATCCGGGGCATCGCGGTCGAAGAGCAGGCCCGCGGCCTCGTCTCGGTCGCGCTCGAAGACGTCGGCCTCCTCGAAGGGGAGGCCCACCGGCAAGGGCAACGGCCGGGGCGCCGGCGCCCGTCACCGCCCGGGCTTCGCCACCTCGCTGTGGGCGGTGGTCACCGCCCACGGGTCCGACCTGTGGGCGGTGGTGCTGATCACCGTCGGTGTCCTCGCCGGCCTGGCCTTCTACGTCGACTCCCTCGGCCCCGCCGGGCACGACGCCCGCCTGGCCTTCGGCGATCTGCTCGGGTGGGGCAGGTTCCTCGTGCCGCCGGTCGCCTTGACCGTCGGGATCCTCCTGCTGGTGAACCGCCTGGAGGACGACGAGGGGCGCCCCTCCCGGGAGCCGGCACGCGCCGTCATCGGCGGGAGCCTGATCCTCCTGTCGGTGGCCGGGCTGGCCGCGCTGGTCGGCGGATCCCCCGCCTTCGACGCGTCGACCGCCCACCTGGCGTCGGCCGGCGGCTGGGTGGGGGCGATCGTCGGCAATCCACTGCGCTCGGCCCTCGGCGGCTTCGGCGCCGCCACCGTGCTGGTGGCGCTGGCCGTGGTGGCGATGGTGCTGTTCACCGGGGTGTCGATCCGCTCGGCGGCCGGCGCCGCCTCGTCCGCCGTCCGGTGGACCGTGACCACAGCCCGCGGCGGGCCGGGACGGGACGGCGAGGCCGACGCCACCGACGAGAACCCCACCGATCCCTTCGGGCGCGCCGTGACCGCGGCGGACGAGCCCGAGGACCCCGAGCCCGTGCCGGGGCCCGAGCTGGCGGCGATCGAGGACGACCCGGTCGTCGCCGACCCCGAGCCGGAGGCCGTCACCGAGGCACCGGCCCGGCCCGGCAAGGACGCGCCGCTCGAGATGAAGCTCGGGCCGGCGGTGGGGGACTGGCGCCTGCCACCGGCCAACCTGTTGAAGCGGGCCAAGCCGCACACCGTCGACGAGCGGGAGGTGGACGCCGGGGGCGCCGCCCTGGTGGCGGCCCTGGCCGCCCACGGCGTGGAGACCCGCCTGGTCGGGCGCACGGTGGGCCCGTCGGTCACCCGCTACGAGCTCGAGCTGGGCCCCGGGGTGAAGGTGGCCCGGGTGACCTCGTTGTCGAAGGACATCGCCTACGCCATGGCCTCGCCCGATGTACGGATCCTGGCGCCGATCCCCGGCAAGTCGGCCATCGGCGTCGAGGTGCCCAACCGGCGTCGCGAGCTGGTGGCGCTGGGCGACATCCTGGCCTCGCCCGAGGCGGCCAACGCCCACCACCCGCTGGAGGTGGCGCTCGGCCGCGACATCGCCGGCCGGGCGGTCATGGTGAACCTGGCCGAGATGCCCCACGTGCTGGTGTCGGGCGCCACCGGATCGGGCAAGTCGTCCTGCATCAACTCGGTGCTGACGTCCATCCTGGCCCGGGCCACGCCGGACCAGGTCCGGCTCATCCTGGTGGACCCCAAGCGGGTGGAGCTCGGCCAGTACAACGACCTGCCCCATCTCCTCACCCAGGTGGTGGTGGACCCGAAGAAGGCGGCCAACGCGCTGGCCTGGGCCGTCACCGAGATGGAGCGTCGCTACGACCTGCTCGCCGAAGTGGGCATGCGGGACATCACCGGCTACAACACCGGCTTCGACAACGGGGACCTGGCGGACTTCGAGGAGGCCTACCAGCTCCGCATGCGGGGAACCGGCACCGACACGGGGGAGCTCGAGCCCGACGGGGCCGAGGCCGAGCCCCACTACAACCGCCTCCCCTTCATCCTCATCGTGGTCGACGAGCTGAACGACCTCATGATGGTGGCGGCCAGGGACGTGGAGGAGTCGGTGTGCCGGATCGCCCAGATGGCGAGGGCCGTGGGCATCCACCTGGTCCTCGCCACCCAGCGCCCCTCGGTGGACGTGATCACCGGGGTCATCAAGGCCAACATCCCGTCGCGCATGGCCTTCTCCGTGTCCACCCAGGCGGACAGCCGCGTCATCCTCGACCAGGGTGGTGCCGAGCGGTTGATCGGCAAGGGCGACATGCTGCTCCTGTCGGCGTCCTCGTCCAATCCCCAGCGGCTCCAGGGGCCGTGGGTGAGTGAGGAGGAGGTGCGCTCGATCGCGGCGCACTGGAAGCGGCAACGCCCGATGGAGGTCGTCGCCGGCATCGAGGAGGTCGTCGGCACCGATGGCCGTCAGTCCGAGATCGACGACGGGGATGACGACCTGCTCGATCAGGCCATGGAGCTGGTCGTCCGCTCGCAGCTCGGCTCGACGTCGATGCTGCAGCGGAAGCTGCGGGTGGGCTTCGCCCGGGCCGGACGGCTCATGGACCTCATGGAACGTCGGGGCGTGGTCGGCCCGTCGGAGGGCTCCAAGGCCCGCGCCGTGCTGATGACCCCCGAGGAACTGGACGCCCGCTGAACCCGGGCGCTCCCGACGACCGCGCCACCGCGGGGACCGTCCCGCTGCCCGAGCCGGCCACCGCCGACATCACCGCGGCGGTGGCACTGCCCGCCGGAGTCGGGCCCGGGTTCGCTGCCGGGTCGGGCGCGGCGGCACGCCCCCCGGCCACGGCCACGGCCGGGTCGGAGGCGGACCGGCCCCCGACCGCCGATGCCGGCGTCGCCGGCCCCCGTCACGCCCGGCGACGCCAGAAGCGTCACCGTGGCCTCTGGTGGGCACTGGGGGTTGCCGTGGTGGCGTTGCTCCTCGCCGCCGCCGGGCTGGCCGTGGCGGCGCGCATCGACCGACCGCTGTCGCAGCCGTCACTGACCCCGAACGTCCCTGCCTCGCTCCTCGTCGCCGGGTCGAGCCCGACGCTGCCGTGGCCGTCGACCGGCCAAGGGGCGGTGTCGGTGCCGTCCCTGGGCTTCGCCGCCCAGTCGGGGCCGGAGTCGCCGGTACCGATCGCATCGCTCACCAAGATGACGAACGCGCTGGTCATCCTGAGGGACCACCCGATCCCCCCGGGGGCGAGCGGTCCCTCGATCACCATCACCCCGGCAGACGTCGCCGAGTACGACAACGAGCTCCACAGCGACGAGTCCACCTTGCCCATCAGGGTCGATGAAGTGCTCACCGAACGCCAGATGCTCGAGGCCATGCTCACCCAGTCGGCCAACGACGTGGCGTACTCGCTCGCCCTGTGGGACGCCGGGAGCCTCCCCGCCTTCGTGGCCAAGATGAACGCCGCCGCCGCCCAGCTCGGCGCCACCTCGTCCCACTACGTCGACGCCAGCGGGTACGACCCCGCCTCGGTGTCGACGGCCGCCGACTGCCTCCGCATCGCCGCGGCGGCGATGGCCATCCCCACCTTTGCCCAGGTGGTGGGCATGAGCTCGGTGACGCTCCCCCTGGTCGGCACCATCCCGAACATCGTGACCGAGATCGGGTCCGGCAACGTGGTCGGGATCAAGTCCGGCTACACCTCCGAGGCCAAGGCCTGCATGGTCCTCGCCGCCGACCGGGTGATCGGCGGACGTCCGGTGCTGGTGATGGCGGCCGTCCTCACCCAACCCGTCCCCCCACCGGTCGAGCCGACGACGACCACCACCACCACCCCGCCCAAGACGCCGGCGTCGGCGACGTCGGCGTCGACCTCGACCACCACCACGATCCCCCAGGACGACCTGCAGGTGCCCGACCCGTTCCGCTACACCCGTCCCGTGATCGGGGCGCTGCTCAGCGCGGCCGAGGCCGGTGTGGTCCAGAGCACGGTGGTGACGGCCGGCCAGACGATGGCGGTGGTGACGGCCGACTGGGGGGGGAGGCCCCACTCGGCCAGGGTCGTCGCTGGCCAGGGGGCGTGGCTGGCCGGCTGGCCCGGCCAACGGGTCGTCGCCACCACCGAGCTGGCGCCCGTGCCCCCCGGGAGCGCCTCTGGCCGGACGGTGGGGAAGACCGTCTACGCCCTGGGCACCCAGACCGAGCAGGTTCCCCTGCGGTTGGCGACGACCGTGCCCGAGCCGTCGTGGTGGTGGCGCCTCGTCCACAACTGACCGGCGCCCCGGACGCCGGCCTCGGGCGTCGCGACCGGCCGAGCGGGCCGAGTACCGTGTCGGTGTGCGAGCCCGAGCGCCAGCCTCCTGCGCCAACCTGGGCCCGGGATTCGACACCCTCGCCATCGCCCTCGACCGGTACGTGGAGGTCGAGGTCGAGCCGGCGTCCAAGCTGATCGTGCGGTCCGAGGGTGAGGGGGCGGGGATGGCCGACGATCCCTCCCACCTGGCCGCCCGGGTCGCCATCGACGTCGCCGGCACCGATCGCCTGGCCATCACCGTCCGCTCCCAGATCCCCGTGGCCCGCGGGCTCGGCTCGTCGGCGGCCCTGGCGGTGGCGGCGGCCGCGGCGGCCGGCGCGTCCGACCCGCTGGCGGTCGCCGCCCACATGGACGGCCATCCCGACAATGCCGCGGCGTCGACGGTGGGGGGGCTGGTGGCGGCCGCCCGGGTCAAAGGAGGGGTGCAGGCGGTGCGCCTGGCGCTGGACGTGAGCCTGGCCTTCGTGGTGATCGTCCCCGATCTCACCTTGTCGACGGCCCGGTCCCGGCAGGCCCTACCCAATCAGGTGAGCCGCGAGAGTGCCGCCTTCAACCTGTCGAGGATGGCCCTGTTGATCGCCGGCCTGGCCGACAGCCGGGTGCTGATCGGCGAGGCCACCGAGGACCGGCTCCACCAGGACTACCGGAGCCCGCTGTTCCCGGCCGCCCCCAAGCTCCTGGCCGGGATGACGACCAGCGGGGCCCTGGCCGTGTGCTGGTCCGGTGCCGGGCCGTCGCTCGTGGGCATCTGCAAGGGCGCCGAGTCCGACCGGGTCCGGTCGGGCGCCGAGTCCTCGATGGCCGAGGCCGCCGTGCCCGGCGAGGTGCTCGTGCTCCATCCCGACATGCACGGCCTCGTGCTGGAACGTGACGGGGCCGACCCGGTCTACGACTTCAGCGCCGACCGCTAGGCGAGCGACGGCCGTGCCCAGCGAACCGACCAAGGAGCTGCAGGCGGTGGCCAATCCCCACCCCGGGCGCGACTACGAGGTCCGCTGCGAGACCCCGGAGTTCACCTGCCTGTGCCCGCTCACCGGCCAGCCCGACTTCGCCACCGTGGTCGTCACGTACGTCCCCGACCGCTCGCTCGTCGAGCTCAAGTCCCTCAAGCTCTACCTGTGGAGCTTCCGCAACGAGGGTGGCTTCCACGAGGACATGACCAACCGGATCCTCGACGACCTGGTGGCCGCCGTGGCGCCCCGGAGGATGACCGTGACGACCGACTGGTTGGTCCGCGGGGGGATCCACACCGTGGTGGTGGCCTCCCACCCCTAGCCGGGCCGGGACCGCCCCGGGCAAGCCCGGGGGACCGGCACCGCTCCCGGCCGGACCGGATGGCCGTATCCTGTGGCATGGCCAGCGTCGATTCCCCGTCGGGCGAGCGTGCCCCGGCCGGCGACGGCCGGGTGACCCGACCAGGGGCGGAGACGGTCCCCCGCACCTTCCACATCCGCACCTTCGGGTGCCAGATGAACGAACACGACTCGGAACGCCTGGCCGGCGCCCTGCTGGCCGATGGACTGGTGGCGTCCCCGGACATCGAGTCGGCGGACGTGGTCGTCTTCAACACCTGCTGCATCCGGGAGAACGCCGACAACAAGTTCTACGGGCACCTGGGGAACCTCAAGTCGCTGCGGGAGGCCCGTCCGGGCATGCAGATCGCGGTGGGGGGATGCCTGGCCCAGATGGACCAGGAACGGATCCGCCAGCGGGCGCCCCACGTCGACGTGGTCTTCGGCACCCACAACCTCACCCGTGCCCCGGCGCTGCTGCGCCGGGCCGCGGCGTCGGGCCCGGTCGTGGAGATCCTCGACGAGCCGCTGCCCGTGACCGATCCGACGGCCGACCAGCAGGTCGCCGCCCTGGCCGCCGTCCGGGACCTGCCCTATGCGGCGTGGGTCACCATCCAGACGGGCTGTGACAACTCGTGCGCCTTCTGCATCGTGCCGTCGGTGCGGGGGGGAGAGGTGTCCCGGCCCTTCGACGACCTGGTCGCCGAAGTCGGGGTCCTGGCCCGCCGGGGTGTGACCGAGGTCACGCTCCTCGGGCAGAACGTCAACTCCTACGGACGGGACCTCACCCGCCGCCGGCCGCTGTTCGCCGAGCTCCTGCGGGCGGTGGGTGGTGTCGACGGCATCCGGAGGGTCCGGTTCACGAGCCCCCATCCGAAGGATCTCCGTCCGGAGACCATCGCCGCCATGGCCGAGACGGACGAGGTCTGCCCCCACCTCCACCTCCCGCTCCAGTCGGGCAGTGACGCCGTCCTCGCCGGGATGCGGCGGGGCTACACCGCTGACCGGTACCTGGCGCGACTGGCCGCCGCCCGCGCCGCCATCCCCGACCTGGCCGTGACGACCGACCTGATCGTGGGGTTCCCCGGCGAGAGCGAGGACGACTTCGAGCGCACGCTGGAGGTGGCGGCCGAGGCGTCCTACGACAGCGCCTACACCTTCGTCTTCTCCCCCCGGCCGGGCACCCGGGCGGCATCGATGACCGAGCGGTTCGTCCCACCGGATGTGGTGGCCGACCGCTTCGACCGGCTCCGGGTGGTGGTGGAGCGCTCCGCCCTGTCCCGGCACCGTGCCCGCATCGGACTGGTGGAGGAGGTGGTGGTGGAGGGGCCCTCCAAGCGGGACCCGGCCGTCACCACCGGCCGGACCGGCCAGAACAAGCTCGTCCACTTCCGGATGGACGGGCGCCCGCCGGTCCCCGAGGGTGCCTTCGCCGAGGTCGTGGTGACCGAGGCCGCCCGTCACCACCTCTCCGGAGCGCTGCGCGGCGTGACGGCCGGCCCGTCCCATCGGACCCGGATCCCCGTCGCCGCCGGCTGAGCGGCGACCTTCGTTGAGCGTCGCCGGGGGCCCGGGCGGGCGGAGCACCGGGAACCGGCGGCGATCGCCCTGGTCGGCCCCACCGCGTCGGGGAAGTCGGCGATCGCCCTCGACGTCGCCCTGCGGTCGGCGGTCCTCGGGGAGGGGCCGGATGGCGGGCACCGGGTCGAGCTGGTTTCCGTCGACTCCATGGCGGTGTACCGGGGCATGGACATCGGGACGGCCAAACCGACGGCCGAGGCGCGTGCCCGGGTGCGCTACCACCTGGTGGACCTGGTCGATCCCGGTGAGGAGTTCAGCGTGCGCCAGTTCCAGGCGGCGGCCCGGGCCGCGCTGGCCGACATCGCCCGCCGGGGCCGACAGGCCGTGCTGGTGGGCGGCACGGGGCTGTACCTGCGGTCGGTGGTCGACGACCTGGCCTTCCCGGGACGGTTCCCCGAGGCGGCATCGGAGCTCGCCGCCGAGCTCGAGGCGGCAGGACCCGAGGGCAGCGCCGGTGAGCGGGACGCCCTCTCGTCCCTCCACCGGCGACTGGCGGTCCTCGACCCGTCGGCGGCGGCGAGGATCCAGCCCACCAACCGCCGCCGCCTGCTGCGGGCGCTCGAGGTGACCGTCGGCTCGGGCCGCCCGTTCTCGTCCTTCGGACCGGGCCTCGAGCGGTACCCCCGCAGTGGGATCGCCCAGGTGGGGGTCCGCCACGAGCTGGCCGAACTGGACCGGCGGATCGACCGGCGCTTCGAACGGCTCCTCGATCTCGGGTTCCTCGACGAGGTCCGGTCCCTCTCGCGGCGGCCCGGGGGGATGTCCCGCACGGCCCGCCAGGCGCTCGGCTACCGCGAGCTCCTGAGCCATGTCGAAGACGGCGTCCCGCTGCCGGAGGCGATCGACCGGGCGATCCGCCGGACCCGCACCTTCGCCCGCCGCCAGCTGGCGTGGTTCCGGCGTGATCCCCGTATCGTGTGGATGGGTCCGGACGACGACCCGGTGGGCCGGATCGCCGCCCACCTGGCCGGCGGCCCCCCGGTCCCCGAACCGGTGGGAGAATGACCACGACGTGATGACTCCATCCACTCCAGCCCCCCCGTCCGCGCCGGCCCCCCGGCCCACCGGCCCGCTGCGCTTCACCAAGCACCACGGGGCGGGGAACGACTTCCTGGTCCTCGTGGACCTGGACGACACGGTGCCGCTCGGCGACCACCTGGTGCGGGCCCTGTGCGACCGCCGGTTCGGAGTCGGCGCTGACGGGGTCATCCGCGTGCTCGGCGGCGAGAGGGGTGCGGACCTGGCCATGGACCTCCGCAATGCCGACGGCGGCGTCGCCGAGATGAGTGGGAACGGGATTCGCTGCCTGGCCCAGGCGGCGGTGGACGCCGGCGTGGTGCAGGCACCGACCTTCACGGTGTGGACGCTGGGCGGGGTCCGCACCGTCGAGTTCCAACCGGGCGAGCGCCCCGGCGCGGCGGCGGCGTCGGTGGACATGGGCAAGGCCGATCTGGGCCCCGACCAGCCCCAACGGTTCGCCGAGCGACGGGCCCGGGAGGTCGACCTGGGCAATCCCCACCTGGTGCTCCTCGGCCCCGACGTCGACGGGGTGGACGTCGCCGGGTTGGGCAGCCAGCTCCAAGCGGTGCACCCGGCGGGGGTCAACGTGGAGTTCATCGCCGCCGGCCCGGCCCCCGACTCGATCGTCCTGCGGGTGTGGGAGCGGGGAGTGGGGGAGACCCAGGCGTGCGGGACCGGGAGCGCCGCCGCCGCCGCCGCCGCCCAGAGCTGGGGAGTGGTGGGCGAGCGGGTGGAGGTCCACAATCCCGGTGGCGTCCTCACCGTCCTGCTGGCGCCCGACGGGATCCGCCTCAGCGGGCCGGTCCACCGGGTGGCCGATGTCGAGGTCCGCCCGGACGAGATCCTGGCGGCGGCCCACCCGTGAGCCCGACCGACTCGGCGTTCACCGACACCCTCATCTCCCGGTCGGTTCGGGAACGCATCGTCCTGGTCGGCGTCACCTTCCCCCACACCACGCTGGCCGACACCGAGGCGGCGCTCGATGAGCTCGCCCTCCTGGTGGCCACCGCCGGTGCCGATGTGATGGATCGCATCGTCCAGCGCCGGACCACCCCGGACCCGGCCACCTACCTGGGCCGGGGCAAGGCCGAGGAGCTGTTGGCCGCCTGCCTGGCCGTCGATGCCGACACGGTGGTCTTCGACGACGACCTCACCCCGGCCCAGCAGCGCAACCTGGAGAAGATCCTGGGTCGGACGGCCATCGACCGCACGGCGGTCATCCTCGACATCTTCGCCCAGAACGCCCGGACCCCCGAGGGGCGGGCCCAGGTCGAGCTGGCCCTCCTGCGCTACCGCCTGCCGCGCCTGCGGGGCCGGGGCCGGTCGTTCAGCCAGCAGGCCGGTGGGATCGGCACCCGGGGCCCCGGCGAGACCGCCCTCGAGGTCGACCGCCGGCGCCTGGTGCGGAGGATGTCCCGGCTCGAGTCCGACCTGCGGCAGCTCGACCGCACCCGGCGGACCCAGCGCAAGGGCCGGGCCCGCTCCCGGCAGCGCACCGTGTCGCTGGTGGGCTACACCAACGCCGGGAAGTCGACCCTGTTGAACCGGCTGTGCGGGGCCGACGTACTGGTGGAGAACCGTCTGTTCTCCACGCTCGACCCCCGCACGCGTCAGCTCGACCTGCCCGGGGGTGAGACCGTGCTGCTGACCGACACGGTGGGATTCGTGCGCAAGCTTCCCCACCAGGTGGTCGAGGCGTTCCGCTCCACCCTCGAGGTGGTCGGGGAGTCGGACCTCATCGTCCATGTCGTCGACGGGTCCGCCCCCGACTTCGAAGGGCAGGTCGACGCCGTGCGGACCGTGCTCTCGGAGATCGGGGCGGACGGTCTGCCCGAGCTGCTGGTGGTGAACAAGTCCGATGCCATCCTCGCCCATGGCGGCGAAGCGGCCGAGGAGGCCCAGCGCCTGATGGCGGCGAACGACGGCTCGGTGCGGGTGTCGGCCCGGACCGGCGAGGGGATCGACCAACTGTTGGTCGCCATGGGGGACCGGCTCCGTGTCGGCGACCGGGTGGTCGAGCTCGACATCCCCTGGGCGCGTGGGGACGTCCTGGCCGCCGTCCACCGCGAGGGGGAGATCGTCGGCGAGGTGGCGGGCGAGGAGTCGACCCGCATCCAGGTCGTGCTCGACGACGTCGGCCAGTCCCGCTTCGCCGAGTTCGTGGCCTCGTGACCGGGACGACGGCGGCGTCCGCACCGGGTGGCTTCGTCCCGCCCCCCTATCCCTACGAGCGGCTGAACGACCTGAAGGCGAGGGCCGTCGAGCGGTTCGGGGCCGACGGGGTGGTGGACTGCTCGATCGGCACACCGTGCGACCCCCCACCACCGTCGGTCCTCCGGGCCATGGCCGAGTCGGGCACCGAGCGCGGCTACCCGACGTCCCCCGGCTCGTCGGCGCTCCGGCGGGCGGCGGCCGGTTGGCTCGGTCGCCGCTTCGGCGTGTCGGTCGATCCCGATCTCGAGGTGGCGGCCTGCGTCGGCACGAAGGAGTTCGTGGCATCGGCGGCGCACTACCTCCGTCTCCGTTCGCCCGACCGCGACACCGTCCTCTATCCGGCGGTCTCCTACCCGACGTACGCCATGGGCGCTCTGCTGGCCGGCTGCCGACCGGTCCCGGTCGCCGAGCTGGCAGCCGGGGGACCGGACCTGTCGTCGATCGACGCGGCGGACGCGGCGCGGGCCCTCCTCCTGTGGACGAACTCCCCGTCCAATCCCACCGGCCGGCTCACCGATCACCAGGCCGTGGCGGCGTGGGGACGGGCCCACGGGGTCCCCGTTTTCTCGGACGAGTGCTATTCGGAGTTCACCTGGGAGGGACCGCCCCGCACCGTGCTCGAGTCCGGGACGTCCGGGGTGGTGGCCGTGCACTCGCTGTCCAAGCGGTCCAACCTGGCCGGGATCCGGGTCGGCCTCTACGCCGGTGACCCCGACCTGGTGAGCTTCCTCCTCGACGTACGCCGCCACGCCGGACTGATGGTCCCCGGCCCGGTCCAGGCCGGGGCGGTGGTGGCGCTCGACGACGACCCCCACGTCGTCGTGCAGCGACAGCGCTACCTCGAGCGACTGACGGCCCTGGCCGGCGTGCTCACCGCCGCCGGTCTGACGGTCGGGCTCCCGGCCGGCGGCTTCTACCTGTGGGTACCGGTGCCGTCGTCGGTCACCGGTGGCGGTTGGTCGGTCACCGAGTCCCTGGCCCTCGAGGTCGGCCTGCTCGTCAGCCCGGGTGAGTTCTACGGCCCCGGTGGGGAGGGGTTCGTGCGGATCGCCCTCGTGCAGCCGATGGACCGGATCGAGCTGGTGGCCGATCGGCTGTCGACCCGGGGCCCGTCGACGGGTTGGTAGGGGAGCCGGCTCGGTCGGGGAGCCGGCAGCGCGCGGGTACCGGCAGCCCGCAGGTACCGGCAGGGCCTCCTCCGACCGACAGGGCAGGCAGCGGCCCAGGGCTAACGTCTGCCCATGGCAGATCTCCCGTCCCAGATCGAAGCACTGTGGTCCCGGGCCGCCGAGCTCGGTCCGGGCGACACCGACGCCCTGGCGACCGTGACCGAGGCCGTCGACCTGCTCGACAGCGGTGCCGCCCGGGTGGCCGAGGTCGACCCGGTCACGGACGAGGTGGTCGTCCACCAGTGGCTGAAGCAGGCGATCCTCCTGCTGTTCCGGCTGAAGGCGATGGAGACCATCGAGGTCGGCCCCTTCGAGTTCGCCGACAAGCTGCCGCTCAAGAAGGACTACGCCGCCTCGGGGGTCCGGGTGGTGCCCGGGGCCTCGGCCCGGTGGGGCTCCTTCCTGGGCAACGGGGTGATCTGCATGCCCAGCTACGTGAACATCGGAGCACGAGTGGGCGCCGGCTCGATGGTCGACACCTGGGCGACGGTGGGGTCGTGCGCCCAGATCGGCGAGCAGGTCCACCTCTCGGGCGGGGTCGGCATCGGCGGCGTGCTGGAGCCGGCGCAGGCCGCGCCGGTGGTCATCGAGGACGAGGTGATGATCGGGAGCAGGTCCATGATCACCCAGGGGGCCCGGGTCGGTCGCGGGGCGGTGGTCGGCGAGGGGACGATCCTGAACCCGTCGATACCGGTCATCGACGCAGAAACCGGCCATGAGCTGGGCCGGGGCCACGTGCCGGCCTGGTGCGTGGCCGTCCAGGCGTCGCGGCGCCGTGAGTTCCCCGGTGGGGAGTTCTTCCTCCCCTGCGTCCTCGTCATCCGGCACCTCACCGAGGGCGAGCGCCACGACAAGGCGAGGTTGAACGACATCCTTCGTCACCACGGCGTCTCGACGTGAGCCGGGTCGCCGACCCGGGACTGCTCGAGCTGGCCTCCTCGCTGGTGGCCGTGCCCTCGGTGAGCCACCACGAGCAGGCGCTGGCCGACGTGGTCGAGGGTGCCCTCCGGGCGTGGCCGTGGCTGGAGGTCGAGCGGGTGGGTGACAACGTGGTGGCCCGCACCCGGCTCGGCCGCAGCCACCGCGTGCTGCTCGGTGGCCACCTGGACACGGTGCCGGCCTCCGGTGGGAACGAGGTGCCGCGCGTCGACGACGGGACGCTCTACGGCGTGGGCGCCGTCGACATGAAGGGGGGTGTGGCGGTCTTCCTGCACCTGGCCGGCCGGCTGCCCGAGCCGGCCTTGGATGTGACCTGGTGCTTCTACGCCGGCGAAGAGGTGGAGCAGAAGTTCAACGGTCTGCGGCGGCTGTGGGAGGAGCGGCCCGACCTCCTGGCTGCCGATGCCGCCATCCTGGGGGAGCCCACCGGGGGAGTGGTGGAGGCCGGGTGCCAGGGCACCATGAGGATCAGGATCGGGCTCGAGGGCGCCCGGGCCCACACCGCCCGCCCGCACACCGGCCGGAACGCCATCCACCGCCTGGCCCCGTTGCTCGTCACGGTGGACGGGTACCGAGGACGTCGGCCGGTGCTCGACGGCTGCGAGTACGTCGAGCAGCTGCAGATCGTGGAGGTCAGCGGCGGCGTCTCCCCCAACGTGGTCCCTGACCACGCCTCGATCCTCCTGAACCACCGCTTCGCCCCCGACCGCCTGGCCGAGGAGGCCGAGGCATCGATCCGAGGCCTGCTCGGCCGGTACCTGGACGAGGGGGACCACTGGGAGCTGGTCGACGTCTCGGCCGGTGCGCCCCCCTCCCTCGACCACCCGGTCCTCGCCCGCCTGGTCGCCGCCACCGGCTCCCCACCCAAGGCGAAGCAGGGTTGGACCGATGTGGCCTCGTTCTGGGCGCACGGCGTCCCGGCCGCCAATTTCGGCCCGGGCGACCCACTCCTCGCCCACACGCAGGGCGAGCACGTCGGATCCGACGAGCTCGAGAGGGCGGCGGAGGTGCTTGGCGCGCTCCTCGAGGTCGGCCGGTAGGGTCGGGCCCATGACCGCAGCGGACCGCCGGCTCGGCGACCAGGGCCTGACCGTCTCGGCCGAGGGCCTCGGCTGCATGGGGATGAGCGAGTTCTACGGCCCCGGCGACGACGACGAGTCGATCGCCACCATCCGCCGGGCGCTCGAACTCGGCATCACCTTCCTCGACACCTCCGACATGTACGGCCCCTACCGGAACGAGGAGCTGGTCGGGCGGGCCATCGCCGGCCGACGGGACGGGGTCGTCCTCGCCACCAAGTTCGGGATCGTCCGGGGCACCGATCCGGCGGACCGCTCCGTCCGCGGCGACGCCGCGTACGTCAAGCGCTCGTGCGAGGCGTCGCTCGGGCGCCTCGGGGTCGACCACATCGACCTCTACTACCAGCACCGTTCGGACGGGAACACGCCGATCGAGGAGACGGTCGGAGCGATGGCGGAGCTGGTGGCCGAGGGGAAGGTCCGTTACCTGGGCCTCTCGGAGGCGTCACCCGATACTCTGCGACGGGCGTCCGCCGTCCATCCGATCGCTGCGCTCCAGAGCGAGTGGTCCCTGTGGAGTCGCGACATCGAGGGTGACGTGGTCGAGACGGCACGCGGGCTCGGCATCGGGATCGTGGCCTACAGCCCGCTCGGGCGCGGCTTCCTGACCGGGCAGATCACCTCGCCGGACGACTTCCCCGAGGGTGACTTCCGCTCGCATCTCCCGAGGTTCACCGGCGACAATTTCGCCCGGAACATCGAGCTCGTCGACAGGGTGCGGGACCTGTCCGCGGGGAAGGGTTGCACGCCGGGGCAGCTGGCCCTGGCGTGGGTCCTGTCCCGGGGTCAGGACGTCATCCCCATTCCGGGCACGAAACGGCGCAGCTTCCTCGAGGAGAACGTCGCGGCGATGGATGTGGTGCTCAGCGACTCCGACCTCGCCGCGCTGGAGGAGGTGTTCCCGGTAGGGAGCGGGGCTGGCGACCGCTACCCCGACATGAGCTCGATCGGCATCGCCACGCCGCCGGCCTGAGTCGGCGGGACCCGAGCCGGTGGGCGGGGCGCCCCGGATCCCCGGTTCACCGAGCCGGCCCATCTCACAGCCGGCCCATCTCACAGCCGGCGGAGAACGGTGACCACCTTGCCGTAGATCGTGACCTCCGACGGGTCGAATTCCATGGGGGAGAGCCGTTCGTTCGCCGGGCTGAGGACCACCCTCCCCTGCCGGGTGGAGTAGGTCTTGACCGTCGCCTCCCCGTCAGGGATGCCGGCGACCACCACGTCGCCCCGATCGGCCTCGGGTTGCTGACGGACGACGACGAAGTCCCCGTCGACGATGCCGGCGTCGACCATGGAGTCGCCACGGACCCTCACCATGAACAGCGTGCCGGTGCCCGTGAAGTCCTCCGGCAACGGGTAGAGCTCCTCCACGTTCTCCTGGGCCAGGACCCCGGTGCCGGCGGCGACCTCGCCGACCAGGGGGACGTGCCGGATGGGACGGGCGTCGGCGATGACCTTCGACGACGGGTCGTAGCAGACCTCGATGGCGCGGGGCTTGGTCGGGTCCCTTCGCAGGTAGCCCTCACGCTGGAGCACGGCCAAGTGGGCGTGGACCGTGGACGACGAGGTGAGCCCGACGGACTCACCGATCTCCCGCACCGATGGCGGGTAGCCCCGGTCGCGTACCGCTTCCGAGATGCAGTCGAGGATCTGTTTCCGCTTCGTGCTCAGGACCTGGGCCATGGCATTCCTTCCCTGACGTCGAACGTCTGTTTGCACGAACGTAGTGGGGTGGGACCCCGAAAGCAAACACCCGTTCGACAAAAGCCTTGACAGCGAACAGATGTTCGTGATGGGATGACCCCATGGCGAACACAGGTTCGATGCAAGCCCACCCGGTCACCGTCGCCCACGCCGGGTCGAGAAGGAGCTCAGGACGATGACCGCACTCTGGTTGGATCCGACGCCGCACCGACTCCCGTTGGACTCCTCGCCCGGACGGCGGGGTCTCCGCCTGGTCGAGGCCGACCGACAGGTCGGGTTCGACGACGTCGACGATCCCGATACGTGGGGCACCGGTCTCGGTCTGGTCCCCGATCGGAGGTCGGCGCGCGACGGTCGGCGACGCGTGTCGCCGGAGGTTCGTCGCCGGAGGGCACTGTTCGCGGTGATCGGCCTCCTGCTGGTCGCCCTCGCTCTCCCACTCAGCGGAACCGGTGGTCGCTCCCACGCCATCGGTTCCGCTCGAGTGGAGACCCTGGCGAAGGGGGAGTACACCGTGCAGCCGGGCGACACCCTCTGGACGATCGCCGAGCGCGCCGATCCCTCCGCCGACCCCCGTCCGCTGGTGGCCCAACTGGCACAGCAGACCGGATCAGACACCGTCCATCCCGGTGAACGGATCGCCCTGCCCTAGGAATTGACGCCGGTGATCCCGGGTGATGCTCCTGTCGCCGGTGGAGATCTGCAGTGCGCACGGGGGCGCTAGCCTCGAATCGTGCGGTGTCCCTGGTGCCTGGCCGATGACGACCGGGTGGTTGATTCCCGGGTGGCCGAGGACGGCGCAGCCATCCGGCGCCGCCGGGAGTGTGCCGGATGCGGACATCGGTACACGACGTTCGAACGGATCGACGAGGTCCCGCTGATGGTGGTCAAGCGGTCGGGAGCCCGTCAAGCGTTCGACCGGGGCAAGTTGATCGACGGTCTTCGGGCTGCCACCAAGAACCGCCCGGTGACCGAGGAGCAGCTCGACGTGCTGGCGGGCGAGGTCGAGGACGAGCTTCGTGAGGACGGCTCAGAGCCGACGTCCGAACAGGTCGGACTGGCGGTGCTCGAGCGCCTGCGGCTGGTCGACGAGGTCGCCTACATGCGGTTTGCCAGTGTCTACAAGGGTTTCGAGGGTGTCGACGACTTCCGGCGCGAGGTGGGGCTCCTCACGAAGACCACGGCGCCGAAGCCCGTGGAGGGTTAGCCGTGGCCGAGCTCAAGGTCGATGTCCCCGCCCGGGCTCTGGCCATCTACGCCCATCCGGACGACCCGGACGTCTCCTGTGGGGGCACCTTGGCGGCGTGGGCGAAAGCGGGGTGCGAGGTGAGGGTGGTGCTGTGCACCGACGGCGGGAAGGGTTCCTCGGATCCAGATGCGGACCGTCGGGAGCTGGTGGAGCGGCGGGCGGTCGAGGCCGCCGAGGCCGGTGGGCTGATCGGTGTGGCCGGCCAGGAGTTCCTGAACCACGAGGACGGTGAGCTCGCCGATACCCCCGGGTTCCGCCACGAGCTGGTGGCAGCGGTGCGCCGGTTCCGGCCCGATGTGGTGCTCTGTCCCGACCCCACCGCGCTGTTCTTCGGCCACGAGTACTTCAACCACCGGGACCACCGTGTCACCGGCCTGGCCGCACTCGACGCCGTGGCACCGGCGGCGGCACTGCCGCACTACTTCCCCGATGCCGGTCCGGCACACCAGGTGGAGACCGTCCTCATGTCGGGAACACTCGAGCCCGACCTCTGGGTGGACATCTCGAGCACGGTGGACGTGAAGGGGGAGGCGGTCGGATGCCACCGCAGCCAATTTCCCGACGGCGTGGAGTGGGCCTCGACGGCGGTCCGGCTGGCCGCCGAGGATGCCGGCCGGCAGGCCGGCGTGGCCTTCGCCGAGGGATTTCGGAGCCTGCGCCTCGGTGGTTGACCGACCGGCCACCGGGGTGGGTGGGGCCGAGCGCCGCCAGGCGACGGGGCCGGTGCCGGGGGTGCGGCGGGCGATCCTCCACGTGGACATGGACTCGTTCTTCGCATCGGTGGAGGTCCTCGACGATCCGAGCCTCGCTGGACAGCCGGTCATCGTGGGTGGCGCCGGGCCCCGCGGGGTCGTCGCCGCCTGCACGTACGAGGCGAGGATGTTCGGTGTGCACTCGGCCATGCCCTCGTCGGTGGCCCGACGCCTCTGCCCGCGTGCCGTGTTCGTCGACGGCCGGTTCCACCGGTACGTCGAGGAGAGCCGGAAACTGCACGCCATCTTCGAGGAGGTGACCCCACTCGTGGAGGGGATCTCCCTCGACGAGGCGTTTCTCGATGTGACCGGGTCGCGTCAGCTGCTCGGCGACGGGCCCACCATCGCCGCCGCTATCCGTGCGCGCGTCGGCGACGAACTCCACCTGGCCTGCTCGGTGGGGGTCGGACGGAGCAAGCTCATGGCGAAGCTGGCCTCCAAGGCGGCCAAGCCCACCGCCGATCGGAGCGGCATACGGCCCGGTCCCGGGGTGGTGGTCGTCCCCCCCGACGGCGAGCTGGACTTCCTGCACCCGTTGCCGGCGCGTGCGCTCTGGGGGGTGGGTCCGGTGACGGGTCGGAAGCTGGACGCCCTCGGCGTGGCAACCGTGGGCGACATCGCCGCGCTCCCGCCGGGCACGCTGGAACACGCCCTCGGCGCCTCGCTCGGCAACCACCTTTCGCTGTTGGCCAGGGGCGAGGACCCCCGGCCGGTGGTGCCCGAGCAGGCGGCGAAGTCGATCGGCCACGAGGAGACCTTCGCCACGGACCTCTGGGACCGGGTAGCGCTCCATGCTCACCTCATGCGCATGGTCGACGCCTCGGCGAGCACCATGCGCCGCTCGGGCCTGGCGGCGCGGACGGTCAGCGTGAAGGTCAGGTTCGCCGATTTCAGCCTGATCACCCGCTCGCACTCCCTCGCCGCGCCGATCGATGCCACCCAGGCGGTGGCGGCGGTGGCGGGGGCACTGTTCGAGTCCGTGGAGGTCGGCAAGGGCGTCCGGCTCCTCGGGGTGAGCCTCTCCGGGTTCGGGCCGCCCGAGGCGGGGGTGCAGCTGACGCTCGACCTCGGCGGGTCGGGCGCCGAGCTCACGGAGCCGGCCTTCACGGAACCGACCCTCCGGGGAGGGTTCGAGGGCCGTGAGCGACCCGGGCACGGCGGCGACGACGAGGAGGTGGAGCAGATCCAGCGGTCGTGGGGGCCGGTCACCGCGGCGGTCGACGCCATCCGGGAGCGCTACGGCGGCTCCTCGGTCGGTTCGGCTGCCCTGGTCGGCGCCGACGGGCTCAGGATCCGTCGGCGGGGGGAGGCCCAGTGGGGACCGGGCGATCCCTCTCCGCGCTGACCGGCCGGTGGCCTCCGATCGGGCCGCCAGGCCCGGGCCGCCTCCCCAATTGGATGATGCAAGGGCGGGCGCCTTGTAATATGGTCCCAGTGTCTGGAAGAACGTGCAGTCGAAGCTACTGGTCAGGGTGCTGGTGGTCTTGAACATGCGTGGAGTGGCGCGGGCCATTGGAGTGGGGGTTGCGCGATGATGGAGTCGGCAATGACCGCTGGACGTGAACACGGGTGGAGGGGACGATCCGTTGCCGCTCTCTGAGCATGAACAACGCATACTGCACGAGTTGGAGCAGTCCCTCTACCAGGAGGACCCCGAGTTCGCCGAGCGGGTCCGCTCGGAGACGGTCTATCGGCATGCCGGCCGCTACTGCATCTGGTCCGCGCTGGTCTTCGTGGCCGCGCTCGTCTTCATGTTCTTCACCTTCTCCACCTCGGTGGTGCTCGGCTTCGTGGGCGTCGTCGTGATGTTCCTGTCCGGAGTCGTCTTCGCCAACAATGCCCGACGGATGGGCAAGGCCGGGATCGATGACATCTCCCGATCACTCCACAGTCGCAATCTGAGCAACACCGTCCACGATCCGCGTGACTGGATCCGTGGCCGGTTCCACCGCGACGACTGACCAGGCGGCGGCCGTCCACCACCCGGAACGCCGTTCCGGCCCCGCCGGCGTGCGCTCGCCGCTGCCGTCGGAGGGCCCGGTCGTCCTCGCCGTCGACATCGGTGGCACCAAGATCGCCGCGGCCATCGTCGACGGTGACGGTCGGATCGGAGCCGAGGCCACCGTACCCACACCGGCGTCCCACGACCCCGAGGCCGTCTTCGGCGCTCTGACGACGGCGGTGGCGGAGGTCCGCTCGACAGGGGACCCGACTCGGTGCGGGGTGGGGTGCGGCGGGCCGATGGCGCCGGGGGGTCGGACGGTGTCCCCGCTCAACATCCCGGCGTGGCGCGACTTCCCGCTGCGCCGGCGACTGGAGGAGGTGGTCGGGCTGCCGGTCTTCGTCGACAACGACGCCAAGGCACTGGCCCTGGGCGAAGGCTGGCTGGGGGCGGCGCGCGGTGTCAAGGACTACGTCGCCATGGTGGTATCGACGGGGGTCGGCGGAGGCATCGTGGTGGACGGCCGGCTGCTCGACGGAGCGCAGGGCAATGCCGGGCACATCGGACATGTGGTGGTCGAGCCCGACGGCCGACGATGTGCGTGTGGGGGACAGGGCTGTCTGGAGGCCGAGGCGTCGGGCCTGTCGATCGAGGCGATGACCGGCCGGCCGGCGTCGGAGGCGGAACCGTCGGTCCGCCGGCGTGCCGGCACCCTGGTCGGCCGGGCGGTGGCCACGGTGGCCAACCTCCTCGACCTCGAGTTGGCCGTGGTGGCCGGCTCGGTGGCCCTGGGCTTCGGCGAACCGTTCTTTGTCGCCGCCCAGGAGGAGATCGAGCGACGGGCCCGTCTCGACTTCTCGCGGACGACCCGCATCATCCCCGCCGGGCTGGGCCCGAAGGGCCCGCTGGTGGGGGCGACGGCGGTCGCCCGGCGGACGGTCGCCGACGGCGGCGGCGACGGTCGAGGTGATCGCCGGTGAGTGCGCCGACCCCGCCCCGACCCCGTGTCCTGTCGGGGCCGGTGGCCAGAGCGTTGGCCTGCCGCCCCGGCCTCTGGCCGACCGCGGTGACCGCACTGTTGCGGTTGGCCGTGCCGGGGTGGTGGAGGAGGCGACCATACCTTCCACTGCCGGACGACCGGTGGTGGGCCTTCCGGATGGTCACCTCCTACGGGGGCACGGACGCCGAGCCGGAGGCCGGGGACGTCGTCTCCTATCTCGAATGGTGCCGGTCCACGGTGCGACGGGAGCGTCCCCGGTTCCGGCCCGGGGCCACCCCGACGGGGCGGGACGCCCCCACCGACGGCCAACCGGGCTAATTTCCGAGCTGATGGATCGACGCTCGAGGGCCGCGGCGAAATCAGTGGCCAAGGGGCCCTCTTCCGACCGCCGGGAGGCGGTGCGACCCCCCACGTCGCCGACGAGGCGGGCCCTCGTCCTCAACGCGACCTTCGAGCCGTTGGGGATCGTCTCGTCCCGGCGCGCCGTGCTGTTGGTCCTCGACACCAAGGCCGAACTGGTCCACACCACCGAGCGAGTGTTCCGGGCGGAACGGCTGACGGTGCCGGAGCCCTCCGTGGTCCGGCTGGTGCGCTACGTCCACGTGCCGCACCACTACCGGGTGGCGGTCAACCGCCGCACCGTCTTCGCCCGGGACGGGTCGCGCTGCCAGTACTGCGGATCCGCGGCAGAGAACCTCGACCACGTCATCCCCCGGAGCAAGGGCGGCCTGCACACCTGGGAGAACGTGGTCGCCGCCTGCCGGCGCTGCAACACGCGCAAGGAGGACCGGCTGCCCCACGAGGCGGGCATGGTCCTCCGGTCGACGCCGGTCGCCCCGCGTCACCGCGTGCAGCTGCTGGCCCTGTGCGGTGGAGCCAGCGACGACTGGATCACCTACCTCGGCAACGGCGTGGTCCGGCCCGAGCAGCTGACCGCCTGACCGTCGCCGGTCCCGGCTCGCGCCGGCGGCCCCCGGGATGGGAACATGACCGGGTGGGCGGTGCCTGGATGATCGAGCAGCGGGTCGGCGCCGCCGGTTCCCTGCACGCCTCATGGCCGGGGGCCGAGGCGCAGCCCGACCGGGTCCGCGTCGCGGTGTGCCGGGTGGAGGCTCCGGCGGTCGTCCTCGGCTCGACCCAGCCGGATCGTGTCGTCGACGGCGACCGGGCCGCCGCCGCCGGGATCGCCGTGGCGAGGCGTCGCTCGGGCGGGGGCGCGGTCCTGGTGACCCCCGACGACCCGGTCTGGATCGACGTCTGGCTGCCGATCGGCCATCCCCTGTGGCGGAGCGATGTGGGACAGGCCTTCCACTGGCTGGGGGAGGCCTGGGTCGACGCGCTGACCCGTTCGGGCATCACCGGCGTGACCTCGAGGCGCCAGGGCTACCTGTCGTGCACGCGCTGGTCGTCCCTCGTGTGCTTCGGCGGTGTGGGGACCGGCGAGGTCGTCGCCGAGGACGGTCGCAAGGTGGTCGGCCTCGCCCAACGACGGAACCGGACCGGCGCGTGGTTCCACGGTGCCTGCGTCCTCACGTGGGACGCGGAGCCGCTCGTGGACGTGCTGGCGATGGCCCCCGACGAGCGGTCTGCGGCCCGGGGGGAGCTCGAAGCGGCGGTGGTCGGGACGACCGAGCTCTTCCGGCTCGCCGGGAGGCCCGCGCTCTCCGGCGAGGCGATCGCCGCCGCCTTCGCCGACGCCCTGCCCTGACCGTCCACCCGGGGTCCTGACCGATCACCCGGGGCCCTGACCGTCCACCCGGGGTCCTGACCGTCCACCCGGGGTCCTGACCGTCCACCCGGGGTCCTGACCGTCCACCCGGGGTCCTGACCGTCCGCACGCCCCCCGACGGCAGCGGTGGGCGCCGGCCGGCCGCCGGGCCGGCTCCGCTCCGGCGCTTCCCGGGCGCTCGGCTGCCCCCGACGGCGCCATGGAGCACCCTCCGCCCGACGCGCCACCCCTCGGTCTGCGACCCCCCGTCCGCCGCCGGCTTCCGTCCGGGAGCGACCGGACTGCCCGTCATCTGGAGGCGGGTGGTTGACCAGTGGGGGGTGGGGGCGTAAAGTGGCGCAAAGTGGTGTGAAAGGGAGGGATCCGAACCTTCGGATTCTGGGCACTGCGGGGAGCATTGTGGGAGCAATCACCAGTGGCACGGTTCTTCGGCAGGTACGAGCACTCGCTCGACGACAAGGGAAGGGTCATCCTCCCGTCGAAGTTCCGCGGGCCGTTCGAGCACGGGGGGTATCTGACCGAGTATCAGGACGGCTGCTTGTCACTGTGGACGCCGGACGAGTTCGAGCAGCAGATGGAGACGATGCTGGGCCGGGCCACCACCTCTCGGAGCGACCGGAACCTGGTCCGGTTGTGGGCGTCGACCTCCCACGAGCTGGAGATCGACCGGCAGGGCCGGATGGCCATACCGGCACGGCTCCGCGAGTACGCCGGGCTGGTCAGCGACGTCCTGGTGCTCGGGGCGATCGACCGGGTCGAGTTGTGGAACCGGGACGCGTGGGACGCCAAGGTGCTGCCCGAAGAGGAGCGTCTGACCCAGGGCGACGACGGCTGAGTGACGCCGTGCGCCTCCACGTGGTCCACCGCGATGTCGACGAGGAACCCGATGGGTGCCCACCTCCCCCCGCCGATGCCCGGCCGGGAACCGGCGCCGGTGGGAGGGAGCGGGCCGTCGCCGGACGGATCAGCCCCGACCACCCCAGTCTCGACCGGCTCGACCCGGACGCCACCGCCCCGCCGCCCCGGAGCATCGGGAGCACCCCGGATTTCGTCGCCTCCATCTCCAAGATCACGGGAATCCCCCTGGCCGGGGCCACCGCGCCCCGGGTGTCATCGCACCCCGGACCGCCGGTCATCATCTCCCGACGGACGGCCTCGGGCTCGTGCGATCCGGAGCCGCCCCGGCGACTCACCCCCTACGAGTCGGGCCTGGCCGCGGTGGCCCGTCACGACGTCCACATCGAACGTGTCTGGCCCATGCGCAGTCCCTCGACCGGATCCCTGGAAGAATCCTCCTCCGCCTACTTCCAGGGAGTGCGTCGCGGCACTCCACCCGCAAGCATCGTGCCGGTCGGGGGACTGCGGATGAGCCAGGAATACTCCCATGCCCCGGTCATGGTGGCCGAGGTGGTCGACCTGCTCCGCTCGGTGCCGTCGGGGCTCGTGGTCGACGCCACCGTGGGCGGTGGGGGCCATGCCGCGGCCCTGCTCTCGGCCAGCCACGGGTTGCGCATCCTCGGGATCGACCGGGACC
The DNA here is from genome assembly GCA_963696495.1 of uncultured Acidimicrobiales bacterium. Classification (GTDB taxonomy): domain Bacteria; phylum Actinomycetota; class Acidimicrobiia; order Acidimicrobiales; family RAAP-2; genus Bog-756. The sequence continues at coordinate 478,813 of CAVOKJ010000002.1, read as the reverse complement.
CGCTGGCTGTCGAGGCGGCGAAGGAGACCCTGGCCCCCTTCGGGCGGCGAGCCATCGTCCGCCAGTCCCGGTTCGACGTCATGGCCCATGTGATCGACGAGGTCCAGAGCGAGTTCGGGCTCCCACCGCACGATCGGGGGGTCAGCGGCGTGTTGTTCGACCTGGGCGTGAGCTCACCGCAGCTGGACGTGGCCGAGCGCGGCTTCTCGTATCGGCGTGACGCCGCCCTCGACATGCGGATGGACCCCACCGCCGGCCGCACGGCGGCGGACGTCGTCGACCAATTCGACGAGGACGACCTGGTCGAGCTGTTCGCCGACAACGGCGAGGGGCGCTTCGCCCGACGGATCGCCCGGGCCATCGTGGCCGCCCGACCCCTGTCCAGCACCGGTCAGCTGGCCGATGTGGTCCGGACCGCCATCCCGGCCGCCACCCGTCGGACCGGCGGCCACCCCGCCCGCCGGGTCTTCCAGGCCATCCGCATCGCCGTCAACGAGGAGCTCGATCAGCTCGAGACCGCCCTCGAGGACGCACTGGCGCTCCTGCGGCCGGGTGGCCGCTGCGTGGTCATCGCCTATCACTCGGGCGAGGACCGCCTGGTCAAGTCCATCTTCCAGCGCCTCGTCACGGACAACTGCCAGTGCCCGCCGGGTCTGCCCTGCGTGTGCGGGGCCAACCCCCAGTACCGACTGGTGGCTCGGGGCGCGCGCCGGCCCGGTGCCGACGAGGTCGAGCGCAACCCCCGCTCCGAGGCCGCACGGCTCCGGGTCATCGAGCGGCTCCCGTCGGCCACCGAGCGTGACGCCGAGATGGGCGGGGTCGCCTGATGGCCCCACCGGCCGAGGCCGCCGCCCGACGATCGGCGGCGCGTTCCGATCCGCCCGCCGCTCCGGCACCGTCGCGCCGCCCGCCACTCCGGCTCTTCGAGCCGGGACCGCGGCGTCGGCCCGGCACGAGGAGGTTGCGGCGTTCGACCGTGTGGCTCTCGGCCGTGCTGGTCGTCGGCAGTCTCGTGTCCGTCGTCGTCGGTGACACGCTGGTGGCCGAGGGCCAGGTCCGGCTGTCGACGACCCAACAGGAGGTCGCCGCGGCGGTGGCGGTCCAAAAGGCCGACCAGGTGGCCGTGGCGGAGAAGGCCGCCCCGCCCGTGGTGGTCAGCCAGGCCGAGGCCCAGGGGCTGGTGGCGCCGACCCAGGTCGTCTACCTGCCCCACGTTCCGCTGAACGTCCCGCTTCCCACACCGGTCACTGCACCCGCACCCGCTGCGTCGAGCGCCCCGGCCAAACGGTGAGCCCCTCGATTCTGTTGGGCAGGCGCGCCCGCGCCATGCGGCTGGTCCTCGTGATCGTGTTCATCGTCCTGATCGGCCGCCTCGTCTCCGTGCAGGAGTTCTCCCACTCCCACTACGCCTCACTGTCGACCTCCCAGCTGACCCAGACGGTTGCCGTGCCCGCCGTGCGCGGTGGCCTCTACGACCGCAACGGCGAGGTCCTCGCCGAGACGGTGACCAAGCAGACGGTGGTCGCCGACCCGCTGCTGATCACCCATCCGGCCACCGTGGCGGACGCGCTCGCACCGGTCCTCGGGATCCCCGCGGGCCAGCTGCGGTCCGAGCTCACCGAGCATTCGGGCTTCGTGTACCTGGCCCACCGCGTGTCCGACGCCGTGGCCAACCGGGTGACCGGGCTCAACCTGGCCGGCATCAACCTGGTCCCCGAGACACAGCGGGTCGAGCCGGCGGGCCAGCTGGCGTCCCCCCTCCTCGGATCGGTCAACTGGGACGGCAACGGTGCGTCCGGCCTCGAGTACCAGTACCAGTCCCTCCTGGCCGGGAAGGCCGGCTCGAAGAGCCTGCTCGAGGCGCCCGACGGCGTCACGCTTCCCGGTGGCACCGCCTCGGTGGCGGCCAAGCCCGGGACCGGTGTCGAGCTCACCATCGACGAGTCCATCCAGTACGTCGCCGAGCAGGCCCTGGCGGCGGAGATCGCCGCCTCGCACGCCTTCAGCGGGACCGCCGTGGTGATGGACGTGAAGACCGGGGACATCCTGGCCCAGGCCAACCTGCAGGCCACCACCGGCACGGCCACCACCGGTGCGGCCGTCACCGGCAAGCCGACGACCACGGCGCCCGCCCCGACGGTGACCACCACCGCCGACACCACGGGACCGTCCCTCGTCTCGGCGGCGGACACCCTTCCCGCCGGCGTGGAGGAGGCACCCTCGGACTCGGCCGTGACCCAGGTCTACGAGCCGGGTTCCGTCTTCAAGTTGGTCACCTTCTCGGCCGCGTTGGCGGCCGGCGTGATCACGCCCACCCAGCAGATCTCGGTGCCCTCCTCCCTGCCCATGGGCACCTACACCTTCCATGACGCCGAGGCCCACGGCCTCGAACGGCTCACCCCGGGGGGCATCATCGCCCAGTCGTCCAACATCGGCACCATCGAGATCGCCGAGGCCCTGGGGGAGAACCGGCTGCTGTCCCAGATCAGCAACCTCGGGTTCGGCAAGCTGACCGGGCTGGGGATCCCGGGGGAGTCCCAGGGGCTGGTCCCGGGCCCCTCGGCGTGGACGGGCACCTCGATCGGCTCGACACCGATCGGCCAGGACGACGCCGTGACGGCGCAGCAGATCCTCGACGCCTACAACGCGGTGGCCAACGGTGGGGAGTTCGTGTCCCCGCGCCTGATCAGGGGGACGGTGAGCCCCACCGGATCGGTGACCGCCGCCAAGCCGGCGTCCAGCCACCGGGTGATCCCCCCGACCACCAACGCCCAACTGGTCTCCATGCTCGAAGGGGTCGTCTCCTCGGGGACCGGCACCGAGGCCGCCATCGACGGCTACACGGTGGCCGGCAAGACGGGAACCGCTCAGATCCCCAACCCGAACCACCTCGGGTACATCACCGGCGCCTACGTGGGCTCGTTCGCCGGGTTCGCCCCCGCCCAGGACCCGGTGCTCTCGGCGGTGGTGGTCCTCGACCACCCCACGCCCATCTACGGTGGTGCGGTGGCTGCCCCGGTGTTCTCGACGATCATGGCCTACGCCCTCCACCACTACGGGATCCCCACCACGGCGGCCGCCACGGCCTCGGCCTCCAGCTCGGCCGTGGGTGCCACCGGTACCATCTCGGTGCCGTCCGGAGCGACCACGGAAGGCCCGTAGGTGGGCCTGCGACCGAGTCGACCCATCTCCTGCTCACGTCGGAGACCTTGGACCACGTACCCGTGCAGATGACCGATGTGCTCCACGACGTCGACGTGCTCGAGGCCCGTGGCGACCCGGCGTCGACCCCGGTCCTCTCGGTCGAGTTCGACAGTCGCCGGGTCCGGCCCGGTGCCCTGTTCTGCTGCGTGCCCGGCGCCCACACCGACGGCCACCAGCACGCCGGCGAGGCGGTCGACCGCGGCGCCACCTCGCTGGTGTGCGAGCGGTTCCTGGATCTCGACGTCACCCAGGCCCGGGTGGCCGAGGGCCAGTCGAGGCCGGCCATGGCCGTCATCGCCGCGTCGTTCTTCGGCCACCCGGCCCGCTCCCTCGCCATGGTGGGCGTGACCGGCACCAACGGCAAGACGACGGTGACCCACCTGGTCCGATCGATTCTCGGCCACGCCGGGACGCCGACCGCCACCATCGGCACCCTGGACGGGGAGCGCACCACACCCGAGGCGCCGGTCCTCCAGCACCGGCTGGCCGAACTCGTCGCCGACGGCACCCGGGCCGTGGCCATGGAGGTGTCCTCCCACACGCTGACCCAGTCCCGCGTGGACGGCATCGTCTTCGACGTCGCCGCCTTCACCAACCTGAGCCGGGACCATCTCGACCACCACGGGTCGATGGAGCGGTACTTCGAGGCCAAGTCGCAGCTGTTCCAGGCTTCACGGGCCCGAACGGTGGTGATCAACGCCGACGATCCGTGGGGGCGACGGCTCGCCGGCCAGATCGAGGCCGACGGCCGGCCGGTCGAGCGTGTCCACCGGTCCGACGCCTCGGCGATCGAGCTCTCGGTGGGATCCTCGGCGTTCCGATGGCGGGGACGACCGGTCACCGTGCCCCTCACCGGGGCCTTCAACGTCGACAACGCCCTGCTGGCGGCCTCGATCGCCGTCCACGTCGGGCTCGACGAGGACCGGGTGGCCGAGGGGCTCCGGGCCGCGGACGCCGTGCCCGGCCGGATGGAGCTGGTCTCGGGGGACGAGCCGTTCGCCGTGGTCGTCGACTACGCCCACACACCGGCCGGCCTGGGGGTGGCGCTCTCCTCGGCCCGGGAGCTCTCGGGCAGTTCCCGGGTCCTGTGCGTGTTCGGCGCCGGCGGGGACCGCGACCGGGGGAAGCGACCCGAGATGGGGGCGGCGGCGGCCCGCTGGTCCGATGTCGTGGTCCTGACCTCGGACAATCCCCGGTCGGAGGATCCCCTGGCCATCATCGGCCAGATCCGCGCCGGCGTGGGCGACGGGGTGGACGTGGTGGTCGAACCCGACCGGGAGCGGGCCATCCGGGTGGCGGTGGGGATGGCCCGGCCCGGCGACGTCGTGGTGGTGGCCGGCAAGGGCCACGAGAGCACCCAGACCGTGGGGGACCGGGTGGTCCCCTTCGACGACCGCCAGGTGGCCCGCCAGGCCCTGACCGTCCGCCGGGGGGACGCCACCCGATGATCTCCCTGATGACCTCCGGCGGCATCGCCCTGTGGGTGGCCGTCCTGACCACGCCGATCCTCATCCGCTGGCTGCTCAAGCACAACATCGGCCAGCAGATCCGCGAGGACGGGCCCCAGGTGCACATCGCCAAGGCGGGAACGCCCACCATGGGCGGCATCGGCATCGTCGCCGCGGTCATCATCGGCTACCTGACCGCCCACGCCATCCCCGGGGTCACCTTCTCCCGTCAGGGGGCCCTGGTCATGCTGGCCATCCTCGGTGCCGCGGCGATCGGCTTCGCCGACGACTGGATCAAGGTGCGGAACCGTCGCAGCCTGGGCCTGAACAAGCGGGCCAAGTTCGGGGCCCAGATCGGCCTGGGGGTGGCGTTCGCCCTCCTCGCCGTCTACTGGGCCCACGCGTCGACCGCCCTCTCCTTCACCCGGTACGACTCGATCGGCCTCAACCTCGGGTCAGGGGTGTGGGTGGTCTGGGCCACGCTGGTCATCGCCGCGTCGGCCAATGCCGTGAACCTGACCGACGGCCTGGACGGGCTCGCCGCCGGCTCGGCCACGTTCTGCTTCGCCTGCCTGGCCATCATCGGCTACTGGCAGTACCGCCACGTCGGGATCTACCACGTCTCCAACGCGCTCGACCTGGCCCTGGCCGCCGTGGCCCTCGCCGGTGCCTGCACGGGGTTCCTCTGGTGGAACGCCGCCCCGGCCCGGATCTTCATGGGCGACACGGGGTCCCTGTCGATCGGGTCGGGACTGGCCGCGCTGTGCCTGCTGATGAACCTCGATCTGCTGCTGGTCGTCATCGGCGGCCTCTTCGTCATCGTCACCCTGTCGGTGCTGATCCAGATCGTGAGCTTCCGCGTCTTCCATCGCCGGGTGTTCCGCATGGCACCGCTCCACCACCACTTCGAGCTGTTGGGGTGGCCCGAGACCACGGTGATCGTCCGCTTCTGGATCCTCGCCGGGCTCTTCGCCGCCCTGGGCCTCGGCATCTTCTATGGGGACTTCCTCTCGGTCGGGAAGGTCTGATGAGGCTCCACCACCCGAACGTCCCGGTAGGCGAGGCTAGGGGGATGCAGCAGGCGCGTCCGGCATCGAATCCCCGCTCCGTCGTCCACCCCGAACGGCGGGGGGGCACCGGTGCCTGAGTCGACCGCCTCCACGCGTGCGGTCTCCCGCGGGCGGCACCCCTCGACCTCGCCCGCCGGCACGCGGCCCCGACCGCTCGGGGCGGCCCCCACGGGCGGCCCGGCCCGGCCCAAAGCCAGGCCCAAGGCCAGGCCCACCGCGGCGACCGGGGCCGGCTCCAAGCGGTCCGGCGCGACGGGGCCTCTCGGGTTCCTCGCCCACATGGGGACGGCCTCGTCGATCCTGCTCCTGGTGGGCGTGCTCTGTGTGTTCGGACTGATCATGGTGGGGTCCGCCTCGCCGTTGATCTCCATGCAGCTGTACGGCTCCCCGTGGTCGATCTTCGTGCGCCAGGCCCTCTACATGGGGTTGGGCGCGTGCGCGCTTCTCCTGTTCTCGAGGGTGGACTACCGCAAGTGGCGCAAGATCCGCGGTCCGCTGGTGGTGGTGTCCCTCGGCCTGCTGGTCGTGGTGCTCGTGCCCCACCTGGGCGTCAGTGCCGGGGGATCGTCCCGGTGGATCGGGTTCGGGATGATCCAGCTGCAGCCCTCTGAGCTGATGAAGCTGGCCTTGGCGGTCTTCGCCGCCGACCTGCTGACCCGCCGCTCCCACCCGTCGACCGACCCGAAGCTGGTCATCGTGCCGGTCCTGGTGGTGCTGGGCGTCTCGGGCATCCTCATCCTCAAGCAGCCGGACATGGGGACCGCCCTGGTCCTCAGCTGCATCGCCTTCGGCATCCTGTTCATCGGTGGCGTGCCGATGCGACCGATCGTGAAGATCGTCGGCACCTTCGCCGGGCTGGCCATCGTCGTCGGCCTGGCCGACCCCTACCGGCGCGACCGGATCCTCTCGTTCCTCAGCCCGGGGGCCAACCGCTCGGGCACCGGGTACCAGGTGTGGCAGTCACTGATCGGCCTCGGCTCCGGGCACCTGTTCGGGCTGGGCCTCGGCGGCGGGCGCGAGAAGTGGGGGACGCTGCCCAACGCCCACACCGACTTCATCTTCTCGGTGGTGGGGGAGGAGCTGGGCCTGGTGGGCGCGGTGGTCCTCCTCGCCCTGTTCTTCGCCCTGGCCTGGTTCGGCCTGCGGGCGGCCACCCGGGCCCCGGACCGGTTCGGGAGCCTGCTGGCCGTGGGCGTCACCACCTGGGTGACCAGCCAGGCGGTGATCAACATCGGCGCCGTCATCGGCGTCCTGCCGGTCACCGGAATCCCGCTGCCCTTCATCTCCTTCGGGGGGTCGTCGCTGATCATCACCATGGCCGCCGTCGGCATCCTCCTCAACATCGCCACCCACGAGCGGTCGTCATCCTCGGGGACCGGCGTTCGGCTGCGACCGATCAAGCGGTGAGCGGGGAGAGGTTCGCCCTGGTCGCAGGAGGAGGGACCGCCGGTCACCTCCAGCCGGCGCTGGCCATCGCCGAGGCGCTGGTGGAGGAAGGCCACACCCGCGAATCGATCGAGTTCGTGGGGTCCTCCCACGGTCAGGACCGAGCGGCGCTCGGGGGCCGGGGCTTCCCCTTCACCCTGCTGCCCGGCCGGGGGATCGTCCGGAGCCTGGCTCCCCGGGCCATCGAGGCCAACCTCTCGTCGCTCGGTGGACTCGTCGTCGCCTGCGCCCGCGGCTTCGGCGTGGTGATCCGGGCCCGCCCGCGCGTGGTGGTGTCGGTCGGGGGCTACGCCAGCCTGCCGGCGTCCTTCGCCGCCGTGGTCCTCGGCGTCCCCCTGGTCCTGGTCAACGTCGACGCCGTTCCCGGGGCGGCAAACCGGCTCTTCGGGCGGTTCGCCCGGGCCTCGGCGGTCGGTTGGGAGGGGAACCCCCTGCCCCGCGCCGTCGTGACCGGCACCCCGGTACGTGCCGAGATCACCGCCGTCACCCACGGTGGGCCGCAGCGCCAGGCGGCGCGCCGACTGCTCGGGATGCCGCCGGACCGCCCGACGGTGGCCGTGTTCGGGGGCTCGCTGGGCGCCCGGCACCTCAACCAGGTGGTCGACGACCTGGTCGACCGGTGGAAGGACCGGGACGACCGATCGATCTACCACATCGTCGGCCGGAGGGACTGGGACGAGTTCGCCGACGCCGGACCCCCCGGGGCGACACCCGGCGCCGGGACCGCTCCGGCCGGCACGGCCGGGTCCGGCCTCCACGTCACCCGTGTCCCCTACGAGGAGCGGATGGCCGTCGTGTACACCGCGGCCGACGTCGTCGTGTGCCGGGCCGGGGCGATGACCGTGGCCGAGTTGGCCGTCGCCGGCGTTCCCTCGGTGCTCGTGCCGCTCCCGGGAGCGCCCGGTGACCATCAGACGGCCAACGCCCGGGTGCTGGAGCGGGCGGGGGCCGCGGTCCTGATGGCGGACGAGGAGTTGGACGCCGGCCGGCTGGCCACGGTGCTGGACGGGCTGCTCGGTGACGCCGACCGGCTCGGTGCCATGGCCGACGCCGCCGCCTCGATGGGCCGGGTCGATGCCGCGGCCGCCGGGGCCCGGGTGGTCGAGGCGAATGCCCGGACCGCACCCCGGGGACGACGGTGAGCGGGATCCCGGCCACGGCCCTCCTGGGCGGCCCGGGCGACCGGCGCACCATCCACGTGGTGGGCATCGGCGGCGCCGGGATGAGCGCCATCGCCACGGCCCTCCACGCCATGGGCCACACGGTGACGGGCAGTGACCTCAAGGCCTCCGCCGTCACCGAGCGGCTCGCCGGTGCGGACATCCACGTCGAGATCGGCCACCGGGCGGAAAACCTGGGGGCGGCCGAGCTGGTGACCGTGTCCTCCGCCATCGCCGACTCGAATCCGGAGATCGTCGAGGCCCGGCGCCGGGGCGTCCCCGTGCTGGCGAGGTCCGAGGCCCTGGCCGCCATCGCCTCGCTCCGCCGGTGCATCGCCGTCGCCGGGACCCATGGGAAGACGACCACGGCGTCCATGCTGTCGCTGTTGCTGGTCGAGGCCGGGGTCCGCCCGTCGTTCCTGATCGGGGGCGACCTCAACGAGATCGGCACCAACGCGGTGTGGGACGAGGGCGAGTGGCTGGTCGTCGAGGCCGACGAGAGCGACGGCACCTTTCTCGCCCTGGTCCCCGACATCGCCGTCGTCACCAATGTCGAGGCCGACCACCTCGACCACTACGGGACCTTCGCCGCCGTCCGATCGGCATTCGAGCAGTTCGTCGCCAGTGCCCGCCACCACCGCGTGGTCGGCGGGGACGATCCGGTGGCGGCCGAGATCGGCCGGGCGACCGGCGCCGACGTGGTGGGAACCGACCCGGACAGCACCCACCGTATCGTCGACCTGACGCTGGCCCGTAGCTCGGTCTCCTTCGGCCTGGTGGGCCCGGGCGGCCATGAGCTCGGTCGCCTGGTCGTCCCGATCCCCGGCGTCCACAACGCCAGGAACGCCGCCGTGGCCGCGGTCGCCGGCCTCGCCGCCGGTGTGCCGTTCGAGGCGGCCGAGCGCGCCCTGGCGCGGTTCGCCGGGGTGGCTCGGCGGTTCGAGTTCCGGGGCACGGTGAACGGGGTGACCTTCGTCGACGACTACGCCCACCTGCCGAGCGAGGTGCGCGCCGCCCTGGCGGCGGCCCGCAACGGCGAGTGGCGCCGGGTGGTGGCCGTGTTCCAACCCCACCGCTACACGCGGACCGCCGAACTGGGTGAGGAGTTCGGAGCCGCCTTCGGGGACGCCGACCTCACCATCGTCACCGACGTCTACGGTGCCGGCGAGGCCCCCGTGCCCGGGGTGTCCGGGCAGATGGTGGCGGACGCCGTCCACCGGTCGTTCCCCGACATGCCCGTCATCTACGTGGCCGGCCGTGCCGACCTCCGCCGGACGGTCGCCGAGATCCTGGAGGACGGCGATCTGTGCTGCACCCTGGGAGCCGGCGACCTCACGTCGCTGCCCGACGAGCTGATGGCCGACCCGGGGTGGTGAGGGAGTCGGTGGCCACCCGCTCGGACGCCCTGTCCGCCCTTCGCCGCGCCCTCGGCCCTCTCGCCCGCACCGACCAGCCCCTGGGGGCACTGACCACCTACCGGGTCGGCGGCCCGGCCGCCCTCTACTGCGAGCCCGCCGGTGAGGAGCAGCTGGTGGAGGTGGCACGGGCCGCCGCCGGCGCCGACGTCCCGGTGCTCGTCATCGGCCGGGGCTCCAACCTGCTGGTGGCCGACCGGGGATTCGCCGGCCTGGTGATCGCCCTCCGGGGGGGCTTCGAGACGCTGGCGATCGACGGGGAGGAGGTGAGGGCCGGCGCCGCCCTCAGCCTGCCGGTCCTGGCCCGCCGCACGGTGGCCGCCGGTCTCCACGGCCTCGAGTGGGCCGTCGGCGTCCCCGGGTCGGTGGGCGGTGCCATCCGCATGAACGCCGGTGGCCACGGGTCGGACACGGCGGCCACGCTGGTCGGCTTCCGATGGGTGGACCTGGCCACCGCCTCGGTGCACGAGTCGGGGCCCGAGCGGCTCGGGTTCGGCTACCGGCACACGGACCTCGCCCCCAGCGAGGTGGTGGTGGCCGGCCATCACCACCTGGTGCCCGGCGACGTCGACGAGGGGAAGGCGGCCATCGAGGAGATCGTCCGGTGGCGGCGGGCCAACCAACCGGGGGGGAGCAACGCCGGCTCGGTGTTCACCAACCCGCCCGACGACTCGGCCGGCCGCCTGATCGAGGCCTGCGGGCTGAAGGGCTTCCGCGTCGGGACGGCCGAGGTCTCGCCCAAGCACGCCAACTTCATCCAGGCCGACCCCGACGGCTCCGCCGACGACGTGAGGCGCCTGCTCGACCAGGTGCGGGACACGGTGGCCGCCTCGACCGGGGTGGTGCTCAGGACCGAGCTGCGGCTGGTCGGCTTCGACGAGGCGGGGGGCGGGGCATCGTGACCCCGACCGGCACGGTGGTGACCGACCCGCCGTCCATCGACCCCCGGATCCGGCAGCGGCGGCTGGCCATCCGGCGCAACGAGGGTCGCCGCCGGCTCCGTTGGATCGTGGGGGTGGTCGCGGTGGTCGCCCTCCTGGTCGGCGGGTGGGCCCTGCTCCACACCGGCCTGTTCAGCGCCGACGCCATCGCCGTCACCGGGGTGCACCCCCAGACCACCGACGCCGCCATCGTGGGGGCTGCCGGGCTCGAGCGCCACCCGCCCCTGATCAGCGTCGATCCGGGCGCGACCGCCGGCCGGGTCGAGTCCCTGCCCTTCATCGCCACCGCCCGGGTCGAGCGCCACTGGCCCGACGGGGTGACGGTCTCGGTCACCGAGCGGGTCCCGACCGCCACCATGGCCGGCCCGGGCACCTCCTGGTCGGTTCTCGACGGATCCGGGCGGACCCTCGAGGTCGTCGCCGCCCGACCGCCCGGGCTGCTCGAGCTGGTGGAGGGCACGCCGACGGGGGCGTTGGCCCCAGCACCGGTGGGCGGCACGCTGAAGGGCGACGTCGCCGGCGGTCTGACGGTGGTCCGCACGCTGCCGAAGGCCTTCTCGGCCCAGGTGGTCTCGGTCACGGTGGCGCCGGACGGCACGATCACCCTGGCGCTCAACTCGGGCATCCACGTGCTGCTCGGGACGGGCACGGAGCTCGCCGCCAAGTACGAGGACGTGGCGGCGATCATCGCCCACGCGTCGCTCAGGGGCGCGACGACCATCGACGTCTCGGTGCCGGGGTCGCCGACCGTGCGCTGATGACGACGGTGGGCCGACGAGGCGGGCGCGCCGGTCGGTCCGGGCCGCCGCAGGCGCCGTCGGGCGGCCGCCACGGGGGCGACCGTGCTTGACCAGGTAGTCCGCTGACCGTATCGTGGTCGGCAACTCGCCGGTTGGAACGGTTTCAACCTTTGGTCGAGGGTAAGGGATTACATGACCGTTCCGGCGCAGAACAATTATTTCGCCGTCATCAAAGTTGTGGGTGTGGGCGGTGGCGGGGTCAATGCCGTCAACCGCATGATCGAGGCGGGTCTGCGCGGTGTCGAGTTCATCGCCACCAACACGGACGCCCAGGCGCTGCTCATGAGCGACGCCGACCTCAAGCTGGACATCGGCCGTCAGCTGACCCGGGGCCTCGGCGCCGGCAGCGATCCCGAGGTCGGCCGCCTGGCGGCCGAGGAGCACCGCTCGGAGATCGAAGAGGCGCTGAAGGGCGCCGACATGGTCTTCATCACCGCCGGCAAGGGCGGCGGGACCGGGACCGGCGCGGCGCCGGTCGTGGCGGAGATCGCCAAGTCGCTCGGGGCCCTCACGATCGGGGTGGTGACCCGCCCCTTCACCTTCGAGGGGCGCCGGCGCTCGGTCCAGGCCGAGCAGGGCATCCAGAACCTGAAGGAGAAGGTCGACACCCTCATCATCATCCCGAACGACCGCCTGCTCACCGTGTCCAACGAGAAGACGTCGATGGTCAACGCCTTCAAGATGGCCGACGAGGTCCTCATGCAGGGCGTGCAGGGCATCACCAGCCTGATCACCGTGCCCGGTCTGATCAACACCGACTTCGCCGACGTCAAGATGATCATGAGCAACGCCGGCACCGCCATCATGGGGATCGGGTCCGCCACCGGCGAGGGCCGATCGGTCAACGCGGCCCGGGCCGCCATCACCAGCCCGCTCCTCGAGGCGTCGATCGAGGGCGCCCGCGGGATCCTCCTCAACATCGCCGGTGGTCCCGACCTCGGACTGTTCGAGGTCAACGAGGCGGCGGAGATCATCCACGGCGTGGCCCACCCTGACGCCAACATCATCTTCGGCAGCGTGATCGACGAGGCCATGGGCGAGGAGGTCCGGGTCACCGTCATCGCCGCCGGCTTCGAGCGGTGGGAGGCCCAGGCCCGCGGCGGCGCCGCGCCCCACACCGAGGCGGGGGCACGTGAGGAGACCCGCAGCCGGGTCCTCGGCACCGAATCCGCCCACGAGGACATCTTCGCCGCGCCCAGCGACGACGAGCTCGACATCGGTGACGACGACTTCGACGTGCCCTCGTTCCTGCGCTGAAACGACCCGTCCGGACCGTCCCCATCGTCGGGACCGTCACCGCCGCCTGGAGCGACGCGTCCTCGGGCGATCTCCGTCCGGCCGGCGCGCCGGTGCGGGCGTCGGCCGCCCTCGGGAAGTGGGCCGGCCTGGTGACCGGCGGCGGTGCGCGGGAGGTCCACTGGCTCGAGCAGGTCCACGGGGCGTCCGTGGTGACGGTCGGGCGGCCGGCGGTCGGGCGGCAGCGGGCTGGGCGGCGGGGGAGCCCCGGTTCCGGGGTGCCCGAGCTCCCGGTGGTGCGGTCCGGCCAGGGTGACGGGCTCGTCTCGGCCGACCCCTCGGTCGCCCTGGCCGTGCTGACCGCCGACTGTGGCTCGATCGCCCTCGGGAGCAGCGAGGGCGTCTTCGGGGCCGTGCACGCCGGGTGGCGCGGACTGGCGGCGGGCGTGGTGAGCCGGACGGTCGCCCGCATGCGGGAGCTGGGGGCGCTCGACGTGGTCGGCGCACTCGGCCCGTGCATCCACGCCGAGTGCTACGAGTTCTCCGGACCCGACCTCGACGCGGTGTGCGCGGTGGTCGGCGAGTCGGCCCGGGGACGGACGGCGGCCGGGCACCCGGCGCTCGACCTGCCGGCGGCCGTGTCGTCGGTCCTGGCCGACAGCGGGGTCCGGGAGACGGTGGGCGACGGTGCCTGCACATCCTGCGCCCCGGGGTACTTCTCGCATCGCGGTCGAGGCGACACCGGCCGCCAGGCCCTCGTCGTCTGGTCGGCCGACCCCGCACCGGACCGAACCCCGGCACCGGGCGACGGATGACGCAGCGACCGGCGCCGCAGCGACGGATGACGGGGTGACGGATGACGCGACGACGGATGACGGGGTGACAGCCCAGCCCGGGCAGTTCGACCCGGCGGGGTTCGAGAGCCGGGTGGAAGACGTCCGCGCCCGGATCGACGGCGCCGGTGGCGCCACGCCCGTCCGGGTCGTGGCGGTGACGAAGGGATTCGGGGCCGAGGCGGTGGCCGCGGCCCTGTCCGTCGGCCTGGTCGACATCGGCGAGAACTACGCCGATGAGCTGGTGGCCAAGGCCCATGACCTCGATGCCCTGCTGCCCGCCGGCCGGGACGGTGACAGCGGGGCAGCTGGGGACGCCGGCCCGGTCTGGCACTACCTCGGGGCCGTCCAACGGAACAAGGTGCCGCGGCTGGTGCCCCTGGTCTCGTGGTGGCAGGGGCTGCGCCGCATCGAGGAGGGCCGGGCGATCGCCCGACGCCGGCCCGGATCGACCGTCCTGGTGGAGGTCGACGTGGCGGGGATCCCCGGGAGGGGTGGCTGTGCCCCGGAGGAGGTGGAGTCCCTGGTCGAGGCCCTGCGATTGGAGGACCTCGAGGTCGCCGGCCTCATGGCCGTCGGCCACCCCGGGGGGGCCGAGGAGGCCCGACCAGGGTTCCGGCTGCTGGAGGCGCTGGCCGACTCCCTCGGACTGCCGGTCCGTTCGATGGGGATGAGCGACGACTTCGAGGTGGCCATCGAGGAGGGGTCCACCATGGTCAGGCTCGGGCGCGTCCTGTTCGGCGAGCGGGCCCCCCGCCGGTGATCGACGGGCGGCCGGGCCCTTCCACCCGTGGGTGAAGCCACGCACTACGCTGTCCGGAGGAGGAATCGATGGCTGCTTCGTTCATGAAAAAGACCATGGCCTATCTGGGTCTCGTCGACGACGACTACGACGACTACGACGACTTCGAGTCCCGGTCGCCAGCACCGGTGGGGCGCACGGCCCAGCGGTCGTCGGTCACTCCCGATGAGGTCGACGAGCCGACGACGGCCATACCGAGCCCGCGCATCCGGACCCTCACCAGGGAGGAGACGGCCGGCACGGCGGTGGCCGCCTCGCCGAACGCCGTGAGCTCCCGGGGGCCGGTCGGATCGCCCTCGGTCCGCCCGATCTCGCAGGAGTCGACCAGCGCCCGCGTCCACATCGTGGCCCCCGCCCGGTTCGCCGACGCCCAGGAGATCGCCAACCGGCTCATGAACAACCAGCCGGTCATCGTCAACATGCAGACGGCGGACCGCGACCTCCAGCGGCGCATGATCGACTTCTGCAGCGGGGTGACCTACGCCCTGTCCGGGGGCATGGAGCGGGTGGCCGACGAGGTATTCCTGCTCACGCCGTCTAACGTGAAGGTCTCGGACGAAGAGCGCCAGCGCCTCGCCGACCGTGGTCTGGTCAACCCCTGACCCTGGGCCGCCGGCCTGGCACGCACGGGAAGAGGATGTGACTCGCCATGGCTGGAATCATCGTGACGGTGCTCTACCTGTTCCTCCTGGTGCTGTTCGCGTACTCCATCCTGAGTTGGGTGACCGCGTCGGGGCGGCTGGCCTACGACTCGCCCTTCCACAAGATCCAGCACGTGCTGTCGGCCATCTGCGAACCGGTGCTGCGGCCGGTCCGGCGCATCATCCCGCCGGTGCGGGTGGGGGGCGTCGGCCTCGACCTCTCGGTCCTCATCGTGTTCCTCGTGATCTCCGCCATCCTCATCCCGTTGTTCTCCGGGTGAGCGGTCGGTAGCACCCGGAGGTGCCGGCGGCGCGGGAGCGGCCCACCGGCACCGTCGGCGCCGGAAGATTCACAGCAAAAAACCGTGGATCCCCTGGGCAGCACCGCTAGCATGGCACCATGGACGCCTCCCAGTCAGCACTTGACTCCCTTCGGACCGTCGAGTTCCGAGAGACCCTCAAGGGATATCACCGGGACGATGTCGACGAGTATCTCGAGAAGGCCGCCGTCGAGGCCGAGGGGCTCCAGGAGCAACTCCGCCAGAGCGGCGAGCGCCTCCGGCAGGCGGCCGAGCGCATCGCCCAACTGGAGTCCGCCCTCGAGCACCGTCCCGAGCCACAGGTCGTCGAGCCGGCCGCGCCGGACGACACCCTCCAGCGCACGCTCCTCCTCGCCCAGAAGTTCGTGGACGAGACCAAGGCCGAGTCGGAGGCCGAGGCGTCGAGGATCGTCGCCGAGGCCGAGGCCAAGTCGCGGCTGCTGACCGAGCAGGCCCAGGCCCAGGCGACCAGGCTGGCCAGCGAGTCGGAGCAACGGCTGCGCGAGGAGATCGGTCGCCTCGAGGCGTCCCGGTCCAAGCTGGCCCACGACGTCGAGACGATGACCAGGCATCTCGAGAGCGAGCGCAGCCGGTTGCGCGGCGCGCTGAGCGAGATCCTGCGGTGGGTGGACGAGAACGTCCAGCCGACCGCCACCCAGTCCGAGTCGCGGGGCGACGGGAGGCCCGACGCCGGTGCCCAGGGGCCGGCGTCGGGGACCGGCCCGGCCACCGGGGCGCAGCCCGCGGTCCAGGGCGGGAACCGCCCGGCGGCGCCGCCTCCTCAGGCCGCGCCCTCGCCGCAGCCCAGTGGCACCGGCCCGACCGGCGAGATTCCCCAGGTGCGGCAGGCCGGGGCGACCGTCAACACCCAGTCCGCCGAGGCCAACGCCCCGCTGCCGCTGTAGGCGGCCACCCAGCCCGGCGCGGCCATCCGGGCCCGGCGCGCGCCCGCCGCACTCCCCGGCCCTCACCGGGGCGAGCGCAGAGGGGCGGTTCCCCTCGTCCGGAGGGAGCGGGCCGATGGCGAACGGTCCCGCGTCTCTGCACGGTGGGCGACGTGGTGCCGGTATGGTCCTGGGGCGTATTCCCACGCTCGGGATTGCCACCATGAGCGTGGCACGGTATCGTCACCCGCCCACCAGAGGTGGCGATGGTCCTGTCCTGGCGCGTTCGGGCGGTCGCGTCCCTGCGACGGAGAGAACCTTGAAGGAGGTCGATGTGACGCCAACGAAGAAGGCGGCAGCACCCACGCCGAAGAGGTCGGCAACGCCGAAGAAGGCGGCGGCGAAGAAGGCCGCTCCTGCTGCCAAGTCGGCGACATCGAACGCCAAGAAGGCGGCGCCGGCGACCAAGCGCCCGGCGCCGAAGAAGGCCGCCCCGGCCAGGAAGGCGCCGGTGGCCGCCACGAAGAAGGCCCCGGCCAAGAAGGCCGGTCCCGCCCCCAAGGCCGTGTCGAAGAAGGCGCCGGCCTCGTCCCGATCGACGGCGAAGGCGGCCCCGGCGAAGAAGGCGCCCGCCGCCGGCCGGAAGGCTGACGCGGGGGCGAAGGGCGCATCCACTCCCGCACCGAAGCGGCCCACCGTCGGTCCCTACGCCAAGGAGCCCAAATTCCTCGACGAGCAACGGGCACTGCTGCTCGAGGAGCGGGGCATCTACCACGGTCAGGCCCACGATCTGCGGGCCGAGGCCGATTCACTGGCCCTCGAGCGGGAGCCGGGCGATGTGCAGTTCGACGAGGAGTCCGGTGAGGGCGGCACGGTGACGGTGGACCGCGAGCGGAACCTCGCCCTCTCGGCCCAGGCCTCCGCCGCCGTCGAGGAGATCGACGACGCCGTCCGCAAGATCGAGCGCAAGACCTACGGCGCCTGCGAACGTTGCCACCAACCCATCCCGAAGGCCCGGCTCCGTGCGCTCCCCTTCGCCCGGCTGTGCGTCGCCTGCAAGAGCGGTGGCCTGTCGCGTCGCTGACCGGTGAACCCGCCGTGGTAGCGGAGGGTGCCGGGAGGGCATCCGGCACCCGGCGCCTGGTCGTCGGCGGCCTGGTGGCCGCGGGCGTCGTACTGGCCGACCAGCTGACCAAGTGGTGGGCGGTCACCCGCCTGTCGACCGCACCGATCCACGTCGTGGGCACGCTCGACCTCGAGCTCTCGTTGAACACGGGCTCGGCGTTCAGCCTCTTCCAGGGTCACGCCCCCTTGGTGGTGGTGGTGGTCGTGGTGCTGGTGGCCGCCCTGGCGGTGCTGGTGTGGCGCTCGCCCACGACCGGCCGGGCGGCCGTGCTCGGACTCATCCTCGGGGGTGCCCTCGGGAACCTGTCGGACCGCCTCTTCCGCGGTGACCACGGGGCGGTGGTGGACTTCGTGGCCCTCCACTTCTGGCCCACCTTCAACGTGGCGGACGCCTGCATCACCGTCGGCTGTGCCCTGTTGGTGATCTCGTTGCTCCGGTCACCCCGGTCACCGTGAGCACCCTGGTGGTGACGGTGCCCCCGTCGCTCGACGGCGTCCGGGTGGACAAGGCGGTGGCCCTGGTGGCCGATGTGTCGCGGTCCGCCGTGAACGCCATGATCGAGCAGGCACGCATCTCCGTCGACGGCACCGCCGTCACCAGCCGGAGTGCCGTCCTGCACGAGGGCGAGGTCCTCTCGGTGGAGACCGGTCCGGAGGTGCGACGGCCGGGGCCCGAGGCGGACGACTCGGTGCCCGTCGTGGTGGCCTACGAGGACGAGGACGTGGTCGTCGTGGACAAGCCCGCCGGCCTGGTCGTCCACCCCGGAGCGGGTCACCGCACCGGGACGCTGGTCAACGGCCTGCTCGCCCGGTATCCCGAGCTCGCCGAGGTGGCCGCCCAGGTCGGGTCCGACCCCGAGCGCCCCGGCATCGTCCACCGGCTGGACCGCGGCACGTCGGGCCTGCTGGTGGTGGCCAGGACCCCGGACGCCTACCACTCGCTGGTGTCCCAGCTCGCCGCCCGCCGGGTGTCCCGGGAGTACCGGGCCCTGGTGCTGGGCCGGGTGGAGGGGGAGTCGGGGGTGGTGGATGCCCCGGTCGGCCGCTCGGCGAGCTCACCGACCCGGATGGCCGTCTCCCGGCGCGGCAAGGAGGCGCGGACCCGCTACCGGGTCGAGCGCCGCTACGAGGAGCCGATCCCCACCACGCTGGTCACGGCCACCCTGGAGACGGGGCGGACCCACCAGATCCGGGTGCACCTGTCGGCCATCGGCCACCCGGTGGTGGCGGACGCCGTCTACGCCCGGGGTCGCTCGCTCCCCGGGGCGATGATCGACCGCCCGTTCCTCCACGCCTTCTCACTGGGGCTCGACCACCCCGGCACGGGCCGGCGCATGACCTGGCAGTCGGAGCTCCCCGACGATCTGCGCGCCCAGCTCGACGCCCTCGGGGCTGGGCCCCGCTGAGCCCTCAGGCGGCCTCGTGCGCCGCCTCGAGCATCTGGCTGTCACCCAGGACCTCGAGCGCCTCGGCCTCGGCCTGGCGGACCTTTCTGACCCCGATGCCCAGTCGTTCCGCCGTCGTCTGCAACGAGGCGGGATCGCTCCCGTCGAAGCCGAACCGGTGACGGATCACCTGGCGCTGGAGGTCGCTCAGGCGGTCGACGGCCTGGCGCACCAGGTCGAGGGTGAGCTCGGAGGCCACCTCGTCCTCGAAGTCGCTGAGGTCGGTGGACACGAGGTCCCCGAGCGTGGCCGTCGAATCGGCCGCCGCCGGCTGGTCGAGGCTGGCCACCACCCGTGCCACCTGGGACAGGTCCGAGCGGACCTCCGCCGTGGTGTTGGTGGCGTTGTCCATCTCGTCGTCGGTGGGTGGGCGCTGGAACTGGTGTGTCAGCTCCCAGAGGGCGGCGTCGACCTGCTGGTTGCGCTCGGCCACCTCCATGGGCAGCCGGATGGTGCGGCCGTGTTGCTGGACGGCCCGCTGCAGCGCCTGCCGGATCCACCAGGTGGCGTAGGTGGAGAAGCGGAAGCCCCGTTCCCAGTCGAACTTGTCGACCGCCCGCATCAGGCCGAAGGTGCCCTCCTGGATGAGATCGGGGAGGTCGACGCCCCGGTCCTGGTAGCGACGGGCCCAGTGGACGACGAGGCGGAGGTTGGCGGCGACCATCTCGCGACGGGCGGCGTCGTCGCCGGCGGCCACCCGCTTGGCCAGCTCGGTCTGGGCCTCGTGGTCGGGCAGCGGGTGGTGGTCGAGGTCCCGGAGGAAGAGTCCCAGGCTGTCGGCGTCGGAGCTCCGGTTACGGACCTGGCTGCGGCCGGTGGCCGCCGCCTTGGGCCCCCGACCAGGCGCGGCCTGGCCTCCGCCGGCCGCCGGTGTCCCGGCAGCCCTCACGGTCGGCTCCTTGCGAGCCGTGCGTTCGGTACTTCTGCTCAACGTGCGAGTCGTCATCCCTCTCCTCATCCATCGTCAGGGGTCGACAGCATCTGTAACGCCTGATCAGCCTGGGGCATTCCAAGCCGTGCCTGTCATTACCGGAGGGGGGCTCCCGGAAACGGCGACGGCTTGCGAAGTAGGTGTTCGGAGTGGTCGGCTGTCCGGATGCCCAGATCCGGCCACCGGTGCCTGCTGATCCGCCACGGCGAGACGGAGTGGAGCCTGAACGGCCGCCACACCGGCCGGACCGACCTGCCCCTCCTGCCCGGTGGCGAGGCCCAGGCCCGGGCCCTGAGGCCCAGGCTGGCGGAGTACCACCTGGCCAGGGTGTTCACCAGCCCCCTCCTGCGGGCCCGGGAGACCTGCCTGCTGGCCGGCATCGGTGAGGGCGCCGTCGTCGAGCCCGACCTCGCCGAGTGGGACTACGGCGCCTACGAGGGGCTCACCACGGAGGAGATCAGGGAGGAGAGGCCTGGCTGGGAGCTGTTCGCCCACGGCGTCCCCGGGGGCGAGACGGCGCTCGAGGTGGGCGTCCGGGTCGATCGGGTGATCGCCCGCATCCGGTCGGTCGACGGCGACGTGGCCTGCGTCGCCCACTCCCACGTGCTCCGGGTCCTGGCCGCCCGGTGGATCGGGCTCGATCCCACCGTGGGGCGCCTGTTCGTCCTGGGCCCGGCCGGCCTCAGCGAGCTCGGATGGGACCGGGAGCAGGCCGTCGTGACCCGGTGGAACCAGGGGTGAGGCCGGCGGGGGGCTCGTTCAGCCGGCGCTCTGGCGGAGGGCGGGAGCCCGGCCCTGGGCCCGTGCCACCATGTCGGCCAGGTTGTAGGACTCGAGGTGGGAGCGCATGTGCTCGCCCAGGTCGGCCCAGACGGTGAGGAGCACGCACTGCCCCTCGTGGTCGCAGGCCCCGTTCTCGTGGGGCAGCCCGAAGTCGCCGGCCACGATGGGCCCGTCGACGGCGGACACGATCTGGGAGAGCGTGATGTCCTCGGGCGGACGGGCCAGCACGTACCCCCCGCCGACGCCCCGCTTGGAGCGCACCAGGCCGGCACCCTTCAGGGCCAACAGGATCTGCTCGAGGTAGGGCTGGGGCAGGCCGGTCCGCTCGGCGATGTCCCGGACGGCCGTCGGCCCCTCCCCGTCGGTATGGAGGGCCAGGGACAGGAGCGCCCGGCTGGCATAGTCGCCTCGCGTGGATACCTTCACGGGTCCATGCTATTGCTTTCGGGGGCCTCGCGGACTTGATGGCCCGCCCGACGGTGACCGGAAGGCGCTGCTGGGCGTCGATACCCGGCCCGGTCCAGAGGGCGCAGCCGGGTCCGGAAGGCGCAGCCCGGTCCGGAGGCCGTGGCTCCGCCCCGATGCCGCCGCGCCGCCCGCGGGCGTCCGCTCAGCGGCCGCCGAGCTTGCCGGCGGCCAGGTCCTCGGCCATCGCCCATCCGAAGGCGACCAGCCGGCCCCCCGAGCCGACCTCCACGCTCTCGAAGAACACGCAGACGTCCTCGGTGGGCGGTCCCTTGGGGCTGAAGAAGTCGAGTCCGCCGGCCTCGCAGCCGTCCCCGCTGACCACGAACGTCCGGTCGTCGATCCGACCGTCGGCACCGAACCGCTTGGCCAGGCGACGCCCCCAGGCCCGTTCCTCGCCGGTGGCCTTGTGGTCGACGCCGGGCACGACGTCGGTCAACCCGGCAAAGGCACGGAATCCCTCCGCCCCGAGGAGGCGAGTGCCCACCAGGACGTCCTCGTCGGGGAAGGCCAGGAGGGCCCGCCGGTACTTGTCGCCCATCATGGCCCGGAGCACCGTCTCGGCCCGCGAGGTGCGGTCGACGGTGGCGAGTCCTATGAGCAGGGACGGGGTGCCCCCGATCCGCTCGAGCGTCGAGAAGGAGTAGCCGCGCAGCTTGGCGCCCTCGCGGGCACGCGTCACCAGCACCCACTCCTCCCGTTGTTTCGACAGGAACCCGATGTCGAATCGGGGTTCCCGCTCAGCGCACAGATCGGCCATCTCGGCCAACTCGGCGTCACTGATCGATGTGCAGTCCTTGGTCTCCACCTGGATGGACATATGCCGTTCCGTACTCCTCGGTCTCCCTGCGGCGTCAGCCGACGGCCCCGGTATGGCCAGGACACCCCCCAGGCCGCCCCGCCCTCGGGCGAAATGCGGTTGTGTGGGCCTCCACGCCAGGAGCCGTGGATTGATTTTACGGGATTTGGAGGCTCCTGTCGTATCCGCACCCCGGAGACCCCTTCGACGGGCCTCGCCACGGAGGCGGAACCGGCCCCCCACCGGCCGTGACGCCGGGAGCTCAGCCCTGGATGGCGTTGGGCCCGAGGAGCACCCGGAGCTCCCCGACGAGCCCCCTCGTGCTGTCGACGTTGCACTCGGACGGGAGGCGGAGCACCTTCTCCCCGACGTGGAGGAAGACCGGTGAGTCGCCCGGGTGCTCGGCGAGGAGGCGCTTCAGCTGCTCGACCACCCGGTCGGTCAAGGCGTGCAACGGGAGCGAGATATGCAGGTCGGTGCAGCCCCCCGGGGCGAGCTCGGGGCGCTGCACCTCCATGCACACCAGCTTCAGCCGGTCGTCCCGCAGGTCCACGCGGCCCTTCAGCACCACGATGGCGTCGTCGTCGAGGAGTGCCCCGTAGTCGGCCATCGACTTGGGGAAGACGAACACCTCGATCGAGGCGTTGAGGTCCTCGAGGACGAAGGTGGCCATCAGGTCGCCCTTTTTCGTGTAGCGCCGGTTGAGCTCGGTCACCACGCCCCCGACCATCCGGATCTGGCCCTCGCCCCCGTACCCGCCGCCACCCGAGGGCGTCTCGGGATCGATGTCCCGCAGCTCGGCCAGGGTGCAGTCGGTGATCCGGGACAGCGAGCCCTCGAGGCCCATCAACGGGTGGTCGCTGATGTAGAGCCCGAGCATCTCCTTCTCGAAGGCGAGGCGCAGCGACTTGTCGAACTCCGTGTCGGGGATGGGCACCCTGGTGTCGGCGAAGCCGATGGCCTGACCGTCGGTCTCCGGTTCCAGGGTGGCGAAGAGCGAGACCACGCCGGCGTCGTGCTCGCGCCGTCGCTCCAGGGTGCGATCGACGATCTCCTCGAACACCAGGCACAGGCCCCGGCGGGGGTGGCCGAGCGAGTCGAAGCCGCCCGCTTTGATCAGTGACTCGATGGTCCGCTTGTTGAGCACCTGGGGATCGACGCGCTGGCAGAAGTCGTAGAAGTCGGCGAACGGGCCGTTGCGGCCCCGCTCCTCGACGATCAGCCCGACCAGTCCCTCGCCGACGTTGCGCACGGCGGCCAGTCCGAAGGTGATGGCACCGGGGTGGTCGTCCCGGCGGCTCACGGTCTCGGCGTCCTCCTGGCGGCCGAGGACGCCGGTGCCCCCGGAGAAGTCGGCGGCGAACTCGGCCAGCGACCGGTTCACGTCGGGCACCAGTACCTCGATGCCGAGGGAGCGGCACTCGCCGAGGTAGACGGCGGTCTTGTCCTTGTTGTCCTTCACCGAGGTGAGCAGGCTCGCCAGGTACTCGACCGGGAAGTGGGCCTTGAGCCACGCCGTCTGGTAGGCGATGAACCCGTAGCCGTAGGAGTGCGACTTGTTGAACGCGTAGTCGGCGAACGGCTCGATGATGTCGAAGAGGGCGGTCCCGAGCGGCTCACCGTAGCCCTGGTCGACGCAGCCGGCCACGAACTTCTCGCGCTCGGCCTGGATGAGCGCCCGGATCTTCTTGCCGCACGCCTTGCGGAGGTTGTCCGCCTCGGACAGCGTGTAGCCGGCGAACTTCTGGGCCACCCGCATGACCGACTCCTGGTAGATCATGAGCCCGTAGGTGTCGCCGAGGATCTCCTCGAGGTCGGGGTGGAGGTAGGTGACCGCCTGGCGCCCGTTCTTCCGGTCGGCGTAGTCGCGGTGCATGTTGGCGGCCATGGGCCCGGGCCGGTACAGCGCGACCAGGGCGGCGACGTCGTCGAACGTGGTCGGGGCGAGTGAGCGCATCAACGAGCGCATCGGGCCGCCCTCGAGCTGGAACACGCCCATCGAGTCGCCCTTGCACAGCATGGCGAAGGTCTCGGGATCGTCGAGGGGGATGCCGTCGATGTCCGGGCGGGTCCCCGTCGACACCTCGATGAGATCGAGCGAGCGCTCGATCACCGACAGGTTGCGCAGCCCGAGGAAGTCCATCTTCAACAGACCGAGGTCCTCGACCCCGTGCATCTCGTACTGGGTCACGACCGGGGCGTCGTCGGGATTGTTGCCGTCGGGCTTGCGCTGGACCGGCACGTACTCGGTCAGCGGCTCGTCGGTGATGACCACGGCGGCGGCGTGGATGCCGTCCTGGCGGCGCAGGCCCTCGAGCCCCTTGGCCACGTCGATCACCCGGTGGGCCTCCGGGTCGGTGTCGTACATGGTCCGCAGCTCGCCGGCGGCGGCGAAGCCGTCCTCGTGACCGTCGGTCCGCGACAGGCAGGCGGCCAACGGGGTGTCCCGCCCCATCAGCAGGGGAGGCATGGCCTTGGCGATCTTGTCGCCGACGATGTAGGGGTAGCCGAGCACCCGGGCGGCATCACGCACGGCGGCCCGGGCCTTGATGGTGGAGAAGGTGACGATCTGGGCCACGTGGTCCGACCCGTAGCGATCGGCGGCGTACTTGATCATGTCGCCGCGGTACCGCTCGTCGAAGTCCATGTCGATGTCGGGCATCTGGACGCGGCCCGGGTTGAGGAAGCGCTCGAAGAGCAGGTCGTAGCGGATGGGGTCGAGGTCGACGATCTGGAGGCAGTAGGCCACGCAGCAACCGGCGGCGGACCCGCGTCCCGGGCCGACCCGGATCCGGTGGGACCGGGCGAAGCGGATGAGGTCCCACACCACGAGGAAGTAGGCGGAGAACCCCATGTCCCCGATCACCCCGAGCTCGTAGTCCAACCTGGTCATGACCTCGGCGGGGACGGGATGCCCGTACCGCTCCTTCGCCCCCTCGATGCTCAGGTGCCGGAGGTAGGCGGCAGCCCGCTCCTCGTAGGTCTCGCCGGTGAACTCGTCCGGCACCGGGAACCGGGGGAGGCTCGGCCGTCCGAAGTCGATCTCGACGTTGGCCCGCTCGGCGATGAGGAGCGTGTTGTCACACGCCTCGGGCAGCTCGGCGAAGAGGTGGCGCATCTCGGCCGCCGACTTCAGGTAGTGCTCCTCGCCCTCGAACTTGAACCGCTTGGGGTCGTCGATGAGGGCACCGGTCTGCACGCAGAGCAGGGCGTCGTGGGCGACGTGGTCCTCACGGTGGGTGTAGTGGCTGTCGTTGGTGGCGAGCAGCGGGGCGCCGATCCGCCGGGCGATCTCGACCAGCGCCGGATTGGTCTTGTGCTGCTCGGGGAGCCCGTGGTCCTGCAGCTCGACGAACAGGTTGTCCTTGCCGAAGATGTCCTGGAGCCGGGCGGCCAGGGTCTCGGCCTTGATGCGGTCGTCGGCCAACAGGGCCTGGAGGACCACGCCGCCCAGGCAGCCGGTGGTGGCGATCAGTCCGTCGCTGTGGCGTGCGAGCAGCTCCCAGTCCAGACGCGGCTTGTAGTAATAGCCCTCGAGGTAGGCGGCCGACGAGAGCTTGAGGAGGTTGCGGTAGCCGTCGTTGCTCTCGGCCAGCAGGGTGAGGTGGTAGTAGAGCTTCTCGCCGCCGCCCGTGTCGCCGCCGGTGTCGTCGACCTTGCCCTTCCGCACCGGCCGCTCGTGCCGGGACTCACCGGCCATGTAGGCCTCGGTTCCGACGACCGGGTTGATGCCGGCCGCCCGGCAGGCGGCGTAGAAGTCGAGGACCCCGTACATGTTGCCGTGGTCGGTGATGCCGAGGGCCGGTTGTCCGTCCTCCACCGCCGCCTGCACGAGATCCTTGACCCGGGCGGCGCCGTCGAGCATCGAGAACTCGGTGTGGGTGTGCAGGTGGGTGAATGACCGTTCGGTCAACGGACGGTTGCCTTCCTCGACGTTCTCCGACGCTCCGAGCCAGCGTTCTCCACAGGTTGTGGATGAGTTACAGCGTTGTCATTCCGACGATAGCGCGGGTGGGGACCCGGTGCGGTGGGGCCCGGAGAGCCCCTGGTGGGGTGGGTGGCGCTCAGAGGTAGGTGCCCGGGCGACCGGTGTCGGCGGGGGAGGCTTGGGGCAGGGAGCGTTGCCGCATCTCGTCGAGCTGGGCCCGGGCGGCCACCTGCTGGGCCACCAGCGTCGCCTGGATCCCGTGGAACAGGCCCTCCAGCCACCCCACCAGCTGGGCGTGGGCGATGCGCAGCTCGGCATCGGACGGGGTGGAGGAGTCGAAGGGGATGGAGATCCGGTCGAGCTCGGCGGCCAGGTCGGGCGAGAGCCCCTCGGCGAGCTCGCGGATCGACTGTTCGTAGATCTCGCGGAGCCGGCCCCGGCTGGCCTCGTCGAGCGGAGCCTGGCGCACCTCCTCGAGCAGCTGCTTGACCATCGACCCGATGCGGAGGAGCTTGCCGGGCTTCTCGATGGACTCGCCCTGTTCGGCGTCGCCCTCGGCGGGCTCGTCCCCGGTCGGGGGCGACCCGGTGGCAGGCGACCCGGGCGGCCCGGAGGTGGCGATGACCCCGTGGCCGTCGACCACCTCGGGGCGAAGGGCGGCGCCCTCGGCCGGTTCCGTCACTGGTGCGCGCTCGTCCGTCATCAGTCGTCACCCTTTCCGACCAGTGCCACCAGTGGCACCAGCATCTCGTCGCTCGTCAGCGATCCGTGCCGGCTCTCCAGCCGGCTCTCCCCGGTGTCGGCGGGGTCGATGAAGGCGATCGGGCCGTGAGGGAGCAGGGCGACGTCCCCGAGCCGGGCCACGAGAGCGCTGCTCGGCCGACCGCCGAACAGCCCCTCATCGATGAGCTGGTCCCGTGCCATCACCCAGGTCGAGGCGGCGTACCTCTCGGAGGCGGCGGCCAGAAGGTCCCCGGCTGCGCCGGGCCGGGCGTGCAGCCAGCGGAACCGTCCCTCGCCCGACAAGAAGTGCACCGACCTCATGATCTCGGCGCCGAGGAGCTCCACGCGCGGCCCGACGTCGATCTGGCCGTGGTCGGCGGTGACGACCAGGGTCGCCCCCGGGGGCAGCTCGGCCACCAGGTCACCGACCAGACGGTCCACCGCCCGGAGCTCGGCGTCGTAGTGGGCCCCGAGGCCGGCGCCGTGGGCCACCTTGTCGATCCCGTCGTAGTAGGCGTAGACGAACGGCTCCCCGTCCCGCAGCAGACGGCCCACCTCGATCGGGAGCGACGAGGGCACCTTGTAGCCGTGGAGGGGGGAGTTGCCGAGGTGGGCGGCGGTGAAGCCGGTGTTGCCGAACTCGTCGCGGGACACCACCGGCACCGGGGTGCCCGAGCCGGGGAACGAGGGGAAGGGCTGGAAGGTCCGGGCCGGGCGGGTGCGCCTGGCGTCGCGGGTGCCGGCGCTCCCCGTCCTCCAGCGCAGGACGTTGAGGATCTCGTCCCCGTCGGCCAGCCGGTAGCCGAGGATGCCGTGCTCGTAGGGGAACCGACCGGTGGTGATCGAGGTGAGGGCGCAGGCGGTGGTGCTCGGGGCGACCGACGTGATGGCGCGGTCGATGCCTTCGGCGGCCGACAGGGTCGGCGCCAGGCCCGTCCGGGCGCGCAGCTGCTCCCACCCGAGCCCGTCGACCACCAGGAGGACGATCTGGCGCGCCCGCCGGGCCGAGTCCGGCAGCCAACCGGACCCGGTCGAGTCCGCCCCGGCCCGGTCGAGCAGGGCCGGGACGAGATTGGCGATGCAGGCTCCGGCGAAGTCGGGCAGCACCGCCTCGGGGGGCGACGGTGGTGCGAGGGGCACGGTGGACACGGGCACAGGTGCCGACTGTAGGCCACGCCGCCGGGGTGGTCAGCTGCGGGGCAGCAGCGCCCGGACCGTCTTGTAGCAGTGACCGTCGCGCGGGGTGGTCACCGCGGCCACCAGGTAGTGGGGCTTGAATCCCATCGCCGCGGCCAGATCCTTGCCCTGCAGCCGGTCGCGGCGGGCGGCGTCCAGCGCTCGCTCGGCGCGCGGGTCCTCGACCGGGAGCCAGTTGTCGCTCCTTCCCCACCCGAAGCGGACCCAGACGGACCGGTCACCGATGCGACGGAACAGGACCGGGCCCTTGGACGGGACGAGCAGGGCCAGGGACGGGCGGAAGCCCCGGAACTCCCAGTACGGGGCCGACGCGCCGGGGAACCCGAGGACGTGGTCCTCGACCGGGGCGGTCAGCTGATGGAGGAGGCGCCGTACGCGACGGCCGTGGAGCGTGCCCAGGTGGCGGGGCAGTCCGTCGGCGGTGACCGCCTCGGGCTGGGCCAGGTCATCGCGCTCCGGCTCGTCGGCCAGCCGTGCCTCCACCACGTCGAAGGGTGCCAGGTCCGGACCGTGGGCGGCGGGCCAGTCGACCCTGACCCGGACGAGCGTCCCCGAGGCGAGGTCCACCCCTGTCGTGTCCTCGAGATGGCAGGCCAGGACCAGGAAGGTCAAGGAACTGCCACCGGCCACCTCGATCTCCGAGCGGGTGTTGATGGACCGGGCGATGTCCCGGGCTGTTCCATTCCGCTCGGTTGGCGTCGAGCCTTTGCTCACCGGGTCTCCTCGACCAGTTGGGCGGACAGGGTGTCGACGTCGTCGGCCGGCAGGCGGCAAGCGTAGTTCCGGCAGACATAGGCGCGGTCACCCTCCCGGCCGGCCCACAGTGGGGAGTCCGTCGGCTCGCCCCAGCCCAGGACGATGGTCGGGTGCCACCGGTCCCGGGCCACGGCCACGAGGTCGGGCCGGTGGCCCGTCACCACCACCTCGGTGAACCCGTCGTCGAGCAGCTGGGCGCTGAGGAGGATGTGGGCGAAGGCGGTGGGATGCCGGGACAGCACGTCACCGAACAGGTCGACGACCTCGCCGGCCGCCCGTGCGTAGCGGTCGCTCCCGGTCAACGCCCCGAGCCGGGCCAGGGCGAGCGCGGCCACCGCGTTGGCCGAGGGCGTGGCGCCGTCGAAGATCTCCTTGGTCCGGACGATGAGCGTCTCGGCATCGTGGCCGGTGGTGAAGAAGCCCCCGGACTCGTCGTCGTGGAAGAGCGACAGGAGCCCGTCGGCGACGGCGGTCGCCCGGTGGGTCCACACGGCCAGCCCGGTCAGCTCGGCCAGTCGCGTGAAGCAGTCGACCAGCCAGGCATAGTCACCGGCGTAGGCGAGATGGCGGGCCCCCCCGTCCTGCCGCCAGCTGCGCAACCACCGACCGTCGGCGCGGAGCAGATGGGCGACCAGGAACTCGCCCACGGCCACGGCGCCCGCGCTCCACGCCGGGTTGCCCGTGGCCGCCGCCGCCTCGGCCAGGGCCGATGCGTACATGGCGTTCCATTCGGTGAGCACCTTGTCGTCGAGACCGGGTCGGACCCGGGTGGCGCGGGACTCGAACAGGAGTTGCCGGCCGGCTTCCACCGCCTCGGAGCCGGTCAGCGGTGCGCCGACGGGGCGGCGGAGGATGGAGGCCCCTTCGAAGTTCCCCTCCTCGGTGACCCCGAACCACTCCGTCACCGCCGCGGTCACGGTGTCGGCGGCGAACCCGTCCCGGGGGTCGACGCCGGCATCGACGCCGGCGGCGATCTCGGCAGGCGTCCAGACGTAGAAGCGTCCCTCGACGCCCTCGGAGTCGGCGTCCTCGGCCGAGCGCACGCCGCCGAGCGGGGCCATGAGGTCGCGCCCGACGTAGTCGACGATCCCCTCCATCACCCGCAGGTAGTCCGCATTGCCGGTGACCTGCCACCCATGCAGGTAGGCCCGGAGCAGGCCGGCCTGGTCGTAGAGCATCTTCTCGAAGTGGGGCACCAGCCACTGGGCGTCGGTCGAGTAGCGGGCGAATCCACCCCCGAGGTGGTCGTGGATCCCTCCGGCGGCCATGGCGTCGAGCGTGGTCGTGGCCATGGCCAGCGCGTGCGGCCCCTCCTCCCCGGCCGGGTGTCGCTCCGAGTACCGCAGGGCCACGTCGACCAGCGTCGGCTGGGGGAACTTGGGTGCTCCGCCGAACCCACCCCACTCGGGGTCGAACCGCCTGGCCAGCTCGGCGACCGCCGGCCCCAACCGGTCGTGGCCCGCACCACCCCCGGGGCCACCGGGGAACGGGGACGACGGGGAGGCGGGCGATGTGGGGAGCATCGACCGCGAGGCGATCGAGGTGGAGAGCTCGGTCGCCTGGTCCTCGACCTCGCTGCGGCGGTTGTCCCAGACGTCGGTCATGGCGCGGAGCACGGTCGGGAAGGACGGCATCCCCCGCCGGTCGTCGGGCGGGAAGTACGTGCCGCCAAAGAAGGGTCGGCGGTCCGGCATCAAGAAGACGCTCATGGGCCACCCACCGGAGCCCGTGAGGGCCTGGACCGCCTCCATGTAGACGGCGTCCACGTCGGGACGCTCCTCGCGGTCGACCTTGATGGACACGTACGACTGGTTCAACAGGTCGGCGACGGCCGGGTCCTCGAAGGACTCGTGTGCCATCACGTGGCACCAGTGGCACGCCGAGTAGCCGATGGACAGGAAGATCGGCCGGTCCCGACGCCGGGCGGCCTCGAACGCCTCGTCCCCCCACGGGTACCAGTCCACCGGGTTGCTGCGGTGTTGCTCCAAGTAGGGGGAGAGCTCGACGGCGGGTGTGTCTCTGATCAGGGGCAAGGCTCTCGTCCTCCGTCTTCGGTCGGGACGGTGGTGGCCCGTCCAGGGACGAATCTACGGCGCGTGCAGCGCTTCCCGGCCGAATCGCCCGATCGCGTCATACCCTCCCGGCATCGTCCACGCCGGCGCTGTCGTGTCCCCGATCAGTCGGATGCCCAGCGGCGAGCAGCTTCCGGTCGGCGGAACCACCCGGTGCCGTGGTCAGTGACGTTCTAGGCGTCGAGTCGGGCGGCCAGACCGAACGACGAGAAGACCTCGGATCCCTGGAACACCGAATTCCGGCTGATGCCCCCGGCGGTGACGGTGAAGATCTGGAGCGTGTGCAACTCGTATCCTCCACCAACACGCCGATAGGCGGCGAACCCGGGCTGGCCGTTGGCTGCGACCGGTTCCAGCCGCCAGTCCGTTCCGGCATTCTCGAAGACCCACTCCATGAACAGGCCGTAGTTGCCGGGGCCGGCGAACCAGTTGAGCATCGGCGGCATCTCCATGATCACGTCCTCGGTGAGCAGCCGCTTGAGACCCTCGACGTCGGCGCGCTCGAAGGCCGTCATGTAGCGATTGACCCAGGCGTGCTGGTCGGCTGTGGACGGCTCGTGCAAACGCTCCTCCCGGATCCCGACCTCCTGCACACGGGTACGCGCCCGCTGCAGGGAACTGTTGACCGAAGCGACGGTCGTGCCAAGGATGGCTGCCGCCTCGGACGCGGAGAAGCTGAGCACATCACGCAGGATCAGCGCACCACGCTGACGCGCCGACAGGTGTTGCAGGGCCGCGGCGAACGCCAAGCGAAGGCTGGTCCGGTCGATCGCGGCGCTGGCCGGATCAGCCGCGTCCAGAAGCGAGTCCGGCAACGGCTGGAGCCAGGCGACGTTCTCTCCCGGGACGAACGGCCCGAGCGGGTCCGACGCGGCCACCTGCCCCGAAGGCAGCGGTCGACGGAGGCGGACCTCCAAGGCGGTCAGGCAGGCATTGGTGGCGATCCGGTAGAGCCAGGTGCGCAGTGAGCTACGAGTCTCGTCGTACTGCTCCCGCGCCCGCCACGCCCTCAGGTAGGTGTCCTGAACCAGGTCCTCGGCGTCGTGGGCCGAGCCGAGCATCCGGTAGCAGTACGCCAGCAGTTCCGCCCGGAACGGTTCGACCCGGCGATCGAAGCCCTCTACCTTCGTCGTCTCGCCCACGTCTCTTCTCTGCTCCTCGTGGGGCTCACTGCCCCGGCGGCAGCACCGGGCTGTTGTGATACGAGGCGATCATCCACCGGTCGCCCCGCTTCTCGAGAACCCAGGTCGCGTTTACCTTACGCGTGTCGGGAACCTCGGTCTCGCCGGCGAACAGGATGCCGGATTCGCTGACGACGATGGCGGCGTCCCGGCCGACGAAGCGGAGACTCAGCTGCTCGTTGACGGTCGAGCTGTCCTTGAGCGGCCCCTCGAAGGCCACGGCCATGCTCTCGCGGATCACCTCGCGGGTGCCGCGGAGCGAGCCGGTCATGATGGCGGTGGCGTCTTCGGTGTAGTCGGCAACCATGCCGACGGCGTCGCCCGCCTCCCACGCCTTGTAGGAGTCGACCAGTACTCCCTGAATGGCGATCTCGTCTTGCTCACGACTGTCTGACATTGGATTCTCCTTCTCATCGGTTCGCCCGAGGTGTTCCGGCAAACTCGTCAGTACATACCGGCGGTGGGGTCGGAACTCATCGCGCCCGTCGGAAAAGAGGTGTACAGGCGGGTCCGACGTTGCCCCCGAGAGATGCCGGTCGCCGTCACTCGGGCGAGCATCAACGACGACCAGAACCTCCGCCCGAGATCAGTCCGCGACGGCTCTGGCGCCCATGATCTACGTTCGGGAGGAATCCATCGACGAGAAGGAGCTCGCGTTGTCCATCCCACTGCCCCAGGAGCTGGTCGACCTGCTGCGCCGTCCGAGCCCCTGCTTCATAGCCACCCTCATGCCCGATGGCTCTCCCCAGTTGACCCAGACATGGGTGACCACCGACGGCGAGCACATCGTCATCAACACTCCCGACTGGACACAGAAGACCAAGAACGTGGCCCGGGACGCTCGTGTTGCCGTGAACGTGGTCGACCCCGACGAGTCGAGGCGCTACTTCGCCGTCCGAGGTCGCGTCGTCTCCATGACGACCGAGGGCGGTGCCGAGAGCATCGACGAGATCTCCCACAAATACCTGGGAAGGGACTACCCGAACTTCTCGGGGCGAGCGGAAGCCCGGACGCTGCTGACCATCGCCGCCGACTCGGTGACCCCGCCCGTCGGGTGACCAGCCCAGAGGCTGATGGACGCGCCGCCGAGCGGTTGCGGACCCTTGGCCAACCGGTCGGGTGCGGGGCCCATCCATCGGTCTCGTCGTATCGCCAGGAGTTCGAGCGGCGACACCGTTGCGCTCTCGGATCGGTCGTCGGCCGGAGAGACCGGCCACGGGCCGCGTGGGCGGCGATGGCCCGGGGCCCGGGGCTCCCTAGGTGGCGGCCAGGCCGAGTGCGGCACCGAGCCCGACGATGGCATCGGGGTCGACGGGGGAACGCAGGCCGAAGACCACCTCGTCCACCCCGGCGGCCAGGTAGTCGGCCACCAGCTCCGGGATCTGGTGGGGCCGGCCCACGAGGATGCCGGCGTCCACCCCGGACGCGCCACCGGCGACCCGCCCGGCTCCGGCGGTTCCGGTGGCGGAGGTCGGCCCGGCCGCCGGGGCGGCGAGGACGCAGGGTGCCAGAAGGACCACGTCGATCTCGCCCGGGTCGCGCCCGATCTCCTCGCAGTGCCGCTGGAGGAGCTCGACGGTCGTCGCCACCGCATCGGGGGTGCCGGCGACCGCACACTTGTCCCCGTAGCGGGCGACGAGCGGTACGAAGCGGGTGCGGTCGTGCCCACCGATGAGGACGGGGGGACCCCCGGGACGGGTCGGCCTCGGCTGGTTCCGGGCCCGTTCCAGGTGGAAGTGCCGACCGGCCAGGCTCACGTCGTCGGCGGTGAAGAGCGACCGGCAGATCCGGACCACCTCCTCGGCCACCTCGACGTCGACCTCGGACTCGCCGGGGGCCACGGGGTCCGGCGGCGGGGGACCGTCCGGAGGGTCCTGGCCGGGGTCGGCCCAGAGGTCCGACCGCCGATCCGAGGGCCGTTCGACCATGATCCCGAGCAGCGCGCGCCCGCCGGCGATCACGTCGAGAGTGGTGATGGTCTTGGCCAGGATTCCCGGGTTCCACGATCCGACGTCGAGGACGGCGACCCCGACGTCGATGCGCGAGGTGAGGGCGGCCAGCGCGCCGAGCAGGGTCGTGGCCTCGAGCGGCGGGTACGCCTCTCCGGTGGTGAACCGCGGGTCGAGCGGGGGGTCCGCCACCCACAGGGATCCGAAGCCCGACGCCTCGGCGGCGGAGGCCAGGTCGGTCGCCCGGGACGCCCGGACACGGGGCGGGATCCCCCGGGAGCCCGGCAGCACGACGCCGAATCCGGTCATGGTTGCACCGTAGTGGTCGGGTGCCCTCCGACGAGTCGGGTGCCGCAGGCGAGCGGTGCCGTACGGCGAAGTGCAGGGTGCCGCGGGGTGTGTCCCGGTGCTCAGGCGTCCCGGCGGACGAGCACCCAGGCCCCGATGGCGACCACCGCCACGGTGTAGACGGCGAGGGTCGCCGTCGCAGCCCACGGTGTCATGAGCACGCCGGCGAAGTCGGTCTTCCTGGTGGTGACCACGATCATGGCCAGGCCCAGGTTCGAGGGCAGGAACTTCTCGATGGGGTTGCTGATACTGGACGGAAGGACCTGGATGATCAGCGGGATCACCAAGAGCACCCCGACGAACAGCGAGATGGCGGCCGCCGTGTGCCGGAGGATGAACCCGAACCCGAAGGCGATGAGCGTGAGCAGGGTCAGGTAGATGCCGCAGAGGAAGACCGCTCGGGCGGCGCCGGCATCGGTGATGCCCACCATCGGGATCTTCGAGCTGTTCACCTGGGTCAGGATCGTGCTGCCGGCGGGCAGGATCCGTGCCCCGTGGGCGGCGAGCACCGCCTGGCCGACGAAGAAGGAGACGAACGCCGTCACCTCGGTGACGACGAAGACGACCGAGGCCACCACGACCCCTTTGGCCGCGAGCACGGACATCCGGCGGGGGACGGTGGCCAGCGTGGTGCGGATGGACCCGGTGGCGTACTCAGAGGTGACGATGAGCGCACCGAGCACCCCGACGACGAACTGCGAGATGAACTCGCCGGTCTGCGAGAAGCGGACCGGGTCGAACTGGGCCCGGTCGGCGAAGCCGAGGGACGCCCACCGCCCGGCCTCGACGTTGGAGACCAGCGCCGAGAGTCCGACCCCGGCGATCACGATCACGACGAGGGAGATCCAGGTCGAGCGCACCGAGCGCAACTTGGTCCATTCGGACGGGATGCTGAGCCTCACGCCGGCCCGTCCGCGGGCGGTCGGGGACAGGGGCGCCAGGGTCGAGGTCAACGGGTCACTCCTGAGCTCGTGCTGCCGTGGTAGTCGACGGCTTCCGACGTGAGCTCCATGAAGACCTCCTCCAGGCTGGCCTGGACCGGGCTCAGCTCGTGCAACGCGATGCCCGCACCTTGGGCCAGGTCGCCGATCCGGGCCGGGGTGGCCCCGGTGACCAGGAGGCTGCCGTCCTCGTTGTGGGCCACGGATGCACCGCCGCCGGTGATGGCGTCGGCCAGCCTTCTGGCCTCGGGGGAGCGGACCCGCACGGTGGTCTCGGTGTTGGAGTTGATGAAGTCCTGGGTGGTGGTGTCGGCGATGAGCCGGCCGCGTCCGATCACGACGAGGTCGGTGGCGGTCAGCGCCATCTCGGTCATCAGATGGCTCGAGACGAAGATGGTGCGGCCCTCCCCGGCCAGCGACTTGAGCAACGTGCGAACCCACAGGATCCCTTCGGGGTCGAGCCCGTTGATCGGCTCGTCGAACAGCAGCACCTCCGGGTCGCCCAGGAGCGCCGAGGCGATGCCCAGCCGCTGGCTCATGCCGAGGGAGAACTTGCCCACCCGACGCTGGGCGACGGCCGTGAGGCCGACCTGTTCGAGGACCTCGTCGACCCGGGAACGGGGGATGGCGTTCGTCTGGGCCAGGCTCAGCAGATGGTTGCGGGCGGACCGACCCGGGTGCACGGCCCTGGCCTCCAAGAGCGCCCCCACCTCTCGCAGGGGCCACGGGAGCTCATGGTAGGGGCGACCGTCGATGGTCACCGACCCGGCGTCGGGCCGGTCGAGGCCCATGACCATCCGCATGGTGGTCGACTTCCCCGACCCGTTAGGCCCGAGGAACCCGGTCACCACCCCGGCGCGCACGTCGAAGCTGAGGTCGTCGACGGCGGTGGTCCGGCCGTAGTGCTTGGAGAGGTGGACGGCCCGGATCATCGACGGTCGCCGGGGGACTGCATGGCTGGACCGTACCAGCGGCCGCCGCCGGCCCGATCCCGGTCACCGGACCCGGGGCCACCCGGTTGACCGACGGGACGGGGGGCCTCACCCCTCGGCGAGGCCGAGCACCCTGAGCGCGTTGGTCCGGAGGAACTTCGGCCAGACCTCCTCTTTCAGCCCCACCCCGGGGAGCTCGGTCATGCTGCGCTCGATGGACAGGCCCATGGGGAAGTAGCCGGCGTAGATGATCTTGTCGGCACCCCGGGTGTTGGCGTAGTCGATGACGTCCTTCGGGTAGTACTTGGGGGCGAAGGCGCTCGTCGAGTAGTGGAGCCCTGGCCACTTGAGCATGAGCTTGACGGCGAGGTCGGTCCAGGGCTCGCACCCGTGACGGGTGACGAACACGAGCTCGGGGAAGTCGAACATGACCTCGTCGATGAGCTCGACGTGCTGGCAGGCCGCCTTGAGGCGCGGGCCCGGTACGCCGGCGCAGCAGAAGACGGGGATGCCCAGCTCGACGCACTTGGCGTACAGCGGATACATCTTCTTGTCGTTGATCGGTACCTGGGGGAAGGTGCCGGCCGGGAACACTCCGACGGCCCGCACGCCGAACGTCTCGTACTCGCGTACCAGCCGGCGGATCCCCTTCATCCCCTCGTTGGGGTCGGCGGTGGAGGACGGGATGAACCGGTCGGGATAGCGCTTGAGTGCCTCGGCGCCGGTGCCGGACGGGTCGCCGATCCCGATGAGTCCCCGGTCGATCCCCCACAGGTCCATCTCCCGGAGGGTCAGGCCGATGGGGTCGTCGACGTTCTCGAGCTCCTTTTCGGGGACGTCCTTGAACATGTACTCGACGGGGAAGTCGAACTCCTCTTTGGACTCCCGGTCCTTGGTCTGTCTCGTGATGAACCGGTACACCTCCTTCATGTCCGGATGGGGGAACCCCAGCATGGTGTCGATCACCCCCACGCTCCTCATGTCAACCATGACCCTGACTCCTCCCCTGGACGGCCGATGGGATGGGCGGCCCGCACCGCGCCGGGTGCCCGATCCCTCGATGGTAGAGCGTGCACGGCCCGGAGCAGGGGCCGCGCCGCCTGCGCGCGGTGATGGGGTCCGCGGCGGCGACGATCATGGTGGCGGGGGCGCCCCGCCTGCGGTGGGCGGCCACGGTGGCCGTGTGGTCCCACCGGTTGTGTGCGGCCACGGTGGCCGTGTGGTCCCACCGGTTGTGTGCGGCCACGGTGGCCGTGTGGTCCCACCGGTAGGGTCTCCGCCCATGGAACTCAGACTCGACGGCAAGACCGCGCTGATCACGGGTGCATCCCGCGGAATCGGACAGGCCATCGCCCAGGTCTTCGCCTCAGCGGGGGCGTCGGTGATGCTGTCGTCGCGCCGGGCGGAGGCCCTGGTCGAGTCCGCGGCCCACATCGACGCGGCGAAAGGGGACCGTGGGGGCGAGGTCGACTGGCGGACGGCCAACGCCGGCGACCCCGAACAGGCGGACGCCTGCGTCACCGCCACCGTCGAGCGCTTCGGCGCCGTCGACATCCTCGTCAACAATGCGGCCACCAACCCCTACTACGGCCCGATCATCGAGATCGATACCGGCCGTGCCGACAAGACGGTGCGCGTCAACCAGACCGGCTATCTCGAGTGGGCCCAGGCGGCGTGGCGCGCCCATCAGGCGGAACACGGCGGCGTCATCCTCAACCTGGCATCCATCGGTGGACTCTCGGTCGAGGGCGGCATCGGCTGGTACAACGTGACCAAGGCTGCGGTGATCCACCTGACCCGGCAGCTGGCCGGTGAGCTCGGACCCCGGGTACGCGTCAACGGGCTGGCCCCCGGCCTGGTGAAGACGCAATTCGCCCGGGCACTGTGGGAACCGGCAGAGGAGTCCATCGCCAGCCGGTTGCCGCTGCGCCGACTCGGGGAGCCGGCCGACGTCGCCAACGCCGCCCTCTTCCTGTGCTCGGACGCCGCATCGTGGATCACCGGCCACACACTGGTCATCGACGGTGGTGCCTTGTGCATGGCCAGCGGCGGTCTCTCCTGACCGTCCTGCTCCCGACCCTCCGGCCGACCGGCCGGCGACGTCAGGACAGGCCGGCCCTGCGGACCTTCCCACTCGGGGTCCGGGGCAGCCCGGCCACCAGCACCAGCTCCCGGGGAGCGGCCCACGGGGCCAGCCGGTCGGCCACCAGGGCGCGCAGGTCGCCGAGGGCCGGGGGCACCCCCTCGTCCGCTGGCACCACCCAGGCCACCACCCGTTCCCCCCATTCGGCGTCGGGCCGCTTCCACACCGCAACCTCGCCCACACCCGGATGCCCGGCCAACAGCTGTTCGACGGGCACCGGCCACACCTTCTCCCCGCCGGTCACGATCACCTCGGCGATGCGTCCGAAGACGGTGAGCGTGCCGTCGGGCTCGAGGCGTCCGGCATCGCCGGTCGGGTACCAGCCTGCGTCCCGCCGCGGATCGGTGCCGTCCCGGTAGGCCCGGAACAGCATGGGGCCCCGAACCAGCACCTCTCCGGAGGTTCCCGCGGGGGCGTTCGTGCCCTCGGCGTCGCCGGCGATCCTCACCTCGGCGCCGTCGATCGGCCACCCGTCGTAGACGATCCCCGAGCCGGTCTCCGTCATCCCGTAGGTGGTGACGACATTGGGGGGCAGCACGTCGGGCGGGGCGGACCCACCGAGGAGCACGGCCCGGTAGGCCGCCACGTCGGTGCGCAGCAGGGCCGTGGCGACCAGCGAGACCAGTGTGGCCCCGAGGCGGGCCTGCCGTTCGACCTCGGCGGCGTCGAACCGCTCGAGGACCGTGCAGGGCGTGCCCGTGACGAGCGACCTCGTCACGACGGACAGCCCCCCGATATGGGCCAGCGGCAGGCAGGACAACCACCGGTCGCGCCCGGGTTCGACCGCCAGGCGGGCCGAGGTCGCCTCGGCCGACGCACGGACGGCGTCATGGGTCAGCACCACGCCCTTCGGGCTCCCCGTCGTGCCACTCGTGGCGACGACCAACGCGTCGTCGGGCCCGGTCGGGAGCCCCCGGGTCCGCCGGTGGTCCCCGTCGACATCGACGACGACCCCGGGAGCGAGGGCCCGGACGAGCTCGTCGACCACCGGCCTGGCCAGCCGGTGGTCGAGGGGGAGCACCGCGTTCCCGTCGTCCCAGGCGCGCCGGAGGGCATCCACGAAGCCCTGACCGGGAGGAAGATCCAGCGCTACCAACTCCGGCATGCGGGTAGCCTAGGCGACCGTACGAGTACCGACTCTAGGAGTGAATGGTCGAATGGTTGCCCGTGAACAGGCCGAAGGCGCCACTACCGGTGACGGAGCCCCTCCGGCGACGGTGATCACCGGTCCGCCGGAGGATCCGGTCGACCGCTTCCGCTCCCTCCCACTGCCGGCGTGGGAGCGCAGGGGCGAGTACCGGGACATCCGCTTCGACGTGGCCGAGGGCATCGCCAAGCTGACCATCGCCCGGCCCGAGGTGCGCAACGCGTTCCGGCCCCAGACGCTGTTCGAACTGGCCGATGCCTTCGCCGTCGCCCGCGACGACCCGTCGGTGGGGGCGATCATCCTGACCGGACAGGGTCCCGACGCCTTCTGCTCTGGCGGCGACCAGAAGATCCGGGGGGACGACGGCTACCTCGGCGATGACGCCGTGGCCCGGCAGGGCATCGGCCGGTTGAACGTCCTCGACCTGCAGATCCAGATTCGCCGCCTCCCCAAGCCCGTGGTGGCCATGGTGGCCGGCTACGCCATCGGCGGCGGCCACATCCTCCACCTCGTGTGCGATCTGAGCATCGCCGCCGACAACGCCCGATTCGGCCAGACCGGGCCGAAGGTGGGCAGCTTCGACGGTGGCTACGGGGCCAGCCTGCTGGCCAGGACCATCGGCGTGAAGCGGGCCAAGGAGGTGTGGTTCCTCTGCCGGCAGTACGACGCCGCCACCGCCCTCGACTGGGGCCTGGTGAACGCGGTGGTCCCCCTGGAGGACCTGGAGCGCGAGACGGTGGCCTGGTGCCGCCAGATGCTCTCGCTGTCGCCGATGGCCCTGCGGATGCTGAAGGGCGGGCTCCATGCCGCAGACGACGGACTGGCCGGACTCCAGCAGTTCGCCGGCGACGCCACCATGCTCTTCTACATGAGCGAGGAGGGCCAGGAGGGCCGCAACGCGTTCCAACAGCACCGACCCCCCGACTTCGGCCGATTCCCCCGCCGACCGTGATCGACCGGCAACGGGGCCGGCCGGCCCGGCCACCCTCATGACGGCCGACGACCCGGCTCCCGTTCCCCATGCGCCCCGCTCGCCGGCAACGGTCCCCGGCCCGATCGGACGCTGGGTGCTGGGCGCGCGTCCCCGGACGCTGCCGGCGGCGCTCGTCCCGGTGGTGGTGGGGACGGCCGCCGCCCATCCGCTGAGCCCCCGGTGGGTGCAGTTCGCCCCCGGCACCGGGGTGGTCACACCACAGGGTCTGAGCTCGTGGTGGTGTGCCCTCGGCGCACTGGTGGTGGCGCTGGCGATCCAGGTGGGGACCAACTACGCCAACGACTACTCCGACGGCATCCGGGGCACCGACGACGCCCGGGTCGGGCCCCTTCGGCTGGTGGCGAGCGGAGCGGCATCGGCGTCAGCCGTGAAGCGCGCCGCGCTCGTGTCGTTCGGTGTAGCCGCTGCCGTCGGGCTGGCGCTGGCCTGGGCCACGTCGTGGTGGATCATCCTGGTCGGAGCGGCGTGCCTGGCCGCCGGTTGGTTCTACACGGGCGGCCCACGCCCTTACGGCTACGCGGGCCTCGGTGAGCTGTTCGTGTTCGTGTTCTTCGGACTGGTGGCCACGGTGGGGACCTTCTACGTCCAGACGCTGCGCATCGACGAGCCGGTGGTGTGGTTCGCTGCCGCCGCCGTGGGGCTGCTGGCCACGGCGCTCCTCCTGGCCAACAACCTGCGCGACATCGCCACCGACGCCGAGAGCGGCAAGCACACGCTGGCCGTCCGGGTCGGGCGCCGGTCCGCCGGCCGGCTCTACGTGGCGTGCGTCGTCCTCCCGTTCGCCGGCGTGCTGGCCTGGGCGCTCTGGTCGGTGGTGGGCCACCAGGCGGTCCACCCCGCCGTGGCCTTCCTGCCGCTGCTGGCCCTACCCCTGGTGGTCCCGCCCGTGCGACTGGTCGGCAGCGACGCGTCGGGTCGTGCCCTGCTGCCCGTACTGGCGGCCACCGGCCGGCTCCAGTTGGTCTTCGGCGCCTTGCTCGCCGGGGCCCTCTGGCTGTGGGTGGCATGAGCGGACCCGGTAGTTCACCGGCCTCCGCTCCGACCGAGCCCGCTGCGGACGAGGTCCCCGACCAGGACGGGGAACTGCAGATGGGGCGCATGGCCGCCGCCCGGCACGACGGCGTGACGGGCGTTCGGGCCGATGGCGGCCGCCATGCGCTCGCCGAGCGCGGTGAACTTCGCATCGAGCTCACCGGTCACCACGAGCACCGGCATGTCCAGCCGGGACAGCTCGTGCCAGAGCGGCTGTTGAGTGCCGGTCCCGGCCAGGCGGAGGCTCGACGCCAGCCCGGCGCCGGTATTGGTGAGCCGCTGGGCGAGTCCACCCTCCTCCGGTCCGATGCCGGCGAACATCGGGCCCTCCATCCACCGACGGAGGAACGTCTCGAGGGGTACCGCGGCGGTCCGCGGCTCGGTGAGCGGGTCGAGCTGCTCGGCCAGGGCCTCGTCGGCCTGCCGACGCTCGGCGCGTTCGGCGGCGTGCTCGATCCCTGCGGTTCCGGAGACGAGCACCAGCGCCTCGACCAGGTCGGGTCGGGCCAGCGCGAGGTGCAGACAGAAGCGGGCCCCCATCGAGTAGCCGAGGTAGGCGGCCCGACCGCCGGCCCGGCCGAGCAGCGCGGCCCCGTCGGGCAGCGAGGCGTGGACGCCGGACGAGCGCCCGTGGCCGGGCAGGTCGACGGCGGTCACCCGGTGGTCCGAGGCCAGGTCCTCGTCCATCGTCCCCCACACGAGGCCGGTCTGGGTGAAGCCGTGGGCCAGCACCAGAGGGGGCCCGTCGCCCGTCGAGCGCGAGTGGAGTCGGGCCGCCGGTCCGGCGGCGGGACGGTCGCCGCTGGCAGGGCTGACGGGAGTGCCGGCAGTGCCGGGAGTGTCGGAGGGGTCCGTGGGTGACATGGGCGACCAGTGGGAGCGTACCGATGGCTTCCGATAGCGGCGGGGATGACGGCGTGCAGGCCGCCTTCGCCGCCACCTTGGTCGACGAATGGGCCCGTAACGGAGTGACCCACGCCGTGGTGTGCCCCGGCTCGCGCTCGACGCCACTGGTCGTCGCCCTGGCGGCGCGGACCGACATCGAGCTGCACGTGCGTCTCGACGAGCGCTCCGCCGGGTTCACGGCCCTCGGGATCGGGAAGGCGGACGGTCGCCCGGCGTTGGTGCTCACCACCAGCGGGACCGCCGCGGTCGAGCTGCACCCGGCCGTGGTCGAGGCCGATCTGGCGGGGGTGGCCATGATCGTCTGCACGGCCGACCGGCCGCCGGAGCTCCGGGATGTCGGTGCCCCCCAGACCGTCGACCAGACGCACCTGTTCGGCCGGGCGGTGCGGTGGTTCGCCGATCCCGGCGTCCCGGCGCTGGTGGCCCGCTCGTCGTGGCGCTCGTTGGCGTCACGGGCCGTGGGCGAGTCGACCTGGGGACCCTCGGGCCCCGGCCCGGTCCACCTCAACCTCCCGTTCCGGGAACCACTGCTGGGCGACGCGGCGGCCGGTGGGGGCGTGGTGCCGGGCCGATCCGGTGGCGAGCCGTGGCATCGGGTCGCCACCGGTGCGACGCCGTCCCCACCCGGGGCGGTGGCCTCCCTGGTGGAGAGGGGCGTACTGTCGCCCTCCCGACGAGGGGTGATCGTGGCCGGGGCCGACTCTGGTGAGGCCGGCGCGGTGGCGGCGCTGGCCGAGGCCCTGGGATGGCCCGTGCTGGCCGATCCCCGTTCGGGGCTCCGCGACCTCCACCCCAACGTGATCGGGACGGCGGACCTTCTGCTGCGATCACCCCGGTTCGCCCGCGAGCACCGGCCCGAGGTCGTGCTGCAGCTCGGAGACCGGTGGGCCTCCAAGGTCGTCACCGGGCAGCTGTCGGCCGCCGTCGGCGCCGGCGCCGCCGCCGTTGTCGTCGACCCCCGGGCGCGGTGGAACGATCCGGGCCGTGAGGTGGGAACGTTCGTCAGAGCTGACCCGTCGTCGTTCTGCGAGGAGGTGGCGAGGGTGATCGGTGCGACGGGCACCGGCGTCGAGGCCACCGCCCACGACGGGTGGCTGGCATCCTGGCGGGGATCGGAGGCACGCGCCCGTGTCGCCGTCGGGTCGATGATGGGTGGTGGGGAGGGGGCGCCACCTGGCGGCCCGATCGACGAACCGACGCTGGCCCACCGCCTCTGGACCCGGCTCCCGGGCGATGCCACCCTCGTCGTGTCCTCCTCTATGCCCGTGCGAGATGTCGAGGCCTTCGGGCTCCCGCGCCGGCGTCCGCCGAGGGTGCTGGCCAACCGTGGGGCCAACGGCATCGACGGGGTGGTGTCGACCGCCCTCGGGGTGGCGCTCGCCACCGGGGGCCCGACCGTCGCCCTGGTCGGTGACCTGGCTTTCCTCCACGACGTGTCGGCCCTGGTGCGAACCCACGACCTCGGCGCCCACTGCGTCGTCGTCGTGGTCGACAACGCCGGCGGCGGGATCTTCTCCTTCCTCCCACCGGCGGGCTCGTTGGACCACCCGTCGTTCGAGCGCCTGTTCGGCACGCCCCAGTCGGCCGATCCCGCCGAGGTGGCTGCCGGCTTCGGGTGGCCGGTCGACACCCTGGGAGCCCACTCGACGCCGGCGGAGTTCGACGCCACGCTCGACGAGAGGTTGCGGGCCCGGGGGATGTCGGTCATCCGGGTCCGGGTTCCCGACCGCCGACAGAACGTGGTCGTCCACGACGGGATCAGTGCGGCCGTCGTGGCGGCCGTCGACGACCCCGTGCCGGGGACCGGCGAAGGCTGACCGGGACCCGGCAGGACGACGACACCCCCGTCATTCGAAGCGGGCACGTGGACCGGGCTC
Source organism: uncultured Acidimicrobiales bacterium (assembly GCA_963696495.1). Classification (GTDB taxonomy): domain Bacteria; phylum Actinomycetota; class Acidimicrobiia; order Acidimicrobiales; family RAAP-2; genus Bog-756. Next base: position 434,939 of record CAVOKJ010000002.1, on the reverse strand, counting down.
GACCTCCCTGGCGGACCCGGTCCAGCCGGTCAGCAGGGACGTGGGTCGAAGCTCGGGATGGTCGAGGAGGACCCGGGCGTCGCTGCCGCGGGCGCTGCTCCGGTTGCCGGAGTGGCGGCTGCCGGGCTGGTCGTCGTCGGTGTCGGGGGAATGAGGGCGAGCGGATTGCCGAAGGCGTCGAGGGGAGGGGTGGAGATGGCACCGAACGGTCCGCCGAGGAACTGGGTGATCATCGCCGATGCCTCGTCGGGCTGGACCACCTCGACGTCGCCGGCGGACGACGAATCGGCTCCCGCCGTCGGCAGCGTGTAGGACTGGAGGTCCGACCCGGAAAAGGCGTGATAGCGCTCGGCGAGCGAGAAGAGGTCGCTGGCCGTGAGCCCGTTGTCCTTGCTGAAGTCGTGGACCACCGAGGACAGCAGCGAATTGAGCCGCAGCGGGTTGTAGGTCGACTTGGCCTTGTCCAGCGCCGCCTCGATGATCAGGTTCTGACGCTCGATCCGGCCGATGTCGGAGCTGGGGTCCGAGTTCCACTCGCCGTTGGCGTAGTACTGGAAGTAGCGGGACCGTGAGAGGGAGAGGGCCTGGGATCCGTCGAGCGTCTGGCAGCCCGCCGTCGGGATGTTGAGGCCCGAGTTGTTGTAGCAGGCCCCGGTGGAGCAGTCCTGGTCCCGCACCGGGTAGGGGAAGTCCATCGAGATCCCGCCGAGGGCGTTCACCGCGTCTTCGAGGCCGAAGAAGTTGATCACGATGTAGTGGTTGATGGGGATGCCGAACGTGTTCTGGATCGTCTGGATCAACGCGTCGGGACCGGCGCCGAACGCGGAGTTGATCTTGTTCTGGGAGTCGAGCTGGCTGTTGGCCGGCATGCCCGACAGCGTCACGTAGGTGTCGCGGGGGATGGAGAGCGACGAGGCCGTGCCGGTTGCCGGGTCGACACGGACGATCTTGATGGTGTCGCTGCGCTGCCCCCCGGCGTTGGACTGGTTGCCGAACTGCTGGGCCTCGGCGGCGGTCTCGCCGACCCGACTGTCCGAGCCGATGAGGAGGACGTTGTAGGGGGCGCCGTTGGCGGCGGCGACACAACTCGGGCACGGGGACGACGAGACCTTGCTCCACTGGTAGCGGAAGTACCCGTACCCGAGGCCGGCGACCACCAGCACCAGCACGACCAGGGCTATGGCTACCCGGAGGATCCGTTCGGCTGGCCTTCTCCGCCGCCGCCGGCTCTTCTTCTTCGCCCGTCGCACCTCTCGTTTCGTGGGCACGGCGATCTGGCCGCCCAGAATGGGTCCGGGGAACTCGGTGCCCCGATCGGAGCTGCGCCCGACGTTGGACGAGGAGCCCCGGGGCCGGCCGGTGGGGACCCCCGAGGATCGCCCGCTCGGCCGCGGTGCGGGCGAGCCGGGGTAGCTGCGCCCGGAGGAGCTGCGCCCGGAGGAACTGCGCCCGGAGGAACTGCGCGCGGAGTGTAGGGGTCGTCGCTGGGCACGTGTGGGGTGTCGATCGCTCGTCTGGTCGGTGCGTCACCCTGAGCGGGTGCGTGCAGGCGGTCATCGGGGGACTTGCCAGTTTCTCATGGACCGACCGGCGATTGGTGGCACCCCGGAGCGGTGCGGCAGGTCACGAGTTGGTGGGCACCCACGATCCGTGGAATCCGAACGGGACCCGGGCGGGCAGCCTCACCGTGGCGACCGGCGGGCCCGCGAACGAGGTGGCGTCGAGAATGACCAGGTCACTGCCGTCGCGTTCTGCGTCGTAGACCACACTGAGTACCCACCCCTCGTCCTCCCCCCGACCGTCGGCCGCTCGGACGAACACCGGCTCCCCGGGTGAGCGGTGGGCCCCCGGGTCGAACCGTGTCGACTCGTCCCGGTCCAGGTCGTACTTGATCAGACCTTCGAAGGTCGGTTCCTCGGGTCGTTCGCCCAGCCGGGTGCAGTACCCGTACCGATGGGGGAGGCCGGCCACGGCAGCATCGACCCGCGGGAACTCGACGGCGACATCGTCGAGTCTCTGCTCGGTGACCCGGTCGCGGCCCAAATCGATGGTCCAGCGGGCCAGGACCGGGAGGTCCGAGGCGATGGCTTCACCCGGCGCCGTGTCGAACGCCCGGTCGTAGCGCAACACGTCGATCACGACGGCGTCGCCGTCGTCGTAGCAGTTGAGGACGTGGAACACGTAGACCGGATCGATGGCGATCCAGCGGATGTCGGCGTTACCGCCCGATCGGGGCATCACCCCCAGCCGGGCTCCCACCTCGGGCATCCACCGATAGGGGAGCGCCCGCCCCTCGGCCACCAGCTCGAGGTCGAACACCACCGGCAGGTCGAGGAAGACGACACGCGAGGCGGTGACGCCGAAGTCGTGGTGCATGGTGGCACGCGGGATGTCGATGTCCTCGGTGCGGACGAGGACGCCACCGGCATCGACCACGTGGTACCGGAGGAACGGTGGCCCGAACACGTCGCTACCGAAGAACACGAGCTCGCCGGTGGCCGGGTCCACCTTGGGGTGGGCGGTCATCGGTGAGGCCAGCCCCCCGTCGAAGTCGTAGACGCGGGCACGGTTGAGGCCGGAGGACAACGAGTGGGGGAATCCCGACTCGACCAGCGCCAGGGTGAGACCGCCGTGCCGGATCACGTGGGTGTTGGCGGGCCCGTCGAGCGGTTCGGCCGGGCCGCCCGGGGGTGGCGTCCCCATCTCGGATGACAGGGCCCTCGTCCTCACCCACCGGTTGCGGTACCCGGTCGCCTTCCCGCCGGCCAGCGAGACGGCGTGGATCATCCCGTCACCGCTGAACCAGTGGTACCGGGTCTCGTCCGACGGGAGTGCTGCCGGGTTCGGTCCGTTGCGGAGGAGCTGACCGTCGAGGTCGGGGGGTAGGGCACCGACCACCTCGAGCTCGTGATCGTCGGTCCGCTCCTCGTGCACCGGAGCGAAGTTTCCTTGGAGGTACGGGTTGGACAACGATGACTCCTCGTGAGGGCGCCCGCCCGTGTCGGGCGGAACCGCACCGATCGTATCGTCACGCCCTCCCATCGCCGGGGCCCGCGGGCCGGACCGCGGCGGCGCCCCGGCGTGGCAGGCTGAGCGCATGGCCCAACTCGTCGAGGACCTCCGCTTTCGGGGACTGATCCACCAGATGACCGACCCCTCGCTCGGGGACCGCCTGGACGCCGGCTCGCTCACCGCCTACTCGGGGTTCGATCCCACGGCCGACAGCCTGCACGTGGGCCATCTCCTCCAGGTGTGCAATCTGCGGAGGCTGCAGCTGGCCGGTCACCGGCCCATCGCCGTGGCCGGGGGCGGCACGGGTTTCGTGGGGGACCCGGGCGGCAAGTCCGAGGAGCGATCGCTCCTGACCGACGAGCAGCTCGAGGCCAACCTGGTCGGGATCCACGGCCAGCTGTCGAGGTTCGTCGACCTCGGCGGTGCCGCCGACGACGGGCGGGCCCTGTTGGTCAACAACGCCGACTGGCTGCGGCCGCTGTCCCTGTTCGAGTTCCTGCGCGACGTGGGGAAGCACTTCACGGTCAACCAGATGGTGGCCAAGGACTCGGTCAAGTCCCGGCTCGAGCGGGCCGACCAGGGGATCTCCTACACCGAGTTCAGCTACATGCTCCTCCAGGCCTACGACTTCCTCCATCTCTTCGACTCCTTCGGCTGCCGGCTCCAACTGGGGGGGAGCGACCAGTGGGGGAACATCACCATGGGCATCGAACTGGTCCGCAAGGTCCGCCACGAAGAGGTCTGGGGGCTGACCACCCCGCTCGTCCTGAAGGCCGACGGCACCAAGTTCGGGAAGACCGAGTCCGGCACTGTCTGGCTCGACGCCGACCGGACGAGCCCGTACCAGCTGTACCAGTTCCTCCTCAGGAGCGAGGATGCCGTGGTCGGCTCGTATCTCCGCTATTTCACCTTCCTCTCCCACGAGGCGATCCTCGACCTGGACAGGGCGACGTCCGACCATCCCGAGCGGCGTGAGGCCCAACGCCAGCTGGCCCGCCAGGTGTGCACCCTCGTGCACGGCCCGGCCGAGACCGCACGGGCCGAGGAGGCGGCGGGCGCGCTGTTCGGGGAGGCGGTCGCCGGACTCGACGAGCACACGCTGCTCGACGTGTTCGCGGACGCGCCCTCCACGACGGTCGCCCGCGCCCTGCTCGACGACGGTCGGCTGACCTTGGTCGACCTGCTGGTGCAATCGGGTCTCGAGGGGTCGAAGAGCCGTGCCCGGTCGACGGTCGAAGGGGGCGGCGCCTACGTCAACAACCGACGGGAACAGGACCTCGGGCGCACGATCGGCGTGGGCGACCTCGTCGCCGGACGGTACGTCATCCTCCGGCGCGGGAAGAAGGACTACCACCTCGTGAGCTTCGAGTAGTCAGCGTCCGCGGTTCGCCGCCCCGATGTCCGCGCCCGACCGTCCGATGTCCGGACGGCCGTCGGCGCGTCCGGGTCCGTGGGGTCGTGTCGCCGCGAAGGGCCCCCTGTCCCGGGAAGTGCCCCCGTGTCATGGTGGTGGGGCGAATCCGGGCTCCTCCGTGCTGGTCCTACACTGACCGGCATGAGCAGCCCCGGCAGCAGCCCATCCGACTCCTCCGCGGTCAGGCTGACCTCCGGGCTCCCCGAGACGGTGCTCCCCGAGGACCCCGACGCGGTCCGGTCGGGGCTCACCGCCGCCATGAACCAGCCCGGGGAGCGTCGACGCCATGCCGTGTCCGACGTGGTCCGATCGGCCCCCCGCTCCTCTGCCGCCTGGGCGGCGCTCGGCTCGCTGGCCCGGGACGACGTCGAGGCTTACGCCTGCTACCGCGTCGGGTACCACCGCGGTCTGGATGCGCTGCGGGGAGCCGGTTGGAAGGGATCGGGAACCGTCCGGTGGGAGCACGAATCGAACCGCGGCTTCCTCCGCTGCCTCGACGGGCTCCGCTCGGCGGCCGGGGCCATCGGCGAGCACGACGAAGAGGAACGGTGCGCCCAGTTCCTGCGGCAGCTCGATCCGACCTGGCAACCCGACTGGACGGGCATACCGACCTAGTGGCGGCACCGACGCCCGTCCTCGTGCCGCCATCCCCCGATCCAGCGGTGCGCTCCCGAGCCGCGGCCCGGCCCGGGCCGGTGGGCAGGCCGGAGGCGGGTCGCACGGCGGCGATGGTCGTGACGCTCCTCGGCGCCATGCTCCTGGTCGGGTGCGCCGGGCCCGGGGCCCCCGCCCATCCGGCCAAGGCGGTGGCCTCGTGGATGACCGGACCGGGCGGCGGCTCGGCCATCGGCCAGGTGGAGGCGGACGGCCGGAACGTGGACCTGGCGCTGCAGCGACACGACCCGAGTTCGGCGGTGCGGACGGTCTGTGCGCTCCTGACGAACGACGCCCTCACGGCGATCGGCAACCTGCCCACGCCGGACCTCACCCTGACCGACGATCTCAACAATGCCTTCACCGTCGGCGCGGCCGCCGGCAAGGACTGCTACAACGGGGCGTCGGGCGACGCGTCGCTGCTGCGCCGTTCGGCCGCCGAACGGGCCAAGCTGGTCTCGCTGCTCGATGTGGCGGTGGACAGGGTCGAGGCCCTCACCGGGCACACCCCGTCGACGTCCACGACCGAGGCGCCGAACGCACCCGTCGACCCGTTCGGGAACTGATCGTCGTGGCCCGCGTCCCGACCCCACACGACCCCGAGGAGTTCGACCGGCTGCGGCGCAGGGTGCTGTGGTCGATGCCGACGGGGCTCTTCGTCGTGGGCAGCCGCCACGCCGATCGCCGCAACCTCATGACGGCGAACTGGGTGATGCAGGTGGCCACGGAGCCCAAGCTGGTGGCGGTGGCCGTCGAGTCCGGGTCGCTCACCCGGGAGCTGATCGAGTCGGGTGGCGGTTTCTCCGTGAGCATCCTGCCGGTGGGGGAACGCGCCGTCATCCGCCGCTTCGTGAAGCCGGTCCAGGACGTCGAGTTCGACCCGTCCGGTTCGGTCACCTCGATGCAGGGACAACCCGTCCACGAGGTGGCCGGTGGTCTGCCCTGCCTGGCCGTCGCGCTCGGTTGGCTCGCCTGCGAGGTGCGCCAGCGCCTCGACTGGCAGGGCCTGACCGCCGAGCGGGCCAGCCACGTGCTGTTCGTCGGCGAGGTGGTCGGAGTCGGCGAGTCGGGAGTCGAGCGCGCCGGCGGGACCGGCGACGTGCTGGCCATGCGGGACACCCGGATGAACTACGGGGGATGAGGGCGTCCTCGGGCCGGTCTCCGGGCGGGGCGACCCTCCCGGCCGGCCGAGTGGGCGTCGCCTGCGGGTCAGCCGGCCGGCGGAGGCGGGGACGGGCGGAGGTCGACCCGGAGGGTGAGGATCCCGTCGTCGATGGCGGCCTCGGCGTCACCGACCATGGCGAAGTCCATGAAGTCGATCTGGGCCTGCTGCTTGAATCGCTCGCGATCGGGCCCCTCCACGGGTGGCAGGCCCCGGGACCGCACCGCATCCGCCCGGGCCCGGAAGCGCTGCACCATGGCCTGAGGGTCGAATTCGTCGGGCATGCTGTGATGGTACCGGCGCCACAGTCGCGCTACGAATGACCACGCTCCGCACTACACTGGCTCCCGTTGGTGATCGGTGGACACCCCGGTCAGCGCGCCGTCGGGTGAGGTGCCACCTCTGGGTGGGGCAAGGAGCTGTTTCCGTGAAGAAGGGACGCCATCGGCGCTTCGAAGAAGCGCGGAGTCTGAAGCGGTCCGTAGCGACGGCCAGCCGGCGCTGCCCCGAGTGTGGCGCGGAGCCGGACGACAAGCACGCATCGTGGTGTCTGGCCACCGAGGACGACTACGACGAGATCCTGGGCACCTCGCCGAAGCCCAATTCGTTCGCGGAGGACGACCCGCTGGCCGAGTGAGCAACGCCTCGGTCCACCTCGTCGACCTCGTGGGGCCGGTTGCCCCGTGCGCAGCTCAGCGGCGGATGGTCGGGTGGGCCAGGAGGGTGACGGCGGCATGCGGTGCCGTCCGCTCGTCGAGATAGGCCGCCAAGCGCTTGTAGACCTTCTTGCCGGCCATGGTCTCGAGCTCGGTGCGCATGCTCACGTAGACCGGCTCGTGGCCGACGAACGCCTCGGGGGCCTCCGTGCACCACCAGTGGAATTCCTCCCCGCCCTCGCCCCAGTGGCTCCGGTCCCACTGGCGGATGACCGAGGTGACCCGTCCGTCGGGCGCCGTCTCGTCCTCGCGCCGGAGGGGGAGCTGCCAGCACACCTCGGGTTTGAACTCGACGTGGCTCCGGCCCTGGGCCTCGGCCGCCTTGTGGAGGGCGCAACCGGGCCCGGCCGGGAACCCGGGACGGTTCAAGAAGATGCAGGCGCCGTCGACGAGGCGTGTCCCGAGGTCCCCGTCGGCCAGCTTCTTCACGACACCCTTGCGGCCCTGGCGGTGGAACTGCCACAGCTCGGGCGGAAGCTCGGCTGCGGCCCGTTCGACGTTCCGGGCATCCTTCTTGTCGGTGAAGTGCGCCCCGTAGGAACAGCATCCCTGGACCAGCTCGGGTGCGGGCCCGGTCAGGACGCCCTGGCATCCCTGGCCGAAGATGCACTTCCAGGCGCTGGCCAGGAAGGTCACGTCGAACAGCCAGGTGCGCTCCTCGTCCGGATCGTCGAAGCTGACCCACTCGTGGGTGGACGGCGGCACGTGCTTGTTCGAAGGCGACACGCCCTTATGATGACAGGCATGAGCGAAGCCCGTGAGGACGTCCGTCCGGTACTGACCGTCACACCCGACGCCCGGGCCACGGTTCTCGAGGTCCTGGCCAACGAGTCCGACGCCGAGGCGCTGGCCCTGTGGCTGGAGGTCAGTGGCGTGACCGACGGTGCCTACTCCTACGACATGTACTTCCAGGCGTTGGCTGACGCCGGCAACGGGGACGTCGTCCAGCAGGACGAGACCATGCCGGTGGTCGTCCCCTCCGACAGCATCGAACGGCTGCAGGGGGCGACCCTCGACTTCGTCACGGACGAGAGCGGTGAGGGCGGATTGGTCATCATCAATCCGAACACCCCACCGCCGACGCTGCAGGGACTCGCCGCCGGCCCGACGGTGGACCTGTCGGACCCGCTGGCCCAGCGGGTCGTCTCGGTGCTCGAGGAGCAGGTGAACCCGAGTATCGCCGCCCATGGGGGACGCGCCGACCTGGTGGCCGTCGAGGACGCCTCGGTCTATCTCCGGCTCAGCGGGGGCTGCCAGGGATGTGGGATGGCCAAGGCCACCCTCTCCCAGGGCATCGAGGTCATCCTGCGCGAGGCCATCCCCGAGCTCGCCAACATCGTCGACGTCACCGACCACGCCGACGGCACCAACCCGTACTACGAGCCGGCGCACAGCTGAGCAGCCCGCCCGGGCGGCGATGATGCCCGATCCGGCGACGGGCGTCCGGTACGTTGCGGGGCGTGCATACGCTTCTGGTGGCGGGGACGGCCGCGGCGGGCCTGGTGCTCGGCGGCGTGCTCGATCCGATCGGACAGCGACTGGCTGACCTCAGCCAGGCCGAGGACCAGCGCCGACTGGCCGAGCAGCGGGAACGGGCGGCCGCAGCCGACGGGACCGCCGACGCCGAGCCGGCGGGCGGGCGGGGCGACGATCGACAGGCCGGCGATGCGCACCCCCCCGGTCATCCGGTCGGGCACCCCCTCGTCGACGAGCCGTTGACCGGCGGGCCCGGCGAACCGGCCCCTGAGCCGGTCCGGCATCTCCTCCCGACGGGCCGGTCCACCGGGCGCACGGTGGGCTCCGCCGTGCTCACCGGCGTCCTGTTCGCCGCGGCCGCCGTCCGTTTCGGGACCGACGTGGTGCTGGCACCGTTCTGCGCCTTCTTCGCCATGCTCGTCGTGGTGTCGGTCACCGACCTCTCGCACCGCCTGGTGCCCCGTCGCGTCGTCTATTGCGGGCTGGTGGTGATCGTCCCCCTCCTCGTGGTCACCTCGGCCGTCGACCATCGGTGGCACAGCCTGACCGGCTCGTTGATCGCCGGTGCCGTCGCCTTCTTGTTGTTCTTCGCCGTCTGGTGGTTCGTCCCCCGGGGCATGGGCTTCGGCGACGTCCGTCTGGCCGGGGCCATCGGTGTCGCCGTCGGCTATCTCAGCCTGCTGCACGCCTACGTCGCGTTCCTGGCCGGGTTCGTGATCGGTGCGGTCTTCGGCGTGGTGATGATGGTGGTCTCCTCCGCCGGACGGCGGACCCGGATCCCCTTCGCCCCCTCACTGGCCGCCGGCGCCGTGGTTGCCGTCCTGTGGGGAGGCCACCTGGTCCACGGTCTCTTCCACGTGGGTGGTTGAACCGGTGGTCCCGGGAGGCGGTCGGCCCCGCCGGCATCTGCCCACCCGGGGGTGCCGGCCACCCCGAGTAGATTTGCCCTGATGCTCCGCTACCTGACTGCCGGTGAATCACACGGTCGCGCCCTGGTGGTGATCGTCGAGGGGATGCCCGCCGGGTTGCTGGTGACCGCCGCCGACCTCCAGCGGGGGCTGGCCCGTCGGCGACTCGGGTTCGGTCGGGGGCCCCGGATGCGATTCGAGGCCGACGAGATAGCACTGGTCGGCGGGATCCGTCACGGCCGGACACTGGGCTCCCCGGTCGCCATCGAGATCGCCAACACGGAGTGGCCCAAGTGGGAGGAGGAGATGTCGCCCAGCCCCGGCCTCCCCTCGAAGGTCCTGACCCAGCCCCGGCCGGGCCATGCCGACCTTTCGGGCATGCTCAAGTACGGGCTCGACGACGCCCGTGACGTCCTCGAACGGGCCTCGGCGCGGGAGACGGCCGCCCGGGTGGCGGCGGGCACGTTGGCCAAGCTGCTGCTGCAGCAGATCGGGATCGACGTCCTGAGCCACGTCGTGCAGCTCGGCCCGGAGCGGGCCGACTCGGACGTCCTTCCCTCCATCGAGGACCTCCCGCGCATCGACGAGTCCGCGGTGCGATGCGCGTCGCCCGAGGCCGAGTCCCGCATGATCGCGGCGGTGAAGGCCGCGGCCAAGGACGGCGACTCGCTCGGCGGTGTCGCCGAGGTCGTCGCCCACGGTGTGCCGGTGGGACTGGGCAGCCATGTGCACTGGGACCGGCGCCTCGACGCCCTGCTGGCGCAGGCGCTGGTGAGCATCCAGGCGGTCAAGGCGGTCGAGTTCGGCGACGGGGCGGAGCTGGCCGGTCGCCGGGGCAGCGTGGCCCACGACGCCATCCGGCTCGCCCGGCCGGGAGCCGACGGCCAGGAGGCGACGGACGGCCTGCTGGGCGGCGGCTACCTCCGCGACACCCACCACGCCGGGGGGGTGGAGGGCGGGATCTCCACCGGCGGTCCGATCGTCGCCCGGGTGTCCATGAAGCCGCTGGCCACGCTCAACCGGCCGACGCTCGGGACGGTCGACGTGGCGACCAAGGAGTCGACGGTCTCGTTCAAGGAGCGCACCGACGTCACCGCGGTGCCGGCCATGGGCGTGGTGGCCGAGACCATGACGGCCCTGGTGCTGGCGTCCGAGGCCCTCAGGAAATTCGGGGGTGACTCGGTGTCCGAGTTCCGACGCAACCGTCTCGGCTACCTGGCGTCACTCGGTGAGACGCCGTCGGCCGCGCCCGGCCCGCTGATCGATGGTTGATCGCATCGTCCTGGTGGGGATGATGGGTGCGGGCAAGACCACGGTGGGCCGGATGCTCGCCGGTCGGCTCGGGTGGGCGCACAGCGACTCGGACGCCGAGGTGCAGGCCCGCACCGGGCGGACGGTGCCCGAGCTCTTCGCCGAGCGGGGGGAGGCGGCGTTCCGTGCCGAGGAGGCCCAGGTGCTGGCCGACGCCCTGACCGGTGGTGAGCCGATGGTCGTGTCCGCCGCCGGCGGGGTGGTGCTGTCACCGGCCAACCGGGACCTGCTGGTCCGGTCGGGCACGGTGGTCTGGCTCCGGGCCGCACCCACCCTCCTGATCGAGCGGGTCGGAGCCGGACAGGGAAGGCCGCTGCTCGACGCCGACCCGGCGACCACGCTCGTCGAGCTCTACGAGGTGAGGCGGCCGCTGTACGAATCGGTGGCCGAGCTGACCGTGGACGTGGACGGGCGGTCGCCCTCGGAGGTCGTCGACCGGATCCTGGCCGACCCGGTGATCGTGGCGGCAGGCATCGGAGTGGGAGGGTCGGCATGATCGTCGTCCCGGTGGAGCTGGGGTCCCGCAGCTACGAGGTGATCATCGGCGACGGGGCCCGCCACCAGCTGTCCGACCTGGTGGCCCGGGCCGTGCCCGACGCCTCGCTGGCGGCGGTGGTGACCCAGGACGGCATCGGCGTGGAGGTCGATCCCGGACTGCCCGTCCGCCACTTCACGGTCCCCGACGGCGAGGAGGCCAAGTCCCTCCGGGAGGTCGAGACCCTGTGCCGGGGCTTCGCCCGGGCCGGTCTCAGCCGTTCCGACGTGGTCGTCGCCGTGGGGGGAGGTGTGGTCACCGATCTCGCCGGGTTCGCGGCGGCGTCCTTCCACCGCGGCACCGCCTACGTGAACGTGGCGACGTCCCTGTTGGCCCAGGTGGACGCGGCCATCGGTGGAAAGACCGGCGTCAACGTGCCCGAGGGCAAGAACCTGGTGGGTGCCTTCTGGCAACCCCGCGGGGTGCTGTGCGACACCGAGGTGCTGGCCACGTTACCGCCGCGGGAGTGGGCGTCCGGCCGCGGCGAGCTCGCCAAGTACGCGTTCCTCGGCCGGCAGGGGCCCGAGGGGGGAGCGCCCGATGCCTCGCTGCTGGATCTGACGCTTCCCGACCAGGTGGCCCGTTGCGTGGCGATCAAGGCCGAGGTGGTGGCCTCCGACGAACGGGAGGGCGATCGACGGATGCTGCTCAACTACGGTCACACCCTGGCCCACGCCCTGGAGGCCGCCGCCTTCGATCCCGGCACCCGCCTCGACCTCCGCCACGGCGAGGCGGTGGCCGTGGGACTGGTGTTCGCCGCGCTGCTGGCCAGAAGGCTCGGGCGGATCGACGACGAGCGGGTCGAGTTGCACCGCCGGGTCGTCGGCGCCTTCGACCTGTCGCCCCTGCTGCCCGCCGGGCTCGACCCCGAGCAGCTGGTGGCGTTCATGGGGCGGGACAAGAAGGCCCACCAGGACCTGACCTTCGTCCTCGACGGCCCGTCCGGGGTGGAGGTGGTGCGGGGTATCGGCCACGACGACGTGGTGGCTACCCTGGCGGCCATGGCCCAGGTGGAGAGCGGAACCCGATGACGACCGGCAAGGGCCTCATCGTCCTGCTGTCCGGGCCGAATCTGAACCTCCTCGGTGATCGGGAGCCGGCCGTCTACGGCACCGAGACCCTCGACGACCACGTGGCGGCGGCGACCGATGCGGCGTCGCGGGCCGGCTACGCGCTGGAGCATCTGCAGACCAATCACGAAGGGGGTCTGGTCGAGGCGGTCCAGGCCGCCCGGGGCCGGGCCGGGGCGATCATCGTCAACGCCGGGGCCCTCTCCCACACCTCATGGTCGCTCCACGACGCCCTGGCGGCGTTCGACGGGGTGGTGGTGGAGCTGCACCTGTCGAACCCGGCGGCCCGGGAACCGTTCCGGCACACCTCGGTGATCGCCCCGGTGGCCGACGGGTGCATCGCCGGGTTCGGCGGTCTCGGCTACCCACTGGCCGTGCAGGCGGTCGACCGGTTGCTCGACGCCCGGGCGGAGGGGTGACCGGGATGGCCGACCCGGCCGGGGTGCGCGCCCCCGCCGGGGCGATCGCCCCGCTCGACGTCTCGGGCCGCCTCGACCGGCTGCGCCCGCTCTTCGAGACCGCCGGCCCCGACGAGGAGCCGGTGGACGCCCTGTTGGTGACGGCGTCGGCGAACATCCGGTGGCTCAGTGGGTTCACCGGCTCGTCCGGGGTGCTCCTGGTGACCCCAGACCGGGCGGTGCTGACCACGGACGGCCGGTACCGGACGCAGTCGATCGAGCAGCTGGCCGCCGCCGGGGTGGGATCCGACGTCGAGGTGTCCATCGGCGGGGTGCAGGTGCAGCGCGAGGCCCTCGTCGCCGCCGCCGGGGCCGCCGGCCGGGTGGGCCTGGAGGCGGATCACGTGACCTGGTCCGCCCAGCGGTCCTGGGACGAGCTCCTCGAGGGGACCGAGGTGGTCCCCACCCGGGGCCTCGTCGAGCGGCTCCGGAGCGTGAAGTCGGCCGCCGAGGTGCTGAGGATGGAGCGGGCGGCCGACATCGCCGACCAGGCGCTCGCTTCGGTGCTCCCGCTGCTGGAGGCCGTGGGAGCCGGCCGGGACGGCGAGCTCACCGAGGCCGGGTTCGCCGCCGCCCTCGACCATGCCATGCGCCTGCTGGGCGCCGAGGAGGCCGCGTTCGAGACGATCGTCGCGTCGGGCGAGAACTCGGCGAAGCCCCACGCCCGTCCCGGCCCGCGGCGCATCCGGCCCGGTGACCCGGTGGTGGTCGACTTCGGCGCGGTGTTCGACGGGTACCGCTCGGACATGACGCGGACCTTCTGTGTCGGCGGCGCGCCGGCTGGCGAGCTGGCCCAGGTGTTCGACGTCGTGGCCGAGGCCCAGCGCACCGGCGTGGGCGTCGTGGCCCCCGGCCGCCTGACCGGAGACGTCGACGCCGCCTGTCGCCAGGTGATCGCCGCCGCCGGCTGGGCCGACCGGTTCGAGCACGGGACCGGCCACGGTGTCGGCCTCGACATCCACGAGGGGCCGTCGGTGGGTCCCGGGTCGACTGCTATTCTCGAACCCGGCACCGTGGTCACCGTGGAGCCCGGCGTGTACCTCCCCGGGACCGGAGGGGTGCGCATCGAGGACACCCTCGTGGTGACCGGAGGCGGTAGCCGCCCACTCACCCGTTTCCCGAAGGAAGTCGCCGTCTGATGGCCGTCAGCACCAACGATCTGCGCAATGGCATGACCCTCGACCTCCCCGAGGGGCTGTTCGCGGTGGTCGAGTTCCAGCACGTGAAGCCCGGAAAGGGCGGCGCCTTCGTCCGGACGAAGCTGAAGAACCAGCGCACCGGCGCCGTCATCGAGCGCACCTACCGGGCCGACGAGAAGCTCGAGCAGGCGATCATCGACAAGCGCGAGATGCAGTTCCTCTACCGGGACGGCTCGGAGTACGTGTTCATGGACACCGCTTCCTACGAGCAGCTCCAGGTGGACACCAGCCTCCTCGGGGATGCCGCCAACTATCTGAAGGAGGGGGACGACGCCGTGCTGCAGTTCTTCGGGACCGAGATCGTGGGCGTCGATCTGCCGGCGGCCGTCGAGCTCACGGTGACCGACACCGAGCCCGGGCTGCAGGGGGACCGCGTGTCGGGCGCCCGGAAGCCGGCGACGCTCGAGACGGGCCTCGTCCTCCAGGTCCCGCTGTTCGTCAACCCGGGCGAGAAGATAAAGGTGGACACGCGCTCGGGCGAGTACCTGACCCGCGCCTGATCCGGCTCGCCGTCACGGCCCGACCTCTCCGTCGGGGTGCTCCGTCTGCCGTGAGGGTCGGACCGGGCGCTCCGGCTCCACCGGCACCGACACCCCACCGCACCGCACCGACATCCCATCGCATCGCACAGACTCCGCACCGCACAGACTCCGCACCGCACAGACTCCGCACCGCACAGATTCCATGGATCCCGCACCCCGCCACCAAGCTCGTGAACGGGCACTCACCCTTCTCTACGAGGCGGAGCTGAAGGGACGGGCGCCCGAGGCGGTGCTCGACGAGCTGCCCGTGCCCCCCGACGCCTACACGGCGCAGCTGGTGCGGGCCGTGGCGTCCCGGGCCCCGGAGATCGACCGGCTGATCGACGACGCCGCCATCGGGTGGGGGCTCGACCGGTTGGCCGTGGTCGACCGGAACGTCCTCCGCCTGGCGGTGGCCGAGCTGCTGTCGTTCCCCGACGTCCCCACCGCGGTGGTCCTCAACGAGGCGGTGGAGCTGGCGTCGGCCTACTCGACGGACGACTCCGGTCGCTTCGTGAACGGGGTCCTGGCCACCCTCGCCGCGCAGGTGAGGACGTGACAGGGGCACGCGCGTCGACCGAGCGGGTATAGTCGGCTCCTGACCGTGAAGCGGGTCCCGTGAGGCCCGTACGGACAGGAGGATTCGTGGCCGAACGTGAACGCAGTCATACCCGTCCGCGGGCCTCTGTCTTCGTTCCCCGGGTCCAGGTCATGTCGGCGGACGACGTGCGCCGGGCCATCACCCGCATGGCCCACGAGATCGCCGAGCGCAACCGGGGGCTGCACCGTGTCGTCCTGATCGGGCTCCAGACCGGTGGCGTGGCCATCGCCGAACGCCTGGCCCAGACCCTGGCCGAGGTCGAGGAGGCCGACATCCCTGTCGGGACGCTCGACGTCGCCTTCTACCGGGACGACATCGGACTGCGGCCCGTGCTCCCCGAGGCGGCCACCGACATCAGCTTCGATCTGACCGGCGCCACGGTGGTGCTGGTGGACGACGTGCTGTTCACCGGCAGGACCATCCGGGCCGCGCTGAATGCCCTGGGCGAGTACGGCCGGGCCCAGGTGGTGGAGCTGGCGGTGATGGTCGACCGCGGTCACCGGGAGCTCCCGATCCGGCCCGACTACGTCGGGAAGAACCTGCCGACCAGCCGCGACGAGATGGTCGACGTCTCCGAGGACGGGGTGTCTCTGGGCGAGCTGGTGGGCCGGTGAGCCCCTTCCCCGCCCACCTGCTCAGTATCGACGACCTCGACACGGACGACATCGTCGAGGTGCTCCGGGTGGCCGACTCCTTCGCCGAGGTCGGCCGCCGGGCGAATCCCAAGGTGCCCACGCTCCGGGGACGGACGGTGGCCACCCTCTTCTTCGAGGACTCGACCCGCACCCGCATGTCGTTCGAGACGGCGGCCAAGCGGATGTCGGCCGACGTGCTGTCCTTCGCCGCCGGCTCGTCGTCGCTGAAGAAGGGCGAGTCGCTGCGTGACACCGTCGAGACCATCGAGGCCATCGGCATCGATGCGGTGATCATCCGCCACGCCTCGTCGGGGGTCCCGGCCCGGGTCGCCGGCTGGGTCGGCCACTGCGCGGTGGTCAACGCCGGTGACGGCTGGCACCAGCACCCCACCCAGGCGCTGCTCGACCTCTACACGGTCCGCCAGGCGCTCGGGGGTGGCGACGAGGGGGTGGCGAGGTTCGAGGGCCTCCAGGTCGTCATCGTCGGGGACATCCGCCACAGCCGCGTGGCCAGGTCCCAGATCACCGCATATGCCGCCCTCGGGGCCGAGATCACGCTGGTGGCTCCGGCCACCCTGCTGCCCCCCTCCCTGGAGGGATGGCCCATCGCCGCGGTGGAGCACGATCTGGACGAGGTCCTCCCCAAGGCCGACGTGGTCTCGTTGCTGCGCGTGCAGGCGGAGCGGGGGAGCGGCGAGTTCGTGCCGACGCTCCGCGAGTACACCGCCGGCTACGGGCTCACGGCCCGCCGGGCGGCCGTGCTCCAGCCGGGCGCGTTGATCCTCCATCCCGGGCCCATCGTCCGGGGCGTGGAGATCGCCTCGGACGTCGCCGAGCTGCCGGCCTCCCTGATCACCGAGCAGGTGAGCAACGGCGTGGCCATCCGCATGGCGGTGCTCTTCCTGCTGCTCGGGCAGGGTGGACGGGAGGCCTCCCATGGCTGAGTACGTGGAGGGATCGCGACCGGAGCTGGTGATCCGCGGCGGGACGGTGATCGACCGGCGTGGTGCCCGCCGGGCCGATGTGCTGGTCGAGGCGGGCCAGGTGGTGGCGGTCGACGAGGACCTGGCGGGGCATCGGGGTGCGACCGTGCTCGATGCCGGCCGGTGTGTGGTCGCCCCGGGGCTGGTCGACCTGCACACCCATCTGCGTCAGCCCGGGCGGGAGGAGTCCGAGACGGTCGAGACGGGGGCGCGGGCGGCCTCCCTCGGTGGCTTCACCGCGCTCGTGGCCATGCCGAACACCGAGCCGGCCCTCGACTCCGCCGAGGCGGTGCGCAACGTGCAGGAGCTGGGCGCCAAGGCCACCGCCGAGGTGGCGGTGGCCGGCGCCATCACCGTGGGACGGGCCGGGGAACGGCTGGCGCCGATGGCCGAGATGGCCGCCCTCGGCGTGACCCTGTTCACCGACGACGGCGCCGGCGTGCAGTCCGCCGGCCTGATGCGCCGGGCGTTCGAGTACGCCGGTGGCCTCGGGGTCACGCTGGCCCAGCACTGCGAGGACAGCTCCCTGGCCGCCGGCGGTGCCATGCACGAGGGCGCCTGGTCGAGCCGGCTCGGGATCCCGGGCATGGCGGCCATGGCCGAGGAGGTGATGGTGGCCCGCGACATCGCCCTGGCCCAGGCCACCGGCGGCCGCATCCACTTCCTCCACCTGTCCACGGCCCGTTCCGTCGAGCTGGTGCGCCGGGCCAAGCAGGACGGACTGGCGGTGACGGCGGAGGCGGCCCCGCACCACTTCTCGCTGACCGACGGCTGTGCCGCCGGCTACGACCCCGTGTTCAAGGTCAACCCCCCGCTCCGGCCCCAGCCCGACGTGGACGCCGTCAAGGCGGGCCTGGCCGACGGGACCATCGACGCCATCGCCACCGACCACGCCCCCCATGCCCCCGAGCTCAAGGACCTCCCCTTCGACCAGGCGCCCCCGGGGATGCTGGGGCTCCAGACCGCCCTGTCGTTGGCCATCACCGAGCTGGGGCTGCCGCTGGCCCAGGTGCTCGCCCTCCTCAGCTGGCAGCCGGCCTCGATCTGCCGGCTCGACCCGGCCCATGGTGGTGGGCACGGTGGTCCGGTGGTGCCGGGGTCGGCGGCCAACCTCTGCGTCATCGACCCGACCTCGACATGGACGGTGGATCCCGGGGCCCTGGCCAGCCGGAGCCGCAACTCGCCCTACGGGGGCCGGAAGCTCACCGGTCAGGTCCGCCACACCGTGTACCGCGGGGAGCCGGTCGTCGTCGACGGCGAGGCCCAGCGATGACCGGCCGGAACGGCATCGAGCCCAGGGCGGAGGCGCTGCTGGTCCTGGCCGACGGCACGTGCTTCGAGGGCGAGGCCATCGGGGCGGCGGCCGAGGGCGGCGTGACCACCGGTGAGGCCGTGTTCAACACGGTGCTCTCCGGCTACCAGGAGGTCATCACCGACCCGTCGTACGCCGGGCAGGTCATCGCCTTCACCTATCCCCACATCGGGAACTACGGGGTGAACCCCACCGACGACGAGGCGAGCCGTCCGTTCTGCCGGGGGGTGATCGTGCGCGATCTGACCGATCGGCCCAGCAGCTGGCGGTCGAGGGAGACGTTGGAGGAGTTCCTGGTCCGGTGCTCGGTGCCCGGCATCACCGGCATCGACACCCGGCGGCTCACCCGCCATCTGCGCGACCGGGGGTCCATGCCCTGCGCCTTCGGCACCGCTCCGGAGCCCGACCTGGTGGCCGCGGCCGCATCCGCACCCTCGACGGACGGCGTCGACCTGGTGTCGACCGTGACGACGACCGCTGTCTACACCCGGGGCGACGGGCCGTACCGGGTGGTGGCCTACGACTTCGGCGTGAAGGAGGCCATGCTGCGCCAGCTCGGCGAGCTGGCCACCGTGACCGTGGTTCCGGCGTCCACCTCCGCCGACGAGGTCCTGGCCCTCGAGCCCGACGGCATCTTCCTCTCCAACGGTCCGGGAGACCCGGCCGCCCTGCCCGGCGTCACCCAGGAGATCCGGGCCCTCGCCGAGCACGGCACCGTGCCGGTGTTCGGGATCTGTCTTGGCCACCAGCTGCTCGCCACCGCCCTCGGGGGGACGACCTACAAGCTCCCCTTCGGCCACCATGGCGGGAACCACCCGGTGCGCCGGGTGTCCTCGGGCCGGGTGGAGATCACCTCCCAGAACCACAACTACGCGGTGGCCGAGGGCTCGGTGGCCACGGCGGCGGTCACCCATGTGAACCTCAACGACGGGGTGGTCGAGGGCATCGCCAGTGGCGATGCACCGTTGTTCAGCGTCCAGTATCACCCCGAGGCCGGCCCCGGGCCGCACGACGCCCGCTACCTGTTCGAGGAGTTCCGGGAGCTCATGGACGCCACCGGTGGCCGCCGGAGCACCCGGCTGGGCAGCGGGGTGGGTGACTGATGCCGCGCCGGGAGGACCTCGAGTCGATCCTGGTCATCGGATCGGGCCCCATCGTCATCGGCCAGGCGTGCGAGTTCGACTACTCGGGCACCCAGGCGTGCCGGGTGCTCGCCCAGGAGGGGTTCCGGGTCGTGCTGGCCAACTCCAATCCGGCCACCATCATGACCGACCCCGGGATGGCCGACCGAACCTACGTGGAGCCCCTCGACCCCGACGTGCTCACCGCCATCATCGAGCGTGAGCGCCCCGACGCGCTGCTCCCGACCCTGGGCGGCCAGACGGCGCTCAACCTGACGATGGCACTGGCGGACCGGGGGGTGCTCGACGCCCGGGGCGTCGAGGTGATCGGGGCGAACGCCGAAGCCATCGCCACCGCCGAGGACCGCGACCGGTTCAAGGCGGCGATGCAGGAGATCGGGCTGGCCGTGCCGCGCTCGGGCTTCGCCCACTCGCTGGACGAGGCCCTGGCCATCGGGGAGTCCATCGGCTTCCCCATCATGGTCCGGCCCAGCTACATCCTCGGAGGGGCGGGCACCGGCATCGCCGCCACCCGGGAGGACCTGGTCCGGTTGGCCGCCGAGGGCCTCGATGCCTCGCCGATCAGCGAGGTGCTGGTCGAGCGGTCCATCGCCGGCCAGAAGGAGTTCGAGCTGGAGGTCATGCGGGACAACGCCGACAACTGCGTGGTCGTGTGCTCCATCGAGAACCTCGACCCGATGGGCGTGCACACCGGCGACTCCATCACCGTGGCGCCGGCCCAGACGCTGACCGACGTCGAGTACCAGGCCATGCGCGACGCCGCGTTCGCCTGCATCCGGAGGGTCGGGGTGGAGACCGGCGGTTCCAACGTGCAGTTCGCCGTCGACCCGACCGACGGCACCCAGGTGGTGATCGAGATGAACCCCCGGGTGTCGCGGTCCTCGGCGCTGGCCTCCAAGGCGACCGGCTTCCCCATCGCCAAGATCGCCGCGCGCCTCGCCGTCGGCTACCGGCTGGACGAGATCACCAACGACATCACGGGCGCCACACCGGCCTCCTTCGAGCCGACCATCGACTACGTCGTCACCAAGATCCCCCGGTGGGCCTTCGAGAAGCTCCCCGGGGCCACCGACCAGCTGGGCACCCGGATGCAGTCGGTCGGGGAGGTGATGGCCATCGGGAGGACGTTCGCCGAGTCCCTCCAGAAGGCGGCGCGCTCCCTCGAGCAGGGGCGCGACGGGCTCAACGCCGACCCGGGCGAGCACGCACTCGACGAGGTGTCCACCGAGCAGCTGACCGAGGCGGTGGCCATCGCCACCCCCGAGCGGATCTACCAGCTCGAGACCCTGCTCCGCCGGGGCGTCTCGGTGGACGAGCTGGCCGCCGTGACCGGCATCGACCCCTGGTTCCTCTCGTCGATGGCCGAGGTGACCGATGCCCGGATGGCGCTGGACCTGCAGGTGACCCTGGGAGTCACCGTCGCCGATCTGGACCGCCGGGCGTGGCGTCGACTCAAGCGGCTCGGGTTCTCCGACCAGCAGCTGGCCTACCTGTTCGGCGGGTCGGTGACCGCTGCGGACATCCGTGCGGCCCGCGGCGCGCTGGGCGTGGGGGTGACCTTCAAGACGGTCGACACCTGCGGCGCCGAGTTCGATTCCGCCACGCCCTACCACTACTCGACCATCGAGGACGAGGACGAGGTCGAGCCGTCCGCCCGCCCGAGGGTGGTCATCCTGGGCTCGGGGCCCAACCGCATCGGTCAGGGCATCGAGTTCGACTACTGCTGCGTCCACGCCTCGTTCGCCCTCCAGGAGGCCGGCTACGAGACGGTGATGGTCAACTGCAACCCCGAGACCGTCTCCACGGACTACGACACCTCGGACCGGCTCTACTTCGAGCCCCTGACCCCCGAGGACCTCGCCAACGTCCTCCATGCCGAGGTGGCCGCCTCGGTGGACGGTGGGCGGCTGGTCGGCGTCATCGTGAGCCTGGGTGGCCAGACCCCCCTGAAGCTGGCGGCGGGCATCCCCGAGGAGTTGGTGCTCGGGACGTCGCCGGCCTCCATCGACCTGGCCGAGGACCGGGAACGGTGGAACGAGCTGTGTGCCCGGTTGGGCATCGCCCAACCGCCGGGCGGGACGGCCTCGACGTCGCTCGAGGCGGTGAAGGTCGCCTCCTCCATCGG
This sequence comes from uncultured Acidimicrobiales bacterium, assembly GCA_963696495.1. Lineage (GTDB taxonomy): Bacteria > Actinomycetota > Acidimicrobiia > Acidimicrobiales > RAAP-2 > Bog-756. The sequence goes on along the minus strand of CAVOKJ010000002.1, from coordinate 413,705 downwards.
CTACCCGGTACTGGTCCGACCGTCCTACGTGCTCGGTGGCCGGGCGATGGAGATCGTGTACGACGACGAGCGCCTGGTGGAGGCGGTCGAGTCCATGTCCGGCCTCGGCGGGTCGCTCGGCCGGGAGGGGGGCGTGACCCCGGAGCGGCCCGTCCTGGTCGACCGCTTCTTGGAGGACGCCGTGGAGGTGGACGTGGACGCGGTGCGCGACGCCACCGGCGAGGTGGTGATCTGCGGCGTGATGGAGCACGTCGAGGAGGCCGGCGTCCACTCGGGCGACTCGGCCTGTGCCCTGCCTCCCCAGACCCTGTCGGAGGAGGTGATCGCCGATCTCGAGCGCACGGTGCGGACCATTGCCGAGGCGCTGCAGGTCCGCGGGCTCATCAACGTGCAGTTCGCGGTCAAGGACGACCGGGCCTATGTGCTCGAGGCCAACCCCCGGGCGAGCCGGACCGTGCCCTTCGTGGCCAAGGCGACCGGGGTGCCGGTGGCCAAGGTGGCCGCCCGGGTGATGGTCGGTGCCACTCTCGCCGAGCTGAGGGAGGAGGGAATCCTCCGGCCCCCCGTCACCGGGCACGTGTCGGTGAAGGAGGCGGTGATGCCGTTCAACCGGTTCCCGGGCGTCGACACCCTGCTCGGTCCCGAGATGCGCTCGACCGGCGAGGTGATGGGAATCGGCGCGACCTTCGGCCTCGCCTTCGCCAAGAGCCAGATCGCCGCCGGCAGCCGACTCCCGGTGAGCGGGACCGTCTTCTTCTCCCTGGCCGACCGGGACAAGGCCTCGGGCCTCGACGTGGCACGGCAGTTCGCCTCGCTGGGCTTCGAGCTGGTCGCCACCTCCGGGACGGCCGCCATGCTCGGCGCCGAGGGGGTCGACGTCGCCACGGTCGTGGCCAAGGTCGGGGACAGCCACCCCGGTGTGGTCGACGCCGTCGAGCTCATCGCCGGGGGGAAGGTGCAGTTGGTGGTCAACACCCCGCGGGGCCGCGGACCGCGAGCCGACGGGCTCCACATCCGGGCGGCCGCCCTCGCCCACCTGGTGCCCTGTCTCACCACCGTGGCCGCCGCCCGCGCCGCCGCCGCCGGCATCACCGACTGGGTCAACCACCCCCTCTCCGTCCGGTCCCTGCAGGAGTACCACGAGCGGTGACGCCATGACCGGCGACCGGGCTGCCGGCACCGCCTCGGAGCGGCTCCGCGGTGCCTGGCGGGCGGTCACTGCCGGCGACGTGGACCTGTCGGTCGCGGTCGGCTCGCTCCGTCTCGCCAACCCGGTGATGACCGCATCCGGCACCGCCGGACACGGCGACGAGCTCCAGGCCTACTTCCCGATGGGGGAGCTCGGTGCGGTGGTCGTCAAGTCGCTCTCCGCCGACCCCTGGCCCGGCAACCCGGCGCCCCGCGTCCACCAGTCCGGGTCGGGCATGCTCAACAGCGTCGGTCTCCAGGGACCGGGGGTCGACGCATGGATCGGCGAGGACCTGCCCCGCCTGGTCGCCACAGGTGCCCGCATCGTGGTCAGCATCTGGGGCCAGCGGGTGGAGGACTTCGCCAAGGCGGCGGCCACGCTGGCCGGCGTGGAGGGGCTGACCGCGCTCGAGGTGAACGTCAGCTGTCCCAACATCGAGGACCGGCGCCGGATGTTCGCCCACTCGCCGACGGCCACCGCCGAGGTGGTGTCGGCCGTCGGCGACGCCTGCCCCACGCTGCCGCTCTGGGCCAAGCTGAGCCCGACGGTGGCCGACCTGGCCGAGGTGGCCGGTGCCGCCCTGGCCGCCGGCGCCGAGGGGGTCACCCTGGTCAACACGCTGCTGGCCATGGCCATCGACGTGGAGACGCGACGGCCCGTGCTCGGGTCCGGTGGCCAGGGGGGAGGCCTGTCGGGGCCACCCATCCACGCGGTGGCGGTCCGCTCCGTGTTCGATGTCCGGGCCGCGCATCCCGGGGCCGCCATCATCGGGGTCGGCGGGGTGATGACCGGCGCCGACGCCATCGAGCTGGTGCTGGCCGGCGCCGATGCCGTGCAGGTGGGCACCGCTACCTTCCGCGACCCGAGAGCGCCGTTCAACGTCCTCGGGGAGATGGCGGCCTGGTGCTCCCGGCACGGCGTCCGACGGCTGGCCGACCTGCGGGACGCCGCCCATGCGTGACGGAGCGGCGCCCGTGCGCGACCGGCGCGGCGCGGCCCATCCGCGACCGGCGCCGTGGTGCCCGCGGGCGAGAGCACTGTCCATGACCGGCGCGGGACTGCCCGTGCGTGAGAGGAGCTGTCCATGACGTGGGAGGAGTGTCCATGACCGGAACGACCGAGGTGGTGGGCTTCGGCTCCCGGGTGGCCGACGCGGTGGCGGTCCACGGCCCGCTGTGCGCCGGCATCGACCCCTCGGTGGGTCTGCTCGAGCGTTGGGGCCTCGACACCGATGCGGGCGGCCTCCGCCAGTTCGGGCTGCGGTGCGTCGAGGCCTTCGCCGGGGTGGTCCCGGTGGTCAAGCCCCAGGTGGCGTTCTTCGAGCGTTGCGGCTCGGCAGGAATCGCCGCGCTCGAAGAGGTGATCGCCGAGGCCCGGGCGGCCGGGCTGGTTGTCATCGCCGACGCCAAGCGCGGCGACATCGGGAGCACGATGGAGGCGTACGCGTCGGCATGGCTCGATCCCGACAGCCCGCTGGGGGCGGATGCGGTGACCGCCGTGCCCTATCTGGGCGTCGGCGCGCTGCAGCCCCTGGTCGATCTGGCCGCGGCCCACGGCCGGGGGGTGATCGTCGTGGTCCGTAGCTCGAACCCCGAAGGCCGCCCGCTCCAAGAGGCACTGACCGGTCGGGGGCAGGGCCCGAGCGTCGAGGATCTGCTCCTGGGGGAGATCGCCGCGCTCAACGCGGGTGGCCGGATCCCACCCGGGACGGTCGGGGCCGTGGTCGGGGCCACGCTGGAGCCGTCGGCGTTCCCGCTGGAGAACCTCGGAGGGGTGATCCTGGCACCGGGAGTGGGCGCCCAGGGGGCGGGGGCGGCGGAGGTGGCGGGCCTGTTCGCCGGCTGTCCGGCCGGGTCCGTGCTCGCCAGTGCCTCCCGTTCCGTCCTGGGCGCCGGTCCCGGCGTCTCGGACCTCGCGGCAGCGGCGCGCCGGGTACGGGACGAGATGGCCGACGTCCTGACCTGATCGGGCCCGCACGAACGGGGCGCCCGGGACGCAGGCGTTCGCCGGTCGGCCGGCGTGCCGGTGACGCCCGCAGGATCAGCGATCGGCCGTGGGCAGGTCCTGGGCGAACTCGATGAACGGGGCGGGGGGGAGGTACTCCTCGGGGATCTCGTCGGGCCGCTGGTAGTAGTCCACGTCGAAGATGTTGGAGACGCCGGGCTCCTCGACGGTTCCGCTCAGGCCGGCCTCGGTTGCGGCCAGGAAGGCCTGCCGGCCGTCGACGGCGCCCGACGCCAGCGACTCGTAGGTGGCCTTGTGCACCCGCGCAACGAGGGAGTACACGCATCCGTCCAACGTGGCCCCCACCCGCCGGCCGATCATGCAGTGGTGGCTGCCGTCGTCGATGGCGTAGACGGCGGCGTCGCCGGTGCCCACACACGCCCGGATCCGCTCGGGATGGCCGAGGTGGAACCACTGCTCGTGCCGTCGTTCCTTCATGGCCCACAGTGGACTGGGTGGGATGATCCCCTCCGGCTCGTCCTCCTCGAGTGGGGTGGCGTCCTCGGGCGCCGTGACCGGGAAGGTGGAGCCGGCCGTGCCCGGGGTGAAGTGCAGTTGGCCGTCCGCCCGGGACTGGAACAGTCCGTCGCCCGTGTCGTCACCGGCTTGATCTCCCTCGCCCACTGCTGGCTCCTCTCGTCGAACCGGGCGCCTGGGACCGGCTCGTTGCTCTGCGAAGTGATGCTCTCGGCCCCCATGCTGACACGGAGGCGGGGGTGGTGGTTCATCGTCCCCTCCCGTCCGGGCCCCGACCGTCGTCCGACCGCCGCTCAGGTGCCCGCCTCCGTGGGGTACCAGCCCGACACCCGGGCGTCGAGGGCGCGTTCCCCGTGCCCCGCCATCCGAGCGGCCTCCTCGAGGTCGACGCCGGTGAATCGCACCGTGTCCCCCGGTCGAAGCTGGCCCAGGGCGGCCAGGTCGGCCGAGATCACGCAGCCGATGACCGGGTAACCGCCGACCGTGGCGTGATCGGGCATCAGCACGATCGGGCGGCCGTCGGGCGGCACCTGGATCGCCCCGGTCACCATCCCGGTCGACGGGATCGACGGGGACCGGTCGACCGGGAGGGGATCCGAACCGGTCAGGCGAACGCCGACGCGGTTGGAGTCGGCGGTGACGGTCCACGTCCGGGTGGTCAGGTGCTCCCAGGCCACGCCGCCCATCGGGTGGGGGCCGGCCAGCACCCTGATCGCCGACGCGGTGCGCCCGTCCCGGGGACCGGGATGGGTCAGCACCCCGTGGGGCCGGGTCGGGCGACCGAGGCTCAGCCGGTCACCGACCGCGAGCGGACCGGGGCCCAGGCCGACCAGCACGTCCGACGAGCGGGAGCCCACGGTCCGGGGGGTGTCGAACCCACCGGCGACGGCCAGGTAGGCCCGCAGGCCGACGCGGATCCGCCCGATCTCGACCAGCTGTCCCGCTCCGACGGGGACGACGGCGCCGTCGGGGCACGGCAGGCCGTCGACGGTCAGCTCGGCGCCGTCGGCGGCGCTGGCCACCACGGCGATGTGGGCGGGACCGGCGAACCGGAGGGCGGGACCCGAGACGGTGATCTCGAGTGAGGTGGCATCGTCGGCGTTGCCCACCAGTCGGTTGGCCAGCCTGAACGACCGAGGGTCGGCGGGGCCGGCGCGGGGGACGCCCATGGCGGCCGTCGATCGCCGGCCCTCGTCTTGGAGCAGGCTCAAGAACCCGGGACGTTCGACCTCCACCCAGCGATGGCCGTCGGCGGCGAGGGGGGCCCGCCGGCCGGCACCGTCCACGAGCGGAGTGCGAGCGTGCCGTCCACCGGCCCGGGCCGCCCGGAAGCGGACCCGGTCGCCGGCGCGCAGGAGGGCGTAGGGGGGCTTCCCCGGGTCGAACAGCCGGACGGACGTGTGGCCGAGGAGCATCCAGCCGCCGGGCGTCGACTGGGGGTAGACCGACGCGAAGCCACCGGCGACGGCCACCGAGCCGGCCGGCACCATCGGCCGGGGCGACGACCTCCGGCGGAGGGCGGCGAGCGGCTCCGGCAGCCCGATCAGATAGGGGAAGCCGGGGGAGAAGCCGAGGAACGCCACCTGGAGGTCGGTGCCGGTCAGCAGCGAGGCGATGCCCTCGGTCGTGGTCCCGAGCACGGCGGCCACCTCCTCGAGGTCGGGGCCGTCGAACTCGACCGGGATCTCGAGCGGCGGTGACCCCGTGCCCGGCGGCCCCCGGTCCGGAGGCGCCGGCCGCTCCCGGTCGCCGAGGACCCCGGACACCAGTCCGGCGGTCCACGCCACGGCCGGCCCGACAGGGGGGCGCGGCCCGAGATGGATCACCACGTTGCCCAGGCCGACCACCACGTCGTCGACACCGAAGGGGACCCGGTCCGCTCGGAGGGCCTCCTCCACGGCCGCCACCACCCGGTGGGCCAGGCCCACGTCGGCCACCTCGACGAGCAGGGCCCGGTCGCCGTAGGGGACGAGCGACCAGCCCGGTGGCCCCGGCCCGGCCGAGGGGCCCGGCGTCACGGGGTCACCGTCGGGGCTCCCGGCGGACGAACGGCGCCACGGTGATGCCGGCCCGCTCCAGGGTCGAACGGACGGTGTGGGCGGTGGTGTCGGCGCCGGGGGCGTCGCCGTGGACACACAGGGTGTCGGCCTGGACCTCCGTCCAGGTGCCGTCCACCGCGTCGACGCCGAGCCGTCGCACCAGTGCCACGGCCCGGCGGCCCGCGACCGACGGATCGTCGATCAGCGCACCGGGTGAACCTCGGGGCGCCAGCCGCCCGTCCGCCACGTAGCCCCGGTCCGGGAACCCTTCGAGCACCACTCGCAAGCCGGCTCCCCGAGCCGCGTCGACCACCGCGCCCCCCGACGGCGCGACGAGCACCCGCGCACCGGGGCGATCCGACAGTCGGCCGAGGGCCTCGACCACGGCGCCGGCGACCGAACGATCGGTGCCCATCAGGTTGTACAGCGCCCCGTGGGGTTTCACGAACTCCACCGTGCCGCCGGCGCCACCGACCTCGTCGGCCAGCACCTCGAACTGCTCGACGATGTCGGCCACCAACCGGGGGAGGCCGACATCGACGGGCCGCCGGCCGAAGCCCTCCCGGTCCCGGAACGACACGTGGGCACCGATGACCACGCCCCGCTCCAGGCAGGCGCTCGCCGTGTCCCGCATCACCCTCGGGTTCCCGGCGTGGAAGCCACAGGCCAGGCTGGCGCTGGTGACCGCGTCGAGGATCCTGAGATCGAGCCCGGTCAGCTCGTCCCCCTCGGCGACATCCGCATTGAGGTCGATCTGGTGCACCGTCCCAGTATGGCGATCGGCGCCGCCGCCGGGCTGCGGGCCGGGAGCCGTCAGCCACAGAGACCGGGGGCCCGTCCCGCCGACGGGGCCGATCCGCCACAATCGCATGACCAGGGCGCAAAGAGGCGCTATCGTCTCGACCATGCCGCAACCGCCCGCACTCACTCCCGAACAGCGCCAGGCTGCCCTGGCCAAGGCAGCCAAGGTCCGCCGCGAGCGGGCTGAGGTGAAAGAGAAGCTCAAACTCGGCTCGATCACGCTGTCGGAGCTCCTCACGACCGCCGACTCCAACGAGACCGTCGGAAAGATGAAGGTGCTCTCCGTGCTCGAGTCGCTACCCGGCTTGGGCAAGGTGAAGGCCCGCCGTCTGATGGATACCGTCGGGATCAGCGAGAGCCGCCGCCTCCAGGGGCTGGGCAGCAACCAGCGAGAATCGCTGCTGCGCGAGACCGCTCGCTGAACACCCCGGCCCCGAATCGGGCCGGCGAGCCGTTGCTCTTCGTGCTGTTCGGGCCCGGTGGTGCCGGAAAAGGCACCATCGCCGAGCGACTGGTCGCCGAGGACCCCGGACTCTGGCTCAGCCGCTCGTGGACCACCAGGGGGCGCCGGCCCGGTGAGCCCGAGGACGCGTACGTCTTCGTCGACCGGGAGACCTTCGAGCGCCGGATGGACGCCGGCGGCTTCTTCGAGTGGGCCGAGTTCCTCGGCAACCTCTACGGGACGCCGCTGCCCACGCCGCCGCCGGGGCACGACGTGCTCCTCGAGATCGACCTGCAGGGAGCGCGCCAGGTGCGGGCGCTGGCATCGGACGCCACCTTGATCCTGCTCCGGCCCCCCTCCACGCAGGCACAGGAGGACCGGCTCCGGGCCAGGGGCGACGACGAGCGGCACATCGCCGATCGACTGGCCACCGGGGCCGAGGAGGAGCGGGAGGGGCTGAAGATCGCCGACGAGGTCGTGGTGAATCACGACGTGACGCAGGCCACGGGCGAAGTGGCCGGTATAGTGGAGCGTTACCGTTCGGGCCGCCTGCGAGGGCGCCAGCCGGGACAGGGGAGCGGACGGCACACCTGATGCCCTCCACGGCCCCCGTTCCACGGACGGGTCCGCACCCGACGACCTACCCTGAAGGATCGTGATGGCCCAGACTCAGACCACGCTCATGGACCCACCGATCGAGGAGCTCCTCGACAAGGTCGACTCGAAGTTCACCCTGGTGGCGCTGGCCTCACGCCGGGCACGTCAGGTCAACAGCTACTACAACTCGCTCGGCGAGGGCCTCGGCGTGGTCGTGCCGCCCCAGGTGGCCTCGGCCTCGGGCAAGCCCCTCTCGATCGCCTTCGAGGAGGTGGCGGCGGGCAAGGCCACCTACAGCCGCCCCGACCCCGAGGAGATCGCCCAGGCCGAGGCGGCCGCCCTGGCGCTGCTGGAGGCCGAGGGTGACGCCGGCGCATTCGGCGAGAACAGCATCACCATCCCGGACCCGACCGACCAGTAGTCGGCCGGACCGGATCGACCCGGGGCGGGACGGCGATGGGCACCACAGGGGTAGGCGGCGCATGAGTGCCGCAACGGGGCCCGAGCGGCCGTTCGTCGTGCTCGGTGTCTCGGCGGGGATCGCTGCCTACAAGGCGGTCGACGTCTGCCGCCAACTGGTGGACGCCGGGGTGCACGTGGCCCCGGTGCTCACCGAGCGGGCCACCCGGTTCGTGGGCCGGGCCACCTTCGACGCCCTCGGCTCCGAGCCCGCCCAGACCAGCCTGTGGGACGAGACGTCTCCGATCCCCCACACCCGGCTCGGCCAACGGGCCGACCTGGTCGTGGTGGTGCCGGCCACGGTCGACCTCCTCGGCCGCTATGCCGGCGGGCTGGCCGACGACCTCCTCACCACCACCCTGGTGGCCACGGCGGCACCGGTCGTGGTCTGCCCGGCCATGCACACCGAGATGTGGGAGCACCCCGCCGTGCAGCACAACCTGTCGGTGCTGCGTTCCCGCGGCGTCACCGTGGTGCCACCGGTCGAGGGCCGCCTGGCCGGCGGCGACAGCGGCCCCGGTCGGCTGGCCGACCCCTCGGTCATCGTCACCACCGTGCTCGACCTGCTGGGCGGAGTGGGGACCGGCCGTAGGCGCGGATTGGACCTGGAAGGTGTCCGCGTGGTGGTCTCGGCCGGGGGCACCCGCGAGCCGATCGACCCGGTCCGGTTCATCACCAACCGGTCCTCGGGCAAGCAGGGGCACGCCCTGGCCGACGCGGCCAGGCGCCGGGGTGCAGCGGTGACGCTGGTCACGGCCAGCGGCCAGCCCGTGCCGCCCGGGGTGACCGTGGAACGGGTGGAGTCGGCGGCGGAGATGGAGGCGGCCATGCTCGCCCGCGCCGAGCAGTCCGACGTGGTGGTCATGGCGGCTGCGGTCGCCGACTTCCGTCCCAAGGCGGCGACCGACACCAAGCTGCACAAGGCCGATGGGGTGCCCGACCTGGTACTCGAGGCGACGCCGGACATCCTGGCCGAGCTCGGCCGGCGGCGGCGGCCGGGCCAGGTCCTGGTGGGATTCGCCGCCGAGACCGACCAGGTGACGGAGCGGGCCACGGCGAAGCTGATGGCCAAGGGGGTCGACCTGATGGTGGCCAACGACGTGTCGGCGCCCGGGGTCGGCTTCGACCACGACACCAACGAGGTGACCATCCTCGGATCCGACGGATCGGTCACCGTGGTGCCGCTCCGGACCAAGAATGCGGTGGCGGATGCCGTTTTGGATAGAGTGAGCGCGCTGTTGTCGCCGAAATGACTCTTCCGTCTGACGGTGGCCAACGGCCGGCCGACACCATCGGGGCGAACGGGCCGGCCGCCTGCGTGGGTGCGAGCCCCCGACCAGAGCCCGATCAGGAGGGATCAACCCGTGAGTAGCCGTTACACCTTCACCTCGGAGTCGGTGACCGAAGGCCATCCCGACAAGATGGCGGACCAGATCTCCGACTCCGTCCTCGACGCCCTGCTGACCGACGACCCGGACAGCCGGGTCGCCTGCGAGACCCTGCTCACGACCGGCCTGGTGCTGGTGGCGGGCGAGATCACCACCTCGACCTACGTGGACATCCCGAAGCTGGTCCGCCGGACGGTGCTGGACATCGGGTACGACGACGACGCCTACGGCATCGACGGCAACACCTGTGGGGTGATCGTCTCCCTGGACGAGCAGTCGCCCGACATCGGCCAGGGTGTGGACAACGCCTTCGAGGTGCGGGCGGGCACCGGCGGCGAGGACGTGCTCAACGCCCAGGGCGCCGGGGACCAGGGGATGATGTTCGGCTACGCGTGCGACGAGACGCCGGACCTCATGCCGCTCCCCATCTGGCTGGCCCACCGACTGGCGCAGCGCCTGGCCCAGGTGCGTCGGGTCGGCGTCCTCCCCTATCTGCGCCCCGACGGGAAGACCCAGGTGAGCGTCACCTACGAGGACGGCCGGCCCGTGGCCCTCGAGACGGTGCTGATCTCCACCCAGCACGACCCCGGGGTGGATCTCGAGACCCTGTTGCTGCCCGACCTGCGGGACAACGTGATCAACCCGCTCCTCCCCCCGGAGCTCGATGCCGACAACCTTCGCATCCTGGCCAACCCGACCGGCGTCTTCGAGCTGGGTGGCCCGCACGCCGACACCGGGCTCACCGGGCGGAAGATCATCGTGGACACCTACGGGGGGATGGCCCGGCACGGTGGTGGTGCCTTCTCGGGGAAGGACCCGTCCAAGGTGGACCGGTCTGCGGCCTACGCGGCCCGTTGGGTGGCCAAGAACCTGGTGGCCGCCGGCGCCGCCACCAGGTGCGAGGTGCAGGTGGCCTACGCCATCGGCGTGGCCAGGCCGGTCTCCGTGCTCGTCGAGACCTTCGGCACCGAGCGGGTGGCGCCGGACCGGATCGCCGAGGTGGTGGACGAGGTCTTCGACCTGCGGCCGGCCGCCATCGTGCGGGACCTCGACCTGAAGCGGCCGATCTACCGCAAGACGGCCGCCTACGGTCACTTCGGCCGGTCCGACAAGGAGTTCACGTGGGAGGACACCTCCCGGGCCGATGATCTGAAGCAGGCGCTCGGGCTCTGAGCCCCTCGACACCCCCGGACCGGTCGGGCCCATCCGGGCAGCCGGTCCGGTCGGGGCATCCGGTCCGGTCGGGGCAGCCGAACGCCGGCGAAGACGGGGACGCCGGCCAGAGCGGGCAGAGCGGACAGGAGCCCCGCATCGTCCGGGTGGTGCCCGACGTGCCGGCCATCCACCGGCGGTTCGACTACTCGGTGCCGCCCGCGCTGGAGGGAGCGATCCGGGTGGGGAGCCGGGTCCGCGTCGAACTGCACGGTCGGCGGGTGGGTGCCTGGGTGGTCGAGGTGGACGTCCCGCCCACGGCGGGCGTCACCACCAAGCCCCTGGCCTCCTCGAGCGGGGAGGGACCGCCCCCCGGGGTGGTGTCGCTGGCCGAGTGGGCGGCATGGCGGTGGGCCGGCCCCCTGTCGTCCTTCCTCGGCACGGCGTCGCCGGAGCGCATCGTGCGAACCCGCCCGGCGGTCGGTGGGCCGGTGCCCGACGGCCGCCCGGCCTCGCCCGGTGGGGGCTCGGTGGCATTGGTCGACGAAGCCCTGGGACCATCGGGTGTCCCGGCGGTGGTCCGGCTGGCACCGGCGCTCGATGCCGGCCTCCTGGTGCTCGAGGCCATCCATCGCATCGGGTGGGCCGGCGTGCTCGTGCTGGCGCCGTCGCACGCGCGTGCCGACCAGATCGCCGCCCGGCTGAGGGAGGCGGGCGTCCCGGTGGCGTCGATGCCGGCCGGGTGGGGTGAGGCGTCCACCGGCTCGTGCACGGTGGTGGGGACCCGGGCCGCGGCGTGGGCACCCCTACCCCGGACGGCCGGGGCCGTGGTGCTCGACTCCCACGACGAGGCGTACCGCGAGGAGCGGTCACCGTCGTGGTCGGCTGTCGACGTGGTCGTCGAGCGATGCCGCCGGGACGACGCACCGGCGATCCTCGTCTCGGCCTGCCCTCCGGTGACCCAGACCGAAGGTGCCCGACTGGTGGCGACGTCGCGGGCGGTCGAGCGACGGGGCTGGCCGGTGGTGGAGGTGGTCGACCGCACGGGCGACGATCCACGGACCGGGCTGTTCTCCGAGCGACTGGTGCAGGCGTTGCACCGGGTGCTCGACCGGCCGGAGGGGAGGGTGGTCTGCATCCTCAACCGGACCGGTCGTATCCGGCTGCTGGCCTGTGCCCAGTGTGGGGCCCTGGCCCGGTGCACGCGGTGCGGGGGCGCAGTGGTCCAGGATGTGGCCGCCGGCCGGCTCCGCTGCCGCCGGTGCGGGGAGGAACGTCCCGCCGTCTGCGCCGAATGTGATTCGAGCCGGCTGAAGTCGCTGCGGGTGGGTGTCACCCGGGCCACCGAGGAGCTGGCGGCACTGACCGGGGTCGGTGCGGTGGAGGTCACCGGGTCGAGCGACCCCGGATCCGCCGTCGGGGCGCGGCTGGTGGTGGGGACCGAGGCCGCCCTGCATCGGGCGATCCGGGCCGACCTGGTGGCGTTCTTGGACATCGATCAGCATCTGCTGGCCCCCCGCTTCGGCGCCGGTGAGGAGACGCTCTCCCTGCTGGCCCGGTCGGCCCATCTGGTCGGTCCCCGAGCCGGCGGCGGCCGCGTGTTGATCCAGACCCGCATCCCCGACCACGAGGTGTTCCGGGCGGCCGTGCACGCCGATCCGACGCTGCTGTCCGTTCCCGAACGGGCGCTGCGGGCCGAGCTCGGTCTTCCCCCCTTCGGAGCGGTCTCACTGCTCCGTGGCCCCGGCGCCGCCGTGTTCGCCGAGGGACTGAGGGAGAGTGGCGTGGTGGCCGTCTCGTCGCTCGATCCGGAGCGATGGATGGTCCGGGCAGCCGACCACGCCGCCATGGCGGACGCACTGGCCGCCGTTCCCCGCCCGGCGGCCCGGCTCCGGATCGAGGTCGACGCCGTCGACGTCTGACCCGGAGATGGCGCCGGTCGGCCGGCCCCACGACTGCGGCCGGGCCGGTCGGTCGGCCCCGGCGGCGGACTTCCGGCCCGAAGCCGACATCCCTGGCGGCGTCGGGCAATAATGCAGCCCGGGCAGGTCACATCGACAACGGAGGTGGACAGTGGCTGATGGCGATCCGGGGGAAGGCGTCCCGCACAAGGTGGTGGTCGGCACGGACGGCTCGGCGACGGCGAAGCGGGCGGTGGCGAAGGCGGCCGCATGGGCCAAGGCCGTCGATGCCGAGCTGGTGATCGTCTCCGCCTACAACAACCGGGGGCCCGGGGGCGTGGCCGGCGCCGGGGTCGCCCTCGACTCGGGCTGGGTGGCTGCGGCGCACACCCTCGCCGAGACCTGTGCGACCGAGGCGGGTGAAACGGCTCGGGCGTCGGGGGTCACCAAGGTGAACGCCCAGGCCATTGCCGGTGATCCCGCGGAGGTGCTCATCAAGGTCACCGTGGACGAGGGCGCCGACCTGCTCGTGGTCGGGTCGAAGGGGATGCAGTCGACCGCCCGGTTCCTGCTCGGCCCGATCGCCAACAAGGTCTCCCGCAAGGTCCCCTGTGACCTGCTGATCGTCGAGACGAGCGACTGAACGCCCCGCGCTAGTGGCCCGTTCCGGGCACCTGTGCGGTCAGGAGGCGGGTGACGGACCAGGGGCGCAAACCGTCCTCCCGTCCTTCGAAGTACCGGCTCACGAGATCGCCACGGCTCGGATGGTCGACTATCCGCAGCCCGCACCGCTCGACGAACGATTCCACGTCGGCCGGTGACCAGCGGGAGTGCACGGTCTCGCCGACCGACCGGGACACGGGTGCGAAGTACCCCCGGAATTCCCGTCCGACGTCGTCGAGAAGCGGATCGGTGACGGCGTACTCCATGACCACCTCCGTACCGGGTGCGCAGGTCGCCGCCGTCCTCAACGTCGACTCGACGGCATCGTTCGTCAGGTACATGGTCACGCCCAACCACGAGAACATGGTCTCCCGGTTCCAGTCGAAGCCGGAGGCATCGAGCCCACCACGCAGCGACTGCGTCTCGAAGTCGACGGGAGCGAACGCGTGGTGGTCGCCGGTCGACAGGCCGAGCTCCACGACACGCTGTCGCTTCCAGGACTGGGAAGCGGGATGATCGACCTCGAACACCATGAGGTCCCGGGCACCGTCGTGCCGCCGCCAGGCGAACGAGTCCAGGCCGGCGCCCAAGAGCACGTACTGGTCAAAGGGCCGGCGGGCGAGCTGGTCCTCGGCGTACCGGGACCGGACCGCCATGCTGGCCCGGATCTGGGCGTCGAGTTCCGAAGGGAGCTGGGCTGCCCTCGCCGCCAGGTCGTGCCACCGGTCTCCCACCAACGCCAGTGCGACAGCATCGTCGAGAATCAGCGGGGGCGGGTCCTCCATCCGGTGCCGTCCCCGTGCCACCGCCGTCATCAGGGCGGTCCTACTCGGGGAAGCCTGCATCTCCGCATCCTTGTACAGGGGGCGGTGCGCCTCAAGCGGTCCGGCCGACGGCCCCACGGCACGTCCCGGAACGCCTCGCGCTCCTCGCCCGGGTGTGCGTCACCGACACGGCCGGCACCCGTGGACCGTACAATGGTCGCCATGTCCTCGTACTCCGTGCGCGTCTACGGCGACCCGGTCCTGAAGCAGGTGGCCCACGAGGTCGACCAGGTCGACGGCTCGCTGGTTCGTCTCGTCGACGACATGGTGGAGACGATGTACGACTCGGAGGGGGCGGGACTGGCGGCGACGCAGGTCGGTATCCAAAAGCGCCTGTTCGTCTACGACGTCGGCGAGGGTCCCGAGGCCATCATCAATCCGACCATCGTCGAGTCGACCGGCGAGTGGTACCACGACGAGGGCTGCCTCTCGATCCCCGACCTGCGACTGGGGATCGTCCGTCCCGCGCAGGTGCTCATCCGCGGCTACGACCTCGACGGCGAGGAGGTCTCCATCGAGGCCGACGACTTCCTGGGACGGGTGTTCCAGCACGAGGTCGATCACCTGGACGGGGTCCTCATGGTCGAGCGCCTCGACGACGACATGCGCAAGCAGGCACTGAGAGTGCTGCGCGACCGGTCCCTGGGACTGGACACCTCGGCCATGGAGGCCAAGCTGGTCTCGGCCGGCAGCGAACGGGAGCTCTGAGCCCGAGGGTCGTCGGTGACGACCCCGTGACGGGGCTCCTCGGCGATGCTGTCCACGTCGGCTACGCCCTCCACGCCGGCGGCGCCCTGTAGCGTCAGCGACCATGGCTCGGTTGGTATTCCTCGGTACTCCCGAAGCGGCGGTGCCGCCGCTCCTCGCCCTGGTGGAAGCGGGTCATGACATCGCCCTCGTCGTCACCCGCCCGGACAAGCGGCGGGGCCGGGGCAGCACCCTGGCGCCCAGCCCCGTCAAGGCCGCCGCCACCGGACTGGGACTCGAGGTGAGCGACTCACTCGAGGACGCCGCCGGGATCGGTGCCGAGCTCGGGGTGGTGGTGGCCTACGGGCGGATCATCCCGGTGGCCGTCCTCGACCGGCTCCCCATGGTCAACCTCCACTTCTCGCTGTTGCCCCGTTGGCGGGGTGCGGCGCCGGTGGAGCGGACCATCCTCGAGGGTGACGCCGAGACGGGGGTCTGCCTGATGGCCGTCGAGTCGGGCCTGGACACCGGCGGGATCTACGCCGAGGAGGGCACAACGGTGGGGGAGGAGGAGACGGCGGACGAGCTCCGATCCAGGCTCGTGGCCATCGGCTGCCGGCTCCTGGTCGAGCACCTCGCCGAGGGCAGGGCCTCCCTGCCGCCGGCCCGGGACCAGTCGGGCACGCCCTCCTACGCCGAGAAGATCAATGCTGCCGAGCTCCACCTGCAGTGGGGGCAGCCGGCAGTCCAGCTGCGTCGCGTCATCAGGCTCGGACGGGCCTGGACGACGTTCCGGGGACGCCGGCTCACCGTCCTCCGGGCCACCGGGGTGGTCGGGTCCGGCTCCCCGGGGCCCGGGGAGGTGGCGGGATCCGGGGGTGTGGCAGGCAGCCGAGATGTGGCGGACGCGCCCGGGACGCTCGACGGCACCGACGTCGTCGCCGGCGACGGCCATCGGGTCGCCCTGCTCACCGTGCAGCCGGAGGGCAGGAGGCCGATGGACGCCGGTGACTGGCTGCGTGGCGTCCGCCCTGAAGCCGGGGAGCGCCTCGGCCCCTGAGCCGATGGGGACCGGCACGCCGTCGCCTGACGCCGGAGGGGCGGTGACCGGCGATGGACCACCGGTAGGATCCGGGACGATGGACACCGCCCCCCGACGCCCCGAGTTCCGGGTGGCGCCCTCGATCCTCTCGGCCGACTTCGGCAACCTCGCCGGCGCCGTCGACCAGATCGCCCCCGGCTCGGACTGGCTCCATGTCGACGTGATGGACGGTCACTTCGTTCCCAACCTCACCATCGGGCCCCCGGTCGTCTCGTCCCTGCGGGAGCACACGGACCTCTACTTCGACACCCACCTGATGATCACCGACCCCGCCCTCTATCTCGAGCCCTTCCGCGACGCGGGCGCCGACGGCTGCACGGTCCATGTCGAAGTGGGCCGGACCGGCGAGCTCATCCACCAGATGCGCGACCTCGGGCTGAGGGTCGGGCTGGCGGCCAATCCGGATACGCCGTTCGAGGCCGTCGAGCCCTTTCTCGACCAGGTCGACCTGATCTTGTGCATGACGGTGTTCCCCGGCTTCGGAGGTCAGTCCTTCATCGCCGACGTCATGCCCAAGGTCGAGCGGGTCCACCGCACCCTCGCCGAGGCCGGCCTGGTCGTCGACGTCGAGGTCGACGGCGGCATCGACGAGCACACGGTGGTCGACGCCGCACGCTCGGGGGCGAACGTCTTCGTCGCCGGCTCCGCGGTCTTCGGCCGGCCCCATCCGCTCGAGGCCGCCGGCGAGATCCTGGACGCCGCCGTGCGGGCAGTGGCAGGGGATCCGACCTGACCGCGCTCCCAGAGGGACGGAGGCCGTCCGACGCCGACTGGATGAGGCTCGCCGTGGACGCGGCCGAGGCGGTTCGGGGACGCACGTCACCCAATCCGTGGGTGGGAGCGGTGGTGGTGCCCGATCCGGGGGATGCAGGGTCCTGGTTCGCCGGCGCCACCGCGCCGCCGGGTGGTCCTCACGCCGAGGTGACGGCGTTGGCCGCCGCCGGATCCCGGGCCAGCAACGCCACGCTCTACGTCACCCTCGAGCCCTGTGCCCACCAGGGCCGCACGCCGGCCTGCACCGAGGCCATCGTCCGGGCCGGGATCCGGAGGGTCGTCGTGGCCGTCGAGGACCCCGATCCGCTGGTCAGCGGCCGGGGGATCGCCGCGCTGCGTTCGGCCGGTGTCGACGTGGACCTCGGGCCGGGGTCCGACAAGGTAGGCGGCCAGTTGGCCGCCTACCTCAAGCACCGCCGCACCGGCCGCCCCTGGGTGGTCTTGAAGCTGGCGGCATCGCTGGACGGCGGCATCGCGGCCCCGGACGGCTCGAGCCGGTGGATCACCGGCGAGGCCGCCCGGCGCGACGCCCACCGGCTGAGGGCCCAGTCCGACGCCGTGATGGTCGGTGCCGGAACCGTTCGGAACGACGATCCGGCCCTGGACGTACGCCTCCCGCCCGGGGATCCATGGTTCCGGGGGCCTGACGAGCAGCCGGAGCGCATCGTGCTCGGGCGGATCCCGCCGGGAGCGGCCGTCGAGCCCGCCTCGAGCATGGAAGGAGAGCTCGGGGCGGTGCTCACCGAGCTCGGCACCCGAGGCATGATCCAGGTGCTCGTGGAGGGCGGTGCCCGGGTCGCCCATGCGTTCCACACGTCGGGCCTGGTCGACCGGTACGTGCTCTACCTCGCCCCGGCCCTGTTCGGTGGGAGTGACGCCCGACCGCTGTTCGACGGCCCGGGAGCGGCCACCATCGGCGACCTGTGGAGGGGTCGGGTGGCCTCGGTGACTAGCCTGGAGGGCGATTTACGGGTGGAACTGTCCGGCCGGATGGACTGACAGCACCAGCTCGGCTTCCAGAAATTACCTAAGGCGGTACCGATGCAGGCCGACAGTATGAACAGGGAGTCCTGCTCCGGGCAGCTGTGCCCGGCCGCAGCGCCGCCCAGAGGGTCCGGGAGGACTCCGCGAGTGCAGAGCAGAGGGAGACCAGGGGTCGATGCCCTTTTCATCAGTTGAGGATGCGATAGCGGCCATCGGCCGGGGCGAGATGGTCGTCGTCGTCGACGACGAGGACCGCGAGAACGAGGGCGACCTGATCATGGCCGCCGATGCGGTGACGCCCGAGAAGATCGCATTCTTCCTGGCGCACACGTCGGGCCTCATCTGCGTGCCGCTCACGCCCGAGCGGGTCGAGCACCTGGACCTTCCTCTGATGGTGACCACCAACACCGAGGTGCAGCGGACGGCGTTCACGGTGAGCGTGGACTACCGCCACGGGACCTCGACGGGAATCTCCGCGTCGGACCGTGCGGCGACCATCAAGGCGCTGGCCGACCCCCACATCCGCCCCACCGACCTCAATCGTCCCGGGCACATCTTCCCGTTGCGCTACCGGCCCGGCGGCGTGCTCAAGCGGGCCGGCCACACCGAGGCCGCCATCGACCTCGCACGGGCGGCGGGCATGGCGCCGGTCGGCGTCCTGTGCGAGGTGGTCAGCGAGGACAAGACCGGAATGGCCCGCCTGCCCGAGCTCCGGCGGTTCGCCGAGAAGCACGGCCTGCACCTGATCTCCATCGCCGACCTGATCCGGTACCGCCGCCACAAGGACAAGCTCGTGCGCCGCATCGCCGACGCCCGGATCCCCACCGACTTCGGCGAGTTCACCGTCTATGCCTACGAGTCCGTGCTCGACGGGGAGCACCACGTGGCACTGGTCAAGGGTGAAGTCGCCGGTCAGGCGAACACGCTCGTCCGTGTCCACAGCGAGTGCCTCACCGGGGATGTCTTCGGGTCGCTCCGGTGCGACTGCGGGCCGCAGCTCCATGCGGCCATGGCCACCATCAGCGAAAACGGGAGCGGCGTCCTCGTCTATCTGCGGGGGCACGAGGGCCGGGGTATCGGCCTGGCCCACAAGCTGCGGGCCTACACGCTCCAAGAGGAGGGGTTCGACACGGTCGACGCCAACCTCGAGCTCGGGCTGCCGGCCGACTCGCGCGAGTACGGCATCGGTGCCCAGATCCTCGTGGACCTCGGGGTGACCACGATGCGCCTGATGACCAACAATCCGACCAAGTACGGAGGACTCGAGGGGTTCGGCCTGGATATTGTCGAGCGGGTGAACATCCAGTCCGCGCCCACGCCGGAGAACATCGAGTACCTCCGGACGAAGAGGGAGCGCATGGGCCACCTGCTCGAGGGCCTCGATGACGTCCTCTGACCTGACTCTCCTCCCCGCCGACGCCAAGGCCCGTACGGCATCACGGGTGGGCCAGGTCCTCGACGCGCCGGGCGGTACCGCGCCGGGCGGGACCGCGCCGGGCATCCGGATCGGCTTCGCCTGCGCCGAGTTCAACGGTGGGATCACCTTCCGGCTGCTCATGGGGGCTCTGGACGCGCTGGAGGAGTCCGGGGCGGACCTCGACGACGTGGCTCTCGCCTGGGTCCCGGGTGCCTTCGAGCTGCCCCTGGTCGCCCAACGCCTGGCCGAGTCCGACACGGTGGACGCCGTGGTCTGCCTCGGTGCCGTGATCCGTGGTGACACGGGCCACTACGAATTCGTCGCCGGCGAGTGCGCCTCGGGGCTGCAACGGGTGCAACTCGACACCGGGAAGCCGATCGTGTTCGGGGTCCTCACCACCGAGACGGTGGACCAGGCACTGGTCCGCTCGTCCGACGACCATGCCAACAAAGGTCGCGAGGCCGCGCTGACCGCGGTGCGGACGGCCGGCGTGCTCGACGCCGTCTCGGCGGCGTCGCGAAGTCAGCGCGTCGGGTTCTCGATGGGCGGTCGTTGATGCTGCGAGTCGTCCTGCCGAAGGGCTCCCTCGAGCGGGCGACGCTCGACCTGTTCGCCGCCGCCGACCTCAGCGTCATCCGGTCCTCCGAGGTGGACTACCGGGCCACCATCGACGACCCCCGGGTTGCCGAGGTGAGGATCCTGCGGCCCCAGGAGATCCCGCTCTACGTGGCCGACGGCCTCTTCGACGTGGGCATCACCGGCCGCGACTGGATCGAGGAGCGCGGGAGCGACGTCACCACGCTCGGGGTGTTGAACTACTCGAAGGCGACGTCCAACCCCATCCGGGTGGTGCTCGCCGTCCCCGTCGAATCTCCGGTGGCGTCGGTCGGGGACCTGGCCCGGACGGCCAGTGGGGCCGGTGGGGCGCTGCGGGTGTCCACCGAGTATCCCGAGCTGACCCGGCGCTATCTCGAGCGCCACAGCGTCAAGGCCGAGGTGAGCCTCTCGTACGGCGCCACCGAGGCCAAGGTCCCCGACATCGCCGACTGCGTCGTCGAGATCACGGAGACCGGCCGGGCCCTCAGGGCTGCCGGCCTCAAGATCGTCGAGACCCTCCTGGTGTCCCACACCGAGCTGATCGCCAACCCGACGGCGGCCAAGGACCCCGAGAAGAGGCACGCCATCGAGCAGCTGCTCACGCTGCTCCAGGGTGCGCTCGAGGCACGCGGCAAGGTCCTGGTCAAGCTCAACGTGGCCGCAGAGCAACTTCCCGGGGTCATCGAGGTCCTCCCCTCGCTCCGTTCGCCGACGGTCTCCGAGCTCTTCGGTGGCGGCGGGTACGCCGTGGAGACCGTCGTTCCGAAGTCCGAGATCAACGTCCTCATACCGGCCCTCAAAGACCGCGGCGCGATGGACATCATCGAGCTCTCGCTGTCGAAGATCGTGCACTGAGGCCGGAACCGATGCCGACGACGTGGACCGGACCCTTCGAGCTCGTGCCGGTGGGAGGCACGCCCCTCGTCGGTGACGTCGCCTCGTTCGACGAGGCGCGGGGGCTCGGGACGGTCGAGTTCGGCTTCGGCCGGACCCTCCCCTTCCACTGCACGGCGATCACCAACGGCTCGCGCCGTATCCGGGAGGGGGCGGTGGTGGCCTTCGTAGTCGCTCCGGGCCGGCTCGGGCGGCTGGAGGCCAGGTCGATCCGGCCCCTGCCCGGCGTGGTCAGCCCCGGTTCATCCCTGGGTGCCGACGCCGGTCCTGCCGATCAGGAGGATGAGGTCCCGTCGTCCGCCGGTGCCTCGCTCGGATCCAGTTCCGGGACCCCCACCGGCCCCGCGGCCTTCCCCTCGGCGCCGCCGGCAGCGGTGCCGGTCACCGCCGCCGTTCCGGCACCGTCGTCGACCGCCCCTCCCGCCCCGGCTCCTGTCGCCTCTACTCCGGTTGCCCCGGCCGCTGCTGCTCCGGTTGCCCCGGCCTCCGCAGCTCCGCCGCCTCCGCCTCGGCCGGCTCCGGCAGTCCCTGCGGTCCCCGCGGTCCCCGTGTCAGCGCCGGCCTCGGTGTCACCACCGCCTCCTCCGGCCGGCGTGCCGGGCGCTGCCGCGCCCGCCTCTCCCGTGCCAGCCGACGTTGCGTCGTCCCCCACCGGCCCCGTGGCATCGCCACCGCCACCGCCACCGCCACCGCCGGCACCACCACCGCCGCCGCCAACCGCACCGGCACCACCACCGCCAACCGCACCGGCACCACCACCGCCGGCGGGGACCCCCACCGGAGCGGCCCAGCCTGGCCCGGTGCCGGCCGCGCCCAGGCCGGGCGGCGATCCCACCCCACCGTTCGGCGTCCCGCCCGTGCGGTCACTGGGCCTGGTCGGTCCGCTCGGGCTGCTTCCGCCGTTGCTGTCCTCGGATCGACCCGTGTCGGAGACCCCCGTCGATCCACTGCCGGGTGACGTGCCCTCCGACGGTCCCACCCCAGAGGACTCGGAAGTCGAGTCCGGTCCGAAGCCGGACTTCTGGTCCCCGATCGCCAGGGCGTCGAGCGGCCCACCCCCGACCTGGCGGACTCCGGTGACACCCCCCTCACCACCGGGGGACGCCGACTGATCGTCCGGCTGGTCGTCGGCTCGGGCGGGAGGAAGGGCCGGCGGAGGCTCGGATTCGGTGGCATAGGGGTTGCCCAGAATGTTCCTGGCCATGTCGATGACGACTGCGCTGTCGGCGTCCTCCTTGGTCACCACCCCGAGCAGAGGGGCGGCCAACAGTCCCGTGACGATGCCCGTCTCGGCCATGGATTCGGCCTGGACGACGCTCCACTCCCAGAGGCGTTTCACCATGTCCGGGTCCGTGGCCCGGCGGGGTGGGTACTTGAGCCAGCAGTTGACCGTGGCGTGGGCCAGCCCCGTCGCCGCGGGGAACAGCCAGATCAACCGGTAGTTCCCGGTGGCGTCGATGACCACCGCTGCGATGTAGGCGAGGACCACGCTGCACAGGTTGAACGGGGCCAACAGCACGCCCAGACGCTCGCCCAGTCCGCCGGCCCTCGGAAGCAGCTGGAGCAGCAGCGGTGCCATCACGATGATGTAGGCACCGATGAAGGGCGCCCCGATGTAACCGAGGACGACCGCCTGCCAGAGATGCGTGTCGAAGTACTGCACCCCGGCCAGGATCGCACCGATCAGCGGGGCGCCGATGGCCAAGGTCATCGGCGAGAGCTTCTTGCTGAGCGGGATGCCGAGCGCGATCCCGATGAAGAAGACGGGGAGTCCGGTGACCAGTCCGGCGATCGTCTGGGCACTGGCCCCGGCGTGGAGAATCCGCTGGAAGAAGAGGATGGCCACGTACGCGGTCGAGCCGACGCCCGACCAGAAGAGCAGCGAGCCGCCGATGAGGACCTTGGCGTTGGGCCCGGCGAGGATGTCCCGGACCTCGTCACGCGTCGGCCGGGCCCGCTCCTTGCGGTCGACCTCAGCGCCGAAGGTGGCGGTCGGGGCCTCCCGGACGAGGATGAGGACGGCGAAGCCGACCGCCACCATGATGGCCGCCGCCACCTGGAAGGGCAGGTTCCACGTCGCCGGATCGCTCTGCTTCCACGAGGCGATCACCGTGCCCTTGATGGTCAGGCTGGCCACCGTCCCGAGCACCGTGGTGAGGAGGAGCGCCTTGATCCATCGGCTGCGACCGAACACCTCGGGGACCACGGCCACATTGGTCAGGGTGAAGACGGCGGCGGCCTGCCCGGCGATGAGGATCATCAGCACCAGCAGCCAGTAGCCGTGGACCACCGTGAACATCCAGGTCGCCACGCCCATGACCATGAGGCTCCCAGCCATGTACGGGGTCCGCCTCCCCACCCGGCTCCGGGTCCGGTCGCTCAGCCGGCCGGCAACCGGATAGGTGAGCCAGCTCACCAGGCGGTCGGCGGTGAGGGCGAAGGTCACCGCCAGAGCACCGGATGCCCGCTGCTGCACGAAGAGGGTGATCAGGACCCCGGAAACAGCCAGATTGGCCCTCGGTCCCACCAGCCCGATGGACAGGCCGATGAAGCTGCGGACCCGGGAGGCGTCGATGGGACCCGGCGAAGGCGCCGGCCCGTCCGCGCCCGACGTGGCTCCGGGTTCCGAGCCCGGGATCTGCCCGTTGCCCTCGCTCACCCGTCAGCGTCGGTCCGCCCACCGCCCGGGACTCCGCCCTCCTCCTCGCCCGAGCCCCCGTTGACGCCTGCGGCGGAGGCCGCCTCGGCGCCCGCCCGCTGCGCCCCGTCGATCTGGACATAGGCCAGCCGGAGCTGGCTCACACCGTCCTTGAGCTGCTCCTCGGCCTCGCCCAGGCGTCCTTCCAGTCCCGAGACGAGGCAGCCCAGGGCATCGATGGCCAGACGAGCCTGGGCGAGTAGAGGCGGCTGTTGGGAGAGGTAGACGGCGGCCAGCTCGAAGAGCCCATAGCAGTGGTTGGCCACCACCACCTCGACGGGGGAATTCACCAGCTCGGCCCGCATGGCTGCCATCTGCTGGGCCAGTGCCTCCTCGTCCTCCGGGCCCTGGGGAGCCCCGAGGTCCCCTCCGCCGGCGCTGGGGCCACCGGGTCCGGGGGGCTGGTTCCCCGGATCGGCGGGTCGTCCGACCGGTCGTTCGCCATCAGGTGTCCAAAGTGAGCTCACGACTGGTAGCCTAAAGCACTGATAGACGAGGAAGCGGGGTCTTGACAGTTGAGACCCCCACCCGGCCACGAGCCTCCGGGCACGTGCGTCGGGTCGATGGGGACCGGCAGTCGACAGACGTCGTCTCGGCCGGTCGTGGCTCCGCTCCTTATTCATCGGCCACGGGGATTCCCGTAGCCCGAAGACATGGAGTGAAGTCGAATAGCAGCCACAGTCACCACCAATGAGCCTCGCATCAACGATCGAATTCGCGCCCGAGAGGTGCGGCTCGTCGACCCCGATGGCGAACAGCTTGGTATCAAGCTGTTACCCGAAGCGCTCTCCATCGCCCGCGACCTCGACCTCGATCTGGTCGAGGTCGCGCCCGGGGCGAATCCGCCGGTGTGCCGCATCATGGACTACGGAAAGTTCAAGTTCGATGCGGCCCAACGGGCCAAGGAGTCGAGACGCAAGGCGGTCCATGTAGGGATCAAGGAGATGAAGTACCGGCCGAAGATCGGCCCGGGCGACTTCGAGACCAAGACCCGCCAGGTGGCCAAGTTCCTGGAGGAGGGCCACAAGGTCAAGATCACCATCATGTTCCGTGGCCGGGAGGTCTTCCATCCGGAGCTGGGCAAGAAGATCCTCGACCGGATCGCTGACGAGATGGACGGCATGGGGAAGTCCGAGTCGGTGCCACGGCTCGACGGCCGCAACATGGTCATGGTGCTCGCCCCGGACAAGCGGGCGAAGCAGTCGGCGGCCTCGCGGGGTCCGGGCCACGAGCACGGTGGACCGAACGGATCCCAGCCGAGGAGGTCAGGGGGCGGCCCCGCACTGGTGGCCACGGGAGCGGCCGGTGACGGAGCGGCCGGTGACGGAGTGGCCGGTGAAGGACGGGTGACGGCACCGCAGGAGCCGCCGGCGGCCGGAACGGGAGCAGTCGAGGCAGGAACAGAGGCGACGGGATCGGCGGAGCCGGCAGCAGCGGAGCACCGTGCTCCGGAGGCGCCGGCCGCCGGCACCGGTGAAGCCGGGGATGAGCCCACGGCGACAGAGACGAGCGAGAGAGAGGGATGACGCGATGCCCAAGATGAAGACGGACAGTGGTGCCCGAAAGCGGGTCAAGGTGACCGGGACGGGTCGACTCCGTCGACGCAAGGCATTCCGTTCCCACTTGCTCGAGGGCAAGTCGAGCGTCCGCAAACGGCGACTCGGCCGCGAGACCGATTTCGCCCCTGGCGATTCCCGCCAGGTGAAACGCATGCTTGGCATGTGATCCACACCCTCCTCTGCCCGACTCCGGGCGAGGAGGGGATCGGTCCTGACAGCCGTCGGTTCCGCAGTCCCACTCGAGGGATTCGTTGGTGCGATGCGTCCCCACGTCGGTTCCGGCAACACCCACCGGGGAGGGGCGGCGACGCCAATCCCCGACCCAGTTTCAGTGCACGAAGGCCCCCCAGGAAAAGGAGACCACCATGGCCCGAGTAAAGCGCGCAGTACACGCAAAGAAGCACCACCGCGCCGTCCTCGAGCAGGCGCAGGGCTACTACGGCAACAAGAGCCGGTCCTTCCGCGCCGCCAACGAGCAGGTAATGCACTCGATGCAGTACGCCTATCGTGACCGCCGTGCCCGGAAGGGTGACTTCAGGCAGCTGTGGATCCAGAGGATCAACGCCGCCGCCAGGTTGAACGGGACCAGCTACAGCCGATTTATCGCCGGCCTCCACCGGGCGGACGTGGAGGTCGACCGCAAGGTGCTCGCCGATCTGGCCGTCACCGAGCCCGAGGCGTTCTCGTCACTCGTGCGGGTGGCGAACGACGCGCTGGCCGAGGCCGGTTCGAGCGCCGGGGCCGGTTCCTGACCCAGGAGGCGCTGGCCTACACCCATCACCGGGTCCGACGGGTGAGGCAGCTCCTGCGAAAGCGGGGTCTGCGCTACGGCGAACGCTGTCTGGTGGTGGAGGGAGCGGAGCTGCTGTCGGTGGCATTGGCGGCCGGCAGCCCGATCGAAGCCGTCTACGTGGCACCCGAGGGACGGACGAGCCCCTCCGTGGCCGCGGTGGTGGACCGGGTGTTCGCCACCGGCGTCCGGGTGTTCGATCTGGCTCCGGGAGTGATCGAGCGGGTGGCCGACACGGTCACCCCGCAGCCGGTGCTGGCCGTGGTGGGCTTCGCCACGGCGGCACTCGAGGACATCAGAGGGACGTCGATGATCGTGGTGTGTGTGGACGTGCGTGATCCAGGCAATGTCGGGACGATGATCCGTACTGCTGACGCGACCGGGGTGGGGGCGGTGGTGTGCTGCGAGGGCAGCGTCGATCCCACCAACCCGAAGACGGTGCGGTCGTCGGCGGGATCGTTGTTCCACGTACCGGTCGTGGCCGGCGGTGCACCGGACGCGGTGCTCGACGCACTGCACGGTTGGGGGTTCACGACGGTGGGGACCCGCGTCCGGGGCGGCCTCGACTATGCCGCCTTCGACTGGAAGCAGAAGGTGGCTGCGGTCTTCGGCAACGAGGCATCCGGCCTGGGCCCGTCGGTGGCGGACCGTCTCGACGCCGCCGTGTCGATCCCCATGGTCGGGAAGGCCGAGTCTCTCAACGTCGGCGTGTCGGCGGCCGTGCTGTGCTTCGAGGCACTGCGGCAGAGGCGGGCGGGCCAGGGGCACGGCGTCCCGGACGCCCACCGCCCTACGATGCCCGACATGGGTTCGGCGCCACCTTCGATCCAGCGTCCCGATGACGGCCGACCTCTGTCCGGCGGCACGGCGCACGAGGTCTGACGTGGGCGGTCCTGACGACATCGACACTCTGGTCGACGCGGCTCGAGCTGCCATTGCCGCCGCCCGTACCACCGAGGACATCCGGAATGTGGCCGCCCTGGTGTCCGGGAAGAAGTCGCCGCTCGCCGAGGCCAGCCGGAGCCTCGGTGGACTCGAGCCGGACGCCCGGAAAGAGGCGGGCCGCAGGCTCCACGAGGCACGGACCACCATCGAGGGTCTGGTCGAGCGGCGTCGAACCGACATCAAGTTCGAAGAACTGTCCCGCCAGATGGAGGACAGCCGGGTCGACCTCACCGAGTTCATCAGCGGATCGATCGCCGCGCCCGGGTCACGGGGCCATCTCCACTTGGTCACCCAGACCCGGGACGCCCTGGAGGACGTGTTCGTCGGGATGGGTTTCGAGGTGGCCGAGGGACCGGAGATCGAGACGGACTGGTTCAACTTCGGAGCCCTGAACATCCCTCCCGCCCATCCGGCGAGGGGGATGTGGGACACCTTCTACCTCAACCTCGGTGCGCCCGAGACGACGGTCCTGCGGACGCACACGTCACCCGTGCAGATCCACCTCATGGAGGAGGCCGTGGTCGACGGGGGACTGCCGATCCATGCCGTGATGCCCGGTCGTTGCTATCGACGTGACACGCCCGACGCCCGTCACCTTCCGGTGTTCCACCAGATCGAGGGACTGGTGGTGGACCAAGGGATCACCTTCGCCGACCTGGCCGGCACGATCGAGGTGTTCACGACGGCCTACTTCGGTCCCGACATCCACTCGCGCCTGCGACCGGCCTATTTCCCGTTCACCGAGCCCTCCGCCGAGTACGAGGTCACGTGCACCATCTGTCACGGCGACGGCTGTCGGACCTGCTCCCAGACGGGTTGGATCGAGCTGGGCGGTTGCGGCATGGTGGACCCGGCGGTGTTCGACGCCGTCGGAATCGATCCCGACCAGTGGACCGGGTTTGCATTCGGGTTCGGCATCGACAGGTGTGCGCAGATGCGCCACCAGATCGCCGACATGCGGGCGCTGACCGAGAACGACTTCCGATTCCTGCGTCAGTTCTGATGCACGAGCGCTGAGAGGAGGGCCGTGCGGGTACCGCTTTCGTGGCTTCGAGACTTCGCCCCCTTCGTCGGGGATCCGGCCGAGCTGGCCGAGACCCTCGACGATCTGGGCCTGGTCGTCGAAGAGATGGACGTCGTCGGTGAGGGACTCGGTGACGTGGTCATCGCCAGGGTGGACGAGGTCACCGCCATCGAGGGTGCCGACAAGATACGTCGCGTGGTGGTCGACGACGGGAACGGCCCGGTCGAGGTGGTCTGCGGGGCCTGGAACTTCGAGACCGGGGACCTGGTCGCCCTGGCCCCGGTCGGTTCGGTCCTGCCCGGTGGCTTCGCCATCAAGCGTCGCAAGATGAAGGGCGTGGCGTCCAACGGGATGCTCTGCTCCGGGGCGGAACTCAATCTGTCCTCCGACCACGAGGGCATCCTCCGCCTCAACGAGATCGAGGGCGCGGAGATCGGGCGGCGCCTGACCGACGCCCTCGGCATCGAGCCTGATGTGGTCTTCGACGTTGCCGTCGAGGCGAACCGTCCCGACGCCTGGTGCATGGCCGGCGTGGCGCGGGACCTGGCGGCCCGCCAGGGGGTTCCCTTCTCGATCCCGGCCGATCTGGCCGCCGATCGGTCCGGAGGCGGCGCCGGCGGTCCTCGGGCCTCCACGCCGGGGCGGGCGCAGGGCAACGGCGTACCCGTCGAGACGCTGGCAACGGTGCGCGTGGACGATCTCGAACTGTGCCCGCGGTTCACGGCGAGGGTGATCACCGGCATCGCCGTCGGGCCTTCGCCGCAGTGGATCGCCAGACGACTGACCCTGGCGGGGATGCGACCGATCAACAACGTCGTCGACGCGTCCAACTACGTCATGCTGGAACTCGGGCAGCCGACCCATCCCTACGACCTCGACCGCTTGCCGGGGGGTGGACTGGTGGTCCGGAGGGCCGAGCCGGGCGAGACGCTGGCGACCCTGGACGGCGTCGTCAGGACCCTCGGGCGGCCCGGGCCCGGCCTCGGCGACACCGGCCAGGACTGTCTGATCTGCGATGCCGAGGGTTCGCCCGTCGGCATCGGCGGGGTCATGGGCGGTGCGTCCTCGGAGATCGGGCCCTCGTCCACCCGGGTGCTGCTCGAGGCCGCCTACTTCGACCCGATGGCCATCGCCAGGACCTCGAAGCGCCTCGCTCTGCGGACAGAGGCGTCGTCCCGGTTCGAGCGGGGATGTGATCCGGCAGGCATCGATCGGGCAGCGGAGAGGTTCTGCGAGATTCTCGCGCTGACCGCCGGACCGGAGATGGTGGTGGCCAGCGGCGTCATCGACATCGTGGGCGATGTTCCCGTACCACTCACCATTCCGGTGCGCCCCGCCAAGGTCAATGCGCTCCTCGGATCCGACTTCTCGGCCGACCGGATCGTGGAGCTGCTGACTCCGCTCGGAATCTCGGTGGAAAGCTCGCCGCCGACCGGTGCGGGCCCTCCCCCTGCCGGGGATGTGCTCGAAGTCACCGTTCCGACGTTCCGTCCGGACATCCGCCCCGCGCCGATGGGGGAGGCGGACATCGCCGAAGAGGTGGCCAGGACCCACGGCTACTCACGAATCGCCCGCCGGACACCGTCGTGGCCCCAACCCGGCCGACTCACCCACTACCAACAGGACCGGCGGAGGCTCAAGGAGTTCTTGGCCGGCCTCGGTGCGAGCGAGGTCTGGACCGAGACCTTCGTCTCGGAGTTCGACCAGGTGAACTCCGGCGTGGATCCTCCGTATGTGGAGGTGACCAATCCCTTGGTGGAGTCCGAGCGGTTCCTGCGTTCGTCGATGATGCCCGGGCTGATCCGGGCGGTGCTGTACAACAGCGAACGAAGGCAGGGCGGCCTCAGGCTCTTCGAGGTCGGATCGGTGTTCCACTATCCCGAGGACCCGCCGGTCGATCCGGAGGACGGCCCGCCCGCCGTGATCTCCGAGCGGGTGAGCGCGATCTTCGCCCGTGAGGACGACGACGCATGGAGCGCCGTCGCCGCATGGCGAACGGTTGCCGACGCGCTCGGTATCGCCGACTGGATGATGAGCGACCATCCCATGGGAGGCAGTGTTCCCCAGGTCCTGCACACGTACCGATCGGCTTCCATCTTCAGCATCGTGACCACCGAGACGGACGGGCACGGGTTCATCGAGCATCCGACAGCGCTGGGTGTGGTGGGCGAGCTCAATCCGTATCTGGTCGGCCAGTTCGGCCTGCTCGGGTCGGACGGAAGGCCGCGTCGCCTCGGTTGGCTGGACCTGGATATCGGAACCCTCCTCGACCGTCAACGGGTGCCTCGACGCTCGGAGGAGGCCAAGCCGATCAGTCGGTACCCCTCCTCGGACTTCGACCTCGCCTTCGTCGTGAAGGACGCGGTTCCCGCGAGTTCGGTCGAGCGGACGCTCCGGAAGACCGGTGGGGATCTCCTGGAGTCGGTCGAGCTCTTCGACGTGTACCGGGGGTCCTCGGTCGAGGCCGGGTCACGCAGCCTGGCGTTTCGCCTCCGGTTCTGCGCCTTGGACCACACGCTCACCGACGAGGAGATCGGGGAGGTGCGCGCCTCCTGCATCGCGGCGGTGGAGACCCGCTTCTCTGCGTCGCTGCGCTGAGGCCGGCCCTGAGCCCGATCAGCTCGGAATCGGATCGTGGCCGATGCCGGCGCGAAGGCCCTGGCCGTGTGCGGTATCCAGAGGCGGACCGAGCCTTCTCGCACCCCGCCGGTTGCCGCTCCGCCAGTCGCCGGTTGCCGCCCGGTCGCACGCCGCCAGTCGCCGTATCGGCACGCCCGGTCCCGACCTTGAGCGATTTCTCGGGAAATTGTTCGAGATGCTCCTGGGCGGGCCCCGAGGGGACGGATAGGGCGGTCTTCCAGCGTCTTCCAGCCCCTGTCACACCCTTTTGATCAACTCTGGACATGGACAGGGGCCGGGCGGCAGACAGGATCGGGACGGCGGACAGCATCAGGTCGGCGGTGGGCCCGGCGGGCGACGAGTCGGGGGTCGGGACCGCCCCCACCGGCACCGACGAGCTGGAGGCGGCCATCGCCACCGTGGCCCGGTTCGTCTCGACGTTCGAGCCGGCCCGGTTCAGCGGCACCGACGCCTCGGTGCTGGTCGGCTGGTTCTCCCGGTGCGAGCGGCTGGCCGTCACCGGCAAGACCCTGGCGGCCACCCGGGCGTCCCTCGCCCACCGTCCCGAGACGACCGGCCACCCCACCCCGGCCCACTGGCTGTCCGAGATGACCGGCGAGTCGCTCGGGGAGTCGGCCGACGTGCTCCGCCTGGGGAGGGCCTTCACCGGCCACTCGGGGATGGAAGAGGCCTGCCGGAACGGGCGGCTCTCCCGCCAGGCGGCCCGCCTGGTGGCCGACGCGCTGGCCGTCAACCCGGGCAGTGAGGACCACCTGGTCGAGGCGGCCCAGACCGACACCGTGCGCCAGCTGAAGGACCGGTGCCTGCGGGCCAAGGCCGAGGGCCGCTCGGCGGAGGACGCCGCCCGGGCCCACCAGGCCCTCCACGACTCGAGGCACTGTCGGACCTGGACCGACCGGGACGGCGCCTTCCGTCTCGACGCCCGGCTCGCCCCCGACGCCGGCGCCGCCCTCCTCGCCTCGCTCACCACCCAGTCCGACCGGGTGTTCCACCGGGCGAGGAAGGCCGGGCGCACCGAGCCGGCCGACGCCTACCGGGCCGACGCCCTGGTGGCCCTCGTGACCGGCCGGGACGTGATCGGGCCCCGGCGCCGGGGGAGTGCGGCCCCGACCGGCACCCCGGGCCCGGATCCCGACCCGGCGGGACCCGACCACGATGCCGGCGACGCCCCGCCCGAGCCGACCGGCCCCCGGGCCCAGGTCACCCTGCGGGTCGACCTCGGTGCCCTGCGCCGGGGGGCGGTCGGGCCCGGCGAGGTGTGCGAGATCCCCGGGGTGGGACCGGTCCCGGTCGGGACGGCCCGGGCGCTCATGGGTGACGCCCTCACCCGGCTGGTCATCACCGACGGGGTGGACGTCACCACCGTCTGCCATCTGGGCCGGGCCATCCCCGCCCACCTGCGCACCGCCCTGCTCGAGCGGGACCGGCGCTGTGTCGTGCCGGGCTGCGACGTGGAGGACGGCCTGGAGATCGACCACGTCCGCCCCTTCGCCGAGGGCGGCCCGACCAGCCTCGACAACCTGGCCCGGCTCTGCCGGTGGCACCACCAGCTGAAGACCCACCGGGGCTTCGCCCTCACCGGCCCACCGGGTGACCGACGCTGGCAGTGCCCGGGCCCCGCCGGGGATCCTGCTGGGGATCCCGTCGACCTTCCGGGCCCACCGGGTCCGACCGACTCCGCCGAGCCACCCCTCTTCTTCCTCGAGGAGTGAACCCGAGGGTTCTACGGGCCCGCCCCGGCAACGCCGGTGCCGAACCGTCGAGCGCCCAGGTCGACTGCTGCTGGCCGGTGCCGACGCCGAGTCGACGACGGGAGGCGAGTAGGGGGCGAATGCCGGCGATCCTGGATCCCGGCCCACCGCGGACCCGGTGCCTCAGGAGTCGAATCCCATCCCCAGTCGATCGAGTGTCCGCAGCCAGAGGTTGCGTCGGCCGTCGTGTCGGTCGGCATTGGCCATGGACCACCTGGTGAGCTGGATCCCGGCGTAGCGGATCGGCTCGGGAGGAAATGGGAGTGGCTTGCTGGCCACGAATGCCAGTCGCGTCCGCTCGGTGTCCGGGCCCGTGAGCAGGTCCAGCATGACCTGGGCACCGAAGCGGGACGCCCCGACGCCGAGTCCTGTGTAGCCGGCAGCCGAGGCCACACGCCCGTGATGCGATAGATCGAAGAATGCACAGAATCGCGAGCAGGTGTCGATCGCCCCGGCCCAGGAGTGGGTGAATCGGACGTCCTCGAGTTGAGGGAAGGTCTCCGCAAAGAGTGACGAAAGCTTCAGGAACGTCGACTCCCGGTGCTCGAGCGAAGGACGGAGTCGGCTGCGGAAGTGGTAGATCGCGTCGAAGCCACCGAAGAGGATCCGGTTGTCGGGGCTCAACCGGTAGTAGAGGAACTGGTTGCCGCACCCACCGAGCCCCTGTCTGGCCTTCCATCCGACCGAACCGAGTTGGGCCTCGGTCAGGGGCTCGGTCATCAGCACGTAGTCGTAGACCGGAACGATGTACCGCCGCAGCCTCCGGATCGGGGACGGAGCGGCATTGGTCCCGAGGGCGACGCGATCGGCACGGACCTCGCCGTGGCCGGTTCGGATTGTGACGGAGCCCGCCGATCGGATGTTCCCGACCTGCTCCTCGATGGCGTCGACCGGGCTGTGCTCGAAGATGCGGACCCCTGCCCCCTCACAGATCCGGCGCAGGCCCCATGCCAGGCGGGCCGGATTGACCAGTGCGCACCCCCGCCGGTCCCACAGGCCGGCCAGATAGGTGGGGGAGTGGACCTCCGCCCGCACGGCCTCGGCGTCGAGATAGGTCAGGGCGACGTCGTGCCGCGAGGCTTCCTCGGCCGCCTCTCGCAACGAGCCGACCTGGTGGGCCTCCGTAGCCACGGAGAGCTCGCCGGTCCGTTCGAATCCGCAGTCGATACCCTGCTCGTGGATGGTGGACTCGATGGCGTCGAGGTTCTCCAGGCCGAGTCGTTCGAGGATGTCGATCTCGTCAGGGAACCGCTCGATCCCGTTGCTGAGGCCGTGCGTGAGGCTGGCCGCGCAGAACCCACCGTTGCGGCCCGACGCAGCCCATCCGCAGCGGTCGGCGTCGAGCAGGACGACATCACGCCCCGGGTCCCTCGCCTTGGCCAACCACGCCGTCCACAGGCCGGTGAACCCACCGCCGACGACGACGAGGTCCGCCGTTGTCCGGCCCACCATCGGGGGCGCAGATGCAGGTGCCTCGGGATCATCGAGCCAGAATGAGACCGGGAGTGCGTCGGCGATCGCCTCGGAACGGTTCACGTGCTGACCCTATCGGGGACCATCCACCGCTCCCGGCTATCTCGGGTCGCACGGCACCCAGACGGTTCCGTCGGCACGGTTCCGTCCTTCCGCTGATGTCGTGGCCCTTCCTCGCCCCTGCTGCGCCGTGCTCCGTCCTACCAGTCACTCGCCCACTCGGCGTCCGGGTGGTCGAGGGCCTCGATCAGTCGCCGCGAACGAGGTCCGACCTCGTGCACCAGGCGCTGCCGTACCTCAGGGGTGAAGCTGTCGAAGAAGGCGAAGGCGACGAACTCGCACCCGATCGGATCGTGAGAGATCGACTCGAGATGAGCCTCGACGGTGGCGAGCGCCCGCACGAGCAGGGAGCGCTCGGAGCGGATGGCGTCCAGGTGCTCGGAGACGAAATCGGCCAGCTCCATCAAGACGAGCGGTTCACCCGGGTCGTCCCCGCACCCGTCGACCAGCGTGAGAAACCTGGTGACGAACTCGGGCACGGCGCGGCACAGCGCCCCGGTCAGGAGGGGGACGGTTTCACCCGCAGGGAGTGACGTCGGATCGAGGGCTCTGTCAGTTCCGGCTGGCGAATCTTCAGTTCCGGCTGGCGAAGCCGGCTCGGAAGCGGAAATGGGCATGGCTGACCTCCGGGTCGGAGACTGGGGAGGCCGGTCGGATTGCCTGATGTCCTACGATCGGCGAGACGGGAACTGCTGCAGGCGTCACCGGTCAAGTTAGCCAGGACCCTCCGGTAGGGCAACGCCCCTTCCCGGTAGGGCAACGCCCCTTCCGGTCGGGAGGGGTTTCGGTGGACCTACCGCTCGGCGGGTCGGGGAACCGTCCGGCCCTCGTCGCACCGCGCGTTCGTGTCGTCGCAACCGGCCGGGCCGCCGGGTAGCCGCACCGACGGCCGGGCAGCCGTCGGGCAGCCACCGTGGCGGGAGAGGCGGGAGTTGCATAAACATGCGAAAAATCGCATATACTTGCAGGATGACCCCGGCGACCTGCCCCGCCATCCTCCTCGATCCGGCTCAGCCGATCGGGGTCGGCCGACCATGAAGGTCGGTGTCGTCGGGGCCTCCGGCTACGCAGGTGTCGAGGTCCTCCGCCTCTGTGCCGGCCATCCCGACCTCGACGTCGTGGTGGCGACCGCCGGTGCCCATGTCGGCCAGTCCCTGGCCGGTCACTCTCCCTCGTTGGCCGCCGCGTACCCGAGCCTCTCCTACGTGCCGACGGAGGCGTCCGAGTTGGACGGACTCGACCTCGTCTTCCTGGCCCTGCCCCACGGCCAGTCGCAGCACCTGGTGCCCGAGTTGATTCCGGCGGTCGGTGCACTCATCGATCTCGCCGCCGACTTCCGCCTCGAGGACCCTGCGCTCTATCCCATCTGGTACGGGGAGCCCCACGTGGCACCGGAGCTCCTGAGTCAGTTCGTCTACGGGCTGCCCGAGCTGCACCGTGAGCGGCTGAGGGGGACGCGACTGATCGCCGCGCCGGGTTGCTATCCGACGGCGGCCCTGCTGGCGCTCACCCCGCTGGTCGAGGCGGGCATCGTGGCGGCACCCCCGGTGGGCGGACTCGGCGCCGACCCCGCCTCCGCCGACCCCGCCACCGCCGCCAACCCCGCCTCCGCCGACCCGGCCTCCGCCGCCAACCGATCCCAGCCGGTACCGTCGCTCATCGTGGATGCGGCCAGCGGCGTGTCGGGTGCCGGGCGGGCACCGAAGGACCATCTCCACTTCGGCTCGGTCACGGAGGACTTCGTCGCCTACGGGCTCCTCGACCACCGCCACACCGCGGAGATGGAGCAGGGCCTCGGCATGCCGGTGCTCTTCACCCCGCACCTCGCTCCGATGGCCCGGGGAATCCTGGCCACCTGCTACGCGCCTCCAGGGGCGGGCCTGCCCACCACCGAGGACGCCATGGAGGTCCTGCACCGGCGCTACGACGCAGAGCCGTTCGTCGTGGTCACCGACGACCCCCCGTCGACCAAGGCCACCCGCGGGTCGAACTGCGCCCACGTGTCGGCCCGGGTGGACCCGCGCACCGGTTGGGTCCTCGCCTTCGCCGCCATCGACAATCTGGTCAAAGGGGCGGCCGGCCAAGCGGTGCAGTGCGCCAACCTGGCCGTCGACCTGCCCGAGGGGACCGGCCTCCCCTTGGCCGGAACCTACCCATGAGCATCACCACACCGGGAGGATTCGTCGCATCCGGCCTGGCTTCGGGGATCAAGGCGCCGGGCGCCCTCGATCTGGCCCTGGTCGCCACCGAGGACGGCGTCGCCGTTCCGGCCGCCGCCACCTTCACGTCGAACCTGGCCGCTGCGGCACCGGTCCAGGTCAGCCGGGACCATCTCGCCGCCAGCGGTGGATGGGCGTCGGCCATCCTCGTCAGCAGCGGCAACGCCAATGCGGCCACCGGACCCCGGGGCAGGGCCGATGCCGAGGAGATGTGCGCGCTGGTCTCCCGGGAGCTGGGCGTGCCGGTCGAACAGGTGCTGGTCTGCTCCACCGGACTGATCGGCATCCCGCTCCCGATGGATCCCATCACGAGGGGGATCCCCGAACTGATGGCCCGGCGGGCCGCCACCGGCGAGGCGGCCGCCGACGCGGCCGCCGGCATCCTCACCACGGACTCTGGGCGGAAGGAGGTACTGGTCGAGAACCCTCCGTTCATCGTCGCCGGCATGGCCAAAGGGGCCGGCATGCTGGCACCGAACATGGCCACCATGCTGGCCTTCCTCACCACCGACGCCGCCATCGAGCCCGGTCCGCTGGCCGATCTCCTCCGGATCGCCGTCCGGGACTCCTTCAACTCGATGACCGTCGACGGCTGCACCTCGACCAACGACACGGTGGTCCTCATGGCGTCGGGGCGAGCCGGACCGGCCGATCCCAACGTGGTGGTCGATGCCGTCACCGAGGCGTGTGCCGGACTGGCCGCCCAGTTGGTGGCGGATGCGGAGGGCGCCACCAAGATCGTCCACGTCCGGGTGACCGGGGCCCGCACGGACGGCGAGGCCCACCGGGCCGCCCGCAAGGTGGCGGACTCGCTGCTCGTCAAATGCTCGCTCAACGGTGAGGATCCCTACTGGGGCCGGCTGGCGAGCGACCTGGGGTCGGCCGGGGTCGACTTCGACATGGACCGGCTCTCCATCGCCTACGGCGGGGTCACCGTGTGCCGCGACGGCATCGCCGCCGCCCACGACGCGTCCGCCCTCGCCCGCCACATGGCGGGGCCCTCGATCGACATCCACTGCCAGCTCGGACTGGCCGACGGCAATGCCGTCGTCATGGGGGTCGACCTGGGGTACGGCTACATCGACGAGAACCGGACGACGTCATGACCCCCGTCTCCTCGGACGGGCGCTCCGGCGAGAGCCGGTCTTCCGGTGACGGTGCGAGCCTGCCTCCCGGCGACAAGGCGTCGGTGCTGGTCGAGTCGCTCCCCTACATCCGCCGCTTCCTGGGCAAGGTGGTGGTCGTCAAGTACGGGGGCAACGTGCTCAGTCCGAAGCCCGGGGAGCCCACCGTCGACGAAGCCGACGCGTTGGCCTCCTTCGCCGAGGACATCGTGCTGATGCGCTCGGTGGGCATGCTGCCGGTGGTCGTCCACGGGGGCGGGCCCCAGATCGGCGAGCTGATGACCCGGGTGGGCAAAAAGGTCGAGTTCCGGGGCGGCTTCCGGGTGACCGACGCCGACACCATCGACCTGGTCCGGATGGTCCTGGTGGGCAAGGTGAACCGCGACATCGTCAGCTCCATCAACGTGCACGGGGCCCTGGCCGTCGGGTTGTCGGGGGAGGACGCCAATCTGATCACCGCCGCGGCGCGGTCGGAGGCGCTCGGCTATGTGGGCGACGTCGTGCACGTGGACCCGGTGATCGTCCACCAGCTGCTGGCCCAGGGTCTCATCCCCGTCGTGGCGACGATCGGCACCGACGATTCCGGCCAGGCCTTCAACATCAATGCCGACACGGCGGCCGGTGCGCTGGCGTCGGCGCTCGAGGCGGAGAAGCTGGTGTTCCTCACCGACGTGTCCGGCCTGCGCACGGTGCCCGACGACCCGTCGACCCTGATCCACTGGGCCACGGCCGACGATCTCGACCGGATGGTGGAGTCGGGGGCCGCCGCCGGGGGGATGATCCCGAAGGTGGAGGCGTGCGCCCGCGCCGTCCGCACCGGGGTGCGCCGCGCCCACATCCTCGACGGGCGGACCCCCCACGCCCTGCTGCTCGAGGTCTTCACCGACCAGGGTGTCGGGACCATGGTCGGGCTGGACGACTCGATGGCCGGACGACCAGCCGGGGGGTCGGACGGATGACCGTGACCGACCCGAGCGACCCGAGCGACCCGAGCGACCCGAACGACCCGAACGACCTGAAGGATCCGGGCGACCCGAAGGATCTGAGCGACCCGACCAGTGCCACCGGCGTGGCCGCGCCCCCGGTCGATCGCTCCGCCCTCATGCACAACTACGCCGAGCCGCCGGTCACGTTCGTCCGGGGCGAGGGGAGCACCCTGTTCGACGATGCCGGCCAGGCCTATCTCGACTTCCTCTCGGGCCTGGCGGTGACCTCGTTGGGGCACGCCCACCCGGTGGTGGCCGAGGCCATCGCCGAGCAGGCGCACACCCTCAGCCACGTCTCGAACCTCTTCGGGAACACGGTGGGGCCCGAGGTGGCGGTCACGCTCGACCGGCTGATCGGTGGGGGGAGCCAGCGGGCCGGGGGACAGGTCTTCTTCGCCAACTCGGGGGCCGAGGCCAACGAGTGTGCGATCAAACTGGCCCGCCGGTGGGCCGGTCCCGGCCGGTTCGCCGTGGTCAGCACCTGGGATGCCTTCCACGGTCGGACCCTGGCCACGCTCAGCGCCACCGGCCAACCGGAGAAGCAGGCACCGTTCCTCCCCCTCCCCGACGGCTTCGACCACGTGCCGTTCGACGATCTCGCGGCCATGGCCGCGGCCTGCGACCCCAGCCGGGTGGCCGCGGTGCTCGTGGAGCCGATCATGGGCGAGGCCGGCGTGGTCGTGCCGTCCTCGGACTACCTGGTCGGGCTGCGCCAGCTGTGCACGGACCGGAACATCCTCCTCGTGGTGGACGAGGTCCAGACCGGCCTGGCCCGCACCGGACGGTGGTTCGGGTTCCAGCACCTGGGGGTGGAGCCGGACATCGTGACCCTGGCCAAGGCCCTCGGCAACGGGATGCCGGTCGGGGCGTGCTGGGCGCGCGCCGAGGTGGCCGCGGCGTTCGTGCCCGGTGACCACGGCAGCACCTTTGGGGGACAGCCGCTGGCCATGTCGGCGGCGAGGGCCACGCTGGCCGTGATGGAGCAAGAGGATGCCCCGGCGCGGGCACGACGGTCCGGGCAGAGGTTGCGGACCGGACTGGAGCAGCTGCCGGGTGTGGCGTCGGTGCGGGGTGAGGGGCTCCTGTTGGCGGCCGTCCTCACCGACGAGATCGCCGTCTCGGCCTGTCGGGAGTCCCTCGAGGCGGGGCTGGTCGTCAATGCCCCGCGTCCCGACGTCCTGCGGTTCGCCCCCTCCCTCCTCGTCTCGGATGCCGAGATCGACCGGGCCCTCAGCACGGTGGGCGACGTGTTGGGCCGTCTGATGGCCGGCCGGGTGGGGGGTGGGGCGAATGCCTGACGCAGCGATGCCTGACGAAGCGGTCGTCGGCGCGCCGAGCACCGACGCGCCGAGCACCGACCCGGCGGCCACTCCGGGCGCAGGTCGGGGTCGGCCGGGGACGAGGCACGTCCTCGACATCGAGGACCTCGGTCCCCGGGGGGTGGCCGAGGTGGTGGCGCTGGCCGAGGTGGAGCCGGGCGCCCTGCCGGCCGCCCTGGCCGGCCGGGGTGTGGCCCTGCTCTTCGAGAAGCCGTCCAACCGCACCCGCAACAGCTCGGAGATGGCGGTGGTGGCACTCGGGGGACACCCGGTCTACATCCAGGGCCACGAGGTCGGCCTCGACGTGCGGGAGACCGCGGCCGACGTGGCCCGCACGCTGGCGTGCTACCACTCGGTCCTCTGCGCCCGGGTGGTGGACCACGGTTCGCTGGAGCGGATGGCGGCGGCCCTCGACGACGCCGGCGTGCCGGTCCCGGTGGTCAACCTGCTCTCGGATCGGGCCCATCCGTGCCAGGCCCTGGCCGACCTGCTGACGCTCCGCCAGGTGTTCGGCGCGGAGTCACTGGCCGGGCGCACCATCGCCTACGTCGGTGACGCCAACAATGTCTGGCGGTCGCTGGCCGTCATCACCTCGATGGCGGGGATGGCCATGCGGGTGGCGGCGCCGCCGGCCTACGGGCCCTCAGCCGACGACCGGGCGTTGGTCGAGTCGTTCGGAGGTCGCCTGACCGTGACCACCGACCCGCACGAGGCGGTGGCCGGCGCCGACGCCGTGTACGCCGACGTGTGGACGTCGATGGGCCAGGAGACCGAGGCCGAGGCCCGCCTCCGGGCGTTCGCCGGGTTCATGGTGGACGACTCCCTCCTCACCGGGGCGGCGGACCACGCGGTCGTGCTCCACTGCCTGCCCGCCCACCGGGGTGAGGAGATCAGCGCCGCCGTGGTCGATGGGCCCCGCAGCGTCGTCTGGCGGCAGGCGGCCAACCGGCTGCACGCCATGCGTGGACTGCTGGCCTGGGTCCGGGGTGTGGACCGGTTGCCGGAACGGGGGGGTCCCCGATGACCACCAAGCACCAGCGCCAGCACCGCATCACCAAATTGCTGGAGACGAAGGCGGTGGGCAGCCAGACCCATCTGGTCGAGCTGCTGGCCGGGGAGGGCATCGAGGCCACGCAGACCACGGTGTCGCGCGACCTCGAGGAGCTCGGAGCGCTGAAGGTCCGTCTCCCCGGCGGGGAGACCGCCTACGCCCTGCCGGAGCTCCCCTCCCAGCAGGTCGCCCCCGAGGACCACCTGCGCCGGGTGCTGGGCGAGTGGGTCGTCGAGGCCGACCATTCGGGCAATCTGGTCGTCCTGCGGACACCACCGGGCTCGGCCCACGTCGTCGGATCCGCCCTGGACCGGAGCGGGTTCCCCGGCGTCATCGGAACGGTGGCCGGCGACGACACCGTCCTGGTGGTGGCCTCGGACCCGTCCGGCGGAGCTGCGGTCGCCGACCGGCTGGCCGCGGTGGCCGGTCTCGAGCCGAGGTGGCGGGGCGCCACGGCGCCGACGCCGGGAGCGGATCAGGTGCCGACAACGGAGCCGGCCGCCGGGTCGGCGGCGGCGGCCACCCGGAATGGCCGCTCCGAAGGGCCGGCCGGCGACCAAACCGGACAATCGAAGAAGACGACACGGACAAGGGGTCGAACATGAGCAAACGGGTGGTACTGGCCTACAGCGGCGGACTGGACACATCTGTCGCCGTGCGGTGGTTGATGGAGAACAGGGGAGTGGAGGTCATCGCCGTCGCCGTCGACGTCGGCCAGGACTCCGAGAACGGTGGTGAGGACTGGGACGCCATCCGCAACCGGGCCCTCGCCGCCGGCGCCATCGAGGCGACCGTGGTCGACGCCCGCGCCGAGATGGCCGAGGACTTCTGCGTACCGGCGCTGATGGCCAACGCCCGCTACGAGGGGAAGTACCCCCTCGTGTCGGCGCTGTCCCGACCGGTGATCGTGAAGCACCTGGTGGCCGAGGCGAGGAGGCACGGGGCCCACGCCGTGGCCCACGGCTGCACCGGCAAGGGGAACGACCAGGTCCGCTTCGAGGTCGGCACCCGGGCCCTGGCCCCCGACCTCGAGGTGATGGCGCCGGCCCGTCTGTGGGGGCTGTCGCGCGACGACTCCATCGAGTACGCCGCCAAGTGGGAGATCCCCCTCTCGGTCACCAAGGAGAAGCCCTACTCGATCGACGAGAACCTGTGGGGCCGCGCCATCGAGTGCGGGATCATCGAGGATCCGTGGAACCGGCCGCCCGAGGACGTCTACACGATGACCCGGCCGACGGCCACCGAGCCGACCGAGGTGGTCATCGGCTTCGAGTCCGGTGTCCCGGTGTCGATCGACGGCCGCGCCCTGTCGCCCGAGCCCCTGATCGCCGAGCTGAACCGGGTGGTCGGCTCCTACGGGTACGGCCGGCTCGACATGGTGGAGAACCGCCGGGTCGGCATCAAGAGCCGGGAGGCCTACGAGTGCCCCGGCGCGCTGGCGCTGCTGCTGGCCCACGCCGACCTCGAGGACCTGACACTCGAGCGGGACCTCCACCACGAGAAGCTGCGGCTCGAGCCCCGGTGGTCGGAGCTCGTCTACGACGGGCTGTGGTTCTCGCCGCTCAAGCAGGCGCTCGACGCGTTCTTCCTCGAGTCCCAGCGCCACGTGACCGGCGAGGTCCGGCTCCGGCTCGACTCGGGCCGGTGCTGGGTGGTGGGTCGGCGCAGCCCGGTCAGCCTCTACGACCACGGCCTGGCCACCTACGACGCCACCGACACCTTCCACCACGAGGATGCCGCCGGGTTCGTCCGGCTGTGGGGCCTCGGGGTGGCCACCTGGTCGTCGGTGCAGGAGGGCCGGGGTGCCGGCGGCCCGGCGGCGGGATCGCCGGATCCGGGCGGGACCGCTGTCGGAGGTCCGGCCTCGTGACCCTGTGGCACGGCCGCCTCGGGGGCGGCACCGCCGACGTGGTGATGGACTACTCGACCAGCCTGCACT
Organism: uncultured Acidimicrobiales bacterium; assembly: GCA_963696495.1. Lineage (GTDB taxonomy): Bacteria > Actinomycetota > Acidimicrobiia > Acidimicrobiales > RAAP-2 > Bog-756. The sequence continues at coordinate 371,736 of CAVOKJ010000002.1, read as the reverse complement.
ACGACCGGCGTCTGGCCGCCGACGATCTCACCGGGTCGCGGGCCCACGTCCGGGGTCTCGGCCGGGGTGGGCTGCTCGACGACGCCGAGGTGGCCGAGCTGCTGGCGGCACTGGACCAGGTGGGCGCCGAGCTGGCCGCCGGTGCGTTCACCTTCGCCCCGGGTGACGAGGACATCCACACCGCCGTGGAGCGCCGGGTCACCGAGATCGCCGGCGACGTGGGCGCCAAGCTCCACACCGGCCGGAGCCGCAACGACCAGATCGCCACCGACCTCCGCCTGTACGTGAAGCGCGAGCTGGTCGCCGTGGCCACCGAGATCCTCGGCTTCCAGGACGTGCTGCTCACCCGGGCGCGGGAGTCCGGGGATGCCTACCTGCCCGGCTACACGCACCTGCAGCGCGCCCAGCCCGTCCTCCTCGCCCACCACCTCCTCGCCCACGGGTGGGCCCTGGCCCGGGACGTCGACCGTCTGCTGGCCACGGTGGAACGGCTGGACGTGTCGCCGCTCGGCGCGGGTGCCCTCGCCGGCTCGTCGCTGCCCCTCGACCCCGACGGGGTGGCCGCCGACCTGGGGTTCGCCTCCCGCTTCGAGAACTCCCTCGACGCCGTGTCCGACCGTGACTTCGTGGCCGAGGCCCTGTTCGACCTGGCCCTGGTGGGCGTCCACCTGTCCCGGATCGGGGAGGAGATCGTGCTCTGGTCGAGCGAGGAGTTCGGGTTCGCCGTCCTCGACGACGCCTTCGCCACCGGCAGTTCGATGCTCCCGCAGAAGAAGAACCCTGACGTGGCCGAGCTGGCCCGCGGCAAGACCGGCCGACTGGTCGGCAACCTGACCGGGATGCTCGTGACCCTGAAGGGCCTGCCCCTCGCCTACAACCGTGACCTGCAGGAGGACAAGGAGCCGCTGTTCGACTCGGTCGACCAGACGCGGCTGGCCCTGGCCGCCCTGTCGGGCGTGTTCGCCACGGTCAGGTTCGAGGTCGACCGGATGCAGCAGGCGGCCGCCGGCTCGGCCGTCGCTGCCGTCGACCTGGCCGAGTGGCTGGTGGAGCGGGGGATGCCGTTCCGCCAGGCCCACGCCGTGGTGGGCGGACTGGTGCGGGACTCGATCGAGCGTCACGTGCCGCTGGTCGAGCTGGTCGTCGCCCACCCGGATCTCGGCGGGGAGGCGGTGTGGCTGCTCGAACCGGGTGTGGCGGTGTCGCGCCGCACCACGCCCGGCGGCGCCGGCCCCGAGGCGGTGAAGGTCCAGGTGCAGCGGTTCGCCGAGCAGGTCGCCGAGGACCGCCATCGGACCACCCAGCGGGCCGCCGGAGCGTAACGCGGCCACGCCGGATGGGGACTCAGGTAGGTGGTTAGCCCCTGCACCCACCCAGCACCCGGGTCCCGCCGGTCCCCCCATCCCGGCCGGCGCCCGGCCGTCCTCATGCCCGGGAACGGTCCCTCGGTGCCGACGGGCCGGGGCGACCGCGACATCGCCACGGGCCGTGCGAGGCTGATCGGGTGCTGATCCTGGTCCTGATCGGATTCCTGGGTGGCCTGGTCACGGGGATCTCACCGTGCATCCTCCCGGTGCTTCCCGTCATCTTCGCCGCCGGGGCGTCGGGCGGACTGGCCACCGACGGGACCGACGGTGGTATCGGGACCGACGGCAGTGTGGGGATGGGGACCGACGGCAGTGTGGGGACCGACGGTGGTGCCGGGACCGACGGGGGTGTGGGGACCGGCAGCTCCGACGTGTCCTCCGGCCCGGCGACGGAGCGCGAACTGGTGACGGTCGGGGCGATCGCCGCTCCTCCCGGTCCACGGGCGCGGTCGTCGGCACCACTGGCGGCAGGGGTCCAAGGCAGCCCGACGCTGCGCCGGCACCGGCGCCCCTTCGCCGTCGTGGGCGGGCTGGTGCTCAGCTTCGCCGTGTGCACCCTCATCGGATCGTGGCTGCTCACGCTGCTCGGCCTGCCCCAGGACTTCCTCCGCTGGCTGGGCCTGATCATCCTCGGCATCGTGGGCCTCGGACTCATCGTCCCGGCGGTGGGCGACCTCCTGGAGCGGCCCTTCGCCAGGCTGGCCCGCGGGCGCCAGCGCACCGACGCCGGCGGGTTCGTCCTCGGGCTGAGCCTCGGTCTGGTGTTCGTGCCGTGCGCCGGCCCGGTGCTGGCGGCGATCACGGTCGTCGGCGCCAACCATCGCTACGGCTTCTCGTCGGTCATCCTCACCGTGGCCTTCGCACTCGGGATCGCCGTCCCGCTCCTGGTCTTCGCCGTCCTCGGCCAGCAGCTGGCCGAGCGGATGCAAGTGGTCCGCAGCCGGGCCGTGGTCGTCCGCAAGGTCGTCGGAGCCGTACTGGTGCTCACCGCCCTGGTGATCGCGTCCAACGTCACCGACGGCCTCCAGCGGGCGCTCCCGGGATACACCGACGCTCTCCAGAGCCACATCGAGGGCAATGCCAGCGCCAAACAGGCCCTCGGGCAGGTCACCGGGAACGTGGCGTCGGGAGCACTGGCCACGTGCACCGACGCCAACCCCACGCTCCAGGAGTGCGGAGCGGCACCACCCATCTCGGGGATCAGCAAGTGGTTGAACACACCGGGAGGCAAGCCGCTGACCATCACCGGGCTACGTGGCCGGGTGGTCCTCGTCGACTTCTGGACCTACTCGTGCATCAACTGCCAGCGCACGCTGCCCCACCTGGAGGCCTGGAACCGCGCCTATGCCCAGGACGGGTTGACCATCGTCGGGGTGCACACACCCGAGTTCGCCTTCGAGCACGTCGCCACCAACGTCGCCCAGGCGGCCGACCAGCTCGGCGTCCACTACCCGATCGCCCTCGACAACGACTACACGACCTGGGATGCCTACGAGAACCAGTACTGGCCGGCCGAGTACCTGATCGACGCCACCGGCCACGTGCGCCACGTCGATTTCGGCGAGGGCCAGTACGGCCAGACCGAGTCGTTCATCCGCCAGCTCCTGGTGGCCGCCCACCCGGCGGTCGTGCTCCCGCACCGCACCGACGTCCCGGACCGGACGCCCTCCGAGCAGACCACGCCCGAGACCTATCTCGGGTATCAGCACGGGACCACGGACCTGGTGGGCCAGACGGTCGACGAGGACCAGACGTCGACCTACCAGGCCCCCTCGTCGCTTCCCCAGAACGGCTACGCGTACGTGGGGAACTGGTCGATCGGGAGCGAGGCATCGAAGGCGGGCACCGGCGCCAGCCTGGAGCTGAGCTTCGTGGCGAAGGACGTGTACCTCGTGCTCGGCGGGTCGGGGAGCATCGAGGTCTCGGTGAACGGGACGGTGACCCACACGGTGTCGGTCGGCGGTGTGCCCCGGCTCTACCAGCTGGTGGGTGGCTCCTCGGTGCAAGAGGGCATGCTCTCGCTGAAGGTGTCGCCCGGCATCGACGCCTACGATTTCACGTTCGGCTAGCGCCGCCCTGGCGCCTGGCGCCTGGCGCCTGGCGTCCGCGGCCTGCGGGCAGAGCCAGGAGGCCAGCGGCAGGAGACCGGCGACCAGAGACCTGCGGCGGGAGGGCGGGAGGAGTGGGCTAGTCTTCGGACGTGCCCTCGGGCCGCGACTGCCCACGGATTTGGCGGCCGGACCCGATTGACACGCCGGTTCCAGTGCGATACTGTGACTAGTCCTGGTGAACCGCCCGCAAGGGCTTCGCCTGGCACCTTCAGATCGGGGCTCTTGCCTCTGCCTGCGGGGAATCCGGCACCAACGCCTTACGGCGCGTGCCTGGTCGCTCCTTGAAAACGGAATAGTGATAGCCAAAAGTCAGTGCGGGCGATCGCGGGTTTTCTTCGTGATCGCCAGTCAATTTAAGCATTGAACGGACAATGTCTGTTCTTTGCCAGTATTCAGTTGACCGAGAGGATCAGTGTCCTCGACGTCAGCTCTTCGATTTCGGTCGGGCCTCACGGTCCGAACGAGGTCTCAATGGAGAGTTTGATCCTGGCTCAGGACGAACGCTGGCGGCGTGCCTAACACATGCAAGTCGAACGAGGTCCAACCGGTAGCAATACCGGTGAAGATCAAGTGGCGAACGGGTGAGTAGCACGTGAGCAACCTACCCCGAAGACCGGGACAACACCGGGAAACCGGTGCTAATACCGGATATCCCCACCGAGTCGCATGGCTTGGTGAGGAAATGGATTCCGCTTCGGGAGGGGCTCGCGGCCTATCAGCTAGTTGGTGAGGTAACGGCTCACCAAGGCTTCGACGGG
>CAVOKJ010000002.1:0-365000 GCA_963696495.1 uncultured Acidimicrobiales bacterium | reverse complement strand
CTCGGTGATAGCTGGTTCTCCCCGAAATGCATTTAGGTGCAGCGTCGGGCGTTCAGCATCGGAGGTAGAGCACTGAATGGGCTAGGGGGCCTACAAGCTTACTGACCCCAATCAAACTCCGAATGCCGATGCTTTAGAGCCTGGCAGTGAGACTACGAGGGATGAGCTTCGTTAGTCGAGAGGGAAACAGCCCAGACCGCCAGCTAAGGCCCCTAATTTTTGACTAAGTGGAAAACGATGTGGGAACGCGAAGACAGCCAGGAGGTTGGCTCAGAAGCAGCCATCCTTAAAAGAGTGCGTAATAGCTCACTGGTCGAGTGGTCCTGCGCGGACAATGTAACGGGGCTCAAGTCAAAAGCCGAAGCTGCGGATTTCCATTCCGCCCGGGTTTCGATGTCGCAAGATGTCGATCCATGCCCGGGAGTCACGGGATGGGAGTGGTAGGGGAGCGTCGATCCTGCTGAGAAGCGGCGGTGGAAACCGTCGTGGAGCGCGGTCGAGTGAGAATGTTGGTATGAGTAGCGAGAGAGGGGTGAGAAACCCCTCCGCCGTAAGCCCAAGGGTTCCTGGGGAAGGCTAATCCTCCCAGGGTAAGTCGGGAGCTAAGGCGAGGCCGAGAGGCGTAGTCGATGCACAACTGGTTGATATTCCAGTACTTCCGTGTCCGCGCCCATTCCAATACCGGTGTCCTAAGGGGCTGTCCTTCGGGGCGAACCGACCGACCCGGTGGCGGAAAGCGAAGGAGGGACGCAGGAGGGTAGGTGAGCCCAGGCGTTGGTTGTCCTGGGGTAAGCGTGTAGGGAGAGGTCTAGGCAAATCCGGACCTCGTCAATCCTGAGACGCGATGCCGAGCCACACCAGGTGAAGTCACTAATCCCATGCTGCCGAGAAAAGCTTCTAGCGAGCTGGCACGGAACCCGTACCCCAAACCGACACAGGTGGGCGGGTAGAGAATACCAAGGCGATCGGGAGAACTGTGGTTAAGGAACTCGGCAAAATACCTCCGTAACTTCGGGAGAAGGAGGGCCTCACTAGGATGACGAACTTCGCGTTCTGAGTCTGAAGAGGCCGCAGAGAATAGGGGAAAGCGACTGTTTACTAAAAACACAGGAGCGTGCGAAGTCGTAAGACGATGTATACGCTCTGACGCCTGCCCGGTGCCGGAAGGTTACGGGGAAGGGTTAGCCCTCGGGCGAAGCTCTGAACCTAAGCCCCGGTAAACGGCGGCCGTAACTATAACGGTTAGTACTTTAACCTGGCCGTTAAAAAACCCCGCTATATGCTGGAACATCCGAGTATCCGGTGGTACTCATCCACGTCACATCCCTTTCATAGGGTGACGGCATGGGTAGTGAAAATCCATCCGGTGCGGACAATCAGCAGGAAACTGCCAGTTCTTGTCTTGTGCTCGAACCCAACTGGATCGTTGGATTCGTGGACGGTGAAGGTTGCTTCTCCGTGCCGCTTCATCGCAGTTCGATGATGCACCGGCACGGGGGTTGCAGCTCCAACCCGCATTCCACGTCTACCAACACCAGGATCATCGAGACGTTCTCGTGGCGATGATCCCGACCTTCGGCTGCGGACGAATCCGTTCGCAAGGCCCGAGGAGCAGTGTGATGGCCTTCGCGGTCGAATCGCTTCGGGATCGGGAGTCGGCCGTCGTGCCGTTCGTCGAGACCCATCGTCTAGTCGTCAAGCAGGACGACTTCTCCGCATTCGCCGCCATCGTGCGGACGATGCGACAGAAGGAGCATTTGACGAGATCCGGGTTCGAGCGTCTGGTCCGACTGGCCTATGGCATGAACGCCAGAGGCAAACAGCGTTCCAGGAGCACGGAACAAGTACTGGCAGGATCCTCAGAGACTGCACGCGAGGCGCCGACACCGTCGGAACTCCAGTTCCCACTGGAGGGAGACGGTCGAAGCTGAAGATACAGTCCGACCCTCATGGCGACATGAGGAGCCAGGCAGAAATGATCTGGCCGCTCATCAGTCGAATGGTGAAACTGACATCCGGCTATTTGAGTAGTAACAAAAGTGCCTAAGGTAGCGAAATTCCTTGTCGGGTAAGTTCCGACCTGCACGAATGGCGTAACGACTTTCCTACTGTCTCAACCACAGACCCGGCGAAATTGAAGTACGAGTAAAGATGCTCGTTAGCTGCATCAGGACGGAAAGACCCCGTGGACCTTTACTACAGCTTGCTGTTGAGTTTTAGTACATATTGTGTAGGATAGGTGGGAGACTTTGAAGCATTGGCGCCAGCCAGTGTGGAGTCAACCTTGAAATACCACCCTTTATGTGCCGGAACCCTAACCTCGGTCCGTTATCCGGATCAGGGACAGCGTCAGGTGGGTAGTTTGACTGGGGCGGTCGCCTCCTAAAACGTAACGGAGGCGCCCAAAGGTTCCCTCAGGCTGGTTGGCAATCAGCCGTCGAGTGCAATGGCACAAGGGAGCTTGACTGCGAGACCTACAAGTCGAGCAGGTGCGAAAGCAGGGCATAGTGATCCAGCGGTTGCTTGTGGAAGCGCCGTTGCTCAACGGATAAAAGGTACCCCGGGGATAACAGGCTCATCTTCCCCAAGAGTCCATATCGACGGGAAGGTTTGGCACCTCGATGTCGGCTCGTCGCATCCTGGGGCTGAAGCCGGTCCCAAGGGTTGGGCTGTTCGCCCATTAAAGCGGTACGCGAGCTGGGTTTAGAACGTCGTGAGACAGTTCGGTCCCTATCCGATGCAGCCGTAGGAGATTTGAGGAAGGCTATCCCTAGTACGAGAGGACCGGGATGGACGAAGCTCTCGTGTGTCAGTTGTCCTGCCAAGGGCACTGCTGATTTGCGACCTTCGGGTGGGATAAGCGCTGAAAGCATCTAAGCGCGAAGCTCGTTCCAAGATGAAATCTCCCACAGGGTTAACCTGGTAAGGCCCGTGGCCAGACGACCACGTTGATAGGCCGGAAGTGTACGTGCGGTAACGCATTCAGCTGACCGGTACTAATCGGCCGAGGGCTTGGGAACTTGCTCGTGCTCGCTATGGAACGCTCAGGGGTGGCCGTCATCGGCCACGCCGGGCTCGGACGTCATCCCTCGCTGGTTGGCAGTCCTCGAGCCCCGGAGAGCGCACAGTTTCCGGTGGCCATGGCGGCGGAGAGACACCCGTTCCCATTCCGAACACGGCAGTTAAGCCCGCCAGCGCCGATGGTACTTGGGGGGTAGCCCCCTGGGAGAGTAGGACGCCGCCGGGATTTCTCCAGACAATGCCCTCCGCTCAGCGGGGGGCATTGTCGTCTCCCGACCGTGTCGTTCTCCCGACCGTGTCGTCTCCCGACCGATCGTTCGATCGCGTGCTGCGCGGGGGCGCAGCGCCCGGTGACGGGTGGTGGATGCCGGGTGGTGCATGGAGGCCGTCGGGTGTGGGCGCGGGAGTGCCGCCCCTACAGCCGCGGGAGTGCCGCCCCTACAGCAGGGTGTGCCCCCAGGGTTTGCCGTCGGCGACGCCAGGAGGGCAGGCGAAGACGGCGCTTCCGGTGGCAACGAGGTACTCGCTCAGCGCGTCGTTGAGCGAGAGCCGCGATTGGATGGGGACGAACTGCCGGCGTGGGTCCTTTTGGAAGCACACGAAGAACAGGCCCGCATCCAGCTCGCCCGACTGTGGATCCACGCCGTCGGCGAAGCTGTAGCCGCGGCGCAGAATGGCCTGGCCGCCGTTGGTGGTCGGGGCCGCCTGGCGGATGTGGGCGAACTCGGGGATCACCGGCTGCGCGTCGGACCCGAGGGCTTGCAGGTCGACCGGCGCGTGCTCGTGGGTCTGGCCCAGTGGAGCCCCGGTGGCCTTGACCCGGCCGATGGTGTCCTGCTGCACGTCCAGGGTGTTCCGGTCCCACTCCTCGAGGTGGATCCGGATCCGCCGGGCCACCAGGTAGGTGCCTCCTGCCATCCACGGCTGGTCGGTCGTGGTGCGGTCCACCCACACGAACTTCCTCATGGTGGCGTCGTCCGACGGGTCGAGGTTGTTGGTGCCGTCACGGAAGCCCAGCAGGTTGCGCGGCGCCCGACCGGAGGAGCCCACCGACGCCGCACGACCGAAGCAGGTCTGGAGGTAGCGGAGTGTCGCAGTCCCGAGCGCAGCGCGGGCGAGGTTGTGCACGGCGTGGAACGCCACCTGCGCGTCGTCGGCGCAGGCCTGGATGCAGAGGTCCCCGCCGCTCCGGGTGGCGTCGAGCTGATCGCCGGCGAACGGGGGCAGCTCGGTCAGCGCCGCCGGCTTCTTGGCTGCGAGCCCGAATCGCCCGTCGAAGAGGGTCGGACCGAACCCGACGGTGACCGTCAGGTTCGAGGCGGGGAGCCCGAGGGCCTCGCCGGTGTCGGCCGGAGGGACGAACGGGCCGGCGGCGGGACCCTCCACCGGCTCCCCGGCCGTGAGGAGGGCGGCGGCCCGCGTCCAGGCCGTCAGCAACTCCTCGAGGGCGTCCGCACCCGTGGCGGTGAGGTCGAAGGCGGCAAAGACCATCCGGGCCTGTTCGGGTGTGGCGATGCCCGCCTGGTGGTCTCCGAGGAAGGGGACCGTCGAGCCCCCATCACGGGAGGGGGGAGCGCCCGAGCTGTCGTCCGCTGTTGCCGCCCCGGCCCGCTCGACGCCGGTTCCCGTGCCCGCCGCGCCGGCGATCAACCCGGCGGTGGCCAGGCCGGAGCCGGCCAGGAGCTGCCGCCGGGTGAGCCCGTGTCTCATGACGATGCTCCGTAGGGCGAGCCGCCACTCGTCCCGAAGGGAACGAGCGTCGCCGACAGCTGGGCGAGGTCCGCAGCCGTGGCATCGGCCTGCTGCGACAGCGAGAGCCGGGTGGCCGTCGTCATCGAGGCATCGGTGACCTCGGTGGGTGGGCCGAGGGCGGCCACGAGGCCGAGCAGCTCGGTGAACTGGCGGCTGACGAGAGCGGTCAGTGCCGGGGCCACGAGTGTGGCCAGTGGGGTGATGACCACGAAGGCGTCGTGGGCGGCCCCGATCCCCGCCGCGATATCCACGGCGTCGAGGCGGGAGTAGAGCTCCTCGTCCCCGGGGACGGCCACGCTGTCCACCCACCCCAGATCGTCCACCCCCGTGACCCCGATGGCTTCCGGCCGCAGCGTGCTCTTCGAGAGCAGGAACTCGGCCACGGGGGCCTGGGCCATCAGCCCGGTCGCGTCGCCGAGGGCCTGGTTGAAAGAGCCGGCGCCGCCCGGCCCGGCGGGAGCGCCGGGTGCCGCCCACAGGTCCCGCTCGACGGCGTGGAGCCCCCCGAAGGACTGTCCGGATCCGACCTGGGAGGCCAGCTCGTCGAGCGTCGAGGCGTTCACCGGGTCGCCACCGGCCACCTGCCGGAACCGATCGAAATCGGCCTGGGCCGCGAGCTCGTCGGAGCGTGCGCTGGCGAGGTTCCCGGCCTGGAGGTCATCCGGCAGACGGCCGACGTCAGCGACGAACGAGGCCGACGCCTGCCCGAGGTAGCTGCGGAAGGAGGCAGTGGCCGCCGTGGCGTCGAGGCGCTCGTCGGCGGTCGTGTGCTTGGAGGCCGACCCGGTCAGGTGGACGACCGGGCCCGATCGGGTGTGCACGGCAGCGGTCCCGCACCCGGCGATGAGCACGGCTGCGACGGCCATGACCACGATCGCCGCCCTGGCCGTGGGGCCGGTGGTGGTCGAGGCCGGGGCGCACGGGGCGCCAGAGGGGTCGTCAGAGGGTGGCACGGTCGGCACGGTCGGCACCAGGCTAGGTGGTGATCCGCCGGGATCGGGGGCGCCACCACCCGTCCTGGGCTTCGGCGCCCACCGTCCGCGCAGGTCATCGGGAAGTCCAGTGAGCGGGAGCACGAGGCATCCCTCTCGTCACCGGCGACCGGCACCGGCAGAGAGGCGGTGCCCTGGAGGGCGCCCGGCGCCCAGCGCCCGGCGCCCGTGCCGATACAATCTGGTGCATGGCCACCGACGAGTCCGCTGGTGCCGCGCGCCCGCAGCCACCTGGGGCGGGGAGTGGACGGGGTCCAGCGGGATCGGGACGAGTCGGCGGTTCCGGCGGTTCGGGACGGTCACGAGGAGCCGCCGGAACGGGGAAAGGCCATGGATCCGAGAAACCGCGGAACCCACGGGCAAAGGGCGCACCGGGCGGTGCCGGTCGCTCGGGAAGGCCGGAGGGCCCACGAGGAGCCGGCGGGGGTGGTCGGAGCGGGACCGGCGGTTCGCAGCGGCGGTCCACCGGCGGCACGACGCGTGGGTCGTCCGGCCGGACGCCGGAACGCCCGACACGGCGTGGTGACGGTCCGGACACCCGTGATGCCGGGCGCGGCGCCGACAGGAGTACCGGCTCCGCCAGGCCCGGCTCCGACCGACGAGCCCGCTCCGGGCCGCCGGGATCCGACGCCGGCCGTCGCCAGGAGAGCGGTGGGCGCCGACCGGATGGCCCGTCGCGGTCGAGAGAAGGCGCCGGCCCGGGATCGAGCCGATCGGGCAGGCCGGAGGGTGGCCCCCGGTCCACCCGATCCACCCGATCCACCCGGGACGAAGGGTCTTCCCGTTCCCCGATCGTGAGGAAGGGGTGGGGGAGCGTCGCCCGCCGCGGGGCGAGTGCGGTCCGCGGCGGTGACGAGAGCCACGGTCCGGACGCCGACACCCCGGAGGGCCGGCGCCGCGCCCGGACCCGTTCCGACGAGTTCGTGCCCGAGCGGTGGGTGCGCACCGACGATCGCCGGCGCTCGAATGCGGGACGACCAGACCCGTCGCGACCGCCTGCGCACCGGTCGGTCGAGGCCCCGGCCGCCCTCCCTCCCGACATCGCCAACGAGCTGGCCTCCGCGGCCGGCCCGGACTGGAACCACCTGCGAGAGCGGATCACCGAGCGGATGGCGGCCGGGATCGGCGCCTACGAGCGCGAGCGGTACCGGGACGCCTCGCGGATACTGAAAACGGTGGTCGATGCCGTACCCAACGCCCCGTCGGCCCGCGAGCTCCTCGCCCTCAGCCAGTACCACCAGGCCTACTGGAAAGCCGCCCTGCCCAACCTCGAGGCGTTCGCCGCCCTCACCGGCTCGGTGGACCAGCACCCGGTCCGGATGGACTGCCACCGGGCCCTCGGCCGGCCGAAGCGGGTGGAGGCCCTCTTCGAGGAGCTGCGCCGGGGGTCTCCGGACCCCGAGATCCTGTCCGAGGGCCGGCTGGTCCTGGCCGGCACGCGGGCCGACAACGGCGACCTCGAGGGTGCCGTGAACCTGTTGGTGGAGGCGGGCGCCGGGCGCCTGGTCCGCAACCCGGCCGAGCGTCACCTCCGGCAGTGGTACGTCCTCGGGGACCTGATGGAGCGCTCCGGGGACCTCGCCAAGGCCCGTGAACTGTTCCTGCGGGTGCGGGCGGCCGATCCGGACGCCTATGACGTGGCCGACCGGCTCGACTCACTCGGCCCTCCGACCAAGGCCAGGCGCACTCCGAACCGGTCACGCGGTGCCCGTTAGGCTGGGTGCCATGAACCTCGAACAGCTACTCGGCGACGAGGCGGACTCGCTGCTCAACCATGAGTCGAAGGCGTTCGCCTCCGAGCACCTCGTCCTGCCCGGGCCCGATCATCTCGACCGCGTCTTCATGGACTCGGACCGCTCGGCCACGGTCCTGCGCAATCTGGGGTCGGTCTACAACACGGGCCGGCTCGCCGGGACCGGCTATCTGTCGATCCTCCCCGTCGACCAGGGAATCGAGCACTCGGCGGCGGCCAGCTTCGCCAAATTCCCCGCCTACTTCGACCCGGCCAAGCTCTGCGACCTCGCCATCGCCGCCGACTGCAACGCCATCGCCACGACACTCGGCGGACTGGGCATCGTCTCGCGACGGTATGCCCACAAGATCCCCTTCATCGTGAAGCTCAACCACAACGACTTCCTCAACTACCCGAACACCTACGACCAGATCATGTTCGCCGGCGTGGGCCAGGCCGCCGACCTGGGTGCCGTCGGTGTCGGGGCGACCATCTACTTCGGCTCGGAGGGTGCCGATCGTCAGATCGTCGAAGTGTCGAAGGCATTCGCCGAGGCGCACCGGCTGGGCATGTTCACCGTGCTCTGGTGCTATCTGCGGAATTCGGCGTTCAAGCAGGGCGACACCGACTACCACCTCTCCGCCGACCTGACCGGCCAGGCCAACCATCTCGGCGTCACCATCGAGGCGGACATCATCAAGCAGAAGCAACCCGAGAACAACGGTGGCTACAATGCCCTCGAATTCGGCAAGACCGACCCCCTCGTCTACAGCCAGCTGACCACCGATCACCCCATCGACCTGACCCGTTGGCAGGTGGTGAACTGCTACGCCGGCCGCATCCCCCTGATCAATTCCGGCGGGGAGTCCAAGGGAGCCGACGACCTCGCCCAGGCGGTGCGCACCGCGGTGATCAACAAGCGTGCCGGCGGCTCCGGGCTCATCGTCGGGCGGAAGGCGTTCCAGCGACCCACCGAGGAGGGAGCCGCCCTCATCCACGCCATTCAGGACGTCTATCTCGACGGGTCCGTGACCATCGCCTGAGCGGTTGTCGCCGTTTGCCCCAGGAACCATAGGACCGCAGGAAACGTAGGAAGGAGTCGCCGGCCTGGCGGCAATGCAGGAATCGCCGGCCTGGCGGTGACCGGCGGCACGGCCGATCGGCGATCGAACGGCCCCACCGATGGCGCCCGCCCCGCCGGTGACGTCCCGTCGGTGCGGGGGTCGGGCACAGACCCCCTGGTCCGTAGCGGTGCTGCCCCGGGCCCGGGACGCCGGTAGACTACGGCCCGACAGACCAATCCGGTGAGGGGATCATTCCGGAGCCTGTGGTGTTCATCCGGGCGAACGCCGACCAAACGGAACAGCGCCGAGGTCGTCCCGGCGACTGAGCGCGGTACTGCAGTACGAAGAAGAGGAGAACGGTGTCCGACACCACGCACCACGAATCGCCCCAGCTGCTCGACCGCGTCGTCATTCGATTCGCAGGGGACTCGGGTGACGGCATGCAGCTCGCCGGTGACCGGTTCACCAACACGTCGGCGCTCCTCGGCAACGACCTCGCCACCTTCCCCGACTTCCCCGCCGAGATCCGGGCCCCCGCCGGGACGCTGGCCGGCGTGTCGGCGTTCCAGGTGCACATCTCGGACCACACCATCTCGACGCCGGGCGACTCGCCCAACGTGCTGGTGGCCATGAACCCCGCCGCCCTCAAGGCCAACATCGATTCGCTCCCGAACGGCGCCACGTTGATCGTGAACGTGGACGCCTTCGAGGACCGCAACCTGGCCAAGGCCGGCTACGAGGCCAATCCGCTGGCCGACGGGTCGTTGTCCGCCTTCACGGTGTACGAGGTGCCGATGACCTCGATCACCACCGAGGTCTCCCGAGACGCCGGGGTCAAGCCCCGTGACGCCGAGCGTTCGAAGAACTTCTTCGCGTTGGGCCTGATCAGTTGGCTCTACACCCGCCCGACCGAGGCGACCGTCGGTTGGATCGAGGAGAAGTACGCCGGCAAGCCACTGGTCATGGAGGCCAACCTGCGGGCGTTCAAGGCCGGGTTCCACTTCGGTGAGACGGCCGAGCTGTTCGAGTCGTCCTACCAGGTGAAGCCGGCCGTGCTGACCCCCGGCGAGTATGTGAACATCACCGGGAACACGGCCACCGCCTGGGGCCTGATCGCCGCATCCACCCGGAGCGGCCTGCCCCTGTTCCTCGGCACCTACCCGATCACCCCCGCCTCGGACATCCTCCACGAGCTGTCGAAGCACAAGCAGTTCGGGGTCAGGACGTTCCAGGCCGAGGACGAGATCTCGGGGATCGGCGCCGCCCTCGGCGCCGCCTTCGGGGGTGCGCTCGGCGTCACGACGACCTCGGGGCCCGGCATCGACCTGAAGTCGGAGACGATGGGCCTGGCCATCAGCCTCGAACTCCCCCTGATCATCATCGACATCCAGCGGGGTGGGCCGTCGACCGGGCTGCCGACCAAGACCGAGCAGGCCGACCTGCTCCACGCCATGTACGGGAGGCACGGCGAGGCGCCCCTGCCCATCGTGGCGGCCAAGACGCCCTCCCACTGCTTCGAGGCGACCGTGGAGGCCGTCCGCCTGGCCGTCAAGTACCGGACGCCGGTGATGCTGCTGTCGGACGGCTATCTGGCCAACGGCACCGAGCCGTGGCGGCTGCCCGACATCGACGAGCTGCCCGACATCGACCCGGCCTTCGCCACCGAGGCCAACCACACCGACGCCGACGGCAACGAATCCTTCTGGCCCTACCTCCGTGACCCCGAGACCCTCGCCCGGCCCTGGGCACCGCCCGGTGTGGCCGGACTGGAACACCGGATCGGCGGTCTGGAGAAGTCGGACGGGGCCGGCAACGTCGCCTACGACGGTGCCAACCACGAGCGCATGACCCGGCTGCGCGCCGCCAAGATCGCCGGGATCGCCCACGACATTCCGCCCACCGACGTCGACGACGAAGAGGGGGCCGAGGTGCTGGTCATCGGCTGGGGATCGACCTACGGGGCGATCGCCGCCGGCGTGCAGCGCGTCCGGGCCCGGGGGCACAAGGTGGCCCAGGCCCACCTGGTCCACCTGAACCCGTTCCCGTCCGACCTCGGTGAGGTGCTCAGCCGCTACAAACGGGTGCTGGTGCCGGAGGTCAACCTGGGTCAGCTGAGCCGCCTCCTGCGTGCCGAGTTCCTGGTGGATGCCATCTCCTTCACGCAGGTCCAGGGCATCCCCTTCCGCGCCGCGGCCATGGAGGCCGCCATCCTCCAGCAGATCGAGGGTGGTGACGGGCCCGTGGCGGCCGGCGGGGCCTCCCTCACCACGAGCAACGGCGACAGCCCGACCGGCGCCGCCACGACGAACGGCGACAGCCCGACCGGCGCCGTCCCGACCACCGGAAAGGCCTCCGACCGATGACCGACCTGGCCGACGCCGAACCGACATCGGTGCCCGTACCGCTCACCACCCGGAAGGACTGGTCGTCAGACCAGGAGGTCCGTTGGTGCCCCGGCTGCGGGGACTATTCGATCCTCGCTGCCGTGCAGATGCTGATGCCCGACCTCGGTGTGCGCCGGGAGAGCACGGTGTTCCTGTCCGGGATCGGCTGCGCCGCCCGCTTCCCGTACTACATGAACACCTACGGCATGCACTCGATCCATGGTCGCGCCCCGGCCATAGCGACCGGCCTGGCGACGACGCGCCCCGACCTCGACGTCTGGGTCGTCACCGGCGACGGCGACTCGCTGTCCATCGGCGGGAACCACCTGATCCATGCCCTGCGGCGCAACGTCAACATCACCATCCTGTTGTTCAACAACCAGATCTACGGGCTGACCAAGGGCCAGTACTCGCCCACGTCCGAGGTGGCCAAGGTCACCAAGTCGACCCCGTTCGGCTCCCTCGAGCAGCCATTCAATCCGCTGAGCCTGGCCCTGGGCGCCGAGGCCGGCTTCGTGGCCCGCACCCACGACATGGACCGCAAGCACATGATGGAGACGTTCCGCCGTGCCCATGCCCACAAGGGCGCCTCGTTCGTGGAGATCTACCAGAACTGCAACGTGTTCAACGACGGGGCGTTCGAGCAGATCACCGGCAAGGACCATCGGGCCGACATGCTCATCCCGCTGGTCCACGGTGAGCCCATCCGCTTCGGGCCCGAGGGCGAGCACGGCGTCCTGCTCCACCGTGACGGATCGGTCGAGGTGGTCGAGGTGGCCGACGTCGGCGAGGACGCACTGCTGGTCCATGACGAGCACCGCGACAACCCGGGACTCGCCTTCCAGCTCAGCCACCTGTCGAGGGGCCCCTACGAACCGACGCCGATCGGCGTCTTCCGGGACGTGGACCGCCCCGAGTACGGGGAGGAGATGGCGCGCCAGATCGACGAGGCGACCGCCCGCCGTGGCCCCGGAGACCTGGGCGCCCTGCTGCGGTCCGGATCCTCGTGGACCGTGAGCTGACACCGGGGCCGTCCCGCCGGTGACCACGTTCGTCGCCATGCTGCGGAGCATCAACGTGGGTGGCCGCAACCGGGTGGCCATGGACGACCTGCGGACCCTGGTCGCATCGATCGGCTACGACCACGTCGCCACGTACCTCCAGAGCGGCAACGTCATCTTCACCGGCAGGGGCGGGAGCACGAAGGCGGCACAGGCCATCGAGGACCGGATCACGGCCGATCTCGGCCTCGCCGTCCCCGTGCTGGCCAGGAGCAGCTCTGAACTGGCCGGTGTGCTGGCGTCCACCCCGTACGGCCGACTCGACGCCGACCCGAGGACGCTGCACGTGACGTTCCTCGAAGCCCAGCCCGACCCGAGCAACGCCCGGGCTCTCATGGAGCAGGCGGACGGGTTCGGAGCGGACCGGTTCGAGGTGATCGGCCAGGAGGTCTACCTCCACTGCCCCGGTGGCTACGGGGAGACGAAGCTCAACAACGGCTTCCTCGAACGACGCCTGGGAGTCCGGGCCACCACGCGCAACTGGCGGACGGTGACCGCGCTGGCCGAACGGTGCGGCGTCGACGGCCACACCCCTCAGTCGCCGCTGTAGGTGGCGAAGTCGCCGTCCGCGTTCATCACCATGCAGAAGTCGGCGCTCGGGCACGAGAGCGACGTGGCGGTGCCGGGATACTCGGTGGCCTGGGGGAGGACCTGCTGGGGCGCCGACCAGGTCGTGCCGTTCCAGGTCAGGACCGATCCGCCGGAGTCGGTGGCCATGCACATCGTGGTGGTCGGGCACGAGATGGCGTCGAGGCCGCCGTGGGGGTCGATCGTCTCGACGGGTGACCAGGCTTTCCCGCCGTTGCGGTAGCTCAGCCCTGTGCCGCTGACGATGGCGCAGAGCGTGGGGGTCGAGCACGCAATGGCCGTGGCGCTCGAGGTGGCGTCAAGCGTCGGTGCCCACGGCTCGGGCTCGAGCGACCACGAGCTCCCGTCCCAGTCGAGCACCGAGGTCCCCACCACCGCCACGCAGGTGTCGGCGGTGGGGCAGGACACACCGACCCGACCGGCCTGGAACAGCGACGAGACGGGCGAGCCGGCCGCGGCCGGACGGCCGAACGACTGAGTGGCGAGCCAACCGTGGTTGCGGTAGGTGTAGGCGTGGCCGGTGTTGTCGACGACCACGCAGAGCGTCGGTGTCGGGCACGAGACCGCGGCGCTCCGCGAACCGGGATGGCCGGCGCCCGGGTCGGCGGGGTTGGCGGCCAGAGGGGGCCCGGCGGGCAACGGGGCCGCCGTCGACCAGTTGGTGCCATCGCCGGTGCCGACGTGATCCGAGCCGTCGGCGATCATGCAGAGGGGCCCCGACGTGCAGTCGATCGCCGGCATCAGCGGCGCGGTGACCGGCCCCGAGGCAGGGGCCGGCAGATACACGGAGGGGCCCGACCACGAGGCCCCGTCCCACGACACGGTGACACCCGACCCGTCGGTCTGGTTGGCGCCCGGTTGGCCGGCGCCCCCTCCGGTGGCGATGCAGTAGGTGTCCGACAGGCAGGACACCGAGGAGAATCCGCCCCCGGGCGGCAGGGTGGTCACCGCCTGGGTCCAGCCCGGCACCGTCGGCGGCGGCACGGGCACCGTGGTCGCCACGCCGGAAGGAATCGGCGCCGTGGTGCTCGAGGTGCTCGAGGTGGTCGGAGGGATGGTGGGGAACTTCGCCGGCGACGCCTTCCCGGCCCGGGACGGAGCCGATGAGCCCGGGGAGCATCCGCACAGGAGAACGGCGAGCACGGTGACGCACAGGGGCACGATCAGTCGTCTCGGTGCCACCAACCTCCCTCACTGGGTCGTCACTCTCCGCCCGCCATGGTGGTCGTCCAAGGCTAACGGCTCGATGTGCCGAATTGGTGCCGGGGCCCCTCTGTGGATCGGCCCCGGGTGCGGGAACGCCATTCGGGCCGGCGGAGGCAGCGGCCCCGGAGGCAGCAGCCCCTCAGGTGGCGAGGGTCCGGAAGACCATCCCGGTCCGTGGCTTCGGGTGGAAGTAGCTGGTCTTCGGGGGCATCCGGCGGCCGGCTCGAGCGAATTCGGCGATCTGGTCCACGGTGACCGGTCGCAGCAGGACCACGGCCTGGGCCGCCTCGGACGCCACGGCATCCACGGCCCGCCGCCAGTCGTTGTAGAAGTCGAGCTGGTGGTCGGGCAGCTCGGCGACGACCAGGGCGACCATCGAGGAGTCGAGGTTCGCCCCCGCTGCCTCCGGGGTCCCGTCCTTGGGAGAGAGCAGCCAGGCGCCCGAGGGCATGATGAGGGCCAGCGCCCCCGAGTCACCGAGGGCACCGGTGGTCCTCTCCTCGAAGTCACCGGCCCGGGTGACGTCGAACCACGAGGAGAAGGCCTCCACCAGGTCGAGTCCGTCGGGAAGGCCGCTCAGGCCGCGGTGGATGGGGCCCACCTCCAGCTGATCCGGGGAGAGCTCGACGATGAGGGCCATGATCAGGTCGGCTCCGGCCGGCTTCCCACCGGCCGAACGCTCGGCGCGGTAGGTGAGCGCAGTTTCGTAGCGATGATGACCGTCGGCCACCACGACCGGGGATGCCGCCACCCCCTCCGCCACCACCTTGATGGTCGCCGGGTCGTCGATCACCCACAGCTCGTGCCGCACCCCGTCCCCGTCGGTGGCGATGGCGTCGGCCCCGTCGTCACGGATGAACGTTCGGGTCAGGCCGGTGGTGAGGGACAGGCCCCAGATCGGCGAGAGGTTCGCCTCGGTCGCCCGGAGCAGCTCGAGCCGGTCGGACTTGGCCTTGGGCAGCGTCTGCTCGTGGGGGAGGATCGAGGCCGTACTGGCATCGTCGAGCCCCAGTGCGCCGATCACGCCGTTGGTGGCGTGACCCCCGGGACCGGACATCCGATAGGCATAGACCGAGGGGCTCGGGTCCCGCTCCACGATGCCCTCGTCCTGCCATCGCGCCAGCTGCTGCGCGGCATGGGCGTAGCGGTCCAGTCCGGCCCGGTGGTCCGGCTCGGGCAGCTCGATGCGGACCGCGTTGGCACTGTGCCGGCTGGCCAGACGGGCACGGTCTTCGGGTTCGATGACGTCGTAGGGGGGAGCGACGACCATCGACAGGTCCACGCGCGCCGAGTCGTACCGGAGACCGGCGAACGGTTCGAATCGTGGCATGGCCCTTGCGTAGCACAGGCCCGCCAGGTCGGTGAGCACACCAGGTCGGGCGCCACGATGTCCCGCCGGGCGCGGCGCCTGCCGGGCTCAGGTGTAGCTGGCGATCAGGTTGGCCAACGCCTCGGCTCCGGCCGGCTCGAGATGGACCTGGTCCGGGGTGAACCACTCGGGGTGGCCGGCGGAGACGGCATTCCAGTCGGCGAGGACCGCGACACCCGGATAGCGCGCCACCCCGGCGGCCAGCACCGCGTTGTCCTCGGCCTCCCAGGAGCGGGGCACGTTCACGTTCACGAACACCACCCGAGCCACGCCGGAGGCAGCCTGCATCATGGCGTCGACGTCGGTGGAGGTCACCGTGCCGTTGGTGCCGAGTTCCACCACCAGCACCCTCCCGAGCGTTCCCGCGGCCCGGTCCGCCTGGACGACGCTGATGCCCGTCTCGAACTGGCGGCTGACCAACCCGTCGACCTGGACACCGGGGACGTCCGCCTCGAGGTCGGCCTGGATGTCGAGCATGATCGAGTCACCGACCGCCGTCACCGGCCCGGCGACGGGCTCGGGCCCCGCGGCCACGGTCGAACCGCCCGTGGAGCTGGTCGTCGTGGACGCCGACGACGTCGTAGGGGTGGTGGGAGCCGGCTCGGCGGTGCTCGACGTGGGGGGCGTCGCCGGATCGCCGGCCGCTCCGCCCGGGTGAGCGACCGCCCCGGCCGTGGTCGCCGGGTGATGGGCGGCCGTCCGGGTCTGCGCCGCCTCGTCACTGAGGCGGCGGGCCACGGCCACGCCGAACAGGGCGAGCAGGACGGCGACGAGTACGGTGCCGATGATCCAATCTGAGCGGGAGACCTTGGCCATCCCCTCCAGTTTTACCTGTTCGGGCGGGTTGAACTGGGAGGGTTCGGGCGGGTCGAACAGGGAGGCGGAGCCCACTCGGTCCCCGCCGTTCGCCGGAGTCGGTCCCATCGCTGTCCACCGTCCGACCGCCGAGGCCTCCCGGGCCGGGTGGTTCAGGGGTCCTCCGGCCTGCTCGTAGACTCTGCAGGGTGAAGGATGTAGGCGTGGAGACCAGGCGGAATCAAGGTGGCCGCCCGGAGCCGTCAGCTGCGGGGCGGCCGGCCGATCCCGGAACCCCGGCCGATCAGCTGGAGCAGGTGGAGGTGGTGGCGGCGGGCGAGGCGGCCGATCCGGCCGAGCCCGGGCTGGACAGGATCTTCACCGTTCCCAACGTGATCACACTGGTCCGACTGGCGTGCATCCCGCTCTTCCTGTGGCTCCTCTTCGGTGCCGAGCGACAGACCGCCGCCGCCGTCCTCCTGGCTGCCCTCGGCGCCACCGACTGGATCGACGGATTCGTCGCCCGCCGCTACCACCAGGTCTCCACGGTCGGAAAGGTGCTGGACCCGGTGGCCGACCGGGTCCTGGTGGTCACCGCCGTCATCGCCATCATCGTGCACGGTGCGGTGCCGGTCTGGTTCGGCGTGGCCACCCTCGCCCGCGAGGTGGTGGTGTCGGGGGCGGTACTCCTGCTGGCATCGCTGGGAGCGTCCAGGATCGACGTGCTCTGGGTGGGCAAGGCGGGGACGTTCGCCCTGATGTTCGCCTATCCGGCGTTCCTCCTCGGTGACGGCACCGCCAGCTGGCAGGAGCCGGTACGGGTGGTCGCCTGGATCACCGGACTCATCGGCCTGACCCTGGCATGGGTGGCGGCCGCCTCGTACGTGCCGGTCGCCCGGCAGGCCCTGGCGGACGGCCGCCGGGCACGGAGTGAAGGGAAGGCATCGTGAAGGCGGTCATCATGGCGGGTGGCGAGGGGACCAGGCTGCGCCCCCTCACGTCCAACCAGCCCAAGCCCATGCTCCCCATGGCCAACATCCCGATGATGGAGCACGTGGTCAATCTGCTCCGCCAGCACGGGTTCGAGGACATCGTGGTCACCGTGGCCTTCATGGCCAACGCCATCCGGACCTATTTCGGGGACGGCTCCGAGTTCGGGGTCCGGATGGTCTACGCGACCGAGTCGACCCCGCTGGGCACGGCTGGATCGGTGCGCAACGCCCGTGACGAGCTCAGTGAGTCCTTCCTGGTCATCTCCGGGGACGTGCTCACCGACATCGACCTGAGCCAGGTGGTTGCCTTCCACCGCGAGCGCGGGGGGATGGCCACCCTCGCCCTCAAGGCGGTGGACAATCCCCTGGAGTTCGGCATCGTCATCACCAACGAGGACGGGTCCATCGAGCGCTTCCTCGAGAAGCCGACCTGGGGTCAGGTCTTCAGCGACACCATCAACACCGGGATCTACGTCCTGGAACCCGAGATCTTCGACTTCATCCCCGAGGGCCAGCCGGTGGATTTCTCCAGCGAGTCCTTCCCGGCCGCGCTGGCCGCCGGGAAGCCGCTGTTCGGGTACGTGGCCGACGGCTACTGGGAGGACGTCGGGACCCTCGAGGCCTATCTCAAGTCCCACCAGGACATCCTCGACCAACTGGTCCAGGTGGACATCAGCGGCTTCGAGCTCCGCCCGAGGGTGTGGCTCGGCAAAGGGGCCGAAATCGACCCGAGCGTGGTCATCGACGGACCGGCGGTCATCGGTGACAACTGTGTGATCGGCCCGGGGGCGCGCCTCGGCCGGTACTGCACCCTCGGGCGGAACATCCGGATCGGCGACAACGCGGCGATCCAGCGGTCGGTCGTGCACGACAACACCTACCTCGGCTCGGGGGTGCGCATCGACGGCAGCGTGCTGGGCCGCGGTTCCGACCTGCGCTCGGGGGTGCGTTGCGAAGAGGGCTCCGTGCTGGGGGACGAGTGCCTGGTGGGCGCCCATGCCGAGATCAAGGCCGGCGTCAAGATCTACCCGTTCAAGACGGTCGAGGCCGGGGCCACGGTGAACTCCTCCATCGTGTGGGAGTCGATGGGCGCCCGGTCGCTGTTCGGCCGGGACGGGGTGCGGGGGTTGGCCAACGTGGACATCAGCCCCGAGCTGGCCGTCCGCCTGTCCATGGCCTGGGCGTCGACCTTCGAGAAGGGGGCGACCATCACGACCTCACGGGACACCAGCCGTGCCGCCCGCGTCCTCAAGCGTGCCGTGATGGTCGGCTGCAATGCGGCCGGCATCAACGTCGACGACCTCGAGGCGGCGACCGTTCCGGTGACCCGGTTCCAGGTGACCTCCTCGTCCAGCATGGCCGGCGTCACCGTGCGGCTGGCCCCCGACGACCCGCAGTCGGTCGTGCTGCGGTTCTTCGACAAGGACGGCATCGACGTCGACGAGGCCACCCAGCGCAAGATCGAGCGCCTCTACCACCGCGAGGACTTCCGCCGGGTCCTGGCGCGGGAGATCGGCGACATCGGCTTCCCGCCCCGGTCCCTCGAGTACTACACGGCCGCCCTGATCAACTCCGTCGACCTCGACACCGCCCGGAAGGCCGATCTCAAGCTGGTGCTCGACTACTCGTTCGGCACCGCCAGCTTCGTCATGCCGAACCTGCTGGCCAAACTGGAGGCGGAGGTGCTGGTGGTGAATCCCTACGCCAACACCGCCGGTGTGCTCGCCTTCGACCGCCAGGCCAGCGCGGCCCGTGTCTCGGATCTGGTCAAGGCCTCGGGCGCCCACCTGGGGGCCGTGCTCGACCCGGGGGGCGAGCACGTGGCCATCGTCGACGACCTCGGTCATCCGCTGACCGACGACGAAGCCCTGCTCGTGCTCCTCACCCTGGTGACCGAAGCCCACCCCGGGGCGTCGGTCGCCCTGCCGGTGGCGGCCAGCGGTGCCGCCGAGGAGATCTGCCGGAAGGCGGGGGCCGAGATCATCTGGACCAAGCTGTCGACGTCGCATCTGATGGAGGTGGCCCGTTCCGAGGACGTGGTGCTCGCCGCCAGCCAGTCCGGGGGGTTCATCTTCCCCGCGTTCCTGCCCGCCTACGACGCCGCCGCCACCCTCGTGAACCTGCTGGCCCTCCTCACCAACACCGGCCGCAAGCTCTCCGACCTGGTGGCGTCGCTGCCCAGCGTGCACATCGCCCACCAGGCGGTGCACACGCCGTGGGACCAGAAGGGCATGGTGATGCGCACGCTGGTGGAGCGGTCCCAAGGTCGCGACCTGGTCCTGGTCGACGGGGTCAAGGTGCTCGAGGAGGACGGCTGGGCGCTGGTGCTGCCCGATCCCGAGGAACCGGTCACCCATGTGTGGGCCGAAGGTGCCAGCGACTCCCAGGCCGAGTCCCGGGCCAACGAGTACGCCGTCCGGCTGGAGCAGCTCCTGCGCTGACGGGTCCGTGCCCGTACGCACCGTTGCCACCGGTCGGGTATCGTCCGCACCTATGAACGTGCCGGAGGAGCTGCGCTACTCGAGCGACCACGAGTGGGCCCGTACCGAGGGTGACCGTGTCCGCATCGGGATCACCGACTACGCGCAGGACGCGCTCGGCGACGTGGTGTTCGTCGATCTCCCGGCGGCGGGCGCGGTCGTCGAGTCGGGTGGCCTGCTGGGCGAGGTCGAGTCGACCAAGTCGGTCTCCGAGATCTACGCCCCGGTGGCCGGTGAGGTGGTGGAGGTGAACGGAGCACTCGCCGATGCCCCGGAAAGGCTCAACGCTGACCCTTACGGTGAGGGTTGGATCTGCGTGATCGTCCCGTCCGATCCTTCCTCGGTGGAGGCTCTGCTCGACCCGAGCGGCTACCGCCAGCTGACCGACGGTTGACCGATACCGCCCGGTCACGGGAGCTTGGGAGCCCGCCAGTGGGAGCGACTACCGTGATAGGTGTGTTCTGTCCGAGCTGCGGCCACCGCAATCCGACCGGGGTCAACTTCTGCTCGTCGTGCGGGGCGTCGCTTCTGACCGCGGCCCCGGACACCTCCGTCTCGGTGAACCCGGTGGAGGATCACGGTGACGTCGACGATGAGCCGACGGTCGGGCTGCTCGAGCTGCCGCGTGGGGTCCGGATGCTGGTGGTCAAGCGTGGATCGGACGTGGGGGCCCGTTTCACGCTGGACTCGGACATCGTCCAGGCGGGGCGGCACCCCGAGAGTGACATCTTCCTCGACGACATCACGGTGTCACGTCGGCATGCGGAGTTCGTGACCAGGGACAAGGTCACCACGGTGCGGGACGTGGGGTCGCTCAACGGGACGTACGTGAACCGGAACCGGATCGACGAGGCACGGCTGTCGAGCGGCGACGAGGTGCAGATCGGCAAGTTCAAGCTCCTGTATCTCGTGGCGACCGGCGAATGAGCGACAGGACCCGCCCATCGGCGACCGGCGGCGGGGGCGTATGAGCTCGCGCTCCTACCTGTCCATCGGTGACGTCCTCACCCTGCTCAGGCAGGAGTTCCCCGACGTCACCATCTCCAAGATCCGGTTCCTCGAGAGCCAGGGCCTGGTCAATCCGGAGCGGACGCCCTCGGGCTACCGGAAGTTCTACGAGCACGATGTCGACCGGTTGCGCTGGGTGCTGCGTCAGCAGCGGGAGCATTTCCTGCCCCTCAAGGTCATCAAGGACCGGCTGGACGGCGACGGTGAGGGCGCGGTCTCCCACGAGCCGGCGCCCGGGACCCCCGGGGAGCCACCCTCGGAGGAGCGCGTACTCGTCGGCAGCTCGGCGGCGAGCGAGTCGGACGTCACCTCGAGCGGGGGGAGGAGGCAGGGACGTCCCGCCGCCCAGGCCGGCGCGGTCGGCCAGGCCGGCGCGGTCGCCCAGGCCGGGGGTACGGCACACGGCGGTGCCACCGCCCAGGTCGGCGGATCGACGCTCCCCGGGATCGAGACGGGTGTGGCCGGATCGGGGACGGCCGAACCGCCGCCAGCCGCCAACGGCGCTCCGGCCGGTGCGGGGCCGAAGTCGAGGGCCACCCACCGGGCGGAAGAGGACGCCCCCCATTCGAGAGGTGCCGTCGGCCACGCCGCCCCGTCGGGCGAGCCACCGGCGACGGCTGCGGCCGGTGGCGCCGGTGGCGCCGGTGCGGCCGGGCCGACGCCCTCGGGCCGGCCGGCGGCGGGGGCTGTGGCCCCGACCAGCCACTCCAAGGCGACGCCTCCCGGTGATGCCGGTGCCGGCCCTGCCCTCCGGCCTCCGCAGCCCGGCGCCACGGCTCCGACGGGTGCCGGTCCGACCGGGGGCCCGCCCCGTGGCGGATCGGCGGCGACCCGGGCGGCCGACGAGGGACCCACGAGCCACTCCGGCGGTTCCGCCGTGGGCGGGAGCGATGCCGGGCAGGCCGCTTCACCGGCGGCGGGCCCGCCAGACGCTGCGTCTGCGCCGGCCCCGGGCGGGGCCGGTCGGACGAAGGGCCGGCGGTCGGCCGGATCGTCGTCGTCCCGCACCCACACCGAGGTCCCCGAGCCCTCCGGCGCCAGCATGTCGATCCAGGAGCTCTCGGAGGCGTCGGGCCTCACCGTGGCGGTGTTGGAGGAGCTCTGCGACTTCGGATTGCTGGCCGGAACGAAGGTGGCCGGACAGCTCTACTTCGACGACGAGGGACTCGCCGTGGCCAATCTGGCTGCCGGCTTTGCGCTCTTCGGCGTGGAACCCCGTCACCTCCGTCTCTACAAGAACGCCGCCGACCGCGAGGCGGGGTTCGTCGAGCAGATCGTGATTCCCCTGGTCAGACAGCGGAATCCCGAGGCGAGGGTGCGCGCCCATGAGACGGTCGACGAGTTGGCG
Organism: uncultured Acidimicrobiales bacterium; assembly: GCA_963696495.1. Lineage (GTDB taxonomy): Bacteria > Actinomycetota > Acidimicrobiia > Acidimicrobiales > RAAP-2 > Bog-756. The sequence continues at coordinate 343,208 of CAVOKJ010000002.1, read as the reverse complement.
CGACTCGGTCAGCAGCTGCGCGCCTCGCTGCTCCGGAGCGCGCTCGGCAACCTGCTCGATCCCTGAAAGCCGAGTGGCCCGGGGGTCGATCCCGGAGCCGAGGACCGGCAAATTGAACGTGTCGCGAGCCGATTCGGCGCCGATTCCGTGATCGCACTCCGCCTCTCCGGCGAGTAAGTTTGGGGCATGGTCGAGGTCAGGCTGCGGGCAGTGCGGGTGGACCTACAGTCCAATACGCCTGTCCTGCTGCTGCAGGAGTCTGAAGGACTGGGTCGTACCCTGCCCATCTTCATCGGCGCGCCCGAGGCCACGGCCATCGCGTTCGCTCTGCAGGGCATGGACACGCCCCGACCCATGACCCACGACCTGATACGCGACCTCCTCGACGCACTGGGCACGAACGTGATCCGCGTGGTCATCACCGAGCTCCGCACGGCGACCTACTTCGCCGAGATCGTCCTCCGCCAGGGGGAGCGTGAACTGCCGGTCTCGTCACGGCCCTCCGATGCCGTGGCTGTCGCCGTCCGCACGGGCACGCCGTTGTTCGTGGCCGACGACCTCATGGACAACGAGGGGATCATGCTCGCGGTGGACGAAGAGGAGGAAGAGCCCGAGGACGACGACGAGGGATCCAGTCCCGAGGAGATCGTCGGCGAGTTCCGTACCTTCCTCGACTCCATCCGGCCCGAGGACTTCTCCTCCTGAGCGCGACCCCGAGCGACCGCCACGCCGGCCGCCTGACGAGCCCGATGACCAGGTCCGCCCGGAGGGCGATGGCGTCCGTGGTCGTCTGCGTGGCCCTCGGCGGGCCCCTGCTCGCAGCGTGCTCGTCCAACTCGTCGTCGCCGACCACGAGTGGGCGGACGTCGACGACCAAGTCGCCCGCGTCGACCGCGTCGGGCGCATCCACCAGCTCGACATCCTCTGTGCCGGGCTCCTCGTCCACCACCACCACGTCGGGCCTGACCAGGTGCGCGACCTCCGCCCTGACCGGCTCGGTGGCAGGAAGCAGTGGGGCGGCGGGCACCATCGAGACCACGGTGGCGTTGAAGAGCACCGCCGCCGGGCCGTGTGTCCTGGGCGGGTATCCCGGGCTCCAGATGCTCAGCTCCGCGGGGACGGCCCTGGCCACCGCCGTGGTTCGGAAGGGCAACTACAGCTTCACCTCGATGGCTCCCACCACCGTCACCGTCGCCGGTGGGCAGTCCGTCTACTTCAACATCGGCTACTCCGACGTGCCGGCCGGCAACGAGACGACCTGTCCGTCCTCCGCCTCGCTCGAGGTGACGCCGCCCAACGCCACGGACCACCTGGTCATGGCGGCCACACTCGCCCCCTGCAGCGGAGGCATGGTCACCGTCTCGCCGGTGTTCGCGTCGACCGGCGCCAACAGCCAGACGACGGCACCGCCAGGAGGCTGAGGCACCGTCGGGGGGTCGAGGCACCACCAGGGAGCTGAGGCACCGCCAGGGGGCTGAGGCACCGCCAGGGGGTTGAGGCGCCGATCCCGCTCAGGAGCCGGGATCGACGAGGATTCGGCCCCGGGTGCCCCCGGCGAGGATCCGGTCGAGGGCCGGGGCGAGGCCCTCGAGCCCGATCTGTTCGTCGACCATGCGGTCGAGCAGATCGGGGGGGTAGGTGGTGGCGAGCACGCCCCAGACCCGGCGCCGTTCCACGATGGGGGTCTGCACGGTATCGATACCGAGCAACGAAGTGCCGCGGACGATGAAGGGGTAGACCGACGACTCGAACGTGTTCCCGCCGGTGAGGCCGCTGGCCGCCACGGCCGCTCCGTAGCGGAGGGTCCGGAGCACGGCGGTGAGCGTGGTGCCTCCCACGCAGTCGACGGCGCCCGACCACCGTTCGGGCCCGAGGGTCCGCTCGGCGGCCACGTGCAGGTCGTCCCGGCCGATCACCTCGGCCGCCCCGAGCCCGAGGAGGTAGTCGCGCTCCGACGCCTTGCCACTGCTGGCCACCACCCGATAGCCACGGGCCGCCAGCAGCGCCACGGCCATACTGCCCACCCCTCCGGACGCCCCGGTGACGAGGACCTCGCCGTCCCCCGGGACGAGGCCGTGGTGCTCCAGCCGGTCGAGCGACAGGGCGGCGGTGAAGCCGGCCGTCCCGATGACGGCGGCCCTCCGACCGGTGAGCCCGGGTGGGAGCGGGACGACCCAGCCGGCCGGCACCCTGGCCACTTGGGAGAAGCCTCCGTGATGGGCCACCCCGAGGTCGTATCCGTGGACGATCACCTCCTGGCCCACGGCGATGGAGTCGTCATCGCTGGCCACGACGGTCCCGACTAAGTCCACACCGGGAACGAGGGGCGAGATCCTCGCCACCCGGTTCCCCGGCCGGGTGACCATGGCGTCCTTGTAGTTGATGGCCGACCACTCGACGCGGACGACGACGTCGCCGGGACCGAGGGCATCGAGCGCCAGGGTCCGGACGCCGGTCGTGACTGCATCGCCCCCGGTCACCACGAAGGCCCGCACCGTGTCGGGCGTTCCGTCCGGGGTCCCGCGGCGCCGCCCGGTCCGTGCCCCACCAGGGGGTCCGGCCCCGATCTCGGAGGTCGGCTCGGAGGCGGGCCCGGGTCCCGGTTCCGTCGGTCGGAGTGAATCGCTCATCGCGGGTACCGTACCGATTCCATGACCGATGAGCTGGCGACGTCCGGGCGGGACCCTGTCCACGGGTGGTGGCCGTCCCCCTGGTCGGTCGCCGCGGTGGCGGGGGGCAAGGTGAGCCGGGCCGGCCTGCAGCGGGACGGGGCCGCGGTGTTCTGGACGGAGAGCCGGCCTGAGCAGGGTGGTCGTCAGGTGGTGGTCCGGGCCGGTCCCGGCGGGGAGCCGGAGGACGTCTCGCCGGAGGGCGTCAGCGTGCGCTCCCGGGTGCACGAATACGGGGGAGGGGCGGCCGCCACCTCGGGCGGGGCCCTCTTCTACGTGGACCAGGCCGACCAGCGTTGGTACCGGACGGCCACAGCGGGAGGGGACGGCGAGGGCGTCGGGGGCCGACCGGTGGCGCTGGTCCCGGAGCCTCCCGACGGTGTCGGGTCCGTGCGCTACGCCGACGGGCGGGTGACCCCGTCGGGACGGTGGCTCGTCAGCGTGGAGGAGCGCTCCGCCGGTGGGGGACGGCATCGCCTGGTGGCGGTGCCCACCGACGGCGGGCAGGTCGTCGTCCCCCTGTTCGCCGAGCGTGACTTCGTGTCCGCCCCCCGACCGTCGCCGGACGGTCGCTGGCTGGCGTGGGTCGGTTGGGACCACCCGGCCATGCCCTGGGACAGCTCCGAGGTCCTGCTGGCACCGCTGTCCGAGGAGGACGGGGGGATCAGACTCGGACCGGCCGTCCGGGTGGCGGGTGGCGACGGGTGCTCGGTGGGCCAGCCGCGCTGGTGCGGCGACGGGTCCCTGATCTACGTGGACGACCGGACCGGATGGTGGCTCCCGTTCCGGTTGGCACCCGGCCGGCTGGTGGGGGAGGCCGATCGTTCGGAGGCCCTGGTCGATCTGCGCCGCGAGTTCCACGCGCCAGACTGGGCGCTCGGGCAGTCGACCATCGACGAGCTGGCCGACGGCACCCTGGTGTGTCGGATGCACGCAGACGGGCGCGACCAGCTGGTCCGGCTGTCCCCACCGCCTTCGGGGGGTGGGCACTGGTCGCTCCAGACGATCGAGCAGCCGTGCGTGACCATCACCGGAGTGGTGGCCGGGCCTTCGGGCGGGGCCGGCCCAGGGGGATCCTCGCCGGCTGCACCGTCGGTGTGGCTGCTGGGCTCGACGATCACCGAGTCCCAAGGCGTCTTCGAGGTCACGTTGGACGAGAGGGTGCCGCCGGCCCGTCGCTCCACGGCGCCCGTGGTCCCGGTGGCACCGGACGACGTATCGGTGGTCAGGCTCTTCGAGGCGGCCACCCCACAGGGCACCGTCCCCGGCCTCTTCTTCCAGCCCGCCAACCGTCGGGTCCGGGACCGTCACCGGGAGCCACCGCCCCTGGTGGTGTTCTGCCACGGAGGGCCGACCGGGGCGGCCGACCCCGGATTCGATCCGGTTGTCCAGTTCTTCACCAGTCGCGGCATCGCCGTGGCGTGCGTCGACTACCGGGGGAGCAGCGGGTACGGGAGGGAGTACCGGCGCAGCCTGGACGGGCTGTGGGGCGAGGCCGACGTCGACGACTGCGTCGCCTACGCATCGGCGTTGGTCGAAGCAGGGCTGGTCGACGGGACCCGGCTGGCCATCCGCGGCACCAGCGCCGGTGGGCTGACCGCCCTCGGGGCCCTCGTCCGCTCGGACCGGTTCGTCGGGGGTGTCGCCTGGTATGGCGTCACCGATCTCGAGGCCCTGGCCGCCGACACCCACGACTTCGAGTCCCACTACGTCGACTCCCTCGTCGGCCCGTGGCCGGAGGCGGCTGCCACCTACCGGGACCGGTCTCCCGTCAACCATCCCGACCGGGTGTCCGGAGCGGTGCTGCTCCTCCAGGGAGCCGACGACCCCGTGGTGCCGGCCGACCAGTCGGAACGCTTCGCCGAACGACTGCGCCGGCATCGGGTCCCCTGTCGGCTCACCGTGTTCGAAGGGGAGTCCCACGGCTTCCGGCGGGCCGAGACCATCGCCGCATGCCTCGAGGCCGAACTGGGCTTCTACCGCTCGGTGTTCGGTGGCGAGGGCTAGCCGGCCGTCGGGCCGGCCGGTGGTACCCTCGACCGTGCCGACCGATCGTGCGCGGGAGCACCGGGAGGGAGCGCCCGCGGCCGCGACGGTGCGATGGGACCGCTACCCCACCTGGCTCCGCCGGTCCCTCTGGTTCCTCGCCGGACGCTCACCGGAGTGGCGGGACGCGTTCCTCTACGGCTGCTCCGCGTTGTTCGCCGGCGTGACCGCCGTCGCCATGAGCATTCCGCTCTACCGGCAGTGGGGACAGCTGGCGGTCGGCCCCTACGCCGTCGCCACCCTGTTCATGGCCGTGGTCGCCTGGAGGTTCGGCCGCCGGGCGCCCGCCGATCCCGAGTCGTCCGAGCAGCGGCGCACCCGGACGCGCCGACGCTGGAATTGGGCCCGCGTGGTGGCCTTCCTGATCGTCCTGTTCGGCGCCACGTTGGTTCCGCTGGCCCTCGAGGTGGTGTGGCGGTCCGAGGGCAACGCCGCCCTGCACGTCCAGCCCGAGGTCGTCGTCGTCGAGCAGGCCGGGGCGCGCGCGGCCCAGGGGAAGAACCCCTACCGGGTGATCGACCGGAACGGCCACATCCTCGTCCATGCCAAGGACGAGCCGCTCTACGAGCTCTACTACCCGTACCTCCCCGGGATGGTGGTCTTCGGCTTCTCCAGCGGCTCCAACGCCTCCAGCGTGAACAAGACCGAGACGCCGTTGACCGACGCCCGCATCCAGTTCCTGGTGTTCACCGTGGTGGTGGCGGCCGTGGCGCTGAGCCGGCTCCGCCCGCCCGGTGACGCGCGCGGACGATCGTGGCAGGCCCTCACCGTCCTGCCCACGGCGGCACTGCCCCTGGCCACCGGTGGGGACGACATGCCGGTGGTGGCGCTCATGCTGCTCGGACTGGTCGCCGTCCAGCGCCGAAGACCGGTGCTCGCCGGCCTGGCCCTGGGCGCCGCGTCGTCACTCAAGTTCACCGCCTGGCCGCTGGTCTTCTTCGCGCTCTGGGCCATCTGGGACCTGAAGGCCCACCGGGCCGTGGGCCGCTATGCGCTGGGGGTCGTCGCCGTGGTCGTCCCGGTCGTGCTGCCGTTCGCCGTGCGCAATCCGACCGCGTTCGTCGACAACGTCGTCCGCTTCCCCCTCGGACTCGCCGGAGTGTCGTCACCGGCGGCGAGCGCACTCCCCGGCCACATCCTGGTGTCGGCCGTCCCCGGCTCCCACCGGATCTACGTCGTGGTGGTCGGCATCATCGGTGTCGCCGTGCTGGCCCGGTTCCTGATCAGGAAGCCACCCGGCAACGCCGCCGAGCTGGCGTCGTTCACCGGGTGGGTCATGCTGATCGCCATCCTGCTGGCTCCGGCCACGCGCGTGGGCTACCTGCTGTACCCGATCAACCTGTTCCTCTGGGCGTGGATGTTCCGGCGGTCCGACGACCCGGTCGACGCCACGCCGCTGGCATCGTCACCCGGCAGGGGTGGGGCCACCCCGCCCACCGACGCGCCGGCTCCCGATCAGTTGTCCTCGGGCTGCTCGAACACCTCGACCGAGAACGGCGTGGTGCCGGCGGAGTTGGTGGGGGAGACCACCACCCCGACCTCCCAGTAGAAGCTGTCGCTGCTGCCCTTCTTCGCCAGGACCTCCGTGCCCTGCGCTTGACGGGCAGGCCCCACGAAGGTGACGTCCCAGCCCAACGTGGGGAGGAGCGTGTGGAACACGGAGACCACCTGATCGGAGGTGAGCCCCGTGGTGAAGTTGACCGTTCGGTCGAATTGGTTGGCGTTCTGGTCGATGTCGACCGTGCCGACGGCCTTGCTCCCCGCCGGCACCGCCAGAGGGCCGAGGATGTCCGAGGGGGGCTGGCCCTCGCTGACCATCGACTTGAGGGCCACCGTGGCCGGCGTGAGCCGGACCACGGTCCCGTCGGGGATGGTGACGCTCTCGGCCGCCGGCTTCGAGGTGCCCGTGGAGGTGAAGGCGGAGGTGAGGACACCGGCCGCCACGATGAAGACGGCGATCCCGAGGACGATGATCGCCGGGGTCCGCAAGGACATGCGCTCGTAGGTGCGATTGTCGGGATCGACCCGGCTCACCCCCGTAGGTGTGCCCCCGCCCGCGCCTTCCTCCGGACGGTCCGCGCCGCCGGGCGCAGGAGGGGGGCCGCCGAGCTCAGGAGGAGGGGAGGCGGTCGCCATGGTCCCCCAATGGTACCGGTGCGGCCACGGGGATCCCGGCCGTCGGCGACGCCGTGGGAGTGGAGGTTCGGCATCGGCCCGGGTCAGGCGGTCGCCGTGACGGTCACCGGTCCCGGCTCGGGAGTGGTGCCCGGCGGACGATCGAGTGCGGGATCATCGAGCGATTCGGCCACCCGGGTCGAGACGAATGCCGCGCCCACGGTGACGGCGAGGATGCCCCAGCGGCCCCGGCGGGGCAGATGGGCGAACGCCACGGCGGTGGCCAGGGCATCGACCAGATCGGCCATGCCACCCAGGGCGACCCACGGTCGGGCCTCCTCGTCGGATGCGGCCAAGGCCCGGAGCGCACCGATCCCGAGAGCGAGGTCCCGACCCCCCATGGCCCGCGACAGGACCCGTGCCGCCGGATCGGCCGCCGGCCCGCCGATCCACGGTCTGGACATCGAGGTCGGGGCGGCGAGGGCGGTCACGCCGATGCCCACCCTCCCCCAGGCGATCAGCTGGGCCAGGTTCCGTGCCGCGGTGCGATCCATGGGGAGCAACCTATCGGTGCCGCGCGTGCCCCGGTCCGACGGCGTCGATCGTCGGCGACGACCGGTCGGCTCCACCGCTGCGGCACGGCCATGTTGCCGGCAACGATCACTCTGAGAAGTCGACTCATCACATAGTGTGGTTGGCCAGTTCATCCATTGTTTACTTTTTCTTTGCGATGATTCACAATGCTCTTGCGTTGACGGGGCACAAGCCCGTCAAGTGGAGGGGTGCCTGATCCAGCATCGGCGGTGGGATCCTGTGAGAGGGGACGGGAGTGGCCGGGCCGAGTGGGCCCGGCCACTTGCGCGTCCGGGTTCATCGGCGATCCGGATGTCCGGGTGGGACCGACGACCAGCCGAAATGGTCGATGGGGCCGTGACCGCCACCGAGATGCCAGGTGGCCCCGCCCGCCAGCGCCCGGCCCACGAACTCCGTCGCCGCCTCCACCGCCGGGACGACGGCGGCCCCCCGGGACAGGTGGGCCGCGATGGCCGCCGACAGGGAGCAGCCCGTGCCGTGGGTGTTGGCGGTGTCCACCCGGGGGCGCCGGAGCACGGTGATGTCGGTGCCGTCGTAGAGGACGTCGACGACGTCGTCGGGTGCGTCCCCGGCATCGGACTCGACCCCGGGGAGGTGACCACCCTTGACCAGCACCCACGCCGGACCGAAGGCGTGGACGCGCCGGGCCGCGGCCGACATGCCGGCGACGTCCTCCACGGCCGCCGGCTCCATTCCCGCCAGCAGCGCGGCCTCCCACAGGTTCGGGGTAGCCACGAGGGCATGGGGGAGGAGGAGGGTCCGGTAGGCATCGATGCCCTCGTCGGCCATGGTGACCCGTCCGGTGGAGGTCACGAGCACCGGGTCGACCACCAGACTCGGCAGATCACCGGCAGCGGCCCGCCGGGCGACGACCTCGACGACGCCGAGGGAGCCGAGCATGCCGGTCTTCACGGCCCCCACCGGGAGATCGTCGACCACCGCCGAGATCTGCGAGTCGACGAGGCCGGGGGACAGGCGCACCACGTCCCGCACCTCCATGGAGTTCTGGGCGGTGACGAGGGTGACGGCGGTGGTGGCGTAGACGCCGAGGGCGGCCATGGTCTTGATGTCCGCCTGGAGACCCGCGGCGCCACCGGAGTCGGAGCCGGCAACGGTCAGGGCGACCGGCGGCTGGGTCCCGACGGGGGTCACCGGGTCCGGTGCCGGGGCAGACGTCATCGGCGCCGGGTCTGCCACCGCAGGTCCTTCTGCCACCGCAGGTCCTTCTGCCACCGCAGGCCCTTCTGCCACCGCAGGCCCTCTTGCCACCGCAGGCCCTCCTGCCACCGCAGGTCCGTCACCGCAGGTCCATGTGCCACCGGCTCCAGCGTAGGGGGGTCCACCCCCCTCCGGACGGGTGCCGTCGCCAACTCGATGACCGGGTCGGAGCAACGTGTACAATCTACGGACCACACATGGGCCAACGTCGTCCCGGGTGGGTAGATCCACTTCCCTCGTTGGAGCGACCCGATGACGACTCGAGCCGGTCAACATGATCCTGTCCACCCTCGGCCCACGGCCGTGCCGGTGGAGGCTCCCCGTCGGCGGCCCGTCACCGACGGGGTGATGGCACAGCAGCCGCCCACCCCGAGCCTGTGGTCTGCCGAGCCGGTCCCGCCACGAACACCCTCGCCGGCACCGGCACCACCCCGAACGGCACCACCCCGAACGGTCCCGCTCCCTCCCACCGGCGGTCTGTACGATCCCCGGTTCGAGCACGATGCCTGTGGTGTGGCGCTCGTCGCCGACCTCCACGGGCGGCCGTCCCACACGCTGGTGCGACAGGCCATCTCCGCCCTCGAGCACCTGGCCCACCGGGGGGCGACCGGGAGCGAGGAGGACAGCGGCGACGGGGCCGGCATCCTGTTCCAGGTCCCCCACGACTTCTACGCGGCCGAGGTGGGCTTCGACCTCCCCCCGCGTGGCCACTACGCCACCGGGATCGCCTTCCTCTCCCGCAACCCCGGCGAGGCGGCCGACGCCCGCTCGTCGTTCGAGAAGCTGGCCGGCGAGGAGGGCCTGGTGGTCCTCGGCTGGCGCGACGTGCCGGTGGACGACCGCACGCTGGGCTCGATCGCCGAGGCGGCGATGCCCTCGTTCCACCAGGTCTTCGTGACGCCGGTCGACGGTACCGCGCTGGCGCAGGGCGATGCGGCGCTGGCCACGGACCGACTCGCCTTCATCCTCCGCAAGCGCGCCGAGCACGAGATTGGCGACTGCTACATCGCGTCGCTCTCCTCGCGGACCATCACCTACAAGGGGATGCTCACCTCCCACCAGCTCGCCGAGTTCTTCCCCGACCTCTCCGACGAGCGGCTGACCAGCGGCCTGGCCCTCGTGCACTCTCGCTTCTCCACCAACACCTTCCCCTCGTGGCCGCTGGCCCACCCCTACCGGTACCTGGCCCACAACGGCGAGATCAACACCCTGGCCGGGAACAGGAACTGGATGCGCGCCCGGGAGGCCCTGTGCGCCTCCAGGCTCCTGCCCGGCCTCGAGCGGGCGTTCCCGATCGTCACGCCGGGGTTCAGCGACTCGGCGTCCTTCGACGAGGTGCTCGAGCTGCTCCACCTGGGTGGTCGGTCCCTGCCCCATGCCGTGCTGATGATGATCCCCGAGGCGTGGGAGAACCATCCGACGATGGACCCGGCGCGACGGGCCTTCTACCGCTACCACGCGTCCCTGATGGAGCCGTGGGACGGCCCGGCGGCGGTGGCGTTCACCGATGGCCGCGTGATCGGCGCCGTACTCGACCGCAACGGGCTCCGCCCGGCGCGCTACTGGGTCACCGACGACGGACTGGTGGTCCTGGCCAGCGAGGTGGGCGTCGTGGACGTGCCGCCGCGCAAGGTGGTTCGCAAGGGCAGGCTGCAGCCCGGCCGGATGTTCCTGGTCGACACCGAGCTCGGCCGGATCGTCGACGACGACGAGATCAAGGCCGACCTGGCGGCGGCCGAGCCCTATCTGCAGTGGCTCGAGGACGGACAGATCGATCTCGACGACCTTCCGCCCCGGACCATGCTCACGCCCCAGCACGCCTCGGTGGTCGGTCGCCAACGGCTGTTCGGCTACACCAACGAGGAGCTGCGCCTCATCCTCCAGCCGATGGCGCGGTCGGGAGCCGAGCCCTTGGGCTCGATGGGCACCGACACCCCGATCGCCGTCCTGTCGGACCGGCCCCGACTCCTCTACGACTACTTCACCCAGCTCTTCGCCCAGGTCACCAACCCTCCGCTGGATGCGATCCGCGAGGAGCTGGTCACCTCCCTGCTGTCGACGCTGGGCCCCGAGTCGAACGTGCTCGAGCCGTCGGCCGAGTCGTGCCGCCAGATCGTGCTGCCCATGCCGGTCATCGACAACGACGACCTGGCCAAGCTCCTCTATGTCAACGAGGACGGCAGCACGCCCGGGTTCCGGGCCTTCGCCATCGACGGACTGTTCGAGGTGGCCGGGGGCGGCCCGGCCCTCCGCGACGCCATCGAGCAGGTCCGTGAGCGCGTGGGTGAGGCCATCGCCGACGGGGCGGACGTGATCGTGCTGTCCGATCGCAACTCGACCACCGAGCTGGCGCCCATCCCGTCGCTGTTGATGGTCTCCGCCGTGCACCACCACCTGGTGCGGCAGAAGACCCGGACCCGCGTCGGGCTCGTCGTGGAGTCGGGCGACGCCCGCGAGGTCCACCACATGGCCCTGCTGAAGGGGTTCGGTGCCGCGGCCATCAACCCGTATCTGGCCTTCGAGACCATCGACGACATGATCGCCTCGGGCATCCTGACCGGCGTGACCCCCCGCCAGGCCCAGAAGAACTTCATCAAGGCCGCCTCCAAGGGCATCATCAAGGTGATGTCGAAGATGGGCATCTCGACCGTGGCCTCCTACACCGGTGCCCAGGTGTTCGAGGCGGTCGGCCTGGCCACCGACGTGGTGGAGGAGTACTTCACCGGCACGGTGTCACGGATCGAGGGTGTCGGCCTCGACGTGCTGGCCGAGGAGGTGGCCGCCCGCCACCGCATGTCCCATCTCGACCGCCCCACCGAGCTCGCCCATCGCGAGCGGGAGGTGGGCGGCGAGTACCAGTGGCGGCGCGAGGGTGAGCTCCACCTGTTCAATCCCAAGACGGTGTTCAAGCTCCAGCACGCCACCCGCTCCAAGCGCTACGAGGTGTTCAAGGAGTACACGAAGTCCGTCGACGAGCAGTCGGCCAAGCTCGCCACCCTGCGCGGACTGATGCAACTCAACGAGGGCTTGCTGCCTCCGGTCCCCATCGACGAAGTGGAGCCGGCCGAGGCCATCCTGGCCCGCTTCTCCACCGGGGCCATGTCCTACGGCTCGATCTCGGCCGAGGCCCACGAGGCGCTCGCCATCGCCATGAACCGGCTCGGTGGTCGCTCGAACACCGGTGAAGGCGGGGAGGACCCCGACCGGTTCACGCCGGACGCCAACGGCGACCTGCGGCGCAGCGCCATCAAGCAGGTGGCGTCGGGCCGGTTCGGGGTGACCTCGGAGTACCTGGTCAACGCCGACGACATCCAGATCAAGATCGCCCAGGGGGCCAAGCCGGGCGAGGGTGGGCAGCTGCCGGGCCACAAGGTCTACCCCTGGATCGCCAAGACCCGGTTCTCCACCCCCGGTGTCGGCCTGATCTCCCCGCCGCCCCACCACGACATCTACTCCATCGAGGACATCGCCCAGCTGATCCACGACCTGAAGTCGGCCAATCCGCGGGCGAGGATCCACGTGAAGCTGGTGGCCGAGGTGGGCGTGGGCACCGTGGCCGCCGGCGTGGCCAAGGCCCACTCCGACGTCGTGTTGATCTCGGGCCACGACGGGGGCACCGGGGCGACGCCCCTGACCTCCCAGAAGCATGCGGGGATCCCGTGGGAGCTGGGGCTGGCCGAGACCCAGCAGACCCTGTTGGCCAACGACCTGCGCGACCGGATCGTGGTGCAGGTCGACGGCCAGATGAAGACCGGCCGGGACGTGATCATCGGAGCGCTGCTCGGGGCCGAGGAGTTCGGCTTCGCCACCGCCCCGCTGGTCGTCTCCGGCTGCATCATGATGAGGGTCTGTCATCTCGACACCTGTCCCGTCGGCATCGCCACCCAGAACCCGGTCCTGCGGGAGCGCTTCAGCGGCACTCCGGAGTTCGTCGAGACCTTCTTCCAGTACATCGCCGAGGAGGTCCGTGAGGGGCTCGCCGCCCTCGGACTCCGCTCCCTGGAGGAAGCCATCGGCCGGGTCGACCTGGTAGACGCCACACGGGCCGTCGAGCACTGGAAGGCGTCCGGCCTCGACCTCTCGCCGATCCTCGTCCAACCGGTCCTCCCGGACGGCGCGGTGCGCTACTGCGTGAACGAGCAGGACCACGGGCTCGACCGGGCCCTCGACCACGCGTTCTTGGAGCAGTGCCGTCCGGCGATCGAGGGTGGGACCCCGGTCAGCGCGGAGGTGTGTGTGACCAACGTCAACCGGACGGTCGGGACGCTGCTCGGGTACGAGATCACCCGGCGCCACGGGAGCGCCGGCCTTCCCGAGGGCACCATCGACCTGACGTTCCGCGGGTCGGCGGGTCAGAGCTTCGGCGCCTTCGTGCCCAAGGGCGTGACGATGCGGCTGTTCGGGGACACCAACGACTATCTGGGCAAGGGGCTGTCCGGTGGTCGCCTCATCGTCCGCCCGCCCGAGGACTCGCCCTTCGCCGCCGAGGAGAACATCGTGGCCGGCAACGTGATCCTCTACGGCGCCACCGCCGGGGAGGTGTTCCTCCGCGGTCAGGTGGGGGAGCGCTTCTGCGTCCGGAACTCCGGAGCCGTCGCCGTCGTCGAGGGCGTGGGCGACCACGCCTGTGAGTACATGACCGGCGGCCGGGTCGTCGTGCTCGGGCCCACCGGCCGCAACTTCGGGGCCGGCATGTCGGGCGGCGTGGCCTACGTCTACGACCCCCACGGGCTGTTGGCCGGCGTCTACAACCACGAGATGGTGGACCTCGGGCCGCTCTCCCCGGCCGACCGGATGTGGCTGAAGGACCGGGTGACCATGCACCGGGACGAGACGGGCTCCGTGGTGGCCGAGGAGATCCTGGCCGACTGGATCAGCTCGTCGGAGAAGTTCGTGACGGTGATGCCCCGCGACTACCGCCGGGTGCTCGAGGCGACCGAGCGGGCCGTCGCCGAGGGACGCTCGGTGGAGGAGGCGGTGATGGAGGCCTCCCATGGGTGATCTCACCGGCTTCCTCAAGTACCAGCGGCACCTGCCCCTCCGGCGGCCGGTGCCGGTGCGGCTGCGCGACTGGCGGGAGGTCTACGAGCCGTTCCCGGTGGAGGAGTCCCAGCAACAGGGGGCACGCTGCATGGACTGCGGCATCCCCTTCTGCCACGAGGGCTGCCCGCTCGGCAACCTGATCCCGGAGTGGAACGACCTGGTCTACCGGGACGAGTGGTCCGAGGCCATCGAGCGGCTGCACGCCACCAACAACTTCCCCGAGTTCACCGGCCGGCTCTGCCCGGCCCCCTGCGAGGGCGCGTGCGTGCTCGGCATCAACGACGACCCGGTCACCATCGAGCGCATCGAGTACGAGATCGTCGAGCGGGCGTGGTCCGAGGGGTGGGTGGAGCCCCAGCCGCCGAGCGTCTCGACGGGCAGGTCGGTGGCCGTGGTCGGCTCCGGGCCCGCCGGCCTCGCCGCCGCCCAGCAGCTGTGCCGCGCCGGACACCGGGTGGTCGTGTTCGAGCGGGCCGAGAAGCCCGGCGGGCTGCTCCGGTACGGGATCCCCGAGTTCAAGATGGAAAAGGCGGTCCTGGACCGCCGCATCGACCAGCTGGTGGCCGAAGGGGTGGACTTCAGGTGCGGTGTGTCGGTGGGGGAGCCCGACCCCGAGGTCGCCGCCGCCGTCGCCCCGGGGGCGACCGTGGTCAGCGCCCGCCAGCTGCTCGACCAGTTCGACAGCGTGCTGCTGGCCGGAGGGGCGACCCTCCCGCGCGACCTTCCCGTCCCGGGCCGGGAACTGGCCGGCATCTTCCGGGCCATGGATTTCCTGAAGCCGTCCAACCTGGTCCAGGAGGGGATGCTCCCCGAATCGCCGATCAGCGCGTCGGGGAAGCACGTGGTGATCATCGGCGGGGGTGACACCGGCGCTGACTGCCTGGGTACGGTGCACCGCCAGGGGGCGCTGAGCGTCCACCAGCTCGAGATCATGCCCGAGCCCCCCTCGGAGCGGACCGCCGACAACCCCTGGCCCACCTGGCCGCTGATCCTGCGGACCTCTTCGGCGTTGGAGGAGGGTGGCGAGCGCATCTTCTCGGTCACGACCTCGGGGTTCCTCGGTGACGAGGCGGGCCGGGTCCGAGCCCTGCGGGGCGAGGAGGTCGAGGTGACCTACGGGGAGGGGGGCCGACCGGAGTTCCGATCGGTGCCGGGCAGCGAATTCGAGCTCCCCTGTGAGCTCGTGCTGCTGGCCATGGGCTTCCTCGGGACCGAGCGGGGCGGCGTCGTGGCCGAGCTGGGCCTCGAGGTCAGCGCGCGGGGAAGCGTCGTCGCCGACAGCACCTGGTCGACGAACGTGGAGGGCGTCTACGTGTGCGGTGACATGACCCGGGGCCAGAGCCTCATCGTCTGGGCCATCGCCGAGGGCCGGTCGGCGGCCGCCGCCGTGGACCGGTTCCTCATGGGACGCACCGCCCTGCCGGCCCCGATCGTTCCCGGGCAGCTGGCCCTGCGATGACCTGGGGCCGGGACGCCCGCCCCCGAGGCTGAGGCCAGCGCCGATGGTCGGCCCCGAGGAGCTGCGCCGGCTGGCGCTGGCGTTGCCCGGGACCACCGTGGAGGACCATCACGGCATGGACTCGTACCGCGTCGCCGGCAAGATCTTCGCCACCGTCCCCGACCGCGGGCACGTCCGGGTGATGGCCGGCGAGTCCGAGATCCGGGCGGCCGTCGCCGACGACAGCACGAGCTTCGAGCCCTTCTGGTGGGGGCGGCGGCTGGCGTGCGTCGTGGTCGACCTGGGACGGGTGGGTGCCGACGAGCTCACCCCCCTGTTGGCCGAAGCGTGGCTGCGGAAGGCGCCGGTCGGCCTGGTCAGGGAATTCCGTGCCCAGAGCAGCGGCGGGGGCGGCACACGCGGCACCGATGGCTCGGCGCCCTCCGTCGGTCCGGCCTGATCCGGACCCGCGCTCACCGCTCCGAGGCGAAGTAGACCTCCCGGAGCTCGCGCTTCAGGATCTTGCCCGACGGGTTCCGGGGGAGCCGGTTGTCGCTGAAGGCGATCCGGCTCGGGACCTTGAACGGTGCGAGGGTATCGGCGAGGAAGTCGCGGAGCCCGTCGGCCGAGAGGTCCGAGCCCTCCTTGCGCTGGACCACGCACGCGACCTCTTCGCCCAGGCGCTCGTTCGGGACGCCGAACACCGCCGCCTCGTAGACGCCGGGGTGTTCGTAGATGGCGCTCTCCACCTCTGCGCAGTAGACGTTCTCGCCGGCCCGCAGGACCATGTCCTTCGCCCGGTCCTCGATGTAGAGGAACCCGTCCTCGTCGATCCTGCCGAGGTCGCCCGAGGCCAGCCAGCCGTCGACGATGGTCTCCGCCGTCGCCTCGGGCTTGCCCCAGTAGCCCCGGATGAGGTTCGGCCCCTTCATCCAGATCTGCCCACGCTGGCCGGCGGGCACCGGTTCGCCCGAGTCGTCACGGATCTCCACGTCCATGATGGTGGTCCGGGCCCGACCGGTCGAGGTGGGGTGGGAGACGTAGTCGTCGCCGCTGTTCCCCGGCCCGAAGGCGTTGGTCTCGGTCATCCCGTACCCGATGTTGGGCCGTCCCCGCCTGAACCCCTTCTCGACCCGGTCGACGAGCTTGGCCGGCGCCGGGGCCCCTCCGCCGCCGACGGTGGCCAGCGACGAGGTGTCGTACTTGGCGAACGACGGGCTCTCGAGCATGTCCCAGCTCTGGGTGGGCACCCCGACGAAGGCGGTGACGCGCTCGGCCTCGATGAGGCGGAGGGCAATCTCGGGGTCCCACCGGTGCATCATGACGAGCTTCATTTTCATCCCGAAACAGGAGAGCATGACCGGAACGCAGCCGGTGACGTGGAAGAGCGGCACGATGAGGATGAAGCACGGGGCGAAGCCACCCCCTCCGATGTCGTCGTCGGCCTTGCGGGCGGTCTGGACGGTCGCGGCCGCCCAAAAGGCCATCAGCGCCTGGGTGACGGCGCGGTGGGTCGAGACGGCACCCTTGGGGAACCCGGTGGTCCCCGAGGTGTAGAGGATGGTGGCGTCGTCCCCGGGCTCGACCTCGACGGCCGGCATGGCGTCGCCCAGGTTGACGATCTCGTGGTAGTGGTGCACGCCGGTGGGGGCGGGCTCGAGCCGGTCGCCTCGCACGACGATCATGGGGACGCCGCGGCCGTGGGCCGGTCGGTGCGCCCGCTCGATCCGCTCGGGGTCGGCGATGAGCAGCGACAGGCCGGAGTCGTCGATGGCGTAGTCCAGCTCGCTCTCGGTCCACCAGGCGTTCAGTGAGACCGAGACCGCACCGACGGAGAGGATGGCGGCGAAGGAGACGATCCACTCGGGAAGGTTGCGCATGGAGATGCCCACCCTGTCGCCCTTTTCGATGCCGAAGCGGTGCACGAGCGAATGGGCCAACGCATCGACGTGGCGCATGGTCTCGTCGAAGCTCCACCGCTCGTCCTCGTAGACGAGGAACGTCGACTGGTCGCCCCGCGCACCGGAGAAGACCTGGCCGAGTACGGGTGGCGCCTGCTTGAACAGCCGGTACGGGGTGCCGTCGATCGTCTCGTCGACGAGTTCGAACAGTTGCCCGGGCCCGGTGACCTCGGCACTGGCCTCTTCGT
Source organism: uncultured Acidimicrobiales bacterium (assembly GCA_963696495.1). Taxonomy (GTDB): domain Bacteria; phylum Actinomycetota; class Acidimicrobiia; order Acidimicrobiales; family RAAP-2; genus Bog-756. The sequence continues at coordinate 325,936 of CAVOKJ010000002.1, read as the reverse complement.
AGCTGCGTGACATCGATGGCACCTCTCTCGGACCGCGGACAGTCCGGGTCGGCCCACCGACCGGCTGCGCCGGTGGGGCGGTGACCGGGCCGGCCGGGACCGTCCGATCCTAGGTCCCTCCCGGGAGCGTCGTGCCGAATCCCATCCGACGACAGGGTACGGCGATCACCCCCACCGCCACCGCTCCGGGGCCACCGGCGTTCGGCGCCGTGCCGTTTGCCATGATGCAGGGGTGGACCGAAGGTATCGGAGGTCAGGGAGCCGGCGGCTCGTGGTCGGCCGGGGTCCACGGGACGGGGGGCCGGTCCGGCGGCCCGGGGGATCCCCCTCCTCGACGCGGGGGTCGATCCGATGATCGGGCACGGTCCCGAGGGGGACACGGCTCCGGACAGGGCGGGGATCGTCGGCGCCCTCGAGGGTGCCGGTTGCGTGGCTGCCACCGAGGAGGCCGAGGAGCTCGAGCGGTCGGCGCACGATGCCGCCGACCTGCGTCGCAAGCTGGCGCGCCGCCTGACCGGCGAGCCCCTGGCCTGGGTGGTCGGGAACGCGGGCTTCTGCGGTCTCGACGTCGCCATCGACCCGGGCGTCTACGTCCCGCGCTGGCAGTCGGAACCGCTGGCGCGGGCGGCGGCGCGCCTGCTGCCGGACAGAGGCCTGGCGGTGGACCTGTGCACGGGCTCCGGTGCCGTCGCCATGGTCATGGCGTCGGCCCGTCGGGAGGCCCGGGTGGTGGGCACCGAGCTCGATCCCGTGGCCGCCCGGTGCGCCCGTCGCAACGGTGTGACGACCTACGAGGGATGGCTCGACGACCCGCTTCCCGAGGAGTTCGCCTCGGTGGTCGACGTGATGACCGGGGTCCTCCCCTATGTCCCGCGGACCGCCCTGCACCTGTTGCCCCGCGACGTGCAGCGATTCGAGCCCCGGCTGGCGCTGGACGGGGGCGCGGACGGCCTCGACCTCGTCACCGTGGCGGTCTCCCGAGGCCGCCGATGGCTCAGGGACGGTGGTTGGCTGCTGCTGGAGATCGGGGGCGACCAGGTGGCCCGGGTCACGGCGGGGATGGCGGAGTGCGGCTACGTCGACGTCGAGACCCTCCTGGACGGCGACGGCGATCCCCGTGGTGTCCAAGGGCGCGTCGACAAGGTCCGGGGGTAGGGACACCCCTCCACCGGCCCCGGCCCGCCGTGCGCCGGTCGCCTCGCCCTCAGCCGGGGCGGGTGGCCCCGACGAGGTCCGGCCAGTCGGCGTCGTCGAACCTGACCAGAGCGCCCGTGTGGGGTGCATCGATCATCTCGCCTCCTCCCACGTACAGGCCGACGTGGTCCACGCCGGCCGGTCCCGTGCCGAAGAAAACGAGATCCCCGGGCGCCACGCCGGCTCCGTCGGGGACGGCCGGCCCGGCATCGAACTGGTCCTGGGCCACCCTGGGGAGGGAGACACCGGCGCCCCGGTAGGCCGCCTGGACCAGCCCGGAGCAGTCGAAGCCCCCGGTGCCGGTGCCACCCCACAGGTACGGGGTGCCGAGCTGCCGGGCGGCGAAGGACAGGGCGGCGACCACGGTGCCGTCGGCCCCGGGATCCTGTTGGAAAGCCAGCGCCAGGGTCAGGACGGTGTCCACGTAGACGCCCGAGTGGTTGTAGTCGTCGACCGCGCCCCTCAACCCCGTTGCCGTGCCGGCCCCGTTCGCACACAGGTACGAGGCGGCGGTGTACACGGCATCGATCGGATCGTAGGGGGTCGGGGGGCGGGCGCCGTGCGGGCCCACCGTGGCATATCGGGTGAAGGTCGCCGGCTCGAACTGCATCGGGCCCTCGGCGCCGGCGCTGTTGGCCCCCGACCACACCCCTGGTTCGTTCGATTGGCCGCTCCCGCTCTCCACCGTGCCGATGGCGGCCAGCACGGACCAGCTCAGCCCCGGGCAGAGTCCGGCGGCCTGCTGATAGAGGTCGATCCAGGCGGCCGGCAGGGACGGGCCCGGTGACGGGCCGTCGGGCCCACCCCCGGCCGCCGACAAGCCGGTCGGGGCGGGTGCCGACCCGGACCCGATCGACCCGGTGGTCACGACCACGACCCCGACGACGCCGACCACCGCGGCCACGACGCCGCACACGGCCACCACGGCCACCTTGACCATCGCAGGCCCCGTCTCTCCTCACGTCGACGACGTGAGCACCACCGCTCAGAGAGGCGTCCGGGCGGTGACTCGACCGCTGACATCGGAACGGACCGGCGGACCGGGTCCCGACGGGAGCCCTGCGCTGTCAGTCCACCACCGCCCGGTCGTCGGCGCAACCACAGTCGGGACGGCCGGACCGATCGGAGGTCGGTATGCTCTGTCATCCGGATCGCCGGACCAGGACAGGGGGAGGGCCGCTCGTGCTCAGTACCATGCAGGACGCGCCACTGCTGATCAGCGGCATACTCCGTCACGGCCAGCAGGTCTACGGGGACAGCCGGGTGATCACCATCACCGGGCCCGACGGCGAGTCGAGCGAGGGGTCCTTCGCCCAGGTCGCCGAGCGGTCCGAGCGTCTGGCGGCGGCGCTCCGCCGTCTGGGGGTCGGGGACAGTGACCGGGTGGGGACGTTCCTCTGGAACAACCAGACCCATCAGGAGGCGTACCTGGCCGTTCCGTCGATGGGTGCCGTGCTCCACACCTTGAACCTCCGGCTGTTCCCCGAGCAGCTGGCCTACGTCATCAACCATGCCGAGGACCAGGTGATCATCGTCGATGCCTCACTGATCCCCCTGCTCGCCCGGGTCAGGGAGCAGCTGACCACGGTCAAGCACATCGTGGTGGCCGGCGACGGGGACAGCTCCGCCCTCGGCCACACCCACGCCTACGAGGAACTGCTGGCCGCCGAGGAGCCGGGGTTCGACTGGCCGACCCTCGACGAACGGCAGGCCGCGGCCATGTGCTACACGTCGGGGACCACGGGGAACCCGAAGGGCGTGGTCTACAGCCACCGGTCGACCTATCTCCACTCGTTCGCCGTCACCTCGGGCGCGGCGCTGGGCATCAGCGACCGCGACCGGGTGCTCTCCATCGTGCCCATGTTCCACGCCAACGCCTGGGGCACCCCGTACGCCGCATTCATGACAGGCGCCGACCTGATCATGCCCCAGCAGTTCCTCCAGGCGGCGCCCCTGACCGCCATCATCGGCCGTCACCGGCCGACCATCTCCGCCGGCGTTCCGACCATCTGGAGCGACCTCCTGCGCTACTCGCGGGCCAACGCGGTGGACCTCTCGTCCCTCAGGATGATCACCGCCGGGGGCGCGGCGGTGCCCCGGCAGCTGATCGAGGGGTTCCGGGACGAGCTCGGGGTGGAGCTGGTCCAGGGCTGGGGCATGACCGAGACCAGCCCGATCTGCTCGCTGGCGCTCCCTCCCCGGGGCATACCGGTCGAGGAGGAGATCGAATGGAGGTCGAAGACCGGACGGGTGGTGGCCGGCGTCGAGGTCCGCGTCGTGCACGAGGACGGCACGGTCCTGCCCAACGACGGTGAGTCCGTCGGCGAGTTCGAGGTCCGCGGCCCGTGGATCACCGGTTCCTACTACGGGGAGCCGACACCCGATCGGTTCCACGACGGCTGGTTGCGCACGGGCGACATCGGCTCCCTCGACGAGCGGGGCTACATGCAGATCAGTGACCGGACGAAGGACGTGATCAAGTCCGGTGGCGAGTGGATCTCGTCGGTCGAGCTGGAGAACGAGGTGATGGCCCATCCGGGGGTGGTCGAGGCCGCGGTGATCGCCGTCCCCGACGAGCGATGGAGCGAGCGGCCCCTGGTCGCCGTGGTGCTCGAGCGGGAGGCGCCGGCCACCGCCGACGAACTGGTCGACTTCCTCAGCGATCGGGTGAGCCGCTGGTGGCTGCCCGAGCGGTGGGTGTTCGTCGAGGAGGTCCCGAAGACGAGCGTCGGCAAGTTCGACAAGAAGGGGCTCCGGTCGAGCTATGCCGAGGGTGCCTTCGAGGTGGTCGAGGTCGAGATCGGCACGGCGCGCTGACCGGCATGGGGACCGACCCGGCCGACATCGCCGAACGGCTCTCGGCCATCGCCGAGGAGTTGGCCGATCTGGCCCTCGACCGGCTGCGCCAGGCGGCCGACGCCGTGCACGCCGGCGGGGAGCCCGACCCGGGACTGAGCGCCGAGGAGAAGCGGATCACGCGGGCCCGCCGGTCGGTCGACAAGGCGGTCCAGCTCCTCGGTGGACCGTTGTCCTCGGGCACCGCACTGGACGAGGGGCCCTGAGCCGCGGCCCTGGTGGCGACGCCGAGGCCGCCGTCGCCCACCGACGGCGGCCTGTCAGTCCACCAGCCGGTTGAGGGCGTCGATCAACTGGCGCAGGCGGCCGTAGTGCGTCTTGTTGAAGCGGAACACGAGGCGCTCGAGGTCGAGGTGTTCGCCGACCGTCCGCTCGGGCGGCAGCGGCTTGGACAGCCGCATCGACCCGCTCGAGACGATGTCGGCGAAGCGCCGGTTCAAGTCGGCCAGGGTCGACGGGTCGGGCGCGGTGAGCAACCTCATGACCAGGAGGTCGCCCACCCAGCGGCAGGACTGGTAGTTGCGGTAGAAGCCGAGGATCTCGTCGGTGGCCCGGCCGACGTCATCGGTGATGGTGAACAGGGAACGGTCGTCGGGCGAGACCAGCCCACGGGGTTCGACGTGGGCACTGAGGAATTCCTCCCAGCCCTTCCAGTAGGTGCCGCCGGGCACGTCGAGCATCACCACCGGGGCGGGCTCGGCCTTGCCGGTCTGGAGCAGCGTCAGCAGCTCGTAGCCCTCGTCGAGGGTCCCGAACCCACCCGGCAGGACCACGTAGCCGTCGGACTCCTTGATGAGCATGAGCTTGCGGGTGAAGAAGTACCGCATCTCGACGAGCTTGGGGTCCTGGGCGATGAAGGTGTTGGCCCCCTGCTCGAACGGGAGCCGGATGTTCACGCCGATCGACTGCTCGCGACCGGCCCCTTCCATCCCGGCGGCCATGATCCCGGGCCCGGCGCCGGTGACGACCATCCAGTCCGCCCGGGCCATCGAGGCGGCGAGCTCCCGGGTGCTGCGGTACGCGGGGTGGTCGGGCTCCGTGCGGGCCGAGCCGAAGATGGTCACCTTGCGCTCCCGGCGGAACGGCCGGAACACCCGGAACGCCTCGGACATCTCGGCCAGGGCGGAGTCCGCCACCTTCAGGTCGATGACCTCGGTGTCCTCGGCGGCCAGACCGGCGACCGTCTGCAGCATCGACCGGTAGAGGCGGTGCTGGGCCGCCGACGCGCCGGCCGAGAGGTCGTCGGCCAGCTCGTCGAGGACGGCGTCCACCGCGTCCGCTCGGTCCGCTCCGTCGGCTCGGTCCGCTCCGTCGGCTCGGTCCGCTCGGTCCGCTCCGGACTGCTCGGCCATCAGTTGGCGGCGGCCAGCACTTCGCTGCTGGGCCCGGGATCCACCCGGCCGTACAGGGTGTTCCGTTGGACCAGGGTCCTCCCGAGGGGGGAGACGATCGCCGCGAACTGCTCGGCGTCCATCATCTGGCCGTGGCTGGCGCCGGCCGCCCGGGAGATGTTCTCGTCCATCAACGTGCCGCCGAGGTCGTTCACGCCGGCCCGCAGGATCTGGCGGACCCCCTCCGCCCCCATCTTCACCCAGCTGATCTGGATGTTGTCGATGGCCCCGCGGTAGGCGATCCGACCCACGGCGTGCATCAGGAGCGTCTCGCGGAAGGTGGGTCCGCGTCGCGACCTTCGCTGCAGGTAGATCGGGGTGGCCATGTGGACGAACGGCAGCGGCACGAACTCGGTGAACCCCCCGGTCTCCCGTTGGAGGTCCCGGGTGGCGACCAGGTGGCGCGCCCACGACCTGGGGTGTTCGACCGCCCCGAACATGATGGTGACGTTCGACCGCAGGCCGATGCCGTGGGCGGTGCGATGGGCGAACAGCCACTGCTCCGTGTCGATCTTGTCGGGGCAGAGCACGGCCCGGACGGGGTCGTCCAGGATCTCCGCGGCCGTACCCGGCAGGGTCTTCAGGCCTGCGTCACGGAGCAGGATCAGGTAGTCGGACAGGGGCATGTCCGACCGTCTCGCCCCCTCGGTGACCTCGAGTGCCGTGAAGCCGTGGATGTGGATGGTCGGGGAAGCCTCCCGCACCGCTTTGATGACGTCGAGGTAGTACTCCCCGTCGAAGTTGGGGTGGATCCCTCCCTGGAGGCAGACCTCGGTGGCACCCAGTGCCTCGGCCTGGCGCACGCGGTCCGAGATCTCGCTCAGGTCCAACAGGTACGGGTTGCCCCGGAGGTTGAGGGACAGGGGGCCCTTGGAGAACGCGCAGAACTTGCACTTGAACGTGCACACGTTGGTGTAGTTGATGTTCCGGTTGACCACGTAGGTCACCTCGTCGCCCACCGCTTCGGCGCGGAGCGCGTCGGCCACCTCGGCGACGGCCCGCACCTCGGGGCCCCGGGCGGAGAAGAGCGTGACGATCTCGTCCTCGCCCACCACCTCGCCGTCGAGCACCCCGGCCAGTACGTCACCCACGGCGCTGCCCCTCGAGGGCACGGTCACCACCGGGGGGGACCCCGCGGCCTGGGCCGAACTGCGGTGAGGTGCACTGTCACCCGCCAGCAGCATCGGCGGGGGTACCTCGCCACCCGAGCACCAGGGATGGTCGCGGCCCAGTCCCTCGGCGTCGGAGGCGTCGAGTACGGGGAAGCGCAGCGAGTCGTCGAGCCACCGGTCGGGATCGTGGGCGAAGGAGGGGTACAGCGTCAGACGCGGGGCCAGGGTGAAGCCGGCGGCCTCGGTGGCGCCCCGGAGGATGCCGAGGGCCGGCCACGCCCGTTCGGGGTTGACGTGGTCCGCCGTCACCGGGGACACACCGCCCCAGTCGTCGATCCCGGAGGCAACCAACGGGCCGAGGTCGTCGGAGAGGTTCGGTGGTGCCTGCAGATGGACCTCCGCCGGCAGGATCAGCCGGGCCACGGCGATCGTCCACAGGAACTCGTCGGTGGGACACGGAGGGGAGCGGTGCATGGACGTGCCCGCCTTGGGCAGGAAGTTCTGGATGATCACCTCCTGCACGTGGCCGTGGCGGGCATGGCTGGCGGCGATGGCCTCCAGCGTGATCAGACGGTCGGCGCGTGACTCACCGATGCCGACGAGCAGCCCCGTGGTGAAGGGGACGTGGGCTTCGCCGGCGGCCTCCAGCGTGGCCAGGCGGCGCTCGGGGTCCTTGTCGGGTGCCGAGCGATGGGCGGCCAGGTCGGGGTTGAGGGACTCGATCATCATCCCCTGGCTGGCGCTCACCTGACGGAGCCGCGTGATGTCCTCCAGGTTCAACGCACCGGCGTTGGCATGGGGTAGGAGGCCGGTCTCCTCCAGCACGGTCCGGCAGGCGTGGACGAGGTAGTCCACCGTCGAGGAGTAGCCGTGGTCGTCGAGCCACCGGCCGGCGGCCGGGTACCGGTCCTCGGGGGCCTCGCCCAGGGTGAAGAGCGCCTCGTGGCAGCCGGCGGCCCGTCCGGCCCGGGCGATCCCGAGCACCTCCTCCATCGGGAGGAAGGGTGACTCGAGCCGGGCCGGCGCCTTGGCGAACGTGCAGTAGCCGCACCGGTCGCGGCACAGCATGGTCAGCGGGATGAAGACCTTGGGAGAGAAGGTGATCCGATTGCCGTGGGCCTGTCGCCGTACCCGGTCGGCGGAGGCCTGGAGCCGACCGACCGGTGTGGCCGAGAGCTCCTCGATCAGGGACTCGGACAGCTGGAGGGGGAGGTCGGCCGCGATGGAGTCGAACGGGGGGGAGCCGGGGTCGACGGACATCGGCGACACCTTACCGGAGGACCCTGCACGGGCGTTCGGAGCCGGTGCCCGAAGCGCCGGTGGTCGGGCCCACGACCCGCCCCCCCTCTGCCGACCGACGCCGGCCTGGCAACGGACGCCGGCCTGCCAATGGACGCCGCCCGGCTTGCGGGACGGCCCCGGCGATCGGGGCGGCCGCGCCTCAGTGCGGGAGCGGGGAGTCGCCGAGCGCCTCGGCATCGACCAGCCACACGACCCGATCGGCGTCGACATGGGACGCCGGAAGGTCGGCGCCGGCGATGATGTCGCCGAGGGCGTCGCGCTTCGAGGAGCCGGACACGGTGAAGACGACGAGCCGGGCACGGGCGATGGCCGGAAGGGTCAGGGTGATCCGGTCGTGCGGATTGTTGGCCCGGGGATCGCGGTTGGCCACCACGAGGACGCCGGGATCATCGACGCTCAGCGCCGGCGAGCCGGGAAAGAGCGAGGCCGTGTGGCCGTCCGGGCCCAGACCCAGGTGGACCAGGTCGAACCGGTCCAGTCCACCGATGGTGGCCTGGTAGCCGAGGGCCGCCTCGTCGGGGGTCCCACGCTCGTACATCGGGTTGTCGGAGCCGACGGGGCCGACGGCCGCGAGCAGGGTCTCCGCGATCATCCGGTGGTTGGAGTCCGGGTCGTCGGGGGGTACGCAACGCTCGTCGCCCAGGTAGACGTCGACGCCACCCCAGCCGAGGTCGGTGCGACCGGCGCCCAGTTCCGCCAGTCGGGCATAGCAGTCCTGGGCGGTGGGCCCCCCCGACAGGAAGAGCGAGAAGCGCCCCTGTCTCGGGGCTGCCAGCTCGGCTATCGCCAGCTGCGCGAAGGCCTCGGGTACCGAGTCCACCAATTCGACGCTCCCGTTCACGGGGCCACCCCGCCGAGGGTCCGGCCGGCCCCGCTCACTGCGGCGGTGGCTCGGTCTGGCGGCCTCCGCTCAGCTCGAGGTCGAACACCGGATTGCGCCACTCGTCCCCGGACCGCTCCACCAGGAGGTCGGCCATGTGGGGGCCCCAGGTGCCGGCCGGATAGGTGTGCAGCGCGCCACCCGGATCGGCCCACGCCTGGAGGTACGGGTCGACGATCATCCAGGCCTGTTGGACCTCGTCGGCCCGGATGAACAGCGTGGCGTCGCCGACCATGGCGTCGTGGATGAGCCGCTCGTAGCCGTCCGCCGCCTCCGTCCCGGCGAAGGCGTCCGCGTAGGAGAAGTCCATGGCCACGGACCGGATGTGGAACTTCTCGCCGGGGACCTTGGCCCCGAACTCGAGGCTGATGCCCTCGTCGGGCTGGATGCGCAGGATCAGCGTGTTGGGCCGCAGGTCCCGGCTGGTCCGGTGGTCGAACAGGAGGAACGGCACCTGGCGGAAGGTGAGGGCGACCTCGGTGACCCGGGCCGGGAGCCGCTTTCCCGTGCGTACGTAGATGGGCACCCCCGCCCACCTCCAGTTCTCCACCCGGAGGCGCAGGGCGAGGTAGGTCTCGGTCTGGCTGTCGGGGGCGACGTCCTCCTCCTGGCGGTAGCCCACCACCGGCTTGCCGTCGATCGTCCCCGCCGTGTACTGGGCGCGCACCGACTTGTCGACGGCCTCGTCGGGCGTGGGGATGTCGATCGCCTGGAGCAGCTTGACCTTCTCGTCGCGGATCCTGTCGGCATCGGTGCTGGTGGGCGACTCCATGAGGGTGAGCGACAGCACCTGCATGACGTGGTTCTGCACGATGTCCCGCAGGGCGCCGGCCGTCTCGTAGAAGCCGCCCCGGTGCTCGACGCCCAGGCTCTCGGCCACGGTGACCTGCACCTGCTCGACGTAGCGCCGGTTCCAGATGGGCTCGAAGATGGCGTTGGCGAACCGGAGGGCCAGGACGTTCTGGACCGTCTCCTTGCCCATGTAGTGGTCGATCCGGTAGATCTGGCTCTCGTCGAAGGCGGCGTGCATCTGCTCGTTGAGGGCCTCGGCGGAGGCCAGGTCCCGTCCGAACGGCTTCTCGACGACCACCCGGACGAACGACCCACCCTCCGCCGGTCTGGTGCAGGCGTGTTCGGCCAGGGCCCCGGCCACCAGGCCGAACACGCTCGGGATCGTGGCCAGGTAGTAGAGGCGGTTGCCGTCGGTCCCGTCCACGCGGTCAGCCTCGTCGAGGTGCTCCTTCAGCCGGGCGAAGGTGTCGGGGTGGTCGTACTCGCCGGCGATGTACTTGAACCGGTCGGTCAGCGCCTTCCACTTCGGGCCGCCCTCGGGCGTCGACTCGGCCACCCGCTCCTGGAACTCCTTGTCGGTCCACTCGGTGCGGGCGACGCCGATGACCGTGAAGCCGTCGTCCAGCACGCCCCGGTCGGCCAGGCGGGCCAGGGCGGGCAGGATCTTCCGGTGGGTCAGGTCGCCGGAGGCACCGAAGATGACCATGGCCACCGGTGGCGCCTTGGACAGCACGGGTGGCAGGGAGCGTCGTGCGCCCTCGACCTTGCTCGAGCCCACGGCGTCCTCGGCCGGGAGTTCGACGTCGGGTTGCGTGTCGGTGCTCATTTCGGGGTGAACGTCTCGCCGCCCTGGGAGCCGTCCGACGTCGTGAACGCATGGCCACCGAACTGGTTGCGAAGCGCCGACACCAGTCGGAGACCGAAGGCATCCTTCTTCTGGGAGGCGAAGCGGGCGAACAGCGCCGAGGAGATGACCGGCGCCGACACGCCGCGGTCGATTGCCTCCTCCACGGTCCATCGCCCCTCGCCGGAGTCGACCACGACGCCCTCGATGTGCTCGAAGCCCGACTCGGGCCGCAGCGCCCGCTCGGCCAGATCGAGCAGCCAGCTCCGCACCACCGACCCGTAGCGCCAGATGGCGGCGATCTGGTGGAGGTCGAGGTCGAACTCGGGTGCCTCGGACATGATCTCGAACCCTTCGGCGTAGGCCTGCATCAGGCCGTACTCGATGCCGTTGTGCACCATCTTGACGAAGTGGCCGGCACCCGGTGGTCCCACGTGGGCGTAGCCGCCCTCGGGGGCCAGGTCGACGAAGACCGGCTCGGCCACGGCGACCGCCTCCTTGGTCCCGCCCACCATGAGGCAGTAGCCCTCCTTCAGGCCCCAGATGCCGCCCGAGGTGCCGGCGTCGACCAGGGCGACGCCCCGGGTCGCCAACTGCTCGACGAGGGGCGCGGTCTCCTTGTAGTTGGAGTTGCCGCCGTCGATGATCACGTCCCCGGACTCGAACAGTCCAGCCAGGGTCGTGATCGTCGAGTTCGTGGGTGCACCGGCGGGGACCATGACCCAGGCGACGCGGGGCGCGGTCAGCTTGGCCGCCACCTCCTCCAGTGTCGTCGCCGGTTCGGCGCCGAGCTTGGCCGCCGCGGTGCGGGCGTCCTCGGAGAGGTCGAAGGCCACGACCTCGTGGCCGTGCTCGAGTAGGCGCTGGGTCATGTTGGCGCCCATCTTGCCGAGTCCGATCATGGCGATCCTCATGGTGTGCTCCTGTTCCGTCGGGGTGGGGATGGCAAGGGCTACGACCCGGCCGTCAGCGCGTTGGCCTTGTCGGTGAGGGACTGCACCAGCTCGTCGAACGACTTGGCGAAGGAGGCCACGCCTTCGGACTCGAGCACCTGGGCCACGTCCTCCATGTCGATCCCGGCCTCGGCCAGCGAGGCGACGAGGGAGCGGGCCTCCTCGACGCCGGAGTCGACCGTCCGGGCCACCGTGCCGTGGTCGAGGAAGTCGGCAACGGTGCCGTCGGGCATGGTGTTGACCGTGTCGGGGCCGATCAGCGTGTCGACGTAGGCCAGATCCGGGTACGCCGGGTTCTTGGTCGAGGTGGAGGCCCACAGCGGCCGCTGGACCCGCGCCCCCTTGGCGGCCAACGCCTCCCAGCGTGGCCCGGAGAAGCGCTCGGTGAACAGCTGGTAGGCCAGCTTGGCCTGCGCCACGGCCGCCCGTCCCCGCAGCGCCAGGAGGGCGGCGCCGTCCGAGGCGGAGGCGGCCGCCGTCTCCAGCCGCCGGTCGACCTCGGTGTCCACCCGGCTGATGAAGAACGACGCCACGCTGGCCACGTGGGAGAGGTCGTCGACCCCCGAGGCGGCCAGCGTCTCCAGGCCGGTCAGGTAGGCGTCGATGACCTCGTCGTAGCGGGTGATGCTGAAGATGAGCGTCACGTTGATGCTCCGACCCTCGCTGATCATCTGCCGGATGGAGGGCACGCACTCCGGGGTGGCCGGGATCTTCACCAGCGCGTTGGGCTGGTCGATTCGCTCGTGGAGTTGCCGGGCGGCGGTGATGGTCCCCCCGGTGTCGTGGGCCAGCGACGGTGCCACCTCCACCGACACGAAGCCGTCGCCCCGGGCGGACGCCTCGTACAGCGGTCGGAGGAGGGCCAGGGCGGCATTGATGTCGTCCACGACCAGGTCCCAGTAGGCGTCCTCCACCGACTTCGTCTTGACCAGGCGGCCGAACTCGTCGTCGTAGGTGTCCTGGCCGGCGATGGCCTTGGCGAAGATGGTCGGGTTCGAGGTGATCCCCCGGATGCCCTGGTCGACCAGCCCGGACAGCGTCCCGTCCTGGAGCCAGTCGCGTCGCAGGTTGTCGAGCCACGGGCTCTGGCCTTGCTGGTCGAAGAGGTCGTTGAGTGTCGTCATCGTCTTCCTTTCCGGTCGTGGGGGCCGGTGGGCCCACCGGGGAGCCCCGGCCTCGCCGCGCCCACCTCCCTCGGGTCGTTCACCGGGCCGCCCCGGCGGCGATGAGGGCGGTGGCGCGGGTGGCCACGTTCTCGGGGGTGAACCCGAACTCCTCGAGGTTGTGCTCCCCCGGGGCTGATGCCCCGAAGTGGTCGATGCAAACCGTGGCGTCGGCGTACCGCTCCCAGCCGAAGGAGCTGGCCGCCTCCACGGCCAGGCGGGGGATGCCGGCGGGGAGGACCTCCTCCCGGTACTCGTCGGGCTGGAGGGCGAACAGGTCCCAGGACGGGAACGACACCACCCGTGCGGCGACGCCGGTCGAGTCGAGCAGCTCGGCCGCGGCCAGGCAGACCTGCACCTCGCTCCCCGTGCCGATGAGGACCACCTGGGGAGCGCCCCCGTTCGCTTCGAGGAGCGTGTACGCCCCCCGCCCCACCTTCTCGTCCGCCCGGCCCGCCGTTCCGGCGAGCACGGGGAGCTTCTGCCGCGAGAGGATGAGGGCGGTGGGCCCGTCGCCGTCCACGGCGATCTGCCACGCCATCGCCGTCTCGTTGGCGTCGGCCGGCCGGATGACCCGCAGGTTGGGCATGGCGCGGATGGCGGCCAACTGCTCGATGGGCTGGTGGGTGGGCCCGTCCTGGCCCAGTCCGACCGAGTCGTGGGTCCACGAATAGATCACGTGGACGTTGGACAGGGCGGCGATACGAACCGCACCCCGCATGTAGTCGCTGAACACGAAGAACGTCCCACCGACCGGCAGCACGCCGCGATGGGCGGCCATCCCCGTCATGACGCCACCCATGCCGTGCTCCCGGATGCCGAAGTGGATCAGGTCGCCCCCCGGGTGCTCGATGGACTGGGGCTCGGCATCGGTCATGGCCATGCCGGTGTTGCCGGTCAGGTCGGCGCTGCCGGGCACGACCCCGGGGATGAACGGCCCGGTGGCGTCGAGGCACGACTTGATGGTCTGGCGCGTGGCGAAGGGGCCGTCCCCGGGGGCGAAGGACGGGAGGTTGGCCTCCCAACCCGGGAGGCCGCGTCCCTCCTGGGCCGCCCGCCACCGGTCCTTGTCACCGTCCCAGGCGTCGAAGCGCTCGCTCCATTCGGCCCGCCACGCCTCGCCCCGGGGTATGCAGCGGCGGTAGAGGTCGAGGACGTCGTCGGGCACCCAGAACGTCTCGTCCGGTGGGAGCCCGAGGAGTTCCTTGGTGAGGCGGATCTCCTCCTCGGGGAAGGGATCACCGTGGGCCTTGGCCGTGTCGGTCAGATGGGGGGAGGGGAAGCCGATGTGACTGCGCAGGATGATCAGTGACGGACGGTCCTCGTCGGCGCGGGCCCGGAGCAGCGCGGCCTCGATGGTGTCGACGTCGTTGGCCACCTCGCCGATGTCGTCGACGCCCCATCCGTAGGCGGCGAACCGCTCGGCCACGTCGTCCGAGTAGGACAGCTCCGTCGGTCCGTCGATGGTGATGTGATTGTTGTCGTAGATGTAGACGAGGCGCCCGAGCTGGAGGTGCCCGGCCAAGGACGCCGCCTCGTGGGAGATCCCTTCCTCGAAGCAGCCGTCGCCGGCGATCACGAATGTGTGGTGGTCACAGACCTCGGGGGAGTAGTTGGTGCGCAGGATCCGCTCGGCGATGCCCATCCCGACGCCGTTGGCCACGCCCTGGCCCAGTGGCCCCGTCGTCACCTCGACACCGGGGGTGTGGTTGAGCTCGGGATGGCCGGGGGTGCGGCTTCCCCACCTCCGGAAGCCGCGCAGGTCGTCGAGGGTCAGTCCGTACCCGGTGAGGTAGAGCATCGAGTACAAGAGGATGGAGGCGTGCCCGTTGGACAGCACGAAGCGGTCCCGGTCGGGCCAGTGCGGGTCAGCGGGGTCGTGGCGCATCACGCGGGTGAACAGCACGTGGGCCAGGGGGGCCAGGGCCATGGCCGTGCCCGTGTGGCCCGAGTCGGCGGCACGGGGGGCGTCCATGGCCAGACCGCGGATCACGTTGATCCCCAGCTGCTCGAGATCGCCGTGGTCGGCGGGGTCGGGGGGGCGTGGGTCGAGTGCAGTCATCGTCGGCCACCCTACCGGCGGAAGGCCCTGGTGGCCACGGCCTGTGTCGGGCCTAGCGCTGGCGGAGGAGGGCCATCGATGCCGCGAATCCGTGGACGAAGTTCGTGCCGCCGACCGGCCCGAACTCGCCGGCCGCCAAGAACCCCCCGACGGGGACGGCGCCGAGCGCCGCCTGCAGCCTGCCGGCGTCGTGATGGGCCTCGTCGAACAGGCGGGTCCCCCGTCCGTGGCAGGTGAACACCAGTGCCGCCTCCGCCCGGCGCGACGACAGGAGCGTGCGCAGCTCCTGATCGGCCGTCTCGGCATCCCGGACATGGAAGCGGACGGTGCTGCCCAGGGGCACCTGGTCGTCCACGGCCACCGCTCCGGTCGACCGGTCCACCCCGAGCACGCTGCGGACCAGGTAGTCGCCCGGACCGGGCTGATCCACGTGCTCGTCGATCAGGCGGCCGACGAAGAGCCCGTTGGACTCGATGCCCGTCACGTCGGCGGGGGACAGGTGACCCTTGATCTGGTCGACCATGCACTCCATGGCGGGGGTGCCGGCCACCTCGTAGATGATGTTGCGGTCCGACCGGGTGACGGTGAGCGGGCTCCCGTAGGGCCGGCCGCCCTGTGAGACCACCGGCTCGAGCTCGATGCCCGGACCGAGGATGACGCCGCCGGCGCCGGCGGACAGCACCTGTTCACCGACCACGATGCGGCTCCCGCCGGCGCCGCGCCCTCCCGAGGCGTTCCCGCCCACGACCGGGAGCGACGGATGGCGCTCACGGAGCCACGTCAGGAACTCGTCGGCCGGAAAGGTGAAGGGGTCGGTCACCAGTACGAGCGCACTGGGGACGAAGGCGGTTGTATCGGGCCAGCCGGCGAAGTGCCAGGAGTCGTCGGCGAGGCGGGTGGCCCGCAGGGCCACCGGAGCCAGCGGGCCCACCCGGCCGGCCCACAGACTGATGGCGGGCGTCTCCTCGATCTCGTGCCCGGTGCCGATCACCGACTCTGCGGCGCACCCGAGGATGGCCAGCGGGTGGAGGACGGCGGCGATCGTGGCGACGATGTCCTCGAGGGCACCGGCGTGGGGAGGAGTGGCGGTCACCATCACCAGGTCCGGGCGGTCACCGATCGACTCGAGGACGGCGCCGGCCACCTCGCCGGTGGCCTGTGACGTGACCGGATGCTCGGACAGCGCGCTGGCGAACGGCAACCCCTCTCAGCTCCCCGGTGGCCGGGGACCATCTCGGGTGACCGTCGATGGGTTCTCCATGCCCCCAGTATCGACCAGCTCCGACCCGATAGCGTCACGCCGTGGCCGATCAGCGGATCCAGGTGCCCCCCAACTGCGAGCTGACGCTGGGCATGCGTTGTGTGGACAAGTCGGTGCCAGGGCGCACCGTGTGGCAGATGCGGGCCGACGAGCGGTTCGCCAACCCGGCCGGCATCGTCCAGGGCGGCTTCATCGGGGCCATGGCCGACTCGGCCATGGGGTCGGCGACGGTCACCTATGCCCGGGCGGCCGGCCGCAAGGTCTTCTCGTCCAACGTGGAGATGAAGACCAGCTTCCTCGCCCCCGTGCGGGTGGGGGCCATCCTCCGGTGCACGGCGACGGTCGTGTCCGGCGGCAGTCGGGTGGCCTTCACCGAGGCCGAGGTGGTCGACGAGACCGGGACGACGGTGGCCCGCGCCAGCTCGACCTACCTCTTCACCGCCCGGGACTAGGGGCCCACTCCCGGTGCCGGGAGGCCTACCCGGCGCCGGACCAAGGGGGCGGCCCGCGGCCCGGTCCGGCCGTCGGGGACAGGTGGGGTGTACCCGCTGACTAGAGTTGGTCCGATCCATGAGCGGTGGTGACGGGGCCGAACCCTCGTCATGCCCATCGCGGAGTTCGAGGAGGACCGTGGCCCGAGGTCGAAGCGGCACAAGCAAGGGACTGGGAGGTCTCAAGGCCAGTGGGGGGGAGACCCTCCAACTGGTCATCGACTACGTCAAGCAGGAGACGCTGACCCCGCTGAAGGGCCTCGGGCGCTTCATGCTGTTCGGGGTGGCGGGATCCGTCGCCCTGGCCATCGGCCTCGTGGTGCTGTCGATCGCCTTCCTGCGCCTGCTCCAGGGC
This sequence comes from uncultured Acidimicrobiales bacterium, assembly GCA_963696495.1. Lineage (GTDB taxonomy): Bacteria > Actinomycetota > Acidimicrobiia > Acidimicrobiales > RAAP-2 > Bog-756. The sequence continues at coordinate 309,280 of CAVOKJ010000002.1, read as the reverse complement.
GAGACGGGAACCACCTTCGCCGGCAACTGGTCGTGGGTGCCGTACCTCATCTGCACCGTCGTGGTGGTGCTGGTGGCCGGCATCGCAGTCATGGCGGTGACCAGGGGTCAGGGCGCGAGCTCGACCCAACCGGAAAAGGAGGGCCAATGAGCACGCCATCCGAGCCCATCACCCGTGACCAGATCGAGGCCAAGTTCCGCGAGCTGACCGGTGAGGTGTCCGACGAGGTCGAGTCCACCCGCTCCCAGGTCGTCACGGTCGGCCTCGCCGTCGTGGTGGCGGCGGTGGCGGTGGTGTTCCTGATCGGTCGGAGGAACGGGCGCCGCAAGTCGGCGATCGTCGAGGTACGGAGGATCTGAGCCGATGGACTCCCTGTTGCGGTACATCCAGGTCCGGGCATTCGGCCGGGGTCTGAGCGGGTACCACACGGCCTGGATCGTGGTCGGGGTGGCACTGTGGATGCTCAACCGGGCCCGCCACCAGGACGACGTGATCTACCGCACCGTGCTCAAGCCCGGCGAGCAGTTGACCGTCAGGACCATCAAGCCCCCCTCGTCGTCACGCGGCAGCTGAGCGGCGTGGAGCCCGGCGGGGATCGCAGCATCCTCGGTGCCGGCGAGCGGGTGCTGCTGGTGGACGCCAAGGAGCGGCGTTATCTGATCAACCTGCGGGTCGGGGCGTCCTTCCACACCCATGTCGGCATCGTCGATCACGACGACCTGATCGGCGCCCGGGAGGGCTCGACCGTCCTCGGCAGCACCGGCCGGCGGTTCCTGGTCGTCCGCCCGACGCTCTCCGACGCGGTCCTCAAGATGCCCCGGGGCGCCCAGGTGATCTACCCGAAGGACCTGGGCGCCATCCTCATCGAGGCGGACATCTCGCCGGGCGTGCGGGTGCTCGAGGCGGGGGTGGGGTCGGGCGCACTCTCGATGGCCCTCCTGCGGGCCGGTGCCGACGTGGTCGGCTACGAGCTCCGGGAGGACTTCGCCGAGCGGGCGCGCGCCAATGTGGCGGCCATGGTGGGGGAGGGGGCCCCCTACCGGGTCGAGCTGCGCGACGTGTACGACGGCATTGAGGAGCGGGGCCTCGACCGGATCCTCCTCGACCTCCCCGAGCCCTGGCGGGTGCTGAAGCACGCCGAGGTGGCGCTGCGGCCCGGCGGGATCCTGTGCGCCTACCTCCCGTCCATCAACCAGACGGCCCAGCTGCGCAACGCCATGGAGGCGAACGGGTTCGGCATGGCCAGCACCCTCGAGGTGCTGCACCGGACGTGGCACATCGAAGAGCGGTCGGTGCGCCCCGATCACCGGATGGTCGGCCACACCGGCTTCCTCACCACCGGCCGGCTGCTGCTCCCCTTCGACGACCCCCGGGCCGGGCAGCGCTAGCCGCGGCCGGCCGACCGGGCCTCGGACGCGGGCGGCATGGCCGGCATGGGAAGGAAGCCGCGCATGCCGGCATGGCCGGGATGCCGCGCATGGCCGGCATGGCCGGCATGGCGCGGTGGGCCGGGAAGGGGAACCCTCCGGCCAGGTGGTTCAGCGCTGCTCGACGGAGGGAAGGCTCAGCTCTGCTCGATGAAGATGCACTCGCCGGGGCACTCCTCGGACGCCTCGACCACCGCGTCCTCGAGATCGGCCGGCACGGCGGCCATGCCGGCGGACCCGCCGGGCTCGCTCTTCACGTCGGTGCCGTCCTTGACGTAGGCCAGGCCGTCGTCGAGCAAGGTGAACACGGCGGGCGCGATCTCCTCACAGAGGCCGTCTCCCGTGCACAGATCCTGGTCGATCCAGACCTTCATCAGCTACTTCTCTCCTACGTGTCCTCTGGCGACCGGCGTGCTCGACCGATCGACCGAACTCAGCTCGGGCATTGATCCTGCGTCCCGTGACCGTCCGCGTCCGAGCAGCAGGACGCGAGACAGCCCCACCATGGTATCCGGAAGTGTGCCCAGCATGTCTGACGGTCCGTCAGAAGGTCCCCGGGTAGAGGTGCCGGCAGACCCACCATCGGGGCGTGGGCCGTCGGTGGCCCGCCCGAGGCCCACGGGCTGACCACCGACGGCGCACCGGCGGCGCACGGGCCGGAGCCCTCGGGCCCCGCCGCCCGGAGCCCTCGGGCCCCGCCGGGAACGGGGGTCAGATGTGCATTGCGACGAGGGGTGCCGGTGTAGGGTCGCCGCATAGGGTGAGCGCGGGAGCGAGGTGAGTCCGACGGTTGATTCCGATGACGTGGGTGACGGCCACCGGCCGGCACAGTCCAGCGACCATGAGGATCTCGAGTCCCTGATGCTCCGCGCCCGCGCCGCCGAAGAGGAGGTGACCCTCCTCCGCCGCCGGCTGCAGGAGAGCCCCCGGCGTGTCCAGACGCTCGAGGAGAAGCTGCTCGAGACCAAGGGCCAGCTGGCCCAGGCCATCTCCCAGAACGAGAAGCTGACCTTCACCCTGCAGACGGCCAAGGAGCACGTGGCCAATCTGCGTGAGGAGGTGGAGAAGCTCACCCAGCCCCCGTCCGCCTACGGGACTTTCCTCGGGACCAACGACGACGGCACGGTCGATGTGTTCTCCGGTGGTCGCAAGATGCGGGTGTCCCTGCACCCCGACATCGAGACCGACGAGCTCCGGCGGGGCAACGAGGTGGTGCTCAACGAGTCACTCAACGTGATCCTGGCCCGCGAGGGTGAGGGATCGGGCGAGGTGGTGGTGCTGAAGGAGATCCTCGAGGACGGCAAGCGCGCCCTGGTGTTCGGCCGGGCGGACGAGGAGCGGGTCGCCGAGCTCTCCGACAGCCTGATCGGCGTGAAGCTGAGGGCCGGCGACACCGTCCTCATGGAGACGCGGACCGGTCTCCTCATCGAGAAGCTGGCCCGGCCCGAGGTCGAGGAGCTGGTGCTCGAGGAGGTCCCCGACGTCACGTACTCGGACGTGGGCGGCCTCGACGACCAGATCGAGGCGATCACCGACGCCGTCGAGCTGCCGTACCTCTACCGCGAGCTCTACCTGGAGCACAAGCTCCCGGCCCCGAAGGGGATCCTGCTGTACGGGCCCCCGGGTTGCGGCAAGACGCTGATCGCCAAGGCGGTGGCCAACTCGTTGGCGAAGAAGGTGGCCGAGGTCACCGGCAACACCAACGCCCGCAGCTACTTCTTGAACATCAAGGGCCCCGAGCTCCTCAACAAGTACGTGGGGGAGACCGAACGGCAGATCCGTCTGGTCTTCCAGCGGGCGAGGGAGAAGTCGGAAGAAGGGGTGCCGGTCATCGTCTTCTTCGACGAGATGGACTCACTGTTCCGCACGAGGGGGACGGGCATCAGTTCCGACATGGAGTCGACCATCGTCCCGCAGCTCCTGGCCGAGATCGACGGCGTGGAGACCCTGAAGGACGTCATCGTCATCGGGGCCTCCAACCGCGAGGACCTGATCGACCCGGCCATCCTCCGGCCCGGGAGGCTCGATGTGAAGATCCGGATCGAGCGGCCGAACGAGGTGGCCGCCAGCCAGATCTTCTCGCGGTACCTGACCCCGGACCTCCCTCTCGATGTCGACGAGGTCCGGACCCTGGGTGGGGGAGACCCGGCCAAGGCCACCCAGGCCATGATCGAGACGACCGTGGCTGAGATGTACCGGAACGACGAGGAGAACCGGTTCCTCGAGGTCACCTACCAGAACGGGGACAAAGAGGTCCTGTACTACCGTGACTTCGCCTCGGGGGCGATGATCGAGAACATCGTCCGGCGGGCCAAGAAACTGGCGATCAAGCGGGCCATCGCCGAGGAGACACGGGGGATCCGCACCGAGGACCTGTTGGAGTCGATCCGCCAGGAGTACAAGGAGAACGAAGATCTCCCGAACACCACCAACCCGGACGACTGGGCGAAGATCTCCGGTAAGAAGGGGGAGCGCATCGTCTACATCCGGACGCTCATCAGCGATCGGGATGAGACGACGGGCGGCCGGTCCATCGAGCGGGTCGGCACCGGTCAGTATCTCTGACCACCCGTCAGGATAGGGTCGACTGCATGGCCATCCCGAAGGTCTGCGGCATAGAGACCGAGTACGGCATCCAGGTGCTGCACGGCGACCCCAATCCCATTGCGGCGTCGTCGGTACTGATCAACGCCTACGCCCACGACGTGGCCCGCCAACAGACCGGTTGGGACTTCGAGGACGAGGCACCGGGCAACGACGCCAGGGGCTTCGCGGTGGACGACGCCATGCCGCCCCAGGTGGAGACCCACCTGGTCAACACCGTGCTGACCAACGGCGCCCGCTACTACGTGGACCACGCCCATCCGGAGTACTCCACACCCGAGTGCAGCCACGCGCTGGAGTGCCTCCGCTACGACCGGGCGGGCGAGCTGATCCTCACCCGCTCGATGGAGGCGGCCGACCTGTCCTCCCACGACGGCTCGCGGCTGGTGATCTACAAGAACAACTCCGACGGGAAGGGGAACTCCTACGGGGCGCACGAGAACTATCTGATGGACCGGGCCGCCCCCTTCACCCGGATCGTGGCCGAGATCACCCCGCACTTCGTGACCCGCCAGATCTACGCCGGCGCCGGAAAGGTGGGATCGGAGACGGCCAGCAACGACGGCCGCAACGTCGAGTTCCAGCTGTCCCAGCGGGCGGAGTTCTTCGAGGAGCAGGTCGGCCTCGAAACCACCCTCAAGCGCCCCATCGTGAACACCCGGGACGAGCCCCATGCGGACCCCCACCGTTATCGGCGGCTCCACGTGATCGTCGGCGACGCCAACCTGGCCGAGGTGGCCACGTTCTTGAAGGTCGGCACCACCTCGTTGGTGCTGGCCATGATCGAGGACAACGTCTCCGGCTCGCGCAGCCTGGTGCTCGCCGACCCGGTGAAGGCCATGCACGACGTCGCCGTCGACCGGACGTTCACCACGGCACTGCCCATGGCCGACGGTTCGACGGCCACTGCGCTGGCCATCCAGTGGGAGCTCTACTCGCTCGCCCGCAAGTACGCCGACGACTGTGGGCTCGAGTGCATGGGCGACGAGTCGGTGGGGGAGGAGGTGCTGCGGCGGTGGGAGTCGATCCTCAACGGCCTGGAGACCGACCCGATGTCGCTCGACCGGCAGCTCGACTGGGTGGCCAAGCTGAAGCTGATCGAGGGCTACCGCGACCGGCACGGATGCGACTGGGGCGATCACCGGCTGGCCGCCCTCGACCTCCAGTACCACGACCTGAGACCGTCCCACTCGCTCTTCGCCCGCATGAACACCGAGCGGCTGGTCGACGAGGCCTCGGTCGTCGAGGCCGTCACCGAGCCCCCCCGAGGGACCCGGGCCTGGTTCCGGGGTCGGTGCCTCAAGAAATGGCCCGCCGCCGTCGTGACCGCCAACTGGGATTCCCTGGTTTTCGACCTCGGCACCGACCCACTGCGGCGCGTCCCTATGATGGATCCCCTGAAGGGCACTGCCGACCATGTCGAAGAGCTCTTGGACGAGTGCGCGACGCCGTCCGAGCTCCTGGACAGACTGAGCAGCTAGGGAGAGGGACTGAACGAGATGGCTGAACGGGAACAGAAGAAGAAGACGACGACCGAGCGTGAGGACGAGGTGGTCGAGGAGGTGCCGGGTGCCTCGGCGACCGGCGACAAGCTGAAGGCCGAGCTCGACGACCTCCTCGACGAGATCGACGAGGTGCTCGAGGACAACGCCGAGGAGTTCGTGCGCAACTATGTGCAAAAGGGCGGCGAGTAGCCCTAGTGACCCTGCCGCTGTTTTCGACGACTGAAGATCCGGGGCCCGACTTCGCCGGGCTCATCCGGCGACTGCAGGTGCCCGTACACCCGACCATGTCCCAGGCCGGGGGTGTGCCGGGCGGCGGCGCGGCGGGCCGAGAGTTCCGTCACGGCACGACGGTCGTGGCGCTGCGCTTCGCCGACGGGATCGTGATGGCCGGTGACCGCCGGGCCACCGAGGGCCATTCGATCGCCCACCGTTCGATGGAGAAGGTGTTCCCGGCCGACCGGTACTCGGCGGTGGCCATCGCCGGCGCCGCCGGGCCGGCCGTCGAGATGGTCCGGCTCTTCCAGACCCAGCTCGAGCACTACGAGAAGGTGGAGGGCGTGGTCCTCAGCCTCGAGGGGAAGGCCAACCAGCTCGGCCAGATGGTGCGCGAGCACCTGCCCATGGCCATGCAGGGCCTGGCGGTGGTGCCGTTGTTCGCCGGGTTCGACCTGACCCGTGAGACCGGGCGGATCTTCACCTACGACGTGACCGGCGGCCACTATGAGGAGACCGAGCACAATGCCACTGGTTCGGGTGGACGCGATGCCCGCACCACCATCAAGCTCGGCTACCGGATGGGCATGGGACGGGACGAGGCCGTGGAGCTGGCGATCGAGGCCCTCTACGAGGCGGCGGACGAGGATTCGGCGACCGGCGGCCCGGACCTGATCCGCGGCATCTACCCGTTGGTGGCCACGGTGACCGCCGAAGGATTCGAGTCGGTGCCCGAAGATGAGGTCGCCGCCCGGTTCGCCGCTCTCATCGAGCGCCGACGCGCCGAGGGGCGCCAGCCATGACGATGCCCTACTACGTGGCGCCCGAGCAGGTGATGAAGGACCGGGCCGAGTACGCCCAGAAGGGCATCGCCCGGGGCCGTTCGCTGATCGCCACCACCTACGACCTCGGGATCGCCATCGTGGCCGACAATCCGTCCCGGTCGCTCCACAAGATCAGCGAGATCTACGATCGGATCGCCTTCGCCGGCGTGGGCAAGTACAACGAGTTCGACCAGCTCCGGGTGTCGGGCATCCGTCACGCCGACACCAAGGGCTACGCGTACAGTCGGGAGGACGTCGACGCCCGCTCGCTGGCCAACCTCTACGCCCAGTACCTGGGCCAGGTGTTCACCCACGAGATGAAGCCCCTGGAGGTGGAGATCCTCGTGGCCGAACTGGGTACCGGGCTCACTCCCAATCAGCTGTACCACATCGCCTACGAGGGCACGATCACCGACGAGGACCGGTACGCGGTGCTCGGCGGTGAGACCGAGTCCATCGCCGAGCGGCTGGAGCAGCGCTGGACCGAGGGGTGGTCGCTGGCCGAGGCGCTGCGGGCGGCGGTGGACGCCCTGGCCGGGCCGGACCGTACCCTCAGTGGGGCCGAACTGGAGGTGGCCGTGCTCTCCGGGGGCAACGGCCGTCGTGCGTTCCGCCGGCTCGTCGACGCCGAGTTGGAGGAATTGCTGGCCTGATCGCCCTCGGGTGGTGCCCGTCGCACCCGGGCCGTCGAGACGGCCTATCGCCGGGTCCGAGAGCAGCTGACGTGCGGGTTCGTGGTGACGGCCCCGCCTCACGGTACCGTGAGGGTAATGGACAAGCGTATCTACGGCTTGGAGAACGAGTACGGGGTGACCTGTACGCTCCGCGGGCAGCGGCGGCTGAGCCCCGACGAGGTGGCCCGTTACCTGTTCCGCCGCGTCGTCAGCTGGGGTCGGTCGTCCAACGTCTTCCTCGAGAACGGTGCCCGGCTCTATCTCGACGTGGGCAGCCATCCCGAGTACGCCACCCCCGAGTGCGACGACATCGCCGAGCTGGTGGTGCACGACAAGGCGGGGGAGTGGATCCTCTCGTCGCTGGTGGAGGGGGCCGAGGCCCGGCTCCGAGAAGAGGGCATCCGCGGCGACATCTACCTGTTCAAGAACAACACCGATTCGGCCGGCAACTCCTACGGGTGCCACGAGAACTATCTGACCAGCCGCCGGGACGACTTCGCCCACTACACCGAGGTCCTGATCCCGTTCCTGGTCAGCCGCCAGGCCTACGCCGGCGCCGGCAAGGTCCTCCAGACGGCCAGGGGCGCGGTGTTCTGTCTGAGCCAGCGAGCGGAGCACATCTGGGAGGGGGTGAGCTCGGCCACCACCCGGAGCCGTCCCATCATCAACACCCGGGACGAGCCCCACTCCGATGCCGAGAAGTACCGGCGCCTCCACGTGATCGTCGGCGACTCCAACATGAGCGAGTACGCCACCTATCTGAAGGTGGGCGCCACCAGCATCGTGCTCCGCATGCTGGAGGACCCCTCGACGGTGATGCGCGACCTGACGCTCGAGAACCCCATCCGGGCCATCCGCGAGATCAGCCACGACATCACCTGCCGCCGTCCGGTCCGCCTGGCCAACGGCCGGGAGATGAGCGCCCTGGACATCCAGGGCGAGTACCTGCAGCGGGCCATCCGCTACCGCGACCGGCAGGGGCTCTCGCCCCAGGAGGACCGGGCCCTCCAGATGTGGGAGCACTGCCTCAAGGGCCTCGAGTCGGATCCGCTGTCGCTCCACCGCGAGTGCGACTGGGTGGCCAAGTACCGGCTCATCGACCGGTACCGGGAGCGTCATTCCCTCCCGCTGCACAGCCCCGCGGTGTCGCTGCTCGATCTCCAGTACCACGATGTGGACCGCAAACGCGGCCTCTACTACCGCCTCCAGGCCCACGACCAGCTCGACCGGATCTGTGACGACACCGACATCGCCGCGGCGATGTCGGTGCCACCCCAGACCACCCGGGCACGGCTGCGCGGCGAGTTCGTGAAGAAGGCCAAGGAGCGCCGCCGCGACTTCACCGTGGACTGGGTGCATCTGAAGCTCAACGACCAGGCCCAGCGGACCGTCCTGCTCAAGGACCCGTTCAAGTCCAAGGACGAGCGGGTGGAGAAGCTCATCGCCGGGCTGTGACCGCCCCGTCCGGGGCCTTGCCCCGGTCGCCACCACCCCGCCCCGTCGCCCGGCCCGCCCCCGACTCCTCCGGCCCGCCCCCGGAACCTCCGGCACAGCCCGGGCAACGCCGGCCGGGCCCAGCGCCGCCGACACAGCCCGGGCAGCAGTCGGTGCGGCCCCGGAGCACGGTCCTCCAGGGGCGCTGCGACACGATCCGGTGCCGATCCTGGACTAGCGTCGCCTGATTGTGACCAGCCAACTCCCCGGCGACGCGCTGTCGACGGTCGACTCGGGCCCGACCGGACGGGGGGACGACGACGACCGGCCCGCGGAGCCGCTGCAGAGCCGGAGCTACCGCACCCTCATCGAATGGGTGATCATCCTGATCGCCGTGCTCTTGTGCACGGTGCTGCTCCGCACCTATGTGGTCCAGTCGTTCTCCATCCCCTCGCTGTCCATGTACCCGACCCTCCAGGTCGGGGACAGGATCATCGTCAACAAGCTCAGCTACGACGTCCACGACGTGCACCGGGGGGACATCGTCGTGTTCGCCCGCCCGCCGCTCGAGGACCAGGAGTACGCCGACTTGGTGAAACGGGTGATCGGTCTGCCGGGGGAGACCATCTCGTCGAAGGGCTGCCGCATCTACATCGACGGCAAACCGCTGTCGGAGCCGTGGCTCCCACCGGGACCCTCCAGCTGTTCGACCGCACTGCCCGACGACACGCACCAGCAGTTCAACCTGCCCGGGCCGGTCAAGATCCCGGCCGGCGACTACTACGTGATGGGCGACAACCGGACCGACTCCGAGGACAGCCGGTACTTCGGGCCCATCCCGAAGTCGCTGATCGTGGGCCGGGCGGTGGCCGTGGTCTGGCCGCTCAGCCACATCAAGGGGCTGTAGGGGCCGTGGACCGTTGCAGTAGCCTCGTTGCCCGGTGGACCCCTTCGGTGACAACACCCCGTCGGGGGGCTCGGGTCCCTGGTTGCCGGTGAGCGGGCCGGCCGTCCTGGCGCGGGGCCCGAGTGCGGTTCCCGAGTTGCCCGACGACGAGGCGCGCCCGCTGGCGGTCCCCGAGCTGCCGGCCGACCAGTGGCCGGCCTGGCTCGTCCCGCCGGACCAGCGCTCCGAGCGCCGCCGGGCCCGGATCAGATGGATCCTCGAGTGGTTGAGCGTCCTGGTCGTCGCCCTGCTGCTCGCCGTCGGGGTCCGGGCGTACGTGGCCCAGATGTTCTACATCCCGTCGGGGTCCATGCTCCCGACCCTGACGGTGGGGGAGCGCATCGTCGTGGACAAGGTGAGCTACCACCTGCACACCGTGCAGCGTGGTGACATCGTCGTCTTCTCCCGCCCACCGCTCGAGCAGGCGGACTACTCCGATCTGGTGAAGCGGGTGATCGGCCTGCCCGGTGACACCATCGCGTCGGTGAACGGCCGGGTGACGGTCAACGGGCGGCCGCTCGCCGAGCCGTGGCTCCCCACCCCTCCACCCGAGACGCTCCCGAGCCCCCTCACCGCGCCGTACAGCCTCAACCACCCCTACAAGGTGCCCCCCGGTGAGTACTACGTGATGGGGGACAACCGGACCGACTCGGAGGACAGCCGGTACTTCGGGCCGATTCCCCGCGGCCTGATCGTGGGCAAGATGGCGTTCAAGGTGTGGCCGTTCGCCCCGGACATCTGGCTGATCGGCGCCGTGGCCGTGATCGTGATCGCACTGGTGGTGCTGCTCGTGTCGTTCCGGGCCCAGGGCGGCAGCCGGGGGGCGGCCCGGCGGGCCCACCCGAGGGGCCCACCGGCGGGCACGGGTGCCGGTCCGGCGTAGGCCGAACACCGAGAGGGGCCTGGGCCCCGTTCCCCGCGGGCGCCGTCGGGGAGCGGGCGCCGGTACACTTTCCTCGTGCCCTTCCTGAGCCCGGCAAAGGTGCTGGTCATCCTGGTTGTTGCCCTGGTCGTCCTCGGTCCGGACAAGCTGCCCAAGGTGGCCAGGCAGATCGGTGGGCTGTGGGGCGACTTCCGCAAGTTCCGCGAGAAGCTCGAGTCCGAGGTCCGCGGCAACTTCCCCGACCTGCCCTCGACGGACACCATCACCCAGGCGGTCAGGTCGCCGCTGAGCTTCCTCGACAACCTGGCCGATGCCCACTCGACCGAGAACGGCACCACGTCCGGAGGGGTCGACGGCTCCGAACCCCCTGATGTGCAAGGTGACGCCGTCCAGCCGTCGGTCGGCACCAACCGGCCGGCCGGGACCGTCGAGGCGCGGGAGGAGCCGCCTTCCATCCCCGGGGTGCTGATCGCCGACCCGGGTGGCATCGTCCATCAGGTCCGCTCCAGCGGCGGCGTGGTGCCGGACGACCCCGGAATGAACTGATCGGCCCTCGCTGCCGCTAGCCCGCGACCCAGCAGACACCCACCACCATGGCCATCTCACTCAAGCGTCGGAGCGAACCCAAGCCCAGGCCGGACTCCATGACGCTGGTGGAGCACCTGGGCGAGCTCCGGACCCGGGTCATGGTGTGCGCGGTGACCTTCGTCATCACCGGCACCATCGCCTTCGTCTTCTACCCCCACATCCTCTCGTTCCTCCAGAATCCCTACTGCCAGGTGGCGCCCAGCCACTGCAAGTTCTACATAACCGGCCCGCTGGACGGTCTCGCCCTCCGGGTCAAGATCGCCGCCTACGGGGGGCTGTTCCTCGCCTCCCCGGTGCTGTTGTGGGAGTTCTGGCGGTTCATCACCCCCGGGCTCAAGCCGAACGAGAAGCGCTACGCCATCCCCTTCGTGGTGGCCTCCATCGCCCTGTTCGCCCTCGGCTGTGCGGTGGCCTACTTCACCTTCCCCCATGCCCTCAAGTGGCTCGACAGCATCGGGGGCCCCAGCCTCCACGAGATCTACGACCCGATCAACTACCTCGGGCTCATCTTGTTGCTGATGGTCGTGTTCGGGATCACCTTCGAGTTCCCCGTGGTTCTGGTGTCCCTGGAGGTGGCCGGCGTCCTCTCCCCGAAGAAGCTCTCCTCATGGCGACGGTGGGCGATCGTGGGCATCGTGGTGGTCGCCGGGGTGGTGACCCCGAGCTCCGACCCGTTCTCCATGATGGCCCTCGCCATCCCCATGTACCTCTTCTACGAACTGTCCATCGTCGTCGGGAAGCTCATCCGACGATGAGCGCCGGGCGTCCCCGGGCCGCCCCCCGGGACGCCGACGACCCGGTCGGAGAGGGGCGGGAGCGCTTCGAGCGGAGCATCGCCTTCCGGCTCGACGACTTCCAGCTCGAGGCCATGGACGCCATCGACCGTGACGAGTCCGTCCTGGTGTCGGCGCCCACCGGCTCGGGCAAGACCCTGATCGCCGACTACGCCGCCGCCCGGGCCCTGGCGCTCGGGGGCAAGGCGTTCTACACCACGCCGATCAAGGCCCTGTCCAACCAGAAGTTCGCCGAGCTCGCCCAACGCTACGGGGAGGGGCGCGTCGGCCTGCTCACCGGCGACGTCTCCCACCAGCCCCACGCCCCGATCGTCGTGATGACCACCGAGGTCCTCCGCAACATGCTCTTCGCCCGTTCGGCGATCCTCGACGGCCTGGAGGTGGTGGTGCTCGACGAGGTCCACTATCTCCAGGATCCCTACCGCGGTTCGGTCTGGGAGGAGGTCCTGGTCACCACCCCGCCGGCCGTCCGCTTCGTGAGCCTGTCGGCCACGGTGAGCAACGCCACCGACTTCGGTGCCTGGCTCACCTCGGTCCGGGGGACGACCCGCGTCATCGTCGAGCGCCACCGTCCGGTGAAGCTCCACCACCACTTCGCCGTGGCCGAACGGGGCCGCGACGGGCTGGTGGTGCTCCCGCTGCTGCGGGAGGGCAAGCCCAACCCCGAGGGGGTCTCCCTCGACGAGCGGCGACGGCGCAATCCCCGGAACCGGCTCCGGGCACCCCGGCGGACCGAGGTCGTCGAGTACCTGGCGGCGGCGGGGATGCTGCCGGCCATCACCTTCATCTTCTCCCGGGCGGCCTGCGACGACGCCACCCGCCACTGCCTCGAGGACGGGATCCGTCTGACCTCGCCCGAGGAGCGGGCCAGGATCCGAGAGCTCGTGGAGGCCTCGGTCGAGCGGCTGGCGGACGACGACCTGCGCACGCTGGGGTACGGCACGTGGTCGGCGGCCCTCGAGGCTGGCATCGCCCCCCACCACGCCGGGTTGGTACCGGCGTTCCGCCAGGCGGTCGAGCAGTGCTTCTCGGAGGGATTGCTGAAGGTGGTGTTCGCCACCGAGACCCTGGCCCTCGGCATCAACATGCCGGCCCGCACGGTGGTGGTCGAGCGCTTCGCCAAGTTCCGCGGCTCGGACACCTCGGCGCTCACGTCGGGCGAGTACCAGCAGCTGACCGGTCGGGCCGGCCGACGCGGTATCGACACCGTGGGCCACGCCTTCGTGCTGTGGTCCACCGGCACCCCCTTCCTCCAGGTGGCCCGCACGGCCCTGGCCCCGCCGCCCGACCTGGTCTCGTCGTTCCACCCCACCTACAACCTGGCGGTGAACCTGGTGCGCCGGTGGTCGCGGGAGGAGGCCCACGAGTTGCTGGCCGCCTCCTATGGCCAGTGGCAGGCCCCGGAGGGCTCCGTGTCGCTCTCCGCCCAGCTCGACCGCCGCCTGGCCATCCTCGAACAGCGCGGTTTCACCGACGAGTGGCGCATGACCGAAGCCGGTCGGATGCTGGCATCGATCTATCACGAGTCCGATCTCCTGGTGACCGAGGCGCTCCGATCGGGCCTGTTCGACGGGCTCGAGCCGGGGCCCCTGGCCGGGGTCGTCTCGGCGTTCACGTTCGAGGCCCGCCGGGCCGGAGAGGATGAGCAGCCACCACGCCAGGCCGTCGTGGTCGAGCGACTCGCCCGACTCGAGGCGCTGGCCGGCGCCGTCCGGTCCGACGAGCGGCGGGTGGGGCTCCGCCGGACGCGCCGTCCCGACCCCGGACTGGCCCGGGCGGTCATCAGCTGGGCCTCCGGGGCCACGCTGGACACCGTGCTCCGGGAGACGGACGTGGCCCCGGGCGACTTCGTCCGCAACATCCGCCAGCTGATCGACCTGCTCCGCCAGGTGGGCCAGGTCGCCCCGGAGCCGGCCACGGGCGAGGCGGCCCGGCTGGCGGTGGCACTGATCAGGCGGGGCGTCGTGGGGGCGGACGACCCGGCCGCCGTAGGGTCCGCGCCTGACCCGTCGGTGCCGTCGTAGTGTGATCCGGGCATGTTCCCCTACGCCGAGGAGACGTTCACCGCTGAGGAGGAGGACATCCTCCGCCGCTACGTCACGAACCTCGACCAGCCCGTCTTCGCCCTGGTCAATCTCCCAGAAGTGGTCAAGGGTGCCCTCTTCGCCAGGTACTCCCGATCCCCCAAGAGCCTGCGCCGGCTGTTCCTCGACGAGTTCGTCGGCGAGTTGGACATCACCGGTGACGCCTCGGTCGACGCCACCGTCGGGCTCAGGCGGGCCGAGGAGCTCTACGAGAAGGTCTTCTTCGAGTACGGGGACGATTCGGTGGCCCAGCTCGGTGGCGTGCACCTGGCCTGCGAGCAGGCCTCCAACGTGCTCACCAAGGTCCTCGAATGGGGACGGCTCATGGCCTACCTGGAGCAGTCGACCCGGTACATCGCCTACAACCAGCGGCTGACCACCGGTCACTACCGCTACTACCGGGACCCGGCCATCCTCGACTCCATCCTCGGTGCCCGCTACGTCGGGGACATGGACCGCATGTTCGACACCTACGGCGAGCTGCTCGACGAGGCCCAGGCCTGGCTGAAGAGCCGGCACCCCCGTCAACCCGACGACTCCGAGTTCGTCCACCGCCAGGCGGTCAAGGCGAAGGCGCTCGACGCGCTGCGGGGACTCCTCCCGGCGGCGTCCCTCTCCAACGTGGGCATCTACGGCTCGGGCCAGTCCTACGAGATGCTCCTGCTCAGGATGCGCTCGCACCCGTTGCCCGAAGCCCGCCGGTATGCGGACATGATGCTGGAGGAGCTGCGCAAGGTCATTCCCTCGTTCCTGCAGAGGGTGGACCGGCCGGACCGGGGAGGCGCCTGGTCGGACTATCTGGAGCGCACGCAGCGCCAGACCGCCCAACTGGTCGAGGGACTGTTCCCCGATCTGGTCGCCCCGGCCGGGCACTCGGTGGCCGGGCCGTCCGGGCAGCCGTCGGTCACGCTCGTCGACTTCGATCCCGACGGTGAGGACAAGGTCATCGCCGCCATCTGCGCGCCGCTCACCGACCGTCCCGAGGTGGAGGTGCTGGCCCGGGTCCGCCAGCTCGGAGCCGAGGAGAAGCGGGCCCTGCTGGCCGCCTACGTCGGCGAGCGCGACAACCGCCGCCATCGTCCCGGACGGGCATTCGAGCGCACCGGTTACCGGTTCGACGTGGTCACCGACTACGGCGCCTTCCGGGACCTCCAGCGCCATCGCATGCTGACCATCGAGTGGCAGCCGCTCGGATCGACGCTCGGCTACGACGTGCCCGAGGTGGTGGAGGAGGCGGGCCTGACGAGCCGCTATGTGACGTCGCTCGAGCGGTCGCGCGAGCTGGCCGAGACCATCGCCCCGCTGTTCCCCGTGGAGTCCGCCTACGCCGTAGCCCTCGCCTACCGCATCCGGTACTCGATGCAGATGAACGCCCGTGAGGCGATGCACCTGCTCGAATTGCGCTCGGGGCCCCAGGGCCACCCCGGCTACCGGTGGGTGGCCCAGGAGATGCACCGGCTGATCGCCGACGGAGCCGGCCACCACCTGGTGGCCGAGGCGATGTCGCACGTCCACTACGGGTCGGAGGACCTCGAGCGTCTCGAGTCCGAGCGCCGGGCCGAGGACCGGCGCGCATCGATGTCGACGGCAGGAAATCCCGTAATCCCCTGACCTGGGAGGTTGTGAAAACCTCCAGGTCGGCATGGTGGAATGCCATTTGACGAGTGCCGGTGTGCCTGGCCTATCGTTCGCCCAGTCCCACTCGCCCCGGCAGCACCCCGAGTGATTTCGATCGCTCGGTTCGGCCGGGGGGAGGGATGCTGTGAGAGGCGGAGGGAGGCCCAGGGGATCGAGTAGAAAACGCCTCCCCCGAAACCGACGGTGTACTCCGGAGGTGGCGGGGGGGGTGGTGCCAAAGACCCCTGGGTCCGACCGCCTTCGTCCGAAGGCCGGACCACCATGATCACCTCCCGAACCATCCGGTGTCGCCGGCGGCCGAGTTGGGAATAACCACTCACCACGTCCCGTTGTCGCATACCCTCGTGTCGCAGGATGAGGTCCGGTCAGGCAGTCCTGGCCGGAAAACGCCGGTCGGGCAGTCCTGGCCGGAAAACGTCTGGTCAGACAGTCCTGCGGCCGAGGACGGCCACGACAGACGGCCGCAGGAGGACCGTGACATGGTGGACGGCATGATGCGAACGAGGGATGCGCATAACCGTCTATGCTCCCGCCCAATCACCATTGAAAGACCGAGATGCCACAAGAACTGGACGAAGTCGAAGGACCCGAAGAGCTGATCGAGGGCGAGCTCGACGAGCTGGCCGACGACGACGATGACGACCTGATCGCCGACGATGCTCTGGCGCTACCCGAGGACGATGACGACGATGCCGACGTCGATGCCGTCGTCGTCATCGAGGAGGACGAGGTGGTCGTCCCCGTCCCGGCCGCCAAGACGGCGACCAAGCCTGCGGCCGGTGACGAGTCCGACGAGGACGACGAAGAGGAGCCGGACGACGAGGACGTCGAGGCGAGCCTCGACACCATCTTGAAGGAGCGCCTGGTCGTCGAGGAGGTCGAGGACGACGAGGAGACTCCCGAGCCCGAGGACCGCTCGGGTGACGGCGTCGAACGGGTGTTGCCGAAGCAGCCCGGCGAGTTCGTGTGCCGGTCGTGCTTTCTCGTCAAGCACCCGAACCAGCTGGCTGACCGGAAGAAGATGCTCTGTCGCGACTGCGTCTGACGGGGAGTCGACCATGGCCGAACCACACAACGAGACCCCCGGCGACCCCCCGCTGAACGAGCGGTTGTTGGATCTGTTCGTCTACGTGCCGGCCGGCATCGCCGTCGCCGTGGTGGAGGAGATCCCCCGCCTGGCCGAGCGGGGCCGGGAGCGTCTCGGCGTCCGTGTGTCCTCGGCCCGGGCGCTCGGCCATTTCGCCGTCCGGGCCGGGCAGCAGGAGTTCCGGCGTCGCTCGGGTTCGCTGCTGCACCGAGGAGCGTCGACCCCTCCGCCGGCCCGCACCGCTCCCGCGTCCCACGCACCCACCACTGCGCAGACCCGATCCGGGCCGAGGGCCGCCGCTCACCCGGGAGCCACCCGAGACGACCGGGTGGTCCGGGCGGTTCCGCCGCCGGCCAACGGTCACGTCCCCGCCGTGTCCACGCTCTCGATCCCCGGGTTCGACACGCTGTCCGCGTCACAGGTGGTGCAGCGACTCGACGGGCTGAACCGGGCCGAGCTGGTGTCCGTACGGGCCTACGAGGCGTCCACGCGGGGACGTCGCACCATCCTCAGCCGCGTCGACCAGCTGCTCGACGAGCGTTCCTAGTCGCAACGGCCCCGAGGCGGGCCCCGTGGGGAGGGGAGCGGATGGAAGCGGTGCGTGAGGCGGTCCCCGCCGACGGGACGCGGGTTGCCGAACTGGTCGAGGAGTTCCTGGCCGGGGTGGTCTCCCAGCGGGGCGGACGCCTGCTGGTCGACCCGGATCGTGAGCCCGGCGGCCCGGGGGGGCCGCCGGCGTGGCCCGGGCGGCCCGGTGACGATCCCGATCGACTCGTGCTGGTGGGGACGCTCGACGCCGTGGTCACCGGGGTGGCGGTCTGTCACCACGAGGACCGGGGCACCCACCGGCGCCACGGGGTGCTCGACGTCTGCTACGTCGAGCCCGAGGCCCGCGGGCTCGGGCTCGGTCAGCTGCTGGTGGAGGGGGCACTGGCCTGGCTCGAGGCCCACGGCTGCGCCGGAGTCGACGGCGTGGCCCTCCCGGGTGACCGACCGGCCAAGAGCTTCTTCGAGGCGGCCGGGTTCAAGGCCAGGGCGATCACCATGTACCGCGAACTGGGATGAGGGCTCTCGGGCCCGGTGGGTCCGGTGGGGCCGTCCGGGCCGACACCGACCGGGCACGGGCCGCCCGGCGCGCCCGGGCCCGTGACGCCGGTTCAGGAGGAGCGGCGCCCCTGCGAGCTCCTGGCGGGCACCGGCCGGCGGGGACCCGGTGGTGGTGGGATGGGGATTCCCATCAGCCGGGCCAGCTCGGGGACGTAGCCGGAGGCCTTGCGGGCCGCCGCCAACAGGGTCTCGTCCGCCCCGGTGGGTAGGCCGACAGGCTTGACCGTGCGGCGCACCGGGGAATCCACGACCACCTCGAGGAGCGCCAGCCACTGGTCGGGTGGGGTCTCGGCCGACATGGCCTGCCCGGCCTGCTCGGCCAGTCGGACCGCCAGCTCGGAGGAGAGGCGGGTGGCCGGCTCGGGAGGTCTGATGGACGCACGCACCGCGTCGGTCACCCGACCGTCGTCGAGGGCGGTGGTGATCCGCTCGACCCACCGGTCCCGGAGGGCCGTGACCCGCTGGTCGAGCGAGGCGCGCAGGGCGCCGGCCAGTTCGACCCCCTCCTCGTCGAGCGTGACCGTCGACGAGGAGGCAACGATGGAACGGAGCTCGCGGAGCGGTACGTCCTTTCCGGCGTTGCGCGCCACCGAGGCACGGTCCTTCCACGCCGCCAGGTTGATGGCCGGGAGCAGCTGCTCGGCCATGGCCAGCAGCGGTCCGGGGGTGACCTCAGGACGGTGCTCGGCCCGGGCCCGGGAGTTCTGCTCGTCGATGGCCTGCCGCACGGCGGGGATCCCCCCTCGCAGGAGCTGCTCGGCCACCGGGAGCTGCTCGGGCTTGAGCTCGGCCAGGGCCGCGTTGCGATAGACGGAAGACGTGGCGAGCCGGCGCGGATTGTCGCGGCCGCCGCCCTCCCGCCCCCCTGGGCGGGCCGGTCCGGTTCGCTTGCGGCCCGGGCCGTCGCCGTTCGACGCACCGCTGTCCGAGCGCCCACCGGCACGGGCTTGGCCCCGTGCCCCTTTCGCACCGGATTCGGCACGGGGCCGACGGTCGGAGGGCCGACGGCCACCATCCTCGTGTGCGCCGTCGCCACGGTCGTCGCGTCGACGCTTGGACTTGGACGCATAGGTCACGTTCACGTCGGGGCCCTTCTGCTGCGGGGCCAGGAGCTCGATCCTCCCGGCAGCCCGCACGTCGCCCTTGGCCTTCGGCGGGAGCAGCGCCGTGACGGTGGTCCCGTCCAGCGTGGTCTCGACCTCGGCCCGGAGCACCGAACCCACGCCCGACCCCTCGGGGACGAGCGCAGCGTCGAGCGTCCCCCGTGGTTGCTTGGCCCCGGCGGCGCGCCAGGTCCACGTGGAGTCCCCGGTCTGACTGGTGAGTTCGACTTCGATTCGATGGGCCATACCGGGCGACAGGCTACTGCCGTCTTCGACCGCGACGGGCAAACCCTGGTCCAGCGGTCGGCGAGGGCTCGGGAACCAGCGGGATTCCGACGGGTCGGCGCCCGTCTCCCGAGGCCCGGCATCGCTCCACACCCCGGGACCACCGCCGACCCCAAGGGTCGAGCTGTGCCCGCCCCGTCAACCGGAACCGGCCCACGGTGGCCAACCGGGACCCGACGCCGGTGGCCAACCGGGACCGGCCGCCCGGCGTCCACCGGGGCCTCTTCCGTTTACCATCGGGGTATGAGCAGAGCCCAACCACCGTGCCTGGCCGACCACCCGACCCGTCGCTCCGTCACCGGGGGAGCGGACCTCCGGTGATCGCCGCTGACGGTGGGCCACCGGAGGCGGGTTGGATCGAGCGTCTCACCGCACCACGCCCGGAACCGGACCGGGACGGCCGTCCGCCGGACGCCGGCACACTGGAGCGGATCATCGGATCGGCCACCACCGTGCCCGATCACGGCGGGCTCCGACCGTGGCGCTTCGCCGTGGTCGCCGGCGGCGGGAGGGAGCGGTTCGGCGACGCACTGGTGGCCGGGCTCCACGAGGCCCGTGGGCCGGATGTGCCCGAAGCGGCCGTGACCAAGATGCGGGGGAAGGCATTCGCCGCCCCCTGCGCGGTGGTGCTCATCGCGTCGACCGATCCCGCCTCGAACGTGCCGGTGTGGGAGCAGGTGGCCTCGGCCGCCTGCACCGGCTATGCGATCGTCCTGGCCGCCACCGGACTGGGCTACGGGGCGGTGTGGAAGAGCGCGCCGGTCCTCGAGTCCCGTGCCGTCCGTTCGCTGTTCGGGCTGTCGGAGGAGGAGCAGGTTCTCGGCTGGGTCAACCTCGGCTCACCGGGTCCGGTCAGCGACCGGAAGTCCGATGCCCCGCCGGTGGACCTCACCGGGCTGGTCACGGTGATCGATGGTCGGGGGAGTCGGGCCGACTGACCAGCAGGCGGAGCGCTCCGTCGAACTGGTCACGGCTGCGGAGCTCCCCGTGGCGGGCGTCCCACCGGCCTGATGCCAGGTCCTCGGCCAGCTTGGTGACGGAGCGGGCCTCGGCGGCATCGTCCACGAAGCTCCACGCCGACTGGGCCCGGCGCACCTCGGGATCGAGAAAGGCTTCCGGACGGCCGAAGTAGGCCTCGGTGAACCCGTCGGTGCAGTCGAAGGGGACGGCCACGTCGATGACGGAGCATGCACCGCCGAGGGCGTCGAGGGCCGTCCGGATGGCCGGATAGCGCGACCGTTCGGCCCGGTAGAGGTCGGGGGAGTACTCGGCCAGCCACAGGCGGTCGAGGGCGTCGGGATCGAAGGTGAGGACGGCCACCGGGCCGGCGGCCACCCGGCGCAGCTCTCGCAGCCCGGCCACCGGGTCGGGCCACTGGTGGATGGTGACGGTCGCCATCGCCGCGTCGAAGGCCCCGTCCCGGAACGGGAGGGATCCGGCCACCCCCCGGACGACGGTGCCGAGGGAGGGCGGTCGTTGGCTGATCATCGCCTCGGACGGCTCGACGGCGACCACCGTCTTGTCCGTCGGCTCGTAGGAGCCGGCGCCCGCACCGACGTTGACGACGGTCCGGGCCGGGCCCAGGGCCCGATGGACGATGGCGGCGATCCGCCGGTCCGCCCGCCGGTGGTGGGCATAGCCGATCCCGTGCCGCCCGTAGTCGACGTCACCGGCCTGGGTCATGGCTCAGCCCCAACGGGCCAACGGGGGACCGAGCCCCGCCTCGTGGGCGCAGTTGCCACACAGGTCCATCCGCCGGGCCCCGGGCCGGTCCGACGCGGCCACCCGCCGCCATCCGTAGCGGCGGGCCTCTTCGAGGCACGCCGACTCGGACCATCGAGGAGCAGTGCGGGCCCCGCACCTCCCGCAGGTGCGGAAGAAGAGCTCCTCGTCGTAGAGGTCATCGAAGTCGAGGTCGTCGGGTTCGTAGTCCATGGGAACGGCTCCTGAGCGACAATATCCCCCGCCGGCCGGGCCCGCAGCACGGGAGACGCGGTCGGCAGTGGGGGAGTGGACCCGGGTCGCGCGGGGTGGGGGGAGCGGGGCGGGGTGGCCGTCGCCTAACCTGCAGGGAACCGGCCCGGCTGGCCAAGGGGATCCGAGAGCGGGAGACGCGCATGACCGACATGAACGACTGGAACACCAAGATCATCGCCGAATTCCGGGCCAACGACGGCCAGGTCGGCGGGCAGTTCGAGGGAGCGCCCCTGCTCCTGCTGACCACGACCGGCGCCAAGTCGGGACAGCCCCGGGTCAACCCGATGATGTACCTGGCCGAGGGCGACCGTCTGTACGTGTTCGCATCCAAGGCCGGCGCACCCACCAATCCCGACTGGTACCACAACCTGGTCGCCCATCCCGACGTGACCGCGGAGATCGGCACGGAGACGGTCGCCCTGACGGCGTCCGTGGTCGCAGGATCGGAGCGCGACCGGATCTACGCCGAGCAGGCGAGTCGATATCCCGGCTTCGCCGAGTACGAGGCCAACACCGACCGGGTCATCCCGGTCGTGGCGCTCGACCGGCGGTAGAAGACGGGGCGAGGCCCGCCCCGTCGCGCCGCGTCTCAAGACGGTCGGCGGCCGGCGTCCGTCGTTCGGCATTAATATTGTCACCGTGACGAAATCACCGGATACACCTAGGTGCGGCTGGTGCCACCGACCGCTACCCGAATTGAGCGGAGCGGGCAGGCCACGGAGGTTCTGCAGCCAGTCCCACCGGCAGCGGGCCTACGAGGCCCGTCGGCGGGCCGACTCGCTGATGGTTCCTCCCGGGCAGACCATCGTCGCCGAGGACGATCTCCGGAGACTGCACGACCGGCTGTACCGGCTCGAGTCCGCCGTCCAAGACGTCGACGCCGACCTCGGTGAGCGCACCGGAGCCCGGGCCTACCGGGAGGCACTGGACCACCTCCTGGAGGCGGCCAGGGATCTGGTCGGCCTGGTGGTCGAACCGGTCCGGCAGTGATCTGCCCCTCTCCCTACACCGCCGATAATGTATATTATGTCAAGTAAAGCAGAAGTCGAGGTGGGCCAGAATCGCTGGTGAGGGGATGTTTTCTCCCCCGCGGTGGCGGAACGGTGCTGCGGAAAAGGGCAACCTGGCGGCGAAGTGTGGGATCACGCGGGGCGAGATTGTCCGTGGTCGGGACGGTGCGCCGACGCGTGCGGCCCGGTGTTTGGCGTTGCCGGTCGGCTACCGGATTCCCGGGCCAGCGGTCGACGGGCGGCCACGGCGGCGGGCGGAACACCGACGCTCACCGACGAGACGACGGCTCCAGCCGACGTCTGCGTCTCCAGCGGTGTGGGACGGCTCGACCCTCATTGTGGGGCTCGGGTCCTCGACCCGGTGAGCCCTGCTGCCCACTGAGTGCTGCCACCCCACGGCCTGCATGCGGTCCGCGGGATTCCGGGGGGGGCGGCCCCGTTCCCACCGGCGTCGCCGATGTTCCCCGACCAGGCGGCCCGGCCACGTTCGTGGTCCGGTCGGCGCCCCGGCCGAGGCGCGGGTCCTCGGGGCCCGGTACCGGTCCGGCCGGCGGCCCGGAGGTGCGGACCGGACCGGTGGGAGAAGTGCCCGTGGCGGCCGGCCGAACACCCAGGTCAGGCGACCCGCCGCCGAGAGTGACGGAAATGGTCGGGCAATTCATCGCCGGATAGGGTTTCCTGCGTGCCAGACCTCTTGGATCGGCTCATCGGCTCCCCCGGCTTGTACGTCGGGAGTGGGGACGGTGTCGGGAGCGGTGTGTTCATCGGACGGTTCCGGGTCACCGTGCTCCCGTCGGGCACCGCGGTGGCGATCGACTACGAGGCCTACGGCTACGACGAGCTCCTCCAACACGCCGAGCACACCGTGCTGGCACGCGACGCCGAGGGGCGACTGTCCATGTTCGGCGTGCACAGCGAGGCGTCGGTGCCGGTGCAGCTCACCGAGCAGACCGGCGGATTCTTCATGGACCCGGAGCCGGCGGGGCCGTACCTGCTCGCCATACAGATGGCGTTCGACGGCGACGAGCTCTCCTACTCGTGGTGGTGGGCCTCCCGGGGCGAGGAGTTGGTCGAGCGGTCGAGAGCGGTGATGCGCCAGGTGGAGCCGCTCGGGATCTGAGCGGGCGCCCGGGCCTGTCCGACCGGGATAGCCGGTGCGCCCCGGACGTCCACCGTGCCCCTCCCCCGTCTCCGGCCAGCCGGCTCCCCATCTTCCCGGGCCCGCTCCCCATCGCCGCCCGGGCCGCCGTCAGCTCCTCCGTGGCGGTGTCACGGCCTAGGATGGACGCCGAGCGCCGCCGGTCGTACGAGGGTGGCGCACCACCGACCCGAGGAGGTAGGGGTGACCGAGATCGTGCAGCTTCCACCCAACAGGGAGTTCGACTCGCCGGAGCAGGAACGGCTCTACCGCAAGCAGCGGCTGGCGGCGGCGTTCCGGCTGTTCTCGAGGTTCGGCTTCGACGAGGGGGTCGCCGGGCACATCACCGCCCGCGATCCCGAGCGGCTGGACCATTTCTGGGTCAACCCGTTCGCCACCTACTTCGGGCACATCCGGGTGTCCGACCTCATCCTCGTCAACCACCAGGGTGAGGTGGTCGAGGGCGACAAGCCGGTGAACACGGCGGCGTTCGTCATCCACTCCCAGATCCACGCGGCCCGGCCCGACGTGATCGCCGCCGCCCACGCCCACTCGATCTACGGGAAGTCGTGGTCGGCCCTCGGCCGGCCCCTCGATCCGATCACCCAGGACGTCTGTGCCTTCTACGAGGACCATGGCGTCTTCGACGACTACACCGGGGTGGTGCTCGACCTCGAGGAGGGCAAGCGCATCGCCCACGCCCTCGGGGACAACAAGGCGGCCATCCTGCGGAACCACGGGCTCCTCACCGTCGGCCACTCGGTCGACGAGGCGGCGTGGTGGTTCATCACCATGGAGCGCTCGTGCCAGGCGCAACTGCTGGCCAGCTCCGCCGGGTCCCCCGTACTCATCGACCCGGAGATGGCCCGGCTGACCGCCAGTCAGGTCGGCTCCCCTGTGGCCGGCTGGTTCAGCTTCCAGCCCCTGTTCGATCGCATCGTGGCCGAGCAGCCGGACCTCCTCGACTGAGGCCCCCCGGTCGGGAGCCGCACCAGCCCGAGTGGGCCGGTGCCCGCCCGGTTCAGCGCGGGTCCCGGTCCGGGGTGATGATGACGATGGGGATCACCCGCCGGGTGTGGTGCTGGTAGACGTCGTAGCGGCCGCGGGCACCGGGGTGGAACAGAGGGGCCATCCCCCGGTTCGTGTAGTTGACCAGCGGCCAGAGCTGCTCTCGCTCCTCGGGATCGGCGACACGGGCCGTGGCCCCCACGACCCGGCGGCCCACCCGCACGGTCACCCTCGGATCGGCCTGGAGGTTGAGCAGCCAGGCCGGGGGGCGGTCGCTCCCCCCGTTGGAGGCCACCACGATCAGGTCACCCCGGTCGCGGCAGTAGGTCAGCCCGTTGGTGCGGCGCTCACCGGTCCTCCGCCCGGTGGTGGTCAGCAGCAGTGCCGGCACCCGGTTGCTGTGCTTGCCGATGCGCCCATCGGTCCTCTCGTAGACGTACTTGTGGAGCCGGAGGTAGGGATCGACGAACCGGGTGGTGAAGATGCCGTCCACGACGTGGTCCCCGCCCCTCAGGCACGCGCATCGAAGGTCGGCACGAGGGTGCGCGCCGCCCGGGCCTCGTCCACCCTCCGCACCGGGGTGTGGTGGGGGAACTCGGCCATCCACCCTTCGTCGTGGGAGGTGGCCTCGTAGGCGATCCTCTCCAGGGACGTGGCCAGCGCCTCGAGGGTCTGAGGGCTCTCGGTCTCGGTGGGCTCGATCATGAGGGCCTCGTCCACGATGAGCGGGAAGTACACGGTCGGTGCGTGGAAGCCCTCCTCCAGCAGGCGCTTGGCGACGTCGAGGGCGCGGACCCCCGCGGCCTGCTTGATGGTCCGCACGGACAGCACCACCTCGTGCATGCAAGGCCGGTCGAAGGGCACGTCGTAGGTGCCCGTCAACCGTTGCCGGATCCAGTTGGCGTTGAGGACCGCCATCTCGGCGATGTGCCGCAGGCCGTCCCCTCCGTTGGCCCGGATGTAGGCCAGGGCCCTGGCCAGCACCAGGGCATTGCCGTGCCAGGTGTGCATCCGCCCGATCGAACGCGGGGGCGTCATCCACTCGTAGACCGGGGACCGGTCGTCCGACTCGATCCGCACCGGCCGGGGACCGGGCAGGAACGGCACCAGCCGTTCGGACACGGCGACGGGGCCGGCGCCTGGGCCCCCACCGCCGTGGGGCGTGGCGAACGTCTTGTGCAGGTTCATGTGGACGATGTCGAAGCCCATGTCGCCCGGTCGGACCACACCGAGGATGGCGTTGAGGTTGGCCCCGTCGTAGTAGAGGAGGCCGCCCACCTCGTGCACGGCAGCGGCGATGGCGGCGATGTCCTCCTCGAACAGGCCGAGGGTGTTGGGGTTGGTCAGCATGATGCCGGCCACGTCCTCGTCGAGGACGCCGGCCAGTGCCTCCATGTCGACGCAGCCCCGCTCGTCACTCGGGACGGTCACCACCTCGTAGCCGCCGAGGGTCACCGACGCCGGATTGGTGCCGTGGGCCGAGTCGGGGATCACCACCTTGTGCCGGACCGATCCCTGGGCCTCGTGCCAGGCCCGCATGAGGAGGAGCCCGCACAGCTCGCCGGCGGCCCCCGCCGCCGGCTGCAGGGTGGCGGCGGCCATGCCGGTCACCTCGCACAGCACCTCTTCGAGCTCGACCAACAGCGCCAGCCACCCCTGGGAGAGGGACGCCGGCGCCCCGGGGTGCACGCCGGCCAGGCCGGGCAGGGACGCCACGGTGTCACACAGCTTGGGGTTGTACTTCATGGTGCACGACCCCAGTGGGTAGGCCCCGAGGTCGACGGAGAACTGGCGGTGGGACAGCCGGGTGAAGTGGGCCACCAGGTCGCGCTCGGACACCTCGGCGACGGCCACCGGCTGGTCGCGGAGGTGTCCTTCGGGGACCAGTTGGTCGAGGGGCACCTCGGGCACGCCGGTCGTCCGGAACGACCATGCCCGCCGGCCCGGGTGGGAGAGCTCGAAGAGCGTGGGCTCCGAGTCGCGCCCGAGCAGGGGCGCGCTGGTGGCCTTGCCGCCGGGTGCATCGGCCACGGACGGGACCGGGTCGGCCATCACGCCACCGCCTTGCCGAGCGCGGTGGCGTAGGCGTCGATCTCGTCGCGCGTCCGGCGCTCGGTCACGGCGACGAGCAGCGCGTTCCCGCCGCCGTCGAAGTCGTCGCCCAGCGGGATCCCGGCCAGGAAGCCGGCGTCGGCCATGCGCTCGATGACGACGGTGGCCGGAACGGGCAGCCGCACGGCGAACTCCCGGAGCACCGGGGCGCCGGCGTAGGGCTCGACCCGGTCGAGGGAGAGCAGGGCGTCACGGGTGTACCGGGTGGCCTGGGCGCACCGGCGGGCCAGTTCGATCAGACCCGACGTGCCCAGCCACCCCAGCTGGATGGCGGCGGTCACCGCCATGAGGGTCTGGTTGGTGCACACGTTGGACGTGGCCTTCTCGCGCCGGATGTCCTGCTCCCTGGCGCGGAGGGTGGTGACGTAGGCCAGCCGGCCCTCGACGTCGACCGTCTCCCCCACCAGACGGCCCGGTAGCCGCCGCACGTGGGCGGAGGCGCAGGCGAACAGCCCGAGGTAGGGGCCGCCGAACCCGAGGGTCGTTCCGAAGGCCTGCCCCTCCCCGACCATCACGTCGGCCCCCCACTCCCCCGCCGATCGGAGCAGGCCGGCCGCCACCGGGTCCGCGCCCACGACGAGGAGGGCGCCGGTGCGGTCGCAGACGGCCCTGGCCTCACCGAGGTCCTCGATGCACCCCAGGTAGTTGGGGTAGCCCACCAGGACCACCCCGGGTGGCTCCCCGCCGTCCTCTCCGACCTCGGGCCACGCCGTCAGGCCGTCGTGGAGCGGGATCGTCCGCAGCCGGTGGCCGGTCCCGGCGGCGTAGCTGGCCAGCATCTGCCGCCAGTGGGGGTGGATGCCGGCCGACACCCACACCGTCGACCGAGCCGACGCGGCCACGCCGAGGTTCACGGCTTCGACGGCGGCACTGCCGCCGTCGTAGAGCGAGGCGTTCGACACCGGGAGGCCGGACAGCCGGGCGATCATGGTCTGGTACTCGAAGATGGCCTGGAGGACGCCCTGGGCCACCTCGGGCTGGTACGGGGTGTAGGAGGTGACGAACTCCGACCGCCCGGCCAGGGAGCGGGTGACCGAGGGGATCTCGTGGTCGTAGGCACCTCCACCGGCGAAGCACACCAGCCGGTCCGAGCGGGCGCGGTTGCGGTCGGCGAACCCCTCCATGGCAGCCAGGACATCCGGCTCACCGGCTCCGTCGGCCAGCTCCAGCCCCCGTTGCAGGCGCAAGGCCTCGGGGACCACGTCGAACAGCTGCTCGACCGAGTCCAGCCCGAGGAAGGCGAGCATGCTCGCCACCTCCTCGTCGGTATGGGGGATGTAGGTGCCCACGGGCCGCTCCTCGGATGCTCTCGTGTCCGGTTGTCTAGTCGATCGACGAGGCACGGTCGCCTCGTCCCGGCCGACCGGTCATGACGTGGACTCCCACTGGCCCGCCCGGACGAAGGGGGTGCGTACCACTGTGGCCGGGACAGCTCTCCCCCGCAGCTCGATGGTCAGCCCCTCCCCTGCCTGGGTGGCCACCGAGGAGTCGACCAGGGCGAGGGCGATGCCGTGCTCCAGCATGGGTGAGAAGTTGCCGCTGGTCACCACGCCGACCGGCTGATCGCCCCTGGTGAGGATCGAACCCTCGCGGGGGGGCTGGCGCCCCTCGGTGGCGAGGCCCGACAGGATGCGCTGGACTCCGCGCTCGCGCTCCTCGATCAGCGCCTGGCGCCCACGGAACCGCGGCTTGTCCCAGCCCACCACCCAGCCGAGCTTCGCCTGGAGCGGCGTGATCCCCGGCCCGAGCTCGTGACCGTGCAGCGGCAGGGCGGCCTCGAGGCGGAGCGTGTCGCGGGCCCCGAGTCCGGCGGGGCTCACTCCGGCGGCGAGCAGCGCCTCCCACAGGCCGACGGCCGAGCCGGTCGGCACCGAGCACTCGATGCCGTCCTCGCCGGTGTAGCCGGTCCCCGCCGCCACGCACTCCACGCCACCCCACGAGAACGGGGTCACGGCGAATCGCGGCACGGCAGCGGCCTCGGCGGAGACGGTGGCCATCCGGGCCCGGGCGTGGGGGCCCTGGACGGCGATGATCGCACGCGTGGCCGTGGTGTCCTCGCCCCCCACGGCCGCCAGGACCCTGGCGGTGTTGGAGGCGTTCGGCATGACGTCGAAGACCCCGTCGGCCAGCCACCACACGATGATGTCGTCGACGACCGAGCCGTCTTCGCCGAGGAGGTGCGTGTACTGCGCCCGGCCCGGGGCGATCTTCCGCAGGTCGTTGGAGAGAGCCTCCTGGAGCAGGTCGAACGCACCGGCACCCTCCACCCGTACCGTGCCCAGATGGCTGACGTCGAAGACGACCGCATCGTGTCGGCAGGCTCGGTGCTCGGCGATGGTGCCGCGCGGGTACGACAGCGGCATCTCCCACCCGCCGAACTCGACGAGCTTCGCCCCCAGGCGCCGGTGGGAGTCGATGAGGGCGGTGTGGCGCAGCCCTCCGACGGCACCGGGCGGAGCCTCGTTGCTGACGGTCGACGAGGTCTCGCTCACAGCGAGATGATAGCGGCGCCCCCGTTCAGGCAGAGCGGGCGATCCCGGTCTGCCCCAGCCCGCCGCCGGCCAGGCCGTACTTGGACAGGAGCGCCAGGGTGTCGCGCTGGTACAACAGGGTCACCCGCACATCGGGGTGGAGCTGGGCCAGCCGACGGACCTTGCCGTTCTTCTTCGTGACCAGTCGCTGGTTGAGGGTGGTGAGCTCCACGAACAGGCCGGGCTCGGGCAACCAGAAGTCGGGACGGAACCCCGACACCTGACGCCCGGTGGCGTCCCACTCCAGGGCGAACTCAACCGGCTCGTACTCCCACAGGACGCCGTAGAAGTCGAGGATGCGGGCGAACCGGTGCTCCGACTCGTGCGCGAAGCGGAGGGTCTCCGACTTCGGAGGTGCCGGCACGGTGCGGTGCGTGTCGGTCAACGCTGGACGGCCCCGGCGGCATCGGCCACGGCACCGTCCAGGTGCCCTGCTGCCGGATGGCGGTCCGGACGGGGCGACTGCGAGGTGGACGTGTCGTCGCCGATCTCGACGATGGCCGCATCGAGCTCGGACACCACGCCGGAGAGGGGGAGGATGTTGAACACGCCCTGGCCGCCCGCGAGCAGGTCCACGATCTCCCCGTCGGAGTGGGCGAGCACCGACCGGGCACCGGCCAGCACCAGCTGCGCGGAGGCCAGGTCCGCCCCCAGGTCGCCGCGCAGGCACTCGACGGCCTGGCGCGCCTGCTGCAGCTTGAGCCCGGCGTCGAGGAGCCGTTTGATGACCTTGAGCTCGAGCACGTCGCCGTAGGAGTACCGGCGCTGGCTGCCGCTTCCGGTGGCGTCGGCGATCGACGGACGCAACAGGCCCGTCCTGGCCCAGTAGTCCAACTGGCGGTAGGTGATACCGACCAGCGAGCACACCTGTGCCCCCCGGAACCCCTCACCCGAGCGAACCGCGTCTGCGGTCGGCCCGTCCCCGCCGGGCGTCTCGTCCCTGCTTTCGGCCACTGTCGATTCCTCCACCTCGATCAGAGGTTGACCGTGCACCAAACCTCACGCTCAACCTGGGATTTAAGGATATCACACCACCGTAATTACGTGCATGTGACCTTCGCCGGGCCGTCCCCGGGCCGGCGGCCCCTGATTTGGACAGGTGGCCGGGTCGGGCAATGATCGGAGCATGACCATCGTGAAGATCAATGCCATCACCGTCAGGGAGGGTTCGGGCGACGAATTGGCGCGACGGTTCGCCAAACGGGCCGGGGCGGTCGACGATGCGGACGGCTTCGAGGGATTCGAGCTGCTGCAGCCCAGTGACGAGCGTGACGTGTGGCTCGTGCTCACCCGTTGGCGGGACGAGGAGTCCTTCGACGCATGGCTGCACTCCCCCGCGTTCGCTCACGGTCACCGAGGGGCGGCGGCCGGTGACGCCGATGGCACGGCCGCTCCCGACCAGGCGGCCCCGGCGGATCCACCTCCGGTGGGAGCGCACAGCGAACTGTGGTCGTACGACATCGTCGACCTCCCGGCCCGCCAGTGACGCAGGCTCCGCCCGCCGGTGGGCGGGTGCCGCTCCACCGGAGGTCCATCGAGTACGACGCGTTCGACGACGGCGATGTCCTCACCGTCGTGGGCCGGCTGGTCGATTCGAGGCCGTGGGCCGAGGACGGGAAGGCCGTGTCCAGGGTGCACGACATGGAGCTGCGGGTGGTCGTCGGCCTGGACGACCTCTGCATCACCGAGGCCCAGGCGGAGATGCACACCTTCCCCCACACCGAGTGTCCCGGGATCGCTCCGGCGTTCGCCGGACTGGTCGGCCTGAGCGTGGCGAGGGGCTACACGCGCCAGGTGCAGTCGCGCTTCGGCGGCCCGCGCGGCTGCACCCACCTGGAGCAGCTGGCCCGTTCGCTCGGACCGGTCGTGGTCCAGGCGGTCACCTCCAGGAGAGCGCTGGCCGTCAGCCGGGGCGTCGCCGACGACCTGCTCACCGGGACCGGCAGTCCCTGGGCGCGCGACAGTTGCCACATCTGGGCCGAAGGGGGCGTCGCCGACCAGAAGTTGGCCGCCGGCTGGCGTCCCGGTACCGGTCCCTACCCTTCCCCGGCGCTCGAGTGGTTCCGCTCGGCCGACCGGCCGTGAGGGGCGACGGGCCACGGGCCCGGCGCCGCACCGGCACGAGCCGCACCGGCACGAGCCGCACCGGCACGAGCCGCACCGGCACGAGCCGCACCGGCCGTGCCCTCCCCGTCGTCGTCCTGGCGCTCGTCGCCGCCGTGGGCACGGCCTGCACGAGTTCGGGCACCGCCATCACCCAGCCCTTCACCACCACGCCCCCGAAGCTCGGACACGGCCCGACCTACGAGGTCAAGGTGATGGACGTGAACGGGCTCGGCCCGGTCCTCGCCGACGGTCAGGGGATCACGCTCTACCTCTTCGAGAACGACCGGCGTGGGTCACCGTCGCGCTGCTACGGCATCTGTGCGGTGCAGTGGCCCCCTGACACGCTTCCGAGCGGCATCGCCGCCCCGGTCGCCGGACCGGGCATCGAGCCGGGTCTGCTCGGTACCGCTCCCCGGACTGACGGCACCACCCAGATCACATACCACGGATGGCCGCTCTACTTCTGGCCGCCCGACCATGTGCCGGGAAAGGCGACCGGCCAGGCGCTGACCAACGCCGGCGGCCGGTGGTACGTCCTCGACCCGGCCGGCAACGCCGTCGAGTCGCCGGCGCCGTAGCCGCACCCGACGGCCGGGACCCCCCTCGGGCGCGGGCCGCACCCCCGTCCGCTCGGGGCCGCACTGCGGTCCGCACGGGACGATACCGCTGCCGGCCAGGGGCCATACTGGTCGGCATGGGAACGGATGGAGCGGCAACGGCACCTGGCTCACGTTGGTCGATCGGTTCGTCCCGCTCGTTCCTCTGCATCAACTCGACGGGTTCGGTGCTCTCCGTCGGGTCCGTCGGGTCCGTCCTGTCGGTGGGCTCGATCGGTTCGGCGGTGTCGGTGGCCTCGGTCGGCAGCTTCCTCGGCATCGGCTCGGTGCTGTCCTGCGCCTCGGTCTTGTCCCTGATGTCGTTCCGGTCGAGCCGGGCGATCCTCGCCGCCCGGGCACGACGCCACTAGGGAACCACGCCCCCCGGCACGAGACCCCGGGGCACGAGACCGCCGGGATCCAATGGGACGGACGGCCAGGGTTCAGTTGGACGGACCGCCGAGCCACCCCCGCTTCCGGAAGAGGTACAGCAGCCCGGCGGCGGCGACCAACTCGAGGCCGATGCCGAACACCCAGAACGGCCACCGCCCGGTGATGTGGGAGACCAGGTACGAGAAGTTCTGGCCGAAGAACCCGGTGAGGAACGACAGCGGGAGGAAGACGGTGGCGATGATGGTCAACTGCTTCATGACGACGTTGAGGCGGTTCGACACGGTCGAGAGGTGCGTGTCCATCACACCGCTCAACAGGTCGCGGTAGCCGTCGACGAGATCGCTGATGCGGATCAGGTGGTCGTAGATGTCCCGCATGTAGCGCTGACCGTCGGTGTCGAGGCCGGGGAGCCCGGTCACCCCGGACGAGATGCTGGCGAACATGTCCCGTTGTGGGGTGACCACCTTGCGCACGATGATGAGGGACCGCTTCATGGCGAACAGGGTGCCGAGCTGCTCGTCGGTCGGCTTCACCAGGATGGCATCCTCGAGGTCGTCGATCTCCGAGTCGAACTGGTCGAGGAGCGGGAAGAAGCTGTCCACCAGGTGGTCGATCACCAGGTACAGAAGGGTGATGTCCGGGAGGCGGACGTCGGACCCCTTGCGGAGCTTGAGCCGCGTCCGCACCTCGTCGAGGGCCGGGCACTGACCCCGGTGGACGGTGATCACGTAGTGGTCGCTCAGGATGAAGTGCACCTCGTTGGTCCCCGAACCGTCGACCGGCGCCCCGTGGACGACGAGGTACGTATAGTCGTCGTAGTCCTCGACCTTCGGGCGCTGCCCGAAGTGCTGGGCGTCCTCCACCACCAGGCGGTGGAGATCGAAGGCGTTGAGCAGGAGGTCGCGGGCGGCGTCGTCCACCCCGTCGAGGTCGAGCCAGAAGAACGACCCCTTCGAGAGGAGATCCTTGACGGCCGCCGGCGTGAGCTCGATGTCCGACCCGTCACAGGTAACAGTTCCTCGCATCGTCAGAGTCTGCCTCGCCTCGCGCCCACCCGTCGGCGCGCTCCCGCCACCGGACGGCGACCGACCGCGACCGGGCCTCTGTGGGCGCCGGGGATGCTCATCCGACCTGCACGAGGGACGAGCGGTAACGACGGCCGTTGGCCACGTACTCCGATGCCGCCATCCGGATCATCTCGAGATTGGACCGGCCCGGGTGGACCTGGGCCGGCACCCCGATGGCCAGGGCCCCGGAGGGCACCTCCATCCGGTTGGGGACGACGGCGTTGGCGCCGACGGTGGCACCCGACCTCACGACGGCATGATGGAGGACGACCGATCCCGAGCCGGCCAGTGCGTCGTCCTCGAGGAGGCACCCCTCCAGGTGGGCCAGGTGGCCGATGACGCAGCCGTCACCCACGACGGTGGGGAAGCCGGGACCGGCGTGGATCACCGTCCCGTCCTGGACCGAGGTCCGTGACCCGATGCGGATGGTCCCGTAGTCGCCGCGCAGCACCGCGCCCGGCCACACGGTGGACTCGGCGCCGACGGTGACGTCTCCGATGATGACGGCCTCGGGGTGGACGTAGGCCTCGGGGTCGATGGAGGGCGCCTGATCGCCCAGTCGGTAGATTGCCATGGGCCGACCTTAGGGTGCCGCGCCCCGGGTCGGAGGCGGGAACACGCCGGCCACGGCCCGTCCCCACCAGGAGGGACCCTCGCCGGCCACGATCACTGGTCGGCACTGCCGGGCCGGCCGGGTGCGACCGCGCACGGCGCGCCCGCCCCGTGAGGTTGCACGACGACCGACCCCGGCTATCGTTTGGGACGGCCCGCTGCCCGGTGACCTGCGGCCGGGTGGGTCGACTTGGAGGAGAATCGTGGGAACGCCCACCGCCGTGCACGGAGCCGACAGCGACCGCCGACACGGGCGACCCGACACCGCACTGGCCGTCTGGGCCACGGCCGGGCTGGTGGGCTCGTCGGTGATGGTGCTGAGCGGCACCCGGATCGGCTCGATCCCGCGTCCCGGCCACGGGGCTGCCTCGTGGTGGTTCTCCGTGCCGACCGGAGGCACCACCGTCGCCCTGGTCACCTTCTATATTGGTTTGGCCCTGGTGGTCGTGGCCTGGCTGGGGGTCGGGAGCGAGGCGCTCGCCGGCCGGCTCACCGTCCGCTGGTCGTGGCTGCTCCTCGGGCTGTGGGGCCTGCCCCTGCTCCTCGGTCCCCCACTGTTCAGCCGCGACGTCTACAGCTACATCGCCCAGGGGGTCATCGCCCATCGGGGGCTCGACCCCTACGCGGTCGGCCCGGCCGTCCTCGGCCCGGGGCCCCTGCTCTCGTCGGTGGCCGAGGTGTGGCGCCACACCTCCTCCCCCTACGGCCCGCTGTTCGTCGGCGCCACCCGTGTGCTGGCCGCCATCACAGGGACCTCGGTGATCGCCGGAGTGCTGGTCTTCCGCTCGCTGGAGCTGGTCGGGGTGGCGCTCACCCTGTGCTTCCTGCCCCGCCTGGCCCGCCATCTGGGCACCGATGCGGGCGTGGCCCTGTGGCTCGGTGCGCTCAGCCCGCTGGCCCTGTTCAGCTTCCTCTCCTCGGGCCACAACGACGCCCTGATGGTGGGCCTGCTGGTGGCCGGGGTGACGCTGGCGGTCGAGGGGCGCCTGCTCGCCGGCCTGGCCGTGTGCGCGGTGGCGGCGACGGTGAAGCTGCCAGCCGCCGGTGCCGTCGTGTTCCTGGTGGTCGACCACGTGCGTTCCGGTCGGGGCGCCGCCCGCTGGCGGGAGGTGGTGGTGCCGGTCCTCGTGGCGCTGGCGGTGTTCGTGGGGATCACCCTGGCCTGTGGGTACGGGTTCTCGTGGCTCGGCCCGAGCGCCCTGCACGTGCCCACCGAGCTCCGCATCGCCTCGACGCCCTCGGTGGCGGTGGGCGACCTCGTCTCCCACCTGCTCCACCTGGTGCACGTGCCCGCCCTCCAGTCGTCCGTGGTCACCGTGACCCAGACCGTCTTCGCCGTCGCCGGAGTCCTCGGGTGCCTGTGGCTGCTCCTGACCGTGCACCGGCACGAGGTGGTCCGCTCGCTGGGCCTGGCCCTGTTGCTCTTCGTCGTCGCCAGCCCGACCGTGTGGCCCTGGTACCTGCTGTGGGGACTGGTGCTGCTGGCGGCCACGACCGCCCAGCGCTCCAAGGTGCTGGCCGCAGTGGCCGCACTGGCCATGCTGGGCGTGGGGTCCGGGGGCACGCCCGAGATCAGCGGCGCCTGGTATCTGGTGGTGGCACTGGCCACCCTCGGAGGTGTCGCCTGGATGGTCCGGGACGGACACTGGCGGACGGTGGTGACCGGTCGTGCCGGGGGGGTCGGCGCCGGATGACGTCGTCGACCCTGCTGCCGGAGCACCAGAGGGAGATCGACGCACCATCGGCCGACCGAGCCCGTGGCGACGGCCGGTGGCGCCGGTGGACCCGGCTCCTGGCCCGACCCAGTGTGATCTACCTCGCCTCGAGGGCGCTGACCCTGCTGACCCTGGCCGTCACCGGGATCATCACCCACCGGAGCGTCACGAGGGAGATCAGCCGGTGGGACAGCCTGTGGTTCCTCAAGGCCGCCACCCGAGGTTGGCCCCGCCACCTCCCCCATCACGCCGGGCACGTGGCCGGCAGCACCATCGCCTTCTTCCCGGTGTTCCCCCTGGCCATCCGGTGGCTGTCCGACCTGACCGGTCTGTCCATGCTGGCCACGGGGATGATCGTCAGCGAGGTGACCGGGCTGAGCGCGGTCATCGGGGTGTGGCTGCTCGTCCGGCACTACGCGGACCAGGCCTCGGCGGACCGGGCCACGCTCCTGTTCGCCATGTTCCCCGGGACCTTCGTGTTCAGCCTGGTGTACTCCGAGGGATTCGCCATCACGTTCCTCGCCTTCGGGCTCATCGCCCTCATGCGGGGTCGCTGGCTGCTCGCCGGTGTGCTCGGCCTGCTGGCCACGGCGACCACACCGGTCGCCGTGGCCTTCGAGGTCAGCTGCCTCTGGTGTGCCTACCGGGCCGTCGCCGACGACCGGGACTGGCGGGCGTTGGCGGCGCCGGTCCTCACCCCGCTCGGCTTCGTGGGCTACCAGCTCTGGCTGTGGCTCCACACGGGAAACCTCAACGCATGGCGGCTCACCGAGCGGGGCGGTTGGCAGAGCTACCCGTCACTCGTCTACCCGGTCCATATCGTCACGGTCTTCCTGCGGGACCCGATCGCCGTCACCGAGACGGGGGACATCCTCTACGTCGGCACCGTGCTCACCGTCCTCGCCGCGGTGGTCGCCATCCGCCAACGGATGCCGCTGGCGCCCCTGCTCTACGGATTGGCGGCTGCCGGTATGGGGCTGATCTCCGCGCCGATCGGGCTGCGCCCCCGGTTCATCCTGCTGGCCTTCCCCCTGATCCTCGCCGTGGGGACCTGGCTGCGAGGACGCGCCTACGTCGCCGTGCTCTCCTCGTCGGTCGTCCTGCTGGCGGTGGCCATGGCCTATAGCGTCGCCTCGTTCCGGGTGTTCCCCTGAGCGCCACCGGAGGGGAGATGACCACGACCCGACCGAGGGGCGGTGCGGATGCGGACCGACTGGTCGGTCCGACCGCTCCCGGGCCCACTCCGGGCCAACCGACCGGAGGCGAGGGGCCCGACGTCGGGGAGCCCCGGGGCACCGGGACGATGCCCGAACCCCGACGACCGTTCGACCCCGTCGTCGAGAGGTGCGGGTGGAGCCTCGTGTGGCTGGCCGTGCTGGTCGGGGGCCTCGACCTGTGGACTGCGTGGTCGTCGTGGTCGTTGGCCGGGGTGATTGCCCCGGCGGTGGTCCTCGCCGGTGTCGTCGGCCTGGTGGCCACGTGGATCATCGGCGACCCGAGGTCGCCGGCCCTGTCGGTGCCGGCGCTGGTGGCGGCGTCGGTGTCCATCGTGGGGAACCAGGGTTCCGGCATCCACCTCCGGCAGTTCTACACCACCGACTCCGCCGCCTTCGGTCAGGTTGCCGCCCGTCTCCTGTACCACGGCGTCAACCCGTACACCGCCTCACTGGCCTCGGCCGACCGGCTCCTCCAGACGCCCATGGCCTATTGGACGTACACGGTCTCGGGCGGGCACATCACCGAGGTCTCCTACCCGGCGGGCTCGTTCCTGCTCGAGTGGCCACTCCTGGAGCTGGGCTTCCGGCACCTGATCGTCGACTGGACCGACCTGTTCGCCTGGGTGGTGACCGGCGTGCTCGTCTTCGTGCTGATGCCGCCGGCCGTCCGGTGGTTCGCCGTGCTGTTGTACTCGGTCCCGGTCTTCGCGGCCATCTTCGGGTCCGGGGGGACCGATGCGGTGTTCCTCCCCTTCTTGGTGCTGGCCGTGTGGCGGTGGGACCGGTTCGCCACCGGGCGCAGCGCCGGACTGGCCAACTGGATGGGACCGGTGGCGCTCGGCCTGGCCTGCTCGATCAAGCAGACCCCCTGGTTCTGCGTGCCGTTCCTGGTGGTCGGCGTGTTCATGGAAGCCAGGGCCGCCGGGCGCGGGCCGCTCCGTCCGGTGGCCGGCTACCTGGCCGTCGTCGTCGGGGTGTTCGTCCTGGTCAATCTCCCGTTCATCGTCTGGGGGCCGTCGGCGTGGCTGCGAGGGACCCTCCTGCCCCTGACCCACCCCCTGGTCGGCGACGGGCAGGGCCTGATCACCCTGGCCCTGCACGGCTACGCCCGCGGGGCCTCCTTCCCGCTCCTGACGCTGGCCGGTCTGCTGGTGTTCGTGTCCCTCCTGGCGGCCATGGTGGTGTGGTACCCGGTGACGAAGCGGACCTGGATGCTGGCGCTGCCGCTGGTGTTCTTCGTGGAGCCCCGCAGCCTGTCGAGCTACCTCCTCGACTTCTATCCCGCCGCCATCGTCGCCGCCTTCACGGTGGCGCCGGCGCTCCGGGCCCGGGGGCACTCCCGCGCTCCCTGGCCGTCGATGCGCCCGGCCGGCCTCGCCGTCGTGGTGCCGGCCGTGGCGGCCGTGGTGGTCTGCGTCGTGGCGTTCACCGCCCCGCCACTCGACATGGCCGTCCGGTCGGTGGTCGCCACCCAGACGGCGACCTCCCTCGATGCCGTGACCCTGTCGGTGCGCAACACCACCGGCGGGACGGTCACCCCCCACTTCATGGTGGCGATCGGCAGTGGGCACCCCGACGGCTTCTGGCACCCGGCCGACCACCGGCCGGTGGTGCTCGGCCCCGGCGCCTCGACCACCGTCACCATCGTCCCGCCCGGCTATACGAGCGCTCCGCCGCACGGTACCCACTGGCTGGTCGAGGCCTACACCTCGTCACCGGCGGCGCTGAGCACGACCCCGCTGTTGTTCTGGACCCTCGGCAAGCCACCGGCCCAGGTCCCGTGACACCCGTGCGGACGGCATACCTAGGATGGGGCTCTGCCCGGCCCGGGCCTGCCGCCAGGAGGTGACCATGCGTGAGCTCGGTGAGCTCGACCATCCGGTGTTCGATGCCGACAACCACTACTACGAGGCGCTCGACGCCTTCACCCGCCATCTCGACCCGAAGCTCGGCCCCCGGGTCATCGAGTGGTGCGAGATCGGGGGGCGGCGCTACCAGGTGATCGGCGGACGGGTGAACCGGGCGGTGACCAATCCGACGTTCGATCCCATCGCCCTCCCCGGGGCCATGTACGACTTCTTCCGGGGGAATCCCGACAACCGGAACCCGATGGAGTTCCTCTCCCGTCGGGAGCCCATCCGGGCCGCCTACCGCCAGCCCGAGGCGCGCCTCGCCGCACTGGACCAGCAGGGACTGTCGGGATGCCTGTTGTTCCCCACCCTCGGGATGATCTACGAGGAACCCCTCGCCCACGACCCCGAAGCGGTGTGCCTCCTCTTCAGGGCCTTCAACCGGTGGATGGCCGAGGACTGGACGTTCAACGTCTCGGACCGGATCTTCGCCGCCCCCTACATCACACTGGCCGACCCGGCCTGGGCCGCGGACGAGCTGGCCTGGGCCCTCGACCAGGGCGCCCGCACCGTCGTCATGCGTCCGGCCGCACCGACCACCGCGCTGGGCCGGAAGAACCCCTTCGACCCGATGTTCGATCCCTTCTGGGGCCTGGCCGACGAAGCCGGCATCGCCGTCGTGGTCCATGCGGCCGACAGTGGTCTCTCGTCGAACGGGTACGCCGTGGACGGCTTCGCCGCCACCTTCTCGGGGGGGTGGAAGCCGTCGATCAAGTCCTTCGCCATCGAGCAGGCCATCCGCGACTACCTGCTCACCCTGATCTTCGAGAACCACTTCGAGCGGTTCCCCAATCTGCGCGTCGCTTCGGTGGAGAACGGTGCGGAGTACCTTCCCGACCTCATCAAGAAGCTCCGATCGACGTCCAACAAGATGCCCGGCTACTGGAAGAACGACCCGGTGGAGACGCTCCGGCGCCACGTGTGGATCAACCCGTTCTGGGAGGACGACGTCGACCAGGTGGCGGAGTGCATCGGCGCCGACCGGGTCATCTTCGGCTCGGACTGGCCCCATATCGAGGCGCTGCCCGAACCACTGGACTACGTGGTCGAACTCAAGAACTTCAGCGATGAGGACCGGCGCCTGATCCTCAACGACAACGTGCGGGAGCTGATCACCCTCCGGCCGACCTGAGGTCGGGCACGCCCCTGGGCATGGCGCGCCGGCACCGCCGGGTCGACCCGGGGTGGGGCACGGTATCGTTCCGGGCGTGGCCACGCTCGACGATGTGGGACGCCTGGCCTCGGGACTGCCCGGGGTCACCGAGGGCGAGCGCCGCGGCAACCTCACCTGGTTCGTCGGTGGCAAGGCCTTCGCGTGGGAGCGGCCGTTCAGCCAGGCCGACCTCAGGCGCTTCGGCGACGCCGCCCCGCCCGAGGGCCCGATCGTCGCCGTGGTCGTGGACGATCTCGTCGAAAAGGAGGCGGTGCTGTCGGGCTCGGCCCGGGGACTCTTCACCATCCCCCATTTCGACGGCTACCCGGCGGTCCTCATCGCCCTGCCGACCGTGGCCAGGACCACACTGCGGGTCTCGATCACCGACGCCTGGCTGGCCTGCGCCCCGCCGGACCTCGCCGACCAGTACCTGGCCGCCCGGCGCCGCCGGCGTTGATCGGCCCGCCGGGGCGTCCGGTTCACTCGACCAGGAACCCGCCCGACTGGTGCTGCCACAGCCTGGCGTAGAGGCCCGCGCCCCCGTGGGCCAACAGCTCGCCGTGGGTGCCTTCCTCGACGATCCTCCCCTCGTCGAAGACCACGATCCTGTCCATGTGGGCGATGGTCGACAACCGGTGGGCGATCACCAGCGCCGTGGCGTGCTCCATCAGGCGCCAGAGCGCCTCCTGCACCAGGTGTTCGGACTCCGAGTCGAGGGCCGAGGTGGCTTCGTCCAGCACGAGGATCGGCGCCCGTTTGGCCATCGCCTGGGCGATGGCCACCCGCTGGCGCTGGCCCCCGGACAGCTTCAGCCCGCGCTCCCCCACGACGGTGTCGTACCCGTCCGGCAGTGCGTACACGAACTCCTCCACGTGGGCCGCCCGGCCGACCGTGTGGACGAGCTGGTAGTCGACGACGCTCGGCCCGGGGCCGTCGCCGCCCTCGGACCGGTCGCTCGGTCCGGTCAACCCGTAGCAGATGTTCTCGGCGATGGTCCGGTGCAGGAGCTGGGGGTCCTGGGGCACGTAGGAGACGGCTCGACGAAGCGAGTGGAGCGTCACGTCCCGGATGTCGCGTCCGGCCACCAGGATCCGCCCGCTCTCCACGTCCATCAAGCGGAGCAACAGCTTGGACATGGTCGACTTCCCCGATCCGGAGGGGCCCACCAGGGCGACGTGCTCCCCTGGCTCCACGCTGATGGTCAGACCGTCGAACAGCTTCGCCCCCGTCCGGTAGCCGAAGCCCACGTCCTCGAACTCGATGGTGGCCCGCCCGACCTCGAGGGGGCCAGCGTCGGGCCGGTCGGCGATCTCGACCTCGACGCCGGCGATGGCGGTGAACTTGGCGGCCCGACCGAGCGAGCGGGCGAAGGACCGCAGGTGCTCGAAGGACTGCTGCAGGTTGATGGCCACCTGGGCGGAGTAGTAGAGGATGAGATAGAGCGCGGCTGTGGATGCCCAGTGGTGGACGGCCATCGTCGTGCCGGCGACCAGGGCGAGCAGCGTGCCGACGACGATCGAGGTCTCCAGCTCGAGCTGCGTGCGCATGAAGATGGAGCGGGCCCGCAGGTCGGCGTCGACCGACTGGTCCATCAGGCGCTCGACCCGCTTCCTCTCCTGGTCCTCGGCCGCGGCCGAGCGCACCGCCATGAGGTTGGTCACGGTGTCGGACACGACACCGGTCGCACGCGAGTAGTGGTTCTCGAACTCCTGTGACGCGGCACGCACCAGGCGGAGCCGACGGAAGATGACCACGACGAACCCACCCACCATCACCAGCAGGGCGAGGGCGGCCGGCCAGGCGAACGCGGCGAGCACGGCGATGGCCGACAAGACCACGACGACCACCGGCAGCAGGCCCCACGAGGCGACGTCGACCATCTCGACGAAGGCCCACGAGAAGTTGCTGAGCGAGGAGATGACCTCCCCGGCCGGGTGGTCCATGTGCCAGCGGTAGCTGAGCGTGAGTAGGTGGCGGTACCCGTTGTTGACCCCGTGGGCGAACGAGCGGACACAGGCTCCCCACTCCAGCCAGCCGGCGACCCGCCAGAAGCCCGTGGCGACGAGGCCGGTGACGCCGTAGACGAGCAGCAGCGGGCCGAAGGCGTGCCACTCCCCGGCGCCGGCATCATGGGGAAGTGACGCCACCCGGCTCAGGATGGCGGCGAAGATGAGCGGGCAGGCGACGTCGGCCAAGAGGACGGCCACCACCATGACCACCCACGAGGTGATCAGCTGGCGCCTGTTCCCCTCGATCTGCTGCCAGCAGAACGAGATGGTCTCCCGCGCCGAGGCGGAAGGGAATTCTGAGAGTTCAGCCACGGACGGCTTCCTTGCCGAGAGAGGTGCTCCGGCGACCGGCATGGGAAGCGGATTCCCAGGGGGGTGGCCCGGAGCTACGGATGAAGAGGGTCGGTGGCGGGCATCGTGGATGCCCGCGGGTCAGGTGGTCCGGCCGGGGCCCTTGGCCCGCTGCACGGCCTCAGCCGGGCAGGACCTCCGGTACGGGGCCCGGGGACCGATGGCGTCGAGCCCGGGGAACTGGGCGGGCAGGCAACGGGCGGCTGTTGGCATGGTCATGCCTGTCATCGCTGCTGCCATCATCATCCGCTCCTGATCATCCGGCCGCTTGCGGCCGGCCCCCTGTGGGCGACGATCATGCTATCGGAGGATTCCATCCGTGGCGGCGGCCGGTGATCGTGCCTGGTAGAGACCCAGTTCCGCCCCGGTTTGGCGTCCGGTGGGGAATCCCCGATTACCCATTGAGGACCCGGGCCGGTACAGTGCGCGTCCTGGAAGCCGGAGCGCCTGTGATTGCTCCCTTCCTCGAGGACCGGTGGTTCCCGGATCGCCACGGGGCGAGCGACAGGGACCCACCCATCAGGAGAGACCGACGTAACCATCACCGAGTACCGGACGTAACACCCGCTAGCACACCCGGCTCTTGAAGCCAGGCCGTACCACCCTTCCCGGTGCTCGGCTGGGGCGTTGAATGCACAGATGTGGGGTCCACCCAACCAAAAGAGAGTCGGCACCCCCTCCTCGGTGAGGCGGTGGGCCGACCGACCGAGGAAAGGTCACCCCCATGGCTGCAACCCGCTCATTTCGTCGTGCCCGTCGTCGCTCCACCCTCGTCCCCCGCCGGTCCCCTGATCCCCGCGGGCCGGTCAAACCGGGCTCGCTCGCCGCGGTCGGCCTCGTCGCCGTGGCCGCGTCAGCCCTCGCCGTTCCCCTCCTGCCCGTGGGCAGTGCCGGGGCGTCACTGCCGACCGGAGCGGGCATGGTCCTCAACGCGCCCATCGTGGGTGTCGCCGCGCTCCCGCAGGGCGGCGGTTACTGGGAGGTCGGCGCCGACGGTGGCGTCTTCGCCTTCGGGGCCGCCCAGTTCTACGGCTCCACCGGCTCCATCCAGCTGAACAAGCCCATCGTCGGCGTCGAGGCCACCCCGGACGGGCGCGGCTACTGGGAGGTGGCGAGCGACGGTGGCGTCTTCGCTTTCGGCGACGCAAAATTCTACGGCTCCACCGGGTCGGAGCCGCTGAACCAGCCGATCGTCGGGATCGACTCGACGCCGGATGGCGCCGGCTACTGGATCGTCGGCGCTGACGGTGGC
Source organism: uncultured Acidimicrobiales bacterium (assembly GCA_963696495.1). Lineage (GTDB taxonomy): Bacteria > Actinomycetota > Acidimicrobiia > Acidimicrobiales > RAAP-2 > Bog-756. The sequence continues at coordinate 265,927 of CAVOKJ010000002.1, read as the reverse complement.
GTGTTCGCGTTCGGCGACGCCCAGTTCTACGGCGCCGCCACCGGCCAGTCGCCGACCAGCCCCATCGTGGGCATCGCCTCCACCCCGGACGGCCGCGGCTACTGGGAGGCGGCGTCGGACGGTGACGTCTATGCCTTCGGTGACGCCCGGTACGCCGGGGGTTCGCCGGCCGGTGGAGCGGTCGGCATCTCCGCAGCACCGTCGGGCTACCGCCTGACCACCGCGCAGGGCGGCATCGACGACTTCGGTGGCGCCCAGTTCTACGGCTCCACCGGTGGCCATCCGCTCAACCAGCCGGTGATCGGGATGTCCACCACGACGACGGGTTACGTGACGGTTGCGTCCGACGGCGGCATCTTCTCCTTCGGAGGGGCCGGGTTCTACGGCTCACTCGGGGGCAGCACGATCGCCAGCTCCTCGGCCCGGGCCCTCGGGATCGGGGCCGACGGCATCACCGCCTACCAGATCGCCGCGTGGTCCCGGGTCAACCTGTGCGAGGAGGGGGGCCGGTGGAACGTCGACGGCTCCGTTTACAGCGGCGGTCTCGGCATGAGCCGGGCCAACTGGGACCAGTTCAACACGTTCGGGTACCCGGCGGATGCTGCAGCCGCCACGCCCGACGAACAGATCCGCGTGGCCGTGGCCTTCGCCACCAGCTACTGGGGCAACCCGAACGCCGCCCCTGACCAGGGCGGGTGCACGGGAGGCTACTGATCCGACCTGCGGTGCCGAGCCGGTCGGGCCTTGGGTCCCGTCCCCCGTCCTCCGGCCGCGGGTACAGGCCGTCATGACCCGCCCGGGCCTTCATGAGAGAATCGGTGCTAGGAGCTGGCTCCGGCCGTGAAGGGTCGGGACGCTCCCTGGCCGCTGGTACCAGGGGACGGGGACATGAGGCGGGAGACGTGACGCACGTGACGAGGTCCAGGAGGGACGACGGTCGCCCGACAGGGGCCGGTCGGCGCGTCGTCAGCCCCCGTCGGACGAGATGAGCTCCCTGGTCGACTCCGGCGTCCCCACGGGACCGAATGAGCCGAATGAGCCGATCCGAGCGGTGGTCCGACGCCGTCTCGCCATCCCGCCCAAGCTGGAGCCGCTGGCCTGGGTGATCGGCGCCGTCTCGACCGGACTGGTCGTGTGGGGTGCCGTCTCGTCGGCCGAGGGCCGCCAACTCGACATCTCGGTCTATCTGATGGGCGCCGCCCACCTGTTCGACGGCCGGCTCTATGTGGCATCGCTGCCCCGGGCCCCCCACCTCCCGTTCACCTACCCGCCGTTTGCCGCCCTGGTGTTCGTGCCGCTCCGGTTGCTCCCCTCCCGGGCGGCCCAGATCGTGTGGGGCGTGACCAACGTGGCTGCCCTGTTCGCCCTGCTGTGGCTGTCGATCCGAGCCGTGCTGCCGGACCTGGACCGCCGGAGTCTGGGCCTGGTCTCCCTCCTCCTGATGGCACCGGCGTTCCACATCGAGCCGGTCCACCTCACCTTCTCGTTCGGCCAGGTGAACATCGTGCTGGCCGCCTTCGTGCTGGCCGACCTGACCGGCACCGTGCGCATCGGGTCGCGCCCACTGCCGCGTGGCGTCCTGGTGGGCATGGCCGCCGCGGTGAAGCTGGTCCCCCTGGTCTTCGTGCCGTACCTGTTCGTCACGCGCCAGTCCAGGGCGGCCTGGGTGGCCATCGGCACCTTCGTCGCCTGCTCGGCGCTGTCCGCCGCCGTCGACCCCCGGGTCTCGTGGGCCTACTGGACGAAGTACGCCACCGACGCCCAGCGGGTGGGTGGCGTGTTCTACATCAGCAACCAGAGCCTGCGGGCCGTCATGGACCGGCTCGACCACCGGGTGGTGTCCACCGGGCTGGTCACCCTGGTGAGCGCGGCGGTCCTCGTCGCCGGTGTCGCCCTCGCCGGCTGGGCGTTCCGTGCGTCGTCGAACTTCCTGGGGGTGCTGGTGTGTGCTACGACCGGGATGCTGGTGTCCCCGATCACCTGGGCCCACCACCTGGTGTGGGCGGTGCCGGTGCTGATCTGGCTGGCCTGGGCGCCGGACCGCCCGGCCTTCGGTCGGCTCTGGGCGGTCGCTGGTGCGGCCCTGTTCTGGTGGGCGCCGATCTGGACGGTCCCCAGCGGATCGAGCCGGGAGCTGGCCGAGCACGGGTGGCAGCTCGTCCGAGGCAACTCGTTCTTCCTGGCCATGGCGGTGTTCATGGTCGGTATCACGACGATGCTGGCCGTCCGGCGACGGGCAGGCCCAGCGACCGGCGAGCGTCGAACGGCAGTCCCCGAACGCGTCCCGGACGCCTGACCCGCACCCCCGGGGGCGAACCTGGGCCGGCGGACCCCGGTGTCGTGTGCCGGCCCGGGCTCGCACGGGTTCCCGGCCGCGGTCGGGCGATATCAGAGGCGATCCGCCTGCTCCTCGTCCCGGTCGGCCAGACAGACCCCCTGGGCGGCCAGCTCGTGCTCGATCCTCGACCGCTCCCGATGAGGCTGGTCGAAGTGCTCGACGTCACAGCCCACGTTGCAGGCGCGGGCCAGGTTGATCAGGGCGACATCGTAGGAGAGCTCTGCGGCCAACTGTGCCGCCGAGCTCCCCGACTCGGGTGCGACGGCGCCGCGCTCCCTCCGGTGCCCCTTGCACCGGAGCAGATAGGCCAGCGCTTCCTCCCTGGTCGGGGCGCTGCCGCTCACCGGTGAGCCGATCAGGGAGATGCGCAGGAGATCCGGGTAGAGGGCCACGGCTCTGCTCACCCTGCGCCATCGGCCGTGCCGTCCCGGGCCTCCCGCACCAGACGACTGGCCATCTGGCGGGAAACGCCGAGGGCGCGGCCGATATCGGAGATCGACATCCCTTCGGCCACCGACGAGAGGATGAACGCCGCCCGCATCACGTGCCTGGAGTGCTCGTAGGCGGCGAACACGTCCTTCGAGTCCTGGCGCAGTCGGGCGGCGCTCGCTCCCGCTGCCTCCACGGCTTTCGACACCGGGACCTCGGCTCGGAGGGCAGCGATCATCCGCTTGCCGATCCTCTCGGTCATCCGGAGGTGCGCCCGGAGGGCGGCCGATGCATCGAGGGTCTGCTCCACCGTGGCGATGGCGTACTGCCGCTCGTTCATGAAGACTCCTACGACTGGTCCCTCTCGCCCACTCGCTCCTGCGGACCGGATGGGGAACGCGACAGCGGAGTGGATGTGACTATCACCATGCGCCGTCGCCGTACCGATCCGTAGGGCCTTAGGTCATATTGTCGGTGAGCGCCGCTCCGTCCGACTTCCCCCACAGGAGTAGTCGTTTGAAGGGGTAGAAGAAGGGCGAGTGGTCGCCGAGGACGGACAACAGGCGTTCACGGTAGGCGTCCACGAACTGCGGCCACCGGTCGGGCCCGAGCGGCTCCTTGAACCGGGTGAGCGTCGTACCCTTGACCCACTCGACGACAGCGGCGGTGGAGCCCAGATGGTGGGCGTAGACCTGCAGCCGGACCTGCTGGTCGCCGAATCCGAGCGAATCGAGGATCTCGGCGTACCGCTCGGGCTCGAGCACGTTCTCGGCCACGGGGTCGGGAGGGGGCTCGGCGAGGAACTCCCGCCCGACCTCGGTGGCCACGGTGTGGGCCGGGTGGTCGGCGTTGGACGGCACCTGCACGGCCAGCTGCCCGCCCGGCTTCAGCGACCCGGCCCATCGGGCGAGCACGGACGGGTGGTCGGGCACCCACTGCATCGATGCATTGGCGAACACGATGTCGAACGAGCCGGGAGCCGCCCAATCGCCGATGTCGGCGATCTCGAACCGGAGGCGCTCGCCCGCCAGGGAGGACGACCCCCCGATCATCGACGGCGAGCTGTCGATGCCGAGCATCGAGCCCGCCGTCAGGCGATCGGCCAGTGCGGCCGTCAACCGGCCGTCCCCGCAGCCGAGGTCGACGACGTCGGGCGCCTCGGTCGGCGCCAGCAGTCCGACCAGGTCCCAGAACGGCTGCTCGCGCTCGCCCGCGAACCGGTTGTACTGCTCCGGATCCCATCCGTCGAACGTGGTCATGCTCCCTCCGAAGCTTAGGCCCGCCGGACCGCGTGATGGCTGACGAATCCGGGGCTGCCCTAGTATCGACCCGTCCGACGACGAGCGACGGTGGAGGGTGCCATGGACGTCCGTTCAGCCAGAGAGGTGGCTCCGGTGGTGGAGCATGCGGGCACGGTGCCGGTCTGGTGGCTCATCGAGCCACGCGAGCTCGAAGATGCCACGAGGGGCGGCTTCCTCGAACTGGTGAGCGAGTGGGAGGTGGCCGGCGGCGGGCTCGTCGACCCGCACTCGCACCCGACGCACGAGTTCTACTACATCATCTCCGGCCGCGGCATCATGAAGATCGCCGATGAGGAGCAGGAGGTGGGCCAGGGCGACCTGGTCCGCATTCCGCCGGACACCGTGCACAGCATCTGGCCGGTGACGGAGAACGCGTCACTGCGCGGACTGGCGTTCGCCATCGGCATCGAGGGATCGGGCCCGGTGGACTACACGAGTTGAGGGTCGCCGGTTCCCCTTGCGGTCGACCGAGTGGTCGGGTGGTCGGGTGGTCGGGTGGCCGGGTGGCCGGGTGGCCGGCCCGTGTGGCGGCGATCCGTGCAGTCGTGCGGTGTCCGGACGACGGCGGAGCGTTCGTCAGACGACCAGGCTGATGCGGGCTACCGTGACCGCCTGGCCGGCCACTCCCACCCGGTCGCCCTCACAGTGCATCCGGACCGTTCCCCCCGGGCCGATGCCTGCTCCCCGACGAGGTCGTCCCGCCCGAGGCGATCGCTCCAGTACGCGGCCAGGGTGCAGTGGGCGGACCCGGTGACCGGATCTTCGGGCACCCCGAAGCCCGGGGCGAAGACCCGGCTCACGCAGTCGAACCCTGACCGGTCCCCCACCGCCGAGACGATCAGGGCGCGAACCCCAAGTTCGGCGATGGCGCCCAGGTCCGGCGAGAAGTTCCGGACCTGGGTGGGATCCTCCAGCACGGCCAGGGCATCCCACTTCCCCCGGCCGTACCAGACGAGTCCGGGGAGCCGGACGGTCGCCGGCGCTCCGGTGGGCACGGGTCGATCGGCCGGGAGGTCCACGCGGATCCAGCCGTCCTCGCCGACACAGGTGAGGAGCCCGCTCCGCGTGTGGAATTCCGCCTCACCCCCGAGCACATGGGCGGCGGCCAACGTGGCGTGTCCGCACAGGTCGACCTCGGTGGTCGGCGTGAACCAGCGCAGGTCGTAGGCGCCGTCCCCCTGCGGCGCGCAGAAGGCGGTCTCGGACAGGTTCATCTCCAATGCGACGGACTGCATGAGCCCGTCGCTGGGGAACCGGTCGAGGAGGGCGACGGCAGCCGGGTTGCCGGTGAAGGGGGTGTCGGTGAACGCATCGACGGTCGTGAGCTCGAGTGCCACCGTTCCCACGGTAGCCGGGTCCGCCGTCCGGGAAGCCCGGACGGAGTGCCGACACGGGAGCGATCCCCCGTCACCCATCACCAGGGCGGGCTGGAGGCGTGCCTCCCAGTCCGGTGCCCACGGCGTCCCATCGGGGCATCAGACCACATCGGTCGGCACTCGATGCGGCAGGACCGGCGGTTCTAGAGTCGGTGACCACCCGTTCCATGCGACCGTTGCCACCGATCGGTGGGCGACGGACCGAAGGAGGCCAAGTGAGCACCACAGACCAAGATCCGGGCAGCCGGGGAATTCGGCTGGCGTTCGTCCAGTCCACGTGGCACGAGGAGATCGTCGATCGATGCCGCGACTCGTTCCTCGCCGAGATCGTCACCCTCGGAGTCGACGAGCAGGCGATCGACCTCTTCCGCGTCCCCGGGGCCTTCGAGATCCCGCTCCACGCCAAGCGGCTCGCCGCCAGCGGCCGCTACGCGGCGATCGTCGGGGCCGGATTCGTCATCGACGGGGGAATCTACCGTCACGAGTTCGTCGCCGAGGCAGTGATCAACGGGCTCATGCGGGTCCAGCTCGATACCGACGTGCCGGTCATCTCGGCCGTGCTGACCCCCCATCACTTCCACGACCACCGCGAGCATGCCGCCTTCTTCGCGGAGCACTTCGAGGTCAAGGGGGCCGAGGCCGCCCGGGCCTGTGCCCAGACCGTCCACAGCCTCGCCGGGCTCCCGGTCCGGGCGGTGGCCTAGCGCTCCTCGCCGGCGCGGCTCCGCGTCGTCCGGCGGCCGTCGAGGCGGTGGCCCGTCATCCGATGGTGATCGGGAGGGTGGGGATCGTGACGGGGGGAGCCGTGGTGGTCGTCGTCGGCGGCGTGGTGGTGGTGGTCGGCGGCGTGGTGGTGGTGGTCGGTGGTGTGGTGGTGGTGGTCGGCGGTGTGGTGGTGGTGGTCGGCGGGACGGTCGTGGTGGTCGGAGGCCTGGTCGTCGTAGTGGGCGGCTTGGTGGTGGTCGGCGATGACGGCGGCTTCGGCGAGGGCTTCTTCGAGGGGGACGAGGTCGTGGCGGTGGTGGGATTCGACTTGACCGTGGAGCTCGTAGTCGACTTGGTGGCCGAGGTCGAGACCGGGGTGAACCCGCTGGTGAATGGCAACGCCAGCTTGTTCGACCCGGGTGGGGCGACCGACGTGGTCGTGGTCGGGGCCGAGGCGGCCGGGGCTTTGGTCGGGATGTCGGGCAGCGGGTCGGCGACCGAGGGGCTCGTCGTGGGCGTGGTGACGGCCGAGTCCGACACCCTCCCGCCGATGACGCGATCCCCGGGGGCGACGACGAAGAACCCGAGCGCGATCACCGCGGCGCCGACGGCCGCGGAGCGCCACAGGCCGAACCGACGGAACTGGGACATGGTCCAGCGCCACCGCAGACGCATGCGGCCGACGGGCCGCGCGACGCCACCGCGGTAGTACCAGTGGGTCTTCTTGTTGTAGGGGCGCCACACAGCGACGAGGCTATAGCGAGTCGGCCGGCCCCACCGGAAACCAGCCCTCCGGCCCGAAAGGGCGGGCATCGGGGGTTCTGTCGGGACGGCCGACGCCCGCCCCGTGGATCGATCCGCCGGCCCGGATCCGGGTGGGCCAGGCTGCCGGACGCTGCCGCCGACGCTCCCGCCGACTCCCCGCTGATTGGCCGACAGGGGGGGTGCCGCCGGCGGGCGACAGGTAGTCGAACCTGGTCAGGGGCCTGCTGCCGTGCTCGACATCGCCCCCTGCTCTGTTGGCTGCCATCGGGACGGGCGGTCGAGGCAGGGGCGTCGGGGAGGCGATCCGCATCCCGGCGAACGTGCATCAGCCCTCGATCTGGGTAGCGTGGGCCTCTGGAACCGGAGAGGAGACGGTGATGGCAGAAGCTGACGGCGTGAGCGGACACACGCTGCGACTGGCCCAGGAGCGGCGTCTGCTCCGGTTCTGTGCGGAGCAGGGCCTCGATCCGAACAGTCCCGATCTCGACAACCCGAACCTCGACCTGCTGGCCCCGATCCTCGACTCGGACGGCGCCATCATCCCCGAACCGGAGGACATCGAGGCGGTCAAGTAGGCCGGCCCGGCACCACCGGCGACGGCCGACCCTGGGTGGTCGGGCACGGGCGATGATCCGGCCCGGGGCGAACCCGACCGATTTCCGTGTGCGTTTACAGTGGGCCGGTTGGCCGAGCCCGAACACTCCCCCGGCAGGTGATCTGACGTGCGTCCCGCATCCTTCGTCCCAGTGTTGGTCTGCGTCGTGCTGGCGACGCTCCTGACCGCCTGCAGCGGGGCCTCGGCCACCAAGACGACCACGGCCCCGACCACGTCCACCCTCAAAGCCACCCCGACCACGGCTCCGGCCTCACTGGGCTCGCCCCTCCGCTTCGCCGCCGCGCATGCCGTCTCGCCGGGGACGGCGCTGTCGTCGGTGTCCTGCGGGAGCAACACGTCCTGCATCGCGCTCGACGCGTCGGGCCGTGCCTACCACTTCGGCGGATTGGGATGGAGCGGTCCCGTCCCGGCCGCGCCGCAGCCACTGGGACCGGGGGCGGTGTCGGTGTCGTGTGCCAGCCCGTCGCTGTGCATGGCGGTGGCAACCGCCGGGAACCAGATCATCAGCTGGAACGGCCAGAGCTGGTCCGCTCCGACCACGGTGGAGGGGGCCACCGGGCTCGGTGCGGTGGGCTGTGCTCCCACCGGGTACTGCGCGTCGGTGGATTCGGAGGGGAACGCCTTCGCCTCCGACGGCCAGTCATGGCAGGGCACCAGTGGTGACTGGGGGTCGGTCTCGTCGATCTCCTGTGTCTCGGCAACCTTCTGCGTCTCGGTGTCCGGTGGCATCTCCCAGTGGAACGGGGAGCAGTGGGCGATGCCCAATCCGTACACGAGCACCTCCTCGTTCAGCGGCGTCTCGTGCCCGTCGACCTCGTTCTGCACGGCGGTCGACCAGACGGGCGAGGTCCTGCAGTGGAACGGCCAGGCGTGGTCGGCGGCCCAGCGCATCGAGGCAGCCCCGGCGGCGGGCACCGTCGACAGCATCGGTCTCACCGGTGTCTCGTGCCCCACCGCCTCGTACTGTGCGGCGGTGGACAGCGCCGGGGGTGTCCTCCAGTGGAGCAACGGAACCTGGTCACGCGCCGATGTCGACGGCAGCCAGAAGCTCAATGCCGTGTCGTGCCCCACCGCCTCGTTCTGCGTCGCCGTGGACCAGGCCGGAAACGCCATCATCGGCCAGCCCTGACGCCGCCGGCGGTTGACCGCCGATCCGGCCATCGGCACCCGCTCGGCGATCACCCAGGGGTTTAGGCTGCCGGCATGGCGCTCTGGATCATCCTCGCCGGCGCCCTGGTGCTGGCCCTGATCGTCGGCTCCGTCCTCCTCGTGGTGCTCGTGGCCACCGGCCACCGGACGCGCGGCCCCCGGTGGCGGCGGTTGAGCCGGCTCGCCGGCGACGGTCACGACGACGTGCCCACCGAGCAGTGAGAGCGGCCGGCCGGCCGCTGGGCCGGCCGCCGGGCTGCCGTTTGGCGGGGACCGGACCCCGGGGCGCGGTCGGCTGCTGAGCCGTCAGCCGGCCACCACCGGGCGGGCTCCCGTGTCGGAGCCGGCGAACGCCGGGCTGCCCCCGACCCGCCGGGCCCGCCTCCACGCCCAGCTGCGGCCCCCCAGATAGGCGATGGCCGAGATCGTGCCGACGAAGAAGCCGATCGGCCAGTCGGTCCGGTACGACGCGGCGATCGACACCCACACCGTGACGAGGGCAATGGCCACGGACAGGGCGATGGCGCTCCCGGGCCGATCGACCACCGACCGCGCCGCGGCAGGTGGGCCGACCATCAGCGTGAACATCAGCAGAGCGCCGACCACAGGCACGGACATGGTGGCGGTGAGCGCCACGAGGACCAGGAACATCATCTCGACCCGTTGGGTCCGCACACCCTTGGCCTCGGCGATGTCGGGAGCCACCGACGACAGCAGCAGTGGCCGGTAGAGCACGACGACCGCCGCGATCGACACCACTCCCAACAGGGCCGTCAGGCCCACTTCGTTGCCACTGACCCCGAGTACCTCCCCGAAGAGCAGGGAGTAGATGGCCGGCGCGTACTCGGTGCTCCAGCTGAGGAAGAGTGAGCCGAGTCCCAGCATCACCACCACGGCCAGTGCCGTGACGACGTCGTGCCGTCCCCGCTTGCCCAGCCAGCCGATGCCGAGCGCGGCGACCAGGGCGAAGACACCCAGACCGACGATGGCGTTGATGCCGATGAGACTGGCCCCGGCCGCGCCGGCGAACGCCGACTGGGGCACCGCATGGGCGACGAAGGAGGAGCCGCGCACGACCACGAAGAAGCCGACGACGCCGGCCACGACGGCCACGATGGTCGCCACCTCCCAGGTGGTCGTCATGAAGCCCGAGAACACGTCAGCTCACCGTGCCCCGAGCCGTTGCGATCCGGGTGCCCCGGGCCGGGGACCCCACCCGCCTGGCCCGCAGCCAGGTCGCGAGGTCGGCCGCCAGATAGAAGAGGAAGATCAGGGTCACCACGAAGAAGCTCACCGGCCACCCCTTCTTGGCCGGGGGCCAGTCGAAGCTGTCGTAGGAGAGGAGAATGCCCAGCCAGGTGGCGGCGATGCCGATGCCGCCGGCGGCGAGCATGGCCGTCCACGGACGCCGTGTGAGCTTCAGGGCGGTGGCGGCCGGACCGATCAGCAGTGCGGTGCCGAGGATCGTGCCCACCGCCACCGACGAGAGCGACACCGACACTCCCATCAACATGAGGAAGGCCAGCCCGATCGTCCGGACGCGAACACCCCGGGCGGTGGCCAGGTCGTTCGAGAGGGAGGCGAGCAGAAGCGGCCGGTAGAGGAATCCGACCACGAGGAGCCCGATCAGGCCGAGGATGATCAACGCCGGCACCGTGACCCCACTCACCTGGAAGAGGGAGCCGAAGAGAATGGTGATCGTCGCCCCGGTCGTCGAACTGTGGGTGGTGTCGAAGTAGAGGAACAGCGCCGAGAGCCCGAGCATGGCGCCGAGGACGATGCCCGTCGCCACGTCGCGGCCACGCCGACGCTGCACGCCGAACAGATCCATGGTGCCGGCCACCACGACCCCGACCCCGACGAAGCCCCACAGCGGGCTCACACCCACCAGGTCGGCACCGGCCCCCCCGAGCGTGCCCATGTCGCTCAGGGCCTCTCCGGCGAAGGCTTGCCCACGGATGACGGTGAAGGTGCCGACACATCCGGAGACGAGCGGGACGATGACGCCGATGACCAGCGCCGTCCGGACCGCCTGGTTCTGGAAGAAGCCCGGCTCGAACACGATCGAACCCAGCAGGCGAAGAGTCACGTCGCGCCCCTCACTCGGCGGCGTTCCGTGGTGCCGGCCCGGGCGCGGAGACGCCCGGAACGGGTGTGGGTCCGGCGACGACGATGATGCGGTCGTCCACGTGGAGGACGGCGACGGGGTGCCCGTAGAGCTCGCTCAGGACCTCGGTCCGGACGACCTCGTCGGTCGAGCCGCTGGCCGCGTGGCCGTTGGCCAGGTAGACGACTCTGTCCATCACCGGCAACAGCGGGTTCATGTCGTGGGCGGACAGGAGGACGGCGACTCCCTGGCGGTGGGCGACGCGGCCGAGGAGTTCGACCACCTCCTGTTCGCTTCGGATGTCCAGGTTGGCGAGCGGCTCGTCCAGGATGAGGAGTCGAGGCCGGCTGATGAGGGCGTGGGCGATGAGGACCCGTTGCAGCTCGCCCCCCGACAGGCTCCCCACCCGGGCATCGGCGAATCGACCGGCATCGACGGCCTCGAGCATCTCGTCGACGGCCATCCGACGGGCCCGACCGGGCAGTGCGAAACCGAATCGGTTGCCGTCGATCCCCAGACCGACCAGGTCCCGGGCCCGCAGCGGGATGTCCGGGTCGACCGTCACCTTCTGGGGCACGTAGCCGATCGATCGGTTGTGGGAGGCGTGGCGTCCCTCCCCCACCCGGACGGATCCTCGGTGTGGCTCGAGCAGGCCCAGGATCACCCGGAAGAGCGTGGTCTTGCCCGCCCCGTTCGATCCGATCAATCCGGTGAACTGTCCCCGTTGCAGGGAGAAACCCACGTCGTCGAGGATCTGGCGCCCGCCGAGCCAGACGCTCACCCCCTCGAGCGACAGGACCTCGTCGTCGTGATCGGAGGCGTCGGCCGGTATCACAGCTTGGGGGACGAGGTGCCGTGGGCCAGGGCATCGTCGAGGGCGCGCACCTCGGCGACCATCCAGGATTGGTAGTCGTATCCCGGGGTCGGCATGGTCTCGTAGACGCCGACGACCGGTATGTGGTCCTGGTGGGCCAGGGCGAGCAGCGACTGGGTGAACGAGTCGGTGACCTGCTCGTTGTAGACGAAGGCCCTGACCACGTGATCGCTGAACAGGCCCGTCTCGATGGCCACGTCCTGGGGAGCGGGGTCCACCCCGTTCATGATGTCCTCCTGGAAGGTGAACGGCGTCATGTTCCGGGTGCCGGCCGCCTCCAGCATGTAGTCGGCGACCGGCTCCGTCGTGGCCACCGGCGCGCCGGGGTACGTGGTCCTGAGCGCGGCGATGGCCTGGTACCACGGAGCGAGCGATGCCGTGAACCGGCGGACGTTGGCCTCGAAGTACGCGGCGTGGGACGGTGCGAGCGCAGACAGGTCGGTACCGATCGCCCGGGCGACGGCCGGCATCGTCGTCGGCTTGTACCAGAGATGAGGGTTGGGAGTGGAGTCGGGCAGACGGAGCAGCGACTGCACGTCGATCACCTTCCGCTTCGCGTTGGGTGCCGCGCTCTCGATCCTGTTCATGAAGGAGTCGTAACCCACACCGTTCTGGACGACCAGATCGGCCGACCCGACGGCGTTGGCGACCTGGGGACTCGACTCGAAGGTGTGGGGGTCGGTGTTGGGATTGCTGAGGATCGCCGTCGTCGATACGTAGACCCCACCGATCTGGCTGATCACATTGGCGTACTGGTTCTCCGCCCCGACGGCCGCGATCCGGCCGTTCGACGCCGGAAGCGCCGATGACGCCGAACAGGCAGAGACGGAGACTCCCGAGCCGACGACCACGAGGACAGCTGCCGCCGCCCGGCTCCGCCGCCCCAATCGAATGCGCATGTGACCGAGCTCTCCCACCCGACAGATGCCGGCGTTGCGCCGGCCGCTGCTAGGAATGATAATCACTCTCATTAGTGCCTGTCCAGCCACTACTGCCTGGCCAACTGCGCCCCGGCCGCGCCGGAGGCCATCGTTCTCCCACTGCCCCACGGGTGGGCCGCCGGTCTTTGGGCGGGGCAAGGGGCGCGGCGCCGAATGCCCTGGTCGGGCAAATTCCCTGGTCGGGAGGGTACTGCGGTCAGGGAGACGGTCCGGTTCGGCCAGCTCCGGTCAGATTCGAAAGGTTCGGCCGGATCCAGTCAGATTCTCAGATCGTCCGGCATTCGGTACAGAGCCCCAGCAGCTCGATCCGATGTTCGGTGACCTCGAACCCCTGTTGTTCCCCGATGGATCGGGTCGCATCGCCGATGGCCCGCTCCAACCCCGGTGAGGGGTGGACGTCTTCGACCTTTCCGCACGATCCACAGACCAGGTGGTGATGGTGCTGACCGGAGATCTGCTCGCTCAGTTCGAACCGACCGTGGTCGTCGGCACCCGCCACTCGGCGGACGACGCCGGCGCCGATCAGTGTCGTGACGTTGCGGTAGGCGCTGCTCTGCGGCACTTCGGGCGCCGCCGCCAGGATCTCCGGCATCGTCACTGGGCGAGCCGACGTCGCCAACGCCTCGACGAGTGTCCGTCGCAGGGGTGTGTAGCGCTGGTCGAGGCTGGCCAACCGCAGGGCGATGGCCTCGTGCACCGAGGTCGAGAGTGGCACATAGGCAGACTACAGACCCGACACAGCCACCACCGCCTTCCCGGGCGCTCCCGGTGCGGCGGCCCCTCGGCAGAGTGTCGGTCCGCACGGCCCGCCCGCTGCCCCGCCCTCCGGGCACCGCCGGTCCGATGCGCACGTCCGTGGCGGTCGAGCCAAAGTAACGTGGTCGGGGTGGGAACCGAGGGCATCGACGTAGCTGACCGGCTCGACCTGGACGACGTCCTCACTCGCTACGCCACGGCGATCGACGCCCTCGACTGGGAATTGCTCGACACCGTCTTCGTGCCTGATGCCCATCTCGATTACCGCTCGGCCGGCGGCATCGAGGGCCGGTACCCCGAGGTCCGCCAATGGCTCGCCGACGTGCTTCCCATCTTCGAGGTGACGCAGCATCTCGTCGTCAATCGTCAGTTCCGGCGTCAGGACGACGAGGTGCATGCCAGATCGAGCTTCCTCAACATCAACCGGTTGACGGTCGAGGGCAAGGCGTGGCTGTTCACCGTGGGTGGTCGGTATGTCGACCGTTTCGTCCCTACGTCCGAAGGCTGGCGGATAGCGGCACGGGTCGAGCACACGCTCTGGTGGGACAATCCGCTCCCGGGCCTTCCCGAAGCACCGTTTCCGATCCAGGCCTCACCGGATCGGTAGGCCGTCGCCGGGGCCGGCGAATCCCGACCCGGGTGCACGGGACCTCAGCCCGACGCCGGGTTCCCCCTACGGCATCACGCCCTGGTGCATCATTTGGACTGGCTGATCAGCAGCAGGAAGGCAAAATCTCCGTGCGTCTCCGTTCCCGGACAGGCCTGTCGGCAGCAGTGACCCGCTGCCGGCGCGGGCGATGAGCGACACTCGACCGGGACCCGGCTGGTGGCAGGCCAACGACGGCAGGTGGTACGCGCCCGATCTGCGGCCCGGTGTCGCCGTCCCCCGGGCAATCCCCGAACACCAGAACGTCGCCGCCCCGACCGGGGTGCAGGATCCTGCTCTGGCACCGTCCGACGACGGACCCTGGTATCCGGTCGAGGACTATCCCGGCACCGGCTCGGAGCAGATGGTCCCCCCGTCCCGGACAGATGCCGCCCACCGGTGCCCCCGGTGCGGCAACGCAGCGGCGGCGGGTGCTTCGTACTGCTCGACCTGTGGGCTGGCGCTGGTGGGTGCCAGCGTTCACGTGCGGGCTCTCGGTGACCAGGGCACGGATCACACCGCTCCGGACGAACCGGGAGCGACGCCGTCCCCGGGTCCGGGGGACGATCCCACAGCTCGCCGGAGGAATCGCAGGTCGGCGGTCATGATCGCCGTGGCGGTCGTCCTCCTCGGCGGCTTCGGCTACCTCGTCCTCCAGCGTCATCACGGAACGGCCCGATCGACGACAGGGGCCACCGGCGCCTGCCCCGCGGGCTCGACGTGCTCGACCTCGGGCAAGCCGGATCAGCCGACTTCGAAGCAGGGCCTCGCCGCCGCCGACAGTGCCGCCGACCGGCGGTTCGCCCGACAGGCGATCGCCGGGATCCCGGTGGTCGACCAGGCGGTGAACGCCGGAAGCCTCACCGACGCCGGTCTCGGGTCGTATGGGGAGAGCATCTGCAATCTGATGCCCGACTACCTCGACCGGTTCGGGCCCGGTCCCGCGGCCTTCGAGGAGATCGTGAACGAGTTCTCCGATGGGGCAACCCAGCTTCGCATCACCGGTGTCGACGGTCGGGCGTTCGTCTCACTGGCCATCAACGACATCTGCCCCACATACTCGAACGACATTCCCACGGCGACGGGTGGTTGACCCCCTGTGGCGACCGGTGGTGCTCCGCCACCGTGAGGTGAGTGCGGTCCGGCCGAGTCGGGAATCGACCGGCCGCAGCGTGGCGTCGCCGTGCCGCCTCACGCTCCCCCATCGGCCCTACCCCCTCCGGTCGGGACCACTCGGCGGGACGCCGGATCGGCGAAGGCGATGTGGATGCACCGCAGGAACTCCTGCACAGCGGGGTTCTCGGTGGGTGTCCAGACGAGAGCCAGCCCCACCGGGTCCTCGAGACCATCGATGCCCAGCGCATGCAACCGGGGCTCGTGGTTCGCCACCATGGACTCCGTGAGGATGGCGACGCCGAGACCCCGGCCGGCCAGGTCTGCGACAGCGTCGGGGGAACTGGCCTGCAGGACGATGTCCGGTCGCACGCCCCCGGCGGCGCAGGCACGGTCGAACATCGTCCGGGGGGCGGTTCCTTCGGGCATGGAGACGACCGGGAAGTTGGCGATCTCGGCCAGGTCGATGCGTCCACGTTGGGCCAGAGGATGGTCGGACGGAACGGCCGCAACGAGGTGCTCGTTGGAGATGGGCAGGGCGCCGAGTCCCAATGGTGGAGCACCCACCGTCCCGACGAGCGCCAGGTCGGCGTCACCATTGCGGACCCGTTGGACGAGCGGCTCGGTGCTCTCCTCGATCAGGCTGATGTCCACACCGGGATGGGCGTGGTGGAACGCGGCAAGGGTGTCGAACAACGCCCCCACCGTGCACCCGGTGATCATGCCGACCACCAGGCGACCCTGGACCAATCCTGTCACCTCGTCCACCGCCCGCCGCGTGGCCTCGACGGCTGCGAGCACGTTGCGGGCATGGACGAGTGCCGCCGAACCGGCGGCAGTGAGGGTCGCCGTGCGTCCAGATCGGTCGATCAGTGTTGCGCCGAGGTCGCTCTCGAGCTGCCGGATCTGAGCGCTGACGCCGGACTGACTGATGTGCACCCGCTCAGCCGCTCGGGTGAAGTTGGCCTCCTCGGCGACGGCGACGAAGTACTCGAGCTGCCGTAGTTCCATATCCCGAGATTCTAGCTTCGATCGTTATGATCTGTTGTACTTCTGGCCTACGGGGATCAATAATTGCGGGTGCCCACGACAGATCGGAGGTACCCCATGTCCAACGAGAAGGCCCTGAAGCCCGAAGACCTCACCCGCCTCTTCGTCGAGCGCGCCAACGACGGTGACGCCGCCGGCATCGCCGCGCTCTACGAGGAGGGTGCCGTCATGGCCTACCCGCCGGGCAAGGTGACGGTGGGGCGGGAGGCCATCCGCCGGCTGTGGGAGAAGGTCCTGGTCAGCGGCCCCCACTTCCAACAGGAACCGCCATTGCCCACCTTGCTCAGCGGCGACATCGCCCTGACCTCAACCCCTCCCCGGGATGGTGCGGGCGCACGGGCCCAGGTCGCCCGCCGCCAACCGGACGGCACCTGGTTGCGCCTGCTCGACCAGCCTGAGTTCGTGCCGCCCGCCCGCTGAAGGGATCCTCACGGCGGAGGATCCGATCCTCACCGGCCTGCCCACCCCTCCGGGCCCGTTTCCCGAGGGCGGCTGGTGGTGCCGCCTCGTGGCGACCGTCTCACGACCGGTCGGACCGGTCGGTGCGGTCCCGGCTGTCCTGGCCGCGGGCCTCCTTGGCGATGCGAGCGGCCAGATTGCGCGAGATGCCCCAGACCTCGCTCAGTTGGTCGACGGTCATCCCGCCTTCGAGCGCCAGGGCGAAGACCTTGACGCGTACGTCATGACGGCAGTGATCGAGATGCAGGAGCGAGTCGTTGACCTTGTGTCGGCTCTCTTCCGGGTGCATGTCGATCAAGGCCGAGGCCACGTCACCACCTCGGTCGACTTTGCTCAGGGCGGAGCGGATGTCTCGTTCCGTCTCCCGCATCGCCTTTCGGGCCTGGGCCAATGCCGCCAGCATCTCGACCACACTCTCGATGGCCTCGCCTTCTCGATGCGACATGGCTGCAATCTTCCCAGTATCGGCCGATGGAGTACAGGGCGCCCCCGGAGCGGACGGTGAACCGGTTCCTGACCTGGTCGGCCTCCTACGCGACCCTCCCTCACCTCCGGGCCCCGTGAGGGCCCGGATCGTCCTGAGCACGGGGTCGGGCCGACGGAGGAGCATGATTCGACTCGCAGCCCTGGTGATCGGATGGGAAGACGGGGGGACGAGGATCCGCCCCCCCGCACTTGCCAGGGTGGAGTCCAAGAGGCGCGGATGCTGCTCCGCCCGCTCTTCGGATGGGTGGTCCGAACCGGTCACCCGGGTACGATGCACCCGGATTGCCCAGGAGGTTCGAGATGCCCATGCGCCGACCCGCCACTGGTCCCCGAGCGACGGATTGGCGGGCGTGATGCCCGGAACCAGCAGTTCCCCGGCATCGACATGGTGAGCGACATCGAGCAGGTGGTGCCCTACGACGTGGGCACCACCTGGTCGGCGACAGGCGCGGCGTATCTCATGCAGACCGGCGAGAAGGCGATCGTGGTCGTCAAGTCCCACGAGAGCGACGCCGATCGGAGGTGGGTGATCATTCGGGTGCACGGTTGCTGTGGCGTGACCGTGGGACCCCCGGACGCCGAGGCTCGGCCCGGGCACCGCCTGTATCCGGCGGGTCTCGACGGATGCGTCTGGGCGGGAGAGGTGCTCGAGAGCCGATGGATCTCGGAATTCGCAGCGATGAACGCGGTGCACCCCCTGCATCGGCCCGACGCCACCTCGGATCTCCGTCACTGGATCCTGCTGTTCGCCGACAGCACGCTCGAGTGCGTCGGCACCTCGCTGAGTGTGAGTCGGGAAGCCACGATCAGCTTCCCCGACCTGACGTCGGGACCCTAGGCACTGGAACCGGCTCGCCGGCTCGTGGCCGAGGGCGTCACCCGAGTCGAAGGGCGTCCCTCAGAGGCCCGCCTCGAGCCTCGACGCCATCTCCCGGTAGCGGGACACCGGAATCAGATGGATGCCGTCGAACGCTTTCGATGCCTGGATCTGGCGGATGAGGTCACAGGCGATCTCGACTCCAGCGTCACGGTCGGCGTCGAGCCGATCGATGACGGCCTCGGGAACGGCCAACTCGGGGATGTCGCTGGACAGCTTCCTGGCCATCGATGGGCTCGGGACGACCATCACCCCGGCCATGACCGGGCCCTCGAAGTCGATGGACCCGCGCCACGCAACGAGGTCCTCGACCGAGAAGTGCACCTGGGTCAGCAGGAAGTCGGCGTCCTGCTTCCATGAGGGAACCGGCCGGAGGCCGGTCGTCACTCCGAGTCGCAGGGGACCACTCACATCGGATCGTTCAGCGAACTGACGCGCCTCGGCGAGCATCGTACGCACCGTCAGGTCGTCCGAACGTGCACCCGATTCGGGACGGTCCCCGTAGACGAACAGGAACTCGTCGACCCCGTAGGCGGCCGCAGTGAGGAGGTCACGCTGGAATCCGAGGACGTTCCTGTCCCGTGCGTTGATGCAGGCGATCGAACGGCCCCCCATGAGCCGGACCTCGTGGGCGACCGCGATGCTCGAGACGGTGGCGCGGCCGATGTGGTTGTCCGGTATCAGAAAGGCACTGGCGACACGGCTCAGGACGCCGATCTGATGCCGGACGTGCATCACGTCGGGTCGGGTCGCCGGTTCGATCTCGCAGATGATCTCAAAACTCGCTGAACGCACCATCCTACGATAGGCGCCGGAAACGATCCGTCGCATCCCACGACAACCACCACCGACCGCTCTCCGATGCATGGCGGGGCAACCGTCCGCCGCTTCACGGAGGTGACCCGACGTCAGGCCGTCGTCGGCGGCCAACCGGGGTGGAGGATCGGCGACACTCCCCCGATCCCCCCGGGCCGACGGTGCCACCTGATGCGCCGAGCCTCCTGGTTGCGGCGCGACCGGGAGTGCGCCGCACCGGGGCACTCTGCTACTGGCCCGAGCTGGACAGCCAGGAGAGCGCCAAGAAGCTCGAGGCGGTGAGATCGATGGCCGGCTCGGTCGTGTCGTACGACTGCACATTGTCCACGAAGGTGCCGTCGCGGCCGTTGAACTGCCGGTAGTCGACAGAGCAGCTCCTCATGCCCGGCAGTGACCCTCTGGTACCAGAGGACGCCGGTCCCTCCACCACCGCACCGTCGAGGACAGGGGGCTCGCCGTCGAGGCTGCCCGAGATGTTGGCCACCTGGTGCGAAAGGCACTCGGGAGAGGTGGAGCCGTCGCCCACGATGAACGCCACGCCCCAGGGATTGGCGCCGAGCGCTCCGTCGAGCCACCCCTGCGCCTGTGACGCGTACGTCGTCGAACGGGTCAGTTGGTCGTACTCGCTCGCCATCACCGACAGACCGTCGCCGCGCGAGACGGAGTCGGCGCCGTTCCAGGCGGCTCCGTAGTCGAACGGCGTCTCGGCCGCCTGGCTCACACCGATGTGGATCAGCGTGTTCAGGTTCGCCACCAGCTGAGCCCCGGTCACGGCCAGTCCGGAAGGATCGCCGGCCCGGCTGATGGCCTCGGCGAGTTCGAAGTGCGCCAGCCCCGCGGTGTCGTAGAGGTTGAGGGTGTCGTACCTCCTCGGCCCGATCGCCAGGTAGGCCCTCGCCCAACGGGCTGCCTGGACCAGGTAGAACCGGGCGTCGGTCTGGGGGAGCCCCGGGACCGAGCCGCCCCCCTCGGCGAGGGCGTCGTAGAGCTCGGTGGCGCCCAGCTCCATGTCGTCCTGCCAGTTCGTCTCCGGGTAGAAGCCATAGGGGATGGTGGTCAGCAGCCGGCTCACATGGGATGTCTTGGCGAGGCCGAAGACGGTCTCGCCGTCGACCAGGCACGAGTCGGCCAGCGATGGGTCCGACGTGCGGAACACCTGGTAGCACAGGCCGAAATCGGCGGCCAGCCGACCGGCCAGATTGGGGCTGATCGTGGAGCCGGCCGGGGCCGCCTCGAACACCGGACGGTCGCGGATGTACCGGTAGGCCGGATTCGTCCCGCCATAGGTGTCGTCGTCCTGTGGCAAGCGCCAGATGTCATGGTCCGAGAGGATCGTCCCGGTGGTGTTGCCGGCGCCGATGCCGACTTGGTAGTACAGGGTCTTGGTCTGCTGATTCCACATCTCCATCAGCCAGTCGAGACCGAATTCCGCCTCATTGGTGAAATCGGAGTCGGCCGCTCCCGGCCCCATCTGCTCCGGAAACGTCTTCACCCCGGCGAGCATGAGGGCGACGACGTAACTCGTCGTCTCGACGAACTTGAGGTAGTCGCCAGCGTCCCACCACCCGCCGGCGGCGTCGATCGTCTTGCTGAGCGAGGTGAGGTCACCCCTGAAGTTGCCGTCGGTGTCGACCGGTGGGGTCTCGTACACGGTGGCATGCTCGTCGTTCAGATGACCGGGAGCGGAGCGCAGGGCCGTCGGGACGTACTGGGGACCGTCCCGCTCGTTCTCGTAGAAGTAGAGCGAGTTGTCGAGGTCCGGCGCGTAGACGATGGATGCGGCGGCGATCGGGAAAGTCGGTGAGGTGCTGCCACCTGCTGAGATCGTGTACCTGCCGGCCTCCGTGACGTCGGTGAAGTCCAGGCGGTACACGTGGCTGAACCTCCCGTTCCAGGCGCCGAGTGACGGCCCGATGGGGATCGTGTCGACGCGCACGCCGCCCGAGTCGGTCACGACGGCGGATCCGGACTGGCTCGCCGTCGACATCAGGAAGGCCACCTTCGTCGATCCATCGGGGTAGCCCGCCTGATCGACCCGCACGAACGACGTACCCGCTCGTGGAGTCTGCCGGGCTCGGGGCGATGCGGAGGCCGAACGGACCGGGACGAGGAGGGGGAGGATGGTCACCGCGGCGATCACCACGATGCGCGCCCTTTTCCACCCGAGCCCGACGCGACCCCACTGACTCGAACCGTCCGGGGCTGCACGGCTCAGTTGTCGATGCGAACGGGGCAGAGCGGATCTCCTCACGTCGGGTGACGGCGTAGACGGACCGGTCCTTCCTACCAGTTGCTGCAGTGATGGTCTATCTGCTCCTGCGCCGCCCAGAGAACGCACCGGGGAACGACGCACCGTCACCGAGTCGAGGACGGCGTGCCGCCGGAGCGAAGTGGGCGGTGCCCACACGCCAGGTCGCATTCCGACGTGTGAGCACCGCCATGGTTCCCGCCAACCCCGTCGAGCCCGGTCTCCCCCGCTGGTCCCCCTCGCCCTCGTCCAGGCTCCTTTCTTGCAGCATGAGGTCTCCGTCGCCATTTGTCTGTCACCCAGGTGACAGACAAATGCGGCTCCCTGGCCGAGGGACGCTTTCCCCTTGCTTTACGAACATACGTTCGCTACGGTCCCTGTATGCGGTACGAAGTCGATGTCACCATCCCCCGCCCCCTGGATCAGCGATCTCGCCGGTTCCTGGATGCGGTGCAGCGATCGGCCAACCGGGTCATCAGGTTCGGTGGTGACGAACGGTCGATACGGCTGACGGTCGAGGTCTCGGGCATGTGCCGCGAGGACGCGGTCAAGGCGGCAGCCGGTGAAGTCGCCCGTATCTTCCCTGCCAGCAATGACGAGCGGTACAGCGAACCGCGACAGGCGTAGACGGCCCGGGTGGACCGTGCCGGCCGCCCCGGGGTCCGGGTCGGTGTGATCGGCCACGCCGCGTCGTCCGGCATCCTGGCCGATCCGGATCGATCACCGGCCGAGACACATGGCGACGAGGGCGCTGGCCCGTTGTCGACTGCCGGAATGATCCGTCCCCGGAGTCCGACCGCATCGTGTCTGCGGCGAGTGATTCTGCCGGCATCCCCCGGTCGGCTTCCCCCAATAGTCTGAGGCTCATGACCGAGGGGCGGACCTACGCAGAACGGTCGATTGCCTACGGCGAAGGGAAGGTACTCGACGTCTATCGGTCACGGGAGCACGAGACCGCTCCCGTCGTGCTCCTCTGGCACGGAAGCGGACCCGATGAACGTACCGTGCTCGATCCACTGGCCGACGCCATCACCCGACTGGGCCCCATCGTCGTCGTGCCGGATTGGCAATCGGACAGACCGGCAGCCCCGGATCAACTTCGCGCATCGATCCGCTTCTGCGTGGAGGACAGCGCCCGGTTCGGTGCCGACGGGAGCGGGGTCGTGATCGCTGGATGGTCGGCGGGGGCGAATGCCGCCGCCGCCATCGCGCTCCGTCCCGAACTGGTGGACGGCTGGCGTCCGCGAGCCGTGATCGGCATCGCCGGCGGCTACGGCGACTCCCCTTTCGGCCGGCTCGGACAGTCGGGCGCGGGGCCGACCGCCTCCCCGATCCCGACTCACCTGCTCCACGGCTCGGAGGACGGCATCGTGCCGGTCGAGGGGTCCCGATCGGCTGCGGCACGGCTGAAGGCGCTGGGTTGGCCGGTGGTACTCGAGGAGCTGCCGACCGATCATGCGGGGATCATCGGAGCCGAGTACGACCCGTATCTTCGTCGATGCGTGCCCACCGATGACGCGGCCGCCGCGGAGGCCAAGGCCTACGTCGCCTGGCGGATAGCCGAGGTCACGGCGGGTCGTTGATCTCCGGTCGAGGGATGGACTGTCCTGTCCTCGTGGGCGCCAAAGTGTGCGCTGGGATCGGAGGACCTTGCCGACCGATGTCCGGGCCGGTCACCGTACCTCGGGCAGGCCGGATTCAGGTCTGTCTGCGATTCAGGTGACCGTTGACGGTCGCCGGGACAGCCCCACCGGCTCGGCCGGTGCCGGGGCCGGGGCCGGCTGGGGGTCGTGGGCGACGAAGTCCCGGGACCGTATGAGGGAGACCGAGCAGATCGCTCCGGCCAGGGCCAGGGCCCCACTGACGACGAGCAGGAGGTCGAGGGTGCCGGCGAAGCTCGAGTGGATGGCGGCGACCAGCGGCCCGCGGAGTGGTTCGGGGACGGTTTGGATGGCTCGGCCGGCGTCGCCCTGCTGGATGTCGGTGATGACCGATGGCAGGAGGTGGTGGAGGGACGGGTCGGCCCCGAGAGCCTGACCCATCTTGTTCCGCAGGGAGGACGCGAAGATGGTGCCGTAGACGGCGATACCGGTGGCGATGCCGATCTGGCGGAAGGTGGTGTTGACTCCCGAGGCCATCCCCGAGCGCTGAGGAGTGACGACACCGACGGCCGTCGAGGCCAGCGGCGGGTTGACCATGCCGGCGCCGGCACCGGCCACTGCGAATCCGGGGATCAGGTGGGTCCAGGAGCTGAATCCGTCGAGCCCGGTCATGAGCAGCAGCCCCACTCCGACCAGGAGGAGGCCTGGCCCGATGAGCCAACGAACGGGCATGTGGGTGCTGAGCCGGCCGGCGATCGTCGCCGTGACCAGGGTCACCCCGCTCATGATGAGGAGTCGGAGGCCCGTGCCCAGGGCGGAGTAGCCGAGATCGTCCTGCAGGTAGAGGACCAGGTACAAGAGCATCGCGTAGAGCGAACCGTTCATGGCGAAGGCGGCGGCCAGTCCGCCGCTGAACGTGGGGATGCGGAACAAGGTGAGGTCGAACAAAGGGTGCTCGGCCCGGCGTTCCACGGCCACGAAGGCCGCCAGCAGCACGGCGGCGAGGACGAGGCAGATGACGACGCCGCGGTCACTCCAGGCGATCTCACCGGCGCGGATCAGGCCGTACACCAGGCTGACCAGTCCGGCGGTCAGGGTGGCGAACCCGGCCCAGTCGGGCCGCGCCGCATTGGGTGTCTTGGACTCGTCCACCTTCAGCCTGGTGACGGCCAGAGCGGCCACGCCGATGGGCAGGTTGACCAAGAAGATGGCGCGCCAGCCGATGCCGGTGGTGATCAGGCCGCCCAGCACCGGTCCGAGTCCCACGGACACTCCGGTGACCGCACCCCAGACCCCGAACGCCACTCCCCGCTCGTGGCCACGGAAGCTCTGGGCCAGCAGAGCCAGCGACGTGGAGAAGAGGATCGCCCCGCCGATGCCCTGGGCACTCCGTGACAGGATCAACATGATCGGCGACTGGGCCAACCCGCACAGCAGTGAGCCGAGGGTGAAGACGATGAGGCCGATGGTGAACAGCAATCGCCGCCCGTAACGATCGGCCAGGGATCCGGCGGTCAGGAGCACCGACGCCAGAGTGAGGGCGTAGGCGTCGACGACCCACTGCACCTCGCTGAAACTGGCGTGCAGCCCCGACTGGATGGTCGGCAGGGCAACGATCACGATCGTCACGTCGAGGAGCAGCATGAAGGTGGCCGCACACACCACGACCAGGGTCCACCACTTCTTTTCCATTGCCACCTTCTCGCTTCGGTGCTGTTCGACTGCATCGGGCGTTCGACGCTGCCGGGATCTTCCTCAGGCGCCGGTGACGGCACCCGGCGCCTGTCAGGAGCGTCCGATCGGCTTCGACGTCCGACCGAGCAGACGGCCACATCGCTCCGATCCGATGTGCCCACCCAGAGCAAACCCAGGAAACGCCGGAACATTCCCGGGTCGAGCTATCTGATGCTCTGAACCGCACGGTCGTGGTCGGACCTCGGTGATGAACCTGGAACCCTCCGGACCCCCAGGGATCTGGAACTTCGCGTGGTGGGTCGGCCGTTCGACCGGGTCGACCGTGAGCGGAACGTCCAAAATCGAGACGAGCTGACGAGACGCTCCGACGAGGCCAGAATCCCCGGGCCAGCCCCTACTCCCCCATCGGCCTCTGAGGTTGACGACTGCCGGGACCCCGTGCCCCCTGAGGGGGCCAGGGTGTAGACCCCCGGGGGCAGTCGGCGCACCCTTGGCTGAATCGGACTCTGCAACTCGACCGTGGTGGCCAGATACGTGTGCCAATCGGACACCGCGCCAACCCGGTACCCTGCTCGTCAGGCTGCGCCTTGGAACTGATAGCCGATCGGGCAGCCGCCGGTTGTGCTCGTGAACATCCACCATTCGCCTGCGAGGTGCCGCGTGCACTCGTCGGGGAAGCTGGTTGCAGCTCTGTCGGTGTAACCGAGTCCGCGAACAGTCTTCCCGGCGACGGTGAAGAGAACGGATTGGCCTTCAGGTGTGGAGACCGCGCACTCACGGTAGGGAGCGTTGATCGGCCCAACACTCCCGGCCAACTTCGTGGTGCACGGGTGGAGGGGGACCCCGTACTGGCCTCGCGGCGAGGCCGCGAGGCGTGCGAGTGCCGATTGGGCCTGTGAGGTAGCGCTCGGATCCCAGGACACGGATGCAGGAAGCGAGAAGTCGAATGTCCACAGCGATGCGGCAAGCGTGACGGCCGCCACAATCACCGCCGTGGCCCTGCTGCCGGTCACGATCCAGCAGACGATCCCGACGACGAAACCGATCCCGAAGACGATCAGGGTGGGCAACGCCAACGATCCGCCCGGGCTGGGGAGAACCCACCCGAGGTAGCCGAGCCCAAATGCAGCCATCACCAGGATTGCAGCTGTCACCATACGAGGCACCCGAAGTCGGCCGTCAGGTGCCAGCTTCACGTTGTCGACAAGGACGACCACCTGCCGATCGTATGACACACGAGCGGTCAGATCAGGATGCTCACACGCGCCGGGATGAACCCACACCCAACCTTTCGCAATCAGTGCCCGTGGCCGAAGTGAGGGGACTAGGGGCAAGCTGAAGGCCGCTCATTCTGCGTGGTCAAGCGGCTGCGTTCTGTGGCCGATCATTGACCGGCGAAAGGGCGCGGGTCAGCCCACAATCGAGGGGTAGTTCTGCTTGGGGGACGATGATGAAGTATCGCGAGTTGGCCTTTCCCCTTGCTGTAATTGCGTGCCTAGCCGGAGCTCTCTTAGTGCCTGGTTCTGCTGGGGCGGTGTGGAAATATCACCGTCCGAGTGCTCCGACAGATGTTTCGGTTTTGGCAGGGGGACCGAGCGCGCCGATTTCGGTCAACTGGTCCGCACCAGTGTCGGACGGTAGGTCCCCAATTCTCTCTGACGCAGTAGCCGACAGCTACACCGGGGCCATCAGGGGCGGTTGCTGGGTCAGTGCGGCGCAAACCAGTTGCACCTTCAACCCACCGCGACGGACTGGCGGACTGTTCAATGACACCCGATATGTGATTCGAGTTGAGGCAATCAATCGCATGGGGGCCGGCCCCAGTACAACGGCGACGATCGTCATTCCGGAATTTTGAGTTCGTCAATCCACCGGAAGATCAGCGACGGTGTGACCCTCTGGGCGTCTCGTACGGTCTTAGGAACCGCGCCCGTGGCGGAGGGGCAATTCGACCACCCGGGACCCGCCGAGCCTTGCCGTTCGACGCATTGCACGGTGGATTCGGACTTTGCATCGGAACAATTCGAGCCATTCCCTGCCGTCCGGTAGACGAGCGTCGCCGATCAGTTTGGCGACGAGGATCGCCACGGTGACGGCCTGATCGTCGCGATTTCCGCTGTCGTGATCCAGGCGCGCCTCTTCTCTGTTGGTCGGGCTGCCGGGATTTGAACCCGGGACCTCTTGACCCCCAGTCAAGCGCGCTAACCAAGCTGCGCCACAGCCCGCTCCTGGTCAGCGCCCCATTGTGGCGATAGGGCTCTGACCCGAAATGGTCGTTTGCCAACGCTTTACCAACAAGCGGTTTCAAGTGACCAGGCGAGAGCCTACTCAAGCCGGGACCCTGAGCCGAACGGGGCGTGGACGCTCGGGTATGCCGAGCGGGAGTGCGAGCGGCGGTCCCACGTTCGACGGGCACAAGGTACTCAGGGTTCGTCGCCGTCACTCCTCTGCCCCGCCGTGGTCCTGTGGAGCAATACGTCAACGCACTCCATCTACTCTCAGAGCGGTGCTTCTGGATGGTCATGGCCGAGGACGGAACGGGCCACGTCCAGCACTGCCACCAACCTCATGAAATGGCGGGAACCTCTGGATTAAGAGACCGAATCCATTAAAATCAGGAGGGAACCGGAGGCATCAGAACAGGTCATGACCAGGACTTGCCGGGTGGCCCCGGAGGCGAACGAAAGGAGCCCATCATGATTCAGGATTATTTCCCCATTATTTTCCTCGGAGGGGCGCTCGTGATTGCTGCCATCGTCACTCGTGTCTCCAAAAGTGGTAATAGCAATCCCAACTACAGGATCACCTTCGGGCCAGAGAAGTCGTGGAGAGGCAATAGCTAGCGCTTGAGTACCGAACCTGAATCCTCATTTCCGTGCATCATCGGGCAAAGCATTGACTCGTGTCTGTGAGTAGGCCGGGCGGACGGAGGTGCCGGGCCGATGGTCCGGTCGGTCGAGGCGTGCGACGGCCACCGGGTCGACCTGACATCGGTCGGGTGGATCCGTTGAGCGATCGGCAAAGGTTCGGGACGGCTGGCGGGCCGTGGAGACGGGACGGGTAGGGAGACCCGAAGGACCCATGGCTCGCGAATCCGTCGCAGTCCATCGGAAGCTATTGGGCTGGTTCCGCCCCCCAGTCAAGCGCTCTCACCAAGCTGCGCCACAGTCCGCTCCTGGTCAGCGCCCC
The DNA here is from genome assembly GCA_963696495.1 of uncultured Acidimicrobiales bacterium. Taxonomy (GTDB): domain Bacteria; phylum Actinomycetota; class Acidimicrobiia; order Acidimicrobiales; family RAAP-2; genus Bog-756. The sequence continues at coordinate 238,390 of CAVOKJ010000002.1, read as the reverse complement.
ATCTGCCGAGAGGGCTCCGACCCGAAATGGTCGTTTGCCAACACCTCGCTCACAAGGGTTCTCAAGCAACCAGCCGAGAGCCTACCCAACCTGGGGCGAGCTCATTGACGGTTGGTCCCTCCCCCGCCCACCGTGGTCTCCCTGGGCCACTGTGCCGAGCCTTTCCGCCTTGTGTGGCCTTCTCCGGTGGGGATTCCGGGCCGCACTTCCGCGCCGAGCAGCCCACTGAGGCACCGTTGGCCCGAGGCCCCGGCGAGTGAGCGGACGGAGACCGGCACCCGATCGCCGGCCCCGTGAGCGTCGACGCCCGACCCCACCGGTCAGATCCGGGGAGGTCGGGCGCCCAGGTCGGTCAGCCCGAGGTGGTCGTTCCCACGGCCGACATGCCCACCACCGGCTTGACCAGCTTCAGGTTGCCCGAAGAGCCGTAGAACTTGGCGTCGCCGTAGCTGAAGACCCCGCCGTCGGCGGCCGAGAGCCAGTAGCCCTTGCCGTCAGGGGTGGCGGCGATGCCGACGACCGGCTTGACCAGCTTCAGGTTGCCGGCTGAGCCGTAGAACTTGGCGTCGCCGTAGTTGAAGACCCCGCCGTCGGCCGCCACCAGCCAGTAGCCCTTGCCGTCAGGGGTGGCGGCGATGCCGACCACCGGCTTGACCAGCTTCAGGTTGCCGGCCGAGCCGTAGAAGCCGGCGTCGCCGTAGTTGAAGACTCCACCGTCGGCCGCCACCAGCCAGTAGCCCTTGCCGTCAGGGGTGGGTGCGATGCCCACGATGGGCTGGTTGAGCTTGATGTTGCCGGCCGAGCCGTAGAAGCCGGCGTCCCCGTAGTTGAAGACCCCGCCGTCCGCCGCCACCAGCCAGTAGCCCTTGCCGGCCGGCGAGGCCGGCGCACCACCGGCCCCCGGCACGTAGGGGGTCGAGGCGATGCCCACGACCGGCTTGTTGAGCTTGATGTTGCCGGCCGAGCCGTAGAACGTGGCGTCACCGTAGGTGAAGACCCCGCCGTCCGAGGCCACCAGCCAGTACCCGCCCTGGTCCTGGGTGGGGGTGATGCCGACGACGGGTTGGTTGAGCTTGATGCCGCCGGCCGAGCCGTAGAACCCGGCGCTCCCGTAGGTGAAGACCCCGCCATCGGAGGCCACCTGCCAGTAACCGGTGCCCGGCACCGGGGTGTTGTAGATGGCCGTGCCGCCGGTGAGCACGGTGATGTTGTTGGCGGGGGTGGTGGTGACGCCGCTCACGCCGCTGATCCAGATTCCGTAGTGCTGGCCGTAGATGGTGTTGCTGGCCACGGTGGTGTTGCGGATGGCCGGCGCGTTGGCCGGCGGCACGGGCAGCACGTCCACGCCGACGATGATGCCGACGGTGGTCGGCGGGCCGTTGGTCGCACCCCAGTTGTTGCCGTTGTACACGGTGTTGTTCTGGATGCTGACGCCGGTGACCACGTCGTTCGGGGCGTGCGAGTGCACGATGATCCCGCCCTCGAACGATCCGGTCACGCTGTTGGTGGTGACCGAGATGTTGCTGACCGTGGCCCCGGCCGAGGCGGTGGCGACCACGATGCCACCGACGTCCGGCCCGGTCGACCGGAAGACTCCCGGGTGACCGCTGATGACGTTCCCGCTGATGATGCCGTTGCTGATGCTCCCCCCGCTGTTGTGGGTCGAGAAGACGATGGCGCAGGAGCCGTAGTTGCCGTTGATGGTGTTGCCCGTGACCGAGTCACCAGTCGAGGGGACCGGGCTGGACGGACCGGCGTTCGGGGCCCCCGGGTCGATCGGGCCGTTGTCGTTGACGAACACCCCGCCGCCCCCGTTGTCGGTCACCGAGCTGTTGGTCACGGACGAGTTGTCGACGCCGGCCAGGACGATCCCGCCGTAGGAGCCGATGGCGGTGTTGGGCGCCACGCCGTTGCCGTCCACCGTCGAGCCCGACACGGTGAGGCCCGAGGTCTGCTCGGCGAAGATGCCGGTGTCGTTGGCCCCGCTGACCGTGGCCCCGTTGATCGTGACCCCGGTGACCCCTGTGCCGACGTAGACGCCAAGGTCGCAGCCGGTGGCGGTGACCGGCCCGGTGATCGTCTCGCCGGGCGTGGCGACCACGAGCGCGGTGAGCCCGGTGCTGCCGGCGGCGACGCAGGTGGCGGCCCCGGCGACCGGGCCCCCACCGAGGAGGGCAGTCGCTCCGAGGCTGCTGGCGGTCAAGCCGGCGGCCCCCACTGCTATGGCGCCGGCCATCCGTACAAGACGATTCCACCTCATGGATCCGCTCCCTTCTGCGTCCGGACCCGGCGGCATCGCCACCTCGGGCGGGTCCCGTACCCTGCCGTCGGACTTCGAGTGAGATCAGTATGGACACGGGTCGCAGGCGGACGCAACTGATTTGTCGCGGGAGCCGTCAACTCGTGTCTGCGTGGGACCGATCGGCCCGGCAAGGAGACACCCGACGGTCGGGGTCAGCTCCCAGCGGTGTGCCCAACGGCGCTGAGGTCACCACGCGCACGACCCCCGGCGCTGGCCGGGGGTCGTGCTACGCCGGTGGTGACGGCAGGCGGCCCGTGGGCCACCGTCCACCGGGACTGCTCAGAGGCCGAGGTCGGTGAGGATCAGGCCGGTGATCCAGGTGTAGCCCTTGGGGTTCGGGTGGATGTCACCTTGGATGGTGCAGTAGTTCGTGATCTTGCACACCTCGGCCACGGACTCGGGAACGGTGTTGCCGAACGGCTTGAACTTGATGGTCGGGCCGGTATAGGCGCCGGTGCCGTCGTTCCACGTTCCCGTGTCGTCCCCGGCGGTCGCGGCGATCGGGCCCTTCACGTAGGGGGCCGACGTCTCGTTGACGAACGAGCCGTAGGGGACCGACGTGTACGCGGCATCCAGGTTGGGGTTGATGATGTCGTCGAAAGCGGTGACCGACTCCGCCGCCAGCACCGGGTTGGTGCCTCCAGCCGGGAAGACGTCGTCACCCAGGATCACATCGGGGTAGGTGAGGCCGACCAGCTTCGCCGAGGTGTCGCTGTTGGCCGACAGTGCGGAGTTGAGGTCGGACACCAACTGGTCGACGTTCGTCGTGATTGTCCCGGAGGCGGCCACCACGCACGGGATCGGGTCGGCATTGTCGGCGCAGGCCGTCACGTCGTTGCCCCCGATCGAGACGGTGATGAGTCCGATCTGGCCCGGATGGGCGGCGATGAAGGCGAGTGCGGCCGCCTCCTGGGTGGTGTCGGGGTAGGCCACTCCGTACGTCGCCTCCTGCGAGCCGGGGCAGCCGACCGTGTCGAGGAGCGACGTGGTCGTGGCACCGCCGCAGCCGAAGTTCTCGAGCGTCATGTGTTCCTTCTTCGCCACCTTGTCGGTGTAGCCGGGGCTCTGGTCGACCGTCGGGGTCTGGTAGCCCTGGGAGTAGGAGTCACCGAGCGACAGGTAGTAGACCGTCGGCTTGCTCCTGGCGGCGTGGACCGGATTCGCCGAGCTCACGGCCGGAGTGGCCACGAGGCCGATGGCGGCGATGCAGGCGGCCGCGAACGCGGTCCCGACGACGGTAGGCATGGATCGTTTGCGCACGGCAGTCCCCCAATGGCTCGAATTTCACCCTGATGACACACAAGGCACCCCCTGTTGCTAGCACACCTGGTCCGTCGATTCGGGCCGGTCACGTTGGACAGCTGGGACTTCCCCCGGACAGTGACAGCATCACTACTTTCCGTGACCACGAGCCCAGCGCGCAACGGACAGGGCGGACAAGGCAGGGCGGAACAGACAGGGCGGCAGGGCCGACCAGACAGGGCGGACCAGCGATCGGGCGCAGGAAGGTGACTCCTTCGATGCCGGCGCCAACGGTCCCGGATCAGTGGTGGGAATCACACATGGTGGACCACCCAGGTGATTCCCTGGAACGCCCGGTACCCGAGATAGATGACACTGGCCACCAGCATGAACTTGAAGTACCAGGGCGACTTACGATGGGCGAGGGGCTCGGTCCCACAGGTGGGGCAGTCGCCCTCCGCGGTCAGCTCGTCGGCGTCGAGGTGCCGGTCGCACTGCTCACACCACGGCACGACGCACCTGCTCCCGGCGGCCCACGTCCCGGGTGTTCAGTGGCGGCGGCCGCCGGCCCGGTCGGCATCCGATCGGTCCCCGGGAGCTCACCGCCGCCGCCCCCCACCCCCGTTGGCGCCCTTGGCCCGGACCCTCAGCTTGATGGGCGTCGGTCCGAGATCGAACCGTTCGCGCAGGCCGCGCTCCACGTATCGCAGGTAGGTGGGCTGCAGCCGACCGTTGGTGAACAGGGTGAAGGTGGGAGGGTCGTTCGCCCCCTGCACGGCGTACTGGATCTTCGCTCCCACCGGCGGATGGGCCATCTGGATCGACTTGAGGGCCCGGTTGAGCTCGCCGGTGGGGATCCGCGAGTGGTACGCCTCTTCGGCGGCGGCCACCGCCGGGAGGATCTGGTGGACCCCGAGCCCGGACAGGGCGCTGATCCGGAGCACCGGTGCGTCACCGAGGAACGCCAGCCGGTCGCCGATGTCGATCAGGATCCCGCTGCGGTCCTCGGTGGCGATGAGCTCCCACTTGTTCAGGACCACCACCGTCGGGCACCCGGATGCCCCGATCCGTTCGGCCAGGCGCTGGTCCTGATGGGTGACGCCGGCGGTGGCGTCGATGACCAGCAGGGCGATGTCCGCCCGGTCGAGGGCATCGAGAGCCCGGAGCACCGAGAAGTACTCGGTGCCGCGCTCGGTGCGCGACTTGCGTCGCATTCCGGCCGTGTCGATGAAGCAGACCGTGCCGTCGGGCGTCTCGACCACGGTGTCGACGGCGTCCCTGGTGGTGCCCGGGGCATCATGGGTGACCGAGCGCTCGTCGCCGACGAGCCGGTTGAACAACGTCGACTTCCCCACATTGGGCCGGCCGACCAGCGCCACCCGGGGGATGCCGGCCCCGGCATCCTCGGCGGGGGAATCGCCGGCGTCGGGGTCGATGTCCCCTTCGCCGTCGGGCCCCCGGTCGCCGACGTCACCGGCATCGGGGAGGAGCCGGACCACGTCGTCGAGCAGATCGCCGGTCCCCCGCCCGTGCAGGGCGCTGACCGGCCACGGCTCCCCCAGTCCCAGGGCCATGGCGTCCCAGGCGTCGGCCTCCCGTTGGGAGGAGTCGACCTTGTTGACCACCACCCGTACCGGCCGCCCGGAGCGCTTGAGCACCCGGGCGACGGCGAGGTCCTCGTCGAGCAGTCCGACCGTGACGTCCACCACGAGGAGGACGACGTCCGCTTCGGCGATGGCCCGTTCGGCCTGGGCGCTCACCTGGGCGTCGAGGGGGTCGTCGCTCGACAGCCAGCCGCCGGTGTCGACCACGGTGAAGGGGTGCCCGCACCATTCGGCGTCGAGCTCCTTGCGATCGCGGGTCACACCGGGCCGCTCCTCGACGACTGCGGCACGGCGGCCGACGATGCGGTTGACCAGGGTCGATTTGCCGACGTTGGGCCGTCCGGCGATGACCACCAGTGGCCGCCCCCTGGTGGTCGGCGAGGTGGCCGGCACCGTCCCGCTCACCGTGGTGCCCCGAGCGACACCGGCACCCGCTCGGGGGTGCGGACACCCGTGGCGCAGCCGTGAGTGGGGACCACGGGGCCGGTGGGTGCCTCGAGGGCGCGGCGGAGGGAGAGGCCGTCGGTGGGGACGACCTCCACCGGTCGGGGGAGGTCGGCGAGCGTGAGGTCGTCGAGGAACCGGCCCTCGGAGAGGCACGAGTCGGGAAGGAGGTAGCGGTGACCTTCGGGCTCGCCGCCCAGCACGGCGACGAGGTCGGTCCCGGTCAGCAGGCCCGATACCCCGATGTTGCCCCCGAAGAAGGTGTTGGTGACCGGCACCAGCCGGATGTCGTCGCGTCCGAGGGAGTCGACCAGCGGCGCCAGGACGCGCGCCCCGTACTCGCCGGTCAGGATGGCCACCGGTGCGTGCTGGGGCCGGGTCGTCGTCACCCGCTCCGACCGGGGTGCCCGGTAGCCGGCGGCCGGCGCCCCGTCGACGGCGGCGAAGAACCCGGGGCGCACCCCGAGGGCGGCCTGCTCGTCGCCGCCGAACGCCGCCTCGAAGGCCCTGGCCATCCCCAGCCCGTTCTCGTGCTGGGGGAAGCCCTCATAGGTGGCGGCGGCCGGGAAAGGCCGTTCGGCCATCAGGTAGTACTCGTCCGCACAGAACACCATCCGCCGGCCGATGGCGGTCAGGAAGGTCTGCTGCCAGGAGTCGACGGTGTCGCACACGGCGGCCGCCTCCTCCCGGGTGTGGGGCCGCATCGCGCCCTCCTTCGAGAACCTGCTGACCCCGAGGGGCACGCAGGCCACCGTGGCCAGCGTCGGATAGCGGTCGAGGATCCCGGCCAGCGTGTCGTCGAGGACGTGCCCGTCGTTCTTGCCCGGGCACACCACCACCTGGCCGTGCACCTCGATGCCACCGTCGAGCAGCGCGCCCAGCCATCGCAGACTCGTGGCCCCCCTCCGGTTGCGCAGCAGGTCGGACCGCGTGTCGGGGTCGGTGGCGTGGATCGACACGAACAGGGGGCTCAGCCGCTCGGTCAGGACCCGTTCGAGGTCCATCTCCGTGAAGCGGGTGAGCGTCGTGAAGTTGCCGTAGAGGAAGGACAGGCGGTAGTCGTCGTCCTTCAGCGAGAGACTGCGTCGCATCCCCTTGGGCAGCTGGTGGATGAAGCAGAACTCGCAGTGGTTGTCGCACGTGCGGACCCGGTCGAACACCGCCGAGGACACCTCGACGCCGAGGGGCTCACCGGGCTCCTTCTCCACCCGGATGCCGAGGGGATCGGTCAGTCCGCGGCGGCGGACGACGAGGTCCAGGTCGGGCTCGTCCACCACCAGGCTGTACTCGATGACGTCACGGGGTGACCGACCGTTGAGGAGGAGGAGCTCGTCCCCGGCTCTCAGTCCGGACCGGTGTGCCGGTGACGATTCGGTGACGGCGACGACCTTGGGCGCCGTCGTCACCCGGGGCGCCGACATCGAACCAGGGTACTAGCTCTCCCCGGTGATTCCGTCCCGGGCCACCGGAGGCTCCGCACCGCCATCACCGTCCTGAGCCGTGTCCGGGGCGAGCCGGGCCCGCTCGGAGGGCCGGTAACCTGGGCCGGTGAACGTCGATCGTGTGCTGCTCGCCGAGCCCCGGGGCTTCTGCGCCGGGGTGGAGAAGGCGATCAAGGCCCTGGCCTGGATGGTCAGGGTCTTCGAGCCGCCGGTCTACTGCTATCACGAGATCGTCCACAACCGGCACGTCGTCGACCAGTTCCGGGCCCAGGGCGTGATCTTCGTCGACAGCGTGGACGAGGTGCCGGCCGGTGCCCCGCTGATGCTGTCGGCGCACGGGTCCGCCCCGGACGTGATCGCCTCGTCCCGGGGCGAGGGGCGTGTCGTGGTCGACGCGGTGTGCCCGCTCGTGACCAAGGTCCACCACGAGCTGAAGGTCCGGGCCCGCAAGGGCTACACGATCCTGTACGTGGGCCATCACGGCCACGAGGAGGCCGTCGGGACCATGGCCGTGGCCCCCTCCTCGGTCCGGCTGCTCGAACGGGCCGAGGACGTGGACGATCTCGGCGATCTGTCTGACGGCGGGGGCGACCCACTGGTGGCACTCCTCGCTCAGACGACGCTCTCCCACGACGAGTGGGCCGGGATCGTCGATCGGGCCCGCCAGCGGTTCCCCGACCTGTGGATGCCCAACCGGAGCGACCTGTGCTTCGCCACCACCAACCGGCAGGCCGCGCTGAAGGCACTGGCCGGCCGGACCGACGCCGTGGTGGTCATCGGCTCGGAGAACTCCTCCAACACGGTGGCCCTGGAGAAGGTGGCGGTCGCCTTCGGCTGCCCCCGGGTGATCCGGGTCAACGATGCCAGCGAGCTCCCCGACGACCTGTCGGGGACGGTGGGGGTCACCGCCGGGGCGTCGGCCCCCGAGGCTCTGGTCAATGCGGTCGTCGCCCGCCTGGCCCCGGTGCACGGCGTCCACCGTGCGCCGGTGACCGTCGAGGAGGAGTACTTCCCTCCCCCGCCTGAGCTGCGTGAGCTCCTCCGTGGGCTGGAAGGGGCGCTGGCCCTGTTCAACCGGGCTCCCTCCTCCGGACCGGCGGTGGCCTCCGGGCCCGGCGACGCCGACGCCAGACCCGGCGAGGTCGGCGCTGCGGGGCCGACCTCGGGGGACCCCGGGGCCCGGGTGCTGGCCAATGACCGGACCACTGCGGCTGCCGACGTGTTGGAACGGCTCGCCGTCTAGGACGGCCGAGCCGGCTCGGCCATTTGGCGCGACAATGGGGGGATGACAGCCTCGTTCACCAGCATGGACGTTTCGACCGGTGACCAGTGGGCACTGATCGGGGCCGAAACCGTCAAGAACCAGAGCAGGGTGGCGGACCGCGTCCTCGCCATGCTCGAGTCCCTGTCCGACGTGGTCGACGGCTTCGCCGTGGACCAGCTGACCCACTGCCTGCAGACGGCCACCAGGGCCGAGCGGGCCGGGGCCGACGATGAGATGGTGGTGGCATCGTTGTGCCACGACATCGGCAAGGCCGTCTCGGTGCCGAACCACCCGAGGATCGCCGCCGAGATCCTCCGACCGTACGTGCGCCCGGAGGTCACCTCGGCCATCCTCGCCCATCAGGACTTCCAGGGACGGCACTACTACCACCACTTCGAGATGGACCCGAACATGCGGGACCGCTACCGGGACGAGCCCTGGTACGGGTTGGCCGAGCGATTCGCCGACGAGTGGGACCAGACCAGCTTCGACCCCGACTACCCCACCGAGGACCTGGCCCACTTCGAGCCCAAGGTGCGCGCCATCTTCGCCAATCCCCACATCCTGTAGTGGCGACGCAGCGTCATCGGTGGCTGACGCTCCCCGACAACCGCGAGAGCAGACGACGGGAGCAGGCCTTCCGGTTCGTGCTCGACGAGGCCCGCCGGGACTTCGATGCCCGGCACGGCGACGTCAGGTTCGGCCCGGTGGTGGCCCTGATCGCCGCCTACGAGGAGGAGCAGAACATCGGGGCGGTGCTGAAGGCCATGCCCACACTGGTCGGGGACCTCGAGGTCTCCACCCTCGTGGTCGTCGACGGCGGGACCGACGACACGGCACAGGTGGCCCGGGACGCCGGCGTGTTCACCTGCGTCCTGCCGGTCAACCTGGGCCAGGGGGCGGCACTGCGGCTGGGCTACGAACTGTCCATCGCCGGTGGGGCCCGGTACGTGGTCACACTCGACGCCGACGGCCAGAACGACCCGGCCGAGTTGGAGGCCATGATCGAGCCGCTGGTCGAAGGCACCGCCGACTTCGTCATCGCCTCACGCCGTCTGGGGACCGACCAGACCACCGACCGCTTCCGCCGGGCCGGGGTCAACCTCTACGCCTGGGTCCTCAACACGCTCCTGTCCCAACGGCTGACCGACTCGTCCAACGGCTACCGGGCGTTCACGGTCCCGCTGCTCGAGGACGTGGCGCCCCGCCTCACCCAGGACCAATACCAGACGGCCGAGGTGGTGATCACGGCGGCCAGCCGTCACTGGCGGATCACCGAGCGACCCACCGTGTGGCACCCCCGGGCCTCGGGAACGTCGAAGAAGGGCGGGAACCTCTTCTTCGGGCTCCAGTACGCCCGGGTCATCGCCACCACCTGGTACCGGGTGGCCGTGGGCCAGCGCCGGCAGCACTGAGCGGCGCGTCGGCCGACCCCGCGCCGGCCCTGTCCGGTGGACGACGGCCGCGCCCCGGCGCCGGGTGATGCGGTGAGCGGGGACGGCGGCCACCTCCGGTCGGGCCAGCTCGGCACGGCCGACGTCACGGCCTCGACCATCGCCAACATCGGCCCGGGGATCGACTTCTACTTCGCCTTCGGTGTGATCGCCGTCACCGCCGGCGTCGCCGCACCGCTCACCATCGTCGCCGCCGGCGTGGCCGTCGTGCTCCTGGCCTTCACGGTGGCCGAGTTCACCAAGGTCGAGCCGTCGGCGGGAAGCTTCATCACCTACGTGGAGACGGGCCTCGGGTCGAGGGCCGGGGTGGCCACGGCGCTGCTCGTCGCCGTCGGCTACACCGTCGCCTTGGCCGGAGTGTTCACCATGTCGGGGGGGATGGTGGCCCTCACCCTGGCGCACTACTCGGGATGGCAACCCCCCTGGGGGCCGCTGTCGGTCGTCCTGACCGTGGCGGCGATCTGGCTGACCATCCGGGGCGTCAAGCTGTCGACGGCCGCCGTGGGTGGGGCCGTGCTCGTGCAGGTGACCATCATGGTCGTGGTGTGCGCCATCGTCCTGGTCGACCAGCGCGCCCATCTCTCGGGCGTGCCGTTCTCGTGGGCCCACCTCCGCGACGGACTGGCCGGCCTCTCGGCCGGATTCCCGCTGGCCCTGTACATGTTCATCGGCTGGGAGAACGGCCCGGCCCTCGCCGAGGAATGCCGCAACCCGCGGCGGACGGTGCCCCGGGCGCTGTACCTCTCGGTGGGGGTCGCGTGCGGCCTGTTCGTGCTCTTCGCCTACGCCACGGTCACCGGCTTCGACTACGACGTCTCGTCGATCGGCCGCTCCTCGGTGCCGTTCCTCACCGTGGCGGACGAGTACCTCGGCGGGGCGGCCGCCCTGGCCTGGGTGGCCGGGATCGTGTCGGTGCTCGCCACCCTGGTCGCCGGGGCGAACTCCCAGGCGCGCATGCTCTTCGACGGAGGAAGGACGGGACTCCTGCCGGCGGGGCTCGGTCACGTCCGCCGGGGGTCGGACACCCCGGTGAACGCGCTCGTGGTCATGGCCGGCGTGGGACTCGGGATCATCGCCGTGTGGTGGCTCTCCCATCTGGTGAGCGGGAACACGGGGTCGATGGACCCGGTCGGCCTCTACGCCGAGTGCTCGACCATGGGGACGATCGTCATCCTGTTCGTCTACTTCCTGACGACGCTGTCCCTGCCGGTGTTCATGTGGCGCCGTCACCGCGACTGCTTCTCGACCCTGCGCCACGTGGCCGTCCCGGTCCTCGGCTCCCTCACCCTGGTGGTCCCGTTCGTCGAGCTGTGCAAGCCCGGGCAGCCCGCCCCCTACCGCGCCTTCCCGTTCGTGGCGCTCGCCGTGGTCCTGATGGCCGCCGTCCTGGCCTGCGTCGTCGTGCACCGCCACCCGCGCACCGGGGCCGGTGAGGGCGGGTTCTCCGAATCCTGAGCCGGGCTGGCCGGCCTCGGCGCTCAAGGTCGGCCGTCGACCGGCCGATGGTGGATGCATGGCACGAGGTCCGGCGAGCACGTCTGTGGAGAGCGAGCGCCGGGACGATCGCGCCGGTGCCGTCGTGGGCATCCTCTACGAGCGGGTGATGCGACACATCCCCGCCCAGTACGAGCGCCAGGGCGGCCGGTGCTGCGGATGCGGCAAGGAGTTGCCGACCACGGCGGACGGCCTGCTGAGGCTGAGCGGCGAGCTCGAGTGCATCTCGTGTGCGCTCAAGCACCACGCCTGACCACTCCCCCGAACCACACCGCTCCCCCCGACCCACACCGCCCTCCGGACATCCGCTCGGCCACCCCGCCACGCTCCCGTCGACCGCGTCCCGACCCCGGGGTGCCGCACGACACCACCCGGTTGCGGGAGACTGGCGACGGTGCGTAAGCAGTACAACTTCCGGCCGGCCGCCGAGGGACTCGACGCCTGGGACGTGGACCGCCTGATCGAGGCGAGCGCCGGACTGCCGGTCGAGGAGGTGCCGCTCGAGCAGATCCACGACGTGGACACCGACTTCTGGTTCGTGTTCGGCCCGATGCCGACCGTCCGGCGGATCGTCGACCACGTCCGGCTCATCGAGGAGGCCGATCTGTCCTACCCCATCATCCTGGGCTCCGACGGGCGGGTCATGGACGGGATGCACCGCGTGGCGCGGGCGATCCTCGACGGGCGGTCGACGGTCAGCGCCGTCCGGTTCGTGACCGAGCCCGAGCCCGACTTCCGGAACTGCTCGCCGGAGGACCTGCCCTACTGAGGGCGGACCGGCCCTCCCTGCTCGAGGCCTCCCAGCCGACGGCTGCGGTCCCTACTGGTCGGGAAGGCCGGTGCCCGCCTGGGGGATGAAGCCACCGCCCCCGGCGGCGGCGTCGGTGGCGCCGGCATCGGTGGGTGGCACGGCCCCGGGCGGCGGTGGTGCCGGTTCGGCCGGTCGGGGGGCCGGACCACCGGCCTGGGGCACGGCCCCGCCCGCCGGGACGGCGGTCGGATCGGTGGTGACGGTCACCGCGGTGCCGGCAGCCTCGAGGGCATCGAGCTGGCTCACGATGGCGGCCACCTTGGCCTCGCTGTCGGGCTGGCTGCGACCACGCTCGCTCAGGAAGACAGAGGCGCCGAGCTCACGGAGGAGGTGGTCGACCTGCTTGGAGGTCTGGAGCTCCTGCAGCTTCGTCTGCCCCTGCTGGACACCGGTCTGTGCCTTGTCGGCGAGCACGGTGGCCTGCGCCTTCACCTTGTCCATCAGTCCCATCAGGTCGCCTCCGCTGGACTCGGCCGGCGACCTCGGCCGCCGGGCACTCTGGTGTCTCCCGGACAGTTCTAGCTCAGTACCGCCCGGTGGCCGACACGGCCTGGTCGTAGAGCGTCTGGAGGGACTCGGTCAGGTCCTCGGTGAGCCGGTGCAGCCGGCTCCGGGGGATCCGGCCGGCGTCGCTGCGCTCCGGTGGGGGGATGGGTGCGCCGACCACCAGGTGGATGTGGCGGGGCCGGGGGATCCGCTTGCCCTTGGGCATCACCGACGCCGAGCCACCGATGCCGACGGGGACGACCGTGGCCCCCGTCCGCGCCGCCAGGAACGCCACCCCCTCATGGAGGTCCTGGACCACCGGACCGGTCCGTCGCTCGCCCTCGGGGAACAAGATGAGCACCTCGCCGGCCTCGAGCACCTGCTGGGCCCGGCGCAACGACTCGCGGTCGGCCGACTCCCGGTGCACGGGGAAGGCGCCGACCGCGGGGAGGATGCGGGCCAGCTGGCGGTTCCTCCACAGGCTGTCCTTGGCCATGTAGTGGAGCTTCCGCCGGGTGACCTCGGACGCCACGAAGAAGTCGATGAAGGACCGGTGGACCGGGGCGATGATCACCGCACCGGTGGTCGGCACCTGGTCGGCGCCCTCCACCGAGGTGCGGAAGAGGACCCGGTTGAGCAGGTGGACCAGCACCCGCAGGAACCGGTAGATCGGCGTGAACCGGGCGTCCACCGAGACGTCGAGGTCCAGGGGACCCTCGTCACGGTCCTCCCCGGGATCGGCCCCCGTCGCCCTCCCCCCGGGTGCGTCGCTCACAGCCACGTCAACACCTCGTCCACGATGTCCTCCACTGCTCGCTCGGTGGTGTCGATGACCCGGGCCCCCTCCGCCACCCCCAACGGCGAGACCTCGCGGGTGGCGTCGAGCCGGTCCCGGCGGGACAGCGCGTCGGCCCCTTCCTCCGGACGGCGTCTCGCCCGCTCGTGGGCGGACGCGGTGAGGTAGATCTTGACATCGGCGTCGGGGAAGACCACCGATCCGATGTCGCGTCCCTCGATCACCCCCCCGCCCCGCTCGGCCACCCATTGGCGCTGGCGCTCGACCAACACGGCCCGGACACCCGGATTGGCGGCGACCGCCGACACCGCCCCGCTGACCTCGGGTCCCCTGATGTCCTCGGTGATGTCCTGGCCATCGGCCTCGACCCGCTCCCCCACGGAGAACACCAACGTCCGGGCCAGCTCGGCCACCGACGGGCGGTCGCCCGGCTCGAGGCGGCGCTGCAGCGCCGCCCAGGCCACCGTCCGGTACATGGCCCCGGTGTCCAGGCGGTCGAGGCCGAGGCGCGTGGCCAGGGCCCGGGAGACGGTGGACTTGCCCGACCCGGCCGGGCCGTCGATGGCGATCACCGGGAGGTCCCGCTCCTCGGACCGCGCCGCCGCGCTCACCCCGGCACCGTTCCCGGGGCACGCAGCCGATCCAGCTCCTCGGCGAACCCGGGATAGCTGGTGTCGACCGCGTCCCACCCGTCCACGACCGTCGGCCCGCCCCCCGCCGGACAGGCGGCGGCGGCGACGGCGGCGGCCATGGCCATGCGATGGTCGCCCCCGGCGTCGATCCGTGCCGGACGGAGCGGGCTGCCGGTCCCCTCCACCACCAGCTCGTCCCCCTCCTCGGTCGCCTGCCCACCGAAGGCGCGGACCAGGTCGACCGTCCCGGCCAGACGGTCGGACTCCTTCACGCGCAGCTCCCCGACGTCCCGGAACCGGGTGGTGCCCAAGGCCGTGGCCGCCGCCACGGCCAGGACGGGCACCTCGTCGAGCGAGGGGATCTCCGAGGCCTCGACGTCGGTCCCGTGCAGGGCGCAGGTGTAGCCGGTCACCGACCCGGTCCCGTCGTCGTGCTCGTCGACCTCGATGGACGCTCCCATCCGGCGCAGCACCCCGACGAACCCGAGCCGCTCGGGGCTGAGGATGATCCCCTCCACCGTGACCAGGCTGCCGGGGACGATCGTCGCCGCCACCGTCCAGAAGGCGGCCTGGGAGGGGTCGCCGGGTACCGCGTAGGCCCCGCACGCCAGGTCGCTGCGGCGGACCCGGATGACTTTGGCACCGCCGTCCCATTCGACCTCGATCTCCGCCCCGGCCGCAGCCAGCAGGTCCTCGGTGTGGGACCGGGTCGCCACCGGCTCGCGCACCACCGTCTCGCCCCCGGCGGCCAGCCCGGCCAGCAGGATCGCCGACTTCACCTGGGCGCTGGCCATCGGGGGCGTGTACTCGATGCCGTGCAGGTCCCCGCCGCTGACGGTGAGGGGTGGGAGGCACCGCTCACCCTGGCCGCCGACGGTGGCACCCATCAGGCGGAGCGGTGCGGCCACCCGGTCCATGGGACGGGCGCGCAACGAGTCGTCGCCGGTCAGGACGGTGGCGCCCGCCAGGGTGGCGACCACGCCGGCCAGCAGGCGCAGGCCGGTGCCGGAATTGCCGAGGTCGAGTGGTCCCTCCGGCGCGTGGAGCCTCGACCGGCCCCCCTGGACGGTGATGGTGCCCCCGCCCGTGGTGACGCCGGCCCCGAGCGCGGCGATGGCCTGCCGGGTGCGGGCCACGTCGTCGCCGGTGGACAGCCCGGTGATGGTGGACTCGCCCTCGGCCAGCGCCGCCAGCAGGAGGGCGCGGTGCGAGATCGACTTGTCCCCGGGCACGACCACGCGGCCGTTTAGCGGTGCCCCGCCGCTGAACGAACGGGCGGACCCGCCGGGCGCCGGCGCGCCGGTGCCCGTCCCGGCGCCGGTGTCGCCACCTCCCGGGGGCGCAGGATGGGCGTCGCTCACCGGCTCTCCCCCACCGGGGTGCTGCTCGCCCGGTAGCCCCGCCCGGACAGGGTGGCCAGGAGGGTGGGTGCCGACAGCTGGTCCACCACCACGAGGAAGACGCCCCGGTTGCCCTGGACCGAGTGGGCGATCTCCAGGTCGACGATGTTGATGCCGAGCTCGGTCACCAGCACGGCGATCTCGGCGAAGACGCCCTTGCGGTCGGGCACGGGGATGCGCACCTCGACGAGCTCCTCGGGGACGGGTGCCTGTTCGCTGAGGACGCGTCGGGCGGCGGACGCCCGTTCGAGGACCTCGAGCAGCGAGTCGTGGTCGTGCTCGGCCACCAGGCGTCGCATGTCGACCAGGGCCTCGATCAGCAGGTCGAGCGTACGGACGATGGCGTCGGCGTTGTCGTCGCAGATGTCCGGCCAGATGGACGGCTGGCCGGCGGCGATCCGGGTCATGTCCCGGAACCCACCGGCGGCCAGCTGGAGCAGGGCGGCATGGTCCTGGCCGACCCCGGCCGCCAGGTCCATGAGGGTGGCGGCGGTCAGGTGGGGCACGTGGGAGACCACGGCGACCAGCGAGTCGTGCTGGTCCGGATCGAGGGCGACGACGTTGGCGCCCAGGTCGGCGAGGACGTTCCGCACCTGGGCGTAGGCGTCCGGGTCGGTGACCGCCGTCGGGGTCAGCACCCAGGTGGCGCCCACGAAGAGGTCACCCGAGGCGCCTTCGATCCCCACCTGCTCCGAGCCGGCCATGGGGTGGCCCCCGACGAAACGAGGATGGTCCACGGTGGTGACGAGCGGACCCTTGACGCTTCCCACGTCGGTGACGATCACCTCGGGGTTCCACTGGTCCGACTGGAGGATCGACAGGATGACGGCGGCGGCCTCGTGGACCGGTGTCGCCACCACCACGAGGTCGGCCCCGACGTCCACGCCCTTGTCGTCGATGGCGCCGAGTTCGACGGCCCGGTCGGCCACACCGGGCGACGCGTCGACGCCGCTCACGTGCCAGCCGCGTGCGCGCAGCCCGGCCCCGACGGAGCCTCCGATGAGGCCGGTGCCGAAGATCATGGCCCGTTGCGGGGCCACCGATCGGCCGCCGATCCGGCCTCGTGCCCCGGGTCGGTCGGAGCCCCCGGGATCAGTCGGGAAGGTCGTCACGGAGTCCCTGGGCGCCCTCGAGGTAGACGTGATGGACATCGTCGCGGGAGCGCTCGGTGGTGACGTGGAGCATGACCCGGATGCAGCGCTCGACCGCTCCGACGATGGCGAGCTCGCGG
Source organism: uncultured Acidimicrobiales bacterium (assembly GCA_963696495.1). GTDB lineage: Bacteria > Actinomycetota > Acidimicrobiia > Acidimicrobiales > RAAP-2 > Bog-756. The sequence continues at coordinate 221,788 of CAVOKJ010000002.1, read as the reverse complement.
GCACAGATCAGCGGGACGGCCCCCAGTCCCATCGACCGGGCGGCGGTGGCCGGAAAGGTGGAGACGATGTCCTCTGTGGCCGTGAAGAGGATCGAGATGATGTCGTCCTCCACGAGGCCGTTGCGGTCGAGGATCTGGCGGAGCAGGGCGACCACCCGCTCGGTGATGGCCTCGGGGGTGTCCTCGTCGACGGTGGTGGCGCCGCGGACGGCTCGCACGGTGGGTGGCATCAGCCAGGCATGTTACTCAGCGGTGTCCGCACGGGCTCCGGCGGGCCCCCCCGGTCCGCCCCCACGGGCGTCATCGACGGCATCGACGGCAGCCGCGGCGGCCGCGGCATCGATGGCAGCCGCAGCGGCGGAGAGGCTCCGCACCTCGTCGAACGTCAGCGTGCGGTAGGACCCCGGCCCGAGCGACGGGTCGGTCAGCGGGCCGATGCGGGTCCGCACCAGGCGCCGGACCGGATGCCCGACGGCGTCGCACATGCGACGGACCTGGCGGTTCCTCCCCTCGTGGATCACGATGCGCAGGAGGTCGGGGGCGACCACGGCGACCCGCGCCGGTGCGGTGGGGCCGTCCTCGAGCTCGACGCCCTCGCGGAGGCGCCGCACCTCGCCCGAGGTGGGCTCGCCCTCCACGTGGACCAGGTACTCCTTGGGGACGCCGAAGGAGGGATGGGTCAGGCGGTGGGTCAGCTCGCCGTCGTTGGTGAGGACGAGGAGGCCCTCGGAGTCCATGTCCAGCCGCCCCACCGGGTACACCCTGGGCCGGTCGGGCACGAGGGAGACCACGGTCGGGCGGCCGTGGGTGTCCTCGGCGGTGCTGACCACCCCGGCCGGCTTGTTCAACAGGTAGTGGACGAGGTCGGGCCGGATGGGCAGGGGCACGCCGTCGAGCTCGACCAGGTCGACCGCCGGGTCGACCCGCCGACCGAGCACCGGGACCGCGCCGTTGACGGTCACCCGCCCGTCGACGATCAACTCCTCGCACACCCGTCGGGAGCCGACCCCGACGCGGGCCAGGACCTTTTGGAGGCGGTCCCCCCCGGGCAGGGGCGCAGCGGTCGGATCGGACGGGCCGGTGGCCTCAGCCATCCCCGACCGGGCGCATCTGGTCCTCGAGCTCGTCGAGGGCCTCGGGCCCGGGCAGCAGGTCCTCGACCGGCGGTAGCTGGTCGAGGCGGTCGAGTCCGAGCCGTTCCAAGAACGCGTCGGTCGTGGCGTAGAGCACGGCCTGCCCGGGGCCGTCGGCCCGCCCGACGCCGGCGATGTAGCCCCGGTGCTCGAGCAGGCGCACCACCCCGTCGACGTTGACGCCGCGGAGCGCGGCGATCTGGGCCCGGCTCACCGGTTGCTTGTAGGCCACGATGGCCAGCGTCTCGAGCGCCGCCGCCGACAGGCGGGACGACACGCCGACGTTGGCGAACCGCTCGACGTACGGGGCGAGGTCGGGATGGGTCTGGATGCGCAGCCCGCCGGCGATCCTCACCACGTCGAAGCCCCGGTTGCCCTGGCGGCAGGACTCGGCCAGCTCGTCGCAGAACGGCTCGACCTGGTCGGCGGGCAGCTCCAACAGCTCGGCCAGCAGGCCCACCGGGACCGGCTCCACGGCCACCATCAGGACCGCCTCGATGGCCCTCGCCTCGGGTGAGAGCCCCACCGTCAGCCCTCGTACTCGTCGTACTCGTCGTAGGGCCCGGCACCCACCGACACCAGGTCGGGCCCGTCGGACACCCAGCCCACCTCGAGGTCGCCGAAGGTATGGCCCTGGTCGAGGGAGACCCGGCCCTGCTTGCACAGCTCGAGCAGGGCGAGGAACCGCACGATGATCTCCATGCGCGTGGTCAGGTGGACGGTCAGCGCCCGGAACGTGGACCTCCCCCCGAGGGCCGGCAGGCGGGCGGCCAGCTCGGACACGGCATCGGCCACCGTGACCGTGTCGACGGTCACGTGGTAGAGGTCGAGGACCGGCGCCGGCCGCTCGGCGGTGGCCCGCCGGTAGGCATCGGCCAGGTCGCCCGGGGTGACCCCCTCGAGCAGATCGGGTGCGTTGACCACGAAATCGAGGTCGAGCCCGGCCGTGCGCGGCACTGAACGGGCCGCCCGCTCGGCGAGCAGGGCGAAGGTGTCGGCGGCGGCGGCATAGGCCTGGCACTCGAGGAGCCGGGCCAGCAGCAGGTCGCGCTCCTCCCACCCGACGAGCTCCTCGTCCGGGTCGACCTGGTCGGGCCCGGGCAGCAGCCGCCGGGACTTGAGCTCGATGAGCACGGCGGCGATGACGAGGAACTCGGACAGCGTCTGCATGTCGACGCTCTCCCAGGTGGCCACCTCGGCCACGAAGGCGTCGACCAGCGAGGCCAGGGGGATGTCGAACAGCTCGACCTGATGGCTGTTGACCAGCTGCAACAGCAGGTCGGCCGGTCCCTCGAAGACGGGCGTCGAGACGATGGCGGTCACGCCCATCGACCCTACCGGCTCGGGGCGGCCTTCTCGTGCACCTCGGGGTCACGCCACGGGTGGGCGGCGCCCTACGATGACGACCCATGTCCCGAGTATTTTCCGGCCTGCAGCCCAGCGGCGACCTCCACCTGGGGAACTACCTGGGGGCCGTGCGCAACTGGGTCGCCGACCAGGACGCCCACGACGCCTACTACTGCATCGTCGACCTCCACGCCCTCACCCTGGACATCGATCCCGCCGACCTGCGCGAGCGCACCTACGAGACGGCGCTCGACCTGCTGGCCGCCGGGCTCGACCCCGACCGGTGCACCCTCTTCGTGCAGAGCCACGTGGCCGAGCACGTCCAGCTGGCCTGGCTCCTCGAGTGCACCGCCTCCATGGGCGAGCTCGGGCGCATGACCCAGTTCAAGGAGAAGAGCGCCGGCAAGGACTCGGTGCGGGTGGGCCTGTTCACCTATCCCGTGCTCCAGGCGGCGGACATCCTGCTCTACGACGCCGAGCGGGTGCCGGTCGGCGACGACCAGCGCCAGCATCTCGAGCTGGCCCGGGAGCTGGCCAACCGCTTCAACCACCGGTACGGTCCCACCTTGGTGGTCCCCGAGGCCTCGATCCCACCCATGGCGGCCCGGGTGATGGACCTCCAGCACCCGTCACAGAAGATGTCCAAGTCGATCAACTCCCCGCTCGGCACCATCCTGCTGCTCGACGGGCCCGAGGAGATCGTCCGCAAGGTCAAAAAGGCGGTCACCGACACGGACGGGGAGGTTCGCTACGACCCCGAGGCGAAGCCGGGCCTCTCCAACCTGTTGGAGCTGCTGGCCGTGGCCACCGGGCGCTCGCCGTCCGAGGTGGCGGGCTCCTACCAGCGTTACGGCGACCTCAAGGCGGACCTGGCCGAGGCGCTCGTCGAGCTCCTCCGGCCGGTGCGCGAGCGGCGGGCGGCCCTGGCCGCCGAGCCCGGATCGGTCACCTCGCTGCTGGCCACGGGGGCCGACAAGGCGAGGCTGACCGCCTCGGCCACCTACCGGCGGGCGGCCGGGGCCATCGGCCTGCTCAGTCCGGCCTGACGTCCCGGTCCCCGTCCCGCCCGACGCCCCGGTCCCGCCCGAGGCGGCGCCGCCGGGCCATGATCAGGTCCGCCAGGCCCACGACGGCCAGGACGGCGACGGCGGCTCCCGAGACGATGGCGCCGACGGTCACCGACCACGGTCGGTACCGGAACGTGACCCGGTAGTCGCCGGCCGACGGGATGCGGACCGCTTGGAGCACGCCATCGGGCTCCACCGGCACCTCGGTCGCCGGCCCGGCCGGCCGGCCCCCGCCGCCGGAGACCGGTTGGACGCTGGCCTGCCATCCGTCGGCCCACGCCGCGCTGCGGACGAGCTCCGCCGCCGAGCCGGCGCGGACGGAGATGGTGGCGCCTCCTCCCTCGTCGGGGGCGACCGCACGGACCGAGCTGCCGGCCGGTGCCGGACCACCGCCGGGGGCCTGCACGGCGGCCCACCCCCGTGGCCTCGAGTTGTGGAACACACCGAAGGGTCCGAGCATCCCGGTGAACTCCCAGTGCGGAGAGGTGACCCCGGACTGCATGCGACCGTCCAGCGCCACCTCGCCGCCCTCGACGGTGTCGGCCTCGGGGGTGCCGACGACCGCCGGGGACGAGCCCGGCGCCACGACCAGACCACCGGCGCTGACCGCTGCGGGCAGGTCGACCCGCAGTCGCCGTGCGCCGCCGGTCCCGACGACGGTGGTCTCGGCCGCCGGCAGCCAGCTGACCCCCCCGTGGGGGGTGACGAGGCCGGCCCGGAGGTCCGCGGCGTCACCGGCGAGCACCGGGACGTCCCACGACCGGACGGTGAGGAGCCCACCGAAGTACCACCGCTGGAGCGAGCCGGCGGACAGGCGCAGCGGCGCCGGCGAGTAGCGGTAGGCGCCGAGGTCGCTCGGCAGCTGGATCGACGGGGTGGTGCCGGGCGTCGACCCCGGCACCGGGGTGACGAAGTAGCCGGGCACCGAGAGGAGGGTGGTCACGTTGAGGCCGTCCCACACCGTGCCGGCCAACGACTCGGGGTCGAGGTCCTCCTGGTAGTGGGCGCCGGTGGCCGCGTAGTAGCGCCCACCGGTCAGCGCCGAATAGCCCTGGCCGCTCGGCAGCCTCCCGTAGATGTTGAGGTCGGTCTGCCCGATCTCGAGGAGCTGCGGTCCGTAGAGCCGGTCGGGATCGAAGACGAGGAACCGCCCGTCGCCCACCAGTGACCGGAGGGCGGCGGAGGCCGGTCCCTTGGCCTGGGCATAGGCCTCCGACGTCGGTGGGGCCACCACGAAGCAGTTGAACAGCACGAGGTCGACGGTGAGGACGGCGGAGAGAAGCGCCGTGAGCGTCCTGGTGCTGAACCGCCGCTCGACGAGCACCACCCAGGTGGCCCAGGCGGCCACCCCGAGCTGGACGGTCACCAGCACGGCCACACGGACCCGCTGGGAGGTGCTCCACGGGAACTGGACCTCGAGCAGCCGACCGAGCAGCGGGCCGTCCACCCACAAGAAGGCGCAGAGGAGGGCCGTCACGGCGAGGGGGATGCAGGTCACGACCACCTCGGACCGACCCCCCCGGCTCCACCGGCTCCGCACCGTGGTCGGGCCGACGGGCCGACCGGCCCGTGAGGCGAGCAGGCCGTCGAGCCACCAGGCCAGGAGCACGGCGAGGGCGAAGTCGACGAGGAGGAGGTTCCGGTTGAGCAGGCGCTCGCTGCTGATCCCCGGCACGAGGTACATCAACCGGCCGAAGGGGGTGTTGCCACCGAGGGCCGACAGCAGGCCGACCGCCAGGACCACGTACCAGATCCACCACTGGCGGGCCTCGGGCCGGGTGCGCCAGCGGTGGTGCAACAGGGAGCAGGCCCCGATCAGGGCCAGGATCCCCGTGTAGCCGGTGACCTCCTGGAAGTTGTAACTGCCGACATAGAAACCCGGGACGGGCTGGTTGGTCCCCAGCAGGAACGGCGAGGGCAGCAGCGCCAGGAGCCGGGGGTTGAGGGAGCCGCTGGCGAAGAACGAGTAGCTGCTCACCGCCCGCTGGGACTGCGACAGGAAGTCCAGGCCCGGCAGCCACTGGACCGCCCCGAGGGCGATGCCCCCCACACCCCCACAGGCCAGGGCGGCCAAGGAGCGGGCCAGGGCCCGGCGGGCGTCCCGGTGGAGCAGGCCGGCGGTCACCAGCCGACCGATCGAGTAGACGGCGAGCAGGACCACGCTGTCGATGACGGCCTCGGCGTTGCCGGCCAACAGCGCCAGTCCGATCGAGAGGGCGAGGATGACCACCCACCGACGCCTCTGCCGTCGGCCCACCCGACCCTCCAACATCGTGGGGCCCGGGGCCAGGCCGCCGGTGAGGGCGTGCACCGAGACGAGTATCCAGGGAAGCCAGGCCGCGCCCTCGATGAGGTCGATGTGCACCATCTGGGCGCTCATGTAGCCGGCGAAGGCGAAGGTCACCGCACCGAAGGTGGCGGCGGTGGTGGCCATGCCCTGGCGGCGGAGGAAGAGGTACATCCCGGCCAGGGCGGTGTCGTAGGTCACGACCAGGGTGAGGGTCCAGGCGGTGAACAGGGGGAGGAGGGCGGTGAGCCAGGTGAGGGGGTAGGCGGCCCCGGCGTTGAACCCGCCGAGCAGGGGCGTGCCGCTGAACAGGTACGGGTTCCACAGCGGGGCGATGCCGTGGTCGAGGTCCCAGCCCACCAGGGCCCGCATGGGCAGGTTCTGGATCATGTTGTCGCCGCTGACGAACGTGCCCCCGAACAGCTGGGGGACGCCGAACACGACCACGGGGAGCACGAGGGCGACCGCCATCCCCGGGTGCGTGCGCACCCAGGTCGTGAGGCGCGCCGTCCGCGGGGACCGGGCCCGGCCCGAGGCCCGGCGCCCGGGCGCTCCGAGCCCGTCGACGGCGGGAGCGTCGTCGACGGTCATGAGGGCGGACGACCCGGGCCCGGGCTCCCGATCGGATCGGCGCTCCTCGGTCGTGGTCCCCGCCGGCCGGGGCAGAGAGCCGCCGGCCCGCCCGTCAGACCAGGAAGCTCGACCACCAGGAGACGACGTGGCCGATCAGCTGGGACCACTCGTTGCGGAAGAGGAGGATGAGGATGAAGGGCAGGAACATGAGGAAGGGTTGGAGTTGGTAGTACTGGGGCAGCCATTGCTCGGGGAGGAACCGCTCCAGCACCGACGCGCCGTCCAGGGGTGGGCACGGGATGAGATTGAACACCCCGAGCACGATGTTGGCGAAGCCGGCGATGAAGATGATCTGGCTGAGGAGGTTCGGGGGGTAGTACCCGGCGGCCACGTAGGCCTTGGCCTCCGGTGAGGCGGTGGCCACGAAGAGCCATCCGAGCAGCGCGGCCAGGGCGAAGTTGGTGAGCGGGCCGACCAGCGAGACGACGACGGTGTGGTTGCGGGGGCTGCGCAGCCGGCTGGTGTTGACCGGCACCGGCTTGGCCCAGCCGTAGGCGCCGAGCCCGGAGAGGGACAGGATGGCCGGGACCAGCAGCGTGCCCACCGGGTCGACGTGCTTGATCGGGTTGAGGGTGAGGCGCCCGGCGCGTTTGGCCGTGTCGTCCCCGAAGGCCAGCGCCACCACTCCGTGCGACAGCTCGTGGAGGATGATCGAGGGGATCAGGACGAGGAAGTAGATGATCTCGAGGCGGTTGATGCGGTGGGTCTCGAGGAGGATGACGATGAGCGCCACCGCCACCACGACGATGATGATGGTCCGCTGGTCGGGCTGGAACCGGCGGCTCGGCGGTCGGGAGCCGCCGCCCGTGCCCGGGAAGGCCATCAGCGTGCCGGCCGCTCAGGGCCGGTTGGCGTGCTTGATGCAGAACCGGGCGGCCGGCATGGCCTCGAGCCGCGCCGGTTCGATGGCAACGCCGCAGGCCTCGCAGTTGCCGTAGTTCCCGGACTCGAGGCGGCCGATGGCCTGGCCCACCTCGACGAGGGACTCCCGCAGCTGCACGGCGAGCACCTCGGCCTCCCCCCGCTCGGCGGTCACCTGGCTGGAGTCGGCGAAGTTGGGGTCGTAGTCGAGCCCCCCGCCGTCGCCGTAGCCCAGTTCGGCCAGTTCGGCCTGGAGCTGACGGCGCTCGGCCTCGAGCAGCTCTCGGTAGTCGATGGTCGGGGCATCGCTGGTCGGGGCATCGCTCGGCACGAGTGCGATCCTACTTGAGCTGGGGGGAGGTGGCCCGCGGGTGGGCCCGAAGGTAGGACGAGCGCAGGTGGTCCTGGCTGAGCTTCGTGTAGATCTGGGTGGTGGCGATCGACACGTGGCCGAGCAGTTCCTGGACGACCCGGATGTCCGCACCGTGGGCCAGCATGTGGCTGGCACAGGAGTGCCGGAGCACGTGGGGGCTGACCAGGTCGCCGATCCCCAGCCGCTCGGCGTGGTGGGTCACGATCGCCCAGGCACCCTGCCGGCTCAGGCGGCCGCCCCTGGTGTTGATGAACAGGGCCTCGGCATCGGACCGTCGGGCCCACCGGTCCGGGGCGAGGAGGGGGCGCCCCGACGGTCCGAGCCAGCGGTCGACGGCGAACCGGGCCGGCCCGCCGAGTGGGACGAGCCGCTCCTTGGCCCCTTTGCCGAACACCCGGAGGAGCCCGTCGTCGCCCTGGAGGTCGATCAGCGACAGGCCGACCACCTCGGAGATCCTGGCCCCGGTGCCGTAGAGCAGCTCCAGGAGGGCGCGGTCCCGCAGCTCGGTGGGCTCGCCACCGCTCACCGAGTCGAGGAGGGCCATGACCTGGGATTCCTCCAACGCCTTGGGCAGGCGTCTCGGCAGGCGCGGCGACCGGATGTCCACGGTCGGGTCGCCGACCAGGACGCCTTCGCTCACCAGGAACCGGAACAGGCCGCGCAGCGCAGTCGTGGAACGGGCCATCGATGCCGGGTTGCGACCGAGCCGGCGCAGCTCGGTGAGGTGGTGCTCGATGGCCCCGGTGGGGGCGTCGACCGGGTCCACCCCGGCCTCTCGTGCCCACAGCTCCCAGGTGGCGATGTCACGGCGGTAGGCGAGCAGGGTGTTCCGGGACCTCCCCTTCTCCACCGCCAGCCACGACAGGTACTCCTCGGCACCGTCCGACAGGGGGAGGTCCATCAGCCGGTCGCCAGCCTCCGACGGGCCAATCCCACACCGAGGATGGCGAAGGCGTCGACGATGGTCCCGTCGTCCACCAGCGCGTCGAACCGGTCGAGGGGCACGTCGACCACCCGCATGTACCCCTCCTCGATGCCGTGGGGCTCGAGCGGGACGGGACGGAGGCCGGTGGCCAGGTACACCGAGGACACCTCGTCGCAGAACCCCGGTGTCACGAGGCACCGGGCCATCAGGGTCAGCTCGTCGGCGGCGTACCCGACCTCCTCGGCCAGCTCGCGTCGGGCGGTCGCCTCGGGCGACTCGCCGGTCACGTCGCAGGTGCCGGCGGGCAGCTCGAACAGCCAGCGGTCGACGGCCGGCCGGTACTGGTGCACGAGGACGACCGAGTCCTCCTCGGTGACGGCGACGACGGCCACCGCGCCGGGATGGCGCACGATGTCCCGTTCGAACGGCCGACCCTCCGGGTCGACGAACCCGGCCTTGACCAACGAGATCGCCCAGCCCCGGTGGAGGAGCTCCTCGCCGGTCGGTCGGAAGACGGGGAGTTCGCCGGTCCCGAGGGGCGACGAGGGAGTCGCCGGCCCCGAGCCGGCCGGGTCAGCCGACGGCACCGATGTCGATCAGCCGGGGGTCCCGACCCTCGGCCCGCACCAGCGCCGCGCCCACCAGCTCGCGGAAGAGCGGGTGGGGACGGTCGGGACGGCTCTTGAACTCGGGGTGGGCCTGCGTGCCCACCCAGAACGGGTGGCCGGGCAGCTCGATGAACTCGACCAGCCGCCCGTCGGGCGACACGCCGGAGCACACCAGGCCGACCTCCTCGAGCCGGGTCCGGTAGCGGGGGTTCACCTCGTAGCGGTGGCGGTGGCGCTCGGAGACCACCTCGGTTCCGTAGGCCGCGGCCACCTGCGACCCGGGCAGGAGCCGGGCGCTGTAGGAGCCGAGCCGCATGGTGCCACCCTTGTCGACGACGTCGTTCTGGTCGTCCATGAGGTCGACCACCGGGTGGCGGGTGGTGGCGTCGAACTCGCGCGAGTTGGCACCCTCGAGACCGGCGAGCGAACGGGCCGTCTCGATGATCATGACCTGGAGCCCGAGGCAGAGCCCGAGCAGGGGCAGCTCGTGCTCGCGGGCGTAGTGGGCGGCGGCGATCTTGCCCTCGACCCCGCGCTCGCCGAACCCACCCGGGATGACCAGGCCGTCGAAGCCGCGCAGGCCGTCGTGGTGGAGCAGGTCGGGGACGGTGGCCGCCTGGATCCACTCGATCTCCACTTTCGCCCCGTGGTGGAAGCCGGCGTGCCGCAGGGACTCGACGACCGACAGGTAGGCGTCGGGGAGGTCGACGTACTTCCCGATGATGCCGATCCGGACCGGCCTGACCGCCGCGTCCACCTGGTCCACGAGTCGCTCCCAGTCGGAGAGGTCGATCGGGTGGGACGCCTCGTCGAAGCGCAGGAGCTCGAGGATGTAGCGGTCGAGCCCCTCCTCGTGGAGGACCAGCGGGATCTGGTAGATGTTGTCGGCATCGACGGCCGAGACCACCGCCTCGATGGGCACGTCGCACAGCAGGGAGATCTTGCGCTTGAGGCCCTCGGAGATCATCCGGTCGGACCGGCACACGATGACGTCGGGCTGGATGCCCCGACTGCGCAGCTCGGTGACCGAGTGCTGGGTCGGCTTGGTCTTCTGTTCGCCGGACGGGCCCAGGTAGGGCACCAGGGTGAGATGGACGTAGCAGACGTTGTCCCGCCCGACGTCACGCCGGAATTGGCGGATGGCCTCGATGAACGGGACGATCTCGATGTCGCCGACCGTGCCGCCGATCTCCACGATCACCACGTCGACGTCGTCGGAGCCGAGCTCTTTGACCCGCTTCTTGATCTCGTCGGTCACATGGGGGATGACCTGGACGGTCTTGCCCAGGTAGTCGCCCCGGCGCTCCTTGGCGATCACCGAGGAGTAGATGCGGCCGGTGGTGGCATTCGAGTTCTTGTGGAGGTTCTCGTCGATGAAGCGCTCGTAGTGGCCGAGGTCGAGGTCCGTCTCACCCCCGTCCTCGGTGACGAACACCTCGCCGTGCTCGAAGGGGTTCATGGTGCCCGGGTCGACGTTGATGTACGGGTCGAGCTTGCACATGGTCACCCGGAGGCCACGGCACTTGAGCAGGCGCCCGAGGGACGAGGCGGTCAGGCCCTTGCCGAGCGAGGACGACACTCCCCCGGTGAAGAAGATGAACTTCGTCGGCCTGGCCACCGCCGGGTCGGGAGGCCGGCCGGGGCTCCCCGGGGGTGGATCGCCCGTCGGTCGTTCCCCGTGGGGTTGCGGCGGGCCGTCCAAGTCGGGCACCTGACGAGGCTAGCGGAAGCTGAAGGCGCGACGTGCGGACCGTGGTGGCGCGACCGTCACGGCTGCGCCTCGTCCGGGGGCGGTCCGGTCAACAGCTCGCGGGCGTGGCGGCGTGCGGAGGCGCTCCCCGGTCTGCCCGAGAGCATCCGGCTGAGCTCGGTGACCCTCCCCTCGGCGTCGAGGACGGTCACCTCCGACCGGGTCCGGCCGTCGCCCTCGCGCTTGCGCACCCCGATCTGGTGGTCGGCTTGGGCCGCCACCTGGGCCAGGTGGGTCACGACGACGACCTGGCCGTGCCGGCCGAGCCCGGCCAGGGCGGCTCCGACGGCCTCGGCCGCCGCCCCGCCCACCCCGGCATCCACCTCGTCGAACACCATCACCCCCGCCGCATCGGTGATGGCGAGACGGATGGCCAGCATCGTGCGGGCCAGCTCGCCGCCGGATGCCGCCTTGGCCAGGGGCTGGAGGGGCTCGCCCGGGTTGGCCCCGAGCAGGAAGACGACCTGGTCGGCCGGGCCCGGCCCGTCCACGGTGACCTCGAAACGGGCGGAGGGCATGGCCAGGGTGCGCAGCGTGGCCTCGATCTGGCCCGCCAGTTCGGGGGCCCACCGGCGGCGCTGGGTCGCCACTTCGGCTTCGGCATCCTCCACCTCACCGAGGGCGGCTCGGATCTCGCCGTCCAGGGCGGCGGCGATCTGCTCCTCGCGCTCGATGGCGGCCAGTCGCTCCCGGGCCGCCTTGGCGAAGTCGAGCACCTCCCCGAGGGTGTCCCCGTACTTGCGGACCAGCTGGTGGAAGAGCTGCCGGCGCCCCCGGACCTCCTCGAGCCGGCGGGGGTCGTCGTCCCAGGTCTCGGTGACGGTGCGCAGCTCGGTCGCCACGTCGGCCAGCTCGGCCATGGCCGACCGCAGCCGGGCGGCGACGGGCTCGAGCGGGACCCGTCCGGACAGGGACTGCGAGGCCTCGGCCAGCTGGTCGAGGGCGTTGGCGCCGTCCGGGCCGGATACCGCGGCGAGCGCCTCCGACGCGGCCTGGCGATGGGCGGCCGATGCCGCCAACCGGTCCTCTTCCACCTCGAGCCGCCGGTCCTCGTCACCGTCCTCGATGGCGGCCGAGTCGATCTCGTCGATCTGGTAGCGGAGGAGGTCGACCTCGCGGGCCCGGGCCCGGGCGTCGCCACCCAGGGCGTCCAGCTGGTCGTGCAGTGCCCTCAGGTGCCGGCGCGCGCCATCCAGCCGGGACAGGTCGATCCGGCCGAAGCTGTCCAGGGCCCGACGTTGGGCGTCGACGTGGACGAGGGCGCGGTGCTGGTGCTGACCGTGCAGCTCGACGAGGCCGGCGGCGGTCTCGGCCAGGGCGCCGACGGTGGCCATCCGCCCGTCGATCCACGCCCGGGAGCGCCCGGCGCGGGCCACGGACCGGGCGAGGAGGAGCTCGTCGGGAGCGTCGGGATCGTCGGGATCGTCGGGATCGTGGTCGCCGGCGGGTCGCGAGAAGCGGCCCTCCACCATGGCCTCGTCGGCTCCGGCCCGGACCACGGCCGGATCGGCCCGACCGCCGAGGAGCAGGCCGAGGGCCTCGACCACCAGTGTCTTGCCGGCACCCGTCTCGCCGGTGAGGGCGGTCGTTCCCGGGGCGAGTGCGATGGTGACGTCGTCGATCACCCCGAGGTTCCGGACGCGGAGCTCGAGGAGCGTAGGGCCCGGCGTGTCCTCGACCGTTTCCATCGGGCCCTCTACCGGTCGGCCAGGTGGAACTTGGCCCGGAGAATGGCGTGGAAGTCGTGCGACGCCACAGTGACCAGCCTGGCCGGTTGGTCACCCTCGCTGCAGTGGACGGTGGAGCCGGGGTCGAGGACGGCCACCGTGACCCCGTCGACCACCAGGACGGCCGAGCGCGGCTCGAGCACCTCGAGCGAGAGGCGCTCGGTGGGGTCGAGCACCAGCGGCCGGTCGAAGAGCATGTGCGGCGACACCGGCGTGAGGACGATGGCCCGCAGCCGGGGCGACAGCACCGGTCCCCTCGCCGACAGGTTGTAGGCGGTGGACCCGGTGGGCGTGGCGACGAGCAGCCCGTCCGCCGCGTAGGTGACGAAGGGTCGCCCGTCGATGGACGCGGCCACGCGCACCGTGTGCCCGGGGACGGTCTTCTCGACCGTGGCCTCGTTGAGGGCTATCCGCCGGGCGAGTGGGGCGCCGTCGGGCCCGGTGATGTCCACCGACAGGGTCATCCGCTCCTCGACGTGATGGGTGCCGGCCAGAAAGGCGGCCAGGGCGTCCTCGAGTCCGGAGGGCTCGACCTGGGTGAGATAGCCGAGGCGACCGATGTTGACGCCCAGGACGGGGATGCCGCTGGCCAGTGCCGCCTCGACCGAGCGGAGGAGGGTGCCGTCGCCTCCCAGGCTGACCAGCAGGTCGGCGCCGTCCACCGAGACCGAGCCGTCGGCCTGGATGGCCGACATCGACCGGTGGCCCACTCCGGCGAGCCAGGCGGACGCCCGCTCGGCGAGCGCCACGGCCTCGGTCCGCTGGGGATGGGTGTAGAAGGCGATCAGGGCCATGGGCCGCTCATCCTCTCGGGTCGTGGTCGTGGTCGTGGTCGGGGTCGTGGATGTGGTCGTGGGCCTCGGCCACTGCGGCGTCCAACTGCTCGTCCACGGAGAGGTCGGCCACGGGGGCCGTGGGCACCGTGCCGGTGGGGGTACGGGCGTACAGCAGGAACTCGACGTTGCCGGCGGACCCGGTGATCGGTGACGGCATGGCCCCAATGATGGCTGCTCCGGACGACTGAAGCGCGCCGGCCACCTCGCCCAGGGTGCGCCGGTGAACGGCAGGGTCACGGATGACGCCCTTGCCGCGGGAGGCCTCGGCCCGTCCGGCCTCGAACTGGGGCTTGACCAGAACGACGACGGTGGCTCCGGGTACGGCGATCTCACCGACCAGCACCGGCACGGCCCGGGCCACCGAGATGAACGACAGGTCCGCCGTCACGACGTCCACCGGGGTGCCGCCGACCGTGGCCAGGGTCACGTCCCGGATGTCGAGCCGCTCCGAATTGAACACGCGGGGGTCGGCCCGGAGTCGCTCGTGGAGCTGTCCGCGCCCCACGTCGACGGCGAACACGGCGGTCGCTCCGGCCTGGAGGAGGCAGTCGGTGAACCCTCCGGTCGAGGCGCCGGCGTCGAGGGCCCGACGTCCCTGCACCTCGATCCCGAACCGGGTCAGCGCGGCGTGGAGCTTCTCCCCTCCTCTCCCCACGAACGGTGGCGGTCCCCCGGCGAGCTCGATGGGCTCGGTCGCCGCCACCAGCCGGGCCGGTTTGTCGGCCACGGATCCCCCGACGCGGACGAGGCCGCGCTCGATGAGCGATGCCGCCTGCTGCCGGGTGCCGACGAGACCCCGGTCGACCAGTGCCCGATCGAGGCGGACCCTCGGTGAACGGCTCAGCCCGCCGCCCCGCCGCCGGTGGTGCTCGAGCCGCCCGCCTTCTTCGCCGCCGCCGTCTTCGCTGTCGCCGTCTTCGCTGTCGCCTTCTTGGCTGTCGCCTTCTTCGCCGTCGCCTTCTTCGCCGTCGTCTTCTTCGCCGCCGTCGTCTTCTTCGCCGCCGTCTTCTTGGGCGCCGCCTTCTTCGACCTCGATGTTGCCGCCTTGCCGGCGTCGGCTGATCGGCCGATGAGGGCGGCCACCTGGGTGGCGAGGTCCTCGAGGTTGGTGATCCCCACGCTGTCGAGCTGACGGGCGACCTCGCTGCGAACCTGGGCGACCAGTGCCTCGCGACCCTTCCGGCTGCGCTCGAGCAGCTCGTCGACCCTGGCCCGGGCGTCGCCAGTTTGGAACTCCCCGCTCTGGACCAGCTCGGAGACCAGCTCCTCGGCCTTTGCCCGGGTCAGATTGGTGAAGGCGACGCCGGCGTCGAGGTACTTCTGAAGATCGTCTTTGTTGACCATTCGGCCCACCCTACCTGGAGTGTTTGCTACCAGCAAGCAGTTCTACGAGCCTCGGTGGGCGGCCGATCCACCCCTCGCCGACAGGCACCGGCCGACCAGGGAGACGAAGTCGGGGAAGCGGGCGGCGACCGGTACGTCGAAGCCGTCGGCGCCGGGAGGGGTGACGCCCGAGTCCACCAGTGCGAAGGGCAGTCCCAGGCGCTCGGCCAGTGACCCGTCGGTGCGGGGCTGGTCCCCGACCATCAGCACGCTCGGGTCACCGTCGTCGAATCCGAACTTGCCCTTCATCATGGACGCCATCGGTTGGTGGGGCTTGCCGGCGATCTGGGGGTCCACCCCGGACGCGGTGGCCACGGCCGCCAGCAGCGCTCCCGATCCGGGCATCAGCCCGTCCGGCGTCGGGTGGGTCGGGTCCTCGTTGGTGCCGATCAGACGACCCGAGTCGCGGGCCGCCGCCGCAGTGGCCGCCAGGCTGTCGAAGTCGAAGTGGTGGGTCCAGCCGACGACGGCTGCGTCCACGACGGCGTCGTGCGTGGCGTCGCCCCCCGGCCCTCGGGAGCCCGTGCCCGCCCCGACCACCTGCACACCCCGTTCACCGAGTGCCTCAAGGACACCGTCCTCGGCCAGGACGAGCGCCTTCTGGCCCGGCTGGAGCATCGATGCCACGGCGCCCGCCGACGTGGCCAGGTCAGCCGCGGTCGCCGACACCCCGATGCGGTCCAAACGCGCCAGGAGCTCCCGGGTGGTGGGTGCGGAGTTGTTGGTGGCGAACGCCAACCGGATACCTCGGGAGCGGAGGTCGGCGACGGCCCCGGCGATGTCCCCGATGGGCTCGCCGGTCAGCCAGACGACACCGTCGAGGTCCACGATCCACAGTGACGCGTCGGCGAACGCGTCGACGGACGGCGACGCGCCGGGCACGCGCCCGCTCACTCCGCCGTCGGGTCGGTGGGAGCGGACTCCCCCGATCTGACCATGGTCCCCTTCCGGGTCTTGCGAGTGGAGGCCGCCAGCTGATCGGCCGATTCGAGGATGCGGGCGATGAGTCCGGACAGCTGGTTCCCGGAGTCGCCGGAGGGATGCGGCGGATCCCCCCCGTCGGCCACCGGGTGTTCGTCCGGCGGGGTCACCATCTCGGCGGAGGCCTGCAGGGGCCGCGCGCTCAGGTCGGCGATCCGCTCCCCCGTCAGCTTCGTGGCGCGCTCCCAGTAGGAGCGGAACATCCCGATGTCGAAGGCGCCGTCGCGCACCCGCGCCTGGTCGAGCAGGCGGGCCGGCGGGTCCTTCAGGTCGCGGACCACCCTGATGGCGGCCAGGCCCCGCAGGACGTACCAGGTGGGGTCGATCTCCCACCAGGTGAATCCCTGCCGGGAGGAGGCCGGCAGGTAGTGGTGGTTGTTGTGCCATCCCTCGCCGCCGGTGATGACGGCGATCAGCAGGGAGTTGCGGCTGGTGTCCGGCGTGGCGTATCGGCGACGGCCGAGGAGGTGGGCGGCCGAGTTGACCAGGAAGGTGCCGTGCCACAGGAGCACGGTCGACAGGAAGAAGCCGATCAGCAGGCCTCCCCATCCGCCGAGGACGAAGCAGGCGATGGCGAGCAGCCACGGCCCGACCCACGAGAAGCGCTCGAGGAGCCGGAGCTCGGGGTAGGCGGCGAAGTCCTTGATGGCCGTGAGGTCCGTCGCCTTGTACTTGGTGGACAGGATCCAGCCCACGTGGCTCCACCAGAAGCCGTCGCGGGGCGAGTGCACGTCGCCGTCGAGGTCGGTGAAGCGATGGTGGACCCGGTGGTGGCTGGCCCACCAGAGCGGTCCCTTCTGCACCGCCGTCGTGCCCCCGAAGGCCATGACGAACTGGGCCACCCGACCCATCCGGTAGCTCCGGTGGGAGAAGTAGCGGTGGTAGCCGGCGGTGATGAAGAACATCCGGGTCACGTAGAGCACGGCGCACAGCACCCAGTCCTGCCACGTCACTGTGACGAAGAGGGCGCCGATCGGTGCCAGGTGCACGGCGAAGAACGGGATGGCGGCGACCCAGTCGGTCCGAGCGGCGGACCCGTCCGCCACGTCCGGGTTCGAGGTGCCGTCAGGCACGGTGGCGGGTGCGCTCATGGGATGAGGTTGGCGCCTACAGGCGACGACAGGGAGAGGCTACCCGACCGGTGGGCCACGTGGTGTCCGGCGGCGTCACTTCGGCACGTACAGATCGCCGTTCGGCCCCTTGACCACCTTGATCGAGGTGAGACCGTAGGTCGCCGGTCCCCGGATCACCTGGCCCGTTTCGGCGTTGAACTCCGAGCCGTGGCACGGGCAGGCGATGATCCTGGCGGACGGTGCATAGGCCACCGTGCAGCCGGCATGCGGGCACACCGCGTCGAAGGCGACGAAGTCCCCGGCCGTCTGCTGGATGACCAGCGCCGGATCGCCGCTGGCCGGATCGGTGAACGCCGCCGAGCCGCCGACCGGCACGCTCGAGGCCGCGCCGACCGGGGTGCCCGAGGGAGCGGTCGTCGACGACCCCGGCGTGGTCGACGCCGGCGAGGTCGTGCCCGGGGCGCCGCCGGACAGGGTCGGCGCACCGTCGGCCGACTCGGTCGTATCGCCGCCGGCCCGTCCGAGCACGGCCACCACGCTGCTCAGCACGAGGACGACCGTGGCGGTCACGCCGGTGAGGAATCCCTTGGACAGCACGGCACGGCGCGGCATCCCGTCCGGGCCGACCGTCGCCGGCGGCACCGGGGGCCGGTCGGCCACCCAGGTGTCGAGGGCCGGTGCCCCGGCTGCTCCGGCCAGGACGATGGGGGTCCAGGCGAAGAAGAAGACGATGTCGGAGCCGGTGAAGTACGGGGAGGAATGGAAGCTCACGGTCAAGAAGAGGCCGAAGGAGAGGACCATGCCGGCGACGGCGGCGATGCGCATCCACAGGCCGACGATGATGCCGAGGCCGATGGCGACCTCCCCGATGGCGATGACCAGCCCCACGGCGGGGGCGATGGAGACCAGATGGGAGACGAGCCCGTGGATCGGGCTCGAGCGGGCCGAGCCCACCAGCTGGGCGTGGATCGACGTGGGGCTGGTGTTCTTGAGGAATGCCGGGTTCGCCAGCTTCTGGAGGCCGGCGAACAGGAAGGTGACGCCGAGGAACAGGCGCAACGGCATGAGCACCCATCCGGTGGGGACGGCTCCGTCGGGCCCCCGGGGCGACCACATCGAACGGGGTCGGGGCGTGGGCCCGGGCGTGCCGGTCCCGGGGGGCCGGACGTCACCGGAGTGATCCGAGGTCGTCGCGGTCACCGGTTCCATCCCATGCCCGCACCACGATACAAGGTCGGCCCGGGCAGCCGTCTTCGGCCCCGGCGCTCCGTCGGCGTGGGCCGACCACCCGGTGTCGGTGGTTGGTACCGCTCCGACCAGTGCGCCTAGCATGGCCGCATGGATCAAGTGGCTGTGGTTCCGCCGGGACCGGTCGTCGCCCCCGACCGGTCGAGGGCCGACCAGACGATGCGCCACCTCTTGAGGGTTCCCGACGACAAGGCACCGATCGACGAGTCGGAGACCCACCGGATCTTCAGCGCCTCGATCTTCCTGTCGGCCACGCGCTGCCTGCTCAGCTACATCGTGCTCCCGGTCGTCCTCCCGGCCATCGGCCTGGCCCGGGGCGTGGGACCGATCATCGGCATCCCCATCGGGGTGCTGGCCCTCACCTTCGACTACCTCGGCATCCGCCGGTTCTGGCTGGCGGACCACCGCCAACGTTGGGCCTTCACCGCGCTCTACGCCGTCGTCGGGACCATGGTCCTGATCCTGTTGATCGTCGACATCGTCGACCTCGTCTCCTGAGCCGCACCCCG
This sequence comes from uncultured Acidimicrobiales bacterium, assembly GCA_963696495.1. GTDB lineage: Bacteria > Actinomycetota > Acidimicrobiia > Acidimicrobiales > RAAP-2 > Bog-756. Next base: position 203,047 of record CAVOKJ010000002.1, on the reverse strand, counting down.
ACTCCGTCTCCCCCCACCCCGGCTCCGGCGCACGCCGTCGCCGTCGACGCACCCCGCCCCCGGCGTGCGCCTGGTTTCAGGGTGTGACGATGGCGAAGTTGAAGTCGGGGGCGTCGAGCACGGCGAGCAGCCGTCCGACCACGCCGAGATCTCCGCGGTGGCCGATCCCCTCGAAGCCGCGGCCGGTCACCAGGTCGACCATCTGGCCGGTGGTGAGCGTCAGCTCGAGCTCCGCGCCCCCGACGGTGACCTCGGCCCGATGGGTGAACACGCCGTTGCGGAGGGCCGTCCGGTGCACCTGGCCGATGTCGGTGAAGTCCCAGTCGATCGACAGCTCCTCGTCCCACGCCAGCGGGCCGTTCACCCGGATGGCCATGGCGTCGAAGAGCTGCCCGACCGACAGGGCGCGCAGCATCTGCGGTGACGCGGTGGCCGGAGGGGAGGTGACGATGCCGTTGCGCAGCTCGTGAGCGCCCATCAGGTAGAAGTTCCGCCAGGTGCCGTTCTCCGAGCCGTAGGCCAGTTGCTCGTAGACACCGGCCAGCTGCTCCTTGGCCCTGCCGTTGCCCGGATCGGCGAAGACCACCCGATCGAGCAGCTCGGCGGCGAACCGGAGGTCTCCCCGGCGCCGATACTCCTCGGCCTTGGCCAGCACCTCGTCGGCGCCGCCCATGCACTCGACGTAGCGGAGGGCCCGATCGGCCGGGGGATGCTTCCACAGGTTGGCGGGGTTGCCGTCGAACCATCCGAGGTACCGCTGGTAGACGGCCTTCACGTTGTGGCTCACCGAGCCGTAGTAGCCGTGGGTGTGCCACGCGGCGTTCAGGGTCGGAGGCATCTCGAGCAGCTCCGCCGCCTCGATGCCGGTGTGGCCCTGATTGATCAGTCGCAGGGTCTGGTCGTGCAGGTAGGCGTAGAGGTCCCGCTGGAGGGAGAGGTAGTCGACGATACGGGGAGGGTCCCAGGTCGGCCAGTGGTGGGAGGCGAAGGCGACGTCGCACCGGTCGGCGAACAGGGTGATGGCCTCGTCGAGGTAGGAGGCCCAGACGCGGGCGTCTCGCACCACGGCTCCTCGGAGCGTGACCAGGTTGTGCAGGTTGTGGGTGGCGTTCTCGGCGAGGCACAGGGCGCGGAGGTCCGGGAAGATGAAATTCATCTCGGCCGGGCACTCGGTGCCCGGAGTCAGCTGGAATTCGATGCGCACCCCGTCGACGGTCTCCTCCTGACCGGTGCGGGTGATGGAGACCGTCGGCGGGATGAGGCCGATGGAACCGGTCGACGTCGTCATCCCGAGACCGCACCCGATCTGACCGGTCGGCCCCTTGTCGAGGGCCGACCCGTACATGTACAGGGCCCGGCGGCTCATGGCCACGCCGGCGTAGACGTTCTCCGACACGGCCGATTCCATGAAGCCTTCGGGGGCGAGGATCGGCACGTCCTCGGTGACCACGCCGTGCACGCCGCCGAAGTGGTCGATGTGGGCGTGCGTGTAGACGACGGCGGTGACCGGCCGGTGACCCCGGTGGGCGCGGTACAGGGCCAACGCGGCGGCGGCCGTCTCCGTCGAGATGAGCGGATCGATGACGATGACCCCCGACCGGCCCTCGACCAGGGTCATGTTGGAGATGTCCAGACCTCTCACCTGGTAGATGCCCTCGGTCACCCGGTAGAGGCCCTGCCGGGCCACCAGCTGGCCCTGTCGCCAGAGGCTGGGGTGCGCCGTCGGCGGGCACGGTCCCTGCAGGAACGCATAGGCGTCGTTGTCCCAGACGACCCGCCCGTCGTCGGCGGTCACGACGCCCGGGTCGAGTGAGGCGATCCATCCCCTGTCGGCATCGTCGAAGTCGGTCCGGTCGTCCACGGGGGCATCGGTCATGGCGGCATCTTCCCAGAGGTCCCGCGCCCGGTGCCCACCGATCTTTCCGCCGGATGGCCCGGCTCGGCGCCCGGCGAGGCACGGCGCCCTAATGTGCGGGCTTCGGAGGGAGACCGATGCTGACCGACGGACTGAACCATGTGGCGACACTCACCAAGGACGCCAAGCGGCTCCACGCGTTCTACGAGGAGGTCTTCGAGGCCGAGGTGGTCAGGGACGCACCCGAGATCGAGGGTGAGGGCGCCGTGCGCCTGTCCGTCGTCATGATCGGCCCCCACACGGAGCTCAACGTGTTCCAGATCGAGGGGAACACCGAGGCCGATCGTCAGGTGCCCATGTTCGGACGCGGCCGGCTCGACCACTTCGCCCTCCAGGCCGCGTCCCTCGAAGCCTTCGAGACCATCCGGGACCGATTGATGGCCCGGGGGGCTTCCGATGCGTTCGTCACCGACTTCGGGCCGGTCCTCAGCCTCTTCTTCCGTGATCCCGACGGGCTCGAGGGTGAGGTGTGCGTGACCAATCCCGACGCCGTCCCCGGCGTGGGCCACCCACCGGGGACTCCTGCTCGCCGGTACGTGCCCGACGCCGACTGAACAGGCCCCGCCGTCCTCGCCTGGCCCACCGGCAGGGGGCGGCCCCGTGTCGCCGGGGACCCACCATCCTCCCGATGGCGGACCGGAGGCGCCCGATCCGGGTGCGGCAAACTCAAGGGTTGACAGGCAACCGTCGATACTCGCGTCCATGGCCAGGCCCGCGGAGGACGGAACGCGTGATCACACGGGCGCGAACAGGGCTGCGCCGCTCGTGGCCGTCGTGGCGCTGGTGTGGGGCGCCGGCTATCTCGGCTGGCGGCTGGCGGCGACCCGGGCCGGGGCCCAACCCGAGCTGTTCTGGGCACTGTTCCTGTGCGAGGTGTTCGGTTGGACGGTCCTGGCCGGGTTCACGTTCATGGCCTGGAGGGTGCCACGGTCCCACCGGCCGCCCATCGGATGGCGGCCGACGGTCGACGTCTTCGTCTGCACCTACGACGAGAGCCTCGAGGTGCTCGGGGCGACCTTGGTGGGCTGCGACCGGATCACCTACCCCCACGAGACCTGGGTCCTCGACGACGGTCGGCGCCGCGAGGTACGCGCCCTGGCGGAGCATTTCGGGATGCGGTACGTGGCACGGCCCGACAACCGGCACGCCAAGGCCGGGAACATCAACAACGCGCTGACCTACTCCCACGGTCAGGTGGTCCTCGTGCTGGACGCCGACCACGTGCCCCAGCCGGACATCCTCGACGCCACCATCGGCTACTTCGACGATCCGTCGGTGGCGTTGGTCCAGACGCCCCACGACTTCGGGAATCTCGACTCGTTCCAGCACTTCGAGACCGGCCGGCACGACCAGAGCATGTTCTTCGAGGTGATCATGCCGGGGAAGGACCGCCACAACAGCGCCTACTGGTGTGGATCGGCGGCGGTCATCCTCCGCCACGCGCTCGAGGGCATCGGAGGCATCGCCACCGAGACCGTCGCCGAGGACTTCCACACCAGCATCCGCCTCCACGGGCAGGGATGGCGGACCTGCTACCACGACGAGACGCTGGTCCAGGGCCTCGCGCCCCACGACCTGGCCTCGTTCCTCCTCCAGCGGGACCGTTGGGCGCGTGGCAACCTGGCGGTGCTCCGGACACCGGAGAACCCGCTGGTGGCCACCGGGCTCACGGTGGGACAACGGGCGAGCTACCTCGCCTCCCTCCAGTCCTACTTCATCCCCCTCCAGCGTTTGGTCATGCTCTCGGTGCTGGTGGCCATGCTGGTCAGCGGTGAGGTGCCGCTGCACGCCGCCCTCTGGCAGTTCGGGCTCTTCTGGGCGCCGTGGATGGCCCTCAACCTGGGTGCCTCCGCACTGTTGTGCCGTGGACAGGCCAGCCTGTGGGACGGCTCCTACTCGACCCTCCTCACCTACGAGATCTTCACGAGGGCGGTCCTGGGCCTGCTCCATCCGATCCGGGGGGGCTTCCGGGTGACCCCGAAGGACGGTGTCGACGACGGGGGATGGAAGGCGGCGACCCAGCTCCGACTGGTCCTGTCGGTGGCCGGCGTCCTCCTCGGGGCGATCGTGCTCCGCTGCCTGGCGGTCGGCGGTGTGCTCGGGTTGCCACCGCTCCGGGGGCTGGCCCTCGTGGTCGGGCTGGCGTTCGCCGTGTGGGAGCTCCTCTTGGTCTCGGCGGCGCTGTGGAGGGTGACCCGGCGCCACCAGCTGCGGCACCACTACCGGGTGCCCGTGGAGATCGCCGGTGTGATGGATCGTGGCCTGGTCCGGGTCGTCGACCTGACCCCCGGGGGTGCGGGCGTGATCGGGCCGGCGCCCCTCGCCGTCGGGACGGTCGAGCGCCTCCACCTCGACCTGCCCATGGTCGACGGCGACGTCCGGGGGGCGGACGTGCGGTTCACCGTGCGCTCGTGCCGGTCGACCGACGGTCGCGGGTGGCGGATGGGCGGGACGATCGTCCCGCTGACCGACACCGACGCCGAGATCCTGGTCGAACACTGCCATGTGGTGTCCTCGCGCTCCCGGCTGGCCGCGGCCGGTCGTCTCCTCCCCGACGACGGTCCGGCGAAGGATCCGGCCCAGCCGGAGCCGGTCGTCTCGGTCCCGTCGCCGCAGCTGGAGTCGCCCCACCCGGACTCGGCACCTCTCTCGGCGCACGGCTGAGCCCCACCGGGGGTCCTCGACCGGCGGCACCCTGCCGTCCCGATCCGCGGCGTGCCCAGGACCGATCGCCGGTCGTCCGGGAGGGCCGTCACACCCCTAGGCTGTACTGTCGACGTGGCCCTCCCCACCCGAACCAGTCAGCGCTCCGACGGGGGCCCGAGCCCCGCCGGGGTCGCGCCCGGCGCCGCCGGGGCTGTGCCGTCCGCCGGGGCGGTGTCATCCGCCGGGGCGGCGTCGTCCGCAGGGGCGGTGCCGTCCGCTGGGGCGGCGGAATTAGCCGCCGCCGACCGGTTGGAACCCGATCCGATCCTCCGCGACCTCCACCCGGCCGTGGCCAACTGGTTCCGCCGACGCTTCCCGGCCGGGCCGACCGAGCCACAGCGACGGGCGTGGCCGAGCATCATGGCCGGGGGCAATGTGCTGGTGGCCTCCCCCACCGGCACCGGCAAGACGCTCACCGGGTTCCTCATGGCCATCGACGCCGCCTACCGGGCGCACGCGGAGGGCACGACGCGGGCGGTTGCCGGCCCCGGGGTGGTCTACGTGTCGCCGCTCCGGGCCCTGGCCACCGACGTGCACGAGAACCTGCAACTCCCGTTGGCCGGCATCGCCGAAGAGGCGGGCCGCCTGGGGTTGGACGGCCCGGACCTCTCGGTGGCCGTCCGGACCGGGGACACGCCGGCGGCGGAGCGGGCGGCGATGCGACGCTCGCCCCCCGACCTCTTGGTGACCACCCCGGAGTCCCTCTACCTGCTCCTCACCGCCGAGTCGTCGCGGGCGATGCTGGGCGGGGTGCACACGGTGATCGTCGACGAGGTGCACACGCTGGCCCGCGACAAGCGCGGCTCCCACCTGGCCCTCACCCTCGAACGGCTCGACCACGTGGTGTCGGCCGCCGGTGGACGGCTCCAGCGCATCGGGCTGTCGGCCACCCAGCGCCCGCTCGACCTGGTGGCCAGGCTCCTCTCGGGTGTGGATCCGGCACGGCCGCCGACCACCATCGTGGACTGCGGGCACCGGCGGGACCTCGACGTGGCCATCGAACTCCCGGAGGCGGAGCTGGAGGCGGTCACCAGCGCGTCGCAGCTCTCCGACGTGCTCGACCGAATCGCCGCCCACGTGCTCGAGCACCGCACGACCCTCGTGTTCGTGAACACCCGCAAGATGGCCGAGCGCGTCGCCCACCAACTGGCCCTGCGCCTCGGCGCCTCCGGTGACGACGAGGTTGGAGACGACGGAGACAGAGACGACGGAGACGACGACGGTGGTGTGGAACCACCCACCCCGTCGGCCGTCGGCCAGCAGATCGATCCCGTCGATGCGGCCCTGCAGGTGGCGGCCCACCACGGCAGCCTGTCCCCGGCCCGGCGGAGGATCGTGGAGCAGCGGTTGCGCGCCGGCGATCTCCGTGCCCTGGTCGCCACCTCCTCGCTGGAGCTGGGCATCGACGTCGGACCGGTCGAACTGGTCTGCCAGATCGGGTCCCCCCGGGCCATCGGCACGTTCCTCCAGCGGGTGGGCCGGGCCAACCATCAGCTCGAGGGCACGCCGGCCGGACGCCTCTATCCCCTCACGCGGGACGAATTGGTCGAGTGCACCGCCCTGCTCGCCGGGGTCCGTGCCGGCCACCTCGACCGGCTGGAACCACCGGTGGCCCCGCTCGACGTGCTGGCCCAACAGCTGGTGGCCGAGGTGGCCGCCGCCGAGGAGTGGGGGGTCGGGGACCTCTATGGCCTGGTCACCCGGGCCGCCCCGTATGCCGAGCTGGACCGGGGGACCTTCGACGAGGTGGTGGACCTCGTCTCGTGGGGCATTCGGACCGGCCGGGGCCGACGCGGCGCCCACCTCCATCACGACGGGATCAACGGCCGGCTCCGGGCGCGCCGGGGCGCCAGGCTGGCCGCACTCACCAGCGGCGGGGCGATCCCGGAGACCGGTGACTACCGCGTGGTGCTGGATCCCGACGGGGTCACCGTCGGCTCGGTGCACGAGGACTTCGCCGTCGAAGCCACCGGTGGTGACATCTTCTTGTTGGGCACCCATTCGTGGAGGGTGGTCAAGGTCGAGACCGGCACGGTGCGGGTCCACGATGCCGGCGACCTCCCCCCCACCATCCCGTTCTGGCTGGGCGAGGCGCCTGCCCGCACCACCGAACTGTCCGAGGAGGTGGGAACCCTCCGCGGTGCCCTCGAGCCGTTCCTCGCCGCCGGGGACGGCGGTGGGGCGGGGCACGAGGTGCGTCAGAGGGCGGGAGTCTCCGACGAGGTGGCCCGTCAGGTGGTGGCGTACCTCGGTGCCGGCCTGGCCGCGCTGGGGAAGTTGCCCACCCGGGACCGTCTGGTCATCGAACGGGTCTTCGACGAGACCGAGGGTACCCAGCTCATCGTGCACTCCCCCTACGGCGGGCGGGTGAACCGGGCGCTGGGCCTGGCGCTGCGGAAGCGCTTCTGCGTCTCCTTCGACTTCGAGCTCCAGGCGGCGGCGGACGACGACACCGTCGTTCTCTCCCTCGGTCCCCAGCACAGCTTCCCGCTGCCCCAGGTCCCCAAGATGCTGCCCAGCCGCACGGCGGTCGACGTGTTGACCCAGGCACTGCTCCCCCATCCGATGCTGGCGGCGAGGTGGAGGTGGAACCTCAACCGGGCGCTCGTGGTCCCCCGCTCCCGCGGCGGCCAACGTCGTCCCATCCACCTCCAGCGGATGGAGGCCGAGGACCTCCTGGCCGCCGCCTGGCCGTCGTTGGCCGCCTGTCAGGAGAACGCCCCCCCGGCCCGGTCCCGGTGCCCGACCACGTGCTGGTGCGCCAGACCGTGGCCGACTGCCTGACCGAGCCGCTCGACGCCGGCGGCCTCGTGCATCTCCTCGAGGGGATCGAGTCGGGCCGGGTGGACGTCCACTTCGTGGAGTCGGCCGAACCGTCCCCCCTCTCCCACGGGATCCTCACCGGACGCCCGTTCACGTTTCTCGACGGTGCCCCCCTGGAGGAGAGGCGCACGAGAGCGGTGGCGGTTCCCCGCGGTCTGGGCGTCCTCGACGCGTCGGGCATCCCACCGGGTCTCCCCGTCGCCGCCTCCGAGCTCGGTCCGCTCGATCCGGCGGCGGTGGCCGAGGTGCTCGACCAGGTGGCTCCCCGGCCGCGGGACGCCGACGAGCTCCACGACCTCCTGCTCTCGCTGGTGCTCTGCCGGCCGGTGCCGGCCTGGCAGCAGTGGTTCGACCAACTGTCGGGCGACGGACGGGTGCGGATGGTCGCCGGATCGTGGGCGCCGGCCGAGCGGGTGGCACTGGCCGAGGCGATCGACCGGTCCATCACCGATCCGATGGCCGACGCCGACGAGCCGCTGGCCGAGTGCGTCGGTGGCCACCTCGACCTCGCCGGTCCCGTGTCCGTCGCCCAGCTGGTGGCCGACGCTCCCCTTCCTACGGGCGACCTCCTCGGGGTGCCGGTCACCGAGGCCCGGGCCCGGACCGCCCTCGCCCGCCTGGAGGCCGTCGGCTCGGCCATCGGGCTCCCGGACGGGAGGTGGTGCGCCCGCCACGTGCTGGTGCGGATGCACGCGGCGAGCCGGAGCCGGCGCCGGCGGTTCGTCGAGCCGGCCAGCATCGCCGACTTCGTCCGCTTCCTCGCCTGCTGGCAGCACGTCGCCGCCGGCACCCAGGCCGAGGGTCGCTCCGGGCTGCTGGCCGTGATCGATCAACTCCAGGGGCTCGAGGTGGCCGCCGGCGAGTGGGAGCGTCACGTGCTGCCGGCCCGGGTCGCCGGTTACGACCCCCGATGGCTCGACGAGCTGTGCCTCGCCGGTGAGGTGTCCTGGGCGCGTCTGACGCCGCGTCCCGACGCTGACTCTCCAGGTCAGGCGGAACCACTTTCCGATACCCCGCCCAGCCCCCGGCGGGGATCGTCCACCCCATCACCGGCGACGCCGCTGGCCATCACCACCCGCGAGGATCTGCCGTGGCTGCTGGCCGCCGTCCGCACCGGTCAGGGCGAGCACACTGAACGGGGTACCAGGGATCCGGCGACGGGGGCGTCGGCCGACGTCCTCGCCGTCCTCCGGGCACGGGGAGCCTGCTTCCGGTCGGAGCTGGCCGGCCCCTCGGGGCGGTTGCCGTCCGAAGTCGACGAGGGGCTCTGGGACCTGGTGGCCCGGGGCATCGTCACCGCCGACGCCTTCTCTGCCGTGCGCTCTCTGCTCTCCTCCCGGGGCAGACGGCCTTCGGGCCTCCGGCGGGTGACGGCGCGTCGCTCCCCGTTGGGCCCGAGACGGGCCGTGGCCGGATCGGGAATCGGCGAGGGACGCTGGTCACTCGTGCCGGAACCCGATGACGGCAGTGCCGACTCGCCGGCCGCCCCGCCGGCCGAGGAACTGGCCGAGGCGGTCGCCTGGCAGATGCTCGTCCGCTGGGGGGTGGTGGCCTGGGAGGTGTGGTCCCGCGAGTCCTTCCGGGTCCCCTGGCGCGACGTGATCCGTGCCCTGCGGCGACTCGAGGCACGGGGCCAGGTGCTCGGGGGTCGTTTCGTGGCCGGGGTGTCCGGTGAGCAGTACGCGCTGCCCGAAGCCGCCTCGCTCCTGGCCGAGGTGCGCAGGGATGCCGCCCGCGGTGCCGATGTCACGGTGGCCGGCGCCGATCCCCTCAACCTGACCGGAGCGCTGACCGCCGGCCCCCGGACGCCCGCCGTCCGCTACCGGAGCGTCCACTATGTCGGTGGGGTGCCGGTCGTCGACCCGGTTCCGGTGGCTCCGACGGGCTGACGCCTGCGGTCAGCCCCCGGCCCGACGCCGACCATCGGCACTCGATTCGACGCCGGCGATCGGCCGGCCCACCGTGCGTGCCACGGTGGCGGCACCGTCCGCTAGGGGTTCCTCCGCCACAGCTCGGCGTTCAACAGGGTGGCGAAGGTGACCCAGGCGAGATAGGGGAAGAGCAGCATCCCGGCGACACGCGAGATGCGTCCGACCTTGACGGTGGCGACGGCCACCGCCACCAGGAGGGCACCGCTGTCGAGGAGCCCGAGCCCGATCCTCCTCCGTCCGAAGAAGAGCTGGGACCACAGCCCGTTCAGCGCCAGATGGATGGCCATCCAGCGCTCGGCCGAGGTTCGCTCCGGACCGTCGGGAGTGGTGCGGACCACGTACCAGGAGAGTCCGATCATGGCGTAGAGCACGCTCCAGACCGGCCCGAAGACCCAGTCGGGCGGTTGGAAGGCGGGGCGGTCGAGCGTGGGCAGCCACTCGGAGACCCCGCGCCTGGCCGCCAGTCCCGACAGTCCCCCGACGGCCTCGCAGGCCGCCACCGCCCCGAGGGCGCCGATGACGGACCGCCGCCGCTCCGGACCGCCAGCAGCAGCGGCAGCAGGAGCAGCAGGAGCAGCGGGTGCCCCGGTGCCCATGGTCACCGTCGTTCCTCCGAGACGGTCACCGGATCGCTCAGATCCGTCAGGCGCCAGTCGGCCGTCAGGTGGTGGTCCAGCGCGATCTTCTGGGCCCGGACCGTCTGGCCGTTGCCGACGAGCTCGGTCGCCTCGGGGGCGGTGGCGAGCCAGACGATCACGGCGGCCGGGACGGACGGAGGGGCACCGCGGTAGCGGCCGGTCAGGCCCAGCGCGGCGGCGTTGACCTGTTGGCGCTCCGTCTCCACGTACCCGGGGTCGACGTTGTAGGACCGGATGCCCCGGTCGCCCAGCTCCACGGCCACCAGTGGGGCGAACCGGTGGAACGCCGCCTTGGAGGCGGCATAGGCCACGCCCCACCCCCCGGCTCCGACCGGGCCCGGTGGGTCGGCCGTGGCGGTGTGGGAGGTCACGTCCACGATGGTGCCCCCACCGTCGCGCAACATGACGGGGAGCACGGCTTGGATCAGCACCATTTGGGCGACGACGTTGGCGTCCAACTTGGCCTGCAGCTGCTCGATGGTCAGGTCGAGGAGCGGCACCATGCTCCCCGGACCGGTGTCGACGGCGTTGTTGACGAGAAGATCGAGCCCGCCCCATGCATCGTCGACCCGGGAGACGGCGCCGCGCAGCGAGTCATGGTCGTGGAGATCGGCAACCACCTCGACGACATCGGCGCCCGAGCGGGCCACGAGGGCGGCGGTCTCCTCGAGGCTGCCGGGTAGGCGGCGGCCCCCACCGGCGTCGGAGTCGTCGCGGCCCTCGCCGGCCCGTTCCGTGCGTCCGGTGATGGCCACGTTCCATCCGGCCCGGCCGAGGGCGATGGCGGTGGCCTTCCCGATACCCCGGGTGGCTCCCGTCACCAGGGCCCTCCGACCCACCGCAGCCGTCGCCATCACCCGCTGGTCTAGCAGAAGGCATCCGACGGCCCGGACGGTGCGCCCACGGCCGGGGCTGACGACCAGGCCGGACGGGTAGGATCGCAACGTCATGGAGAGGCAGGATGTCGTTGCTGGGGCGCGACGAGTGGCGGAACAGGTCGCCGGCCGCTGGGCAGACGAAGTCGACGATGAGGCACGGTTCCCCCGTGAGACGATCGCGGAGCTCCGGAGCACGGGGCTGCTGGGGGCGATGGTGCCGTCCCCCTGGGGCGGACCGGGCGCATCGATGGAGGAGCTGTCCGAGGCGGTGTCCGCCCTCTCCGAGCACTGTGCGTCCAGCGGGCTCGTCTACGCCATGCACCAGATCCAAGTGGCCAGCATCCTCCGTCATGCGACGGCCACCGCGCGTGACCAGCTCCTGCCCCCGATCGTCCGGGGGGACCTGCTCCTCGCCAACGCCAACAGCGAGGTCGGCCTGGGCGGGGAGCGACGGTCGAGCATCTGTGCGCTCACCCCCGCCCCGGGCGGCTTCCACATCGACAAGCAGGCATCGACCGTGTCCTACGGTGAGTACGCCGACGGCGTGCTGGCCACGGCCCGCAAGAGCCCGGACAGCCCGGCCCACGAGCAGGTGATGGCGATCTGCCTCCCTCCGACGCTGGCGCTGGAGCCGACCGGCGACTGGGACACCCTCGGGCTTCGGGGAACGTGCAGCCGGCCCGGCCGGTTGGTGGCGGACATCCCGGTGGCGATGGTGATCGACGACTACGCATCGGTGTTCACGAGGACGTCGCTGCCGGCGAGCGCCGTGCTCCTCAGCTCGGTCTGGCTGGGTATCGCCGAAGCGGCCGCCAGGCGGGCGCACGCGTCGGTCCGTGCGTCGGGGAGGGCCGCACGGTCGGCGTCACCGTCGGGAGGACCGCCGACGTCGGCCCTGCGGCTGGCCGAGTTGGGTGTGCTCCTCCACCAACTCCGGGAGGTGCTGGCCGGAGGGGCACGGAGCTACGACTGCCTGAAGGACACGCCCGAGGTCGAGACGCTCCAGTTCTCCAGCCGGATGGACAACCTCAAGCTGTCGTCGTCCACCCTCGTGCTCTCCATCGTGCAGGGCGCCATGGCCATCTGCGGTCTGACCGGGTACCGGAACCACTCGTCGGCGAGCCTGGCCCGCCTCTACCGCGACGCCGCCGCCGCCCCGTTGATGGTCAACAACGACCGGGCGCTCCAGGCGATGGCCCAGACCCTGCTGATCCGCAAGGTCCTCTAGTGCGGCCGAGGGTGGCGGTGCTGCACCACCGCCGTTCGTTCTTCCCGCTCGACCTGGTCCAACAGGTGGGAGAGGCCGCCGAGTTGGTCTGGGTGGTGGACTCGGGCACCCTCGACGCCACGACCGGCCGGCTCATTCGCCGGTTGGGGACGGTGGTGGACACCGCCGGCCTCGGCCCGGAGGCCGCGGCCGCCGCCCTGGCCGACGCCCGACCGGAGGGAGTGGTCACCTTCGTGGACGACCACCTGGAGGCGGCTGCCGACCTCGCCGACCGGCTGGGCCTTCCCTACCACTCCCCCGCCGTCGCCCGGACGCTGGTGGACAAGCGGCTCCAGCGACTGGCCCTGGCCGAGGCGGGCGTCCCCGGCCCCGAGTTCTGGGCCATACCGGCCGGGGTCACAGCGGAGGCCCTCTGCGGGATCGCCGACTCCGTCACCTATCCGGCGGTCCTCAAGCCGGCCGAGGGCAGCGGCAGCCGGGAGATCCACTCGGTGGCCGGACCAGAGGAGCTGCTGGCCGTCGTCGGTGGGAACCCGGTGGCCGGCCACCTGGTGGAGCGGTACCTCGAGGACCTGCCCGGTGGCGACCGGCGGTTTGCCGGCTATCTCTCCGCCGAGAGCGTGGTGAGTGGTGGGCGGGTCAGCCATGTGGCCCTGACCGGTCGCTTCCCGCTGGCTGAGCCCTTCCGGGAGACCGGCAACTTCATCCCCGCCCTCCTGGCGGACGACCTGGTGCCCGAGGTGCTCCAGGTCGCCGGGGCGGCGCTCGACGCCCTCGGGATCCGGGACGCCGTCACCCACACGGAGATCAAGCTGACACCCGAGGGGCCCAAGGTCATCGAGGTGAACGGAAGGCTCGGCGGCCGTCCCCCGTTCGTGCTCCGCAGCGTCTCCGACGTCAACCTGTTCCAGGTGGCCTGTCGGGTGGCGACGGGCGTCCCGGTCTCCTTCGACCACCTCGTCGAGACCCACGGGGTCGGCTACTGGCTGATGCTGCAGGCACCCATGTGGGCCCGTCGGCTGGAGGTCGTGGAGGGCCTCGACGAGGTGTCGACGATGAAGGCGGTGGACACCGTCAGCCTGGACCTGCGGCGGGGGGCGGCGCTCGACTGGAGGGAGGGGACGGACTCCCACGTGGTGACCGTGCAGGGCCGGGTGGCGGACCACGAGGAGTTGGCCACGGCCGTCACCGACGTCCAGCACCGGATCTCCATCACCTACGACGGCTGACCGCACTCGGCTGACCGCACTCGGCAGCCGGTCCCGGTGGTCGCCGAAGAGTGCACCCGGCCAGCGGCGTCACTGCGCTCCCACCGACGGGAGTCCCGGCATCCGATCGCTAGCTGTGGGCAAAGCGGGCGGTCAGCGCGTTCGACGCCGACCGCACGGTGGCGGCGGCACCGGACAGCGCGGCACGGAAGGCGCCCACCGACGGGAACGCCGCCGGGCGCTGGCCCGCCATGACCACCGCGGCCAACCGTCCGACGCTCTCGGTGAGCGACTGGGTCAGCGGCTTCGCCGAACTCGGCCACTGGAGGTTGACGATCTGGTCCTGGAACGCGTTCGCCGCATCTACCACCGGCTGGGTGGCCTGGGCGACCTGTTGGAAGGTGGCGCCCGACGGCAGATCGGCCACGGCGCGCTGGGCCCTGGTCACGGCCGCCTCGAACGTCCCGGAATCGGAGGCGAAGTGCTGTGGTGACGACAGACCCGGGTCGGCCGCATTGGCGGACGTGCCCGTCGTGCTCGGTGAGGACGACCCGGGTGCTGACGTGCAGGCAGCGGCCGCGACGGCCAGCAGACCGAGCACCGTCACCAGCAGGATGACGGGACGGTGCACCCCTCCCCCGCGGCCAGTCCCTGGCGGGACCACCCCTCTCCTCGTCCCCAACGCGCAACTCCCCCGGTCCTACGGGACGGTCAGACCCCCTGCATCCCCCGCGGTGCCCCCCGCGAGGAATGCAGGCCGTCGTGGCGCTCGGTCACCCGTTGATGTTGATCCCGTTGATGAAGGTCAGGTCGGTGATCCCCTCGAGGCTGTTGATCACCGCCGTGGCCGGGGTGCCCGAAGGAGTGCTGATGAGGTGGGGGAACGTCGGCAGGGAGACGATGGAGTCGCCAGCGATCACCGTGATGTTGGCCACTCCGACGTTCGGGACCGTCGTCGTGTCCTCGGTGGCCGAGATCTGGATCGGCGTCAGGTTGGAGTTCAGCACCGGGATGGGCCCGATGGGCAGTGAGCACTGTCCGGGCAGCAGTCCGTAGGTCGGGCCACTGATGGTCGTCCCGTTGTGGACGTAGGAGTACGTGGTGTCGAACGTGGTCGCTTGCAGACCGGCGTCGCTCGACGTCTGCGCCACACAGAGCTTGAGGTACCCGGTGTTGATCTCGTCGTTGAACGTCACCACGTTCTCGGCGTTGAAGGGAACGACGACGGAGGCGGAGTTACCCGACTGGGTGGCCCCCGAGGTCCCGCTCACATTGGTCAGCGTGACGTGGGCCGGCACGGACTCGGAGATGGTGACGGTGCCGACCGGCTCCGGGTAGGCCAAGCCGCAGTAGCCGACCTGGACGGGCTGGTTGGCCACACCGGCCACGTTGAACTGGAACGTGGTCCCCTTCTGGATCGAACTCGAGGTCTTGCAGACCTCGACGTACCCGAACGCCTCGTTGGTGAACGTGGCCTGGGTCACCGATCCGGCGCCGAAGCTGCCGATGTTGTTCGGTGCCGGCAGGTTGCCCACGTAGAACTGGGCGGTCGTCGGGGTGCTGCCGGCATCCAGATTGGGCGGATTGACGGTGGTCCCGACCGACTGGATCGTCGGCGGCAGGTTGGTCTCGGTGAAGGTCACCAGGGTCCCCAGCGGCAGGGCCACCAGGGTGCTGCCGTTGGCCAGCCACGAGCAGGTCGTCGTGCCGTAGTCGCCGGCGACGACCGACACCGAGCTCGGAACCGTGATCGGTGCGCCGTCGAAGGTCGCCGATGCCGAGAAGGTGAACGTCTGGCCGGCCAGCACATTGTCCTGCGAGCGGGCGAGGGTCTTGCAGACCTTGGCGTAGCCGGTGAGCGTGGCATTGGTGAAGAAGACCGTGCTGCTCCCACCGGAGGTTATCGACACGACGGCGTTCTGGGTGTCGAGATCGGAACTGACCAGCGAAGCGCTGGGAATGGCCGAGACACTGGTCAACGTCGTACGGGAACTGGTCGTCCTCGGTGATGCTCACGGTGCCCGACCGGGACGTTGTAAATGTCATTGCACTGGTTGGTCAGGACGCTGGGGTGGAGGTAAAACCGCCGGCCCGGTGACGGAGAAGTTGAACGAGCCCTGGACATACTGGTCGGCCGGAGACTTGCACAGCTCCAACGTCCCAGTCTGCGGTGGCTGGGTCCGCCGAGGTGGTCACGTTGAGGACGGTGAGGCCGGCGTTGACCGTGACGGCGGCGAAGGCGAGGCCGGCAATGCTGGCCCGACAGGGTGCCGTTGGTGACGCTGAACTACGTCTGGAAGCCGGCCACGGGAACCCCGGGGTACGCCGCCTCCTCGGCGAGCACCTGCGACCCGGCGGTGAAGGAGTGCTGGGGCCCGCAGCTGCCCGGTGACGGCACCGCCGTCAGCGAGTACGAGGTGTAGTACGAGCCGGTCCAGGTGCCCTCGATGAACGGGAACGAGGTATTGCTGGACGCTAGAGCTGCCCGAGATGTTGCACACCTCGAACTCGGAGGTCCCGGCCGCCGCCTTGGTGGCGCCGGTCGCCTTCCCCGAAGACGCGTCCGCCTTGCCCGCAGAGGCGTTGGCCGCCACGGTCGCCCCCCCGGCGGCCTTGGCCGCGGTGCGGGCGGCCCTGGCCGCGGCACGGTCCGCCCGGGTGGCGGCGCGGGTGGCCGCGGCAGCAGTCGACCTCGTCGAGTTGCGACTGGCAGCACCGGCAACGCTCGGTGAGAGCGCAGTCAGCGCCACCCCCAGTGATGCGACGACCGTAAAGAGAACGAGGGCAAGCTTCGCCACAGCAAGGGCAGTCGCTCTGAGGGTACTCATTGGAATTCCTCCCGCCGGAGCGGTGCCCCATCCGCTCCCGCCAATTGGTCGACGATTCAAATCAACTGAGCAATCCTTAACATGCCGACGGTGCCGCGACAACCCTTAGTGTCACGGAAGTTCCTGCTCCATCACGGTGTGCGGCGGGAGCGGCCCCCTGGGTGGCCGAAGCAGGATGGTGTCGTTGGCCCACGAGCACGTCGTGCCGAATCGTGCTCAGTGCTCACCGACGCATCCGTACTCACCGGCGCCGGCGCTGGCACCGGCACTGCGTGAACGTGGTCCGCTCATCATCGGGCCGGGCCGGGCCGTGCCGGCCAAGCCCGGCGGGTGGGCCGGTGGCGGCTCCGGGTGTCCTGCCGGCCGGAGCCTGCCGCCGGACCCGCGGCTACCCCGATTCGGATTCGAACGGCTCGATCCCGAACAGTCCGACTTCGGCGCCGAGGTCCTCGGGGACCATGGTCGGCGTCTCGCGGTTGAGGGTCTCGCCCCGGAAGAAGGCCGGCCGGACGGCGGCGAAGGCGACCAGGAGCACCACACCCATGGCCAGTGAGATGACGTCGATGATGAAGACGCCTCCGATGTCCCAATGGGGCCAGAACGGCATGTGCCAGCTCGTGTAGCTATTGCCCGGGCCCCAGTAGAAGTAGAGGTTGTAGCCGAGGGCGGCGTACAGCATGATCCCACCCGCCGCCGGCAGGATCCCCCGGATCCACAGTGAGCGGGCGCTCTCCCCCAAGGTCGAGCGGTAGTACCAGGCGCAGGAGAATCCGGTGAGCCCGTAGTAGAACGCGATCATCACCCCGAGGGCCGAGACGGCGTCGGCGATCACGGATCCGGCGGAGATGGAGTTCATGATCACGTAGAGGACGATCGAGGCGACGCCCATGACCACGGTCGAGACGGTCGGGGTCAGGAACCGCCGGTGTATCCGGGAGAAGGCGCTGGGGATCGCCTTGTAGACGCTCATGGCCAGGGTGGTTCGTGCGGTCGGGAGAATGGTGGTCTGGGTCGAGGCGGCGGCCGAGCTCAGGACCATCAGCAGCAACAGGTGGGACAGGACGTTGCCGAGCCCGGATGTGCCGAACACCGAGTGGCCGAGGACGGACAGGACGTCACCCTGGTTGGCGGGGTTGCCGAGACCGATCCCCGTGGTCCCGACCCCGGCATAGGACTGTGCCGACAGGATGACGAGGACATAGGTCACGAGCAGGACGACGGTGGACAGGACCGCCGCCCGCCCGGGGACGGTGGCGGGATCGGCGGTCTCCTCGTTGACCGAAACGGTCGTGTCCCAACCCCAGTAGATGAACAGCATCAACAGGACGCCGTTGATGAAGGCCGATGCCGACGGGACGTCGAAGGGATTGAACCAGCTCCAGGTGGGAGCGAGGTGCCCGATCGGAGCGTTTCCGGTGCCCACTTTGATCAGGGCCACGACCGACAGCACGAGCAGCATGGTGAGCTCGATCCCGAGCAGCGCCTTTTGGAAGTTGGCCGAGACCTCGATCCCGACGTAGCAGATGACGGTCATGGCGATGATCCACAGGATGCCGACGAGCAGCACCCAGCCGCTGCTGGGATCGGTGCCGATGCCGTTGGCGTCGAAGAGGAGGAAGACGTACTGGCCGGCGATCTGGGCCAGACTGGCCATCACCAGGACGTCGGCGGCCACGATGGCCCAGCCGCCGGCCCAGCCGGTCTTCGGTCCGAAGGCACGGACTCCCCAGGTGAACGTGGTCCCGCAGTCGGGGTCGGCGTTGTTCATCTCCTTGTACCCGTAGGCGATGAACAGCATGGGGACGAAGGCGATGATCGTGACGATCGGCGACTGGAGGCCGATGGCCACCACCACGAAGCCGAGGGTGGCGGCCAGACTGTAGGCGGGGGCGGTCGAGGCGACACCGACGACGGTGCTGGAGATGAGGCCCAGCGCTCCCGATTTCAGGCCCTTGTCGGCTCGTTCGGTGGCTGGTGGGCTCGGCGCTTCGATCGACACGGTGGACCCCCCACCTCTCGTTGCAGGCGACGCTTCCTACCCGGGCCAGTGTCTGCCCCGGAGGGGCCCCACTCAAACCACGAATTCCGAGCCGATCCCCGAGGCCTGCGCCGGGACCGGCGGTCGAGGCCGGTCTGCTGTATCGGGCCAGCGGTACCTCACGCCCGCCTGCTCACGCTCCGGGGCGCGCACCACCTGCGCTCACTGCCCGCCCATTTCGTGCATTCTCCCCCTCTTCGTATCGGCCCTTTTCGTACCTGGGCTTTCCGTACTTGGGCTTTCCGTACTTGGCGTGCACCGATTGACGGGTGACGCCCAGCGCCTCGCCGACCTGTTGCCAGGACCATCCCCGTTCCCGGGCGGACTCGACCTGGCTGGCCTCGACCCGTTCGGCGAGGCGACGGAGCGCCAGTGCGGCTCGAAGCCCCACGGCCGGGTCTTCCGATGCGATGGCGCTGCTGATCTCCTCGACGTCCATCCTGTCAGCCTAAGCTGACAAATGGCGGAGTGTCAATGAATCTTGACGGCACGCCCCCCGGGTGACGAGGGTGTGGAGTGATTACACAAGTGATTACTCGAAGTGATTACTTGACGGAGTTCGGAAGACCCGCATACTCAAGTACATGCTTGACCAAGCGGTGGATCTCGACCGAACTTTCCAGGCACTCGCCGACCCGAGCCGCCGGACCATGATCGACCGGCTCACGTTGGGCCCGGCGTCCGTGAGCGAACTGGCCGGGCCTCTCGAGATGACACTCGCCGCCGTCGTCCAGCATGTCCAAGTGCTCGAGGGAAGCGGGGTCGTCGCGACCGAGAAGGTCGGGAGGGTCCGCATGTGCCGAATCCGGCCCGAGGCCATGCTCGAAGCAGAACGGTGGATGGCCGAACACCGAAAGAGCTGGGAGAAGCGTCTCGACCGACTCGACGACGTCCTGCGGGAGCAGGCCCGGGCCCAAGCGAGTGAGGAGGAGCGATGAGCCGAGGTACCGTGGCCCACGACACGTTCGTCATCGAGCGGACCTACGGGGCGGCCGTGGAGCGGGTATTCGCCGCGTGGTCGGATCCAAAGGTCAAGGCCCGCTGGTTCGCCGGATCGGAGCAGGCGCTCGGTGAGGGATACGAGCTCGAACGGACGCCGGGCTGAGCCTCTCCTCCTCGGGTGCCCATCCCGCCACGACGCGCGGCGAGGATGGCCGAGGAGCGGGGCAGGTTGACCGTCCTCGGACGCGATCCCACCGTTTGCGCTGATGCAGAGCGGAGCCCGACCCGGGTCCTACCGGTCCGATGCCGAGCGTCACGGCGGGTCGTCGGGGAACTTCCGGATTTCGCTACGATCGGGCCCGTGATCCTGGGCATCTTCTCCGTGGTCCTGCTCCTGCCGGTCGCCGCCGGCGCGTTGATCTGCCGGCGGCTGTATCTGCAACACGAGGAGTCGACGCGGCTCGAAGAGGAGGAGGCGACAGGTGCTGGTGCCGGTGCCGACCGGCTGGCGATGAGCGACGAGGAGGCCGACCGCCTCCGGCGGGAACGGGAGATCATCGCCCAGATGGAGCTGGACTTCCATTCGCGGTAGACACCGTCTGTAGCGGGTGGATGGCGCTGCTCGTTCGACGATCCCCGGGGCGCGGCGCCTCCTCGACTAGGCCGTCCGGGCTCGACTAGGCCGTCCCGGCGTGTCGGCCGAGGCGCTACTCCTGGCGCATGGACTGCTCGTGCATCATCGTCACCATCCGGGCCATCGATTGGTGGAGCAGATGGAGCTCGCCGTCGATGACGGGCCAGTCGATCCTCGATGCCTCATGAGCCAACAGGTCCATCGATGCGCCCAACAGCGAATAGGACCGGGCCAATCTGGCCAGCTGGGTGTCGATGTCCGGATACGGGCACGGATGGAGCTTGATCCATGTCTCGACGTGACGGGAGACAGCGAGAAGTTGGTCGGCATCGGCCAGCAATGCCGAAGCACACTCGGTGTTGCACGTGCGCTGGCACCGGTTGAGCACGGCCATCAATCCCTCGAGGATCTGACCGACCTCGGTCTCCCACTCACGGTAAGTCGTCATGCCGTTCCCCCTGCACCGACAATGTACCGGAGCCCGATGGTGGTGCCCAGTGGGAGTCGGGGATCTGCCTGCTGGGTGTCCGGTCAGCCACCTTCCGTGGTGGTCGGCCGTCTTCAGGATGGGCGAAGAAGGGCCCAGCACTCCGGGAAGACTGCCGAGGGATGCGTCGGTGCTGGGCGACGGGCTCGGGTCGGCTAGTCGTCGTCAGCCTCGAAGACCGTCGTGTCCCCCTCGATGGCATGCAACTGCCCGTCGTCCCCCACCACGGAGAGCGTCTCGTCGACGACGATGTCGCCATCCGCGGTGACTACGGTGACGGTCTCGTCAGCGGCGACGATGTTCCCGTCGCGGTCGACGGCGACCACCAGGTCGTCGTCGACGACATTGCCGGCGTCATCGATGCCCTCGGTCTCGACCTCGACCAGCTCCAGCGAGTCGTCGGCGGGCTTGTCTTGGTTCCCACTCATGATGGACCTCCAGTCGGTGGGCCGACCCGGCCCCGCTCTTGATCATGACACTCCCGAGGAGCCGAGCAGACGATGCAGGAGGACAGGACAAGGAGGTCAGGAGGAAGGAGGTTCAGGCGTCCGGAACAAATCGGCTCATGCGCACCGGCTCACAGGTGACGAGAGACCGGGGGGCCAGCTCCCTCAGCTCCGGGAGGAACGACTCGACCCGCTCCGGTGCGTCGATGAATTCCAGGACGAGCGGGAGCCCCCGGGTGGAATCGGGGAACCGGCCGGTCCGGACGACCCCGGAGGAACCGAACCCCTCGATGCCCCGCCACAGGGTTCCACCGGCAATCCCCCGGTCCCGAGCACGCTCGAGGATCACCTGGGGCAGCCCCTGGTGGCCGTGTCGGTCGTCCTCCGTCAGGAAGACGACCACCCTGGTGCCGTCCTCCTCGGCGCGCATCCTCGACCTCCCCGACCCGTCCGGTGGTCGCCACGCGACCCCACCCGGTCACCCTACTCCCGCGCCGTCGTCCCCCCGGGCTGGAGCGGCGTCGTCTGCGGATCAGGCCGGCGTGTTGCTAGCATTGCTGACGGCGATGGGGTTCGCCGGAACCGCCGAGAGGCTGATGACTCCTACCATGAGCATTTCCCCCGTTGGGTGAACGCGTGGAAGGGAGTCGCAGGTGCCATCGTCGGGCGATCACCATGGAGGCCTTCCCGCCGATCCTGACGCCGATGTCGGGATGGGGTCGCCAACCGGGCCGGGGACGGCCCGAGCCCGTGAGCGTTACTCGTCGATGGCCATCGTCGTCGCCATCGGCATCGGGGGCGTCGTCGGGGCCGTCGCCCGCTATGCCGTCTCACTGGCGCTGCCGACCGCCGCCGGGGGATTCCCCTGGGCCACGTTCACCGTCAACGTGAGCGGAAGCGCTGCACTCGGGTTCCTGCTCGTCCTGTTCGTGGAGCGGCTCCCTCGCGGGGGTTTGGCACGACCCATCATCGGCACCGGGGTCATCGGGGCGTACACCACGTTCTCGACCTTCGAGGTCGACGCCCTGACACTGGTGCGGGGGGGCCATCCCGGGACGGCGGCCGTCTATGTGGTGGCCAGTGTCATCGCCGGTCTGGTGGCCTGTTGGTTGGGGATGGCCGGCGTGCGCGCGCTGCTGCAGCTGGACCGACCGAACCGGAGGGGAGCCTGATGCCCACGGTCGGTGGACGGCCGATCCCCCGTCACCCGGCCCGCCGTCTCACCATCATGCTGACCTCGCGGGACCACGCCCGCCACGTCTCGCTGATGGTGAAGCTCTTGCAGAGGGCCCGCAGGGCCGGGCTCTCCGGGGGAACCGCCCTGCGTGCGCAGGAGGGCTTCGGCATCTCGGGGCGGGTGCACCGCAGGCATCTGCTGTCCGAGGACGCGCCGCTGACGCTGGTCTTCGTCGACGATCCCGGGCGCATCGAGTCGTTCCTCGGCGACGTGGAGGGGCTCCTCGAGGACGTGGTGTTCGTATCCAGCGACGTCGACGTGATCGACTCCTGACGGCCGGCTCGGAGCGAACCGATCGATGAACCTCCTTCTCTTCCTGGCCGTCGCCGCCGGTGGGTTCGTCGGTGCTCCTTCCCGCTACCTCGTCGACAGGGCCATCAGCAACCGGATCGAGTCCGACCTTCCGTGGGGCACCTTCACCATCAACATGACCGGTTCACTGATCCTCGGCGTGCTCACCGGGCTGGCGTTGGGCCATCACCTGCCCGCAGTCCCGAAGGCACTCCTGGCCACGGGCTTCTGTGGTGCCTACACCACCTTCTCCACGTTCAACTACGAATCACTCCAGTTGATGGAGGACGGCCAGATCCTGGAGGCGGCGGGCAACATCCTGGTGAGCGTGGTGATCGGGTTCGGCGCTGCCGCGGCCGGTCTCGCCATCGGTCTTGCCCTCTGACGTCCGACCCCACGATCGGGAGGACGTGGACCGACCGCGACCCTTCAGGAGAGTCGGGACCTCATCGATCCTCGTCGGGGATGTCGATGATCACGCCACCTTCGATGATCATGCCGCCGTCGGCGTGGGTGAGCGGTGCGGCCATCTGGGTCTCGGCGAACACCGCACGGAGCGTCGTGTGCTCATCGGTGGTCGCCCGCAGCTTGGTCGACTCCGGGATCCCCAGTGCGACACATCGCGCGCAGAAGTCGATCAGGTCCCCGAGCGAAACCCCGGCTGCACTCTCCACTGACCTGGCTGCTGCCCCCATTGGCCCATCTTCCCGCGCCCCGGCGCACTTTGGAATCGAAGGGCACTGGCAGTGGTGCAGTGAGCACGCAGTGCACAATTCGGGTATCCGTGCTCGATCCGCAGGCGAAACCGGTCTGATGACGGTGACGGCGATCGTGCCTTCTGCGTCGTAGCCGGAGCCGGACGGCTTCGACGCCGATTTCGGCGCGGATGTACTGCATGGCACGGACGTGTTGATAGGCGACGGGGACGATGTGTTCCGCACCTGCTTCGTCAACGGACGGGGTGACGAGGCACTGGGCAGCACCTGGAGCCACCTGGACCTGTCCGCGCTCGGGCGGCAGGAAAAGTGGGAGGATTCGCCGGAGGGCTACCCACAGACCCCGCCGTACGAGTGGTGGCCTCGGCACGATGAGTACGACGTCGGTGCGTGGGCCGGCGTCGAGATCAGCCACACGAGAAGGCGGCTGACCACGTCGTGGGCGCGGAGCTCCACGGCCCTGACCGAGGGCACCGACGCCGTCTGGAGTGCCACACCGTTCCCAGCGAGAGTGCCACTCCTCCGGCCGTGGTGGCGATGGGTGGGAGCTGGACAGGAGGACGACATCGAGCGTCCGGGTGGTTAGGCTCATGCGCGAAAGTGCAGGAGCGATGGCGAAGATCCGAGAGCGCGCGTTGCAGCAGCAGCAGACGACGGCCGGTCGGACGAGGCGCGTGGTGCGGAGTCTGACGAGGCGAGCCCGACGACGGATCTTCCTGCCCGGCGACTCACTGGCCGATGGCGTCAAGCGGGCCTGCGTATTCATGGTCGGTTGGGGCGCAGTGATCGGCCTGCTCACGTGGGCCGGCTACCGGCAGGGCCTTCTGCATGGCGTCGGGGACGGGATCACGTTCGCCGCGGTCCTCTTCTTGTTGGCCGTCCTGTCCGCACCGAACTACACGTATCCAGGTGGGTCGCGGGGCCGCAACCGATTGTGACGGCGACGACGTCGGCCGTGCCGGAAGGACCGACGCCGGCGCACTCCGCACCGCACGCTCCGTCGACACCGTTCTCATCGCCAGGTCCGTCACCACCGCCGGTCGGCGACCATGAAGTCCGGCCAACGATGCCTGCACACCGGAGTGCCTGTTTGTCGCGCAACGGCCCCTCCTCAGCGGCAGTGGCGGCTGGACAGGTGAATGATCGTCGGTGTGGAAGCGTGGATGGTGCAACCCGCGTCTGTGGTGATGGTGACGGCCGATCCGGCGGCACTGATGGACAAGGTGGTCCCCGACCGACTGAACGTCACGATCTCTGTCGGTGGGTTCACGAACCGATAGCCGAGGTCCCATAGTTGTCCGCTGGTGGCGACCGTCTGGTTGTTCCAGAACCTGGGCTCGTTGGCCACCGGCTTGAACAGTCCCCAGCGAAGCATGGCCTTGATCTCGTTCAGGAAGTCGGGAATGTCGTGGCCCCCGGAGTGGATCTGGTAGGTGACGTCGATCCCCGCGGCAGCCAAGGCTTCGTAGTAGTTCTGGCTCATCGGGTAGATGATCTGCTCCTCCTCGATGGCGAATTGGCCCGGATCGGGATCGGCCTTGCTCGGAGTACCCGTGCCGGTGCTCTCGAACACCCGCGTGTACTGGAGATTCGAGGCGAGCATGGTCGGGTTGTGACCGGTGGCATAGAAGCCGTCCGGGGGGCCATAGATGGGATCGGGGTCGTCGTCCCCCTTCGCGGCTGCGTCCGACAAGGCCGCCATCGCCGGCTGCACGACCGTGGCGTTCCACTGGGGATCCACGAAGCCCGAGAGCGAAGCAACTGATCCGAAGAAGCCGGGCAGGCGCCCACCCAGGTAGGCGGCGCCGAGCCCGCCCATCGATATGCCGATGAGGGCGTGATAGCGACGCTGCGGCAAGATCGGGTAGTTGGCCAGGACGGTCGGGATCACGGTTTGAAGCTCGTAGCTCTCCCACGAGGGGTTGCCACGACCGCCGTCGTTCCACCAGTCCGTGTACCAGCCGTTGCCCCCTTCGGGCATGACCACGATCGCATTGAGACGGTCGAACGGCCTGGTCAGGCCGTATTGGGCGTAGGAGTCGTAGTCGAAGTCGAGCCCGTTCAGGAAGACGACCAGGGGATAGCGCCTGCTGGGGTTGTAGCCGGGGGGCAGGAGCACGTTGGCCCGAGGAGGACCCGGATAGTCCAGCCATGTCGAGGCGATCTCGCCAGCGGGGGCCGGGATGTCGATCGTGACCAACTGCGCCTTCGATGGCGCCGGACTGCCTGCCGCCGTCCCGGCACCGACCCCTACGAGCGTCGTCGCCAACAGTGCCCCTGCGCACCCGACTGCCAGCCAATGCCTCCCACGCAGCATCCGCTCTCCTCTCCCGTGCCTTTCTAATCCATGGATCGTTCTCTGATCCATGCGCTCGGATGTGCCGTCGAGCGGCAGGTGACGACGGAGCACGGATAGGGCAGCGTGCGGCGCAGTGCCGAAGCGGCCTCCACGACCTGAACTGAGTGAGCACCGCGCCGGCTCGGGCTGTCCACTGCGGTGATCCCTTCAGCCCAATCCGTCAGTGGAGTGACCCAGTGAGACGCGCTGCCGGAGTGCCGTTGATGGGCAGTTTGGCCACGGGCTGGCGCAGGCCGGTCGACAATGCCCCGCCCAGCCGGTGTGGTCAGAGGAAGTTCACCGTAGGGGGCGATTGTCGGCGTGCTCTCGTCACGGTCGACTGCCGCCGCCGTGTGGGCCCTGCCGAGCGGGCTCAGCGAGGCGCTTTGACGACCAGACTGAAGGTCCGTGTTGCCGTCTCCGCCGGTGTGGTCGAATCGGTCACCTGGATGGTGACCTGGAAGCTTCCCGATACCGACGGTTGCCCGGAGATCTGACCGGAGGCCCCGAGAGACAACCCGGTGGGCAACGCGCCACCGGTGATCGCCCACGTGTACGGCCCGGTCCCACCGCTGGCCGCCAGCGTCTTGGTGTACGTCACGTTCTCGTGGGCGGTGCCGAGGTTGGCCGTCTTGATGGCCACCGGGATGTTCGGGGCGACGGAGATGGAGAGTGGCTGAGTCGTCTGGGATCCGGACGAGTCGGTGACTTGCACAGTGAACGCCGACGTCCCCGCGGCCTTCGGCGTGCCCGAGATGGTCCCGGTGGTCCGGTTGAGCTTCAGGCCCTTGGGGAGGGATCCCTGCGTCAGCGCAAACGTATAACCGGGCGCCGAGGCCGAATAGCGTTCCGTTCCCCCTCCGGCATACACCGTGTTCGTGTACGCGGTGCCCTGGGTTGCGCCCGGCAGCGAGTCGGTGACGATCGTCACCGGATAGCTGGCCGCCTGAGGCATGTAGGCGTTACAGGTCACTCCGCTCGGACCATTGGCCCACGAGTCGCAGACCGGACCGGTCTGCGTGAGTCTGTTGGGCGCGATGTTGGAGTGCATGAGCTCCATGGCGGATTCCATGGTCGGATAGGGCTGGTCCTCGACGTTGACCATTCCGAAGTCGTTGTTCTCCCCATCTCCGGGGCGACCACCCGCGGGTTCGTCGTAGTACTCGAACCAATCGTCCCCTACGATCCATGGCGCGTCCTGGTAGAGGGGCGCGATGAAGTTCTCGTATGCGTTGGCACGCGTTTGCTGGTCAGGACTCACCGCATAGATGCCCGGAGCGGTGTTCGGGTCTTGCGGTCCCGCGGCGAGGGCGGCGTACTCACCGATCATGAGGGGACGCTGCGCGTACTGCTCCATATCGGCGAGGTTCGGTGTGTCGGGCAGCATCTCAGGCCAGAACTTGTCAATGAGACCGTCGAGGCCGGGCTGCAGCGTGTAGTCCTCGAGGCTGAAGACGTCGACGTACGGCGCTGCCGCCTGCAGCAGTTGGGACTGGATCTCCTGGCCCTCGGCTTTCACCCCGAGGATGAGGTGATTCGGGTCGTACATGCGGACGGCCGCGGTGGTGACCTGGAAGTAGCGGGTGGCCACCGCAGAGAGAAATTGGTCCGGTTCCCCTACGTACTGCTCCGCCACGGCGAGGCCGGGTGAGCCGGCGGGCAGTGCCAGGTACTGGTCCAGAAGGACGCTCGAGTCGGGAGGACCCCAGTTGAGCTCCTCGTCGGTGAAATAGCCGATCACGTTCGGATCGTTCGCGTACTTCGGGATCTGAGTGGCGGCCACCTGGTCGGCCTGGGTGACGAACGAGGGTGAGAACCAGTCCTCGTCGCTGGTGCCGGCCATCGTGAGCTGCACCTCGTAAGGCATCTGCGATCCGAGGGCGCTGTCGTCCGAAAAATCGCCGAGGCTGTTGAAGCCCCATGATCGGAGCTGGGCCAGAGTCGCTGTGGCCCACTCGCTGTGATCGGGGTCATCGGGATACTCGCTGGCGATCGCCTGGCAGTAGAGGCACAATCCCGTCACTTGATCGGTGTCGCCGACCGGCGAGACGGTATCGATGCCGGCCGCGTAGAACGGCTCGCCCTGAGGCGTCACCAACCACCAGCGCCCATCGCTTTGGGCGACGCTGAAATAGCCAGTGGCCGGGAAAGGGGTCTTGGCGACGGCAGCAGCCTTGGCGCTACGAGCCGTCGGTTTGGCGGCACGAGCCGTCGGTTTGGTCGTGGCACCGGCCACGGAGTGCCCGGTGGTCGCCGCTCCGAACAGACCCAGCAGCAGCAGAACGAGGCACGTCAGGAACCGGGAAGCGGAGCGCGACACTCCACCGACCTGCGACATTCCACCAGCCCCTCTCGAGAACCCATCCCTCATCCCCATGCGAGGCCATAGTAGCCACAGCCGGCCGTCAGGTTCTCAGTACCGGACCGGTCTGTGCCCTCCGATGACACGCGAGCGGCGATTCGGGGGACCCCGGACTCCCGCGGTCCACCGCTCCAACCAGTTGGCCAGCCAGCATTCGAGTCCGTGAATTGGCCTCTCACGAGGGAGTCGATGAGATCTTCGACCCACTGCTCCCCCCAAGCGGGAGCATCCGTGCCGGTGGGCCGGCACCTACCCGCCGATTTCGACCAGAGCCGGATGACTGCGACCAGTTCACGGTGCGCCCTCGTGGTGAGCGCCGAGTGGACGGCACACTCCGGTCGTCGCCTTCTCTTGACTCTGCCCCGCTTCGAGAGTAGCGAGGGGGGTTGCAGGCGGATGGACGCCTGCCGGAAGGGCATGGCGAATGACGTATCACCCTTCGGTCGTTGGCAATCGCCGCAGACGGGTGGTTGCCTTCTTCGTGAGCATCGGGCTCGCTTCCACCTCCTTGATTGTGCCCTGGGTTGCTTCGACGGCCAGCGCTTCCGCGCCGGTGGTCACCAACGACACCGGAACGGCCATTGACCTTCCGACCGGCGCCATGGCTGGCCCTTCCCCGGCTACCAGCGTTCTCATCCCTTCGAATGGGTCGACGCTGTCGGGGACGACCTATCTCGATGCTTCGGCCTCGAACGCCACCAGCGTCGAGTTCCGGCTCTTCGGCGGCGCCTACGGCTATGCCGGCCCGGTGGTCTGCTCGGCCACGCTGACCTCCGACGGATGGCTGTGCAGTTGGAACACCACGACCGTCGCCACCGGTACCTACTTCGTGTTGTCCGAGGCCTTCAACTCGGGTGGGAGCACCTTCAGTCCAGGGGTCAGCATCACCGTGGACAATCCGCCGGCTACCAGCGTTCTCATCCCTTCGAATGGGTCGACGCTGTCGGGGACGACCTATCTCGATGCTTCGGCCTCGAACGCCACCAGCGTCGAGTTCCGGCTCTTCGGCGGCGCCTACGGCTATGCCGGCCCGGTGGTCTGCTCGGCCACGCTGACCTCCGACGGATGGCTGTGCAGTTGGAACACCACGACCGTCGCCACCGGTACCTACTTCGTGTTGTCCGAGGCCTTCAACTCGGGTGGGAGCACCTTCAGTCCTGGGGTCAGCATCACCGTCGACAACGCCGCGAACAAGGCCCTGTGGTTCACCAACTTCGGCAGCAACTCCATCGGCCGGATCACCTCCGCCGGGGTGGTCACCACCTACACCGGCACCGGTATCGCCAGCCCCGCGAGCATCACGGCGGGCCCCGACGGGGCCCTGTGGTTCACCAACTCCGGCGGCGACACCATCGACCGGATCACCGCCTCGGGGACCGTCACCAGCTACTCCGGCAACGGTGTCTCCGAGCCCGAAGGCATCACACCGGGTCCCGACGGAGCCCTGTGGTTCACCAACGCCACCGGCGACTCCATCGGCCGGATCACCACCGCCGGGGTGGTCACCATCTACACCGGCACCGGCATCTCCGACCCCGGAGGCATCACGGCAGGCCCCGACGGCGCTCTGTGGTTCACCAACTTCGGTGGCGACTCCATCGGCCGGATCACCACCGCCGGGGTGGTCACCATCTACACCGGTACCGGCATCTCCGACCCCGGAGGCATCACGGCGGGTCCCGACGGGGCACTGTGGTTCACCAACTTCGGCAACGGATCCGGCAGCTCCATCGGACGGATCACCACCTCGGGGACCGTCACCACCTACACCGGCACCGGCATCTCCGAGCCCGCAGGCATCACGGCGGGTCCCGACGGGGCGCTGTGGTTCACCGACTTCGGCAACAACTCGATCGGCCGGATCACCACCTCGGGGACCGTCACCACCTACACCGGGACCGACATCGACTTGCCCGAAGGCATCACGGTGGGCCCCGACGGCGCGTTGTGGTTCACCAACTCCGGCGGCGACACCATCGGCCGGATCACCACCTCGGGATCCGTCACCAGCTACACCGGCACCGGCATCCTCAGCAGCTCCGACAGCATCACCACGGGTCCCTGAGGTCGCCGCTTCGGGGGCAAGTCTTCGGCCGGATGATGTCGCAGAGCGGTTCGCGGAGGTCGCCAGGGTCCTCTGGACCTCGAGATCGTCTGCCGGTGACAGGCCGCCACCGAAGGGGAACAGCGGACGCTCATCGATAAGTAGGTCGACGCAGTGGCCGTTCATTCGGGTCATCTCGAAGTGGCCATCTCCGGAGTGTCCCGGATGAACGTCCTACTCGGCGAAGTGGCACTGAAGGACTCGGAGATCGGTGGTGTCGGAGGGGGGACTTGAACCCCCACGCCCTTTCGGGCACTAGCCCCTCAAGCTAGCGCGTCTGCCTATTCCGCCACTCCGACGAAGTGGCACCGATATCGCGATCGGGGCGATTGGCATGGTAGCGCGCCGCCACCCAGTCCCAGGACACACCGATGGTTCCTGCCGGCCCGAGCGCCGGCGACGTGGCCGACGACCACCGAACCCACTGCCGGGTACTCACTGTCCCGCGTTGGCCGGGCCCGGCTTGAGGGTGTTCCAGAGCGGGACGTTCCACAAGATGCCGTCCACGGACGGGTTGTACAGCATGCCGGTGATCTGTACCCCGTTGGCCAGGAGTCCCGGTTCCTGGAACAACGGCAGCGAGACCATCTGGTCCCAGAGCTGATCGTCGATCTGGCTGTAGTCCGATGCCCCGGACACCGGATCGAGTGCCTGGGCGGCCTGGGCGAACAGCTGATCGACCTGAGGATCGTCGAACTGGCTCCAGTCCTGCCCGTCGTTGGCCCCGGTGCCCCCCTCTGTCTCGGAGTACCAGCCGGCTGTCGCCGTCGGGAACGGGCTCCCCACCCGGGTGACCAGAGCCATCTCGTAGGAGTTGGCGGCCACCACCGCCGCCAGACCGGCGGTGCCGGCCACCGGCGCGATCACCACGTCGATGCCGGCCGCGTGCAGCTGCGCGGCGATGTCGGCCGCCACCTGGTTGATCCACGGATCGCCCTGCTCCACGGCCAGGCGGAGCGTGAGCGCCTTCCCGCCCGCATCGACGTAGTCCCCGAGCGGGTCGCGGTGGAAGCCGGCGCTCCGGAGGAGGCGGTCGGTGGCATCGAGGTCGGGGGTGGTGTACTCGCCCGCCGCGGAGGACGGGCTGTACGACGACTGGACCGGCGTGGCCAGGTGGTCCTGATTGACGACCAGGTCGGGGTCGATCGTCCCGAAGACACGGGCCAGCAGCGAGGTCCGATCGATGGCATGGGCGATGGCCTGGCGCACGGCGGGACGGGAGGTGGGCGACGCCGTCACGTTGAATTCGAGGTCCAGCAGGTCGAGCGAGCCCTTGATCTGGCTCTCGGTGTTGGGCAGCGACGAAACGGCGTCCAGCCCGTGCAGGTCGAAGGAGGTCGGCTGGGTGACGGCCTGATTGTCCGCGGCCAGGCCACCCACCCAGGAGCCCTGGTCGTTGGCGACCCTGACCGTCACCCGGTCGAGGACGGCCGGGGTTCCCCACCACCTGGGGTTCCGGGTCAGGACCGCCTCCTGGTCGGTGGCGGAGTGCAGCACGTAGGGGCCCGCGGAGAGGTCGAGGGACGGGTCGAAGGTGTCGAAGCCGTGGTTCCAGCCGACCCGACGGGCGACATGGGCCGGGACCATGTGGTCGAACAGGTCCCGCCAGTCGGTGTACGGCGTGGAGAAGACGACGGTCACCGTCTTGCCGCTATGGCTGGGTGTCACCGAGCTCACGTCGTCGTAGCCGAGCGTCGACGCCACCTGGTCCGGCTGCCCGTCGGCGTTGACCCCGTCACCCCGTTGCGACTGCCACGCGTACACGAAGTCGTCGGCGGTGACCGGCACACCGTCGGACCACACCGCTTTCGGGTTGATCACGTACTGGATGGTGAGCGGCGACGTCGAGGTCGCCTCGACGCTCAGCAGCAGGTCGGCGTTGACCTGGGGGACCAGCTTGGCGTTGATCACGTAGGCGCTGGGGAGCACCGGGGAGAGCAAGGTGGGAGTGCTCGAGGTCGCCCCGCCGGGAGTATTGGGATTGAACCCGGACCAGGGCCGGTCGAGCTCGACGGTCGTCGAGCCCCCGGTGGCGGCCACGAGTTGCGAGGTGGCCGGTTGGTCCACCTGGCTGATCCGCGGGGACCCCAGGTGGTCGACCAGGGCCACTGCCCCGATGATCACGATGATGACCAGGGGCAAGGTCCAACGCGCCCGGTGCTTCTGCCACAGTGAGGCCAGGCGAGGTCGGCGCGAGGCGGACCCGGCGCCGGAGGCCGTCACTGCAGGCGCAAGATGAGGATCAGGTTGGTGAAGGCGAAAATGACCGCGACGGTCACGGTGATCCGGTCCAGGTTCTTCTCGACGACCGTCGACCCGGCGGCCGCGGTGCCCACCGAGCCCCCGAACATGTCGGACAGCCCGCCGCCCTTGCCGCTGTGCATGAGGATGAGGAAGATCAGCGCCAGGCTGGCCAGGATCTGCAGTACCACGATGATTGCGGTCAGCACGCGAAGCTCCTCTTCTGGCTCGGGACCGAGGAGAACGCTACCAAAGTCAGCGTATGACCCGGGTCGCGGCCCGGATGATGCCTACGAAGGCCCCGACGTCGAGGCTGGCCCCACCGACCAGGGCGCCGTCCACATCCGGGCAGGCCAGGAGAGATTCGGCATTCTCCTCGGTCACCGAGCCACCGTACTGGATCCGGAGCAGTGCCGCCGCCTCCCCACCGGCCGCCTTCGCCGCCAGCTCACGGATCCAGCCGCAGGCGTCCTGGGCGTCCTCGGGCGTCGCCGCCTGCCCGGTGCCGATGGCCCAGACCGGTTCGTAGGCGACGACCAGCGCGCCGACCACCTCGGGGGCGAGCCCCGTGAGCGCCGACTCCAATTGGTCGGCCAGCCGGTCCCTGGCCATCCCGGCCTCCCGCTCGTCGAGCGTCTCACCGACACAGCAGATGGGCGTCATGCCGTTGCGGAGCACAGCCCGGAGCTTGGCCGCCACGACCTCGTCCGACTCGTCGAAGAGATGGCGCCGCTCCGAGTGGCCGACGATGACGAACTCGACGTGGAGCTTGGCCAACATCAGCGGGCTCACCTCGCCGGTGAACGCCCCCGAATCCTCGACCGCACAGTTCTGTGCGCCCAGCGCCACCGGTATCCCGTCCGGCTCGATGACGGACTGGACGGTCCGCAGGTCGGTGAAGGGCGGGTGGACCGAGACGTCGAGCGGGCCGACATCGGCCGGCTGCAGCCGCATTCCGAGGTCGCGCACGGCGTGCAACGCCTCGTGGTGGTCGAAGTTCATCTTCCAGTTGCCGCTGATCAGCGGCCGCCGAGGTGACGCGCCGCTCACCGGCCGGTGGGGCCCTCTGGCCCGCGGTCTCCGACCGCCGGCGCATTGCTGGCGCCGCGCAGTGCCGCCAGCCCGGGCAGGTCGCCGTACTCGAGCAGCTCGAGGGAGGCGCCGCCGCCCGTGGAGATGAAGCCGATCTGGTCCTTCAGGCCGAGCTCGTCGACCGCCGCCGCGCTGTCGCCACCCCCCACCACCGTGTAGCCCGGGCAGTCGGCGACCGCCCGGGCGATCCCGGCGGTCCCTGCCGAGAATCGGGCGTCCTCGAACACGCCCATGGGCCCGTTCCACAGCACGGTGCCGGCGGACAGGATCTCCCGAGCGTAGGTGGCCACCGTGTCCGGCCCGATGTCCAGTCCCTGCCAACCGACCGGCACGTCGGCGCCCACGTTCCTGACCTCACCCCCCGAACAGTCACAGCCGAACTCGGCTCCGGGCTCGAGGGCGACGATGTCGCTGGGCAACAGGATGGGCTTCCCGCACGCCAAGAGCTCCGCGCACTCGGGGATGCGCTCCTCGTCGACCATCGAGCTGCCGACGTCGTGACCGGCCGCGGCGAGGAAGGTGTAGGCCATGCCGCCACCCACGATGAGGAGGTCGACCCGGCTGATGAGGGACTTGAGCACTCCGAGCTTGTCGGCCACCTTGGCCCCGCCCACCACGGCGACGAAGGGGCGCGCCGGTGAGCCGAGCAGGGCGCCGAGGGCCTCGATCTCGCGTTGCAGGAGCAGTCCGGCCGCACTGGGCAGCACGGTCGGGGGACCGACGACCGACGCGTGGCGCCGGTGCGACACGCCGAAGGCGTCGTTGACATAGGCGTCGTGGCCGTTGACCAGCTTGTCGACGAAGGCGGGATCGTTGTGCTCCTCGCCCGGATAGAACCGCAGGTTCTCCATCAGCTCGACCTGGGGAGCCAGCCGCGCCAGCTCCTCGCGCACCGGAGCGAGGTCGTAGCGGGGATCGGGAGCCCCCTTGGGCCTGCCCAGATGGGTGCAGGCGGTCACCTTGGCCCCCCGCGACGCGAGGTACTCGAGCGTGGGGAGGGCGGCACGGATGCGGAAGTCGTCGGTGACCGTCGCCGGCGCGTCGGCGCAGGGGCGGAGCGGCACGTTGAAGTCCACCCGGACCAGCACACTGGCGCCGTCGAGGTCGGGCAGGTCGCCCAGGAGCGGAAGCCCCCTCAGCAGTGGATTGTCGGACTCACCCTTCATTGCCGGTCCCCCTCATCGTTCGCATCGGTTCCTCCCGCTCAGTTGCCGGCGCCGGCCACCAGGAGCGAGAGATCCACGAGTCTGTGGGCGTAGCCCCACTCGTTGTCGTACCAGCCCTCGACCTTCACCAGCGTCACCCCCGAGGCCGACGGCATCACCATGGTCAGGCCGGCATCGAAGGTGCACGAGAACGGGCTGCCGACGATGTCCGACGACACGATCGGATCCTCCGTGTAGGCGAGCACCTTGGCCAGGGGTCCGGACGTGGCGGCGGCGGCGAAGGCATCGTTCACCTGCCCGACGGTCACCTCGCCCGGTACGACGGCGGTGAAGTCGGTGATGGACCCGTCGGGCACGGGCACCCGGAGGGAGATCCCGTCCAACCGCCCCTTCATCGACTCGAGCACCAAACCGGTGGCCCGGGCGGCTCCGGTGGACGTGGGAATGATGTTCACCGTCGCGGCGCGGGCCCGCCGCAGGTCCTTGTGCGGGAGGTCGAGCAGGTTCTGGTCGTTGGTGAAGGCGTGGACCGTGGTCATCATGCCGCTCTCCACCCCGAACGCATCATCGAGGACCTTGACCATCGGGACGAAGCAGTTGGTCGTGCAGGAGGCGTTGGAGACCACGAAGTCCGTGGCCGGATCGAAGTCGGCGTCGTTCACCCCCACGACGAACGTGGCATCGACGTCGGTGGCCGGGGCGGACACGATCACCCGGGACGCGCCCGCCTCGAGGTGGGAGGCCGCCGAGGCCCGGGTGGTGAACAGCCCGGTCGATTCGATCACGACCTCGACGCCGAGCTTGTCCCAGGGGAGCGCCTTGGGGTCACGCTCGGCGAGTACCTCGATGGGACCGGAGTCGAGCACGATCGAGGAGTCCGAGACACCGACGTCGCCGCCGAACCGGCCGTGGGTGGAGTCGTAGCGGAGGAGTTGGGCGAGGGTCTCGGCCGACGTGAGGTCGTTGATGGCCACCACGTCGACGTCGGCACCGATCGATCGTGCCGCTCGGAGATAGTTACGACCGATACGCCCGAATCCGTTGATGCCGACTCGTACCGTCATTGCCCTTGTGCCTCACCTTCGGTGTTCCGTGCCTGCACGCTGCACGCTGTGGGTACTGATCGTCCCGTTCCGCGGGACGGAGAACGGCGACCACGCTAGGTCAAAATTGCCCTTCCGGGCATCATCCGAGCAGATCAGACAGGGCTGACGCCAGTTTGGCGGGATCGTGGGCGAGACCGTTGCGCCGCCCGAGCCTGACGTCGACCACTGTTCCCGGACACCTGCCGAGGGGCAGCCCACCCGTATCGCAGACGACGACGTCTACCTCCACACCGTGCGCCACCAGCGCTTCGACGTGCATGCCCACGTCGAATGCCTCGGTCTCGGGGACCTGGGGCCGGAGGTTGCAGACGTAGACCTTCTGCGCATCCGAACGGCGGATGGCCTCCCGGATCTGGGGCACGGCGACGGCCGCCAGCACGCTGGTGAACAGCGATCCGGGCCCCAGCACGATCTGGTCGGCCTCGTCGAGGGCGACGACCGCCGCCGGTGGGGCCTTGGGGTCCGCCGGCACCAGCGACACCGTGCGGATGTGATCGGTGGCCATGACCGCGACCTGTCCGGCGACCTCCCCGCCGTCGGCCTCGGCCTTGAGCACCACGAGGTCCGTGGTGGCCGGCAGCACCCGGCCCCGGACACCCAGCAACCGGCACGCTTCGTCCAGCGCGGCGACCGGATCGCCGGCCAGGTCGATCAGTCCGGCCAGCACCAGGTTGCCGAGCGCGTGGCCGTGGAGCTCCTCCTCGGTGAAGCGGTACTCGAAGGCGGACGCCAGAGCCGACCCGGGCTGGGCCATGGCGACCAGACACATGCGGAGGTCACCCGGCGGGATGATGTGGAGCAGCTCACGCAGCCGGCCCGACGAGCCTCCGTCGTCGGCCACCGACACGATGGCGGTGAGGCGACTGGTGTAGCTCCCGACCGCCCGCAACGTGGCCGCCAGGCCGTGGCCGCCGCCGATGGCCACCACCCTGGGCTCGTCGCCTTCCGCCCGGCCGCCCGGATCGGAGCGTGCCGTCGTTTCCCTCCCGGGTCGGCGCGGGCTCGACGCCCCACTCCGGGCCGGACCACCCTTGCCCGCTCCCCCACCGGCTGTGCCGCCGGCCGGCCCCCCGCTCACCGCTCGACGGCTCAACGCTCGACGTCCCGATGGAAGACCGTCGTGGGCATCCCGCGCTCACCGAGGATGCGGGCGAGCTCCTCGGCCAGGACCACCGAGCGGTGGCGACCCCCGGTGCATCCCATGGCCACGGTCAGATAGGACTTGCCCTCCTTGATGTAGGCAGGGATCAGCATGGTCAACAGGTCGTCGAGCTTCTCGAGGAAGGCCGAGGTCTCGGGCCTCTCCAGCACGAAGGCCCTGACCTCGGGCTCCAGGCCGCTGTGGTGGCGGAGCGTCTCGTCCCAGTAGGGATTGGGGAGGAAGCGGCAGTCGAACATCAGGTCCACGTCGAGGGGCACGCCGTGCTTGAACCCGAAGGAGAGGATCGAGGTCTGCATGGTGCTTCCGGGTTCCTCGCCCCCGAAGACCTCCATCAACCGGGTCCGGAGCTGGTTGGTGTTCAGGTCGCCCGTGTCGATGACCAGGTCGGCGCGATCGCGGAGGGCGCTGAGGAGGAGACGCTCGTCGGTGATGGAGTCGACCACGCCCCGGGCGGCCTGGGGATGGCGGCGTCGGGTGCCCTCGAACCTTCTGATCAGGACATCGTCCGCCGCGTCCAGGAACAGGATGCGAACCCGGTTGCGCCCCGACTCAAGGACGTCGACGGCCGGCAGCACGTCGTCGAGGTCACCCCCGCCCCGACCGACCACGAACGCCACCCGGGCCATCTCCGAGCCGGTCCCGGTGACCAGCTCCGACACCTTGGAGATCAATGCCGAGGGCATGTTGTCGATGACGAACCAGCCGAGGTCCTCGAGCGTGGCCGCCGCTGTCGACCGACCGGCGCCGGACATGCCGGTCACCACCAGGTACTCGCTCACTACTCCACCATTCCGGCCCTGTCGGGGGGGCCACTCGGGGCCAACGGAGTGTGCAGCCGATCGAACACGGCAGCGCCCACCTCGGCCGGCAACCACGATACGCCCAGAAGCTCCTCACGAGAGGCGCCCCGGAGCCCGGCAAGTCCTCCGAACTGCTCGATCAGGCGGGAACGGCGCTTGGGTCCCAGGCCGTTGACCCCGTCGAGGGCGCCTACCGTCATCCGCTTCCCCCGCAGCGTGCGGTGGTACGAGATGGCGAATCGGTGGGCCTCGTCCCGCAGCTGTTGGAGGAGGTACAGGCCGTCCGACTGCCGGGAGAGGCGGATCGGCTCCGGCCGGCCCGGCCGGTAGATCTCCTCGAAGCTCTTGGCCAGGGACGCCAGGGGGATGCGCTCGGTGAGCCCCAGGGACTCGAGCACCTTGACCCCCACATTGAGCTGCCCGAGCCCCCCGTCGAGCAGGATCAGCTGGGGCGGATAGGCGAAGCGGCGCCGGGGCGGGCGTGGTGGGTCCGACGGTTGGGGTGGGTGCGACGGACCTGTGGCGTCCGACGGGCCAGTGGCGTCCGACGGGCCGGCCGCCTCGGAGGCGGCCGGAGGGGTGCTGCCGTTCGCCCCGTCCCCATCCACCTCGACCGACTGCTCCTCGGCCAGCAGGGCGGTCAGCCGGCGGGTCAGCACCTCTTCCATGGCCGCATAGTCGTCGTTGCCCGGAACGGTGGACACCCGGAAGTGCCGGTAGTCGCTCTTCTTCGCCAGGCCGTCCTCGAACACCACCATCGAACCGACGTAGTCGGTCCCCTGCAGGTGGCTCATGTCGTAGCACTCGATGCGCAGAGGGGCGTCGGGTAGGTCGAGCTCGTGCTGGAGGGACTCGAGGGCTCGGGCACGGCTGTTGTGATCCGAGGTCCGGTGGAGGCGGTGGCGGACGAAGGCGTCACGGGCGTTGTGCTCGACGGTCTCCAGCAGGGCGCGCTTCTGCCCCCGCATCGGCACCCGGACAGCCACCGGCCCGCCGCGGCGGTCCATCAGGTACTGCGACACGGCCTCGGCCTCGGCCGGCATGGTCGGGACCAGCACCTGCTTCGGTACACCGGAGGGCGCGTCGGCGTACACGTCGACCAGGATCCGTTCCACCAACTCGGCCGCCGAGAGGTCCTCGACCTTGTCGACGAACATGGCCGACCGCCCGACGACCTTGCCGGACCGCACGTGGAACACCTGGACCGCCGCCTCCAGCTCGTCCTCGGCCAATCCCAGGACGTCGAGGTCCTCGGGCCGCCCGAGCTCCATCTGCCGCACGGCGTCGGCGGCCCGGACGGCCTCGAGCTTGTCCCTCAGGACCGACGCCCGCTCGAACTCGAGGGCGCGTGACGCCTCGCGCATGGACGCCTCGAGCCCCTTCTCCAGCGGGCCGGTGTCGCCGCTCAGGAACGCCACGAGGTCGGCCACCAGCTGGTCGTATTCGGCGTGGTCCACCGACCCCACGCAGGGGCCCGAGCACCGCTCGATGTGGAACAGGAGGCAGGGCTTGCCCAGCCGCTGATGGCGGCGGAACTTCGTGTCCGAGCACGTCCGCACCGGAAACGACCGCAGCAGGAGGTCGAGCGTGTCCCGGATGGCGCCAACGTTGGGATAGGGCCCGAAGTAGCGGACCCCGGTCCGCTTGCGGCCCCGGACGACCGCCGGCCTCGGCCACTCGTCGTTCACGGTCACCGCCAGCCACGGGTAGCTCTTGTCGTCCTTCAGCCGGACGTTGAACCGGGGCTGGAGCTGCTTGATGAGATTGTGCTCGAGGAACAGCGCCTCGGCCTCGGTGTCCACCACCATCCACTCGACGTGGTCGGCCTGGCTCACCATCTGCGCCGTCCGGGGGGCGAGGCCGAGCGGGTCCTGGAAGTAGGAGTTGAGTCGCTGCCGGAGCGACTTGGCCTTCCCCACGTAGAGGACCCGGCCGTCCCGGTCGACGAATTGGTAGGAGC
Organism: uncultured Acidimicrobiales bacterium; assembly: GCA_963696495.1. Taxonomy (GTDB): domain Bacteria; phylum Actinomycetota; class Acidimicrobiia; order Acidimicrobiales; family RAAP-2; genus Bog-756. The sequence continues at coordinate 163,770 of CAVOKJ010000002.1, read as the reverse complement.
CCGGTGCGTCGGGGACCGAGCCCTGCGGAGGACGAGTGACCACGCCTCCAGTGTGCCGTGTCGGAGGCCGATGCCGGTCACCGCACCGCACTCCGCCCGGGCGCCTACACTGAAGGCCAAGGCCGGCCTGGTTTCCGGCTACATACTGCACTCCGGGGCCGACATCCCCGCGGATGGGCGACCAGGCTGTCCCCGCCGGCCGTGTACCGGGGTGCCTCCTCAAGGGGGTCATACCCAACATGCTCCGTCTCCAGGCAGCGCTCCCCGAGCGCTATACGACAGCGACTCCGGACCGGCTCACCGAGCTCATCGGCGAGGCCAGGGCGGCACTGGGGTCTCGGGTGATCATCCTTGGTCACCACTACCAACGTGACGAGGTGATGGCCTGGGCCGACGCCCGCGGCGACTCCTTCGGCCTGTCCCGCATCGCCGCCGACCAGACCGACGCCGAGTTCGTGATCTTCTGCGGCGTCCACTTCATGGCCGAGTCCGCCGACATCCTGACCGCCGCCCATCAGCAGGTGCTCCTCCCCGACCTCAACGCCGGCTGCTCGATGGCCGACATGGCCGACATCGACTCCGTCGAGGAGGCTTGGGACACCCTGGCCACGGTGACCGACGTCGAACGGGTGGTCCCGGTGACCTACATGAACTCGTCGGCGTCCCTGAAGGCGTTCGTCGGGCGTCACGGTGGTGTGGTGTGCACCTCGTCCAATGCCCGGGCGGTGCTCACCTGGGCCCTCGGATCCGACGGTAGCGGCGGGTCGCGCGGCGACCAGGTGCTCTTCTTCCCCGACCAGCACCTCGGACGCAACACCGGCTTCCAGTTGGGCTACACGGCCGACGAGATGGCGGTGTGGAACCCGCGCCACGAGCGCGGTGGCCTCGACGACGCCACCCTGAAGACGGCGACCCTCCTGCTGTGGAAGGGACACTGCTCGGTCCATCAGCGCTTCCGGCCGGCGCACATCGAGGCGTTCCGGGCCGAGCACCCCGACGGCATCGTGGTCGTCCATCCCGAGTGTGCCCACGACGTGGTCGAAGCCGCCGATCAGGTGGGCTCGACCGATTTCATCATCCGGGCCGTGGACGAGGCCGCGCCGGGCTCGGTGATCGGCGTGGGCACGGAGATCCATCTGGTCAAGAGGCTCGACGACGAGCATCCGGACAAGCGGGTGGTGTCGCTCGACCCCCTCGTCTGTCCGTGCTCGACCATGTTCCGCATCGACGCCGCCCATCTCGCCTGGGTCCTCGAGGGCCTGGTGGAGGGGGAGGTCCGCAACCGCATCACCGTCGACGAGGATACGGCCGCCTGGGCGAGGGTGGCCCTGGAGAGGATGTTGGCCACCGTCTGAGGGCCGGGCCGGCACCCCGTCCGGCACCCGACCGGGCTGTCCGGCCGGCGGACTACGTTCCCGACGCGGCGGTCGCCGGCACCCGCTTGGCCGGAGCCTTCTTCGTCCCGCCCTTGGCCTTGGTCGGGGCGTTGCCCGTCGCGCCGGCCTTGGTCGACCCGCCCGCGGCAGCCGACCCGGCCCGGGACGAGGCGGCGGCCTTGGAGGACGCGGACCCGGCGGTGGAACGGGCCGGCGCCACCTTCGCCGATCGGACCGTGACGGCCTCGGTCGAACCGGCGACGGCCTTGGCCGACCGGGCGGTGACGGCCTTAGTCGAACGGGTGACGGCCTTACCCGGACGGGCGCCGCCCGAACCGACCTTGGCGGCGGCCGGCACGCGGGCCTTGGGCCCCGGTCTCGGCTTGGAGGGCCGGGCGCTCCCGTTCGCACGCCGTTCCCCGGTGAACTCCCTGGTGATCCCGAGCAGAGGCGCCAGCACCTCTCCGGTGTAGCTGCCCGGGGCCGAGGCCACGTCCTCGGGTGTGCCCTCGGCCACGATCGAACCCCCCCGTTCGCCGCCCTCGGGGCCGAGGTCGATGATCCAGTCGGCGCTCTTGACGACGTCGAGGTTGTGCTCGATGACGATGACCGTGTTGCCCTGGTCGACCAACCGGCTGAGGACGTCGAGCAGCTTGCGCACGTCGTCGAAGTGGAGGCCCGTGGTGGGCTCGTCCAGCACGTAGAGGGTGTGTCCGGTGGACCGCCGGCTGAGCTCGGAGGCCAGCTTCACCCGCTGGGCCTCCCCCCCCGACAGCGTGGGAGCCGGTTGGCCCAGCCGGATGTAGCCGAGGCCCACGTCCACCAGGGTCTGCAGGTGCCGGGCGATGGGCGGTTGGTGGGCGAAGAAGGCCAGCGCCTCCTCGCACGACAGCTCCAGCACGTCGGCGATGGTCTTTCCCCGGAACGTGACCTCGAGGGTGTCCCGGTTGTAGCGGGCCCCGTGGCAGACCTCGCAGGGCACGTAGATGTCGGGCAGGAAGTGCATCTCGATGCGGATGGTGCCGTCGCCGGAGCACGCCTCGCAGCGCCCGCCCTTCACGTTGAAGGAGAACCGGCCGGGCAGGTAGCCCCGGACCTTGGCCTCCTGGGTCTGGCTGAACAGACGGCGGATGTGGTCGAAGACGCCGGTGTACGTGGCCGGGTTCGACCTCGGGGTGCGGCCGATGGGGGCCTGGTCCACCTCGACCACCTTGTCCACGGCGGACACGCCGGTGATGGTCCGGTGGAGCCCCGGCAGGGTCTTGGCCCGGTGGACCTGCTTGGCCAGCGACCGCAGCAGGATGTCGTTGACCAGCGTGGACTTCCCCGACCCCGACACACCGGTCACCGCCACCAGCCGCCCGAGCGGGAACTCGACGTCGACGTCATGCAGGTTGTGCTCACGGGCGCCCACGACGGTCAGCACCTCGCCGCTGCCCGGACGCCGGACGGCCGGGACCGGGATGGACTTCGCCCCCGAGATGTACTGGCCGGTCAGGGACTCCTCGTTGGTCACCAGGCCCCCCGGTCCGGTCACCGGCCCCGAGTGGACGATCCGGCCTCCGTGCTCCCCCGCCCCCGGGCCCACGTCGACCACGTGGTCGGCGATGCGGATGGTCTCCTCGTCGTGCTCGACCACGATGACGGTGTTCCCGAGGTCGCGCAGGCGCTTGAGGGTGCCGATGAGGCGCTTGTTGTCCCGCTGGTGCAGGCCGATGGACGGCTCGTCGAGGACGTAGAGCACCCCGACCAGGCCGCTGCCGATCTGGCTGGCCAGCCGGATCCGCTGGGCCTCGCCGCCCGACAGCGTCGCCGCCGAGCGGGCCAGGGTCAGGTAGTCGAGCCCCACGTCCAACAGGAACTGCATCCGCTCGCGCACCTCGCGGAAGACCCGGTCGGCGATCAGATGGTCACGGTCCGACAGGTCCAGGGAGGCGACCACCTCGACGGCCTTGCCGATGGACAGGGAGCACAGGGCGAAGATCGAGTAGCCGCCGACGGTGACGGCGAGGGACTCGGGCCGGAGCCGGGCCCCGCCGCACTCGGGGCACGGCACCTCCCGCAGGTACCCCTCGAGGTTGTCCCGGAGGAAGTCCGACTCGGCCTCCGAGTGACGGCGCTGGAGCCACGGGACGATGCCCTCGTAGAGGGTGTGGAACGACCGCTGGCGGCCGTAGCGGTTCCGGTACTTGAGGTGGACCTGCTTGGTCCCCGAGCCGTACAGGACCAGCTTCTTGTCGGCCTTCTTCAGCGACTCCCACGGGGTGTCGAGGGAGAACCCGCCCAGATCGGCCACGGCCGCCACCAGGCGGGAGAAGTACTCGCTCCGGGCCCCCGACCACGGGGCGAGTGCCCCCTCGGCCAGGGACTTCGTCACGTCGGGCACCACCAGCTCGGGATCGACCTCGAAGCGGGTGCCGAGCCCGGTGCACGCCGGGCAGGCCCCGTAGGGCGAGTTGAACGAGAAGTTCCGCGGGGAGGGGTCCTCGAAGCTGAGGCCGTCGTAGGTGCAGGCCAGGTGCTGGCTGAAGGTGATGGCCTCGTCCTCGGTGCCGTCGGCTCCCACCACCACGACCTCGGCGACCCCCTCGGCGAGGGAGAGCGCCGTCTCCAGCGACTCGGTGAGCCGGCGCCGGATGTCGTCCCTCCGGATCAGGCGGTCGACCACCACCTCGATGGTGTGCTGCTCGTAGCGGGCCAGGTCGAGGTCGCCGCGGTCGGCCAGCTCGATGGTCGCCCCGTCCACCCGGACCCGGGCGAACCCCTGCTTGGCCAGGTCGTCGAGGAGGGCGCTGTACTCGCCCTTCCGGCCCCGGACCACCGGGGCCAGGACCAGGAAGCGGGTGCCCTCCTCCATGGCGAGGATCCGGTCGACGATCTGCTGGGGGCTCTGGCGAGCCACCGGACGCCCGCACTTCGGGCAGTGCGGCTTGCCGATCCGGGCGTAGAGGAGCCGGAGGTAGTCGTACACCTCGGTGACCGTGCCCACCGTCGACCGGGGGTTGCGTGACGCCGACTTCTGGTCGATGGAGATGGCCGGGGACAGTCCCTCGATGAAGTCGACGTCCGGCTTGTCCATCTGGCCGAGGAATTGGCGGGCGTAGGCGGACAGGGACTCCACGTACCGCCGTTGGCCCTCCGCGTAGATGGTGTCGAAGGCCAGGGACGACTTGCCCGAACCGGACAGTCCGGTGAACACGATGAGCTGGTCACGGGGCAGATCGAGCGAGACGTCCTGCAGGTTGTGTTCGCGCGCGCCGCGCACCACCAGTCGATCGGCCATTGGGTGAGGATACCGGCGCGGGGACCAGGCTCCGGCGGTCAGCGACCGGCCGGAGCCACGATGTCGGCGGTGTCGCCGGGCAGCACCGGGGTGCCGTCGACCGGGTCCCGCACCAGCAGGGCGCGCAGCTCGGAGACCTCGTCGCGCAGCAGCGCGGCCTCCTCGAACCGGAGCTCCTCGGCGGCCCGGTTCATCTCGGCGTCGAGCCGGTGGATCAGGCTCGACAGCTCGTCGGCGTCGGGGCCGAGCGCGCTGGCCATCTCGGCGGCGGCCGCCCTCGGGTCGACGCCGCCCCGGCGGCCACGCTGGGGGCGGCTGTTGGCGCCCGAGGTGATGGCGGCCGAGCCCACGGCGTCGCTCCGCACCCGTTCGAGGATGTCGGTGACCGACTTGGTGATGGTGCGGGGGTCGATCCCGTGGGCCTCGTTGTAGGCGATCTGGCGGGCCCGGCGCCGCTGGGTCTCGCCGATGGCCCGGGTCATCGAGTCGGTGATGGTGTCGGCGTACATCACCACCCGGCCGTTGACGTTCCGGGCCGCCCTCCCCATGGTCTGGATGAGGGACGAGCTCGACCGGAGGAAGCCCTCCTTGTCGGCGTCGAGGATGGCCACCAGCGCCACCTCGGGCAGGTCGAGCCCCTCACGGAGGAGGTTGATGCCGACGAGGACGTCGAACGCCCCGAGGCGCAGGTCCCGCAGGATCTCGATGCGGGCCATGGTGTCCACGTCGGAGTGGAGGTACTGCACGCGGACGCCCTGCTCGGCGAGGTAGTCGGTCAGGTCCTCGGCCATCTTCTTCGTCAGGGTGGTCACGAGGGCGCGGTACCCGCCGGCGACGGTGGCGTCGATCCGCTCGCGCAGGTCGTCGATCTGACCGGTGGTCGGCCGGATGTCCACCTCGGGATCGACCAGCCCGGTCGGGCGGATCACCTGCTCGACCACGTTGGTGCTGTGCTCGAGCTCCCACGGTCCCGGCGTGGCCGACAGCATGATGATCTGCCCGGTGCGGTCCATGAACTCCTCGAACCGGAGGGGCCGGTTGTCGAGCGCCGATGGCAGGCGGAACCCGTGGTCCACCAGGGTCTCCTTGCGGGATCGATCACCGGCGTACTGGCCGCGCAGCTGGGGAACGCCGACGTGGCTCTCGTCCAGGACCACCACGAAGTCCTTGGGGAAGAAGTCGAGCAGGGTGAACGGGGCCTCGCCGGGCGCCCGCCCGTCGAGGTGGCGGCTGTAGTTCTCGATGCCGCTGCACACGCCGGTCTCCGCCAGCATCTCGAGGTCGTACTCGGTGCGCATCCGCAGCCGTTGCGACTCGAGGAGCTTGCCGGCGCCGTCGAGCTCCCCCAGCCGCACCCGCAGCTCGGCCTCGATGCCCTCGACCGCCTTGCGCATCCGCTCGTCACCCGTCCCGTAGTGGGTGTTGGCGAACACCACCAGCTCCTCGAGGTCGTCACCGATCTCGCCCGTGGTCACGTCGAAGGACCGGATCCTCTCGACGGTGTCGCCGAAGAACTCGATCCGCACGGCGCGGCTCTCGTAGGCGGCGTGGATCTCCACGGTGTCGCCGCGGGCACGGAACTGTCCCCGGCTGAGGGTGGCGTCGTTGCGGGAGTACTGCAGCTCGACCAGGCGTCTGAGCAGCGCCCGCTGGTCGTGCACCTCGCCGGGCCGGAGGGCCACGATGCGGTCCCGGTACTCGTCCGGCGAGCCCAGGCCGTAGATGCAGGAGACCGACGCCACCACGATGGTGTCCGGTCGGAGCAGGAGCGACGACGTGCAGGCGTGGCGGAGCCGGTCGATCTCGTCGTTGATGGAGGAGTCCTTCTCGATGTAGGTGTCCGACGACGGCACGTAGGCCTCGGGCTGGTAGTAGTCGTAGTAGGAGACGAAGTACTCGACACGGTTGTGGGGGAAGAACTCCTTGAGCTCGGCGGCCAGCTGGGCGGCGAGCGACTTGTTGGGCTCGATGATCAGCGTGGGCCGCTGCACCGCCTCGACGGTCCAGGCGATCGTGGCCGTCTTGCCCGAGCCGGTGATGCCGAGCAGGGTCTGGAAGCGGTCGCCGCGCTCGAGGCCCTGGACCAGCCCGGCGATGGCCTGGGGCTGGTCACCGGCCGGCCGGAAGGGCGAGACGACCTCGAAATCGGGCATGGTCCCGATGGTACCGGCCGGGTGTGACACTGCTGCCGGGCCGGCCGGCCGGCCGGGCGGGTGCCGGGCGCTAGTGGGCCGTGGCCCCGTCCCGGAGGGCGACGATCGCGTCCCACACCCGGTCGACCTCGACGGCCAGGTGGTCCTCGTCGCCGGAGTTGTCCACCACGTAGTCGGCCCCCTCCAGACGCGAGGCGCGGTCGGGCTGGGAGGCGATCCGGGCCTCGGCGTCCGCCCGGGTCATCCCCCGGAGGGCGACCAGCCGGTCCAGGGCCAGCTCGGCGGGGGCGTCCACCACCACCACGGCGCCCAGGGAGAGCAGTTCGCGATGGACGGCCCGGAGCAGCGGGATGTCCAGCACCACGATCTCGTCCGTGCCCTCGTAGCGGTCCCTGCGGGCGATCATCTCCACGCCGATCGCCGGATGGGTGATGGCATTGAGGTCGGCCAGGACCTCGGGGTGCCCGAAGACCAGCTCGGCGACACGCGGGCGGTCGATCCGGCCCTCGTCGTCGACGATCCCCTGACCGAAGCGGTCGATCATCGGCTGGTAGGCCGGTCCCCCCGGTGCCACCACCTCGCGGGCGATGAGGTCGGCGTCGACCACCTGGGCACCGCGGTCGGCCAGGAGGCGGGCGACGGTGGACTTCCCCGTGCCGATCCCACCGGTGAGGCCGATCGCCAGCACCCGGGCGTCCCTCCCGCTCAGGCCGCCCGGCGCGGCCGGGAGGCGGTGGCGAAGAGGACCATGGTGGTCGTGTCCAGGTCGTCGGTGACGAAGAAGTCGTCAGCGGTGATACCGGTGGTCCCCCCGAGTCCCCCCGGGCGATCACCTTGTAGGCCAGGGGCAGGATCCGTGTGTAGGCACCGATGTACCACGAGCGCGGGATCCGGTGCCGGAGGTCGAGGACGTCGAGGGCCAGGACCTTGTCGGCCTTGACCCGCCGGGCGGTGAAGTCGGCCTTGACGTGGGGGACGGCGTCCAGGCCCTGCACGGTGACGTCCCCGAAGTGCCGGCTGAGCATCCGGGCGAGCTCGTCCGGCTCGAACAGGTGGATGTGGAACGGGTTCTCGAAGTCGGCCGGGGCGTTCGGGGTCAGGAAGAACACCGTCCCGTCGTCGGCCAACACCCGGGAGAGCTCCCTGACGTGGCGCTCGGGGTCCTCGAAGTGCTCGATGAGGTGCGAGGAACAGGCCCAGTCGAAGCGGCCCTCGGCGAACCCGAGGGCCAGCGCGTCCATCTGGGCCACGTGGAGCCCCTCGCCGCCCCAACGCCCTGCCGCGGCGTGGACGGCCTCGGTGCTGTAGTCCGCACCGACCACCCTCCGTCCGGGGGCGAGGAACCGGGCCGACTCGAACCCCTCGCCGCAGCCCACGTCGAGCATGGTCCCCGTCCCCAGGCGTTCGATGACCGTCCGGTAGCCGGCGGCGTGCAGGGCGAGCAGGGAGTCGGGGGTCACGCCCTGCTTGGGCCGCTCGCCGGTCAGGCGTCTGGCCGGGACACGATGGTGGGCGGCGCCCGCCGCATCACCTTCGGGTTGGGTTGTCTGGCTGCTCATCGGGGCTCCCCGTCCTGTTCACGGCACGAACTGGTCCCACCCGACGCCGCCGACGACGGGACCCGCAGGTTGTTTACACTACCGAGCACTCGTGTCGGATCCCCAACCTCTTGCCGTCGCGCCCGCGGGCGGTGCACCGGACGCCACCCCTGGGCGATCCCGGCACCTGATCGCCAGGCTCCGCTCCCCCAGCCGCCTCCGGGCGGTGGTCGACTACTCGCTGATGGCGCTGGTCGCCTTCGTCCCCATGCTGGCCTCCCAGCCGGGGACGGTGACCGACGACACCAAGACCTACCTCTACCTCGACCCGGGCCGCTACGTGCGCCAGGCCGTCTCGCTGTGGGACCCGGGCGTGGCCCTCGGGACGGTGACCCACGAGAACATCGGCTACCTGCTGCCCATGGGCCCCTTCTACTGGGCCATGGCCGAGCTCCACGTGCCCCTGTGGGTGGCCCAGCGCCTGTGGATGGGGTCCCTCCTGTTCGCCGCCGGTGCCGGGGCGCTCTACCTGTGCCGGACCGTGGGGCTCTCCGGGCCGGGCCGGTACGTCACCGCCCTCGCCTTCACCTACACCCCGTACGTGCTCCAGTACTCGGGGCGGATCTCGGTGATCCTCATGCCGTGGGCCGGCCTGCCCTGGATGGTGGCGTTCGTCATCCTCGCCCTCCGGCGTGGGGGCTGGCGGTACCCGGCGCTCTTCGCCCTGGTGGTGGCCCTGGTCAGCGGCATCAATGCCAGCTCGATCCTCTATGTGGGCATCGCCCCGGCCCTGTGGCTCCCCTACGCCGTGGTCGTGGCCAAGGAGGCCACGTGGCGCCGGGCGTGGGGGGCGGCCTGGAAGATCGGCCTGCTCAGCGCGCTGGTCTCCCTGTGGTGGGCGGTCGGACTGCAGGTGGAGGCGGCGTACGGGATCAACGTCCTCAAGTACACCGAGACGGTCCCGTCGACCAGTGCGGCGTCCCTGGCCTCGGAGATCATCCGTGGCCTCGGCTACTGGTACTTCTACGGTGCGGACCGGGTCGGCTCCTGGACGCAGACCTCGATCGCCTACACCCAGAACGTCTGGCTGATCCTGGCCAGCTTCCTCGTGCCGGTGCTCTGCTTCGTGGCGGCGGTGTTCTCCCGGTGGCGCCACCGTGCGTACTTCGTGCTGACGGCCGTGGTGGGCATGGTCCTCGCCGTCGGGCCGAACCCCTATGCCGACCCCTCCACGGTCGGTTCGGTGATCAAGGCGTTCATGGTCGACACCACGGCCGGGCTCGCCCTGCGCTCCACCGACCGCGCCTCGCCGGTGATCATCCTGAGCCTCGCCGTCTTCCTCGGTGCCGGGGTCAGTGCCCTGGCCAACCGGGTGCGCACGACCGGCCTGGTCGTCGGCGGGTTCGCCGCCGCCGCGGTGATCGCCGCCGCCACCCCCCTCTGGTCGGGGGGGATCATCGCCGCCGGGTTCACCCAGCCGGCCGTGCCCCCGCTCTACGTCCGCCAGGCCGCGGCGGCCCTCGACAAGGTCAACACGGCCACCCGGGTCTACGCCCTGCCGGGCAACAACTTCGCCGCCTACCGGTGGGGGGACACCATCGACACCGTCTACCCGGGCCTGATGACCCGGCCGTTCGTGACCCACGAACAGCAGATCATGGGATCGCTGCCCACGGCCGACCTCCTCGAGGCGATCGACACGCCGCTCCAGGACGGCGTCATGAACTGGAACGCGCTCGGCCCCATCTCGGCACTCATGAGCGCCGGCAACGTCCTCGTCCAGTACGACCAGGCCTTCGAGCGGTACGACGCGCCCGATCCCCAGCAGCTGGCCGACGACCTGTCGGTCACGCCGGGGGGCCTCACCGACCCGGTGTCCTACGGCAAGCCCGTCCCGAACGTGTCCCTCATCCCCCACTTCGACGAGGCCGCCCTCGCCCGTCCGGCCAACCAGGGCTGGACGGCCCCGCTGGTCTCCTACACGGTGACCGCTCCCCGGAGCATCGTCCGGACGGAGCCGACCACGACCCCCCTGGTGGTCGACGGCGACGCGTCCGGCCTGGTGGCCTCGGCGTCGGTGGGCCTCCTGGCCGGCAATCCGACGGTGCTCTACGCCGGCACGTTGGACACCGACAAGAGCCTGGCCACGACCACCCTGGGCCGACCGGCCGACCTCGTGGTGACCGACACCAACCGGAAGCAGGGGTTCCTGTGGAACTCGCTCGACGAGAACACCGGCTACACCGAGACGGCCGACCAGCCCCCCGACACGAGCGACCCGAGCGACAACCCCATCGACCTGTTCCCGAAGGCGCCCGCCGACGCGCAGACCACCGCGGTGTTCCACGGCCTGTCGTCGGTGACCGCCTCCTCCTACGGCTCGTCGATCACCTACCTCCCGGAGAACCAGCCGGCGGCGGCGATCGACGGCAACCTGCAGACCTCGTGGCTCGACGGCTCCTTCGGCGACCCACGCGGCCAGTGGTGGCAGGTCGCGCTCGACCAGCCGCGCACCGAGACGTCGATCCGGCTGGTCCAACCCCAGACCGGCGACCCCGACCGGTGGATCACCCGGGTCACCCTCACCTTCGACGGGGCCCACCCGCTCTCCGTGGCCCTCGGGCCCGCCTCGCGAACGGCCGCCGGGCAGGAGATCACGTTCCCCGCCCGGCGCTTCCGGACGATGCGCATCACCGTGGCCGGGGTCGGGCACGTCGCCCACGACCTCGTGCCCATCGACTCGAGGAGCTCGGTCGGGTTCGCCGAGGTCGAGCTACCGGGCATCACGGCGAACGAGTCGATCGCCATGCCCGAAGACCTTCTCCGTTCCGCCGGGAGCGCCTCGCTCTCGGACCGGCTGACCCTGGTCATGACCAGGCTGCGGGCGTCGGGCGTCCCTCCCCGGGGCGATTCCGAGACAGCACTCGACCGGACCTTCTGGCTGCCGACCCCGCGCACCTTCTCCCTGACCGGGCAGGCCAGGATCTCCCCCCTCGTCCCCGACGACGAGATCGACCGGCTGGTCGGACGGCCGGGTGCCGACCACACCGGCACCGTGGCCTACTCGCTGGGCCGACTGCCCGGCGACCTGCGATCGGGCGCCATCGCCACCCTGGACGGTGACCCGGCGACGGCCTGGCAACCGGGCTTCGGGGCGTCCCACCAGGCCGGCCAGTGGCTCCAGTACACGCTGCCCCGGCCGATCACCTTCGACCGGCTGGACCTCCAGATCGTCACCGACGGCCGGCACTCGGTGCCCACCGAGCTGACCGTGTCGGCCGACGGCGCCAGCACCACGTTCGCCGTGCCCCCGCTGGCCGACAGCCCGGTGGCCGGCTCGGTGACCGACGTGCCGGTCACCTTCCCCCCGCTGACCGGCCAGAGCATCCGGATCACCGTGGACAAGGTGCGGCTGGAGAACACCCCGAACTACTACTCCGAGTCCCCGATCGCCATGCCGCTCGGCATCGCCGAGGTGGGGATCCCCGGGCTGGCCGCCGCGCCGCTCCCCCCGGACATCCCGAGCCCGTGCCGGAGCGACCTGCTGGCCGTCGACGGACAGCCGCTGTGGGTGTCCGTGAGCGGATCGACCGCCGACGCCCTGGACCGCCAGGCACTCACCGTGTCGCTGTGCGGACCCGATGCCGGCGGCCTGACCCTCGGCCCCGGGTCCCACGTCCTCACCGCCGACGCCGGCCAGGCCAGCGGCTTCGACATCGACCAGCTGGCGTTCGACTCGGCGCCCGGTGGCGGGGCGATGCCGCTCCAGAGCGCCACCACGCTGCAGCCACCCCCGGTGACGGCGTCCCCCGCCGTGCAGGTCGTCCGCCAGACGGCGACCGCCATCCGCGTCCGGATCGACGGGATGGACGGCGCCACCGGTCGTCAGCCGTTCGACCTGGTGCTCGGCGAGAGCATCAACGCCGGCTGGAAGGCCTCGGTGGTCGGTGCCGGCGGGTCGGGAGGCTCCCGGGGGCTCGGCGCTCCCGTGCTGGTCGACGGCTTCGCCAACGGCTGGCGCATCGACCCGTCGACGCTGGGGGGCGCCGTCCACGACGGGACCGTGACGATCGCCCTGGTGTGGCAGCCGCAGAAGCGGGTCGACGTGGCGCTGCTCGTGTCGTTGGCGGCCATCATCGCCTGTGTGATCCTGGTCTTCGTGCCCGTCCGGCGCCGGAGGCGTCGGGGCGGCACTGACGCCGGGACGGCGGATGGCGTCGAGGCGGGCCCCTCCGTCGCCACCCCGGTGGCCGATGGGCCCGATCGACCCACGCTGGCCGTCCCGTTCCGCTCCGGGGCTCCGCCGGCCGAGCCCTGGGTGGCGCTGGTGAGCGGCCTCGTGGCCGGCCTCGTCGCCGGTGCCATCGCCTCGCCGCTCGACGGAGTGGGGGTCGCCGTGGCCACCGCGGTCGTCCTGGTGGTCCCGCGGCTGCGGGTCGTCCTCGGGCTCATCGCCATCGCCGGCATCGTGGCCGCCGGGACCTACGTGGCCGTCCACCAGCACGCCGCCGCGGTGCCGCCCGGCGGGGACTGGACCCTCTCGTTCGGCACCGCCAGCAAGCTGGCCTGGGCCGGCGTGGTGTTCCTGGGTGCCGACGCCCTGGTCGAGGTGGTGCTCCGCAGGGGCGCCGCCCGGGCCGGCATCGAGGAACGGGCGGACTGAGGCCGGCCCGGCCGGACCCGCCGGCCCCGCCGGCCGGGCCCACGGGCCGGGACGGCCGGTCGCCCTATCGGTCCCTGGGGTCCCGGCGGGCCATCGCCTGCACGCCCAGGGCGGCGAGCGCCCGGGCGGCGGTGGCGTCCCAGGTGTACTGGGCGGCGTGCTCCTGGGCCCCGATCCCCAGCCGCTTGCGGAGGACCTCGTCGCTGAGCACGGCGTCCAACCCGGCCACCATCCCGCCGACGTCGTCGACGAGGAGCCCGGACACGCCGTCGCGCACCGCGTCCTCGTGGCCGCTGATCCTCGAGACGACCGAGGGCGTGCCGCACGCCCCGGCCTCGGTGACCGTCATGCCCCACCCCTCCCGGAGGGAGGTGGACGCCACCACCCACGCCCGGCGGTAGCAGTCGATCAGGGCCTCCTCGGACAGGTAGCCCGGCAGGGATATCCACGACTCGGCACCGGACGTCCGGATGAGCGCCTCGAGGGCGGGTCGCTCGTAGCCCTCGCCGGCGATCACCGCCCGGAGGTCAGGATGGGAGGGCTTGAGGGCGACCAGGGCCTCGATGAGGAGCTCGAAGCGCTTGACGGGAACCAGCCGGCCGACGGCCACCACCAGGGGTGTGTCGGACCGCTCGCCGTCGGGCGAGAACTGGGGCTCGACGCCCGGGGGCGACACCGAGATCCGTTCGGGAGGGATCCCGAGCCGCTCCACGATCTCCTGTTTGGAGGACGACGACAGCGTGACGATGCGGCTCCGGCGGTAGACGGGTGGGGCGACGCGGTGCTCGATGGCGTAGCCGAGCTCGGCCATGCCGGTCGGCAGGACCATCTTCCACATCTCGGCGTGGACGTGGTGCAGGAAGACGATGTGGGGGCAGTGGGCCCACAGGGGGGAGAAGAAGGGCATCCCGTTCCAGATCTCGACGAGGCCGTCGCCCGAGCCCACCCGCCCGAGGGCTCCCGACGCCATGACCCGCGGGAAGACCGAGTACCGGCCGGCCCGCCGGATGACCCGGTAGCCCTCCCGGCGGACGAGCGCCCGGGCGTCGGGGACCGAGGAGGTGGTCATGGACACGTCCAGCCCGGCCCTCGACCAGGCCGTCATCACCCGGTGGGCGTGGAGCTCGGAGCCCCCCGCCTCCGGGTCGTCGAAGTCCCGCCAGGCCACCACGTCGATGCGCCGGAGGCCGGCCCGCTCGGCGATCTCGCCGACCGACAGGCCCTCGAATTGTCCGATGGACGGCACGACGCCCCGGGTTTCGGGGCGTCCACCGCGGACGGAGGCCGCGGCGCCCGCCGGATGCGCTCCCGGCCCGGCCGGATGCCGGTGGGCGGTCCCCCCGTCCAGATCGGGCACGGGGGTCAGGTAGGGGGCCGACCCTCCGTCCGGCAACGGGGGCGCGCCGACGGCGGGGGCAGCGCCCGGTTCCCCCGTGTGACGGCTCATAGTCGGACTCCCACTGCCCTTCCCCACCGGCCGGTAGCAGCCGGTATCGGCTCAGAGTGTACCGGGCCGGTCGGTGCGGACGGCAATCTGATCGGGGCCGTTGCCACCGGGCCGCAGGTGGGAGCCCTTGTCGGCCCGGCGGCCGGGCCACAGCGCCGCCCAGTCGTGTCGCCCGTGCCGGTGGTGGATGGCCACGAAGGCGACGGTCATCCCGAGGGCCAGCACGCCCTGGGCGATCAGATCGGCCCGGGCCGTGGCCAGGATCCGGCCGTCGGCGGCCGAGATCAGGGCGAAGGCCAGCGAGGACCCGCCGGCCAGGAGGAACACGATCCAGCGGGAACCGGTCCCGAACAGGTAATTGGTGATCAGCACCGACAGGGAGAGGAAGATCATGGCGCCGACCAACGGGGCGAATGCCGGCGCGCCCGCGCTCAGCTTGGCCGAGAACACGAGGGTCAGGAACTGCCGCGGGACGAAGACGGCGATGACGAGCAGGATCCCGGCCGGCACGGCGAGGAAGATCAGGGTCACCCCCAGCTGCCGCACGGCGTGGCCGCCCTCGTTCCAGCGGATGGTGGCCTCGGGGAGCAGGTAGGCCCCGAGGGCCAGGGCGCCGAAGACGAGCGCCTTCGACGCCACCGAGATGGCCGCGTACGGGCCGACGTTGGCGTGGTCGAGCCGGCCCAGCAGGATGACGTCGATGTTCTGGAGCAGACCGAGGAGGGCCAGGCCCACGAACGCGGCGGTCACGTCTGCCATCAGCCTCTTCCGCACCAGTGCGCCGTCCACCTCCGGGTCGGTCCCCGCCACGGTCGACGCGCCGTTGGCCGACGTGGCGCCGTCCGGCTGCTCCCCGGACGGCCCGTCGGTGAGCCGGCCGGCCGCCGGCACCCTCCCCCACAGGCGGTGGGCGAGCCAGTGGGCGTGGGCGGTGGCCGAGACCTCGCTGATGAAGATGCCGAGTGCGTAGCCGGCCACCCCCAGGTGGAGCACCACCAGCACCACCACGAAGAAGGTCCGGACGGACCCCTCGAGCAGCAGGTTGCCGGCCAGGGCGCGGTAGCCGCGGTGGGCCTGGAGCAGCCCCCGGTCCACGCACAGGAGGATCCAGATGCCCGCCGCCACCAGGATCAGGACGATGCCCTCGCTGTTGGGGAGCGACAGCTGGCGGGCGATCCAGCCCTGCAGGAGGAGGACGACGACCAGTTCGACGGCGATGGCCACCAGGAGGATCCGGTGCACCCGGATGATCCAGCGCCGGACCCTGTCGGCGTGGCCACCGTTGTTGAGGGCGGTGACCCTCCTGACCACGCCCACCAGCACCGCCGATCCGGGCATCGACAGGATGAAGAACAGGCCCAGCAGCTGGGCGATGGCCCCGTAGGCCTGGGGGGTGACCAGGCGGGCGACCGCCACGACGACCAGGGCGGCCGCCCCGTTGACCACCAGCCCGGCCACGGCCACCGGTCCCGCCTGGCTGAGCCCCGAGCGGATCGAGTCCGAGGTGGGCACCCGGCCCGCCGCCCGCTCGTCGTCCGGCAGGGTGATCATCGGGCCGCCGGCCACGGCGATCCCGACCGCCGGGGACATGCCGACCGACTCGGTGACCGGGTCGACCACCTGGTCGATCTCCTCGAGGATCATGTCGAGCCCGGCCGATGGCCCACCGGCGGCCTCGGCCTCGTCTCGATCCCTCCCGGCCGGACGGGAGTGATGATCATCCGGATCGGTCACGCCGTCGAGTCTCGTCCAGAGGTCGGGTCCGACTCAATTGCCGGGTTGATTGCCGGGTCGGTCGGCGGGTTGATTTCCGGCTCGATCGGCGGCTCGATCGGCGGCTCGATCGCCACCCCGGCCGGCCGTCAGGTGACCGGCTGTCCCGATCGCCCGGCCGGCGCCGTCCGCCGGGGAATCGTCGGGGCGTCCCGACCGGTGGAGGGAGGCCCCGATCCCGGGCCGGTGACGGAAGGGCCCGACGAGCCGGATCCCGGACCGGGCACGGATGGCCAGCCCGACCCCGAGGTCCGGTCGCTCTCCTCGTGGTACTCCTCCTCGACGTTGACCGACCAGATGTCGTGATGGGCGCCGCGGATGTTCTCGACGGTCAGCATCGCCGTGTACATCGAGTGGTCCTGGTTGTTGTACTTGTGCATCCCGTTCCGGCCGATGGGGTGCACGTTCGGGGCGTGCTCCTCGAACCATCGGCGGATGACGTCCACGTTGTCGCGGTAGGTGTCGTCGTAGACCGGATAGGCCTTGGGCATGCGGACCACGTAGCCCGCCTCCACGTCGGACGGCTCGACCAGGCCGATGACGGCCAGCTCCTTGGTCGCCAGGGCGATGAGCTCCTCGTCGGGGCAGGTCCACAGCTCGTCGCCCTCGAAGACGAAGTACTCCATGCCCAGGCAGGTCCGGCCGTCCTTGACCAGGAACGGCGACCACGAGCCGAAGTTCTGGATGCGCCCGACCTCCACCTCCGGCGAGTGGATGTAGATCCAGTTGTCGGGAAAGCCGCGCGCCTCGGGAACGACCAGGGCGACGGTGAGGAAGTCGCGGTAGTGCAGGTCGGCGGCGGCAGCCTGCACCGACTCGGGGACCGGTGGCTCGACGCTGCGGGCCAGCGCCGTGAACGGCATGGAGGAGATGACATGGGAGGCCGGCAGCCGCTCCTCGCGCCCTCCGTCGACCACGGTGACCGCCACCGCGGACCCGTCCTCGACGTGCACGGTGAGGGCGGTGGTCTCCATCCGGACCTCGCCACCCATCTCCACCACCTGGTCGGCGCAGTGCTCCCACATCATCCCCGGGCCGTACTTCGGATACTCGAACTCCTCGATCAAGCTCGTCACCTGCTTCGAGCGGTCGCGTCGCTTCCCCGCCACCGACGACCGCACCGGCTCCCAGACGGCGTCCCACAGGGACATGCCCTTGATGCGCTGGGCACCCCAGTCCGCGGAGAGCTCGGAGGCGGGGACACCCCACACCTTCTCGTTGTAGGTCTTGAAGAAGTGGTGGTAGAGGCGCCAGCCGTAGTTCGAGACGATGTAGCCCTCGAGCGTGTCGAGGTTCTTGGGCGGGTGGAGCCGCACCCAGAGGAACGAGAGCCCGCATCGGAGCGCTTCGACGATGCCGAGGTTGGACAGGGCGTTGCCCAGCTTGATCGGATAGTCGTAGAACTTCCCCTCGTAGAAGATCCGGCTCATCCGGGGGCGCAGGAGGAAGTCCTCGGGCGGGAGGACCTCGTGCCAGAACTCCTCGACCGGCCTGACCTTGGTGAAGAAGCGGTGGCCGCCGATGTCGAAGCGCCATCCGTCCCGCTCCACGGTGCGGCTGATGCCCCCGACGACCGAGTCCTCCTCGATCACCACGACGGGATCCCCACCCTGGGCGAGCTGTCGTGCCGCGGTGAGTCCCGCCGGCCCCGCCCCGATCACCACCACCGGGGCGTCGACCGTGCTCCGGACCGCATCGGGGTCGCCGTCGCCGCCGGTCCCGGTCGTCGGTGCCGCCTGGTCGTCTGCTACTGCCACTGGGGGTGATCCGTTCTCTTCAGGGTGTCCTCGGGTCGGTCGGCGTGGGGACCGGGTCCCCGATGCCGGGGATCTCGTCGGGGCCGACCGTTGCCGGCCGGTCGATCCGGGCAGACCGACCCCGTGGGCCCCCGGGACCCGGTGTGCCCGGCGCCCACGGCGTGAGCTCGATGTTCGGTGATGCCCGTGAAGGTTAGTGGCTCCCTGGGCGTCGACGCGGAATGCCCGGGGCGATGCCGGGGCCTACGGCACGACCACGCCCAGGAACGCCAACAGGGCGTACCCGGTCATGGCGGCGGCGGCGACGATCAGGACGGTCGCCTCCACGCCCCGTCGCGTGGTGAGGGTCGATGCGGCGATGACCAGGGGGAACGCCCCGAGCGCGTACCGCTCGAAGGAGTCGAGGTTGGAACTCGTGAGCGATACGACCAGGGCCGCCGACGCGAACAGCCCGTACGACAGGGGCAGTCTCCGGAAGGCCACCACCAGCAGGGCGATGCAGACCAGTGCCCAGGGGACGTGCGAGGCGCTCCCCAGGTGGTGACCGTGCACGACCGACTCGACGTTGTGCCACATCGACGTCAGCGGGACGGTGACACCACCACGGTGTCCGCTCTGCTGTTGGACGCGCAACGGGAGCCAGGCGTCGCCGAACTGGGACCCGACCCACCCGAGGAAGATCCCGGCACCGGCCAGCGGGGCGACGATCGCCGCCGCGGTGGCCACCAGACGGCCCGCCGGGGTGTCGCCGTCGATGGACGGGTCGGCCCGGGCGGGTTCCCGGGGATGGGTCGACCGCCACTGCTGCCACGCCTCGACGGCCATCGGGATCACCAAGAGGACGCCGACCGGGCGCACCAGGCCGGCGGCGAGGCCGGCGGCGGCCGCCCACCACCACCGCCGGGTCCGTGCCCCCAGGAAGGCGCCGATCGAACAGGCCAGCAACAGGCCGTCGGCGTAGCCCAGCACCAGGGCGTAGGCCGAGGGTGCCAGCCCGAGCAGCCACGCCGACCGGCGGGCCAGGTCCGGGTCCCCGAAGTCGCGGCGCACGAGGAGCACGAGCGCGGCCATGGCCACCAGGGCGGCGAGGTTGGCCATCACCACCAGCGCCGCAGCGGCACCGATGCCCGGGACCGCGCCGAGCAGGCGGCCGGCGAGGGGGAAGGCTGGATAGAACCGCACCGACTGCACCCCCGAGGCCGAGTAGCCGTGCCTGGCGATCGACTCGTACCAGCCGCCGTCCCAGGCGAGGAGCCCCTGGTGGACACGAAGTCGGGCGGTGGGATTGCCCGGCCGGAGGTGGTTCACCGTGAGGTGGGCCACGACCAGGGCCCCCACGACGAGCACCCGGGCGGCGATCCAAGCCGGCAGGACGAGGACCACCGCACGGACGAACCGGCGTGCCAGCGTGGGTGCGTCGGTGCCGGTGCTCCTCGGGACGGTGACCGGGGCGGTCATCGACACGGCCCCGGCCGCGGCCCCGGTGGCCCCGGCCACGATCCGGGTGGGCCCGGCCGCCACCCCGGTGCGAGGGTGTCGACGGCGGGCCCGTCGACCGTGCCGGCGATCGGTCGTCCCGTTGCCGCCACGCCTCAGGACTTCGTCGGGGTCAGCTGGTCCAGCCACATCGGCTGGTAGAACTGGTTGGCGTTGCCGGCGATCAGCTGGGTGGCGTGATAGGCGGGATCGCCCTGGAGCGTCTGGATGATCGCCTCGCACTTCGTCCCGAGCGTCTGATAGCCGGGGGCCCACACCACGAAGATCTGGTGACCGCCGGCCGCCATCGACTCGAGGTGCTCGGCGAAGGCGACCGGTTTGCCGGCCGCGGTGGCGTGGGCGTAGTCGACCCAGTTGACGAACTCGGGTCCGGTGCCGCGGGGGAAGGTGGTCTGGGCGTAGCGGCCCGACGGCAGGAGCCGATCGGCGGCGGGACCGAGCTGGTCCGGGCAGTAGGCGACGACATCGCCGGGACGGCCATGGGTGGCGATGGCGGCGGCGACCTCCCCGGCCTGCGTGCGATTGGTGCTGACGTCGGGGAAGGAGCCGAACAGCCCGGCGAGGATGGCAACGGTCAGCACGCCCAGCCGGACCCGCCGGTCACGGAAGGTCAGCAGGCCGATGGAGACCAGCAGGATGAGCGGGATGAACACCACCGACGCGTAGCGGGCGTCGAAGGTGCTCTTCGTGAGGAACCCGCCGGCGATCGCCGCGCCCAGGGTGCCGACCACGATGACGGCCAGCGGTCGCCCCAGGGGACGGGTGCGGATGTCGAGGTCGATGTGGAAGCGGTCGGTGGCCAACCCGAAGAGGCCCAGCCCGGCCAGGGCGAAGAAGATCAGCCCCAGGAGGCGGCCCTGGTCGGTCGCCCCGCCGGCGAACGTCGAGATGGCGTTGACCATGGCGGCGAAGTTGGCCGGGGTGGCCCACGGGGTCCCGGTGTGGTGCGACTGGTAGAGGAAGGTCGGTAGCCAGGGGAGGAAGGTGAGGCACCCGATGGCTCCCGCCACGAACGCGGCCCGCGCCCCCCGGCGCCACGCCGGTCGGCCGCGCCAGCCTTCCCAGGCGAGCCACAGCATCACGGTGCCCACCAGATAGAGCGACCAGTAGTGGCTGTAGAGCAGCAGCCCGGTGACGACGCCGACGGCGATCAGATTGCCGGCCCGTGGGCGGGTCAGGGCGCGGTCGAGGGCCAGGAACCCCAAGACGGTGAGGAGGGCGACCAAGGAGTACATCCGGGTCTCGGTGTCGTACCGCACGGCGAAGGGTGAGCTCGCCACCAACAGCAACGCCGCCCACGCCGCGGTGCGGCCACCCAACCGCCGGCCGGCCAGCCAGACCAGCGGAACGGTCACCACGCCGAACACCCCCGAGAGCGACCGGACAGCGATGTCGGAGGTCCCGAACCATCCGATCCAGAAGTGCAGCAGCACATAGAAGAGCGGTGGCGCGCCGTCGCGGCGCAGGAACGAGGGGATCCGGTGGAGCGGCTGCCGGGCGATGTTGACGGTGAGGGCCTCGTCGAGCCACAAGTCCGAGCGTGTCCAGAAGCGCAGCACCAACGCCACCACCAGCACGGCCACGACGGCTCCTGCCAGTACCACCCGGGTGGGCCGGGAGAAGGGTCGTCCCTCGTCGACCCGAGCAGAAGCGCCGGAGCCGGCCCCGTCGACCCGGTCGCCCGTGGTTTCGCCGGCACCATCGGTTGTGCCGCGGGCCGCCGTTCGTGCCCGACTGCCGGCCCCGTCATCGGCCCCGTCGCCGGCCCGGTCATCGGCCCCGTCGCCGGCCCGGTCGTCCTGGCGCTCCGGCTCGGTCTGCACCCCGGGGGACGACCCGGCACCCGTGATCGCCGACTCGGCGTCGGCGTCGGCCTCGGGCACCGACTCGACGATCGAGCCGGACCCAGGGGTGGCTGCATCCATGGTCGCATGGTACCCAGCGACGAACCGGCCGGTGAACCACCGGCAGGCGACCCGGCGGTCCTTGGACCTGCCGGCTCCCTGGCAGTAACCTGCCCCCACTGACCACAGCGTCTGTGACAGAGTTCAACCGTCGACGAGGCCGCCGCCGGCGGGCGACGGATGGGTAGGGGGAGAACATGGGGGAAGTCAGTGACGCAAGGTAACGGTTTCAGCCGCCGGAGCTTCCTGTCCCGAGGGGCGGTCGCCGGAGGGGCGGTGGCGCTCGGCGCGGCCGGTCTGTCGGCTTGCTCGTCCGGGTCCAGCTCGTCGACGACGACCGGATCGGGCAGTTCCAGTGGCTCCAAGCCCGGGGTCGGGACCGGCACGCCCAAGCGGGGCGGCTCACTGACCGTGGGGACGATCGCCGAGATCGACGGCTTCTACCCGCCGACCAACCACTGGGACACCAACGGGTTCCTCTACGCCAACACCGTCTACGACCCCCTCATGGCGGTGGCGGCCGACGGCACCATCCAGCCCTATCTGGCCGAGTCGATGACCAGCAATTCCACCTACGACGTGTGGACCATGACGCTGCGGTCGGGCATCAAGTTCAACGACGGCTCCGATCTGACCGCTGCCGTGGTGAAGGCGAACTACGAGGCCTTGAAGGCCTCGGCCCTCACCGGGGTCGCACTCGACCAGGTGGCATCGGTGACCACCCCTGCGGACCTGACCGTCGTCTACACGCTGACCGGACCGAACCCGACGTTCCCCGCCGGTCTCACCACCCAGGTCGGCTACGTGGTCGGCGAGGCGATGATCCAAAAGGCGTCGTCGTCGTCCTCGGGAACCCTGGTGCCGGTGGGTACCGGGCCGTTCATCTACTCCCAGTGGCAGCCGAACGACTTCTTCACCGCCACGCGGAACCCCAACTACTGGCGCAGTGGCCTGCCCTACCTCGACTCGATCACCTTCAAGCCGATCCCCGACACCAGTCAACGGGAGTCCACGCTCCGGACCGGCGGTGTCGACATGATCGAGTCGGTCGACCCGACCACGATCACCAACTTCTCCGGCTCGGGAGGATCGGGCTTCCAGTTGGTCGACACCCGGACCGGGGTCATCGGCCAGCCGAGCTTCGCCTTCATCATGCTCAACACGAAGGTGAGTCCCACCAACGACCTGACCCTCCGCCAGGCACTGGCCAAGGGCATGAACCAGTCCGTGGTGCAGAAGGTGATCGGGGGTCCGCCGAGCCAGCCGGCCACCGGGATCTTCCTGCCCGACTCCCCCTACTACAGCAATACCGGCTACCCCACCTTCGACCCCTCCGGTGCCACGGCACTGGTCAACCAGTACAAGGCCCAGCACGGCAAACCCACGCTCAACCTGCTGACCATCCCCAACCCGCTGGAGATCAAGGTGGTCTCGGCCATCCAGCAGATGTGGGAGCAGATCGGTGTCGGCGTCACCATCTCGGAGGTCGAGCAGGCCACCATCATCGACGACTTCGTGCTCGGAAACTTCCAGGCGGTCACCTCGTACCAGTTCGGCGCGGTCAACCCCGACCTCAACTACGTGTGGTGGAGCACGACCACCATCTCCCCCATCGGGCAGATCGGACTCAACTTCACGCGCCTCGACGACCCGGAGATCGAGTACGCGATGCTCGAGGGACGCCACACCACCAGCCAGGCGACCCGGGAGGCGGCGTACAAGACCGTCAACGAACGGCTGGCCAAGGACCTGGCGTACCTGTGGATCGAGCAGTACTTCTTCTCGGAGGTGGCCTCCGAGCGGGTCCAGAACTTCGCCAATCCGACCCTTCCCAACGGACAACCCGGCTACGCGTTCGACGAGGGGATCTTCGTGCCGACCCAGATCTGGCTGAACGGGTAGCCGGGGGCAACCTCCCCAGTCCCGAACACCATGGCCAAGTACTTCATCCGTCGACTCCTCCAACTGGCCGTGGTGGCCTTCATCATTTCGGTCCTGGTCTTCCTGTTGGTGCACCTGCTCCCCGGCGACCCGACGGTCATCATCCTCGGGCCCAGCGACACCGCCCACAACCGGGCGGTCCTGCTCCAGCAGCTCGGCCTCAACAAGCCGCTGTGGCAGCAGTACACCACCTGGCTCGGTGCCGTGTTCCACGGCAATCTCGGGCAGTCGTACCTCAACCACGAGTCGGTGGCCTCGATCGTGAAGACCGGGTTCCCCATCGACCTGGAGCTGATCATCATCTCGCAGGTGGTCGCCTTCGGCGTGGCCATCCCCCTGGCGCTGATCACCTCCCGCCGTCCCAACCAGGCCGTCGACAACATCTCCACCACCACGACCTTCGGGATGCTGGCGCTCCCCCCGTTCGTCATCGCACCGATCATGGTGGCCGTCTTCGCCGTGGGCCTCCACTGGTTCCCGGCGACCGGGTACGTCCCGTTCACCCAGGACCCGGCGACGAACATCCACGACATGATCCTCCCGTCGCTCGCCATCACGGCAGGATCCATCGCCGTCTACTACCGCCTGTTCAGATCCGACCTGATCGGGACCCTTCAGGAGGACTTCATCACCATGGCCCGCTCGAAGGGCCTGTCCAACCGGTCGATCATGCTCCACCACGCCTTCCGCCCGTCGTCCTTCTCCCTGCTGGCCGCCGCCGGGGTGAACATCGGTGCCCTGCTGGCCGGGACGTTCATCGTCGAGTACCTGTTCGCCCTGCCCGGATTGGGGTACTCCTTGGTGGAGGCCGTCCAGCAGCGCGACTACCTGGTGGTCCAGGGGATCTCACTCATCGTGGCCATCGCCTACGTGGTCCTGCAGTTCATCATCGACTTCGTGTTCACCGTGGTAGACCCGAGAGTGACCCGGGAGTGACCCATGCCTGACGACCGCGAGCTCGCCGACACCCGTTCCAGTGGACGGCTGCTGACCGACCAGGTGCCGGGACTGGCGGCCATGGACGAGCTGGTGGTGTCGCGCCAGAGCGAGACCCTCGACTCCGACGACATCCTGGTCCGCAAGCCCCTCGGCCTCCTCTTCTGGTTCGCCTGCGGGTTCCTGGGCCTGGTCGTCGTGCTGGCCGCCATCGCCAATCTTCTGCCCCTCCCCAACCCCGACGTCGGGAACTTCGGCGCCATCAACGCTCCACCGAGCGTCCACCACCTCCTCGGCACCGACGACCTCGGACGGGACCTGCTGAGCCGCCTCATCTACGGGGCCCGGGTGTCGCTCATCGTGGGATTCGTCTCGGTGGTCATCGGGATGTCCATCGGCGGCACCCTCGGGCTGATCTCGGGATACCGGGGCGGCCGCCTCGACATCGCCCTCAACGCCGGTTCCTTCGTGCTGTTGGCGTTCCCCGCCATCGTGGCGGTGATCGCCATCGTCGCCTTCTGGGGCCAGTCCCTGCTCAAGATCACCATCATCCTGGGGGTGGCGGTGATCCCGCTCCTCTACCGGGTGGTCCGGGCCTCGAGCCTCTCCTATGCCAACCGGGACTTCGTCATCGCCGCCCGGACGATGGGGGCCACGTCCTCGCGGATCGTCTTCCGCGAGATCCTGCCCAACGTAGTGCCGGTGGCCGTCACCTTCGGCCTCATCACCGTGGCCGGCGTGATCGTCATCGAAGGGTCACTGGCGTTCCTCGGCCTGTCGGTCGCCCTGCCGACACCCTCCTGGGGGAACCTGATCGCCGAGGGGACCTCCAACGGCAACCTCAGCACCAATCCATACATCATGTTGTGGCCGGTGCTGGCCATGTTCCTCCTCCTCTTGTCCATCAACCTCATCGGCGATCGCATGCGGCAGCGATTCGACATCCGCGAGGGGCTGCTGTGACCGGCGGGCCGCACCCACGCGGCGTGGGGGGAACCGGGTGATCGGCCGCCGGAGCAGCAAGCGGTCCGCCACGCTCGAGTTCCCCGACGCCGTACCGGCCGAGGGCCCCCTGCTCGTGGTCGACGATCTGCACACCTCGTTCCGCACCGGCCGGGGCACCGTTCGGGCGGTGGACGGTGTGTCCCTCACGGTCGGCAGGGGCCGGACCCTCGGCGTGGTGGGCGAGTCGGGCTCGGGCAAGACCGTGCTGTCCCGTTCGATCATGGGCCTGCTCCCCCCTCGTGACGTGATCAAGAGCGGCACCGTCCATTTCGACGGTCGCGAGCTGACCGCCATGACGCCCGCCGAGCTGCGGCAGGTGTGGGGGGCGGAGCTCAGCATGATCTTCCAGGATCCGATGACCGCCCTCAACCCGGTCAAGCGGATCGGCAAGCAGATCACCGAATCCCTGCGGCTCCATCTCGACATGAGCCGGTCGGAGGCCAACGCCACCGGCGTCGAGCTCCTCCGCTCGGTCGGCATCCCGTCCCCCGAGCAGCGCATCAGGTGGTACCCGTTCCAGCTGTCGGGCGGCATGCGCCAAAGGGTCATGATCGCCATCGCCCTGGCCTGCGCTCCGCGCCTGGTGATGGCCGACGAGCCCACCACCGGCCTGGACGTGACCGTGCAGGCCCAGATCCTCGACCTGCTGGGCGAACTGCAGCGCGAGCGCCACATGGCGGTGATCCTGGTCACCCACGACCTCGGGGTGGTGGCCAACCGTGCCGACGACATCGTGGTCATGTACGCCGGCCGCGTCGTCGAGCAGGCTCCGACGAAGACGCTGTTCCAGCAGACGCGCATGCCCTACACCCGTGCCCTGATGGACTCGATACCCCGGCTCTCGGATCCGAGCGGGGTCCGCCTGCACGCCATCGCCGGCAGGCCGCCGGACCTCATCCACCCGCCGGAGGGGTGTCGGTTCGCCCCCCGGTGCCCCTACGTGCAGGACAAGTGCCGCCAGATCGAGCCGCCGCTGCGGACCGCCGGCTCACCGGACCACCTCTTCGCCTGCTGGTTCCCGCTGGTGAACGGCATCTCCACGGCACCGTCGGTCCGGAGTGGCTCCGACGCGGCGGTGACTCCTGTGGCCACCGGCCCGTCGGCGGCGGATGCCGGCCCGGCGACGGCCACCGGCCCGGCTGCGCCGCCGGCCCCCCCGGGTTCCCCGGGTTCTGCACCGATCGACCCCGATGCGGAGATCGGCACTCCATGACCGAGCTCGCCAACAACGCCACTGCCCCGCCGTCGGACGACCAGGGTGCGGTGCTCACCGTCGACAACCTGGTGGTGGAGTTCAAGTCGGGCCGGCGGACCGTCCATGCCGTCTCGGGCGTCTCCTTCGTGGTCCGGAGCGGCGAGACGCTCGGACTGGTCGGCGAATCCGGATGTGGCAAGTCGACGACCGGGCGGGCACTGGTCCAGGTCCAGCCACCGACCTCGGGCACGGTGACGTACAAGGGCCAGGACCTGAACGGCCTGTCCGGTCGTCAGCTACGTCGGATCCGGACGAAGATCCAGATGATCTTCCAGGACCCGATCTCGTCGCTCAATCCCCGCCGGCGGGTGAAGGACATCGTCGCCGAGCCGCTGGTCATCTGGAAGCGGGGCACCAAATCCGAACGGCGTCAGAAGGTCCGCGAGATGCTCGAGGCGGTGGGGATCGACCCCGACGCCGCCGGCGACCGGCGGCCGGGCGAGTTCTCCGGCGGCCAGTGCCAGCGGATCAGCATCGCCCGGGCACTCATGGCCGATCCGGACCTCCTGATCTGTGACGAGCCCGTCTCGGCGCTCGACGTCTCCGTCCAGGCGCAGATCCTCAACCTCCTCGCCGACCTCAAGGCACGGTTCGCACTGACCATGGTGTTCATCGCCCACGACCTGGCGGTGGTGAAGAACGTGAGCGACCGCGTGGCCGTGATGTACCTGGGCAAGCTGGTCGAGATCGCCGGATCCGACGACCTCTACCGGGCCGCCGCCCATCCCTACACCGAGGCGCTCCTCGCCTCGATACCCGAACCGGATCCCGAGCACCACGCCGACCACAAGGGTCTGTCCGGCGAGCTCCCCTCACCACTCAATCCCCCCTCGGGATGCCGGTTCCGTACCCGGTGTCCCTATGCGCAGGACCGGTGCGCCGAGGAGGAGCCGCTGCTCCGCTCCGTCGGTCCGGGCCACGAAGTGGCCTGCCACTTCCCGTTGGTCGCGGCCGGCGAGGAAGTGTCATCCCCCGTGACCGGCGGCCAGTCGCCGACAGACGGCGGCCGCACCTGAGCGCTGCCAACGGAGCCGCACCGGCTCCCGGCGGTCGCATCAGCGAGTAGACCCGTCAGCCGAGCTGAGTGCGAGCACCCGGGCGGCGACCACGGTCATTGCTCCGGGTGCCGCCGTGCCGGCCGCATGGCGTGGGCGGCGGCCCGGGCCGCAGTCCCGCAACCGGCCGGTCGCGCCGTCAGGCCGTCAGGCCGGTCAGGCCGGTTCGGCGGCCCCGGGCTGCGGTTCGGACTCGGGAACGGCGGCCGGCTGACCGGCAACGGCCGGCTCCGCGGCGACCACCGGAGCGGCAGCGGCGTCCGGCGCCTGCGGCGGGGCCTCGGGAGATCCGGCCGTCACCACCTGGTCCGTGGCGTCGGTCGCCTCCCCGGCTGCCGCACCGGGCGCGTCCTCGGCCCCCTCGCCCGTCCCGTGTTCGGCCACGTAGTCCGCCCAGGCCGCCTGGGCCTCCGTCTCCGGAGTGAACTCGGCCTCGGCGAACTCGAACGGACCCACATAGTTGCCCTCGGCATCGTAGGCATGCTCGCCGAATGCCTCGCGGTACTCCTCGGAGACCTCGCCGCCCTCGGCGGCCTGCTTGATGGACAGGCTGATCCGTCGGCGCTGGAGGTCGATGTCGATGATCTTCACCCACAGCTCCTCGCCCGGCGTGACCACCTGTTCGGGGAGGTCGACATGGTGCCCGGCCATCTCCGAGATGTGGACCAGTCCCTCGATCCCGTCCCCGACCTGCACGAAGGATCCGAAGGGCACCAGCTTGGTGATCCTCCCGTAGACGAGCTCCCCCACCTGGTGGGAGTTGGCGAACTCCTGCCACGGGTCGGTCTGGGTCGCCTTCAGCGACAGGCTGATCCGCTCCTTCGAGAGGTCGACGTCCAGGACCTCGACGTCGATCTCGTCACCGACCGAGACCACCGACGACGGATGGTCGACGTGCTTCCAGGACAGCTCCGATACGTGCACCAGCCCGTCCATGCCGCCGAGGTCGACGAAGGCGCCGAAGTTGACCACCGAGGAGACGACACCCCGGCGCCGCTCGCCGGGCTTGAGGTTGGTGAGGAACTCGCCGCGCTGCTCCTTTTGGGTCTCCTCCAGCCACGCCCGCCGGGAGAGGACCACGTTGTTCCGGTTGCGGTCGAGTTCGATGATCTTCGCCTCGATGATCCGGCCGACGTAGGGCTGCAGCTCGCGGACCCGACGCAGCTCGACCAGTGAGGCGGGCAGGAAGCCGCGGAGGCCGATGTCGACGATCAGGCCGCCCTTGACCACTTCGATGACCGGGCCGGTGACGACCTCGTCCGCCTCCTTCAGCTTCTCGATGGTGCCCCAGGCCCTCTCGTACTGGGCCCGCTTCTTCGACAGGATGAGGCGCCCCTCCTTGTCCTCCTTCTGGAGGACCAGGGCCTCGATGGCCTCGCCCAGCGTGACGATCTCCGAGGGGTCGACGTCGTTGCGGATGGAGAGCTCGCGGACCGGGATCACGCCCTCGGACTTGAAGCCGATGTCGAGGAGCACCTCGTCACGGTCGATCTTGACGACCGTTCCCTCGACGAGGTCACCGTCCTCGAACTCGACGATCGTGCCGGCCATGGCGTCCTCGAGGGACGCCCCCTGGAGGTCGTCCTCGGTCACCGGTCTCGGGATGTAGACCCCGTTCTCGTCGAAGGTGCCCATGGCCTCGGGCGAGAGGAGGGCGGTGCCCTCGGGTACGACTTGTGTATCGGACATGAAGTTAGGTAGCTCGCTTTCCGGACAGGACCCGCGCTCCACAAGAGGCGGGGGTGAAGACAGGGGCCACAACCGTTGTGGCCGGGAATCAATGGTACTCCACCGCCCCGCCCCACGGTACGGCCGGGCCGGTCCGACGACCCTGCTCCCCCCGCAATCCCCCGTCCTCCCCTAGTCCGGCGTCCTGGACGGCGTCCCGGCCCCGCGGCGGACGGCCGGACGGCCTGGGGGTCAGCCCCCCTTGGCCTCGGCCCAGGAGGAACCCCAGGCCATCGCCACCTTGAGCGGCACGCTCAACTCGGCGGCACCGGTCAGTGCCTCCTCGGTGAGGGCGGCCACCTCGTCGGCCTCGTCGGGGACCACGTCCACCAGGACCTCGTCGTGGACCTGGAGTACCAGATCGGAGGCGAATCCCCCCCGCTCGAGCCCCTGATCGAGCCGGATGAGGGCGACCTTGAACAGATCGGCGGCCAGGCCCTGGATGCCCGCGTTCATCGCCTGTCGTTCGGCCGCCTGGCGGACCTGGTAGTTCGTCGAGAGGAGGTCGGGCAGCGGCCGCCGCCGCCCGAAGGCGGTCACGGTGTAGCCGGCACCGCGTGCGCCGGCCACCGCCTGGTCCATGTAGTCGTGGACCGAGGGGAAGGCGGCGAAGAAGGCCTGCAGGATGACCTGGGCCTCCTCGACCGGCACGCCCAGGCGTTGGGAGAGCCCGTAGGCCTCCATGCCGTAGGCCAGCCCGTAGGAGACCATCTTCGCCGTCGACCGTTGGGCCGGGGTGACCTCGTCGCGCTCGACGCCGAACACCTGTGAGGCCACGGTCCGGTGGATGTCCTCACCGGCGGCGAACGCCGAAGTGAGTCCGGGGTCCCCGGACAGGTGGGCGATGGCCCGCAGCTCGACCTGGTCGTAGTCGGCCACGAGCAGTCTGCGGCCCTTCGAGGGGACGAAGGCCTCGCGGAACCGCCGCCCCTCCTCGGTGCGCACGGGGATGTTGTGCAGATTGGGACGGTCGGAGGAGAGCCGCCCCGTCCGGGCCACCGTCTGGCGGAACGTGGCATGGATGCGCCCGTCCGGGCCCACCTCGGCCGCCAGGCTCTCGCCGTAGGTGGAGCGGAGCTTCTCGACCTCGCGGTAGCGCAGCAGTGTGTCGACGATGGGATGCTGGCCCCGCAGCAGCTCGAGCGTACGGGCATCGGTGGAGAAGCCCGTCTTCGTCTTGCGGACCGGTGTCAGCCCGAGCCGCTCGTAGAGCACCGACCGGAGCTGGGGAACCGAGTTGACGTTGAACGGCCCGCCGGCGAGGTCGTGCATCGTCGCCTCGAGTACCCGGCACTCTTCGGCGAGCGACGCGGCGATGGTGGACAGGACCTGCCGGTCCACGGGGATCCCCACCACCTCCATCCGGGCGAGGACCCTGACCAACGGCTGTTCGATGTCCTCGTACAGGGCGTCCTCGGCCACCTCGGCCAGCGCCTCGGACAGCGGTGGCCGCAGCCGGGACAGGACGAGGGCCAGCCGCACCGCACTCGTCCCCGCATCGTCGAGCCCCTGTCCGTCACCGCTCCCGTCCGGCTCGTCCTCGAGGAGCAGGACGCCCTGTCCCTTGCCGCCGGTCCCGTCGTCCACCGTGACGCCGAGGTACCGGGCCGCCAGGTCCCCGATGCGATAGCCGTCGGTCGAGGGGTCGAGGAGGTAGGCGCACACGGCGGTGTCCATGCTCAGCGTGGTGATGTCCACCCCCAGCGGGAGCAGCGACCGCATCAGCTCCTTCGTGTCGTGTCCGACGACGCCGACGCCACCGCCCGGTCCGAACGCGCCGGCCAGGACGTCGAGCACCGTCCGGTCCTCCAGCAGTGACCGCCCGTCCCCGGGCGGTGCCGAACCGACACCACCGGGGCTGGTGGTCGTCCCGGCGAGATGGACCGTCGGGGTGACGGCGGCGGCATCGCCACCCTCCTCGGCCGACAGCGTGAGGCTGGCCAGCGCCGAGCGCCCGGGGTCGCCCTCCCAGCGGGCGAACACCGCCACGTTGCCCGTCGAGTCCCGCGCCGCGGCGAGCAGGCGCTCGAGGGCCGCCACCGCGTCGCCGGCGCTGTCGGGGACCTCGACGATCGGTGAGGTCAGCCAGCCCGGCGCGGCGTCACCCCCGCCCGGCACCGGCCCGCCCTCGAGCACGCCCGGGCCCGGCGCATCATCCGACGACCCAGAACCGGATCCGGAACCGGAGCCGGCGGCCGGCTCGCCCAGCCCGCCCTCGTCCATCAGGGAGGTGAAACGGGTCCACAGCGACCGGAGCTCCAGCTCGGCAAAGGCGCGGCGGGCGTCCTCGAGGTCCCACCCCCCGAGGGTCAACTGGTCCACGTGCACGTCGAGGGGCACGTCACGGATGAGCGGGATCACCTCCGCGTTCATCTCCACCCGCTCACGGTTGGCGGCCAGGTTCTCGCGGAGCTTCGGCGACAACGCGTCGAGGTGGTCGTAGAGGGTCTCGAGGTCGCCGTACTCGTTGACCAGCTTGGCCGCGGTCTTCTCCCCGACCCCGGGCACCCCGGGAAGATTGTCCGACGGGTCACCGCGCAGGGCGGCCAGCAACGGGTACTTCTCGGGCGGGACGCCGGTGCGCTCCTCGATGCCCGCCTCGTCGTAGAGGGCGTAATCGCTGACGCCCCGCTTGTTGTACAGCACCCGGATGTAGGGGTCCTGCACCAGCTGGTACGCGTCTCGGTCCCCGGTGACGATGATCACCGGACGGCCCCGCTCCCGGGCCTCGGTGGCCAGGGTGGCGAGCACGTCGTCCGCCTCGAATCCCTCGGCCTCGACAACGGGGATGGCGAGGGAGTGGAGCAGCTCGCGGATCATCTCGAACTGGGGAAGGAGGTCCGGCGGCGTGGCGGCACGACCCCCCTTGTACTCCTCCACGATCTCGTCCCGGAAGGTCCCACCCGGAAGGTCGAAGGCGACGGCGAGGGCGGCCGGGCGGTGGTCGCGGATCAGGTTGACCACCATCGAGGCGAAGCCGTGGACGGCATTCGTCACCACCCCGGCACTGGTGGCGAGGTCGGCCGGGAGGGCGAAGTAGGCCCGGAAGGCCAGCGACATCCCGTCCAGCAGGATCAACGGGGCCCCGGCAGTCCCGGTCCCGTCGGAGGCGCCGCGCTCCTTTCCGGCTCCGGCTCCGGCTCCGGTTCCGGTCGGGGAGCCCTTCCGGCTGCTGGCGGAGCCGGTGCTCTTGGCGTCGGGGGCCATCACGGAGTTCGCGGCCCGCTCAGGGAGCGAGCGTGCCCTCGAGCACCTGACGGGCGATGTCGATCATCCGCGACCTGGTGCCCATGGCCGTCTTCTGGATGAAGCCGAACGCCTCCGACTCGGTCATTCCCGACCGCTCCATCAGCACGTCCTTGGCCCCGTCGACCAGTCGTCGGGTCTCGAGCTTGTCCTCGGCGGTCACCGTGTGCTCCGGTCCACCGGCGGCCGCCACCTGCTGGGCCTCGGCGTCGATGGCCCACTCCTGTTCGCAGCGGGCCATGGCCTGGTCGATGGCGGGGATCAGCTCGATGCGCTGGAACGGCTTCACCAGGTAGGCGGCCACGCCGGCGTCGCGCGCCTCGTCGATGAGATTCCGCTGGCTGAAGGCGGTCAGGATGAGCACGGCCACCTTGAGGC
Organism: uncultured Acidimicrobiales bacterium; assembly: GCA_963696495.1. Taxonomy (GTDB): domain Bacteria; phylum Actinomycetota; class Acidimicrobiia; order Acidimicrobiales; family RAAP-2; genus Bog-756. The sequence continues at coordinate 130,835 of CAVOKJ010000002.1, read as the reverse complement.
CGAGGTCCCTGATGGCCCTGGCCGCGGCGAGGCCGTCGGACCCGGGCATCTTCACGTCGAGGATCGCCAGGTCCGGTTCGTGGTTCCGGACCAGATCCACGGCCTCGTCCCCCCGGCCGGTCTCGCCCACGACGTCATAGCCCTCGTCCAGCAGGATCTCCTTGAGATCGAGCCGGATGATGGCCTCGTCCTCGGCGATGACCACGCGCCTGGTCATAGTCACTCAGATCCTCTCGACTCGGTGGCGCCGGCACCGTGCGGCGCAACGGCATGGCTGCTGTGCATGAATGTGCATGAAGCTGTGATCGTAGGGCCGCAGAGCGGACACGTCCGCCGGGCGGGTGTGAAGGCTCAACCGGGACCGATCACCAGACGGTCGAGCAACTCGTCCTGTCGACGTTCGAGCTCCGCGATCTTGGCGATGATCGATTCCCTGGTCTGCAGCATGACAGAGGCGTGCCGACTCGCCTCGTCGTGCTCCTTGGCGGCCACCGGTGTCTCCGCCACCAGGGCCCGGAGGCGGGTGTCGTCGGCGATCTCGTTGACCACGACCAGCTGCTCGTCGAGGACGGCGAGCTCCGCCCGGGCGCGCACGAGCTGGTCGTGGGCGTCACTGAGGCGGCGTTCGAGACTGGCGCGATGCATGGAAGGACAATTCTACGCATGGACGGCCGACGACGACGCACCGGATGGCTGCTCTCGACCGACGCGGCCCGGGTGGGCGATCTGACCTGCGTCGTCGGCGGGTACGACCGCCGACCCGGTGGGTCCGGCACCCCGATCCCGGCCCGGAGCGGGTTGCCGCTCCACGGCCGGCGGAGGCCGCACCCCGCAAGGGGGGACCAACGGCCCGGGCGGGCCGGGCCGGTCACCGGCGCGGCAGCTCGAACCAGTGGCGCCGGGTGACCAGCTTCTCGAGCACGCCCAGACGGGGAGGTGTGCCCATGCCCGTTCCACCGGGCAGGCCCACGGCCAGTGGTCCGGCCGACCCACCCCCGTGGAGCGACGGCGGCGGCACCAGGTCGACACCGAGGTAGTTCGACGCCGGATCCAGGTCGCCCGGCCAGCTGAACCCGGGCAGGGCGGCGAGGGTCGCGTTCACACCCCGCCCGAACCCGGACTCGAACATGCCTCCCATCCAGAGCGGAACACCCTCGTCGGTGCAGGCCTCGATCACCTGGAGGGCGGCACCGAGCCCGCCGAGCCTCCCCGGCTTCACGCAGACGACCGAGCACGCCTTGGCGCTCAGCGCTTCCCGGGTGGCCCTCGGGGAATCGAGGCTCTCGTCGAGGCAGATCGGCGTGGTGAGGCGCGAGGCCAGGCGGCTGTGGCCGGCCAGGTCGTCCCGCGCCAGCGGCTGCTCGAGGCAGAGCAGCCCGAACCGGTCGAGCGCGGCGAGATGGCCGGCATCGGACTCCTGGTAGGCCTCGTTGGCGTCGACCTGGAGCAGCAGCCCGGGAAAGGCGTCCCGCACCGACCGGACCGGTTCCACGTCCCACCCGGGGGCGATCTTCAGCTTCAGGCGACTGACACCGCGATCGACCAGGGCAGCCGCCTCGGTGAGGAGGGACTCGACCGACGGGGCGCGGCCCAGTACCGCTCCCACCGGCACCGGCGTCGCCGGGACGCCCAGCAGGTCGGCGAGCGCGATGCCCTCCGCCCTCAGATGGGTGTCCGCCACCGCCATCTCCAACGCCGCGAACGCCAGCGGGGCGTCCGGGGCGGCCTGGCGGAGCGTGCCCAGCTCGGCGGGGCGCGGCAGGCGCATCCCGGCCCGGGGGGCCATGTCGAGCAATCCCGGGACCAGGGCGTGCTGGAGCAGGGCGAACGAGCGGGCCACGTCCTCGCTGTCGTAGGTGGTGTCGGCGAGGGCCGAGCACTCACCCCAGCCCTCGACCGGCGTCCGGCCCCGATGCCCGACCACGTGCACCAGTACGAGCGGGCGTCGGCGATGCACGCCACGGGCCGTCCCGACCTCCCGGTTGAAGGGCAGCTCCACCATCCACAGCTGGACGGCCAGCAGTCCCACCGAGCCGTCGGCCCCGATGCCCGCCCACCGGGCCGACAGTGGTTCCGGAGTGCTGGCGCCCATGGCGTCGAGCCTATGGTTCGCCCGATCCGGCCGCCTCGTCCCGACCGGGCCTGGGGATAGGCTGGCGCCCCCACCGGCCCGGGTGGCGGAATGGCAGACGCGGTGGACTCAAAATCCACTGTCCGAGAGGGCGTGCGGGTTCGAATCCCGCCCCGGGCACCAATTCTTCGTGGGTGGTTCGTCTCCGGGGAGCGTCTCGGGAGGCCGCGCCCTGGTCCGAACGGTCGGTCCCGATGGCGGGTCGGCCGGCTCCGCCCACCGGCCTCCGAGGGGCCGACATGCTTCCTGCCCACGGAGCGGTCGAGCCCTTTGCCGGACGGAGAACCGCCGTTCGGACTGCACGGGCGCCGACGGGGCCGGGTCGGCCCGTACCGGGGCCGCTCCCGCCGGGCATCGCGCGTCGATCACGGCGGCAAGTGACCGCAGGGTAATCACCGGCCGGCACGCCTGCCGTGTCACACTTGTCCGGCCACGACGGTCGTCGGTGGCCGTGAGCGTTCGAGAGGAGTCGGTGGTTGCTGGCCTTTACCTTCCCGGGACAGGGATCACAGCGGTCCGGGATGGGTCACGCCTGGGTCGAGCACCCCTCCTGGGAAGTGGCGTCGGAGGCATCGGAGATCGCCGGCCGCGACCTCACCCAGCTGCTGCTCGAGGCGCCCATGGAGGAGCTCACCAAGACGGCGAACGCCCAGCTGGCGACCTTCGTGATGAGCCTGGTGGTGCTGGACGCCGTCGAGCGGCTCGGGCTGTTCCCGGCGGCGTGCGCCGGCCACAGCCTCGGCGAGTACACCGCCCTGGTGGCCTCGGGCTCCCTCTCCCTGTCCGACGGCACCATGTTGGTGATCGAGCGGGGCAACGCCATGCAGGTGGCCGCCGACGAGCGACCGGGCACCATGGCCGCCCTCATCGGCATCGCCGACGGTGACGCCGAAGCGGCGTGCCAACGGGCCGAGGACGAGGTGTGGGTGGCCAATTTCAATGCCCCCGGCCAGGTGGTCATCGCCGGCACGGTGGAAGGCGTGGCCTCGGCGACCGACCGGGCGAAGGAGCTCGGCGCCAAGAAGGTGCTGCCCATCCCCGTCTCGGGCGCCTTCCACACCCAGCTCATGCTGCCGGCCCGGTTGAGGCTGCGCCGGGCGCTCGACGCCGTCGAATTCCATTCACCGGAGGTTCCGGTGATCGCCAACGTGGACGCCCGGGTGCACACCGATCCGTCGGAGTGGTCCGGTCTCCTCTCCTCCCAGCTGTGCAGTCCGGTGCGGTGGCGTCAGTCGCTCGAGGCCCTGTCCGGACGGGGCGCGTCCGTGATCGCCGAACTGGGTCCCGGGGGGGTGCTGACGGGCATGGTGCGCCGGACGGTTCCCGACGTGCGGGGGGTGGCGGTGGCGGTGCCCGCCGACCTCGACAAGCTGATGGACGCGGTGACCGGCACCGAGGAGTGGACGGCATCCGCGCCGGCCCACCAGGGTGAGCACCTCTACACCTCCGAGCGGGTCATCGTGAGCCCGGCCCCGGGGGTGTTCGAGCCCGACGTCCACCTGGCCGCACTGGAGACCACCGCCCTGGCCGAGGCCACCGCCGCTCCCGGCAGCGGCGAGGGCACCGATCCCGGTTCCCTCCTCGCCGTGGGCGACCGGGTGGGGACCGTCGGCCTGACCGACGTGCGCACCCCCTTCGACGGGATCCTCGTCCGGTGGCTGGCCGTGCGGGGGGAACGGGTGATGGAAGGACAGCCGGTGGCGTGGATCCGCAGCCCCGGGAGCAGGTCGTGAGCGCACCCGACGACGCCCCGGCGGACGCTCCCCCGGCGGGGCGGGTCGTGCTCGTCACCGGTGGCAGTCGTGGGATAGGCCTGGCCTGTGCCCGGTGGTTCCTGGCCCGGGGGGACCGGGTGGCGGTGACCTCCCGGTCGGGCGAGGTCGAAGAAGAGGTCGAGAGCGAGGTCGAGGAAGCGGAGGGCGAGCCCGACGGGGACTTCGGCCCCGGGTTCCTCTCGTTGCGCTGCGACGTGACCGATCCCGACCAGGTCGACGCGGCGTTCGCCGCCGTCGAGGCGGCGTGGGGCCCGGTCGAGGTCCTGGTGGCGAACGCCGGGGTCACCCGCGACACCCTCGTGCTCCGGATGAGCGAGGACGCCTGGTCGGACGTGATCGACACCAATCTCACCGGGGTCTTCCGTGTCACCAAGCGGGCACTGGCCAAGATGATCCGCCTCCACCGCGGCCGGGTGATCATGATCTCGTCGATCGGTGCGTTCATCGGTTCGGCCGGGCAGTCGAACTACGCTGCGTCGAAGGCCGGACTGGTCGGCATGGCCCGTTCGATGGCCCGTGAGGTGGCGAGCCGGACCATCACGGTGAACGTGGTTGCGCCCGGCCTGGTGCAAACGAATATGCTGGCGCAACTCGGAGAGGAGCAACGGCGGGCGTTCGAGGCCCAGGTGCCCCTCGGCCGGGTCGCCCGGCCCGAGGAGGTTGCCGAGGCCGTAGGATTCCTTGCCTCGGACGGGGCCGCCTACATCACAGGTGCGGTCCTGGCAGTCGACGGAGGCCTGGCCATGGGTCTCTGAGCCGTAGCATGCGGTTGGGTGGGCGACCGCCGCCACCGGGCAGTACCCGAAGGACCGGGTCCACAGCACCGATTGACCACCCACAGCAACGAGGGGCCCGACCCGACGAGACCGACGAATGATCCACGCCGCCGGAGGACACCGGTCCCCGATGGGCGACGACGACGAAGTTGACGAACCACTGAAAAGGAGCAGATGCGTGAGCGATGACGAGGCATTCGAGAAGTTCAAGGCCTGTGCGGTCGAGGTACTCCAGGTGCCCGCGGACAAGGTGACGAAGGAGGCCCGCTTCGCCGAGGACCTCGATGCCGACAGCCTCGACCTCGTCGAACTGGTGATGGCCCTCGAGGAGACCTTCGACGTGTCGGTCGAGGAGACCGAGCTCGAGGGGATCGAGACCATCGGTCAGGCCTTCGACCTCATCACCGCCAAGCTCTGATGCTGCTCGGCATCGGTCCCGAGGGCCCGGTAGCCGGCAGGCGCGTCGCCATCACCGGCCTGGGGGTCCTCTCGTGCTGCGGGGTCGGGACCGATGCCCTGTGGAGCGGCCTGAACGGCGCTCCGCCCGTCGGGGAGCGCCGCGTGCCCGGGTTCGACCCGGAGCGGTGGCTCTCCAGCAAGGAGGCCCGCCAACTGGACCGGTTCGCCCAGTTCAGTGTGGCCGTCGCCGACATGGCGCTCGAGGACGCCGGCACACTCGACGCCGATCCCGGGCGGTCGGCGGTGATCATGGGCACCGGGGTGGGCGGCCTCGAGACGCTCGAGAACCAGATCCACGTGTTCGCCGAGAAGGGCGCACGGCGCGTGTCGCCGCGCCTGGTGCCGATGATGATGTCGAACGCCGGAGCGGCGGCCGTCTCCATCCGGCTCGGCTGGCACGGTCCCTCCGAGACCATCATCACCGCCTGTGCCGCCGGTGCCCACAGCATCGGGCACGCGGCGCGCCTGGTCGCCTCGGGCCGTTGCGACGTCGCGCTCGGCGGCTCGGCGGAGGCGGGCATGACGCCGGTGGGCATCGCCGCCTTCACCAACATGACCGCCCTGTCCACCTCGGGGGACTCCCGGCCCTTCGACATCCGCCGGGACGGCTTCGTCATCACGGAGGGTGCCGGGGCCCTGGTCCTCGAGGCCTGGGACCACGCCGTGGCCCGCGGCGCCCACATCTACGGAGAACTGGCCGGCTCGGCCAGCACGGCCGACGCCCACCACATCACCGCCCCGATCCCCGGTGGCTCCGGTGCCGCCGCCTGCATGGCCCTGGCCATGGAGGACGCCGGGGTGGCCCCGGGCCAGATCGGCCACATCAACGCCCACGGCACCTCCACGCCCCTCAACGACAAGGCGGAGTCGGACGCCATCGTCAAGGTCTTCGGGGCCACCCCGCCCCCGGTGACCTCCACCAAGGGCATCACCGGTCACGGCCTCGGGGCGGCGGGCGCCATCGAGGCGGTGGCGGTGGCGCTGAGCATCGAACACGCGCTCATCCCGCCGACGTCCGGGTACGAGCAGCCCGACCCCGACATCCCCCTGGACATCGTGGCCGGCGCCGCACGCCCCTGGGAGCCCGGACCGGTGCTCTCCAACTCGTTCGGGTTCGGCGGCCACAACGGCTGTCTGGTCATCAGCCCGGCCTAGGACCGGAACGACCGGGTTCCCGGGGAGGCCCCGGCCGGGAACCCGGTCTGGGGGGCTCCGCGCCTACTCCCTGCCTGGCTCCACGCCTGGTTGCACGCCCGCCAGGTCACAGACCACCCCTCACCCGGCGGTCCGGCGTCCGGCCTGCGGGACCTCCTGTGTCCGGCATCCCGCCTGCCGGGTCACCCATGCGCATCGACGGACCCGACTTCCCCCTACCGTTGAGGTGCCATGGTTGAACAATTGAGTCGATCCGAGCCTGGAGCCGAGCCGCCGGACGATGCCGTCCCGTTCCCGGTGGCCGTGGGCTCCCCGCCGGACGGGCCGGCACCGGACGACGGGCCGGACCAGGCCGGCCGACCGGACCTCACGATCGGGGCCTTCACCCGTGACGGGCCCTGGACCGTCGATCCCGACGCCATGCCGTGGCGCTTCGCCAGCGGGCCCGACGACGGTGACATCGACGCCCTCCGCCAGGATGCCGCCGCCCTGGCCCGCCGGCTGGTCAGACCGCGTCGACTGCCCCCGGGGGCCAGGGTCGTCACCGTCGGTCTGCGGTTGGGGTCCGCGCTCGTCGGCTGGGGGATGCACGACCGTGGCACGCCGGCGTCCCGCTCCGGGCTCTCCCGTCGGCTCCGCCCGGCGTTCGAGCGACTCGGCCCGACCTACATCAAGCTGGGCCAGATCATCTCCTCCGGGGAGGGAATCTTTCCCGAGGAGCTGGTGAACGAGTTCCACCTGCTGAGGGACCGCGTCCCCCCGAGCCGTTCGCCACGGTGCGGCGGACCGTCGAGGAGGACCTGGGACGCCCACTGGCCGAGGTCTTCACCTCCTTCGACCGCACCCCCATCGCCTCGGCGTCCATCGCCCAGGTCCACGCGGCCACCCTCCGTTCCGGTGAACGGGTCGTGGTGAAGGTGCAGCGACGCACCGTTGCCTCCCTCGTCCGCCTCGACATCGCCGCCATGTCGTGGATCGCCCCCCAGCTGGTCGGGCGGATCCCGGTCGCCGCGCTGACCAATCCCCCGGCCCTGGTGGAGCTGTTCGCCGAGACCATCGTCGAGGAGCTCGACTTCCGCCTCGAGGCCCAGAACATGCTGGACATCGCCGCCGTGTTCGCCGGAACCGGCCAGCGCTCGATCGTGGTGCCCCGCCCCCATCCCGAACTGGTGACGAGACGGGTGCTGGTCATGGAACAGCTCCACGGGTTCGCCTGGGGGAATGCCGCCGGGATGCGGGCGGCGGGCATCGACACCGCCGCGGTGCTCCGCTCCAGCCTCATCGCCTTCCTGGAGGGGGCACTCCTCTACGGCGTCTTCCACGGCGACCTCCACGGCGGGAACCTGATGGTGCAGCAGGACGGGACGGTCGCCCTCCTCGATTTCGGAATCACCGGCCGCCTCGACGAGCGCAAGCGGCTGGCCTTCCTGCGACTCCAGATGGGGGCGACCACCAACAATCTCCAAGTGCAGGTCTCGGCCCTGCGGGATCTGGGGGCGCTCCCGGCCGATGCGGACATCGACGCCGTCATCAGCGACCTGGGCCTCGACCGGCCGCCCATCGACCCCACCACATTGACCGCCGACGAGATGGTCAACGAGCTTCGGGACGTGACCAAGGCCCTCCTCGGCTACGGCGCCAGGCTGCCCAAGGAACTGATGCTGTTCGTGAAGGACATCCTCTTCCTCAACGGGGCCATGGCCGCCATGGCGCCGGACGTCGACATCCTCGGCGAGATCCTGGCCGTCGTCACCTACTTCACCGAGCACCACGGAGAGCGCATCGCCCGTGAGGTCGGCGTCGACCTGGTGGAGAGCCCCATCGACCTCGACGGATACCGGGCGGCACTGGGATTCGCCGAGGAGAGCGATCCGATCACCTTCCACGACCTCCAAGAACGCCGGGAGCTCATCCGCCGGCGCCTCGAGCAGCGGGACGAGCAGCGCACGCGGCGCTCGTTCCTGCGTGCGCTGTACAAGCTGGCCCGTCGCCGGAGCTGAACGCCGGCACGGCACCGACCGGCTGGTCGGCCGTGCCCCGCCTTCCCCCTCAGCCGGCGTCGAGAGCCCGGCGCAACGAGGTGACGAACGAGGCGGCCCCCTCCGGGCCCGATCCCTCCAGCAGCCGCCGCACCAGGGCGGATCCGACGACGACCCCGTCGGCCACCTCGCAGACCGACACCGCCTGCTCGGGATTGGAGACTCCGATCCCCACGCACACGGGGAGGTCGGTGGCCGCCTTCACCCGCCCGGCGACCTCCCGCGCCGAGTCCGACAGGGTGGCCTGTTCGCCGGTTACGCCCATCCGACCGACGGCGTAGACGAATCCACGCGATCGGCGGCAGATGGCGTCGAGGCGCGACGGTGGCGTGGACGGGGCGACGAGCAGGACGGTGGCCACGCCGGCGGCGTCAGCGGCCTCGGCCCACGGCCCGATCTCCTCCAGCGGAAGGTCGGGGATGATGGCGCCGGCCACACCGGACTCGGCCATGTTGCCGGCGATCCTCGTGTGCCCGGCCCGGTCGATGAGGTTGTAGTACGTCATCACGACGAGCGGGACGCCGGCGTCGATCCGGCTGAGGTCGGCCAGGATGCCCTCCGGCGTGGTGCTGCGCTCGAGGGCGCGCAACGACGCCTCTTGGATCGTGGGGCCGTCGATCATGGGGTCCGAGAACGGGATGCCCACCTCGATGGCGTCCGCCCCCGCCCCGGCCAGGGCCTCCACCGTGAGGAGCCACTCGTCGTCCATGCCCCCGGTGACGTAGGGGACGAGGAGCTTGTGGCCGGCGTCCCGCCGCGCCCGCAGCATCGAGTCGAGGATACCGCCGTGCTGCGTCCCCGTGACCGAGCTGTTCGCCCCCGGGGTCGAGCGGTGGGTCCCGGGGGTCGAGCTGTGAGTCCCGGGGACGGAGAGGCCGGGGCCGGAGCTCACGACGTCCCCCTCAGGAGGTCGCGGACCTGGGCCACGTCCTTGTCGCCGCGACCGGACAGGTTCACGAGGACCGTCGACCCGGGCGGCAGCCGATCGCTCCCGGCGCGGCTGATCACCCAGGCCAGGGCGTGGGCCGACTCGAGGGCGGGAATGATGCCCTCGGTGTGGGCCAGTCGTTGGAAGGCCTCGAGGACGTGCACGTCGTCGGCCGATTCGTAGCTGGCCCGACCGATCTCCCCGAGGTGTGCATGCTCCGGGCCGATGCCCGGGTAGTCCAACCCGGCCGAGATCGAATGGGCCTCGAGGATCTGGCCCTCCTCGTTCTGGATCAGTGCGCTGCGCATGCCGTGGAGCACGCCCGGCGTGCCCGTGGTCATCGATGCGCCGCCTTCGGCCTCCACCGCCACCAGCTGCGCGTCGGTCGCATCGGCGAAGCCGGCGAAGATGCCGGCGGCATTGGAGCCGCCCCCGGCACACGCCACCACCAGGTCGGGGTCGCCACCGGCGAGCAGTGAGCGGCACTGCTCCCGCGCCTCGTCCCCGATCACCCGCTGGAACTCGCGGACCATCCACGGGTACGGGTGGGGGCCCATCACCGAACCCAGGCAGTAGTGGGTGTCGGCCACCGAGGCGACCCAGTCACGGAGCGCCTCGTTGACCGCGTCCTTCAGGGTCCGGCTCCCGCTGGACACCGGACGCACCTCGGCACCGAGCAGCTCCATGCGGAACACGTTGAGCTCCTGGCGTCGGGTGTCCACCTCACCCATGTAGACCTGGCACTCCATGCCGAAGAGGGCGGCCGCGGTGGCGGTGGCCACGCCGTGCTGCCCGGCGCCCGTCTCGGCGATCAGCCGTCGCTTCCCCATCCGGCGGGCGAGCAGCCCCTGGCCGATCACGTTGTTGAGCTTGTGCGAGCCCGTGTGGGCGAGGTCCTCCCGCTTGAGCAGCACCCGCACGCCGAGTTCCTCGGACAGTCGGCGACAGTCGGTGACCGGTGTGGGTCGTCCGCCGTAGGTCCGAAGAATCCCGTCGAGTTCGTCGTGGAAGTCCTTGTCCGCCCATGCCGTCCGGAACGCCTCTTCCAGCTCCAGGCACGCTGGGACCAGCGACTCGGGGACGAACCGGCCGCCGAACTGCCCGAACCGACCGGTGGGTCCGGGATCACCCATGATCTCGGCGGTCATGAGTCCCGCTGCCAGTCGAACAGTCGGGACCCGTCCTCGTCGGCGACGGACGGCGAGCCCCCGGCAGCCGGGCCGTTGTCGGAACGGGTTCCGGTGCGGTCCGCCTGGTCCGATCGGGAGGCGCCCCTCGACCGCGCCACCGCCCTCGCCGCGGTGCGGGCCGCGGCGATGAAGTCCCGCAGCTTCCCGGGATCCTTGACCCCGGGTGAGGCCTCCACGCCGCTGGCGACGTCGACACCCCAGGGCTGGAGGTGCTCGATGGCCGCACCGACGTTCTCGGGGCGCAGGCCACCCGAGACGATCAGGCGCCGGGGATCGAGGACCCCCTCGGCCAGCCGCCAGTCGAAGAGCTCACCCGAGCCGGGATTGGCCCCGTCGATCAGGAGCAGCTCGGCGCCGTACTCGCTGAAGCGATCGATGTTGCGGTGACCGGCGGGGAACGCCTTGATGGTCAACGCCGCCCGGCTGGCCACCCACTTGGTGTCGTCGATCGACTCGACGCCGTGCAGTTGGACGGCCCCGAGGCCGATGTGGTTGGCGATGTCGATCACCCGTTGGGGCGCCTCGTCCCGGAAGACGCCCACCGTGACGATTCCGTGGGGCAGGCGCTTGACGATGTCGGCCACCACCGTCGGTGCCATCTGACGCGGCGAGGGGGCGAAGACGAATCCGACGGCAGACGCGCCCATCCCGACGGCGAGCAGGGCATCGGCCTCTGTCGTGATCCCGCAGATCTTGATGAAGACCGCGTCGGGGTCCTCCTCCTCGTCGACGTCGAAGAACGTCATCGATCGGTGCCTGACCGATCGGAGCCCAGGAGTCCGGCGACCGCAGCCCGGCGGTCACCCGAGCGGACCAGCGCCTCCCCCACCAGGACGGCCCGGTACCCGGCGGCGGCGAGGGCCGAGACGTCGTCCCGGGTGTGGATGCCCGACTCGGCGACGGCGACGACGTCGGGTGGGATCCTCGTGCCCAGCCCCAGCGCCCGTCCGGAGTCGACCTCGAAGGTGTGCAGGTCCCGCTGGTTGACCCCGACGAGCTGGGCACCGACCTCGAGGGCGCGCTTCAGCTCGAGTTCGTCGTGCACCTCGACGAGTGCGCTCATCGAGAGCTCGGTGGCGAGGTCATGGAAGGCACCGAGCTCGGCGTCGGTCAGCGCCGCAGCGATGAGCAGCACTGCGTCCGCGCCCATGATCCGGGCGTCGCAGACGTCGAGGGCACTGACGGTGAAGTCCTTACGCAACACGGGGAGTGAGCACGCGTTCCGGGCCGTGCGCAGATCCTGGGCACTGCCGCCGAAGAACTCCTCATCGGTCAGGACGGAGAGGCATGCCGCTCCCCCGGCCTGGTAGTCGGCGGCGACCTCGGCGGGATCGAGACCGGGGTCGAGATCGCCCTTGGACGGGGACCGCCGCTTGATCTCGGACACCACCGCCATGCCCCGGGCGTCGTAGGCATGACGGAGGGCCTCGACGAAGGGACGCACCTGCGGCGACCGGCCCGCACGGTCGACGAGCTCAGCGAGCTCTCGTCCGTCGTTGGCCGCCCGGCTCCGGTGCGCGTCGATGATGGTGTCCAGATAGGTGGGCATGACGTGAGGATCCTACCAACCGGGGTCTCCGCCCCCGGCTCCCCCGGTCCGCACTGATGGGCCCGATGGGCCCGATGGCGCATCCTGGACCCGGGGGGTCACGGCGGGCCCCGGCGCCCGAGGTGGCACCGGGGCGCCGCCACCGATGTCACCGCCGGTGCAGAGCGCCTTTGTGGTGCCCGTGAGCCCGGTGGCCTCAGCCGAGGTTGTCCACGCACGTACCGCCGTCGGAGTTGCTGTTGGTCCCGTCGGGACACGTGGTGTTCGACCAGGTGTCGTTGTTGATGAGCTCCGCGGCACTGAGGTCGGCGCCGGTGAGCACGGCATCGGAGAAGTCGACGGTGATGACCCGTGCGCCGTCGAAGGTGGCGTTGGCCAGGTCGGCCCCGTTGAAGCTCGTCGTGTAGAGGTAGGTCTTGTCCAGGTCGGCCCCCGTCAGGTCGGCTGACGCGAAGTTGACGCCGGTCAGGTCCTCGCCGTTGGACTGGGCCTCTCCTCCGAACTGGACTCCCGCCAGGTCCGCACCGGAGAGGTTGGCGCCGTCCAGCTTGGCCCCGGTCAGGTCGGCACCGGGGATGTCGATCCCGGCGAGGTCGGCGTTGTGGAAGTCGCAGTACCGAAGATTGGCATCAGGTACGAAGTTCGCACAGTTCTGGGACTGCCCCGCCGTGAACTTGACCACCGACGAGTTCTTGCCCTCACCGACGCTGTTGACGGCCCGGACGTTGACCGAATAGGTCTTCCCGTCCTTGAACCCGGTGATGGTGCAGGTGGTCGCCGATGTCGTGCAGTGCAGCTTGGAGGCGACGAGCACCACATAGCCGGTGATGGCCGACCCACCGTCGGAGAGTGGCGCGTCCCAGGAGACCGTCGCTCCGCCCTCGATGGGCAGGGCAACCACGCCCGTCGGGGCACCAGGCTTCTTGACCCGCGGGGCCCTGGCGGCTGCGGCCGGGCCGCCGGCGTATCCGATCAGCAGGACTGCGACCAACAGGGCCGGAGTTCCGAGGGCGAGCGCTTTCCTTCCGCCACGCAGGACTGCGCCGCGTGGACCGCGGCTCGGTGTTTCGGCCGACCGCATTGCTGGAACCATGCCAGCACCCCCAACCGCCCCCCATTGTCGATAGTGCAATGTTCGACGGAATCGGTGGGCATGTCAATCGAGACCCGTACTGCACACGGCGATGGTGGGCGTCACGGCCACCCCACCAGGAAGTTCCCGGAGCCAGCGTGACGCCCATCCGACGCTTCTCCCGCCGCCATCTCTTCCTTCCCGCAGTGCATCCCGTCCGATGCTTCCTGCACCTCCCTGTCCGACCTCATGGTTCCCTGCGAGGTTTCCCTGCATGGTTTCCCGGCGCGGTCGGCTGCGACCACCCCCGATGGTGGGGTCCGGTCACTCGTCCTGGTGCAGGTCCCGTCGTCCCTCGGGCGTGTCGATGCCGAGCCCGGGCTCCTGCCCGAAGGGGACCGGTGGGCAGAAGCTCCACTCCGGCGTGCCGTCGGGACGGGTGCCCGCCCTGGCGAGGTCCCATCCTTCGTAGGTCTTGAGGAAGTGGTGGTGGTGGCAGAGCAGGGCGAGGTTGTCGAGCGTCGTCGGGCCGTGCTCGGCGAAGGGGACGATGTGGTCGATCTCCAGTCCGAAGGCCACACCGCAGCCGGGCACCACACAGGTGGTGTCCCGGTGGACCAGGGCGGTGCGGAGGTGGCGGTTGATGGTCCGTCCGAAGTGGGAGACGGATCTGATGTCGCCCGCCTCGTGGAATACGAACCGCAGGAACGAGTCATCGGCCATGGACCGGGCCATGGGTACCGGGATCGGCCCCTGGCCGTCGATCTCGCAGAGTTCGCCCGGCAGGGCGGTGCCACGCAGGAGGGCGGCCAGATCGACCCGGACCACCACCGAGCAGGCCGGGGGCCGGTCGATCAGGTGCATTGAGTGGGAAAATGGTTCGAGCGTCCGGTCTCCGTCCCCACCGGGCGGCCCGGACAGCTGAGGATCGACGTCGGGATCGAGATCGGGATCCCGGCCGGGATCGATCAGTTGTGACCGGCGACGGTGGGCGGACCCGCCGCTGGGAGCAGGGCCTTGCCCACCGTCTCGATCGCCGATGGGTTCGTCCCCTCCCGACCCGGTCCCGGCGTCGTGGTGGAGCCCGTCGGGGGAGCGTCCGTCCACGACGGTTCCGGCCGGGTCGGGTCGGTCTCCGGTGACCAGGGCGAACAGGGCGTCCGCCCGCAGTGCCCGCTCGGGCTCGGGTGGCGGGCCGCCCTCGGTCCGCCCCATGCGGCCGAGCCGTGTGGCCAGCGACCCGACGTGAGAGCGAAGGGCGGCCCCCCGGTCGGCAGTGTCCCGGCCCTGGTAACAGAAGGCCCCGTCAGGATCGGTCCACCAGGAGAAGTGGCGGTCAGCCCGGATCTTGCGCACCGTGTCGATCGGGTCCTTCGTGGCCGAGGTGGCCCGGGATCGCTGGCATCGCTCCCGCACCCGCTGGAAGGGCTCGTCCGGAGCGCCCGACAACAGGTCGGTCTCCCGGTTCGGGTCGAGGACGCCGGCCCCGGTCAGCTCGGCGACCTTGGGCGCCGAGAGGGCGCCGTGGCGCAGGACCTCCTCGGTCCCCGGCAGCTGCTCCAACCGGCGGCCGACCTCCAGGGTGGCGCGGGCATGGCCCGGGGCGATCCCCTCGAGCTCGGCGAGGAGGGCCGAGGCGTTCCGGTGACCGCTGTCCCGCCACACCCCCGACACGTCGATCCGCGGGGCCAACAGGGTCTTGGCGGCGACCACCAGGCGCTCCAGGGCCACCATCGACACGTAGAGGGACACGGCGTCCCCACCGGTCAGTCGGGCCGGGTCCAGTTCCAACAGGACCGGGGACACCAACCCGAGGGCGGACTCCACGGCATCCCCCCAGGTGACACCGCCGCCGAGTCCAGTGCCGACGGAGCCCATGACAGCAACGGCACCAAGGACACCGTCGGCCGCTTGTCCGTCGCCGCCGTGCCGCTCGGTCCTCTCGATGATCGTGGCCACGGAGCGATCACACCACAACGGTGTGACAGCGGATCGGCCGGTCGCCGCGGAGCCGGCGATGCATCTCGGGGCAACCGTCCTCCGCCGGCCCACCTCACACTTCCCTAACCATGTCGGGCGCTGCAGTCCGATGGATGTCAGGCTGTCCTTCATGACGGTTGGCGAAGAGACCCTGGTCGTCATCGAGGACGACCACAACATCTCCGATCTGGTGGCCATGTACCTGCGTCGAGACGGATTCCGAGTCCTGCAGGCCGAGGACGGAGAGACCGGGCTGGCGCTCGTGAAGCGCGAGCATCCGAAACTGGTCATCGTCGATGTCGGACTCCCGGGGGGGCTCGACGGCTTCGACGTCTGTCGCCGACTGCGGGCGTCGACGGGCGCCGGCGTCGGTCGTAGGACGGACGAAGGTCCGGCGACCGGCCCGACGGACGGGGCGGTCCCCGTTCTCATCCTGAGTGCGCGGGACGACGAGGTGGACCGGGTCCTCGGCCTGGAACTGGGTGCCGACGACTACGTGACGAAGCCCTTCTCCGCCCGTGAGCTCGTCGCCAGGGTTCACGCCATCCTGCGCCGAAGCGCCCCTCCCGAGGCGGGCGGGGCCAGCGGCGTCACGATGCTCGGTGCGATCGAGATCGACCTGGGCCGCCGCGAGGTCAAGGTGGACGGAACCGTGGTTGCCTTGGCCACCCGTGAATTCGACCTGCTGGCCTACCTCGTGTCCAACTCCGGGCTCGCCCTCTCGCGCCGACAGCTGCTCAACGGGGTGTGGGGCCCCGATTGGTACGGGGACGAGCGCACCGTCGACGTCCACGTGCGCCAATTGCGGAAGAAGTTAGGTGCCGACCTCCCTCTGGCCACGGTCTGGGGCGTCGGCTACCGGTTGGGATGAGACGTCGACTCACCATCGCCATCCTGCTGCTGGTGGCCGGCACGCTCCTGGTCACCACGGTCACGAGCTACTTCTTCATCCGCCGCGCCGCCATCTCCACCGCACAGCACGAACTGAACGGAGAAGCCCAGGCGATCTCGAAGAACTTCTCGACGAACGAGGTCATCACGAGGGCGAGCTTCCGCAGGCAGATCGACCTGATCGCCAAGGCCGGCGACTTCGCCGGCATCAGTGTGGTCCTCCTCTATCCGAACGGGGCTATCGTCGGTCACCTCCCGTCCGGTCTCACGACCTCGCAGCTCGATGTTCCTGCGCTGCAAAAGGGCGAGCAGACCTCGGGCCACAAGCGGTCCCTGCTGGTCTACACGGCGGTGCCCACTCCGGTGGACAGGGTCACGAAATTCGTGCCGGTGCTGGTCGTCACCCGCCAGGCCCACGATCCGGCCAACGGTCTCCTCTACTTCGGGCTCGTGGGGATCATCGGACTGGCCATCGCCGCTCTGGTGGCCGCCGATCTGGCTCGCCGTTTCACCCGCCCGGTCGTGTCGGCGGTGGCCACCACCCGCCGCATCGCCTCGGGGGACCTCGAGGCCAAGGTCAGGGTCAGCCCTCACGAAGTGCCCGAGTTCTCCCAGCTCGCCGACTCCATCAACGCCATGGGCGCCAATCTGGTCAGGGCCCGGGACCAGGAGCGACAGTTCCTGCTCTCGGTGTCCCACGAACTGCGCACCCCCCTCACCTCGATACGCGGGTATTCCGAAGCGGTGATCGACGGCGCCACCGATGACCCCGTGGGTGCAGCCCGGGTGATCAGCTCCGAGGCACGACGTCTCGAGCGCCTCGTGCAGGACCTCCTCGACCTGGCCCGCCTGGACGCCGATCGGTTCTCCCTCGACGTCCGACCCGTGGACGGCGCCGACGTGGTCGAGAGGGTGGTGCAGGGGTTCCAGCATCGGGCCGGCGAGCTCGGCGTCGCGCTGTCGCTCGCACCGGGGGCGGAGGGACCGCTGTGGGTCCAGGCCGACTCCGACCGGCTCGGCCAGGTGGTCGCCAATCTGCTCGAGAACGCCTTCTCGTTCGCCGAGCACCACGTGACGGTCGGAACTGCCGCAGTCGTCCCTCGGGGGTCGGTGCCCGATCACGCCGGATCCAACGGCACGGGGGCCCTTCCGGCCATCTGGGTGATGGATGACGGACCCGGCATCCGTCCGGAAGAGCTTCCCTTGGTCTTCGACCGCCACTTCAGTTCCGACAGTGCCGAAGGGCGGCGCAAGGGTCTGGGGCTGGGTCTTGCCATCGTCGCCGAGCTGGCGACGGCGATGGGTGCGACGGTGCAGGCGGAATCACCGGTCGTCGGAGGCCGGGGCACGAGGATGGTGGTGTGGCTCCGCCCCGCCTCCGCCCAGGCAACAGGGTCGGAGATCACCCACCCGCTCCCCCGCTCGCCGGAACCCTCCGTTGCGGGTCCGGCCCCGTCCACGTCCCCACCGGTCGGCGGCGACCGGGCGGACGCTGCCGGACCCCACGCGCTCGACGATGCGACCAACGAAGGGAAGCCCGATGGATAGGACTGTGCTCGTCACCGGAGCCTCGGCTGGGATCGGCCAGGCCTGTGCCGATCGGCTGCACGAACGTGGATGGGACGTCTTCGGGTCCAGCCGGCGCGGCACCTCCTCGGGGGGATGGGCGTCCGTGGTCATGGACGTCGACAGCGACGAGTCGGTCCGGACCGGCTTCGAGTCGGTGCTCGGGGAGCGTCAGGGCCTCGACGCGCTGGTGGCCTGCGCCGGGTGGGGGCTCGCCGGCCCTGTCGAGGAGACGACGATCGCCGAGGGACGCGACCAGCTCGAGACCAACTTCTGGGGGGCGGTGCGCGTGGTGCAGCAGGCCCTCCCGGTCATGCGCCGACAGGGTCACGGGCGGATCGTGCTGATGAGCTCCATCGGAGGTGTGGTCAGTCTTCCCTTCCAGTCCTTCTACAGCGCCAGCAAGTTCGCCCTCGAAGGGTTCGGCGAGGCCCTGGCCTACGAGGTGGCGCCGTTCGGCATCCAGGTGACGATGGTCGAACCGGGCAACGTGAAGACCGAGTTCACAGCGAAACGGCGCAACTCGTCGGGAACCGCGGACGACGACCCATACGCGGCGGCCGTGGACAAGGCGATCGGGCTCATGGCCAAGGACGAGGCCGATGGGGTACCACCCGGGGACGTGGCCGCCGTCGTGCAGCGGGTCCTGGAGGCGAAACGCCCTCCGCGTCACGTGTCCGTGGGCAAGTTCGACGAACGCATCGGGATCATGGCCAGGCGCCTCCTCCCCTATCGGGTGTTCGAGCAGGCGGCGAAGGGTAGCCTCGGCGTCTGACCCGGCAGACCAGCACACCGGCAGACCATCACGCCGGGCAGACCAGCACACCGGCAGACCATCACGCCGGCCGGGCGCCGGGGCCAAGGGGCCGACCGCCCGGCTCGGCCGGCGGACGGTCGGCCAGTGACGGCCGGGGCCCACCAGACACGACAGAACGACGCGCAGGGAGTCCGCATGAACCGCCCAGACCCGAACGAACACAGCGACCCCGAGGATCGCACTGGCGAGCCGGAGAGGGGCCTGGCGTGCCCAACCCGGTAGGCCCTCTGGGAGCCGCCGACGAGCGGTTCGACCATCAGATCCCCGACACCTTCGCCACCGTCGGGGTCAGCGATCCGTCGTGGACCGAGAAGGTGTGCGCCATGGCGGCCCGGAAGGACGGAAGCGTGCAGCTCGGGTTCGGCATGGGCAAGTACACCAACCGGAACGTGCTCGACGGCTACGCGGGGATGTCACGGGGCACGGAGCAGATCACCGTCAGGGGCAGCCGTCGTCTGTTCCCTGAGCCCGACCGGACGGGCGTCGGGCCGGTGCGTTATGAGGTGCTCGAGCCCATGAGGCGCGTGCGGTTCAGCCTCGAGCCCAACTCGTGCCAACCACTGGCCTTCGACTGGGTGTTCGAGGCCGTCCTGCCGCCGGCCACCGAGGAGCGCACCCATCAGAGGGCGCCGCTCGGGTACCGGGTGAGTGCCGAGCTGGTCCGCTACCACCAGATCGGCATCGCCTCGGGCTGGCTCGAGATCGACGGCGAGCGACAGGAGATGGATCCGGAGGACTGGGTCTCGACGCGTGACCACTCCTGGGGCGTCCGATACGACGTGGGCACCCCTCCGACCGACACCGATCCCTTCGACCCGGTCCAGCAGATGGACTTTCAGATGATCTGGTGCCCGGTACTGATGACCGATCCCGACGGCTCGCGGTGGGGGCTGTTCATGCACCTGGTGGATCTGCAGGGCTTCGGCCACAACCACCGCACGGTCACCGGGGCCATCGAGCATCTCGACGGCCGTGTCGAGCGGATGGCGGACATCCGAACCGACCTGTCGTTCGATCCGGCAAATCGCAGATTGCTGGGTGGCGAGGTGGCGGTCACCCTCGAGGACGGCACCGAGCGGTGGTTCGAGCTCGAGGTGCCGGCGGCCACCGGGTTCCACCTCGGCGCCGGGCTCTATTTCGGCTGGCAAGGTCATCACCACGGCGAATGGCGCGGCGAGCTCCATGTGGACGGGGAACGTCTCGACGACTGCAGCGACCCGGCACTCGCCCGGCAACTGCACCAATTGCGTGACACCTTCGTCCGGGTCAGCGAGCCCGCCACCGGAGCGCGGGGATGGGGCAATTGTCAGCCGATGATCACCGGTGGGCACCCCGGTCGGGGACTGACGGGTGAGTCTTCGTTCTGGTGATCGGCGGCTGGGGGCCCACACGAGGCCCGGACGTCACACAGGCCCGGACATCATGCCGAACCGGACCTGACGCCGAGCGAACCGGCTCAGAGGGCGACGCGGGACCAGTAGGTCCCGTCGACCATGGCCCGCAGGGTGGCCCGGTGAATGATGAGGTCGTCGACATCCGTGGGCATCTCCGCCTCACCGAAGTGGATCGCCCGTTCCGTCACCCGACGCATGATGGCGCCGTGGCGCATGGCGGCGAAGGCGAGGTGCCATTGCAGGTCACCCGGCGTGCGCCCGGAAGCTCGCGTGTAGCTCTCGGCCACGTCCACGGGCCGGAACATGTTCGGAAGGCCGGGGGCACCGAGATCGACGGCCAGATCCTGGAAGAACAGGTGGAGATAGCACATCCAGCCGAGGTCGACCTCGGGGGGAGCCACCGACGCCATCTCCCAGTCGAGGACCGCGGCGACCTCATTGTCCTGGAACATCATGTTGCCGATCCGTCCGTCGCCCCACGACAGTGCATCGCTGCTGACGTCGGTGGGGAGATTGTCCTCGAGCCAGGCGAAGCATTCCTCGAGGAGCGGTGACCGGGCGTCCTGGACGACCCAGGCGTGATACGCCTTCCACTGGTTGAACAGGCGCTCCAACGAACTGCCACCGGTGGCCCCGACCTCGAGGAAGCCGAGGTCGAACCGGTCGGGGGTGATCGAGTGGATGCCTGCCAATGCCCTGACCGCCGATTCCTGGATGGTGCGCTGGGCGGCGGCACCCCCGTCGAAGACCCAGTTGTCCCCGAACGTATAGGGCATGACATCGGGTGGTACCAGCCCGTCGATCCTGTCCATGACGAAGAACGACCCCCCGAGGACGTCAGCGTCCGGCTCGAACCACAGGGTCGCCGGTACCGGCACCGTCGTGTGCTCGGCCACCAGCCTCATCACGTCGAACTGCATGCCGAGGTCGTAGGTGGTGAACACCGGGTAGTCGGTGGCGGGTGGTTCGATACGGGCGACCAACCTGCGTTCGACCGGTGACCCGTCCTCCGTCCACCTCGCGGTGAACAGCAGCGTCTCCGAGGACATGCCGTTGCTCTCGGGGCTGGTGACATCGGTGATCACGGGCGAGCTGTCCGGGCCCAGCCGTCCGGCCAGCCATCGTCGGAGACGGTCCGAGAGGACCTTCGGGTCCCGGGACGACGTGGTGATGCGGTCGGTCGTGGGCGAGACCGGTGCTGATGCGCCCTCAGCACTCATCGGGCATCCATTCGACGGTTCGGCCTCACGGCCCCGGGGCCGTCCCCGCTGTCCACACCGCGGCTGCTCGGGCCGGTGCCCCAGACGATGTCCAGCATGATTTCCCCCACTCCCCGGCGGGACCGACCCGCTCTCGTGTGCCTCCCACTGTCGCCGGCACTCGACCGAGGAGCACGGGCCACGCTTCGACGGCCCACGCAGCCCGGACGTCCGTACCGACGTGCCCACGGTCCCGGACGGCCGTGGTCACGGATGCAAGGTCTAGCACCTCACCTGAAGCGGGCACGACCACCTCGGCGCCACCAGCGGCCACACCGGTCACACCACCAGCGGTCACACCACCAGCGGCAGCGGACGGGACTCGGCCGGGCGCGAGTGGGCGACGCCGGACTCCTCCCAGGTGACGACCACCGGCCCGGGAGGCGTCACGCGGCGGTGGAGGGTGGCCAACGCCACGGTCGAAGCGCTCCCCGGCGACCAGGCGACCGAGGAGATCGAGCCCACGGTGTGGCTGCCGTCGGCCGTCGTGACCACGGCACCGAGCGGGACGGCGGGTGCAACCGGCTCCAGTCCGGCCCGGGCATCCGATGGCGGGCCGTCCACCACCACCCCACAGAGCCGCCGGGCCACGTTCGAGCCCCGGGAGTCGAGGCGTGCGACCAGCTCCTGCCCGGTGAAGCAGCCCTTCGTGAACGAGACCGTCCGATCGACGAGCCCGAGCTCGGCGGCGATGGACCCCTCCATGACCTCACGACCGTTGACCGGGATCCCGGCCTCGATGCGCGCCGCCTCCCAGGCCGGTTCGCCGCAGCGAACGGTCCCGCCGACCCAGTCGTCGAGCCCACCCACCGGGGCCGGACCGAGGAGGTCGAAGCCGGCGAGCCCGGCCCACTCGACCGGCAGGACCAGCTCCGGCCCCGATGCCACGGCACTCGCGGCGTCTGGGCCGCGTATCGCCGCGCACACCCAGTCGAGCGGCTCGAACTCGACCTTGACCCGCAGCCGGAACCGTTGCAGCCTGGCCATCATCACCTCGCCGAAGCCGGCGTCGGTGTCCAGGACGTACTCCTCGCCCCCGAGCCGGCTGACCCGCAGGTAGACCTCGACCTTTCCCTGCGGGCTGAGCAGGAGCGCCTCCGCGGCAGCGCCGTCGGCGAGCGCCCCGACGTCCTGGCTGCACTGGCCCTGCAGGTAGCCGGCGGCGTCCGGGCCGGTCACCCGCACCACGTCCCGGCTGAGCAGGTGGGCGCCGGATGTCGCCCGGAGCGCCGTGTGCTCGCGGCGGAGATCGTCGGGTCGGCTCACCGTGCCGCCAACGGGGCGCGGGCGGCCCGGGCCATGGCCACCGCCGACAACACGGCGGCGGCCTTCGCCGCGCACTCGGCGTTCTCCGAGGCAGGATCGCTGTCGGCCACGATGCCGGCGCCCGCCTGGACCGAGGCCGTGCCGTCCGGGGCCACCGTCATCGTGCGGATGGCGATCGCCGTGTCAAGGTTGCCCGAGAAGTCGAGGTAACCCACCACACCCCCGTAGACCCCCCGCTTGGTGGGCTCCAGGTCGTCGATGATCTCCATCGCCCGCACCTTCGGTGCGCCGGAGAGGGTCCCGGCGGGAAGGGTGGCCCGCAGGACGTCGATCGGGCCCTTGCCGGGGGTGAGGCGACCGGAGACCTGCGAGGTGAGATGCATGATGTGGCTGTACCGCTCGACCACCATCATCTCGTCGACCACCTCGGTCCCGAACGAGACGACCCGGCCCACGTCGTTGCGGGCCAGGTCCACCAGCATCACGTGCTCGGCGACCTCCTTGGGGTCTTCCACGAGCTCTCCCTCCAGCCTGGCATCCTCGGCCGGGGTGCTCCCACGGCGCCTCGAGCCGGCGATGGGACGCGACACCACCGTGCCGTCCCGGAGGCGGACCATCGGCTCGGGTGAGGCCCCGACCACCGTGACCTCGGGGAACCGCAGGAAGTACAGGTAGGGGCTCGGGTTGACCAGTCGGAGGACCCGGTAGACGTCGAAGGGATCGGCCCCCAGCGACTCGAGGTCGAACCGTTGCGACAGTACGACCTGGAACACGTCCCCGGCGGTCACGTGCTCCTTGGCGGCGCGGACGGCGTCCTCATAGAGGCCGTCGGACATGGTGCGGCGGACGTCGTCGGGCGGCTCGGCGCGCTCGGGGAGCAACCGGGCAGGCTGGTCGACCGGTCGGAAGCAGTCGGCGGCCAGCTGGTCGAGCCGTCCCACCGCCTCTCGGTGGGCATGGTCGAGCTCGCCGTCGCCCCACCGGGGGTCGACGACCACGTTGTCGATGAGGACGATCCGCTGGCGCCAGTGGTCGAAGGCCGCCAGCTGGCCGATCACCGACAGGATGGCGTCGGGCTGGCCGAGGTCGTCGTCGGGGACGTGCGGGAGGTGCTCCACCTCGCGCACGACGTCGTAGCCCAGATAGCCGACCAGTCCGGCGTGCAGTGGGGGAAGGTCGGGTAGGTCCGGCGAGTCGAACGTCTCCAGGACGGCCTCGAGTGCCGCCAGCACTCCCCCGGTGCCGGTGACCCGTTGACCGGTCACCTCGTCGAGGTCGAGCGATCCCGACGAGGTGACGTCGTTGCCCCGGGCCACCAGGGTGGCCAGCGGGTTCCGCCCCACGAAGGAGTAGCGACCCCATCGTTCGCCGCCCTCGACCGACTCCAACAGGAACCCCGTGGTCTCGGAGTCCCCGACGATCTGGAGGAAGGCGGCGACCGGTGTGATGGTGTCGGCCACGAGCTCCCGCCAAACGGGCACGATGCGGTGCCTGGCCGCCAGCGACCGGAATCCCGCCGGGCCCGGGCCGGAGGGACCGCCGTCCGATGCCGGGGCGACGGTCACGGGCTCGCCACGGCGTCGCCGAAGGCCCGGTAGAAGCAGCTGCGGTTCCCGGTATGACACGCCCCGGCCCCCTCCTGGTCGACCGTCACCAACAGGGCGTCGCCGTCGCAGTCGTAGTGCACGCTCCGGACGTACTGGCGGTCCCCGGAGGTCTCCCCCTTGCACCAGAACTCCTGCCGGCTGCGGCTCCAGAACCAGGTGCGCCCGGTCTCGAGCGTCCGACGCAGGGACTCGCTGTTCATCCAGGCGAACATGAGGACGGCCCGGTCGGAGGCGTCCTGGACGATGGCGGCGACCAGCCCGTCGCTGTTGTACGTCACCCGGGCCAGCTCCTCCTCGGAGAACCCGATGGGCGTCGGGGTGTGGCGGCCTGTCTCGGATGTGCTCACGGGAGATGCTCCTGGCTGTGTCGTCGTCGCCTCGGCGGGCGAGGCGTGGTTGTGGATGTGGGGACCTCACCGCCCGCCGCGCCCGTCAGGACGCCCTCAGCGGCCGTCCCGGACGGCCGGCCGGTCCGGGGCCGGCGGTTGGTCCGTGCTGTCGGACGGGTGGCTCAGAGGTACAGCCCCGTCCCGCCGTCGATACGGGTCGATGCCACGGCGTGGATGTCGCGCTCGCGCAAGATCACATACTCATCGCCCTGGACCTCCACCTCGAAGCGGTCCTCCGGGTTGAACAGCACGTTGTCGCCGACCTTGACCGAGCGCACGTGGGGACCGACGGCGACGGCCGTCGCCCAGGTGAGCCGGCGCGAGACGTGGGCGGTGGCGGGGATGAGTATCCCCGCCCTCGATCGACGCTCGCCCTCGGCCTGGCCGACCTGGACGAGTACCCGGTCGGCCAGCACCGTGATCGGCAGCTTGGTCGGTTCCCGGGCGTCGTTCGGGCTGGTCGTCGGAGGTTCCGAGGTCGTCATGGCCACGGACAGAGGCTACCGCAGGGCCGAATCTGCCCGATCGTCGCCTCCGGCGCCCGACCCCGGTCGCACCGGCACACCGGCGGCGGCCAGTCGCTCCTTGGCCTGCCCGACCGTGAACTCACCGAGGTGGAAGATCGAGGCGGCAAGGACGGCGTCGGCCCTCCCGCGCAGTGCCCCGGCCACCAGGTCGTCGAGACCGCCCACGCCCCCCGACGCGATCACCGGGACCGGGCAGCGCTCGGCGACCAGGGCGGTGAGCTCCAGGTCGAACCCGTCACGGGTCCCGTCCCGGTCCATCGATGTGAGCAGGATCTCCCCGGCACCGATCTCCGCACAGCGCTCGCACCACTCGACGGCGTCGAGCCCGGTGGCCGTCCGGCCCCCGTGGGTGAAGACCTCCCAACCGTGCGGCGGCACCGGACCCCCCTCGACCCGACGCCTCCGGGCGTCGACGGCCACCACCACGCACTGGCTGCCGAACTCCGCGGCCAGCTCGGCAACGAGCCCGGGGCGGTCGACCGCCGCGGTGTTGACGCCGACCTTGTCGGCCCCCGCCCGCAGGAGCTGGCGGGCGTCCTCGACCGACCGCACCCCCCCACCCACGGTGAAGGGGATGAACACGGCCTCGGCGGTGCGGGACACCACGTCCACCATGGTGCGACGCTGGTCGGACGAGGCGGTGATGTCCAGGAACACGAGCTCGTCCGCTCCCTGGCGGTCGTAGCGCGAGGCCAACTCCACGGGGTCGCCGGCGTCGAACAGGTCGGTGAACTGCACCCCCTTGACGACGCGTCCGGCGTCCACGTCGAGGCACGGGATCACGCGGACGGTGCGCACGCCGCCACCCCCTCCTCCACGGTCATCCGCCCGTCCACCAGCGCCCTCCCGGTGATCGCACCGGCCAGCCGGCGGGGGGTCCCCCCGTCCGGCGCTCCGGGGTCCGGCCCCACGAGCGCGGCGAGGGCGACGACGTCGGCAGCGGAGCCGATGCCACCCGAGGCGATCACCGGGATAGTCGTGGCACCGAGCACGTCGCGCAGACCCTCGAGGTCGGGTCCCCCCAACATCCCGTCGCGGTCGATGGCGGTCACCACGACGGCGGCCAGCCCGGCCCCGTCCAACTCGCCGAGCACGTCGGCGACCGACCGGCCGGTGCCCTTTTCCCAGCCGCGGACCGCAACCTCGGTGCCTCCGCCCTGCGCCCGCCGGTAGTCCACCCCGGCCGCCACCCGGCCCGGGTGCCGGGACGCCAGTGAGCGGGCCAGGGTCGGATCCTCCAGGGCCGCCGTGCCGAGGACCACCCGACGCACCCCGCCGGCCAGCAGCTCCTCGACGTCCTCCTCCGTTCGGACGCCTCCCCCGGTCTCGATCGGGATCTGCACCGCCCCGGCGATGGCCAGGACGAGGGGTCGGTTGACCGGCCGGCCCTCACGGGCGGCGTCGAGGTCGACCACGTGGAGCCATGGGGCGCCGCCGGCCTCGAAGTGCCGGGCGAGGGTCACCGGATCGCCGTAGGAGGTCTCCCGGTCGAAGTCGCCCTGGCTCAGCCGGACGGCCCCACCCCCGCGGATGTCGACGGCCGGGTACAGGTCCATCATCCGGTTCCGGCGTCCGTGCCCGCGGCGATGCCCGTGCCGGCGTCACCCGCCGCGCCCGCCGCGCCCGCCGCGACGACGGCGTCCACGAAATTCGAGAGGATCCTGAGCCCCACCGCGCCGGACTTCTCCGGGTGGAACTGCGTCCCCCACAGAGGCCCCCGCTCGGCCGACGCGGTGACCGTCCCGCCGTAGTCGCACGTGGACGTGGTGTCCGGCGTGAGCTCCGGCGCGTAGGAGTGGACGAAGTACACCCACGTCGGGTGGGGCACCCCGACCAGGAGCGCACTGTCCCGGCCGGTCTCGTCGAGGGTGTTCCACTGCATCTGGGGGTGCTTGACCCCGTCGGGCAGACGCCGCACCGTGCCGGGCAGGATGCCGAGGCCCTCCTCGGTCGGATCTTCGTCAGACCCTTCGTAGAGCAGCTGGAATCCCACACAGATGCCGAGGAACGGCACTCCCCGTCCGATGGCGTCCCGGGCCGCCTCGTCGAGGCCACCGGCACGCAGCGCCTGGGCGCAGCGTCCGAACGCCCCCACCCCGGGCAGGACCACCCCTGCCGCCTCGGCGGCCCGGGCGGGGTCGTCGACCAGTGCGGCGTCGGCACCGAGGAACTGCAACGCCTTCTCGGCCGAGCGCAGGTTGCCGATGCCGTAGTCGAGGACGGCGATCACTGGCCGGGCGCCGACGGCCGGGCGGCCCGGCTCCATCGGGTGTCCGGGTGCCGGGTCACAGCGTTCCCTTGGTGGAGGGGATGCCGCCCCCCTCGCGGCGGACGGCGTCCCGCAGGGATCGAGCCACCCCTTTGAACGACGCTTCGAGGATGTGGTGGGTGTTCTTGCCACTGCGCAGACGGATGTGCAGCGTGACGCCGGCCGCCGTGGCGAAGGCACGCCAGAACTCCTCGGCGAGCTGGGGATCGAACGGCGGTGTGCCGAGCGGGGTGGTGTCGGGGGCGAACTCGAGGTCGTAGGCGAGGTACGGGCGGCCCGACAGGTCGAGGGCCACCTCCACCAGCGCCTCGTCGAGTGGGAGGGCGACCGAGCCGAACCGGCGGATGCCGACCTTGTCCCCCAGCGCCTCGGCCATCACGTCGCCCAGCGTGATCCCGACATCCTCGACGGTGTGGTGGGCGTCGACGTCGAGGTCGCCGCGCGCCGTGACGAGGAGGTCGAACCCACCGTGCCTCCCCAGCTGACTGAGCATGTGGTCGAAGAACGGGAGTCCGGTGGAGACCTCGGTCGAGCCGGTCCCGTCGAGATCGAGGGCCACCTCGATCGACGTCTCCTTGGTGGACCTCCGGGCGGACGCGGTGCGCGGCAAGGGGGGCGGGACCGAGGAGGAGGAAGAGGATTTCGGCGAGGATGCGGAGGTGGCGGAGGTCATCGGAGGCTTTCGGTCAGGGCGGCCAGGAACCGGTCGTTCTCCTCGGGGAGCCCCACCGTGACCCGGAGGCACCCGGCGAGACCCGGCCAATCCGAACAGTCTCGCACGAGCACGGAGGCGGCGAGGAGATCGGACCACACCGACTTCGCCTCCCTGCCCGTCGGACGGAAGAGGATGAAGTTGGCGTCCGAGGGCCAGGTCTCCACGGGCAGCTCGGCGAAGGCGGCGGCGATTCGCCCCCGCTCCTCTTTGAGCAGCGCCACCCTGGACTCCATCTCGTCGACGAACCCGAGGGCGAGCACTCCGGCCAGTTGTTTGATCGAGTCGACGTGGTACGGCAGGGCGACCAGTTCGCAGGCCTCGACGACCTCCGGCGAGGCGACGAGGTAACCGAGTCGCACCCCGGCCATGGACCAGGTCTTCGAGAAGGTCCGGACCACCGCCAGCCGGTCCGAGCCCGCCCCTCCCGACGTCAGCAGGTCGAGCGAGGAGGAGGGGGCGAACTGCCCGTAGGCCTCGTCCACCACCAACAGGCCGGGGGCGAGCGACAACACCGCTTCGACCACGTCCACCGGCTCGGCACGGCCGGTCGGGTTGTTGGGCGACGCCAGGAAGGTGATCACCGGGTCGCCGATGGCGGTGACCCGCTCGACCTCGGTGAGGTCCAGGCGGAAATCGTCGGTCCGGCGACCGGCGAGCACCTCGGTGCCGGTGATCCGAGCGATGTGACCGTGGAGCGTGTAGGTGGGTTCGAAGAGGGCCACCGAGCGACCGACACCCCCGTAGGCGAGGAGCAGGGACTGCAGCACCTCGTTGGATCCGTTGGCGCAGAAGACCTGTTCGGGGGCGACCCCGTGGCTCTGGGCCAGCGCCCTCCGGAGCTCGGTCACCTCGCGGTCCGGATAGCGGTTGAACTCGACGTCGGCCAGGCGGTTCCGCAGTGCCTCGGACCAGTCGGCCGGTGGTGGCATCGGTGACTCGTTGGTGTTGAGCCTGACGTCGACGTCCACCTGCGCCGAGTGGTAACCGGTGAGCGCGCCGAGGTCGGGTCGGACCGACGGCAGCCGGGAGCCCCGTGGCTCGCCGGTGGCCCCGTCCGGCGATCCGGCTACCGAGGCCATCGGCGTCGCACCGAGTCGGCGTGGGCGGGCAGCCCCTCGGTCTCGGCCAAGGTCACCACGTGGGGGCCGAGGACCTCGAGGCCCTTCTCGGTGACGGTCACGGCGTGGAGGTGGCGTCGGAAGTCGTCGACCCGGAGGGCGCTGGCGAAGCGGGCGGTGCGGTTGGTGGGGAGCACGTGGTTGGGGCCGGCCAGGTAGTCCCCGACGCTCGCCGGCGAGTTCTGCCCGAGGAAGATCGCCCCGGCGGACGAGATGAGGGGCAGCAACGACTCGGCGTCGTCGGTGAGGAGCTCGAGGTGCTCGGGCGCCACGATGTTGGCGACGGCGCACGCCTGCTTGGGCCCGCTCACCACCACGGCGTACCCCCCGGCGTCGAGCGTGGCCTCGAGGTCGGCGCGGCGGGGCGAGGCCCGGACGATCCGCTCCACCTCGGCCGACACGGCGTCGGCGACCGCCTCGGACCAGGTCACCAGCCAGGCCAGCCCGTCGGGCCCGTGTTCGGCCTGGACCACGAGGTCGATGGCAGCGAGTCCGGGCACGCTGTCGGGCCCGGCGATCACCACGACCTCGGAGGGGCCGGCGAACCCCGAGGCGACACCCACCACCCCGGACACCTGGCGCTTCGCCTCGGCGACGAACCGGTTGCCGGGCCCGGCGATGACGTCGACCGGCTCGATCGACTCCGTGCCGTAGGCCATGGCCGCGATGGCCTGGGCACCCCCGACCCGGTACACCTCGTCCACCCCGGCGACGGCGGCGGCCGCCAGGGTGACGTCGTCGATGCGGCCGTCGGGCCCCGGCGGGACGCACAGGACGATCTCCTCCACGCCGGCCACCTGGGCGGGAATGGCGCACATCAGCACGGTGGAGGGATATCGGGCCCGGCCACCGGGAGCGTAGCAACCGGCCCGGCCGACCGGGCGCACGAGATGACGGACGGTGATCCCTCCGGACTCGAAGTCGGCGACCTCCCCGCTCGCCTCGTGTGCGTGGTACGCCAGGATGCGGTCGTGGGCGACGTCGAGTGCGTCTTGGAGGTCCTTGGGAACTCGGGCCAGGGCAGCCTGGATCTCCGGTGCCGGCACCCGCAGGTCGTCGACGGTGACCCCGTCGAACTGCTCGGTGAGCCGCCGCAGAGCGGTATCACCGTTCTTACGGACGTCGTCGATGATCGCCGCCACCGTCTCGGCCGACCGGAGCTGCTCGTCGACCGGGGAGGGGAGGGCGTCACGGAGCTGGCGGCGACTGCCGGTGAAGCCCCGGAGGTCCAGGCGACGGAGTGCCATAGCCAGTCGATGCTACCGGAAGGTGGCCCGCTGCCCGCTCGGCCGGTGGGTCGACCCGGCAGTGGATCGTCGGCCTCCGGAGGTGGCACGGCGCCGCGGGTGCCATGATCGTCCGATGGCCGCCAACCCCGCTGAGCTCTCTTCAATCGCCACCGCCCTCGACGAGCTGTCCCGCCGCGTGACGGCGCATGCCGATGCCGCCGACCTGTCCAAGGACGAGGAGACCGCCCGGGAGCTCTTCGCCATCGAACGGGCCCTGTCCAGCGCCAACCGTCGCCTGGCCCGCTTGTCGATCACCCTCTCGCGGCGTTGACCGCCGGGGGTGTGCCGAAGGGCCCCCGGCCCGTCGTTCGACGGCAAGGGTTCACAGCCGCGCCCCGCACGCCGCCACCGCCACGTGGTGCCGGATGGCAACACCTGGTGCCGGGTCTGACACCACCTGTTGCGCACCGACCTGGCCCCGGACGCGGCGAAGGCACCCCGAAGGGTGCCTTCGCGCGAGCGGGTCGGGCGGCGGATCCCGAACACCGCTCTGCGGAACCGATTGGCGGGAACCGGTTCCGAGGTAACTAGAACACCACGTTTTTCGGCCGAATACCAGTCAGACGCCTCGAAATCTTCGCCGATCCGTGCAGGTATTCGGATCGTTGCGCAAAAAGTCCAGCTAGAACAATATTTTCGCAGGAACCCTCGCCTGACACGAGGACTGACACATTTTTACCGGACCTTGCAGTGGACCTTGCAGTGGACCTTGCCGGGAACACCGGCCGGAACGGTCCCGCCACCCCTGAACCGGTCCACCGGTCCCGCCCCGCAGGGACGGCTGTCGTCTCACCGGGCCGACGGACAGAAGTCGGCCAGCGGGCAGCGGTGGCACTGCGGCGACCGCGCCGTACAGGTCGACCGTCCGTGCAGGATCAGCCGGAGGCTGAAGGCACCTCGCTGATCGGCGGGGACCATCGGGTTGAGGGCCAGCTCCACCTTCACCGGATCGGATTCCCGGGTGAGATCCAGGCGGTTCGACAGGCGCTTGACGTGGGTGTCGACCGGTAGCCCCGGCAGTCCGAACGCCACGCTCCGGACGACGTTGGCGGTCTTGCGCCCGACACCCGGGAGCGTCACCAGGTCCTCGAGCCGGGTGGGGACCTCCCCACCGAATCGGACGGTCACCGCCTCGGCCATACCGACCAGGCTGCGGGCCTTGGCCCGGAAGAAGCCCGTCGACCGGATCAGCTCCTCGACGTCGGTGAGGTCGGCCACGGCGAGTGACTCGGCGTCGGGATACCGGGCGAACAGCGCCGGGGTGGTGAGATTGACCCTCACGTCGGTGCATTGGGCGGACAGGATGGTCGCGGCCAGCAGCTGGAACGGCCCCGAGTGGTCGAGCGCGCACAGGTCCTGTGCCGACCCCGGGTAGGCCACCGCCAACCGCTCGTTGGTCACCCTCGCCCGGCCGGACGGAGTGCGGGGCCGGGCCATGCCGGGAGAATACCGGTACCTTCGTCAGCATGGAGGCCTTCGAGGTGCAGGTGTTGGCACCACCGGACCCGCCGTCCGTGCGGGCGTTGACCGACCTGGTCGACCGGGCCACCGCGGCGCTCGGCCACGCCGCGCTGAGCGAGCACAAGTGCATCGAGCTCGGGCGACTCGTGCAGGCGCGAGCACCGTCGGGACCCGCAGACGGCTCCGTCGCCGTGGTGGCCAGACGGACCGTCGGCTCGGCGCTGGTCGGGTACGCCCACGTGTCCCATGACCACGGTGCCGACGCCTCCCCGTTCGCCACCGAACTCGTCGTCGATCCCGGAGTGGCGTCGGGGCCGGAGGGGGCCGCGGCCGTCGCCGACGCCCTGTTGGACGCCGTCGTAGCCGAGGTCGCCACCCGCGGGGGTGGGACCCTCCGCCTCTGGGTCTCCAAGGCCGGGGAGGCCGACGACGCTCGGGCGTCGGCCCACGGCTTCGGCCCCGAGCGCGACCTCATCCAGATGCGCTGCCCGCTCCCCCTGCCCCGGCGCTCCGGCACGGCGGGCGAATCGGTGTCCGTCGAGACACGGCCGTTCCGCCCGGGTCTCGACGAGGACGCCTGGTTGGCCACGAACAACCGGGCCTTCGCCACCCACCCCGAGCAGGGTCACTGGGAGTTGGGCACCCTGATCGAGCGCGAGGCGGAGCCGTGGTTCGACCCCGAGGGGCTGCTCCTCTTCGAGCACGACGGCCGGCTGGCCGGATCCTGTTGGACCAAGGTGCACCGGGAGACCGACCCGCCGATGGGCGAGATCTACGTGATCGGTGTGGATCCCGACTTCCACGGTCGCGGCTGGGGGCGGGCGCTCACCCAGGCCGGGCTCGACCACCTCGCCTCGGAGGGGCTCACCGTCGGGATGCTCTACGTGGACGCCGCCAACCGAGCCGCAGTGTCGATGTACCGGTCGATGGGCTTCGTCGACGACCACGTCGACCGCGCCTATGTCCGGTCGGTCGGTCCGGCGTGAGCGGCTCCCACCCGGGAACCGGCGGAGGCCGGACGCCGGCGCGGGGTGGAATCCTCCCGAGGCAGCCGACCCGGCGTGCTCAATGGACGCCGATGACGTGCCCCACCGAGTAGGTGACGGCCGCGGCCACGGCCGAGATGAGCAGCTGGCGATTGGCGGACCACCACCAGGACCGGCCGGTGAAGTGGGCCAGCGCCGCCCCGACGGCAAAGGCCCCGGCGGCGCCCAGCACGACCGACCAGAGGATGGCCGTGGTGCCCGACACGAACAGCCACGGCAGCAGCGGCAGGAATGCCCCGATGGCGAAGGTGACGAACGAGGACGCGGCGGCCTGGATCGGGTTGCCCGTCTGGTCGGGATTGATCCCGAGCTCCTCGCGGGCGTGGGTCTCGAGGGCGATGTCGGGGTCGCGCATCATCTTGACCGACAGCTCCCTGGCCATCGCCGAGTCGATGCCGCGACTCTCGTAGATGGCGGCGAGCTCACGCCGTTCGATCTCGGGGTCGCGCCGGATGGCCTGGCGCTCCACGTCGAGCTCGCGGAGCATCAGCTCGGACTGGGCCCGCATCGAGATGTACTCGCCGGCCGCCATGGAGAAGGATCCGGCGATCAGACCGGCGATGCCGGCCAGGCGCACCGCCCCCGCCGAGGCGTGGGCCCCGGCCATGCCCAGGATCAGAGCGACGTTCGACACCAGCCCGTCGCTCACGCCGAAGACGGCGGCACGCGGTCCACCCCCCTGGAGGTTCCGGTGGTTGTGGCCCGTGTCCATGTCCAGCAGCGTACCGACCCGTTGGGGTGAGGAAGCTCTGACTTTTCGTACTAGGTGCGCCTTATCCCGTACAGTCTGGCCATGGCAACCACCGTGCACGGCATCGAGTCCTTCAGCGAACTGGTCGGGAAGCACCTCGGCTACAGCGAGTGGCACCGCATCGACCAGGAGCAGGTCAACCTGTTCGCCGACGCCACCGGCGACCATCAGTGGATCCACGTGGACCCCGAGCGCGCCAAGAGCGGGCCGTTCGGGACCGCCATCGCCCACGGGTACCTGACGCTCTCCCTGGCGCCCGTGCTCCTGGGCGAGGTGGTCGTGGTGGAAGGGGTCTCCATGGGAGTCAACTATGGCTGCAACAAGGTGCGGTTCCCCGCCCCGGTCCCCGTCGGCAGCAACCTCCGCCTCGGGGCCTCGGTGGCGGGTGTCGAAGAGGTCAGCGGGGGCGTCCAGGTCGTGATGGACCTCACCCTCGAAACCGAGGGGTCGACCAAGCCGAGCTGCGTCGCCCAGGTGGTCTACCGCTACTACAGCTGACCCGGGGCCACCGGCCGGTGGCCGACCGGCCTCGGGCCCCGCTCCAACGGTGTGAGTGATTACTCCTAGAGTGGTGGCATGGACATGAGGGTGGAGCAGCTGTCGATGCGATCCGGGGTGCCGGTGGACACCGTCCGCTACTACCAGAGCAAGGGCCTGCTGGCGCCGCCCCGGCGCGAGGGCAGGATCGCCTGGTACGACGACGGCCACCTGGAGCGGCTGGCGAGGATCCGATCCCTCCAACGGCGGGGGTTCACCCTGGCCACCATCGTCCGTCTCGTCGACGGCGACCTCGATGCCGCCGACGAGGCCCTGATCGGTGAGCTGTCCGGTCTGGGGCCGACGGGGTCCGAGGGGAGCCCTCCGGCCGGGCCCGGCCACGGGGTCGACGCCAACGACGGAACCGACGGAACCGGCGGATCCGCCCGACTCGGCGCCACGGTGGCCGGGGAGTCGGTGGAGGGGTCGGCGGAGGAAGCGGTGTTCACCATCACCGAACTCGCCGCCGAGACGGGTGTGCCCCTGGCCCTCCTGAAGGCGGTCGAGGCCGAGGGTCTGCTCATCCCACGCCGCTTCGGCGGCCAGGAGCGCTACACGACCGAGGACGTGGCTGCGTCTCGAGCCGGGCTCCTGTTGCTGGAGTGGGGCATTCCCCTGCCCGCTCTGCTCGACCTGTCCCGCCAGCACCATCAGGCCACCGAGGCGGTGGCCAAACAGGCGGTGGAGCTCTTCTCGACGCACGTGCGGGGGCGGTTGCGCAACGACCCGGAAGGGGCTGCCGGCGCCGTGCCGTCCGGAGCCGTGCCGTCCGGAGCTGTGCCACCCACAGATGTGCCACCCGGCAGCGACGACGATCCGGGTGCGGCGGTCGATCAACTGCTCCGGGCCTACGAGGAATTGCTCCCGGCCGTCACGACGCTGGTCGGGCACCACTTCACCAGGGCGCTCATGAAGGCAGCCCTCGACCACGTCGAGCAGGTGGCCACCGACGAGGAGCGACGGGCCATCTGGGACCAGATCTCGATCGAGGCGGCCGGTGGCCCATCGGGCCCGAAGGCCGAACCGTCCCCCGGTGACGACGTGCGCTCCGCCACGGTGTCCCGTCCATGACGCCACCGACCCCGACGACCGCGCCCGAGGGCCCGTTCGACCTGGCGGCGCGGGCGTCCGAGGCGGACCTCCCCACCGGCCGCGAGAAGACCGAGCTGGTCCGTTCGATGTTCGATGCCATCGCCCCCCGCTACGACCTGGTGAACCGGCTGATGACGTTCGGGCTCGACATCGGCTGGAGGAAGCAGTCGACCAGGGCCCTCGGACTGCCGCCGGGGTCGCGCGTCCTCGACATCGCCTGTGGAACCGGCGACTTCCTCACCATCCTCGAGTCGGCCGGCCTGGTCCCCCTCGGGATGGACCTCTCCTGGGGGATGCTCGAGGCCAATCACTCGGGAAGGCCCCTGGCCCAGGCCGACGGCTCGTCACTGCCCCTGGCCACGGGTTCGATGGACGGGATCACCTGTGGCTACGCCCTGCGCAACTTCACCGAGCTCGGAGCGGTGTTCGACGAATTCGGCCGGGTGGTCCGGCCCGGAGGGCGGATCAGCCTCCTCGAGGTGGCCGAGCCCGACGGCGGACCCATGCTCCTCGGCCACCGGATCTGGTTCCGCCGGGTCGTCCCGGTCATCGGCGGGCTCTTCTCCGACCGCTCCGCCTACCGCTACCTCCCCCGGTCGACGGCCTACCTGCCGCCGACCGCCGAGTTGCGCTCGATGCTGCTGGCGGCCGGATTCTCCGCGGTGAACCACCGGCTCCTATCGGGTGGCCTCAGTCAGCTCCTCACCGCCACGCGGACGGGCACGCCGTGACCGTGACCGACACCGACCGCCACGCCCTCCGGGTCCCCGTCGAGTCCGGCGCGGCCATCGATCCCTTCGCCCTGGCCGGACGGCGCGGCATCGTGTTCCACTCGGGGACGTCGGTCCGGGTCGGCCTGGGCGTGGCGTTCACCATCGACCTGCCCGGCGGGCTCGACTCCCCCGCCGAGGTGGCCGCCGCCGGCGACGCACTGGCATCGGTGGCCGTGGAGGACCATGTCGACCGGGGCCGACTTCCCGACGGCGCCGAAGGCCCTCACGGCGGCGTCCTCGGGTTCGGAGCGCTCCCCTTCGACCGGTCGGCTCCCTCCACACTGGTGGTCCCCGAGCTGCTCTACGGTTCGGACGGGCCCGGCTCCGAGTGGGTCACGGTGATCGGCACACCTCGACAGCGGATTCCCTCGGACCCGGACGCACTCCGTTCCTGGCTCCTCGAACGGGCGGCCGGCCGGACGGTGGACGGGACGGGACCGGGCACGCTGCCGGATCAAATGGGCGCAGCGGTGGCCGAGCCGCCACTCGTCATCCCCCGATCCACCGACGACGACTTCCGTTCGATGGTCGCCCGCGCCCTCCGGGCGATCGACCGCGGGGACCTCGCCAAGGTCGTGCTGGCCCGTCAGGTCGACGTGACCATGGGACGCCCCGTCGACATCGTCGACCTGCTCCGACGGTGGCAGGGGCTCGAGCCCAACTGCACGGTGTTCTCCGTTCCTACCGGCGACGGGCAGTTCGTGGGTGCGAGCCCCGAACTCCTGGTGGACCGGAACGGCCCGCGGGTCCACAGCCGGCCCCTGGCCGGGACCACCGGGCGGGCGGCCGACGTCCAGATCGGCCGCCTGCCCGGTGGGCTCCTCGGTTCGGCCAAGGACGGGAACGAGCACCGCCTGGTCGTCGAGGCGATCGAGGCCGCCCTCACCCCCCTCTGCGCCGAGTTGCTGGTTCCCACGCACCCCGGGTTGGTCCACCTCCACAACATCACCCATCTGGGCACCGACATCACCGCGACGCTGGCCCCGCGGCCCGACGGCACGGTGCCGAGCGCCCTCGACCTCGTCTCGGCGCTCCATCCGACGCCGGCGGTGGGCGGCGTGCCGGCCGCCGCCGCCCGAGCCCTCATCGGCGCCCTCGAGCCCGTCGACCGAGGTCACTACGCCGGCCCTGTGGGCTATGTCGACGGCACGGGCAACGGGAACTGGATGCTGGGTATCCGGTCCATGACGATCAGGGGTTCGTCGGCCCGGTTGGCCGCCGGCGTCGGGATCGTCGAGGGCTCGGATCCCGAGAGCGAGCTGGCCGAGACCAACCTCAAGCTGAAGGCGGCGTTCGACGCCCTCGCCCCGGGGACCCCGTTCTCCACCGGGTCCACCCGGCACGAAGTGGTGGGCTGACCACACCACCTCGCCCGGAGGGGTCGGTTCTCCACCGGGTTCGATGACCGACCGCCGACAGCCAGGCGGCCCGTCCTCACCCAGAAGCCATGGCGGAACGGTGGACCACCTCGGCCAGTCCCCGGGGATCGTCCCGGGCGAGGAAGTGCCCTGCCCGGGGGAACAGGGTCAATTCGGCGCCGGGGATGGACCGGGCCAGGGTCACCGCCGCCGGCGACGGCACGACCACGTCCCGGTCACCCGAGACGACGTCGACCGGGACCGAGAGCGATCCGAGGGTCCGGGTGACGAGCGGGAGCTCGTCGAGGAGGGCGCGCTGCTCGATCATGAACGTCCGGCGGTGCCGGCCGAGGGCCCCGAGGTCGCCCCCGGTCACCCCCCGGTCGGGAAGGGCGATCTCGAGCCAGGACCGGGGGGCCGCCGGAAGGTACCGGGCCAGGGGACGGAGCCGGGGGAGCACTCCCCCGATGGCGGCCAGGCCGGCCACGGTGAGCACGTCGCCGACGACAGGAACGGTGAGCCACCGATCGAGGGCGTTGACCGAGTCGGGCGTGCAGGCCGCTCCGACCAGGACGACGCTCCGGACGACGGAGGGATGACGGGCTGCCAGCAGGACGCCCACGCCGCCGGCCCAGCTGTGGGCGACGATGGTGGCCGGTGCCGCCCCCCGCTCCTCGAGGAGCTCGGCGACCAGGGCGGCGTTCTCCGACAGGCCCCGAGCCTCCCCCGGAGTCGATCCGTAACCGGGCCGGTCCGGTGCCAGCACGCGATGCTCCGCTTCGAGCAGCCGGATCAGCGGCTCCCACGACGCGGCCGAGCCCGGTTGCCCGTGCAGGAGCAAGACCGGGGGGCCGGTCCCCCGGTCAATCGTCGCGAGCACCGACGTGAGCAGCCCCTCCGTTCTCCGCCACGTGCTCTCCGTAGAGCGGCAGCACGACCTCGAACAGCGCCCCCTCCCCCTCCGACGAGGCCACCGTCGCCGCGCCTCCGAAGGTCCGGGCCAGACTGGCCACGATGGAGAGCCCCAGCCCGGACCCGCCGTCGAGGCGTTCGGAGTCTCCCCGGTAGAAGCGGTCGAAGACGTGGCCGGCCTTCTCCTCGGACAGCCCCAGCCCGTGGTCGCGCACCTGGAGCACGGCCCGTCCGTCACGCGCCGCCACCCCCACGTCGACCGGGGTCCCCTTCGGTGTGTGGATGAGGGCGTTGTCCAACAGGTTGTGGATCATCTGGCCGAGCCGGGCGTCGTCGCCGGCCACCGGGACCTCGCCGTCGACGGTGAGCTGGATCCGCCGAGCCGGGTCGGTGGCCCGGGCGTCGGCCACGGCATCGGACACCACCGACCCCAGGTCCACCCGCTCGCGGGCCGGTTCGGGTCCCTCGCCCTCCCGGGCCAGCACGCCGAGGTCGCCCACGAGCACGCCCATCCGCTCCGCCTCCTTCTCGATCCTCGACAACGCCCGCTGACGGGCCGGCTCGTCCCGGAGCGCGCCCTTTTGCAGCAGCTCCGCGTAGCCCCGGATCGAGGTGAGCGGCGTGCGCAGCTCATGGGACGCGTCGGCGAGGAAGCTGCGGAGCCGGTCCTCGGACCGGGCCCGCTGCGCGAATGCGCCCTCGATCTGGTCCAACATGCCGTTGAGGGCGCGCCCGAGCCGGGCGATCTCACCTTCGCCCTCGGTCGGCTCCACCCGGCGGGACAGGTCACCGGCGGCGATGGCATCGGCGTCGAGCGCCATGCCCTCCAGGGGGCGGAGGCCCAGACGGACGAGCAGGGCCATCAGGACCAGCAGGGCCATCAGCAATCCGAGCGAGACGGCGATCTCGATGTTGCGGAGCGAGGTGAGCGTGGCGTTCACCGAATCGAGGCTGGTGGCCATCACCAGGGTCTGGCCGGGCAGGGAGGACGCCTGGAGCCGGTACTCCGGTCCGTGCCCCCCCTGGGCCGGCACGTTGACCGATGCGGCACTCGGTCGGTAGACACGGTCCTCCCGCGTGGGGTGCTGCACGGGCCTCGGGGCCAGGGGTGTCGGCAGCTCGGGCGGTGGGTCGAGCTGGCCCGTCGTGTTCGACGGACGTGAGATCACCGACTTCCCCGGGCCGATCAGCTCGACGTAGATGTCCGGGCTGACCCGGTCGTCGAGCGCCGTGGGGCTCACGGCGAACCCCCTGGTGGTGGCCCGTTCGATGAAGCTGGCCGTCTGGCTGCTGGCCGTCGTCAGCTGGTCGTCGATGCGCCCGTAGAGGTAGGAGTGCAGCGAGCTCAGGGTGATGAGATCCACGGCGGCCAGTCCCAGCGCCACCAGGATGATCATGGTGGCGACCAGCCGGCGCCGGAGCCTCATTGCCGGGGTTCGCGCAACGAGTAGCCCACCCTCCTGATGGTGTGGATCAGCGGGGGGTCGAAGCAGTCGACCTTCTTGCGCAGGTAGGAGATGTAGATCTCGACGATGTTCGACTCTCCGGCGAAGCTGTCCTGCCACACCGCGTCGAGGATCTGGGACTTGGAGAGGACCTGGCGGGGATGGCGCATCAGGAACAGCAACAGGTTGAACTCGGTCGCCGTCAGCTCGATCAGCTGGTCGTGCCGCCACACCTCGTGGGTCCCCCGGTCGAGCACCAGGTCCTCGAACTGGAGCCGGGTCGGCTCGGTGGGGTCGTCCGGGCCGGCTCGGCGCAGCACGGCCCTGATCCGGGCGATCAGCTCGTCGATGCTGAACGGCTTGGTCACGTAGTCGTCGCCCTGGGCCAGGCCCTCGAGCTTGTCCGAGGTCGCATCGCGGGCCGTCAGGAACAGGACCGGGGTGTCGGCGTGCTCGGACTGCAGGCGGCGGCACACCTCGAATCCCTCGATGTCGGGCAGCATGACGTCGAGGACGAACATCTCGTAGTCGCCGGTCCGAGCCTTGTCCAGCGCCTCGGAGCCGGTGGTGGCGTGGTCGGTGGAGAAGCCCTCGAAGCGCAGGGCCGAGGTGACCACGTCGATGATGTACGGCTCGTCGTCGACCACGAGGATGCGGTGCTCCCCGGTCATCGCCGCCATCTACCGCTCGACCTTCTCGGGCCGCCGCCTCATGGGTTCCACCAGGCGCTGGATCCCCCACCAGGTGACCAATCCGAGCGCCTCGACCACGATGAAGGTCGACATCTTCGATTCGCCCTCCACCCGGTCGACGAAGCGGATCGGCACCTCGGTGACGGTGGCCCCAGCCCGCTTGGACTGGTAGGTCATCTCGATCTGGAAGCCGTAGCCGTCGGCGCGGATGCGGTCGAGGTCGATGCGCTCGAGCACGGAGGCGGCGTACACCCGGAAGCCCGAGGTCGAATCGGCCACGCCCAGGCCGAGGAGGGCCGACGCATAGAGGTTCCCCCCGCGCGAGAGGAGGCGACGGTGCCACGCCCAGTTGGGGATGGCACCCCCCTCGACGTACCGGGACCCCACCACCACCTCGGTCCCGCCGCTCAGGGCGGCCACGAGTCCGGGGAGCGCCTCGGGCTCGTGGGACAGGTCGGCGTCCATCTCGATGCAGGCGTCGAACCCGTGGTCCAGTCCCCACCGGAACCCGGCACGGTAGGCGCTGCCGAGGCCCGACTTCTGGTGGCGGCGCAGCAGCTCGATGCCCCCGATCTCCTTGCCCAGCGTCTCGGCCATCTCGGCCGTCCCGTCCGGGCTGCCGTCGTCGACCACCAGCACGGTGGCGTCCGGCAAGGCCTCCCGGATCCGCCGCAGCACCCGATCGATGTTCTCCGACTCGTTGTAGGTGGGGAGGACCACCAGCACATTCATTCCGGCAGCTTACGAGACCCGCTCCCCCCCGGACGGGTCATGCAGCTGCGGATGGCCGACCCCATGCTCTGGCACGCCGGCCGGGGTGGGGGAAGCCCTGGTCCGCTGCCAGATCTCCCTCGAGATGACCTGGACCGCGCCGCCCACCGGAATGGCCACCAGGGCACCCGTCAAGGCGCCGAGGGTCGATCCGAACACACCGCCCAGGTTGGCCCCGACCAGCACGGCCAGCAGCACCCACAGCGGGTTCATCCGGACGGTCCGGCTCATCACCACCGGGTAGAGGAAGTGGTTCTCCACCAGCTGGAACCCGATGAACACGATGGCCATCACGATGCCGGCCGTGGGCGAGTGGAGTACGGCGATGACCACGGAGGGGACGGCGGCGATCAGCCCTCCCACCAGGGGGATCATCGCCACCAGGGCGACCCACAGCCCGATCAGGAGGGCGAAGGGGACGCCGAGGATCAACAGGGTGATGAGGACGACCACCCCGAAGAGGACCGAGAGGGCGATCGTGCCGAGCACGTAGGAGGTCACCGAGCGGGAGACCTGGTGGGCGATGTCCTCGATGGTCTTGCGCCGGTCGGGCTGCATCGTCCCGAGGAACCCCTTGCGGAGGTTCGGGGCCTCCAGCAGCATGAACAGCGTCAGGAAGGCGATGGTGGTGAAGGCGAGGATGGTCGAGAAGACCGCCTTCCCCAGGTTGGTGCCCACGCTCAGGGCCGGCTTGCCCAGGTTCTCGGCGGCCGTCTTCAGCTTGGGGGCGTTCTTCTGCACCCAGGTCAGGAGGTGGAAGCGCTGCAGGGTGTGGGCCAGCCAGCCGTGGCCCTTCTCCACCTGGTCGACCATGGTGGGCAGGCGTTCGGCGACACGGGTCAGCGAGTTGACCAGCGGATAGCCGAACAGCCCGAGGAGGGCCACGAAGAACACGAGGGCGGCGACCATGACCACCCCCACCGCCGTCCCCCGCCGGAGGCGGTGACGTTGGAGGAAATTGACCGAGGGGTTGAGCACCAGGGAGATGAAGGCGGCGATCAGGATCCACAGGATCACCTCCCGCAGCCGGCCGAGGAGCCGGTAGGCCACCCAGGTGGCGATGACCACGGCATCGACGGTCAAGATGGTGCGCAGCGGCACCCCCTTGGCCGAGGCGGCGGCGAACATGCGGTCGCGTCGGGGTGCCTCGGGCCCGACCTCGCGGTCGAGCCGCTCGGACTGGGTCTCGCTGATCACGGTGGTGGGCTCGGGGGTGGTCACGTGGCTCACCGATCCGCCCGCCGCCGCCGTCCCGTTGCCTC
Organism: uncultured Acidimicrobiales bacterium; assembly: GCA_963696495.1. Taxonomy (GTDB): domain Bacteria; phylum Actinomycetota; class Acidimicrobiia; order Acidimicrobiales; family RAAP-2; genus Bog-756. The sequence continues at coordinate 88,574 of CAVOKJ010000002.1, read as the reverse complement.
CGCTCACGGCCGAGACCGGGTCAGGAGCATGCACCGGCGGGTCCCGACGTCCCTCGCTGTCGTCGTCGACCGGGTCTGGCACAGAGCCAGCATGTCAGGTCCGAGGGGTCCGGTCGTGCCAACATGAAGAGGATGTCGGTCCAGCAGGAAGCGGTGGCGGCGGCGCCACATCACCGGTGGTGGCACCGAGGGCCGTTCGTCCGGCGCGAGGTCCGCCTCAGTGTCGGCACCGTCCTCGTCTTCCTGTTCATCTTCTACGTCGCTCTCCCGTTGCTGGCCAGCCACCGGGCCGAGGTCAACTCGTTGGCCCACATCGACCTGGCCTACCTGGCGCTCGGTGTGCTCTTCGAAATCGGGGCACTGGCGGCCTATACCCAGCTCACCCACGCCGTACTCCCGAGCGACGGCCCCCACCGCTTCCGCCTGTTCCGGATCAACATGTCGACGCTCGCCCTGTCGCACGTCTCCCCCGGTGGCACCGCCCCGGGGGCGGCGCTGGGGTACCGGCTCCTCACCCAGTCGGGTGTCAGCGGCTCGGACGCCGGCTTCGCCCTCGGCACCCAGGGGATCGGTTCCGCCGTCGTCCTGAACGTGATGTTCTGGTGCTCGCTGGTGGCGTTCCTCGTGACCCACGGGTTCCATGTCCCCTCCAGCCACCAGGGCGGCCAGTCCCAGTCGGCATCCATCCTGGTCATCGTGGCCACGGCGATCGGCGTGGTGCTGCTCGGGTTCTTCGGCTTCCTCTTCTATCTGCTCACCCGCGGCCAGGAGCGGGCCAGCCGGGTCGTCCGCCGCGTGGCGGCACGGATCAGGTTCCTCGACGCCGACCGGACCACCGCCCTCATGGAACATCTGGCCCACCGGTTCGCCGTGCTGCTGGAGAACCGGTCCCTGACCAGGCGGGCCATCGGATGGGCGGCGGCCAACTGGCTGCTGGACGCGGCCTCGTTGTGGGTGTTCGTGGCCGCCTTCAGCCACTTCATCTCCCCCGTCGACCTGCTCATGGCCTACGGCCTCGCCAACATCTTGGCGGCCATCCCGATCACCCCGGGCGGCCTGGGTGTCGTGGAATTCGTCCTGGTGACCATGATCACCGGGTTCGGCCCGACCGCCGGGCAGGCACTCTCGGCCGTCCTCGCCTACCGGGCGGTGAACTTCTGGCTGCCCATCCCCTTCGGGGGCATGGCCTACGCCTCACTCGAGTTCGAGCGCCGACCCACCTACCGGAAGTTCCAGCACTTCGTCCACCGCCGCCGGGAGTTCCGCCTCGCCGCCGAGTCCCTGTCGGGCGGATCCGGGGTCGCCGGGGAGCCCGAGCTGCCCGGCGCTGTCGCGCCGATGGACGGCGCGCCGAGGGGCCTGGCGCCGATGGATGGCTCGCCGAGGGGCCTGGCGCCGGCGGACGGCGCGCCGAGGGGGGTCACCCCGGCGGCCGGAGGCCCCCTGACCGCTGCGGCCAGCGGTCCGCCCCCTGACCGGACGTCGGTGCGCCCCCCGGCACCGGAACCGGAGGCGGCGCCGGCCTCCACGGCGCTCGCGGACGGGAACGCTCCGGAACGGGACCGGGGTCCGAGACGGTCCGCAGGGCCGACGCTTCGCGTTGCATCGCGTCGCGGCGATGGCGGAGGGATTCGAGAGCCTGCGTTTGGAAGTGATCCTGCAGGTTGAACCCGAGGCCCGCCGGCGCGTCCGGCGGGGAGACCCGTCGCCACGTCCCGTCGGACTGCAACTCCCACGCATTGGCCTCGTCGAGCAGCGCGGCGTCGAGGATCCCGACCAGGCGCTGTTGGATCAGCGGGTCCTCGATGGGGACCGTCACCTCGACCCGCCGATCGAGGTTCCGCTCCATCAGGTCGGGGGAGCCGATGCCGACCCGCAGGTCCCGGGCCCCCACGCCGCCGAAGAGGAAGATGCGTGCGTGCTCGAGATAGCGACCGACGATCGACCGGACCCGGATCCCCTCGGAGAGCCCCGGGATCCCCGGTCGCAGGCAGCACCGCCCGCGCACGATCAGATCGATCGACACGCCGGCCCGCGAGGCCTGGTAGAGGGCGTCGATGATGCCCGGATCCGTCAGCCCATTGGTCTTCAGCACGATCCGGCCGAGCTCGCCGGCGCCCTCCTCCCCGACGATGGCATCGATCAGGAACTGCCTGGTCGACACCGGTGAGACCACGAGGCGGCGGAAGGTGGGCGGGTCGCCAGACCCGGTGAGCAGGTTGAACAGCTCGCCGACGTCGGCGCCGATGTCCGGTGCGGCGGTCAGCAGACCCAGGTCCTCGTAGGTCCGGGCGGTGGCCGAGTTGTAGTTCCCCGTGCCGATGTGGCAGTACCGCCGGATGTCATCGTCGTGGCGCCGCACCACCAAGGAGATCTTCGAGTGGGTCTTCAGCCTGACGAGCCCGTAGATGACCTGGACGCCGGCCTCCTCGAGCGTCCGCGCCCAGGCGATGTTGGCGCGCTCGTCGAAGCGGGCCTGCAGCTCGACCACCGCCGTGACCTGCTTGCCGGCCTGTGAGGCCCGGATCAGGGAGGCCACGATCGGACTGTCGTCGCCCGTCCGGTAGAGGGTCTGCTTGATGGCCAGCACGTCGGGATCGTCGGCGGCCTGGGCCACGAAGGCCTCGACCGACGCGGCGAACGACTCGTAGGGGTGGTGGAGGAGTACGTCGTGCTCGTCGAGGACCCCGAAGATGTCACGCACGCCGGCCAGCTCGGGCGGGGTCACCGGCGTCCACCGGGGCGCGGCCAGGTCGGGCCGGTCGATCTCGGTGAGCGACCGGAGGCCACCGAGGTCGATCGGCACGTCGAACAGGTAGACGTTCCCCTCGGGCACGTCGACCTCGGCGATCAGCATGTCGAGGAGGTCGGTGGAGATGCCGGCCGACGCCTCGAGTCGGACGGCCTGGCCGAAGCGACGACGGTGCAGTTCGAGCTCCACGGCCGCCAACAGGTCGCCGGCTTCGTCCTCCTCGACTGAGAGGTCGGCGTTCCGGGTGACGCGGAACGCGTGGTGCTCACGGATGGTCATCTCGGGGAACAGGGCGGCGAGATGGGCGGCGATGACCTGTTCCAGGGGGACGAATCGGCGGCCGTCCGGCAGGGCGACCAGCCTGGCCAGCAGCGGTGGCACCTTCACCCTGGCGATGCGCTCCTCGTCGGAGACGGGATCGTGCACCCGTACGACCAGGTTGAGCGAGAGGTTCGAGATGTACGGGAAGGGGTGACCCTGGTCCACCGCCAGCGGTGTGAGGATGGGGAAGATCCCCCGGTTGAACTCGTCGAGCAGGTGGGCGAGGTCCTTGGCGTCGAGGGTGTGCCAGTCGGTGATGACCAGACCGGCCTCCTCCATGGCCGGGCAGAGGTGGTCCTGGAAGATCCGGCTCTGCCACTCCACCAGTCCGGTGGCCCGCGCCGTGATGGCCTCCAGCTGGTCGGCCGGGCGCAGGCCGTCCGGCGAGCGGGTGTGGAGCCCGGCCGCCACCTGGTCCTCGAGGCCCGCCACTCTCACCTGGAAGAACTCGTCGAGGCCTTCGGCGAAGATGGCCAGGAACTTCACCCGCTCCAGCAGGGGCAGTCGGGGGTCGGCGGCCAGGCTGAGCAGGCGGTCCCCGAACTCGAGCCACGACAGCTCCCGGTTGATGAACCGGGCCTCGCCGGCGGCCGCCGCCTGCGGGTGGAGACCCCCGGGCACCGAGGTGGCCGGGTCGACCGCCGGTGGTCCGACGTCGGGCGACGCCACCGGGGGCCGGCGGACGGCCGCGAACCGGTCCGTCACGACCGGCCCGTCATGGCAGCGCTTCCATCAGGAGCCAATGGTACCGGTGGGCGGTCGGTGCGGCTCCACCGTCCGGCCATGGTGCGCCGGTAGGCTCGCCGTCGTGCCCGCCACCCCGGTGCAGGACCCGCAGCTCAAGATCCTCCGGCGGACCTTCAAGGCTCGTCGCCGGACCGAGCTCGGCCTGCTGGTCGCCGCCTCGGTGATCATCATCGCCGCGTACACCCTGATGATCCTGGGCAACACCTCCAAGATCCCGAACGACGTCGGCCCCCTGCTGGCCGGCATCCTCGTCCTCGGCGGCGTGGCCCACCTGGCCAACCGCATCTGGGCGCCGAGCGCGCTGCCGATCATCCTGCCCATCGCCTTCCTCCTCAACGGGCTGGGCTACGTCATGATCACCCGCATCGACCTCGGGGTGGGCACGGACTACGCCCCGCTGCAGGCGGCGTGGACCGCGGCCGGCGTGCTGGCCTACGTCCTCACGTTGGCCCTCGTCCGCCGGTCGCGGGACCTCGACCGCTACCGGTACCTGCTCCTGGCCATCGGGGTGGTGCTGTTGCTGCTGCCCCTGATCCCCCACTTCGGGGCCAACATCAACGGGGCGCGGTTGTGGGTGAAGGTCGGCAGCTTCCAGTTCCAGCCGGTGGAGCTGGCCAAGATCGTCCTGTGCATCTTCTTCGCGTCCTACTTCGCCGAGAAACGTGAGCTGCTGAGCATCCCGACGGCCCGCTTCCGGAACCGGCTCGTGCTCGACCCCCGGCCCGTGGTCCCGATCCTCCTCGCCTGGGCGTTCGCCATCGGCGTGATGAGCCTGGAGCACGACATCGGATTCTCGGCCCTGCTCTTCACCGTCTTCATCGGACTGCTCTGGGTGACCACCGGCAGGACCGGCTACCTGGTGTTGGGCATCATCCTCTTCGCCATCGGGTCCTACCTGGCCAGTCGGTACTTCTACCAGACCCACATCCGCGTCGAGACCTGGATCGACCCGTGGAGGATCCTGCCGAACGATCCCGGCCTGCAGCTCCGCCAGGCGTGGTACTCGCTCGGGAGCGGTGGCATCGGGGGCACCGGCCTCGGGCTGGGTGCCGGCGCCTACACCATCCCGGTGCCCCAGGCCGACTTCATCTTCGCCATCATCGGCGAGGAGATGGGGCTCTTCGGGTCCACGATGGTCGTGGTCGCCTTCCTGCTCCTGGTCGGTGCCGGGCTCCGCATCGCCCAGGCGGCACGGTCCGAGTTCGCCAAGCTGGTGGCCGTGGGACTGACCATGACCATCGGGTTCCAGGCCTTCTTCATCATCGGCGGCGTGGTCCGGCTGCTGCCGCTCACCGGGGTCACCCTCCCCTTCGTCTCCTACGGCGGCTCGGCACTGGTCGCCAACTATGTGCTCATCGCCCTGCTCATGCGCATCTCCGACGAGGGTGGCGCGGCCGTCGACGCCGCCGACCAGACCCAATACGAGAAGTACCGGGAGCGGAAGCGCCGTCTCCTGAGCGGGAGCTGATCGGCCGGGTCGGCCCGGGTCACAGCAGTGGGGGCGGCCGCGTCGGTCGGATCGAGGTCCCGGTCAGGCGGGTGGCCAGGAGGACCCGGCGGGAGCGACGTCCCCGGACTCCTCGAGCAGCCGGCGGTCGATGAGGATGGGCACGGGCACCGGCTGGTGCAGTGCGATGGTGAGGGCGTCCGACGGCCGGCACGAGTGGACCGATCGGCCCGTGCGTCCCCGCAGGTCGAGCTCGGCGAAGTAGATCGCCCCCTGCCGGCCCACCAGCCGCACGGCGACGATGTCGATGTCGAACCCCTGGAGGATGCCGGTCAGCAGCTCGTGGGTGAGAGGGCGGGGTGTGGGTATCCGGCGCATGGCGTGCGAGAGGACCACCCCGTCCTGCAGGCCGACGGAGAAGGACAGCTGGCGTCGTGGTGACTCGGTCTCCCGCAGGACGACGGTCGGGTGCTGGTTCGGCAGGTCGACCTTGACCGCCGACACCAACGCCAGTCGGAAGTCACCGACCGGGGCCGGTCCGGACGCAGCAGCGTCCGCCGGCTCGGTCCCGGCCGCCGGCTCGGTCCCGGCATCCGGCTCGGTCCCGGCATCCGGCTCGTTGTCGGTCTCATCCTCGGGCCCGGGCGGCGGTGTGGCCTCGGGGTCCCGGGTGGCACCGGACGCCGGCGATGGGAGGTCCGGCTCCGTCCTCGGCAACTCCCCCGTCCCGGGCACCGGCACCGTCCCGGGCACCGGCACCGGCGCCGGCGCCGGCACCGGATCGGGCGTGGCCGCCTGATCCTCCGAGGAGTCCCGGCCCGGCTCCGCCGGCGTCGTCACGTTGCCGGCGGTGGCGTCGCTCACCGGACGCTCCTGTTGTGGACGCTGATGGTGATGCCGATGGCGGCGAAGAAGCCGATCATGGCCGACCCGCCATAGGAGAGGAACGGCAGGGGGATGCCGGTGACCGGCATGATCCCCATGTTCATCCCCACGTTCTCGAACACCGAGAAGACGAGGAGGGCGAACACGCCCGTGCACAGCAGGCGGCCGTAGTTGTCACGGGCCATCTGGGCGGTGCGGAGCACCCGCCAGGCCACGAACCCGTAGAGGCACAGGAGCACGCCGGCACCGACGAACCCCACCTGTTCGCCCACGGCGGAGAAGATGAAGTCGGTCTGCTGCTCGGGCACGTAGGCCAGGTTGGTGAGGGCCCCGTGGAACAGGCCCTGGCCGAACATGCCTCCGTGGGCGATGGCCTCCTTGGCCTGGGTCACGTTGTAGGTGGCGGCCTGGCTGGCCCCGTTGGGCGAGATGAAACTGGTCAGCCGCTCGATCTGGTAGTGCTGCAGTAGGCCGACGTTGATGGCGAACACCACGAGGAGCACGGCACCGATGATGAGCAACAGGAGATAGCGACCGGGCATGCCGGCCACCGCCAGCATGACCATCAGGATGACCGTCATCACGATGGCCGTCCCGAGGTCGGGCTGTTTGATCACCAACAGGATGGGCAGGGCGGCCAGCAGCACCAGCCGGACCAGGTCGCGGAAGTCGAGCCCCTCCGGCCGCCGGGAGCAGTAGGTGGCCATGGCGATGACGAGGACCAGGGTGGCGAACTCCGAGGGTTGCAACTGGAAGGGGCCGAGGGGGAACCACCGCTGAGAGCCCAGCCGGGCCGGGGTGGCCAGCACGGCGACGAGGGCGAGGAGCGTGCCCACGTAGAGCACCGTGCTGAACTGCTCGAGCCGTCGGTAGTCGAACAGGGCGAAGCCGACCATCACGATGACGCCGACGACCAGGAACGCCGCCTGCCGCTTCAGGAAGTACTTCGGGTCGGCGCCGTCCAGGGCCAGCCACCCCCGGGTCGCCGAGTAGATCATGACCACGCCGATCAGCCCGAGGAGGATCGAGCCGCCGACCAACACCCCGTCGAATCGGGCCGTCAGATGGCGGGGGCGAGTGGCGGTTTGCGCGGGGGCGTAGTTGACCATAGGTACGGCCACCAAGAGTACCCGGCCCTCCCCCGGCGCCCCCCTCGCCCGGCCGGCAGCCCGGATCCGGTGGTCAGCCCCTCGCTTCGCCGGCCGCCGGGCGGCTCACCGCCCCCCACATGGCCTCGACCGGGGGTTCCTGACCCGTCCACCGGCCGATCTGGAGCGCCGCCTGGTGCACGAGCATCCCGACGCCGTTGGCCACGACGGCGCCCCGTGCGCTTGCCGCCTCCATCCACGGGGTGACCCGGGGGTGGTAGACCAGATCGACCACCAGCTGGCCGTCGTGCAGCAGTGCGGGGTCGACGGGCCAGGCGGGACCGACGCCACCGGTGTCGGCCATCCCGATCGGCGTGGCGTTGACCACCAGCGAACAGTCGCCGCTGTCGGAAGCGACGCCCACCCGACCCGCCGTCCCGGCCAGTGCGGCCGCCGTCTCTGCCCGCTCGGGCGAGCGGTTGACCACGATCACCTCGCCGGCGCCGGCATCCGCCAGACCGGCGATCACCGCCCGCGCCGCGCCACCGGCCCCGACCACCAGGCAACGCTGGCCGTCGGGATCGAACGCGTCACCGCGGCGCAGGGAGGCGACGAACCCGGGTCCGTCCGTGTTGTCGCCGAGCCAACCGTCGGCAGTGCTCGCCACACAATTCACCGCGCCGAGCAGCGCGGCGGCCGGGGTGCGCTCCCCGACCAGGGTGGCCACCGCCTCCTTGTGCGGCATGGTGACCGAAAGCCCCCTCACGTCGAGGGACCGCGCCCCGGCCAGCGCCTCGGCGATGCGTCCGGCGCGGACCCGGAAGCCGACCGAGACCCAGTCGAGGCCCATGGCCGAGAACGCCGTGTTGTGGAGGAGGGGCGACAGCGAGTGGGCCACCGGGTCGCCGATGACCCCGACCACCGTCGTGGCCGCCGAGAGCTCGGCGGCCGGTGGTCGGGGGGTCACGTCCATCGGGCCAGTCTGGTCCACGGCGGTCTGCTCAGGGCACGCCGCGCTGGGCGGCGAGCGCCTCGTTGGCCTGCTGTTGGGCGAACGTGTCAGCGAACGCCTCGGTGCCGTCGGACTGGACCACCACGAAGTAGAGCCAACTGCCACTCGGCGGATCCAGGGTGGCCTGGAGCGCCTGCCGCGAGGGGAAGCAAGTGGGTGTCGGCGTGAGGCCCTTGTGCAGGTAGGTGTTGTACGGGGACTGGACCTGGAGGTCCTTCGAGGTGACCGCTCCCCCGTCGCGTCCCTCGGCGTACAGCACCGTGGAGTCCATCTGGAGGGGCATCCCGGCCGACAGCCGGTTGAAGACGACCCGTGCGACGGGGCCCATGTTCTTCGTGAGCACCCCTTCCTTCTCGACGATGGAGGCGACGGTGATGACCTGGTAGGGGGTGTACCCGAGCTTGGCCGCACCCGTGGTCAGGTCGAGCTGGTCGGCCAGCGCGTCGAACCGGTCGACCATGGCGGTGAGCAGCTGGGTGTCCGTCTCACCGGGGACGATCCGGTACGAACCGGTCCCGAGCAGCCCCTCGAGGCTGGTGGAGCCGGCGGGCTGCCACGGCGACCGGACGGCACCGCTGGTGGCCAGGCGCTCGAAGGTGGCGGCGTCGTGCCCCGGCAACTGACCCAGCCGCTCGGCCACCTCCGAGACGGTGAAGCCGGGCGGGACCTCCAGGGGGAACACGTTCGGGCCGGCCGAGATCACGGCATCGACCGCGCCGAAGCTGCTGTTCTGATCGAATGCGTACGAGCCGGACAGCACCCCGGACACCCCGTGGAACTGGCTCCAGATCCGATAGGCGAGGGAGCTCCCGATCACCCGTCTGGACTGCAGGTCGGAGGCCAGCTGGTCCACCCCGGTGCCGGACCGGACGCTGACGATGACCTGGGCACCCCTCGGTCCCGAGGGATTCGCCTCGGATTGGACCCATAACGCGCCGGCCACCACCACCAGCACCCCGAGGCCCACGACGACCAGGACGACGGTCCGCAGTGGGTGGCGGGCCTTCCCGTGGGCGCCGCTCCGCCGGGGGCGACCGGGGGTGGCGGTGCCGTAGATGTGGGGGGCGGCCTCGGGTTGGCCGATGTCGGGCACCGGCCCGGCGGCGGCCGGTTCGCCCGGGGGTGCCCCGGGGCCGTCGTCCGCCGGACCCCCGGGATCGAGTCCGCTCACCGGGAGCCCCTCGGTCCCGCCGACCCCTCCGGGCCGGCCCTGCCCCCCGACCCCTCGAGCCAGGCACCCAGCATCACCGCGGCCGCGGCCTGGTCCACGACCTTGCGCCGCTCCCGCTCCCGCGAACCCCCGGCGGCGAGTGCCTGGTGGGCGCTCACGGTGGTCAGGCGTTCGTCGAACAGCTCGACGCCGACCGAGTGGGAGGCGAGCATCGACCGGATGGCCTCCGCCTCGTCCACCGCCTCGGTGGCGGCCCGCCCCCGTGTGCCGTCGAGGGACAGCGGGAGGCCCACGACCACGGTCACGGCCTCCTCTTCGAGGATCAGGTCGATCAGCTTCCTCCGGTCCCGCTCGGCGTCGCCGGTTCGGACCAGGGTGGTGCGGGGGAGCGCCATGGTACGGGCCGAGTCTGACACGGCGATGCCGATCCGCCGCGAACCCAGGTCGATCCCGACCACCCGGCCCCGGCCGGACGGGGCGCTCCCGCTCACCGCGATTCAGGCACCGCCGAGCTGGCGGCGGGCCTCGTCGAGGGCCCGGTCGATGCCCCCGGGGTCCTTGCCCCCGGCCACCGCCACCTCGGGCGATCCCCCGCCCCCGCCACCCAGCAGGGGGGCGATCTGCTTGACCAGGGCACCGGCGTCGACCGGTGCCGCCGACGGGTCGGCCGAGACGGCCACCGAGGCCTTGACCCCGTCGGGGCTCCCGCCGAGGACCACGGCACGCAGCCCCCCCGTGGACCGGGTCGCCTGGGCGAGGTCGCGGAGTCGGTCGGGCTCCAGGCCGTCGCGACGGGCGACCAGGACGCCGTCGGCGGCACCCGAGGCCAGCGAGGACGCCTCGGCCCGGAGCTCGCGGCCGTGGGCCTCCTCGAGCAAGCGCTCGGCCGCCCTCTGGCGCTCGAGCAGCCGGTCGATGGCCTCGGGCACGTGCTCGGGCTCGGTGCGCAGCAGGGCGGCGGCCTCGGACAGCAGGCCCTCGCGCTCCACGATGCGGTCGAAGGCGCTCGCCCCGGTCACCGCCTCCAACCGCCTGGTGTTGGACCCGATCGACGACTCCGACACCACGGTGATCGGCCCGATCATGCCGAGCGCACCGACGTGGGTCCCGCCGCACAGCTCGATGGAGTGCGGCCCGGCCCGGACGACACGCACCCGGTCGCCGTACTTGTCACCGAAGAAGGCCAGGGCACCCATAGCCTCGGCCTGGGCCTTGGTGGTCTCCTCCACCGTCACCTCGGCGTCGGTCAGCACGTCGGCGTTGGCGAGTGTCGCCACCGCCGCGAGCTCCTCGGGGGCCACGCCCCCGTGGTGGCTGAAGTCGAAGCGCAGCCGGTCGGGCGCCACCAGTGACCCCTGTTGGCGGACGTGGTCGCCCAGGACGGAGCGCAGGGCGGCGTGGAGCAGGTGGGTGCCGGTGTGGTTGCGGCGCAGCGCGTCCCGGCGCACGCCGTCGATGGTGGCCAGCGCGTCCTGGCCGGCGAAGATCTCCCCGGTGATGCGGGCCCGGTGGGAGGTGAGCCCGGGGAGCGCCGACACCGTGTCGTAGACGAGGGCCGTCCCCGTCTCGGTGACGATCGTGCCCGTATCCCCGACCTGGCCGCCGCTCTCGGCGTAGAAGGGGGTCCGGTCGAGGAAGATCTCGGCCTGGCCAGCGTGGTCGGGATCGAGATCGGCCAGCACGGCCACCACCCGGGCCGGGGCCGAGTACCCGTCGGGTCGCTGGCCCACGAAGACGGTCTGCCCCTCGGTGTCGAGCACCGAGCGGTAGGCCTCCTCGCCGGCGACGGTCCGGCCGGCCCGGGCGGCGGCACGGGCCTGGGAGCGCTGGACCTCCATGGCCGCCTCGAAGCCGGCCAGGTCGACGGCGACCCCGGCCTCCTCGGCGATCTCCACGGTCAGCTCGATCGGAAAGCCGTAGGTATCGTGGAGACGGAAGGCCACGTCACCGGTGACCGAGTTCATGCCCGAGGCCAGCTGCTCCTCGAGGATGGTGGAGCCGGTGGCCAGGGTGCGCAAGAAGCCCTCCTCCTCCCGGACGACCACATCGGTGATCAGGCGGTGCTGCTCGGCCAGGGCCGGATAGGCCGACCCCAGCACCCCCACGGCGGCGTCGACGAGCGCCGGCGTGAAGGGACGGTCCACCCCCAGCTGCCGGGCGCGCCGCACCGTCCGCCGGATGATCCGGCGGAGCACGTAGCCCCGACCCTCGTTGGAGGGGAGCACGCCGTCGGCCACCAGCATGGACATGGCCCGGCCGTGGTCGGCGAGGATCCGCAAGCCGACGTCGACCCGTTCGTCGTCACCGTAGGCGTGGCCGGTGACCGACTGGGCCGTCTCGATCATGGGGAGGAACAGGTCGGTGGCGAAGATCGAGTCCACCCCCTGGAGGACGGGCAGGATCCTCTCGAGACCGGCGCCGGTGTCGATGCTGGGCCGGGGCAGCGGCTCGGTGGCACCATCGGCGTTGCGGTTGTACTGCATGAACACGAGGTTCCAGATCTCCACGAACCGCTCGGAGCCACCGAAGGCGGGCCCGCCGTCCTCACCGTAGGCGGGACCCTTGTCGAAGAAGATCTCCGAGCTCGGTCCGCACGGCCCGGTGTCCCCCATCTTCCAGAAGTTGTCGTCACCCAGGCGTTGGACCCGGGCGGCGGAGACGCCGACCCCGTCGGTCCAGATCCGCTCGGCCTCGTCGTCGCTGTCGTGGACGGTGACCCACAGCCGGTCGCCGTCGATACCCAGGACCTCGGTCACCAGCTCCCAGGCGAACGGGATGGCGTCGGTCTTGAAGTAGTCGCCGAAGCTGAAGTTGCCCAGCATCTCGAAGAAGGTGCAGTGCCGTTGCGTGGTGCCGACGATGTCGATGTCGACGGTCCGGAAGCACTTCTGCACCGACGTGGCCCGCGGCCAGGGGGGTACCTCGTCGCCCAGGAAGAACGGTTTGAACGGCACCATGCCGGCGATGGTGAACAGGACCGAGGGGTCGTGCGGGATGAGGCTGGCCGAGGGCACGGCGCTGTGGCCGCGCTCGACGAAGAACCGGGTGAAGGCGTCACGCAACTGATCGGCGTCGGGCGCCGTGCCGGGAGTCACGACCCCGGATACTACTTGCCCAGGTGAGAAGGCGATTTCCTCCGGAGCACCCGGGTCCGGGTCCCTTCACGGCGGCGGCGGCCGTCGACGGCCCCGACGGGTGCGACCGGAGCCACCGCCGGTGCTGTCGTCTCCGGGGCCACCGGCGGGACCTGCTCCACCCCCTGGGCGGCCAGCCCGGCCCAGAGCTCCTCCTCGCGGCGCTGCATCTCGTCGCGGCCGATGGAGACGGCGTCGCGCACCCGGTTGCCGGCGGTCCCGGCGACCTGGCGGGCCGACCGGCCCACCTCCAGGACGACGGCGTCGGGTTGCAGCCGGGCCGCGGCCTGCTGCACCGATCGACGGACCTTGCGCTCGGCCCACAGGGAGGAGCCGGCCCCGATCGCCACCCCGGTGGCCAGCCAGAACGTTCGCTTGGGCATCGCTAGTGCCCCGCCCTTCCGTTCCCCGAGGACCCGTTTCCGTTCCCCGAGGACCCGTTGCGCCGATCCGACTCGGTGCCGGAGGCGAGGCGCCGGATCCCCGTGGCGGCACCGGCCCTCACGGCCAGGACCTTGACCACCGGATTGGCGAAGGCCCGATAGGCCAGCCGCGACGCCGAGTCCACGGTGGCGTGCACCGACTCGGTGGTGTCGAGGACGGCGCCGACCCGTTCCATCTCGGTGGCCGCCTGGTCGACCACCCGGTGGGCGTCGGCCACCAGCGGCACCGTCTGGCGTCGCAGCTGCTCGGACGTCGCCGCCAGTCGGCGGACCTCGGAGCGGAGGGACCCGATGGCCACCAGCAGCCCGACGACGGCCAGGGCACTGGCGAGCGACGCCACGAGTACGGCGATCTGACCGGCGGACATGATCCGGAGAGCTTAGATGGTGGTGGCACCCCCGGACCCGGAATGTCCCGGGTGCCCGCGTCTAGCCGGAATCAACCGACAGCTGCTGGGAGACGGCCGGGCTGGCCGGCGACACCTCGGTGGTCGGTGAGGCGAGCGGCGTTCCCGGGCCCGCAGTGGCGTCGGTACAGGTGCGTGCCGCCGACCAGGCCTGGAGGGCGGTGGAGGCGGCCGCCCCCGACAGGGGTTGGGGGAGCTCGTTCTCGATGATCGCCGGTCGCCACGTGGCGCTGTCGATGTGCCGTCCGGTGGCGGTGATGACCAGCGAGCCACTCTGGTCGGTCGGGGCGGGATCGTTGTAGAAGGCGAAGTTGCCGAGCCCGTAGTCGACATAGGCCGAGCCCAGGTAGCCTCCGCCGAGCAGCACGTGGGCGTGGCTACCGACGATGATGTCGGCGCCCGCCCGGACCAGGAGCTGGGCCAGCGGCTCCTGCTCCGGGTTGGGGCACGCGTCGAGCTCCGTCCCCCAGTGCAGGAAGACGATGACGGTGTCGGACACCCGGCGCGCCGCCTCGACGGCGTGCACGAGGTCGGTCACGTCGTAGGCCGACGCCAGGCCGGGCTGCGTGGTCGTGGCCGTCCACACCGTCTGCAGGTCCGAATCGATGACCTGGGTGGCGGCGATGATCGACACCTTCTGGCCGTTGACGGTGATGCGGTAGGGGGTGAACGCCTGGGCGGCGTTCTGGCCGATGCCCATGACCGGATAGCCCGACTGCTGTCGGGCAGCCAGCGCCATCTGCAGGCCGGCCGGCCCGCAGTCCTCCCCGTGGTTGTTGGCCTCGCTCACCAGGGAGACACCCGCACCCCGGAACGCCGTGACCGCGCTCGAGGGCGCGTAGAAGACGTACTGCTTGTCCTGGGGTTGAGGGCAGCCGCCGTCGGTCAGCGCCGTCTCGAGGTTGACCATCGACAGGTCGACCCCCGACAGCAGAACCGGCACGCCGGGCCCGAGCGCGGTCGACGGGTCGTCGGCCAATCGGGACGCCAGCGTGCTGCCGGTCGGGAAGTTGACGTCACCGCCGAACGCGAACGTCTCGGGTTTCCCGTCCCCCTCCCAGTCGGGGTCGAGACGCGTGTTGGCCACGGGCGACGGCGGTGCGGTGCGGTGCGCCGCCGGCGGTTGGTGGTGCACCGGACCGTTGGCCGCCGGGGAGCCCCCCGACGTCAGCCACCAGGCCACCAGCCCGACCAGGGCCAGCAGGCCGAGCGCCCACAGCCGGCGGTTCCTCCGGACACGTCGGGAGGTGGCATCGGGGCCGGAGGGCGGCGGCGGGACCGATCCGGAGGGACGGGCGACGGGCGAGACCACGGGGTCGGGGGGAGCGAGGGCCACCGGCACCGCGGCAGCATAGATGCGGATCGGCGCGGCGAGTTCGTCGGTGACCGGTCGGCGACCCGGTCAGGTGGGCGTCATCCCCACGATCGGTTCGTTCAGCCGCAGTGCGCCGGTCGACCCGTAGAAGCCGGCGTCACCGAAGGTGAACACCCCGCCGTCGGACGCCACCAGCCAGTAGCCCCGCCCGTCGGGGGTGGCGGCCATGCCCACGATGGGCTTGTTCAGGTGGATGGCCCCGGTGGAGCCGTCGAACCGGGCGTCGCCGAACGTGAAGATCCCGCCGTCGGACGCCACCAGCCAGTAGCCCCGCCCGTCGACCGTCGAGGACAGGCCGACCACGGGCTGGTTCAGGTGGATGGCCCCGGTGGAGCCGTCGAACCGGGCGTCACCGAAGGTGAACACCCCGCCGTCGGACGCCACCAGCCAGTAGCCCCGCCCGTCGGGGGTGGCGGCCATGCCCACGATCGGCTTGTTCAGGTGGATGGCCCCGGTGGAGCCGTAGAACCGGGCGTCGCCGAAGGAGAACACCCCGCCGTCGGATGCCACCAGCCAGTAGCCCCTGCCGTCCGTGGTGGCGGCCATGCCCACGATGGGCTTGTTCAGCCGCAGTGCGCCGGTCGACCCGTAGAAGCCGGCGTCGCCGAAGGTGAACACCCCGCCGTCGGACGCCACCAGCCAGTAGCCCCCGTCGTCAGCGGAGGAGGCCACGCCCACCACCGGCCGGTTCAGCTGGATCCCACCGGTCGACCCGAAGAACCCGGTCCGACCGAAGGTGAAGATGCCGCCGTCGGACGCCGCCAGCCAGTAGCCGGGTGCCGCATAGGTGTAGCGGTCCGAACTGACGACCCGGCTGGACCCCTGGGTACCCTGCACCGTCACGTCCACGGTCGACCCACTGGGCCCGGGGGGCACGGCGACGGTGATCGTCGTCGGCGACGTGACGGTGAACGCCACCGGCGTGGACCCGAACCGCACGGCGGTGGCGCCGGCGAAGTCCGTCCCGGTGATGATGACCGTGTTCCCGCCGCCGGGCGCGCCCTTCGCCGGATTGACACTCTGCACCACCGGACAGATCTTGGGAGAGACCAGCGCCGACTCCAGCTCGGCGGCGTTGGCCGAGCCCCAGCCGGTGGCCGTGTCGTAGTCGGCCGTCGCCGGGTACCGGCCACCGGCGGCGGCGATCCAGGCGTTGTTGCCGGTCGTCACGTCGTTGAACGGCGAGGCGACACAGGTCGCCGCCCCGTAGAGGACCGGATCGATCAGGCCGGCCGGCGTGGGCAGGGTCTGGTCGATCACCGCGGTCATGGCCGCCCACACCGGGGAGGCGGCACTGGTGCCGCCGTAGACGATCCAGGAACCGCCGTAGTAGATGATGTCCCCGTGCGCCGGGTCCGCCGAGGCGGCCACGTCGGGGACCTCCCGGCAGCTGGACCGTCCGAGCGCGCTGCACTGGGCCAGGTCGTCCGGAGCGCCGACACCCGGGCCGGCCTGCCAGGCGGGTTGGGCGAAGTCGGAGGAGACGCCGCCGCCGGTCGATCCGTAGCCGTTGTTCCACACCGACTCGTCGGGCCCGGCCCCGAGGAGCGAGGTGCCCCCCACCCCGGTGACCCCGGGCTGGTCCGCCGGATCGTCCACCGTCACCGCCGCATCGGCGTCGCTGTAGAGGGGCGAATAGCAGTCGGTCGACCCCGAGTCCCCCGATGCGGCCACGACGGTCTGCCCCTGGGTGGCGGCCTCGGCGAAGATGGTTGACTGGGCGGCCTGTTCGGCGGGGTCCATCTCCGGCTCGCACGTCCCCCAGCTGGTCGTGAGCACGTTGGCCGTGTCCGCGCTCACCATGGCGTCGTAGGTGTCGAGGGGACCCGAGGCGGTGCTGTCGTTGCCCTCGTAGACGAGGACCGAGGCACCGGGGGCGAGGCCGGCCACGCCCTCGATGTCCAGCGCCGCCTCACCGGACTGCGGCGCGGTGGAACCGCCGTCCACCGCGACCTCGTTGACCGGGTTGGTGAGTCCGAAGCAGCTCAGGTACGTCGAGATGTCGGCCTGCGTGTAGGGCTCGAGCTCGTAGATGCCCACGGTCTGGCCGGTCCCCTCGAGGCCGTCGCCGTAGAGCGTGCTGAGCCCGTAGATCGACGCCAGCTGGTCGGCCGTGTAGCCCCCGTACCGTTGCGCCGCCGCCGAGGCGTTCGTGCAGGCCGCCGGCCCGGCGTGCGGGGTGGCCGCCGCCGCGTGCGGTCCGGCCGGCACCGACGTGGGTGCGCCGGCGGAGGAGGTGGCTCCTCCACCGGCGCCGGCGCCGCCATCACCCCGGACCAGCTCCGGCTGGGGCTGGGCCACGGTGCTCAGGCCGATCACCCCCTGGATGGACGGGGCGAGGGCGGCCGGCACCGCCGGCGCACTGGCGACGAACCGCGACTGGCGGCCGGTCGGCAGCCGGGCGTCCACGACCGACACGCTGAAGGCCCGCTCCATGGCGGACACGGTGCCGGTCACGGGTACCAACAGGCCGTCGGGCGTGGTGGCACCCACCCGGAGCCCCGTCGAGGCCAGCCACTGGCGCGTCGAGGTGATGGTGGCCTGGGTCGGTCCGAAGACCGAGGCGAACTGTCCCGGCTTCAGGTACCGGTGGTACTCGGGCGACCCCGGTGTCGACACGGCATCCACGAAGGCGGCGAGCGCCGGTTCGTCGCGGGGCTCGAGCGACACGTCCGACGTGACCGTCGTCGAGGCGGGCGCCGGTCCGGTCACGACGGACCCCCGGGGCAGCGCCGGTGGGTGCCCGCCCACGCGGACGTCCGGGACCGCAGCGGTGGCGGTGGCCCCGGCGACGACCCCTGCGCCCATCGCCAGGAGTACCAGGGCCGGCGCCAGCGCGGCCACTACCGCGAGGCCGCGTCGTCGCCGGGTCATTGGGACAGTCTGGCCTAAACCTCCGGGGGGTGTTCGTCGGCCCCGCCGGCCCCGCCGGCCTCGCCGGCCCCGCCGGCCCCGCCGGCCTCACCGTCGGTCGTGCCCCCGTCGGTTCCGCCGGTCTCGGCGGCCCCACTGGCGGGCCCCTCGCTGCGCCACCGCCGGAGGCGCTCGGCCACCACCGCCTCGTGGCCCCGGTCGCTCGGCTCGTAGTAGCGGTTGGCCGCCAGGCCCTCGGGCCGGTACTGCTGGTCGGCCCAGGCATCGGGCCGGTCGTGGGGGTAGACGTAGCCCTCGCCGTGGCCGATGCTCGAGGCGCTCCGGTAGTGGGCGTCCCGCAGGTGGGTGGGCACGTCCCCGCGTGGACCCTCACGCACGTCCCGCTGGGCCAGTCCGAGGGCCACCGTGACCCGGTTGGACTTGGGGGCGCAGGCCAGGTGGACCACCGCCTGGGCCAGGTTCAGCTGGGCCTCGGGCAGTCCGACGAACTCGACCGCCCGGGCGGCGGCATCGGCCACCACGAGCGCCAGTGGATCGGCCTCACCGATGTCCTCGCTGGCCAGGATGACCAGTCGGCGGGCGATGAACCGGGCGTCCTCGCCCGACTCGAGCATCCGGGCGAGCCAGTACAGGCCGGCGTCGGGGTCGGACCCCCGCACGGATTTGATGAAGGCGCTCACCTGGTCGTAGTGGTCGTCCTCGCCGTAGTGGTGGAGGCGGGAATGCCGGGCCCGCTCCACGTCGCCCAGGGTGACCGGCGACGAGCCGGCCAGGGCGACGGCCACCTCGAGCGTGGTGAGCGCCGCCCTGGCGTCCCCGTCGGCCAGGCCGACCAGGGCGGCCACCGCCTCCGGCTCCGCCGTGGTGCCCTCCGCCTCCAGGCCCCGGGCCACCACCTCCTCGAGGTCGTCCAACGACAGGGGCTCGAGACGCCACAGCGTCGACCGCGACAGCAACGGGGCGTTGACCTCGAAGAACGGGTTCTCGGTGGTGGCTCCGATGAGCACCAACAGTCCCTCTTCCACCGAGGGGAGCAGCGCGTCCTGCTGCGACCGGTTGAACCGGTGGACCTCGTCGAGGAACAGGATGGTCCCCCTCCCCTGCTCACCCAGCAGGCGACGGGCCGCCTCGACCACCTCGCGGACGTCCTTGACCCCGGCGGTCACCGCCGACAGGGGCACGAAGTGCTTGGCCGTCACCGTGGCCACCACCGAAGCCAGGGTGGTCTTGCCGGTCCCCGGAGGGCCCCACAGGATGGCCGAGGTCAGCCGGTCCGACTCGATGAGGGCCCGCAACGGGGCGCCGGGGCCGACCAGGTGCCGTTGGCCGACGATCTCGTCGAGCGTGCGGGGCCGGAGCCGGGCGGCGAGGGGGGCGCGGGCGGCCAGGCGCTCCTGGGCAACACCGGAGAACAGGTCGTCACCGGGCACGGTGCACCGGTCAGTCCTCCGACGGAATGGCCCGCAGCCGGAGATCGGCCAGCACCCCGGGGGCCACCGGCTTCGGTGCGCCGGTCATCGGGTCCGAGCCCGACTGGGTCTTCGGGAAGGCGATGACCTCGCGGATGCTGTCCTCGCCGGCGAAGATGGCCACCAGCCGGTCGATGCCCACGGCGAACCCGGCGTGGGGCGGCGCGCCGTAGCGAAAGGCCCCGAGCAGGAACCCGAAGCGGGACTGCGCCTCGTCGGCCCCGATACCCAGCGCGGCGAACACCCGGCTCTGGATGTCGTCGCGGTGGATACGGACGCTGCCGGATCCGAGCTCCCATCCGTTGAGGACCAGGTCGTAGGCCTGCGACCGCACCGAGGCCGGATCCGACTCGAGACGGTCGAGGTCGTCGGGATGGGGCATGGTGAACGGGTGGTGGGCCGCCACCGGGTGGCCGGCGTCGTCCACGCCGTCGAACATCGGGAAGTCGACGACCCACAGGTAGCGGAACGGTCCCTCACTCACCGGGCGGCCTCCGAGCTGCACGCGCAGGTGCCCGAGCACCGTGCACGCCAGCCGGTACTCGTCGGCCACCACCAGGACCAGGTCACCGGCAGCGGCGCCGGTGACCTCCAGGAGGGCCGAGCGCTCCGCCTCGGAGAGGAACCGGTCGAGTGGCGAGTCGAGCGATCCGGGAGCCCCGTCGTCCCCGACCACCTTGAACCACGCCAGCCCCTTGGCGCCCAGTTGCCGGGCCCGGTCGGTGAGGCTGTCCAGCCGGGACCGGGTGAGCTCGGCCCCGCCCTCGAGGACGATCGCCTTCACGCAGGGCGCCCCGAACGCCTTCACCCCGGTCCCCTCGAACACCGCGGACAGATCGATCAGCTCCATGCCGAAGCGGATGTCCGGCTTGTCCGTGCCGTAGCGGTCGACGGCCTCGGCCCACGTCATGCGCGGGATGTCGTCGGGCCGGACACCGGTGACCACCTCGGCGGCGTCGAGCACCGCCTCGGACACGAAGGCGAGCACGTCCTCCTGGGTGACGAAGGAGGCCTCGACGTCCAGCTGGCTGAACTCGAACTGCCGGTCGGCCCGCAGATCCTCGTCACGGAGGCAGCGGGCTATCTGGTAGTACCGGTCCACCCCGGCCACCATGAGCAGTTGTTTGGCCAGCTGCGGGCTTTGGGGCAGGACGTAGCAGGACCCGGGCGTCAGCCGGCTCGGCACGGTGAACTCACGCGCCCCTTCGGGGGTCGGGGCCCACAGCAGCGGCGTCTCGACCTCGACGAAGCCCTGCCGGTCCATGGCCGCCCGGAGCGCACCGTTGACGGCGGCCCGCAACCTGAGGTTGGACTGCATCCTCGGCCGCCTGAGGTCGACGAAGCGGTGCTTCAGCCGGGTCACCTCGTCCACCTCGACCCGGTCGTCGACGGCGAAGGGCGGCGGTTCGGCGGCGTTGAGGAGCGTCACCGTGCACTCGCCGAGCTCGACGTCGCCGGTGGGCAGGTCCGGGTTGGCCGTACCCTCGGGGCGGGGCCGGACGACGCCTTCGACGGCGACCACGTACTCGCTGCGCACGTCGACCGTCCCCGGCACCACGCACTGGAGGATTCCCGTGTGGTCGCGCAGGTCGATGAACGCCAGATGCTCACCGTGCTCCCGCCGTTTGGCCACCCAGCCGCACACCGTCACCGTTGATCCCACGTCCTCGCTCCGCAGGGTCCCGCACAGGCGGGTGCGCATCGACGTGGACTCCGTCGGGCTGGCTGAGGCTGTCACGAGAGGGCCTTTCGGGTGGGGGGCCCGTGTCCGGGACCAAGCACAGGGTAGATGGGCGGGCGGAGGCTCATCGACGGGGCGCCCGGCGGAGCGCCTCCACCAACCCGGCGGCCGGGACGGTCTCTTGGCCCCCCTCCCCCCGGAGCGGCCGGAGCGACACCGTGCCGGCGGCCAGCTCGTCGGGACCGACGATGACGGCGATCGCCGCACCGGACCGGTCCGCCGACTTCAGTTGCGACTTCATCGACCGGCCGTCGAAGGCCCGGTCGGCCCGCAGGCCGGCGCGGCGCAACGAGGCGGTGATGTCCCTGGCCGCCTCGCCCCCGGTCACGTCGACCACGAAGGCGTCGAGAGGCTCGGGGGCGACGGCGAACACGCCTTCGGCGTCGCAGGCCAGCAGCAGGCGTTCGATCCCGATGCCGAAGCCGATCCCCGGGGTGGGCGGACCGCCCAGCATCTCGACCAGGCCGTCGTAGCGGCCGCCTCCCCCGATCCCGTTCTGCGCCGACTCGAGGGCGCCGGACGAGAACTCGAAGGTTGTCCGGGTGTAGTAGTCGAACCCCCGGACCAGCCGGTGGTCGAGGTCGAAGGGCACCTCGAGGGTGTGGAGGCCCGCCTGCACCCGGTCGAAGTGCTGCCGGCAGGGGTCGCACAGGTGGTCGGACAGCCGCGGTGCCTCCTGCGTCGCCTCCCGGCACGACGGGCGCTTGCAGTCGAGGGCCCGCAGCGGGTTGGCGTCGAGTCGCTCACGGTGCTCGGGGCAGAGCTGCTCCCGGCGGTCGTCGAGGTAGGCGCGCAGGATCTCGAGGTAGGCGGGCCGGCACACGCCGTCGCCCATCGAATTGATCCGCAGCCCGAAGGCGGCCAGGCCAAGCGACCGGAAGAAGGAGTCGGCCAGCCAGACCACCTCGACGTCGAGGTCGGGGTCCTCGGGGCCCAGCGCCTCGATCCCCAGCTGGTGGTGCTGGCGGTACCGCCCCGCCTGGGGACGTTCGTAGCGGAAGGCCGGGGTGGCGTACCAGGCCTTCCACGGGAGGGGCGGGCGGTGCTGGACATAGGCGCGGACGAGGGGGGCGGTCCCCTCGGGGCGGAGGGCGAGGAGCCGCCCGCCCCGGTCCTCGAACTCGTACATCTCCTTGCCGACCACGTCGCTTCCCTCGCCGATGCCCCGACGGAACACCTTGACGTCCTCGAAGATCGGCGTGTGGGCCAGGCCGTAGCCGGCGGACTCCACGTGGCCGGCGAACGCGGCGAGCAGTGCCTCCCAGCGCGCCGACTCCGGCCACAGGACGTCGTGGGTCCCGCTCGGGGCGCGCGCCGCCAGCGCGTCGTCGGCCACCGGTCCTCAGCCCTTCTTGCCCGGGAGGATGCGGTAGACGTCGTAGACGGCGTCGAGGTGCCGGATCAGGTTGAGCACCGACTCGAGGTGCCCGGGGTCCGCCAGCTCGACGTCGAACCGCATGCGGCTGATGCGGTCGGGGTCGGTCTGGGTGTTGGCGCTCACGATGTTCAGGTGGTGCTCGGAGACCACCTTGGTCACGTCGGTGAGCAGGCGGGACCGGTCAATGGCCACGACCTCGATGGTGGCCACGAACACCCCCGAGGACCGGTGGTCCCACTCGACCTCGATGAGTCGTTCCCGGGAGCGACTGGCCAGGGATGCGGCGTTGGCACAGTCGGCCCGGTGCACCGATACACCCCGTCCGCGCGTCACGAAGCCCACGATCTCGTCGCCGGGGACCGGCGTGCAGCAACGGGACAGGCGGACCATGAGGTCGTCGAGGCCCTCGACGTAGACCCCGACGGCCGAGCCGCGTCCCGGCCGGGCGGCGGTGGGCTGCTGGCGGGCGGTGACGGGCAGCTGCTCCTCGTAGCCGCCACCCCGCAGGTCCCGCAGGACCCGCTGGGCCACGGCACGGGCCGACACCCGGTTGTCCCCGATGGCCGCGTGGAGGGCGTCGGGGTCGGCGTAGTTCATCTTCTCGGCCAGCTCGGCCAGGGCGCGCTCGGAGGCCAGCTTCTGGATGGGGAGCCCTTCCCGTCGGAGCTCTTTGACCAGCTCCTCCCGCCCGAGCTCGATGGCGTCCTCGCGGCGCTCGCGGGAGAACCACTGGCGGATCTTCGTGCGGGCCCTCGACGAGGCCACCATCCCCAGCCAGTCACGCGACGGACCCGCCGTCGGTGCCTTGGACGTGAAGATCTCCACGGTGTCGGCCGAGCTGAGCCGGGTGTCCAACGGCACCAGCCGCCCGTTCACCTTGGCCCCGATGCACCGGTGGCCCACCTCGGTGTGGATGGCGTAGGCGAAGTCGACCGGGGTGGCGTTGGCGGTGAGGGCGATGACCTTGCCCTTCGGCGTGAAGATGTAGACCTCGTCCTCCTCGAGGTCGAGCTTCAGCGCCTCGAGGAATTCGATGGGATCGGTCGTCTCGTTCTGGAAGTCGACGATCCGCTGCATCCACTCGACCTCGGCGGTGGTGGAGGAGGTCTCCTTGGCCAGCGCCACCAGCTCGGCCCGCCGGTCACGCTCGGCCATCTCGGCCCGCTGGGCGGCGGTGATCGCCGAGGCCTTCTTGGTGGCGGCCTTGGCTCCGTCCTTTACCGCTCCGTCCTTCGCCCCTTTGGCCTCCTTGCCGTCGACCTTGCCGTCGAGAGGCGGGGAGGCCTTGGCGGGCTTGGGCGCCCCCTTGCCGCCGGACTTGTCCGGACGGGCCTTGGTCGTCGTCCCACCGGCGTCCTTGCCGGCCTTGGGCGACACCGCCGGGCGCTCGGTCCTGGTCGGGTTGACCTTGTAGCCCCAGTGGGCGGCGATGCCGTACTCGGCCCGGCGGTGCATCTCGTGCGTGCGCACCTGCACCTCGATGGGCTTGCCGTCGAGGCCGATCACCGTCGTGTGCAGCGACTGGTACAGGTTGAACTTCGGGGAGTTGATGTAGTCCTTGAACCGGCCCTGCACCGGCGACCAGATGGCGTGGATCGACCCGAGGGCGGCCCAGCAGTCCCGTTCCGACTCCACGATCACCCGGATCCCCACCAGGTCGTAGAGATCGTCGAACTCCTTGCCCCGCACCACCATCTTCTCGTAGATGCTCCAGAGGTGCTTCGGACGGCCGGTCACCTCGGCGTTGACTCCGGACGCGGCCAGGCGCTCCCGCACCGACACCAGCACCCGGGCCAGGAACTCGTCTCGCAGGGGGGCGCGGCTGGCCACCATCTGTTCGATCTCCGCGTAGCGCTTCGGGTGGAGGGTGGCGAAGGCCAGGTCCTCCAGCTGCCACTTCACCTCCTGGATCCCGAGGCGGTGGGCCAGCGGGGCGTAGATGTCCAGGGTCTCCTGGGCGGTCCGGCGCTGCTTCCACTCGGGCATGACCGAGAGCGTCCGCATGTTGTGGAGGCGGTCGGCCAGCTTGATGATCAGGACCCGCCAGTCGTTGGCCATCGCCACGAGCATCTTGCGGACGGTCGCCGCCTGCTGGGCCTCCTTCGAGTCGAACTGGAGCCGGTCCAGCTTGGTGACCCCGTCCACGATGAGGGCGACGGCCGGGCCGAAGTCCCGGTCGATGATCTCGGTGGTGACCCCGGTGTCCTCCACGGCGTCGTGCAGGAGGGCGGCCGCCACCGTCTGGGCATCCAGTCCCAGCTCAGCGACGATGCCGGCCACGGCGATGGGATGGGTGATGTACGGCTCGCCCGACCGGCGCAGCTGCCCGGCGTGGGCCACGGTGGCCGTCTCGGCCGCCCGGAGGATCAGCGAGGTGTCGTCACCGGGGTGCCGGCGCAGGAACGCCTCGACCACCGGGGCGAGCAGCGCATCCGGATCGGTGGGCAGCGCGGTGCCACCGGCGCGTTCCCCGGTCCCGTCGGTGGTGCCCCCAGCAGGGACTGGTGTGGCCAAAGCCATCCCTACACGGTACCTGTCACGGGCCTGTCACCGGTACCCGTACGCCCCGACCGGGGCGGTGGCCACCCGGTCGATCGCACCGGTCGGCGGCTCCCCGCCGGTGCCGGCACCCGGTCCCGACGCTCCGGCCGGCCCGGACGGCCGGCACCGAGGGTACCGGACCGGTCCCCACGGCGATCAGCGGCGTTTCCCCTTGCCGCCCTTGCCCTTGCCCTTCCGGGGCCGGGGCGGTGGCCGGTTCCCCGCCGGCCGGGCGCCACCGGTCGAGGAGCGGGCGCTCCCCGACGACTTGGTCCCGGATCCGTTCGACTCCACGGGACCGGCAGACGTGGAAGAGGTGCCCTTGGTGGTGGCCGCCTTCGCCCGCCGGGCCGAGGACCCGGCCCCCGGTCGGATCACACCGGTGGTCTGGGCGCGGGCTCGGCCCGCCGCCCTGGTTCCGGCCCCGACCCCGGCGCCGGCCATGGCCGCCGCCGCCGCCGGCGTGAGGATCGCCGCCCTCTCTCCTCTCGTCTCCAGTCGTTGGCGGATGGTGATGTAGCGGGCCTCCCGCTCCTTCATCAGCGCCAGCAGCGGCGAGGCGATGAAGATCGACGAGTACGCACCACTGGTCAGGCCGATGACCAGGGCCAGGCCGAAGTCCTGCAACGATGTGGCGCCGAGGATGAACGAGCCGATCACCAGGACCGACAGCACCGGGATGATCGCCACCAGCGAGGTGTTGATCGACCGCGCCAGTGTCTGGTTCATCGACAGGTTGACCATGTCCGAGTACGTGATGCGACCGGACGCGCCGAGGCCCTTCGAGTTGTCGCGTATTCGGTCGAACACCACCACGGTGTCGTAGAGCGAGTAGCCGAGCACCGTGAGCACGGCGATCACCGTGTCCGGCGTCACCTGGAACCCGGCGATCGAGTAGATGCCCACCGTGATGAGGATGTCGTGGATCACCGCGATGATGGCGGCGATCGCCATCTTGAACTCGAAGCGGACAGAGATGTAGAGCGTGACAGCGATGAAGAACACGATCAGGGCCTCGATGGCCTTCGAGGTCACCTGACCGCCCCACGTCGGGCCCACGTCGTCGAAGTTCACATTGTTCGGCGTCGTGTGGGCGGCCTTGGCCAGCGCGTCCTGGACGTTGTCCTCGATGGTGGCTCGCTGGGCCGCCGGCTTCGAATTGAGGTCGACGGTCACCTGGATCTGCTTGGTGTGGTTGAGCTGGTCGGTGAGCTGGACCACCGTCGGTTGGGTCACGCCCGCCGACTCGGCGGCGGTGGTGGCTTCGGCGACGGTGAGGGTGTTCGAGGAGACCAGCCACGACTGCCCGCCCTTGAAGTCGATGCCCAGGTTGAGCCCACGGGTGCTGAGGGAGATGATCCCGATCAGGATGATGGCCGCCGACACGCCGAACCACACCTTCCGGCGCCCGATGAAGTCGAAGGAGGTCTCCCCCCGGTAGAGGCGGACGAACACGTTGTGACGCTTCTCGCCCCGGGCCTCTCGCTCCTCCTCGACGGCGGCGAACTCGAGCTCCTCCTCGAACGCCTCCTCCAGCTCTTCGGCCGCCTCTTCGTCCTCGGGGCCCTTGCCGGTGCCGTCGTTCGGGGTCATGGGGTCACCCCGGTGCTCACACCCAGCCCGGTGGCCATGCTCATGGTGGTGGACGTCTCACTGCTGCGACGCTGGCCCAGCAGGATCACGAACGGCCGGGTGAAGAAGTAGGTGATGAAGATGTCGAAGACCGTCGAGATCCCGAGGAAGAGGGCGAAGCCCTTGACGTCGCCGACCGAGATCAGGTAGAGGATGACCGCGGCGAGCAGGGACACCGCGTCAGCGGCCAGCACGGTGCGGAAGGCGCTGGCGAACCCGCGGTCCACGCTGGTGCGGACCGTCCGGCCGCTCCGGGTCTCGTCCTTCAGACGTTCGAAGTAGACGATGTACGAGTCGACGGTGATCCCGATCGACACGATCAGGCCGATGATGCCGGCGAGGTCGATGGTCGTGTTGAGGCTCTCCCCCATGAAGGCGATCGTCGACCAGAGCAGTGCCGCGGTCACCGCCAGTCCGGCCACCACCACGATGCCGAGGAGGCGGTAGTAGAAGATGATGTACAAGAGGACCAGGGCCAGGCCGGCGAGGCCGGAGATGAGGCCCGCCTGCAGCGATGACTTCCCGAGCGAGGGCGAGACGGTCTGGACGGTGAGCCGGTTGAGCTTGACCGGCAGAGCGCCGTAGGTGAACTGGGTGGCGAGGGTCTTCGCCTGGTTCTCGGTGAAGCTGCCCGAGATCTGCACCGAGTTGCCGAACGAGGTGAAGCTGGACTGCCCGGGCTGGGTGATCGGCGCCGAGATGATCTGACCGTCGAGGTCGATGGCGATGATCTGGTGGAATTGGGTCTGGGCGAAGGTGTTCCACTGGTTCGCCCCGGTGGCGGTGAGATTGAGGTCGACCGACCACTGGCCGTTGTTCAACTGGGCGCTGGCCGACTTGACCGCGGTACCGGTGAGCTGGGCCGGGCCGACCACGTACCGGGGCGGTCCGGCATTGCCCGCCGAGGCGGGGAGGAGCACCGTGGCGTCCTTGGTGTCGCTCGTCGACGGCGTCGACGGGTAGGTTTCGAACTGCGTGTCCTCGGGGATGTTCGTGTTGTAGCTGTACCCGGCGGTCAGGTTCGAGTTGGGGGTGACCTGGAGGTTGGCTTCGGTGAGGGCAGAGGACGCCGCGCACGTCGGCAGCGGACCCGTCGACGGGACCTTCCCCTTGGCCAGCGTCAGCGCCGGGGCGTAGCAGAGCGCGGGGCGGAAGAGGAGCTGGGCGGTGTTCCCCAGGGTGGCGAGGACCTGCTGGGTGTTCTTCTCACCGGGTATCGACACCGAGATCTGGTTCTTGCCCTGGCTGTCGACGGTGGCCCCGCTGGTGCCGGCGTTCACCCGGTCGTTCAGGATGGTGACGATGGTGTCGAGCTGAGCCTTGTCGACCGGGCGGGCGGTCTGGTAGACGACGGCGAGCCCACCGTCGAGGTCGAGTCCGAGTTTCGGGGACCAGCCGGCGGCCAGCGTGGCGCTGAGGGCGATGACGGCGATGGCCACCACCGAGAGCAGGCTGACCCACAGGGAGCGCTTCTTCTTCATTGGTGATCAGACGGTCGGCGGAGCGTCTTGACTACCGGAATCATCGCCCTCGGCCGATCGGCTCGTTCCGGACGCCCCACCCTTGCCGTTGTTCGAGGACCCCTCGGCATCCGACTCGTCCTCGTCGGATCCGGTGTCATGGTCGTCGACGTCGTGATCAGCGTGCTCGTGCTCACCCTGCTCGTGATCGTGTTCGTCGTGCTCGTCGTGCTCGGCGTCGTCGTACTCGGCCCCGTCGTAGGACGCGTCCTCGTCCTCGTCGTCGGAGACGGCTGGCTCCTCGAGCTTGCGGATGACGTACTGCTTCAGCACCACGAAGGAGGCCCCGACGCTGGTCTCGAGGGTCACCCGGTCGCCGTCGATGTCGATGATGTAGCCGACGATGCCACCGGCGGTCAGCACCTCGTCGCCCACGTCGTAGCTGCTCCCCTGCTCCCGAAGTGCCTTGGCCTTGCGCTGCTGGGGCCGATAGATGAGGAAGTAGAAGGCGGCCCCGATGACCAGGAAGATCAACAGGATCGGGCTGCCGCTGCTCGTCTTTTTGGCCGTGGCCGCCAGCAACGGCGCCATCGTCGTCAGGGCAGCAGTCATCGGACGCAGGAGGAGGGGTCAGTGGTCACCACAGCGGTCCGACTGTAGTCCAGCCCCGCTCCGATCAGGCGCC
This sequence comes from uncultured Acidimicrobiales bacterium, assembly GCA_963696495.1. Lineage (GTDB taxonomy): Bacteria > Actinomycetota > Acidimicrobiia > Acidimicrobiales > RAAP-2 > Bog-756. Next base: position 60,012 of record CAVOKJ010000002.1, on the reverse strand, counting down.
ACCCGCCTCACTCGCCCCACATCTCCAGGGTCCGGGCCCGTAGTGCCGGGAAGGTGCCACCGGCGATGGCCGACCGGGCCTCGGCCATGAGGCCGAGCACGAAGGCCAGGTTGTGGATGGTCAGCAGGCGCCAGGCCGTGGGCTCCCGCACCCCCAGCAGATGGCGGAGGTACCCCCGTGACCACCGCCGGCAGGTGGAGCAGCCACAGGACGGATCGAGCGGACCGTCGTCGGTCACGTACCGGGCGTTGCGCAGGTTCAGGCGCCCCGCCCGGGTGAGCACGGACCCGTGGCGTGCCATCCGGGTCGGTGCCACGCAGTCGAACTGGTCCACCCCCAGCGCCACCGCCTCCAGGAGACCGCACGGGTCACCGACCCCCATGAGGTACCTCGGCCGGTCGCCGGGGAGATGGGGGACGGTGGCGGCCAGGGCCTCCAGCATCTCCGGCCGGCTCTCCCCCACCGAGAGTCCGCCGATGCCGTAGCCGTCGAAGTCGAGCTCGACGGTCCGACGCGCGCTCTCGGCGCGCAGCCGCGGATCCGTGCCTCCCTGGACGATGCCGAACAGCGCCTGTCCCTCGGGACGGTTCTCGAGGCTCCGGTGACGGCGCCGGGCCCGCCCGGCCCAGGAGGCGGTGCGCTCGACCGCGGTGCGCAGGACGGCGGTCGACGCCGGCAGGCTGGCGCAGACGTCCAGCACCATCTGGATGTCGGCCCCGATCAGCCCCTGGGCCTCGACCGCCGACTCGGGGGTCAGACGCACGGTGGCGCCGTCGTAGACCGAGGCGAAGGTCAGCCCGTCGTCGTCCACCGTCGGTCCCAGCGAATGGACCTGGTAGCCGCCCGAGTCCGTGAGTGTGTGACCCTCCCACCCGGTGAAGCGGTGGAGGCCGCCGAGCTGGGCGACCACGTCCGCGCCCGGACGGAGCATCAGGTGGTAGGTGTTGGCCAGGACCACTTCCGCGCCCAGCGTCTCGAGGTCGGTGCTGTCGAGGGCCTTCACCGCGCCACGGGTGCCCACCGGCATGAAGGCCGGCACCGCGTAGGAGCCGCGTGCCGTGTGCACGAGCCCGGTGCGCGCCTCGCCGTCGGTCGCGGTCACCTCGATGCGGGCCCGGCTCACCAGGCCGGTCCCCGGGCCACGCCGGAGCGGCTCACCATGGCGACCTGGGCACCATCATGGCGTCGCCGAAAGAGAGGAACCGGTACCCCTCGGCCAACGCGTCGGCGTACAGGGCCCGCCACTGTCGGCCGCAGAACGACTCGACCAGCAGCAGCAGGCTCGAGCGTGGCAGGTGGAAGTTGGTGATGAGCACGTCGACCACCCGGAACGGGTACTCCCCGTGGATGTAGAGCTCGGTGCGTCCCGATAGCACGCCGGTGGCCGCCGCCGACTCCAGGGCCCGGACAGCGGTGGTCCCGACGGCGACCACCCGGTCGGCCCGGGCACAGGCCTCCATCGTCTCGGCGGGGATCGAGTAGCGCTCGGAGTGGATGACGTGCTCCTCGGCGGTCGCCGCGGTGACCGGACGGAAGGTGTCGAGGCCGATGGCCAGGCTCAGCGGCACGATCGCCGCCCCGGCGCGCCGGCACCCCTCGAGGACCTCCTCGGTGAAGTGGAGCCCGGCGGTGGGCGCGGCGGCCGACCGGTCGCCGAGTGGCTGGTCGGCCGAGTAGACGGTCTGGTAGCGGTCCGGGTCGCTCGACCGGTCGTGGATGTACGGCGGCAGGGGGACCGTCCCGGCCCGTCCCACCACGGACGGATCGAGCAGCCGGACCGACCGCCGTCCGTCCTCGGCGCCCCCGAGCTCGGGCCCGACCTCGAGCACCGCCGCCGGTGGCCCCCCGCCGGAGGCGACCGTCGGTTCGTAGAGGAGCGTCCCCGGTGGCAGGCGACGACCCGGCCGCACCAGCGCCTGCCAGCGGTCGGGCGCGCCCTCTATCGGCTCCAGCAACAGCACTTCGGCGCCACCGCCGCTGGCCTTGGTCAGCGTGAGCCGTCCGGTGAGCACGCGTGTGTCGTTGACCACCAGGACGTCTCCCGGTCCGACCAGGGTGTCCAGGTCGGCCATCGTGGTGTGACGGACCTGCCGGTTGCCGGCCACACCAGGGGCGACGAGCAGCCGGGCGGCGCTCCGGGGCTCGGCCGGGTGCTGGGCGATGGCCGACTCGGGCAGCCCGTAGTCGTAGGCGTCCATGGGAACCGGACCGCCCGACGGTGCCGGACCGCCCGACGGTGCCGGACTTCCCGACGGCGGAGCACCGGGTTGGCGGGCCGACTCCACCGGGGACGAGGGCTGCGGCATGGGCACCATGGTTGCAGACGGCCGGGTCCACCGGTCACCCCTCGCCCCCGTCCCCGGCCGCCCCTCCGATCCGCCGGCCGGTCCGAGCAGCAGGCCGGTCAGAGCAGCAGGCCGGTCAGAGCAGGGTCGACTCCACCGGTGCCAGCCCCAGGTGGGCCCAGGCCCGGGGCGCGGCGACCCGACCGCGGGCCGTCCGCTGGAGGAGGCCCTGTTGGAGCAGGTAGGGCTCGTAGGCGTCCTCGATGGTGTCGGGCTCCTCGCCGACGCACTGGGCCAGGGTGCTGAGCCCGACCGGTCGGCCGGAGAACCGCCGGCAGAGGACGTCGAGGATGGCCCGGTCGACCTTGTCGAGGCCGAGCTCGTCCACCCCGAACACGTCGAGCCCCTCCACGGCGGCCGGCGAGGTGATGGTCCCCTCCGCCCGTACCTCGACGAAGTCCCGGACGCGACGCAGCAATCGGTTGGCGATACGCGGTGTGCCGCGCGACCGCTCGGCGATGCGACGGGCCCCGTCGACGTCGATGGGCACCCCGAGGATCCCGGCCGACCGGGTGACGATGGTCTGGAGCTCGTCCACGTCATAGAGGTCGAGCCGTCCGACGAAGCCGAAGCGGTCGCGTAGCGGCCCGGCCACCAACCCGGTGCGGGTGGTGGCACCGACCAGGGTGAATCGGGGTAGATCGAGGCGGATGCTGCGTGCGGTCGGGCCCTTGCCGATCAGGATGTCCAGCTTGAAGTCCTCCATGGCCGGGTAGAGGATCTCCTCGACCGACCGGTGCAACCGGTGGATCTCGTCGATGAACAGGACATCACCGTCCTGGAGGTCGGTGAGGAGCGCGGCGAGGTCACCGGCCCGGACGAGCACGGGGCCGGCGGTGATCCTCAGGCCGGCGCCCATCTCCGCAGCCACGATGCCGGCCAGCGAGGTCTTGCCGAGGCCGGGCGGTCCGGCGAACAGGAGGTGGTCGGCCGGCTGCTTCCGCTTCAGCGCGGCCTCGATGACGATCTGCAGGTGTTCGGTGAGCTGCCCCTGGCCCACGAACTCGGCGAGCGTGCGCGGCCGGAGTCCGGCCTCTTCGACCTCCTCGGCGGGGACGACCGCGGGATCGACGGGCCGGGGACCGTCGTCGGGCCGCCCGCCCGGATCGGCCGCGGTGGCGTCGGGGAGCACCTCGCGGCGCGCCTGCGGGGTCATCGGTTCCGGGCCAGCTCCCGCAGGGCCCCCCGCACGAGGTCCTCGACCGACCCCTCGTCCTCGACGCCGTCGAGCGCCGCCCGGATCTCCTCGGGTGCATAGCCCAGTTCGGCCAGCGCGGCCCGCGCCTCGGCGCGAGGGGCGCCCATCGCCGGGCCCGCCGTGCCGTTCCGGTCCAGCGTGGGCAGGTCGAGTCGGGCCTTGAGCTCGAGCAGCAGGCGGGCGGCGGTCTTCTTGCCGACACCGGGCACCGTGCAGAGGGTGTCGAGATCGTCCTCCAGCACGGCGGTCGACAGTGCGGCCGGCGAGAGCGACGAGAGGATGCCCAACGCCAGCGACGGTCCCACGCCGTGGGCGCCGAGCAGCGCTTCGAAACAGCGGCGCTCGTCCGCGTGGGCGAACCCGTAGAGCACGATGGCGTCCTCCCGCACGTGGGTGTGGACGTGGAGGAAGACCTCGCTGCCGAGGGGGCCCAACGCCGCCAGGAGCGACGTCGGCACCGACGCCCGGTACCCCACGCCACCGACCTCGACGATCACCTCGCCGGGGGCGGGGCGGTCGAGCAGCGACCCACGCAGCGATCCGATCACGACGGATCCCCGATGGCCGCGGCCACGGCCCGCCGGAGCGGCTGGGTCGTCAGATGACAGGCGGCCAGGGCCAGGGCGTCGGCCACGTCGGGGGGGCGCGGGGCCTCGGTCAGGCCGAGCACCGAGGCCACCATCCTCTGGACCTGCTCCTTGGTCGCCCCGCCGTAGCCGACCAGCGCCTGCTTCACCTCGTTCGAGGTGTACTGGGCCACCTCGCAACCCGACTCGGCCGCGGCGACCAGGGCGATCCCGGCCGCCTGGCCGGTGGCCATCGCCGTCCGGGCGTTCACCTGGAAGAACACCCGCTCGACGACCACGGCGTCCGGATCGAACTCGACCACCAGCGCCCGCAGCTCGACGAGCAAGGTGTGCAGCCGTTCGGGAAGGGGGACCGTGGGCCCGGTCGAGATGACACCCCCGGCCACCGCACGCATCGCACCCCCCCGGGAGGTGACGACGCCGTAGCCGCAGCGGGACAGGCCGGGGTCGACGCCCAGGACGAACATGCGTTCGATCCTATCCCCGTCCACCGGGGAGGTGAGGGATCCGACCGGCGCTCACCCCTCGTAGGCGGCCATGACCGTGTCGGGGATGTCGAAATTGGCGTAGACGTTCTGCACATCGTCGTGGTCCTCGAGGGCGTCGATCAACCGCAGCACCTTCTTCGCCTCCGACTCGGAGGAGACCTCCACCGTGGTGGTCGGCACCATCGACAGCTCCGAGGAGCCGGGCTCGAGGCCGGCCTCCTCGAGCGCCGTGTGCACGGCCATCAGCTCGGACGGCGCGCTCGTGACCAGCCAACGCTCCCCCTCGTCGGCGAGGTCCTCGGCGCCGGCCTCCATCACGACCTCGAGGACGCGGTCCTCCTCGAAGGTGCGGGGGACGGCGATCACCCCCTTGCGCTCGAACTGCCAGCTGACCGCGCCCGGCTCGGCCATGGTGCCGCCGTTCTTGTTGAAGGCGTTCCGGATCTCCGCCCCGGTCCGGTTGCGGTTGTCCGACAGGCACTCGACGATGACCGCCACCCCGGCCGGCGCGTAGCCCTCGTAGGAGATCGACTCGTAGCGGACGCCCTCGAGCTCCCCCGAGCCGCGCTTGATGGCCCGCTCGATGGTGTCGATGGGCACCGAGGCGTCACGGGCCTTGGCGTACATCGTCCGGAGGCTGGCATTGGCCGTCATGTCGCTGCCCCCCTCGCGGGCGGCCACCTCGACCTGGCGGATGATCTTGGCGAACACCTTGGCCCGGGCGGAGTCCTGCGCCCCCTTCCGGTACTTGGTGGTGGCCCACTTGGAGTGTCCGGACATCGACTAGCGCCTCTCCTCTTTGGTCATCCCCACGAACAGCTGATGCAGCCTACGGTCACCGGTCAGCTCCGGGTGGAACGACGTGACCAGGACGGCCCCCTGCCGGCAGACCACCGGCGGTTGGGGGGTCGATCCCTCCCCGGGCCCGGCCGGCAGCCGGGCGAGCACCTCGACGCCGCCCCCGGCCCGCTCGACGACGGGGGCCCGGATGAACACGGCGTGCACCGGGCCGCCCGCCACCCGCCCGACCTCGAGCTCGCACTCGAACGAGGCCTGCTGGCGCCCGTAGCCGTTGCGGCGGACGGTCAGGTCGATCACCCCGAAACGTCGTTGGTCCGGCCGCCCGTCGAGCACCTCGGCGGCCAGCATGATCATCCCGGCACACGTCCCGAACACCGGCAGGCCCTCGTCGAGCGTGCCGGCCACTGGTTCGAACAGGCCGGAGGACTCCAAGAGCAGGGACAGGGTCGTCGACTCCCCGCCCGGGATGATCAGTCCGTCCAGCCCCCGGAGGTCACCGGGCGTCCTGACCAGGGCGGCGGGCTCACCGAGGGCGGCGAGGGCGGCCACGTGCTCACGTACGTCACCCTGGAGGGCCAGTACCCCGACGGTCACCGGTGGGCACCACGACGCGGCCCGCCGGCCCGCCCGTCACCAACCACGCTCGGCCAGGCGGACGCCGAGGCTCCCGATCTCCAGACCGGACATGGCGCCACCCAACCCGGTGGACACCTTCGCCACCAGCTCGGCATCGGTGAAGTGGGCGGTGGCCTCGACGATGGCGCGAGCCATCCGCGAGGGATCGCTGCTCTTGAAGATCCCCGAGCCGACGAACACCGCCTCGGCGCCGAGCTGCATGACCAACGAGGCGTCCGCCGGCGTGGCGATGCCCCCGGCACAGAACAACGGGACCGGGAGGCGGCCGGTGGTGGCGATCTCCTGCACGAGCCCGATCGGGGCGGCGAGCTCCTTCGCCCACCGGTACTGCTCGGCCGAGTCGGCCTGGGTGATCTGGCGGATGTCGCCGAGGATGGACCGCAGGTGCCGCACGGCCTCGACGATGTTGCCGGTGCCGGCCTCGCCCTTGGACCGGATCATCGCTGCGCCCTCGGACACCCGGCGCAGCGCCTCACCGAGGTTGGTGGCGCCGCACACGAACGGGACCTCGAACGACCACTTGTCGATGTGGTGGGCCTCGTCGGCCGGGGTGAGGACCTCGCTCTCGTCGATGTAGTCCACCCCGAGGGAGGCCAGCACCTGGGCCTCGGCGAAATGGCCGATGCGGGCCTTGGCCATCACCGGGACGGTCACCGCCGCCTTGATCCCCTCGATGAGCGCCGGGTCGCTCATGCGGGCGACGCCACCGTCGCGCCGGATGTCGGACGGCACCCGCTCGAGGGCCATGACGGCGACGGCACCGGCGTCCTCGGCCACTTTCGCCTGGTCGGCGTCGACCACGTCCATGATGACGCCGCCGCGCAGCATCTCGGCCAGACCGCGCTTGACGGTGAATGTCCCCGTCGGACGGCGGTCGGCTGCGGTGTCGCTGGTGGGATCGGCCATGGTCCCATGCTACCCCTGGTCAACCCGCCCACAGCCCGGGCGCGTCACCGGCCGCCCCGGTGAGGGGCGGCCGGTGACCGGGTCGGGTGCGGTCCGCAGGACTAGGCCTGCAGCACCGCTTCGAGTTCGATCTGGATGTCCACCTTCTTGGCCACGACCAGCCCGCCAGCCTCCATGACCGCACCGAAGGCGACACCGAAGTCCTCCCGGTTGATCGACGTCGATGCGCTGAAGCCCACACGGTGGTTGCCGTAGGGATCCTTCACGACGCCCTCGAGGCTCACGTCCAGGGTCACCGGCTTGGTGACGCCTCGGATGGTCAGGTCGCCGTCGACCTTGAACTCGGACGGGCCGTCAGGCTTGATCGAGGTGCTGGTGAAGGTCCACGTCGGGTGGTTCTCCACGTCGAAGAAGTCGTTGGTCCTGAGGTGGGCGTCGCGGTTCTCGTCACGGGTGTCCACGCTGGTGGCGTCGATGGTCACCGTCGCCTTGGAGTCCGCCGGGTCCTCGGCGAGCACCAGGGTGCCGCTGAACTTGCTGAGGCGGCCGCGGACCTTGGAGACGGCCATGTGCCGGACGGCGAAGCCGAGCTCGGTGTGGCTGGGGTCGATGTCGTACGTCCCGACGGCCGGATATTCGACGCCGTTGACGGTCCTGCTGGTTACCGCTGATTCTGGTGACATTTGCTGCTCCTTGGTGGTCGTGGTCCTGATCGATCGACGGGACACCTCCCGGTGTCCTCTGTTTCGTTTCCTGCGTTCGCTTCCGTGCTCGCTACGGTATTTCTTGCTGACGCAACTATATCACGTTTATTTGCAGTCGCAAGTACCGGGCCGGAGATTGTAGACTCAACCCCATGGCACAACTGTCGATGTCCGACGAAGAGCGACTCACGACGGTCGGCCTGCTCATGGAGTCGGCGGCCGGGTTGCGTCGGGCCATCCAGCGGCGGACCGAGGCGGAGGACTCCCTGTCGCCGCAGTCGTTCGACGTCCTGATCCGGCTGGCCCGCACGCCCGGTTCCGAGCTGCGGATGAGCGAGCTGGCCGCCCAGACCTCTCTCACCCCGAGCGGCCTCACCCGCTCGGTCGACCGCCTCCAGGACCAGGGACTGGTGGCGAGGCGGGTCTGCCCAGAGGACCGCCGGGGCGCCTTCGCGGTGCTCACCCCGGCGGGCCGCCAGCTGATGGACCGCGCCATACCCGACCACCTCACCCACATCGGCGAGGTGCTGAGCAGCCTGTTCACCGCCGAGGAGGAGGCGACACTGGCCATGCTCCTGCGCCGCCTCCGCGACCACCTCTACGACGCCGGGGCCGACTGGGGACTGAACCAGGAGGATGCCGACATCTGCCCCGGAGCCGAGTGAACGCGTCGGTCGATCGAGCGCAGCGTCCTCGCTCCCGGTTCCCGAGGGCCGTCGTGACGCCGGCCCGCTGACGGGACTCAGCGCAGCGCCTGTGCCGCCGCCCGGACCCGGGTGTCGTCGAGGTTCCCCTCGACGGACTCGTCGAGGGGGGCGCCGGCCATCGGATCGATCCACAGCCAGCGCGTGAGCGCGGCGGTGCGGCCGGTCCCGGGCGGCCACGGCGGCGAGCCCGGTGACCGCGGACGCCCGACCATCTCCTCGAGGGCGGAGCCGATCCCGGGCGGGTAGCGGACCACCCGCGCCGCCCGCTGATCGGCGTCGAAGGCCCGGCCCCGGCCGATGAGCCGGTGGACACGTTCGACGCCCCCGGCCAACCCGGTGACGGCGGCCCGCGGCGCCGTGGTCACCACCGCCACGCCCGCCAGCACCGTGTCGTGCCGCTTGATGTGGACCAGCTCGTGGGCCAGGACACCTTCCAGCTCGACCAGCGACAGCTCGGCGTCGAGTCCTGTCGTCACCACCAGCGAGGCACTGCCCGGATCGTGGCCGACCGCCATGGCGTTGGGGACCGGGCTGTCGACCACGCAGATGGTCGGGCCCGGGAGCCCCATGGTGGCACAGAGACCGTCGACCAGGTTGTAGAGGCGGGGGTGCTCCCACTCCTCGCTCGGTCGGGCGCCGACCGCCCGCAGGACCGCCTTCGGAGCGCTCCGCCACAGCCACAGGACGACGGCGCCCGAGACGACGACCAGGGCGGCGACACCGACGATCACCGGCAGCCCGACGGCGATAACCACGACGGCGACGATCACTCCGACCGTGAGGCCGGGCCCGGCACAGATCCCGACCGCCTTCCGGCGGTTGGCCCTGATCGCCGCCGATTCCTCCCCGCCATCACCCCCCCGCTCGACCGCCGGGGCCGCCGGGGCCACCACCAGGGGCGGCTCGGGGGCCGGTGGCCTGGTGCCCGGTCGGGACCCGGAACGGTTGGCCCCGCGACCGCGCGACGACTGTCCGCCCGACCCACCCCCGCCCTGTCGACCCTGGGGACGCCCGCCCCGTCCGCCTTGCCCACCGCCGCTCCTCGACCCCGAGGACGCCCCCCGGCCCCTGGAGGACCCGCCGTTGCCGTTGCCGTTGCCGTTGCCGTTGCCGCCGCCGCTCCGGTTGCGGTTGCGGTTCCGGCTCCCCCCGCTGCGGCTCCCGCCGGCCCCCGACCCGCCCGTCGGGCGATCGCCCGACGGTCGACCACCCGCGCCGGCGCCCCCGCTTTCCTGGCCGTTTGCCTTGCCGGTCGCCCCGGAGTTCGCTGAGGAGGATCAGTCATGCTGCGAGCAGTGTACGGCCGCTCAGCCCCCGGGGCGGACCACCGCAGCCCGGTAATGCCCCTCGTACCAGGCGGCCAGGCGGTCCATGGAGAACTCCCCCGCCCGCTGGGCCGCACCCTCCAGCCACCGGTCCCGCTGGCTCGTCGACCCGCCGGCCGCCCCGTCGGGTCCCGGAACGCCGAGGGCGGCCCGGCCCTCCAGCACGGCGTCGAGCGCGGCGGCGAGCGCGGCGGCGTCGCCCGGTGGCACCAGGACGGCGTGGCCCCGGGCCGCGTCCCGGTAACCCTCGATGTCACTGGCCACCACCACCGTCTTGGCGGCCATGGCCTCGAGCAGGACCATGCCGAACGACTCGCCACCCAGCGAGGGGGCGGAGACGACGTCCGCCCCCACGAGCCGGCGCACCTTGTCCGCCTCGGACAGCACGCCGAGCCACTCGATGTCCTCGGACTCGGGGTACCGCCGGCGCAACCGCTCCGTTTCGGGGCCGTCCCCGGCGATCCAGAGCCTCGCCCGGTCCGGGCCGCCGGTCGCCGGTTGGCCCGGGGAGCGTCCCTCCATCCGGGAGAAGGCGTCGAGCAGGAACGAGAGGCCCTTGCGCTCCTCGTGCCGGCCGAGGAACAGGATGGTCGGCCGGTCCGACGGCCATGCCTCGACATCCCGGTAGGCATCGATCTCCACGCCGTTGAACCCGACGTGGAAGGTGCCCCCGAGGGCCCGCGAGGCGGTGGCCCGGGCCGCCTCGGACACGGCGCAGCGCACGACGAACTTGGCGGCCAGCCTCCGGGCCAGCGGGCGCAGTGCCTTGTAGAAGAAACTCGACCCGCTGCGGTGGAAGGTGACCACCATCGGGGGGACGCCCCCACCCAGGAGCAGCCCGTAGGGGAGGCCGGGGGTGAACGGCTCGTGGACGTGGACGACGTCGAAACCGCCCGTGGTCAACATCTTCCGGGCCGCGAGCACCGCCCGCAGCGACACGGTGACCGGGGCGATGGACCCGTTGGCCGGGAGGGAGACGGAGTGGCCGCTCGGGATGAGGTCGATGTCCGTCGGAGCGTCGCCGTCGCCGTCCAGGGGGGCGAACACGGTGACCTTGCCCCCCCGGCTGTCGAGCGCCCGGGCCAGGCCGACCACCTGCCCCTGCACGCCTCCCGGGCGCGACAGGCTGTAGGGGCAGACGAGGGCGACTCGGAGCTCTCCTGATGTGGGTCGTTCGCTGTGGGGCACCAACCGGTCAGTCCATCATGGATCGCCGCTCGCGTCGGCGACTCCACTTGACGCCGTACATCGCGTCGTCGGCCCGGCTCAGCAGCTTCGACGGGTCGGTGTCGGGATTGTCGGCGAAGACGCCCCCCACCGAAGCCAGCACGGTGAGCGTGCGGCCGTCGATCCGGTAGGGGCGGGCGAGGGCGGCCGAGATGCGCTCGGCGATCCGGAGCATCTCCTCCTCGCCGCTCTCGACGTCGCACACCACGACGAACTCGTCACCCCCGAGGCGGGCGACCGTGTCGGAGGGTCGCACGATGGCCGCCAACCGGCGGGCCACGGCGATCAGCATGTCGTCCCCGACGTCGTGGCCGAGGACGTCGTTGATCTCCTTGAACTCGTCCAGGTCGAGCAGGTACACGGCCACACCCCGCATCGTGCCGGTGCCGTCGGGCAGGCCCACGCCGAGGGTCTCGCGAGCCAGGGAGTCGATCGCCTCCTGGAGGCGCTCGGCCAACAGCGTCCGGTTGGCCAGCCCGGTCAGCGGATCGTGCAGGGCCATCTCGGCCAGGCGCTCCTCGTTGAGCTTCTGCTCGGTGACGTCGTGCATGGCCACCACCGCCCCGAGCATCGAGCCGTCCTCATCGACCAGGGGCTGGCCGTTGACACTGACCTTGCGGGTGGACCCGGACCGGGCCTCCAAGAGCAGCTCCACGTCCCGCAGCCGTTCACCGGACATGGCCCGGATGAGCGGGTTCTCCCGCTGGGCCATTGGTGACCCGTCCGCCCGCCGCAGCCCCTGATCGCTCGGGATGCTGCCGATGGGCTCGGCGTCCTCGCCCAGGCCGTGGAGACGCCGGGCCGAGGGGTTGAACACGGTGATGCGCCCGTCGGAATCGCAGGCCACGATGCCCTCCTCCAGGGTGTCGAGCAGCACCTGACGGAACCGTTCCTCGCGGTGGAGCTCGGCCTCGGACAGGCGGACCGCGGTGATGTCGCTGAACGAGGCGACCGAGCCGGTGACCGAGCCGAGAGAGTCGAACATCGCCTGGGCATTCACCCGGACCCACAGTGGCGGCCGGCCGCGGCGCCGGAGCTCCATCACCACGCCGACCGACCGCCGGTTGCCACGGAGGCTCATGATCGCCGGATGGCTCGCCGGGCCCATGGGCACGCCGTCGGCGTCCACCACCTCGACCCCCTGGGCGGCACCGGCCTCGAGAAGGTCCACGAGCCGGCGGCCCAGGATCCGCACCCGGGGCGCCTCGAACATCACCTCGAACGCCTCGTTCACCTGGACGACCCTGCCGCGGGCATCGATCATCATCACGCCGTCGGCCAGTGAGTCGACGATGGTGGCCTGGCGCCGCTCCGAGTCCCGGACCTTCTGCTCCAGCTCCCTGCGCTCGGTGATGTCGCGGATGTTGACGACGATCCCGCCGATGGGGTCGTCGAGGTGGTTGGCCGCCACGACATCGAGGTCGATGGGCACGCCGTCGGCCCGCACGGTCGTGATCTCGAGCGACACCGACAGGCGGCGCCGCGCCACCAGGTCCTTGAACAGGGCGCGGACCGGCTCGACGCTGAGGGTGTCGAACAGCCCGAAGGCGTCGAGTCCCACCACGTCGCTGATGTCGTACCCGAAGAGGCGTTCGGCGGACGCGCTGACGAAGACGAAGCGCCCCTCCTCGTCAATCACCGCGACGACGTCGAACTCGCGCTTGTCGACCGTGTGGAACCGGGGCTCACCCGTCGAGGCGTGGCCATTCGTGGAGGGGCCGTTGGCATCGGGCCGCACGGGGACCTCGAGGGGTCCGGTCACCGGGCCGCCGACCGTCGAGGACGGCGGCCCGCCGTGCTCGGCATCCCCCGCCACGGGCCGAGCGTCGAACTTGGTCATGCGGCCGGGACCGGTCGGTCGGCCAGCCAGAGGGGCTGGAAGACGTGCCACTGTTCGGGAGCACGCCGGATCAGTCCCTCGAGGCGGGTGGCGATCTCCTGGGTGATCCGGGCGACGTCCTGACGCAGCGGTCCTCGTCGGGTCGTGTCGAGCGGTGGATCGATGACCGCCCGGTGGTCACGGCCAGGCCCGCTGTAGACCACGCCCGTGACCAGCATCGCCCCCGTCCGCAGCGCCAGGGTGGCCGGCCCGGCGGGCATGGTGGTCGTTTCCCCGAAGAACTCGACCTCGATGCCGTTGCCCACCAGGTCCCGGTCGCTCAGGAGACCCACCAGGCCACCGCGCCGGAGGGTGGCGACAATGGCGCTCCCCGACGATGCGTCGAGGGGCACGATGGTCAACCCCATCGCCGCCCTCTGCTCGACGAAGTACTCGAACAGCTCCGGGGGTTCGAGACGCTCGGCCACCGAGGTCATCGGCATCTCCTGGGTCGCCAGGAACGCACCCCCGTACTCCCAACTCCCGATGTGGGGGAGCGCCATGATCACGCCCTTTCCGGCGGCCATTCCCACCTTCAAGTGCTCAAAGCCCTGGACGAACGTGTGCTCCTCGACCTCGGCCGGCGACGTGCTGGCCAGACGAGCACCCTCCACCCAGTAGCGAGCGTACGCCCGAAACGAGCGCCGCGCCCAGCGGTCGAGCACCTCGGTGTCGGTGGCGTCGGCGCCGATCACCCGGCGGAGGTTGTCGGACACCCGGCGACGCTGGTCGGCGCGCACGTTGAACAGGACGTCCCCGACGAGGTTGGCCACGCCGAGCGCCACCGGCTCCGGCAGGGTCGCCAGGACGCGGCCCAACGTCGAGTAGGTACGGAACACTGCCTGCCCCTTGTCCACGAGCCCTCGTTCTCGATCGTTCGACGTCCGGAGGACTTAGGACTGCCGACGGGCAGAGCGCGGCCGGATCCCTTGTCGGGCGTGCCGGGCACGCCACGTCCGACCGGAACGGCTGGCCAGCTCGCCCTGGCGACGGGCCCGCCACCGGGAGAGCGACGCCGACTCCTTGCGGCCGCCGGCGCGGACGGAACCGCTCCGGGCCCGCCGTTGCCGCCGGGGCGTGGACACGGTGACCGGCGCCTCGGCCAGCCTCCAGACCTTCGCGAAACGACCGACCGCAGTCACCAGGGTGAGGCCCAGCATGATCCACAGGACCGGCACCAGCAGGACCGGCGAGAGGAAGCCGATCCCCAGCAGGATCATCCGCTCGGCCCGCTCCATCAACCCGCCCTTGGCCGAGATGCCGAGTGACTCGGCTTTGGCCCGCTGGTACGAGACCAGGGTGCTGGCGCCGAGGACGGCGAAGGGGAGCAGCACGAGGTGGCCCGGGTGGGTCGACACCAGGTACCAGGCGACACCCCCGAGGATCAGGGCATCCGACACCCGGTCGGTCACCGAGTCGAAGAAGGCCCCCCGCATCGACGAGGTGCCCGACGCCTTGGCCACTGGGCCGTCGAGGAGATCGTGGAGGCCGGTCACGATGAGCAGGACGATGGCCAGGTGCAGGTGGCCCGATCCGACCGCCACCGCGGTCGCCGCCGCCGAGATCAGGCCGGTCGCCGTCAGCATGTCGGCGGTGATCCCCAACTGCTGCAGCTTGCGACCGACCGGACCGGTCCCCCGGTCCACCGTGTCGCGCCAACGCCCGTCGAACATGGCTCTTTCCTCCAGAAGGGTCCCCCAACAGTACCATCCGCTAACTCGAGTGAGCACTACCCACCAGGCAGCGGGCCCCGGCGGGCTTCGCGGGCAACGGGCCCCGGCAGGCCGGCCGCACCGGCCCGTCGGCGGACTGGCCCCCGGCGGGACCATCGGTCAGGGCAGCCGCCCGACGCCGGGCCCGGACACACTCCTCGGGGCGAGAGGACCGAGTCCCGAAGACCGCCGGCTCCTCGCCTCGGCGACCAACCAGACGATGAGGACGGCGGCGGCCCCGAGCACCAGCGAATTCGAGGTCACATCGGCGAGCGGACCGTGCCGTATCCACAGGTAGGGGGTGAGGACGGCCAGGCCGACCAGGACCCACAGGGCGGCGGCCACCGACCGGTGGACCCGGCCGACGCTGGCCGCCACGATCGGCGCCAGCGCCAGCCAGGACCAGTGGTGGGTCCACGACACCGGGCTGACCAGCACCTCGGTGAGGGCGAGCACCATGACGGCCTCGGCCGTGCGGTTCCCGACCACGAGCCAGCGGGTGAGGACGACCCCGCAGGCCAGGGTGGCCAGCGAGAGCACGATCCATACGGCCGATCCGACGTGCCCCCCGTCGAAGGGCGCCCGGTGGACCATCCCGTTCCACGACTGGTTGCTCACGATGCCGAGGGGGCCGGTCCGCTTGGCGTCGTAGAACTGGTGGAACCAGTAGCGGGTGGAATCGGCCGGGAGCACCGCCCAGCTCACCGCGGTCACACCGAGGATCGTGGCGATGCCCCGGACGAGGGACCGCCAGTCCCGGGCAACGGCGAAGTAGACGAGATAGATGACGGGCGTGAGCTTGACGGCGGCGGCCAACCCGACCAGCACCCCGCGCCAGGGACCCCGCACCCTGGTCAGGTCGGCGACCACCATCACCATCAGGATCACGTTGATCTGGCCGAAGTCGAAATTGCTGCGGACCGGCTCGAGGGCCAGCGTCGCCACGGCGCCCAGGAGGGCGGCCACGGCCCACACCCGCCGGGTCGGCAGCGTGAAGGCGGATTCCAGCATGAGCACGCCCGACACCACCAGGCATCCGGCGCTGACCGCCCACCAGGCCCACTCCACCAGCCCGAGTGATCCGAAGGACAGCGGGCCGAGTACGAGGAGGGCGAAGGGCGTGTAGGTGAAGGGGAGCCGGCTGACGGTGAAGTTCTCGGTGAAGGGCGAACCCCCGTGGAAGAGTGCGCTCCCCGCCTCCCGGTACACACGCAGGTCGAGGTGCCACGACGCACCGAACCGGATCATGTACCCGGCGGAGAGGAGCCAGGCCACGACCGCGGCACCGGCCACCCAGGAGGTAGGGGTCCGGCTCAGCCACGCCGCGGCACTCCCCGACCGTGGTCGCCCGTCCTCGTGGTCGGATGGGGCCATCGCCCCCGAACTTACTGTCCGGGCACGAGGGACCACCGCCATTGACGGTCCCGGGTGCGGGGGCCGTTGGCGCAGGGGGCCGTTGGGGCAGGGGGCCGTTGGGGCGGGCCGGTCCGGCTGGCGTCCATGTGTGGACGGGTCACCGCCGGGGTATCCCCCTGGGTGATGGCAGTGCGAGCAGCGGGCCCTCGGGGGTCGGAGGGCCGTGATGAGGACAGGAAACGGTTGCGTTGGCGCAGGGGAAGGGCGGCGCGAGGGATGAGCCGGCCGGTCCCGGTGGGCGCCACCGTGCCGACCCCGGGCCTCAGTGCCTCGGACATGCTGGCACCGCTGGACCAGCCACGACCGGCGGCCGTGTGGAGTTCAGGACTCCCGGCGCTGGCCGAGGCGATCAGGTCCGACGAAGGGATGCGCTCCCGCCGGGACCACGCCGACCAGGGTCACCATCGGGCCGCAGCCACCAGGTTCCGACCGTCGAGCACCCCGACTGGCGATCGGCCGGCGTCCGGTGGCGCCGCCGGGAGTCCGGGCGAGAGGCGGGCACGCACCCCCCTGGCCGTGGGCGAGACCGCCAGCACCGCCGGGAGAACCGACTAGCTCCCGGCGACCGCCGGCCTCAGAGGGCCAGCGGCTTGATGGGGGCCATGATCAGAGTGGGGTCGGCCTTCCAGTCGACGCCGGGGACGTCGATGTACAGCTCGATCTCGTTGCCGTCCGGATCGAGGATGTAGATGCTGTGGGTGACGGTGTGGTCGCTCGCCCCCACCACGGTCACGTGCGACTCGTGCAGCCGGGCCACCACCTCGCGCAGCTCGTCGTCGGAGTCGCCAACCTTGAGGCCGAAGTGGTACAGGCCGAGGTGGCGGCCCTTCGGGAGAGGCGCAGCCTCCTCCCCCACCTCGATGAGGAGCAGCTCGTGGTGGGTGCGACCGGAGGTGAAGGCGGCCGCCGGAATGCCGAGGGTGGACGGGAAGGCGGCCTCCCACCCGAGCACGTCACCGTAGAAGGCAGCCGACCGTTCGACGTCCCTCACGTAGAGGACCAGGTGACCGAGTTCTTTGACCTGCATGGCAATCTCCACCTCTCGAGGGATTCATCCATCGCTCTCCGGACGACGACAACGCCCCCGGTACCGGTTCGATTCCGCCCACCCGGGCCGGGGGCCGGTCCGCTCAGCCTCCGTCGGGCCAGGCGGCCACGACACGTTGCCAGCTGACGGCCAACGTCTCGGGCAGCACCCTCGTCCCGCCCACGGAGGTCATGAAGTTGGTGTCACCCACCCAACGGGGGACGGCGTGCAGGTGGAGATGCCGGGGGATGCCGGCACCGGCGGCCTCGCCCAGGTTGGCCCCGAGGTTGACACCCTCGGGTGCGTAGGCCCCGCCGAGGGCGACGACTCCCGCCCGGACGGCCGCCCAGAGCTCGGACGATTCCTGATCCGTCAGCTGCTCCAGTGAGTCGAGGTGCCGGATGGGAAGCGCCATGAGGTGGCCGCTCGAATAGGGAAAGGCGTTGAGGACGACGAAGGTGTGCGATCCCACCCACACCACGCCGTTGTCAGCCGACGGCGGCCCGCTCGCCGCGATCCGGCAGAAGACACAGGGGTCGCCGCCGGCCGCCGCCGGCCGGTCCTCCTCGTCGACCCCCTCGGTCGTGCCGACCGACCTCACGTACTCGCCGCGCCAACCGGCCCAGAGGTGCTCGAGGCTCACTGGGCCTCGGGGAGACGCCGCTGAGCGATCTCGAGCTCCAGCTCGCCGGTGAAGTCGGTCAGGTCGACACCGCGGTCGGGATGGTCGCTCCCGCGTCGATTGACGCCCACCGTCCCGGCGTGGACGTCGTCGTCGCCGACGACCAGAATGTACGGCAGCTTGAGGAGCTTGGCCCGGCGGATGCGGGCACCGAGGGGCTCGTCGGCCGGTTCGACACTCACCCGGGCACCCACCGCTCGCAGGCGGTCGGCCACCTTGTGGGCGTACGCCTCGTGGTCGCCCCTCACCCCGAGCACCCGCACCTGCTCGGGTGACAGCCAGGTCGGCAGGGCGCCGGCGTAGTGCTCGAGCAGGATGGCGAAGAACCGCTCGACCGAGCCGAACAGCGCCCGGTGGATCATGATCGGCCGGTGCCGCCCGTTGTCGGCACCGATGTACTCCATGTCGAACCGCTGCGGGAGCATGAAGTCGAGCTGGATGGTGGAGATCTGGTGGGTCCGGCCGATGGCGTCCTTGGCCTGCACCGAGATCTTGGGTCCGTAGAAGGCACCACCGCCCTCGTCGAGGACCAGGTCGAGGTCCATGGCCAGGGCGGTCGACCGCAGGGTCTCGGTGGCCTCGGCCCACTCCTCCTCGGTGCCCAGGGCCTTGTCCTCGGGTCGGGTGGAGAGCTCGAGGTAGAACTCCTGGAGTCCGTAGTCGCGCAACAGCGAGAGCACGAAGGTCAACGTGGCGTGGAGCTCGTCGGCCATCTGGTCCCGACTGCAGAAGATATGGGCGTCGTCCTGGGTGAAACCCCGGGCCCGGGTGAGGCCGTGGACCACCCCGGACTTCTCGTAGCGGTAGACGGTGCCGAATTCGAACAGCCGGAGCGGGAGCTCGCGGTAGGAGCGCTGCCTGCTCTTGTAGATGAGGATGTGGAACGGGCAGTTCATCGGTTTGAGGTAGTACTCCTGGCCACCGTCGAGCTCCATGGGTGGGTACATCCCCTCGGCGAACCAGACGAGGTGGCCCGAGGTCTCGAACAGCTCGGCTTTGGTGATGTGGGGCGTATAGACGAATTCGTACCCGGCCGCCTCGTGGCGGGTGCGCGAGTAGTCCTCCATCAGGCGACGGACCGTGCCCCCCTTCGGATGGAAGACCGGAAGCCCCGAGCCGATCTCCTCGGGGAAGGAGAACAGGTCCAACTCGGCACCGAGCTTGCGATGGTCCCTCCGTTCGGCCTCGACCAGGCGGTGCAGGTGCTCGGCCAGCGCCTTGTCCGACTCCCAGGCGGTGCCGTAGATGCGCTGCAGCTGCTGGCGGTGCTCGTCGCCGCGCCAGTAGGCCCCGGCCACCCGCATCAGGGCGAAATGGCCGAGACGCGACGTCGAGGGGACGTGGGGCCCACGGCACAGGTCGGTGAAGGCGTTGGAGTTCCAGTAGGTGGAGACCTGGGCCCCGGCGCCGGTCCCACCGGTGGCGTCCACCTCGTCGTGGCCGGCCTCGACCGCCTGGATGATCTCCTGTTTGAACGGTTGGTCGGCGAAGAGGGACAGGCCCTCCTCGATCGTGTGCTCGTGCCGGATGAACGGCTGGTCCTCGGCCATGATCTGGCGCATGGCGGCCTCGATCGCCTCGAGGTCCTCGTCACTGAAGTGGGCCCCACCGGGGAGCTCGAAGTCGTAGTAGAAGCCGTCCTCGATCACCGGGCCGATGGCGAAGTGGGCACCGGGCCACAGGCGCAACACGGCCTGGGCGAGCACGTGGGCGGTGGAGTGCCGGAGCACGTCCCGGCCGGGCTCGGAATCCGACGTGATCACGCTGACCTCCGCCCCATCGGGCAGGGGTGAGTCGAGGTCGACCAAGGTCCCGTCGAAGGAGGCGGCGACCGCCGCCTTGGCCAAGCGGGGCCCGATCGACTCGGCGAACTGGCGGGCCGTCGTACCTTGTTCGAACTCCTTGGTCGAGCCATCGGGAAGCCGAACGCTGACGGGTGCCATGGGTCTGCCTTTCTCGGTCTGGTGCTGCGCGGTGGGTCGGCCGGCGAACCGGGCCCGGATGACCGCCGCCCGTCGGGGCGCCGGTCGGACTACAGGGTAACGCCCAGCAGATCGGCACCCCGGACCACCGGGCCGCCGGTCGACGCCAGGTCGTCCAGGGCCGCCAGGGCCCCGGGGGTGTCGAGGTCGTCGTCGAGGAACGAGCGGACGGCGAGCAGGCCGGGGTCGTCCGCACGTGAACCGGGCGCAGCACCCGGGTCGGCCGAGTGGGCGGTGCGCCACCGCTCCAGCCGGCGTGCCGCCCTCGGCATGTCCTCGGTGGTCCACTCCCAGTCCGGTCGGTAGTGGTGGTCGAGCAGTGCCACCCGGACGGCGGCCGGCTCCCAGTCCTTCAAGAGGTCGGCCACGAAGACCAGGTTGCCCAACGACTTGGACATCTTCGTGCCGTCGAGGCCCACCAGCCCGACGTGCAGCCAGTGGCGGACGAAGGGGCGTCCTGTCACCGATTCCGACTGGGCGGTCTCGCACTCGTGGTGGGGGAAGACCAGGTCACGTCCGCCGCCGTGGACGTCGACCGTCTCCCCGAGCTCGCGCAGGGCCAGCGCCGAGCACTCGATGTGCCACCCGGGCCGGCCGGGGCCCCACCGGGATTCCCAGGAGGGTTCGTCCGGCAGCGACGGCTGCCAGAGGACGAAGTCCAGGGGGTGGCGCTTGTTCGGGTCACCGGGATTGCCGCCGTGCTCCGCCGCCATGGCCAGCATGGTGGACCGGTCGAAGTGGCTCACCGCTCCGAACCGCTCGAACGTCGTGACGTCGAAGTAGACGGCTCCACCCGACTGATAGGCGTGGCCCGAATCGAGCACCGATCCCACCAGGGTGAGGATCTCCGAGATGGCCGAGGTGGCACGGGGCTCGGACCAGGCGGGGATCAGTCCGAGGGCCGCCATGTCGGCGTCGAACCGGCTGATCTCCTCGGCGGCCAGGTCGAGGTAGTGGACACCGAGCTCACGGGCCTTGCGGAGGATGTCGTCGTCGACGTCGGTCACGTTGCGGACGCATCGGGTCTCGTGCCCGAGGTCACGCAGGCGCCTCTGCAGCACGTCGAAGGTCAGGTACACCTGGGCGTGCCCGAGGTGGGCCGAGTCGTACGGGGTGATCCCGCAGGAGTAGAGGGTGACGAGTGGCCCCGGCTCCAGGGGCACCACGGTGCCACGCGCCGTGTCGAAGAGCCGGATCACCGGTCCCCTTCCGCCGTGATCCCGCTCGCCGTGATCCCGCTCACCGTGTCCCCGCTCACCGTGTCCCCACTCACCGTGTCCCCGCGCACGACGTCAGTTAACCCGCTTTTCGGACGGCATCGTGTCAGTGGTCGTCATAGCCGGCCAACTTGAGCGCCGAATGGACCCGGTGACGGATGTTGACCGTGATGAGCACAGCGGTGAACGCTTCGATGGCCGCCGCCTGGTCGAGACTGCCGGCATCGACGGCGCGCAGACCGTCGATGCAGTCGACCAGAGCCACCGTGGCCGAGGTCGCCTCGGCGTGGTCCGAGCAGACGAGCACATCCGCACCGATCGGGGCGTCGAGCTTCTCCATCTCGGACGCCGGCAGGTGGTGGAACGAGGCGGACACGAGGGACCGGGGTAGTGCCGCCTGGATCGACGCGGCGACCGACCCTCGCGGTGGCACCAGGGCGAGGAACTCGCGCCCCTGCTTCACCAGGGCGTTGGCCATCGACACCACCACCTTGCCCTCCAGCCTGCCGGCCAGCGGCCGAACCGTTGGCACGGCGCTGTCCCACGGCGTCGCCACCACGACCAGGTCGCAGGCGGCGACGTCCTCGTTCCCGAGGCCGGAGACGGCCAGGCCGCGGTCGGCCCAGCTCCCGACGAGCTCGGTGGCGATCGCCTCGGCCCGGGCGGCGTCCCTCGAGCCGATGACCACCTGCTCGCCCGCCGCGGCCAGCCGCACGGCCAGGCCGCGGCCGGCGGGTCCGGTGCCTCCCAGGATCCCGATGCGCATCGTCACACCCTTCCACACGGCCAACTTGGCCGAATCCACACGGCCAACTTGGCCGAATCCACACGGCCAACTGGCCGGAGGAAGTGATCACGATAACCTGACGCTCGCATGGGACTCCTCGACGGCAAGCGCATCCTCGTCACCGGGGTGCTCACCGACGCGTCGCTGGCTTTCGCCGTCGCCCGCCTGGCGCAGCGCGAGGGGGCAGAGGTCGTGCTGAGCGGGGCCGGGCGCGGGTTGTCCCTGACCAGGCGTACCGCCCGCAAGCTGCCGGAGGAGGCGGAGGTCCTGGAGATCGACGTCACCGAGCCCGAGCAGCTGGCATCCGCCGCGGCCAGCCTCTCCTCCCGCTGGGACCGGATGGACGGGATGCTCCACGCCATCGGCTACGCCCCGCCCGAGTGCCTCGGAGGGGACATGTTCCAGGCCGACTGGGAGCAGGTGCAGGTGGCCCTCCACGTGTCGGCCTATTCGCTGAAGGCCCTGGTGGAGGCGTTCCGTCCCCTGCTCGCGGCAGCCGGCGCCCCCGGTGGACCCGGTGCCTCGGTGGTGGGGCTCGACTTCGACGCCACCGTGGCGTGGCCGGCCTACGCGTGGATGGGGGTGTCCAAAGCGGCGCTCGAGTCCCTGTCGCGCTACCTGGCCCGGGACCTCGGTCCCGAGCGGATCCGGGTCAACCTCGTGGCCGCCGGACCGGTCAAGACCATGGCGGCCAAGTCCATCCCGGGGTTCCACTCCTTCGAGGACACGTGGGCCGAGAAGGCACCGCTCGGATGGGACGTGCTCGATACCGACGTCGTGGCCCGGGCCTGCGTGGCCCTGTTCAGCGACCTGCTGCCCATGACCACCGGCGAGCTGCTCCACGTCGACGGCGGGGTCCACGCGGTGGGCGCGTGATGCGGCCTCCGGGCGGCGCCCGGGCCCGGCACGGCCGGATCGGCGAAGGAGGGCGAGGATGAAGAGCCCCGAGGAGCTCCGGCAGTGCATCGCCGGCTACGTCGCCGCGGTGAATGCGCGTGACCCCGAACAGATCGCCGAACTGTTCACCCCTGACGGAATCCAGGCCGACCCGGCGTCCAATCCGGCCAACACCGGGCGTGCCGCCATCGCCGCCTTCTTCGAGGGGAGCATCGCCGCCAGCGACTCGTGGACGTTCCGGGCCAAGGCCGTCCACACCTGCGCGTCCAACGTGGCCATCGACTTCCAGATCGAGGTCGAGACCGGTGGGTCCACCATGACCATCGACGGCATCGAGGTCTTCACCTTCCGTGACGACGGTCTCATCAGTTCGGTCTACGCCTACTGGGACGACGCCGACCTCACGCTGGCATGAGCGACAGCGCCACCCGGATCGGCAACCTCATCGCCCGCTACGCCGAGCTCATCGACGCCGGCGACTTCGACGGGGTGGGAGACCTCCTGGGCCGCGCCGCCGTCGGCGCCGCCGACAGCCCGTCGCTCCTCAGCGGGCGAGACGCCCTGGTCTCCTTGTTCACCTCCACCACGCGGCGGTACCCCGACGGGACGCCCGGCACCAAGCACGTCACCACCAACCTGATCCTGGACATCGACGACGAGGACGGCACCGCCTCGGCCCGGTCCTACTGGACCGTGCTCCAAGCGGTACCCGGCCTGCCGTTGCAGCCGATCCTGGCCGGGCGGTACCACGACCGCTTCACCCGCCGGGACGACCGGTGGGAGTTCACCGAGCGGCGCTACCTCGTCGAGTTGGTCGGCGACGTCAGCCACCACATGATCACCGGCCTGCCGACCTGAGCGGTTCGGGCCGTTCGTCCTGACCGCCGGCGCCGGGCGCGCCGACCTTGACCGGCGGGTCCGGCGCCCCCTACGTTCAATCGGGTCCGGGATCCGGACGGCAGGGGAAGCCGAGGAGGGGGACGCTGTGGGACGACTCGACGGAGCCATCGCCGTGGTGACCGGCGCGGCATCAGGCATCGGTGCCGCATGCACGGAGCGCCTGGCGTCGGACGGGGCGACCGTGGTCACCCTCGACGTCGCCGGCGATGTCGATCATCTGGTCGACGTGCGCGACGAGCCAGCGGTGGAGGCAGCGTTCGCCTCGGTCGTCGGTGACCACGGTGGCCTCGACGTCGTGGTCAACGCGGCCGGAGTGGCCGGCGGGGGCCCCGTCCATCTCCTCGAGGCCGACGAGTGGGACCGGATCATCGACATCAACCTCAAAGGGACGTTCTTCGTCGACAAGCACAGCGCCATCCACATGCTGGCCAAAGGTCGTGGGTCGATCATCAATCTCGCCAGCATCGAGGGCCTCGAGGGCACCGAGGGGGGCACCGCCTACAACGCGTCGAAGGGCGGCGTGGTCACCCTGACCAAGAGCATGGCCATCGACTACGGCCGCCGGGGCATCCGCGTGAACTGCATCTGCCCCGGTGGGATCGACACCCCGATGCTCGGGGCGATCATCGACGCCGAGGGTATGGAGCTCTACCGCGACACCATGCGGGAACGGCACGTGCTCGGCCGGTTCGGCCGACCGGACGAGATCGCCGCCGCCGCCTCGTTCCTGGCATCGGACGACGCCTCGTTCATCACCGGGCATGCCCTCGTGGTGGACGGCGGCTTCACCGCCGGCATGCGGGTCGGCCTGCTCGACCAGCTCGGCATGTGACCGACTTCCCGCCCACCACGACAACGACCGAGGAGCCCACCCCGTGACCAGCCAAGCGACCGTGGAAGGAGCGGGAGCGGCCCGCGCCCTGCGACCGCTGGTGGCCGAGGAGTCGGCGGACTCCGAGCGCCAGCGAACCCTCAACGAGCGGACCGTCGAAGCGCTGTGGGCCAGCGGACTCATGCAGTGGTGCAACCCGATCGACGCCGGAGGGAGCGAGCCCAGCTTTTCCGAGATGATCGAGGCGTGGATCGAACTCGCCTGGCAGGACGGCTCCCTCGGATGGATCGGGATCGCCAACCTTCCCTCGGCCGCGGCCTGCGCCGCCTACCTACCGGCCGCCGGGTTCGACGAGGTGTTCACCTCCCACGACAACCGGGTGACGGTCGGCGGACAGTTCTTCCCGAACGGGGCCGGCGAGACGGTGGAGGACGGGTACCGGCTGTCGGGGGCGTGGAATTTCGGCTCGGGGACCGGCCACGCCGAGTACGTGGCGGCCGGATTCATCCCCACCGTCGATGGAGAGATCTCCGTCGACGACGCCGGTATCCCGGCCCTGCTGGTGGCCGTCATCCCCCGCGAGCAGATCGTCTTCACCGACGGGTGGCACGTCCAGGGCCTGAAGGGAACCGGTTCGTACGACTACCAGGTGACCGATCTGTTCGTCCCCCGGTACCGGACCTTCGAACTGTTCACCCGCAGCCCGGAACGCGGTCGCTCCGCCGCCTTCCGCATGGGCCTCATCCCGATCACCGCCGCCGGTCACGCCTCCTGGGCGCTCGGCGTCGCCAAGAGCATGCTCGACGACGTCACCGAGCTGGCGGCCACCAAGGTGCGGATGGGCGACGACTCCTCCCTGGCCCACCGGGCGACCTTCCAGCGCAACCTCTCGCACCACACGGCGATGTGGAGAGCGGCCCGACTACTGGTGCTGGACACGTTCGGGGACATCGAGCAGGCCGTCGTCGACGGTCGGCCACTCACGCCGACCATGCGGGCCGACATGCGGGTCGCCGCCACCTACGCCACCGAGTGCTCGCGTGAGATCGTCCAGTGGGCCCATCTGGCCGCCGGCACCGCCGCCATCCGGGAGGGGAGCCGGATGGAACGGGCGTTCCGCGACATGTACACCGGGACGCAGCACGTGTTCATCGGTGAGAAGACCTACACCGACGCGGCCCGGATCTACATGGGGCTGACCGAGGACCAATTCGGGTTCTGAGCGCTCGGGCCGGCGCCGGAGAGGCGGCTGCCACAGTCAATGGCGGCCCCGGTGCGGGGGCCCGACCGGACCAGCCCGAGGCGTGCGGGGCAATCGGGGCAATCAGAGCTGCAGGGATTTGACCTCGAGGTACTCCTCCAGACCGAAGGCACCGAACTCCCGGCCGTTGCCCGACTGCTTGTAGCCGCCGAACGGCGCCATCGGGTTGAACCCACCCCCGTTCACCTCCACCTGGCCGGTCCTCATGCGCCGGGCGACTCGCTTCGCCTTGTCGGCATCGGCGGACCAGACGCCTCCGGCCAGCCCGTAGTCGGTGTCGTTGGCGATCTCCACGGCCTCGTCCTCCGAGTCGTAGGGGATGATCACGAGCACGGGACCGAAGATCTCCTCCCGGGCGATGCTCATGTCGCGGGTGACCGACGAGAAGACGGTCGGCTTCACGAAGAACCCGTGATCGAGCCCCTCGGGGGCCTCGGCGCCACCGGTCAGGAGGGTCGCACCCTCCCCCACGCCCTTCTCGATGTAGTTCCGCACCCGGTCCCGTTGGGCCGCCGACACCAGGGGGCCGAGACGCGTCGACCCCTCGAAGGGATCACCGGGCGTCCAGCTCTCGGCGGCGGCCGTCGCCAGCTCCTCGACCTCGCCCAGACGGTCGCGGGGCACGAGCATCCGGGTGAGTGCGCTACAGGTCTGGCCGGAGTTGAAGTAGCACTTCCCCACCCCGTCGGGCACCGCCTTGTCCAGGTCCGCGTCGCCGAGGATCACGTTGGCCGACTTGCCGCCCAACTCGAGCGCCACGCGCTTGACCGTGGCCGAGGCGACCTCGGCAACCCGGCGGCCGGCGCGGGTCGAGCCG
Source organism: uncultured Acidimicrobiales bacterium (assembly GCA_963696495.1). GTDB lineage: Bacteria > Actinomycetota > Acidimicrobiia > Acidimicrobiales > RAAP-2 > Bog-756. Next base: position 33,679 of record CAVOKJ010000002.1, on the reverse strand, counting down.
GTGAAGGAGATCATGTCGACGTCGTGGTGGGTGGCCAGTGCTTCGCCCACCACGGGACCGACTCCCGACACCAGGTTGAAGACACCGGCGGGCAGACCGACCTCGTCGAAGATGTCGGCCAGCACGAAGGCGTTGAGAGGAGCCACCTCGCTGGGCTTGAGCACCACGGTGCAGCCGGCGGCCAGGGCCGGCGCCACCTTGGCGGCGATCTGGTGGAGCGGGTAGTTCCACGGCGTGATGGCCCCGACGACGCCGATCGGCTCCCGGACGATCAGCGAGTTGCCCACCGTCTGCTCCCAGGGGAAGTCGGCCGCCACCTGGGCCATCGATGCGAACGAGCCCGTGGGCAGACCCACCTGGACCAGCTGGGAGAGCAACCGCGGCATACCCACCTCGTGGGTGATGAGATCGGCCAACGACTCCTTGCGGGCGTCCAGTGCCTCGCTGACCTTGGTCAGGAGGGCGGTCCGTTGGGCCACCGGCAGGGCGCTCCACTCGGGGAAGGCCTGCCGGGCGGCAGCCACGGCGCGGTCGATGTCCTCGACGGTCCCCTCGGGGATGGTCCCCACCACCTCCTCGGACGTGGCGTCGATCACGTCGATCGATCCGGTCCCCGAAGGGGCCACCCACGCCCCGTCGATGTACAGCCTGTCACGCACCTCGGTCTTCATGGACGGCATCGTGCTCCTCACCAGATCGGCGTCGATTGCCACTCTACGTCCGGGCCGGGCCGACATCACCCGCTCCCGGGGTGGCTTTTTGCATAACGCTTCCGATATATCTATCGTGGCCCCGAGCGCAGCACGGACGGACGGCCACCGGGGGGATCGTGTCCCAGACCCAAGAGGAACGCAAGGCGGAGACCAGGGCCCTCCTGTTGGCCGCGGCCGCCGACCTCTTCGCCGAGCAGGGCATCGATGCCGTGTCCGTGGACGCCGTGGCCGAGGCGGCCGGCCGCACCTCGGGCGCGGTGTACGCCCACTTCGGGAGCAAGCAGGGCCTGCTGCTGGCCCTGCTCGACTCCTGGAAGGACTCGGTGCTCACCCTGGTGCTGGCCGAGGTGGCGATGACCGACTCACCGTCGGGCCAGCTGGGCGCCGTCTGGGACAACCTGGTCGACACGTCCGACGACCGGTCCGGCCGGTGGTCGCTCCTCGAACACGAGCTCTGGCTGCGGGCCGCCCGGGACCCCGAGGTGGCCGACGTCGTCCGAGTCCGCAACGCCGAGGCCCGCCGCTACAGCGCCCGCCAGCTGGCCGGCTGGGCGACATCGGTCGGCGCCCGGCCGGTGGCCGCTCCCGAGGAGTCGGCCGTGCTGGTCAAGTCGCTCCTCACCGGGCTGGCCATGCAGCGCCGCCTCGAGCCCGGGGTGGTGACCGACGAGCTGGCCGTCCGCGGGCTCGCCGCCCTCCTCGGGCTACCCGGGTCCCCGGTGGCCGCCGGGCCGACCGAGTCCGGGGAGCTGACGGACGAACCGCCGACCCCAGAGATCCCCACCCGCCATCCGACCAAGGAGCCGCACCATGAACACTGAGATCCGCCGGAAGCTCGGCATCGAGTTCCCCATCTTCGCCTTCACCCACTGCCGTGACGTGGTGGCCGCCGTGTCCAATGCCGGCGGCATCGGCGTCCTCGGTGCCATCGCCTTCACCCCCGAACAGCTGGAGGTGGAGCTCACCTGGATCGACGAGCACGTCGGTGACCGCCCCTACGGCGTCGACATCGTGATCCCGGCCAAGTACGAGGGCATGGACGAGATGGACCCCGACAAGCTCGAGGCCCAGATCCGCGGCCTCGTCCCGGCCGAGCACAAGGAGTTCGCCCTCAAGATCCTCGCCGACCACCACGTGCCGGAGATCCCCGAGGACGAGCGCACCTCCAACGGGATGATCGGTTGGACGGCGGCCCATGCCGCCGGGCTCATCGAGGTGGCGCTGCGGCATCCCAACGTCAAGCTGATCGCCAACGCACTGGGCACTCCCCCGCCGGACGTGGTGGAGAAGGTCCAAGGTGCCGGCCTGATGATCGGGGCCCTGGCCGGCTCGGTCAAGCACGCCCTCAACCACAAGGCCGCGGGGCTCGACTTCGTCATCTGCCAGGGGTCCGAGGGTGGCGGTCACACCGGCGACGTGGGGAGCATCGTCCTGTGGCCCGAAGTCATCGACGCCGTGGCCCCGATCCCCGTCCTGGCCGCCGGTGGCGTGGGCAGTGGGCGCCAGATGGCCGCCGCCCTCGCCCTCGGGGCCCAGGGGGTGTGGTCGGGGACGCTGTGGCTGACCGTGGAGGAGGCCGACATCCCCCCCAAGCAGATGGAGACCTATCTGGCCGCCTCGAGCCGCGACACCGTGCGGTCGCGCTCGTTCACCGGAAAGCCGTGCCGGATGCTCAAGAACGACTGGACCGAGGCGTGGGAGTCGGAGGACACACCCGATCCGCTGCCCATGCCCCTCCAGATGATGGTGGCCATCGAGGCGGTGTCGCGCGGACACCGCTACCCGGAGCAGGCTCGTGACGTGAACTTCAACCCCTGCGGCCAGGTCATCGGCCGCGCCACGACCGTGCGGAAGGCCAAGGACGTCGTCTTCTCGATGGTCGAGGAGTACCTCGAGGCGACCGAGCGCCTCCAGTCGGTGGCGGAGGTCTGACCTCGCCGCACCGCGACACGGACGCCCGAGGCGGGCCGCCCCCGTGGGCCGGCTGCGCCCACCCATCGGCACGGTCACCGTCCGGTCGGTGACGGTAAGGCGACGCCACCGCACAACCATCGCGCCCGGTACCCCGCCCCGACCGACACCCCCGGACCCGGCGGACACCGGCGCGATCGGCCGCCCGTCCTCATTGTCTAGTATCTCTCTAGCTTTACTAGTGCCGGTGGACGGCACCAGCTGAGCCGAACCCAACCCGACCACAAAGTGAGGTGCGACATGTCCGTCCGTGACGAGGTCCTCGAGGCCAACGAGCAGTACGCAGCGTCGTTCGGGTCCAAGGGCGACCTGGCTCTTCCGCCGGCACGGCGGTTCGCCATTCTCACCTGCATGGACGCCAGGCTCGACCCGGCCAAGTACGCCGGGCTCAGCGAGGGCGACGCCCATGTCATCCGCAACGCCGGTGGCCGGGCCAGCGACGATGCCATCCGATCGCTCGTCATCTCCTACAAGCTCCTCGGCACCCGTGAGTGGTTCGTCATCCACCACTCCAACTGCGGCATGGAGTTCTTCACCGACGACGTCATCCGGGGCCTCCTGGCCAACAGCCTCGAGACCGCCGAGCTCGGTGCCGACGGGTTCCACGACGTCGGCACCGGCCCGGGCTCCGCCGAGGCCAACTACGTGGACTGGCTGACCATCAGCGACAACGAGCGCAGTGTGGCCGAGGACGTGGCCCGGATCCGTAACCACCCGCTGGTGCCCGGCTCGATCCCCATCTACGGCTACATCTACGACGTCACCACCGGACGTCTGGTCGAGGTGCCCGAGGCCACCAAGGCGGGCCTCCCGATCTGAGCGAGCCCGGGGCGACGACACCGCCCCCGGCCAGAACCGGGAGCGTGGCCGCTGGCCGTACGCTGTGGCCATGCGTTTCGTGATCATCGGGGGCGGGCCGGCCGGCAACCAGGCCGCGACCCATGCCGCCATGCTCGGCGTGGAGGTCACGCTCATCGAGCGCGACATCGTGGGCGGCGCCGCCAACCTGTGGGACTGCATCCCCTCCAAGGCGATGATCGCCACCGGCGGCGCCATGGCCACGCTCCGGCGCATCGAGGGCATGGGCGTGGTCGGCGCCCAGGGTGAGATCGGGCTCGAACAGCTGCGCCACCGCATCGCCAGCATCGTCGGCCACCTCGAGCAGACCAACGAGAAGATCCTGCTCGGTCAGGGTGTCCAGTTGGTCCATGGCACGGCCCGTCTGGTCGACGCCCACACCGTGGTGGCCGACACCAGCGCCGGCGAGCGGACGTTCGAGGCCGACGCCATCCTCCTCAGCACCGGGAGCCGCCCACGGATACCGGCCTGGGCGGCCCTCGATGGCGACCGGATCCTCTCGACTCGCGACGCCTACCCGCCCCCGGTCCTTCCCGGCCACGTCGTGGTCATCGGTTCGGGGGTGACCGGCGTCGAGTTCGTCCACCTCTTCTCGTCCCTGGGATCCGAGGTGACCCTGATCGTCAGCCGCCAACAGGTCCTGCCCCAGAAGGACCCTGAGGTCGCCGCCGTGCTGGAGGCGGACTTCACCGACCGGGGCGTGCACCTGTTGAAGGGGGCCAGGGCGACGGCGGCGGTGAGGACGGCGGAGGGGGTCCTCGTCTCGTGCGACGACGGCCGGAGGGTGGCGGGGTCACATGCCCTGCTGGCCATCGGCTCGATCCCCAACTCCGAGGGGCTGGGCCTCGAGAACGCCCGCGTCGAGGTGGGCGTGGGCGGCTATGTGCCGATCAACCGCCACTGCCAGACCTCCGTGCCGCACATCTTCGCCGCCGGCGACCTCTCGGGGAAGCTCCCGCTCTCGTCCGTGGCCTGGATGCAGGGACGCCAGGTGGCCGAGTACGTGGTCGTCGGCCACACGGCCTCCCATCGACACCCCAACTACGACAGCGCCCCGTCGGCCATCTTCACCGAGCCCGAGATAGCCGACGTGGGCCTGGCCGAGGCGGACGCCTTCGCCGAGGGGAGGAAGATCCGGGTCACCAAGGTGCCCTTCGCCGCCAGCGCCCGGGCCCTCATCGACAACGACTCGCGCGGCTTCGTCAAGATCGTGACCGATCCGTCCACCGGCATCATCCTCGGAGGATCGATCGTCGGCAGGAACGCCTCGGAGCTCATCTCGGTGCTGGCGGTGGCCGTGACCGGCCGGCTGAAGGTGGCGGACATCATCGAGTCGATGCTCGTCCACCCGACACTCGCCGAGGCGCTGGCCGAGGCGGCCGAGTAGCCAGGGACGCGGTTCGCTCCGGTTCAGCTGCCGTTCATCCGATACCGCCGGACGCCGGCCAGGGGCCCGGCGGGCCGGACCCCTGGACGACGTCACAAGACACCGGGCCCGGAGCGAGCCGGCGGATACTCGCTCTACGGACCCGACGCCATCACACCTACCCGTCCGGTCGGACCCCAAACCCGAATCTTCCTGGAATTTCCAAAAGGAGGTCATCTCCCAGGTGGAATGGGGTGCGGCCGGGGGTGACGGGGCCCCGGACGGAGCGGGGTCGGCGCACCTCCCCGGCAATGTGGGCGCAGCATCGCTAGCCCTTGGGCCGTTGACCCAGCACTCTCAGCACGAAGGCGCCGGCGCGCCCGGGCTTCCGGTTGTGGTGACCGTCCGAACTGTGCCCGGAGCGGCCGAAGGACCCACCCGTGAACCCCTCGGCCCGGTTGGGTTCCTCGTACTTCGGGACCTTTTGCATCCGGCGTCGCTTCTTGCGGGGCTTGCTGCCTTCGGTTCCCATGCGCCCATCATGGTCGATCGGTCGCACCCGGACATGAACGGTCCCGAAGACCTCGGGCGCTCGGGCCCCGCCACGTCTCGGCCACCGTAGTGCTGCTCCCCGAGGAGACGGGCGGGGGACTCCCGACCATATGCTCGGGGTCAGGATGCCGCGGGTGTCGTCCGACCGGGCCAGGACCGGCCGGGCCCCTGATGCCGTCGAACCGGAGCCGCCCCGATGAGACTCGTCGATGCCGTCGGACATGCGCTGGCGGTCGCCGGCGGTATGACCTGGCAGATCCTGTGGTCGCTCATCTTGGGGTTCTCCCTGTCGGCGGTGGTCCAGGCGCTGGTCCACCGGGGGACGGTCGAGCGGCTGTTGGGGAATCACTCGGTGGCAACGCTCGCTCGTGCCACCGGTCTCGGAATGGCCAGTTCCTCCTGCTCCTACGCGGCGGTCGCACTGGCCCGGGGGCTCTTCCGCAAGGGTGCCGACTTCACCGCCGTCATGGCGTTCGAGATCGCCTCGACGAACCTGGTCATCGAGCTCGGGATCATCATGGCCCTGCTGCTCGGTTGGCAGTTCACCGTGGCCGAGTTCGTCGGTGGACCGATCATGATCATCGTCGTTGCCGTGCTCTTCCGAGTGTTCCTCCGCAGCAAGCTCGTCACCGATGCCAGGCGACAGGCCGATCGCGGGATCGCCGGCTCGATGGAGGGCCACGCGGCGATGGACATGAGCGTGAGGGCCCAGGGCAGTCTGTGGTCCCGGCTCTCGTCGGCCGAGGGTTTCACCTCTGTCTCCCACGTCTTCGTGATGGAGTGGGCGGCGGTGATCCGTGATGTGGTGGTGGGCCTGCTCATCGCCGGCGCCCTGGGTGCGTGGGTTCCCGACAGCTTCTGGCAGCACCTCTTCTTCACCGGTCACCCGCTGCTGGCCAAGGTCTGGGGGCCGCTGCTCGGACCGGTCATCTCCGTCTTCGCCTTCGTCTGCTCGATCGGCAACGTCCCGCTGGCGGCCGTGCTCTGGAACGGGGGAATCAGCTTCGGCGGGGTGATCGCCTTCATCTTCGCCGACCTCATCATCCTGCCCATCCTGGTCATCTACCGGAAGTACTACGGGAGGGCGATGGCGTTGTTCGTCCTGGCCACCTTCTACGTCGCCATGGTCGCCGCCGGCTACGCCGTCGAGCTGCTGTTCGGTGCCGCCGGGCTCGTTCCGACCACGAGGAACGCCAAGGTGCTCAACCCCTCGATCAGCTGGAACTACACCACGTATCTCAACATCGCCTTCCTCGTGGTGGCTGCCGTGCTCATCTGGCGCTTCTTCCGGACCGGCGGGTCCATGATGCTCAAGATGATGGGCGGGGACCCCCAACCCGCCATGGGGCCGACGTGATCACCGGTCGGTGCCGCCGCCCCGACTGAAGGCAGACGACATCACCCACACCCCGTTGGCGGGCGGCCCATGGATCGGCCGTCAGCACAGGAGACCGGGGTGACGGCCTCTCCGATCCCGGTTCGTGGCGATCCGGCCGGGCCGGTTGTGCCGTACTACTACCACTGGTAGTAATGGTCGTCGGGCACGACGGAGAGGGAAGGGTGGTGGATGCCGACCACTGACGTGGACCACAGCGCCGCACCATCGACGACCTCGTGGTCGAGGCGATCGGGGACCAACCACGGGCGTCCGCGGGACCTCCAGCGGACATTCCGGCTGCTCCTCGCCACCGTGTGGCTGCTGGATGCCGTGCTGCAGCTGCAGCCGTCCATGTTCGCCCGGGGATCCGGCGGACTGAGCGGGATGTTCGCCGGGGTCGCCGGAGGGAACCCGGGCTGGGTCTCCCACACCATCACCTGGAACGCCTCGAACGGCTACCACCAACCGGTGCTGGCCGACTCCGTCTTCGCCGGCATCCAGTTCGTCATCGCCTTCGGGATCATCGGACGACGCACGTGCAAACCGGCACTCGCGCTCTCGATCGCCTGGGCCGCCGGCGTCTGGTAGTTCGGTGAAGGTGCGGGGCTGATCTTCCGGGGTGGTGCCACTCCGCTCGGCGGGGGCCCGGGTGGTGTCCTCTTCTATGCCGTGCTCGCCGTCCTGCTGTGGCCGAGTGAAGGATCGGACCGACCATTCGTCGCCGCCCGCACCGTCGGGGTGACGACGGCGAAGGCCATGTGGGCAGTCCTCTGGGGCATCTTGGCCGTGCTGTCGGTGGTCGGTGCCGGACGCTCTCCGCGGAGCCTCCACGACCTGGTCGCCGGCCTCGACCGGGGGGAGCCGGGGTGGCTCGCCCGGATGGATCGGGCCACGGAGTCGCTCTTCCTCCACCAGGGGACGACGGTGGCGGTGCTCTTGGCCGTGGTGTGCCTGGTCGTCGCCGTCGGCGTGTACCTCCCCCCCGCGTCACCCAGGTCACGGTGGTCCTGGCCATCGTGGTCTTCGCCCTGATCTGGGTCGCCGTCCAGGACGTCGGTGGCATCCTCGCCGGCGGGGCGACCGACCCCAACTCGGGGCCGTTGATCATCCTGCTGGCGCTGATCTACTGGCCATTGATCGATCTGGAGCTCCCCTCCGATCCGAGGGCGGCCGGCCGGCCGCCCTCGACCGAGGAGGTCTGACCCGGTGACGGCGACCCCTGCGTGGCTCTACTACCTCTTCGGCGTCCTGATGCTCGGCGTCGCCGCCTACTGCGTGGTGATGACCGTGCTGTCGGTGGCGACCGACCGACCGGCCGGGCGGGACGTCGACATCTCCCACGCCCTCATGGGCGTGTCCATGGCCGGAATGTTCGTGACCGGATGGGCATTCGGTCCCGACGGGATGTGGGAGCTCATCTTTGCCGCGTTGCTGGTGTGGTTCGCCGTGCCGAGCATCCAGTCGTTACTCCGGTTCGGCGTCCATCTGCCCCATGCGGCGATCCACGGCGTGATGAGCTTCGCCATGCTGCTGATGTACTGGTTCCCCATGGGGGCATCGGCGGCGGGTGGCTCGATGTCCATGTCGTCGACCGGTCCCAAGCTCGATGCCGGCGTGGCCCTCGTGTTGGCCTTCGTACTCCTGACGTCAGCCGTGTTCACGCTGGCCTCACCCAACAAGGGTGCTTCCCATTTCGGGACCCACGCGCCCGCCTACGCCATGGTCGGGAGCCCGGGACCGGGCCTGCACACCCATGCGGACGACGGCACGCCCCCGACGGTCGCTCTCGAGGAGCTCGTGGCGACCCCCTGGCTGGTCGATGCCAGTCACGTGGCCATGTGCATCGGCATGGCGTTCCTGCTGATCCTGATGACCTGAACCGGGGCTCCAGGTCGACGCCGGCTCGGCCAACGGGCTACCGATCCCGAGCGCGGGTCGCCGCACCGCTCATCCGAGCGAATGACGCAGGACCGCCGCCTCCTCGGGCGAGAGGATCTCGGCGAAGCGGGCGAGCGCTGCATCCGGATCATTCCCGGCAGCCAGCGCCTCACGCATGAGAACGGCCGTGTGGGCGCCACCGGACCCGACGGCGGAGAACCGGATGGAGCGGCCGTCCATCCGGCGGCGGACCAGGCCCTTGTGGACCAACCGGTCGAGGACCGTCGCCACCGTCGTGTAGGCGTGCCCGGACAGGGCATCGGCCACGGCTCGACCCGACAGCTCACCGCCGCCCCGCTCCCACAGAATGTCCATCACCCGGCGCTCGAGCTCGCCGAGCCTCGCCACGCCACAGGAGCAGTTGGTGCAGGTGCACGGGTCGCAGGAACACATGGGATTGTCACATCTCGTGCTCACCCTCGTGGCCTGGCCCCGGGCTCGGACTCCATGCTGCGATTGTACGGCCTCGTCCCGCGGCCGGCGTCCCTCCCGGCCGGTGCCCGGGGACTCCCCCACCCGGTCACCCGGCGATGACCCCCGGCGACCGTCCCGAACAGGCCGGGAACGCCGCAGGGTCACTTCCCCCTCGCCCCTCCGATGGGTCGAGGGTGAAGTCGAGGGTGAAGGGGACACCGTGGACCGGTGGCCGTCATCCCGCCTGTCGTTCCTCGTTGTGCAACGGACAGAAATCGAGGGTCTCGCCCCAGAACTTGCTGACTCCCGAGGTCCAGCCCTCGGTGGCAAAACGACGCCGGATCACGCCGCGGAGCTCCGGGCCCGCTCGCTCGTCGGATGCCCGGGCGTCGAGGACCGCCTCGGCCGCACAGCCGCGTCCGTCACACCGGAGAATGTTCCTGTCAACGGTCATGGAGTCCCCCCATTTCCTCGGCGCCTTCGTCCCGAAGGAGCCCTCCTGTGCCGAACTGTACGGCATCGCCACCGGGGGGCCACCGGGGTGGCACACCTCGTGGCCGACCCGTCACCGACAGAGCCGGCCGATTGCACGTGCCCGTTCGGAGGATCACGATGCTCGTGCTGAGTGGTGAAGGAGGGCAATCGGCCACGGGGCCGACCTCCCATCGGCTCGGCAACGGTACCTGGGGGATGCCTGGCTCTGGCCCGGGGCACGGATCCATCGTCCGTGCTCCGGGCCATGCGCCGGTGGGTCTCCCTCCGGCACCCACCGCCGGTCAGAACTTCCCGCGTGCCTCTTTCGCGTAGCGGGCGGCGAGCTGGCGCGAGAATCCGAACACCCTGCCGAGCTCGCCTATCGACATGCCCTGTTCGAGGCCCATGGCGAAGATGGTCAGCCGGGCTTCGTGGCGCGCCTTCTCCACGGCCTCGAGTGCCGTGTTCATCGATCGACGCAGGTCCGAGGGGGTCAGGGCCACCAGCGTGTCGGTGATGTCCCCGCCCCGTTCGGTCTTCTTCAGTGCCCGTCTGATCGACGTCTCCGTCGCCCGCGTGGCGATTCGTAGGTCACCGAGGGCCTCCAGCAGCCGCTCTGTGGTCTGGATTGCCCGGTCTCGAGAGGTGGCCATGGTGAGGTTCTAGCAGGGAGTTCGCACGACGACGAGGACCGTCCGTCGCTCGGGACCGCACCGGCCGAGCGCCCGGGCCGAGACGCCATCAGCCCGTGCTCCGCTCCCCGGACACCGGGACGGGCTCCGATGCCCGGTGGGCCGACCGGCCGTCACCTGGGAGTCCGTGCCCGGCATCGCCGGCGGTCGGTCCGACCGGCCCGGGCCGCTTGATATCAGGGCGGCCCCGGGTTAAGTTACTCAGCGCATTCCAAGAATTTCTCCAAGGGGGGCCTAGGGGGCAAGGGGGTTCGAGCTAGCGCCGTCGTGCGCGTCGCTCAAATCGGGACTTGGCGCGTCTTGCGCGCGCAAAAGGACGTCTCTTCGTCGGAGTTCCGCCGATCGGCACGCCAAAAGCGGCCTCGAAAGGTCATGTCGCCCGCGAGGTGCCGTTCCGGCCACCCGGCCCTTCCAGACATCGCACGGGACATGGAAGCAACAGATAATCACCAATAAAGGAGCAAATGAATGATACGGAAGATGCTTATGATCGCCGCCGCAGTGGCCATGCCGGTCGGCGTCATCGCCGTCACGGCCGGCACTGCGTCGGCCAAGCCTGTCACCGACACCGTGGGTGCCCCGGCTACCGCCAGCTGCACCACCAGCGGTGGGACGCTGACCTTCAAGTACGGGATCGGCATCCAGACGGCGGGCGGCTACCAGCCTCCGACGAAGAACAAGGGCAACCAGATCACGGTGGCCGGCATCACCATCACCTGCACCTCGTCGGCCGTGCCCCAGGGTTCCTTCAGCGGGGTCGCCTCCGGGAAGCTCAAGACGGCCGATCCGAGTGAGTCGCCTTCCGACTTCTACAACTGCACGAACCTCCAGGGCGTGACGCCGCCCGCCGGTGGCACCCTCACCGGTGACCTCAAGGTCAAGTGGACGGCACCCAGCAACGTCAAGTTCAGCACGAAGGGCACCACCATCGGCGTCCCCTCGATCCTGGGCGGCGTGAACGGCAGTGGCGACGGGACCTTCACCATCCCGGGCAACGCCGGCACGGGTTCGCTCGTCGGGGCGTTCCCCGGTAGTGACAGCGGCGCCTCGTCCCAGGTCTCGGCGGCAACCGCCGACAACGAGGTGGTCCTCGCGGGCCAGTGCCAGGCGACGGGTGGTCTCACGACCCTCTCCCTCGGCTCCGGTACTGCTTCGCTGCAGTAGCAACGTTCGCTCGAGCAGCAGCGGTCCGCCCGTCCGGGTGACCGCCCTTGCCCTCGAGTAAGGAGCAGCAGCGACAAGGGCGGGGCTTCGGCCCCGCCCTTGTCGCGTGCGTCCACCGATCGCACGGGGTCCACCGCTGCCGCGATGGCGACTCGTTCGACGGGCTCGTTCGACAGGCTCGTGCGGCGACCGGGGGCGGGAGCCACGGGTGTCGGGGGCGGCGCCCACCACACTGGGGACGGGCGCAGCCGAGATGCCCCGGCGCCGTGATCCTGCCGGGCTAAACTACAATTCTGTAGTTCCACCAGGACAAGGACGCCTGATGACGCGGACCCTCGCTCGTAATCGTGCCGGATCGGACAGTGCCGTGACGGTGGTGTGCCGGTGCGGAAAGCGGCTCGCCGTTCTCGACGAACAATTCCCGGGCTGGGTCGACGGCTCGATGATGGACCACTTCGAGTGGACCAAGGTGAGGAGCGACTCGGGCAAGATCGTGTACTGGTGGCGGGTGAGGTGCCGTCGGTGCGGACGCGACCGACGGGGACCCGAATCGCAGTTGCTCACATTCGTGCGCGAGTGCAAGGCCGAGGGTCTGACGAAGGCCACCTTCCCCGGGTAACGCACTCGTCACCACGGCCCAGGGCTACCCCGCCTGGCGTTGGCCGCTCGGTGCGGACTCCGTGTCGACGCCGGTCAGACGGGTGCGCGGCAGCGTGGCCCGCCGCAAGTCGTAGGCCGGCCCGGTCAATCGGTTGGTCACGGTTGCCGATCCACTCGTCGGCGGCACCCCGTGCCCGTCCCTCGCCTGACGGTTCAGCCAGATCCAGGCCCCTTCGAAGATCGCCACGGCGCTGACGATCACCAGCAACTGGCCGACTAGGCCTGACCACTGCGCCACGTCGTGTCCCGGGTGCCCCACAAGCGTGATGAGTGCCACCATCGCAAACTGCCTCCTTGCGTCTGCTTCGTCCGATCTGGCCAGTGTGTGCCCGACATCGAGGTTTGTCTGTCTCGTCCGTGACACGATCGCCGCGGTCGCCACATGAGCCGGACCGATGACCGGAGACGATGGCGCAGCTCCCGGGCCGGTCTCGTATATTTCTTGACAGACATATACCGGTATGGGCATACTTTAACGGGTGAGCATCGGTGCGACCATCGAAGTGATTGCTGAGCCCAGCCGGCGTCACATCCTGGACGCCCTCCGCTCCGGCGAGCAGCCCGTGCACGCCCTCGTCGAACGCTTGGCCATCAGCCAGCCCGCCGTGTCGAAGCATCTGCGGATCCTGCGGGACGCCGGTCTGGTGACCGTGCGACCTGACGGTCAACGACGTCTCTACAGCATCCGTCCTGAGCCACTCAGCGAGCTCGACGAATGGCTCGAACCCTACCGCCAGATGTGGCGCGACAGCCTCGACAAGCTCGAAGCCCACCTGGTGGACCCACCAGCACCGAGGAGGAGACCATGACCGAAGCGACGCTGCTCTCCGCTGGACTACGGCCCGTGTTGCGATTCGAGCGTCGCCTGCCCGGACCGGTCGAGTCGGTGTGGCGGGCGGTGACCGACCCCGTAGAGATGCGAACGTGGTTCCCCACCCGCATCGAGATCGACGAGTGGAGGGTCGGTGCACCACTCACGCACCACTTCGACGAACACGACATCGAGCCGCTGACCGGCGCGGTCCTGGAGTGGGACCCTCCCCACCGGGTGAGCTTCACGTGGGGCGACGACACGATCGGCTTCGTCCTCACCGAGGCGCCGGACGGCGGCACGGTCTTCGTCCTGACCGAGGAGCTGAGCGCAAGCCATGCCGCCCGCAACGCTGCCGGCTGGGACGCCTGCCTCGACCGACTCCAGACCGGTGCGGAACGTGAGTCCTGGAAGCGGCGATTCGATCGCTACGCTGCCACCTTCGAACCCGTCCTCGGTCCGCAGGACGGGCCGCCCGACGGTGTTCACATCGCCGAAGACTGAGCCGCACCGGGCCGCAAGGCCTCCGGCGACCGGATGCCCTGTCGGGGCGCTCGAGGACCCGGTCCTCCGGGCGCGCCGACGAGCATCCGATCCGGGCACGCGAACGGGGCGGCACCCGAGGCCGAGGAGAACTCTGACCAGGGGCCGTCGGCGACAAGCGGCAGATGGCGACGGCCAATGGTTGCGAGTGGCTGCGGGGGGTCCCGACACCCTCCTCCAAGGGGGGTGCACCGTGTAGGCAAACGGAATGGGGTATCACTCGGACTATGCGCCTTCTCTGCTGGCTCGGTCTGCACGATTGGCAGGCGTGGCACCCGGTGAGCGTCTACCGCCCAGCCCTCGGCAGGGCGGTGAGGATGCGGAGCAGGGTCTGTGACCGGTGCGGAAAGGCGCAGGACCACGTCCTGAGGCGTCTTCCCAGTCCTCCGTCCTGGAAGGATCCCGAGCCACCGATGGATCACTGAGTTCGCGCCGACCGGCCGCCCGACCGGTCGAGCGGGTGAACTCGGAGCTCCCGAAGCGACCGTTCCCATCCCGTCCCCCCGCTGCTCCGAATCTATGCATGCGCCGGGGTCGTCTCTCCCGTGGGCGACCCCGGCGCCAGGGTGGCGGCAAGAGCGGATCTCCCGACCTCCTCCCCCACCCACGGCCACAGGATCACCGCTCCGCCAGCCGCCAGGAGCCGAGATCCTGATCCCGGGCTTCGCCCATCGCCGGCGACCGGGTCCCCGGTTGACGGCCGACGGGCCGTCGCCCGTCCGAGGTCACCTCGAGGGCTTCGGTACGCCTCGACATCCCGTACTGGTCACGCACCGGCCGTCTCATCGAGCCGGCGATCGTGAGCACATCGGCCGTGTCCCCGCAAACGAGCGCGCGCCGGCTCGGTGAGCGAGCTACAGCCCGAAGGACTCCGCTTGAGTCATCCCCAACGAGGTGATGCCCGTCGAGCATCGGCCCGAGTATTCGCCGCCGCCGAGCAGGAGCGACGCACCGGACATGGGGTACGAACCGATGACGGTATCGACATCTCCCGGACTGACCATGGCGACGGGGTCGACAAAGAAGCTTCCGGTGAACTTGCTCGCCTTCACCGGGCTGCTGTACGCCAGCTTGAGATTCGCCGTGGCATTGTTGCCGTTCGAACAACCGTCTCCCCCATTCGGAAACGTCAACTTGCCCGAAACGGTGACGACGCCGGGACTGGGGGAACCGCCGGTACAACCTGGGATCGTGGCAGAAACGGTCGCCTTCACGATCCCCTTTCCGGTATCGCTCCAAGGCCGGTTCAACGTGATGCTTCCGTCAATGGGGACCACGCCGCAGCTGAAACTGCCGGACCCCAGCGGCGTTCTGGCCCAGGCCGATCCGGGGAGCAGTGCCACCCCCGTCATCGTCATCACCATCACACCAGCCGCCACGACAGCGGCTGCTCGGGGAACTCGCATGTCACCCACCTCCGCTCACCCCCACGATAGCGATGCACGAGCGAGGCTGCACGGTCGGAGAACGGCCCGATGCTGGGCCGATGACCTGCCGCTCCCGACGGTGGACTGGTCGTGTCGGAAGGCCTCCCCCCGGCGGACTGCCGGTTGGTGGGCAGCCGGATTGGCGATGCGGTCGCGATGGACGCAAGGGGGTCTCGAGCTCGCCCCGGGTGAGCGCCGGCGAATCGACCACGCACTGGCGGCCGAGCGCAGTAGTC
Source organism: uncultured Acidimicrobiales bacterium (assembly GCA_963696495.1). Classification (GTDB taxonomy): domain Bacteria; phylum Actinomycetota; class Acidimicrobiia; order Acidimicrobiales; family RAAP-2; genus Bog-756. The sequence goes on along the minus strand of CAVOKJ010000002.1, from coordinate 18,482 downwards.
GTTCGTTGCCCTGGTGCCGACCAATAGCCCCGTCGGTGAGGGTGAGCAGCCTCACCGTCCTCCGATCGTTCCCCAGCCCGACGACAGAGAGGACCCCCATCGATACGGGAGTCCGGCACTTCTCGAAGAGAGGCGGGGTGGCCTCAGATCGCCACTCAGGCGACCGACGAGGTTGCCTCCGGCGCCTTGCCCAGCCTCCCCACCGGGTACACAATCGAGAAGTGACGCCAAGGTGTCGGTGTAGGAGGATGGTGACCGGCCGTGGGACGATGCCGCATATCTCTGGAGGACCGTGGCTGTAACAATGTCCGCGCCGACCCGGCGCCAACCCGCCGGCGTGCACGTGCGGATCACCGATCATCGCAATATCGTCAGCAGACTCGTCACGAGCGAGATGTGTCAACCAACCAGCGGAGGTGCCCAGATGGCCGAAGTCCCACCCCCAGCAGCGGACATCCTGCTCACCCACTTCATCGTCTCGGACGACGTCGAGCGCTCTTGGCGCTTCTACACCGAAGTGCTGGGGGGCACGGTGGCCTTCCGAGGAGCCGACACCGGACCGGTCAATGTCAGGCTCTCCAACAGCTGGATCGTCATCAACGCCGGCGGAGGCCCGACCGACGACAAGCCCGAGGTCACCCTGGAGACGCCACGCGACCCCGACCGGGTCAGCAGTTTCCTCAATATCCGGGTCAAGGACATCGAGGCCGTGTACGCCGAATGGAGCGCCCGGGGTGCCCAATTCCTGACGCCGCCGAAGCAGCACCAGTTCGAGATCCGTTGCTACATCCGCGATCCCGACGGCCATCTGATCGAGGTGGGCCAGACCACGGATCCGGAGGGTGACTGGTCGCCCGCTCACTGGCCGTCGAGTACGTCCGGCGGGCAGTCCGGATGAATGCCGAGCTCGCGCCGACCGGGTAGCGGAGCGCTCCGGCGGCCGACCCCCAGATCCGTGTAGGTTGACCCCTTCCACTAGGTGAGCAGCCCCGTCATGGCGGTCGTCGTACAACAGGAGTTCACCGGTTCGACTGTCGATCAGTTCGACGAAGCCATCGCCAAGCTCGGAATCCCTGCCGGCGGCCGGCACACCGAATCCGGCCTGTTGTTCCACTACGCGGTCGCGACCGATGAGGGGGTCGAGATCACCGATATCTGGACGACCCGCGAGGGATTCGAGAAGTTCGCCCAAGAGCAGATCGTCCCGGTTACTCGGGAGGTCGGCATCTCGCCCCCTACGAGTGTCGAATTCTTCGAGGTGCACAACTACAACACCGCTGGGTAGCCCTTCCGCCTTCCGGCCCGACCTGCTCGGCCGTGAAGGTCGGCTCTTACCCACCGCGGCAGCGTGGCCGACCGTCGGTGGGTGACTCCCCGCCCGAGGTTGGCGATGCACGGACTGCCGTCGGCTACACCCCACTTCTGCACGCTGCCGCGACCAGAGATGGGTAACTCGAATGGGCGAGGTCGAGGTCGACGGCAGAATTCTCAGAGAACCACGAAACCTCGTCGTGCTCGTCAGGTGCCGCGTTGGTGGGATCACCAACCCATTCGGAAATGACCCACACCTGCATATCGAAGGTCTCGGTGGACAGACGGAAGTCACAGTCATCAGCGGGTACCCGGACATCGACGCCGATCTCCTCCCGAAGTTCTCGCACGAGAGCCGCCTGGGGTGATTCTCCAGGTGCAATGTGCCCACCGGGGAGGTCCCACACCCCCGGGTACCAGGCCCGCTGCGATGACCTACGGCACAGGAGCACGTTGCCGTCGTGGACCAGCATTGCTGCAACCACTGCGTGAGCTGCAGGATGGGACGAGGCCACCTCCGAAGTGTGCCACCAACTGCAAAGTTGGTCTCGTCCGATGGCCGGCACCGATCCGGTGACACCCGGTCAAGAATGACCTTCGTAGGTTGAGTCCTGATTGGCGTCGTTGTACATCTCCGACACGATGAGCCAGGTGCCGTCGGGCTGGCGTTGGAGAACACGCAGGGAGTGGTTGTCCCGTACTTCGATCTCGCCTCCACCGACGAGCTTCTGACCCTCCACCTGTAGATGGGCGCTGACGAGGAGAACCTCAGGAGTCAGCAACCGGAAACTCGTCTCAGGAGGGGCCTTCAGGCGGCCGGCATTGAAGTTGTCATCTGCGAACAGTCCTCGGAGATACTCAACGATTTCGACAGCACCCCGCTTTACGCTCCCGAATGCATTGACCCAGTCTGCGTCGGCGCTGTATACGTTCACCAGCTTGTCGGCGTTGCGTTCCTGAAATCCCGACAGCAGGGAGGTCAACGTAACGCCGATTGCGTCCTGGTCGGCCTGAGGAAGGGTTGCTAGATCGTCCATGGATGGGACTCCTTACACAAGAGAATGTCGTCAGAATGGGCAAGGTGGCTGCCTCACCAGCAGTTTTTCACATGCCTGCCAGTCCCATTCGTGGGCGGGCACCAAGCGCCTCCGACCCGCTGAGAGGAGTGGGCCGAGTACCGATCAGACGGCGCCTAGCGGTAGGTATCCCGAACGTGATGGTTGGGAGAACCCACGGCCTATGCCGCGGCGCGGAGTCGGACGGTCACGCCTTTCGTGTCCGGTGACAGGGTGACGGTGCCGGTTCCCTGGTCGACTCGCCCGGCCGAGGTGCTCGCGATGTTGTCAACGAAGGATGGCAGCTGGAAGAGCACCGGTCCCGACGGTGGTTGGCCGCTCAGGCTCAGAGTCACCGACCGGCCGCTCGATGAGATCCTGAGATTCAGCCGGCGGCCGTCGGTCGATGGGAAGTTGGTGACCGAGATGGGCCGGTCACCCCTGAGCCATGGCGCGGGGACACCTCTGCCCACGACGAGGGCGCCGTCGGCGCGCTGCGCTACCAGCGAAGCCAGCAGGACCCCGTTGGCCTCGGACATTCCCCAGGCGTGGGGGGAGGAGCCCTGCCCCGTTGCCGGGTGTCGTCCCAACCACGGGGTGTGGGTCGAGGGTGCAGACGAACTCTCCCACCACGAGTATGGGCCGCTCTGACTGTTGGCGATCATGAATTCGTAACTCAAGATCCCCTGGTCTCGGTGGTCCTTGCTGGCCAGGCCGGCTATCCCGTAACCCGCGTTGTAAGCAGTCGAGTAGTAGTCACCGGGAAACCCTCCGAAGGTGTCGGGAGGCAGCTTGCCCTTGAGCCGGGCGAATCCGTAGTTGTAGGTGGCATCGATCATGGTCGAACCCGGGCCGTTGACAGGCGCCGAGAAGAGCGATGCGTCCCAGGCCCAACCGCCGAGGGGCGACATCCAGTTGGCGTCCTCGGGATCCTTGCACCGGTTGGCGGTGTTCGGCTGGAGGATCGAGCAGGGTACGTAGTCGAGACGGTAACGGGCGATGGTCGCGTCCAGCGTCTGGGTCGTGGCCGACAGCAGGCTGTCGTACTGCTGGGTCGCCCAGGTCGCCTCGTTGGCATCCCCTACTTGCTGAGCGAGGTATCGGTAGGCGGCCAGGCCGATGAGCGCCGAATAGTCGTCGGTCGTCCAGGAACCTCGGGTGTCGATGTCGTCGGTGGCCTTCATGATCCCCGTGGGGCTGGTCCTACCGGCGGCGATCGCATGGGCGGTGTCCTCGATGCTCGGCTGCGCGACACCGAGGGGTCCCTCCGAATCGAAATTCTCCTTCACGAAGGCCAGATCCCCGGTCTTGATCAGGTAGAGCGCCCAGGGCACCGAGTACGTCCACACCCCATCGTCGTAGAAGCCCTGGCCCGGCGCCTCCATGGCAGCGCGTGCTTCGAGGAGCAGCGCACGGGCGTCGGTGAAGTAGCCCTGGTCGAAGAGGTTGGACAGGATACCGATGACGTCGTGGTTGTACTCGGCCTCATAGCCGTTGACCCCGTCGAACAGCCGGTCGCCACTCCGGGCGATCTGGGTGTAGATGAACCCGCTCCGGTAGGCGTCATCGAGAGATCGATCCGGGACGCTGATCCCGGTGATCCCGGCCAGCTGGCCGTTCCAGAAGTTCGCCATGTGTGCGAAATGCTCGTCGAAGGTACCGGATCCCGCCAGCGCGTCGGAGCTCGGCCAGGGGTAGCCACCCCCGAAGCGATCAGCAGCGATCACGTAGTCGTGGTCGACCGCGGCGTGAGGAGCCACCGCATCCGGCGTCGCATCGAGCGGCACCAATCCCGGAGAAGGATCGGGGTTGGCCTCGATGACGTGGTCAGTCGGGTTGATCACGGCGACCCGGCTGTAGACCGCGACAAAGGCGGCACCACCGAGAACCACCCGGTCGGCAAACTCGGTGATCGAGACCCGGGCGCCGCCCCGGCTGAACGACGTGATCTGTGCCGGGAGGTAGCCGTCGGCATCGGTCCAGGTGGTGGGGCCACCGTCGTAGATGCCGAAGCCGTAGTTCGTCCCGGTGCCGATGCCGAGGTTCTCGTCGAGGACGCTCTGGATGTAGAACACCCCGCCGAGGCAGGTGACCACGCCCTGCTGGTTCCCCTCCCAGCCGATCTCAGACGCGCTGCCATCGGCCCCGGTGTAGGGGGTGTCCGCGGGTCGGTTGCTCAGGACGCAGTCGTACTTGCTCGCCGGCCCACTTCCGGCCGTGGACAGAAACGTGCCTGGCGCGGGTGCAGGGGGCTTCGGTGCCAACCCAGCGAGCGGGCCCATGGCCACCATCAGGGCCACTGCCGAGGCCGCCATCTGCGCGAACATTGCTGAAACTTTGGCATGCCACTCGCCCCGGCGCTACGAGACCGTTGCCTCCGGACCCTGAGCCGGTGATCAGGCCCAATACATGCCCAATACTTGTGTGCCGGTCGGAGGTGGTTCTATCCGGCGGTAGGTGACACCCGGCCGATCCTGTGAGATCCTGCCGTCTTGGACCACCTCGAATGCTGCGACGCGCTCCACGAAGAGATCGCCCTGTTCGCGGCCATGCTGGACGGTCCAGAGATGCACACCAGCGTCCCCACCTGTCCCGGGTGGTCGATTGGAGACCTGGCCCGCCACCTGGGGGTGGTTCACCGATGGGTCGAGCAAATGGTGCGCGAGCTTGCCCCCAGGCGCCTCGAACCGCCCTCGGGCCCTGCCGACATGGCATCGGTCGACTCGCAGTGGCTGCTCTCCGGGGGTGCTGCCCTGCTCGAAACTCTGCGCCGCACGAATCCCGACCTTGCGATGTGGGCCTGGGGATCGGACCAGCATGTCTGCTTCTGGTCGAGGCGGCAGGTCCATGAGACGTTGGTTCATCGGATCGACCTTCAACTGGCACTCGATCTCCGCCCAACGGCAAACGCAGTCGTGGCGGCGGATGCGATCGGAGAGTGCCTGGTCAATTTGGCCCCGGCGGCCTCGTTCTCTCCCCGGATCGCAGAGCTCAGGGGATCGCCGGGCCGATTCAGGCTTCGAGACTCAGCGACAGGCAGCGAGTGGATCGTGTCCTCTGACCCCTTCGATCAGGGACACTGGAGCGACGATCCGCCCGTTGATGCCGAACTCACTGCTGAGGGACTCGACCTCCTCACGGTGCTCTATCGGCGGTGCTCAATCGATGACATCGACGGCGACACACAGGGAGACACGAAGTTGCTGCGGACCTGGCTCGATCATCTCCAGCTGGAGTAGCGATCGGATGGCCCCGAGCATCACGTTCACGAGGAGCCACAATGCAAGCGTCGGAGAGGCTCCTCGTGCAGCAGCAACGCGAAGTGCCGCTGAGTGAGAGCTCACAAAGGTCCCACTCCGGCGTTCGCGGCTACCCCTGACGTTCCTGCGGAGAGGGCCCGTCGTAGTGGCGAACCCCCGCACGTCTGAGTACCGGCGTCAGCCGTTCCCGGACCCAGTCGGCACCCCTGTCCTCTACCTCCCACACCGGTTCTTGCCCCTCCCTTGTGCACACGGTGACGAGGGTGACCTGCGCAGGTTCGGAACCGGGTGAGCCTCTGGTGCTGCCAAGCTTCACGGTTCCCATGCTGAGGAGTGTCTGCGCCTCGGATCCACCGAACTGCTCCTTGGTGACCTCGATGCTGCCCACGTCAGAAAGGGGAATGCCGTGCGTCAGCTTGAACTCGCCGAAGCCGAGCCTGCCGTCTTCTAGTCGGAAGTGCCTTCCGTGGGTGCCGAGACTGGCATGCCCGCCTCGATACGTGTTTTCGACCTCCATCTGACGCTCTCGTCCGTGTCGGGATGGTCGGCCACCCCGGCAGGTCTACCACCAAGGAGTCGAGGTATCCCAGGCAACCGGCGATAGACGGCCGGCCGAGCCTTCCGTCGGTTGGAACACAACGACACTCAAACCACATCTTCGAGTGACTGCAGCCGCGACCTCTGTCGTACTGCCGACCACGTTGGCGATCCGGAGGCGTCAGCGCTGCAAATGCGTCGCTACTGGGTCAGTTCCGGCGAATTCTCGAGTATTCGCCGCACCTTCTGAGCAACACCCAGCCGGTCGAACAATCGGACGAGGCCAAAATAGCTGGCACCTGGACTCACCTCGATCTCCGTGGCCTGGGCACTCGGAGTGATCTGTACGTTCGCCCGACCGAACCAACGGCCCTTGACAAGTAGTGAGTTTTCGCCTTTGGGAATCTGCTTCGTGAAGCCCGTGGAGCTTGCCGAAGGGGCGATCTCATAGTGGCCTCCGAGCTTGGCACGGAGGACGCCTTCAACCTCTTGGACACTGACGTTCGCTCGGAAAACCGTAGTGGTGGTCATTCGGACTCTCCGTGGGCAACCGAACCATCGATGCTGCCCATTGTGACACTGGAGTTATACACACGCCCGACGTCCCGCTTGCGGAGGCTTCAACGATGTCATCGTGGGCGTCGAGACCGAGATCCGCCGGAGCGAACGGATCGATCCGCTGAGCGGGCGGATCCTCTTCTCCGAGTGGCGAAGAGCACGACCGTCATTGTGCTCTTCGGTGAGCTTCGCACTCGACCGGTACAGATCAAGGAGCGTGACCCTCTGACCGGACTCTTCGAGTGGGCGCTAGAGGACTCGAACCTCCGACCTCAGCCGTGTGAATCCGATAAAGGCACGCGAACCGTACGACAGCAGACGATTCGCGACGGCGTGACCAGGGACTAAGACGACTCCGGACGACAGCCGACCACAGCTAACGGCGAGAGTTGTAGGGCATTTTGTAGGGCAAGCACGACCTCAGCCGTTTCAGAACGATCTGTCCCCCCACCTGGTGAATGTCTGGGGCTGACAAAACGGCTGAGGTCGGAGGTCACTCCCCCGCCCTAGCGTGGTCTCCGATGGAACATTACGCCGATGCCTTCTGCCTTCTGTCCGAGCGTTGCTTCCGGATGATCATGGCCGAGGACGGGACAGGCCACGCCCAGCACTGCCCGTACGTCACCAAGTGGCGTGGGCGGTTTCAGGACGCTGCCGGCAAGTGGCACACCGTCGAGGCATGCGAAGGGCACCGGGCCGACCTGACCTCGGTCCAGTGGGTCCGCTGACTCCCGTAAGTTCGCCCGGTGGCGCATACGGGGTGTCCCACCTAGCCGGCGGTCAGGGGCACCCGAACTGCTCCTCCCGGTGCACGCCCGACCACCCAAGCAGTTGGGACCTTCGGCAGAGGAGGACGCACGCCGCTACTGAGGTCCGCCTCCACGAGGGCACGCAGCGGTACGTTCCAGTTGCCGGGTGTCGAGCAGGGGTCTCCGCCTCTCACAGTCGACACCCGGCACCCTAACCTCCCGCACCTGACCCCTGGCAACTCCGCTTGCGGGGCATCAGTGGCGAATGTGCGGGGTTTAGTTCGTCACCTGGACCTCGTACCCCTTGGTGGCGACGAGAACCTCTCCACCAACGACACGACCGCCTCGGAGGAACGGCTCAGCGGCGAGCTTGCTGACCGAGCCATCGCAGCACCTACGGCAGGGCACCCGCCATCGGTGAAATGATCCGACGGTGCGGAAGTCGGTGGCGGCAGCGGCGGCAGCCGGTGGCGAGAACACACCCGAGACCGCCGCTGCCTTGGCCATGTTGCGGAGCTTCGAGGAGCAGACCTGTGACTCATTGTGAATGGCCATTGGGCCACGGGGCCGTAGCAGTGGACCCATTCTTCTACTCCATCTACCTTCTACAGTGTGGAGGATCACGACAGCCTAGAAGACAGACTCGCTACTGTGGGGAAACTCATCGACTCTCCACCGGCGGTGCATCCCGGCGCTCCGATTGGGGTATGGAGCACTGCCCGCAGTTGCTATGACTTTATGGCGAATCAGGTTCGGCGCGGTTCTCGCACCCTGGAAACCGGTGCTGGACTTTCAACGATCCTCTTTACTGCGTGGGGATGTGAGCACTTGGCCGTTGTTCCCTATCCAAGCGAGGCAACGGCTATCGAGGCGTACTGCACCGAGAACGACATCTCTACTGATTCACTGACTTTCGACCTTCGACTTTCGGAAGTGGCGCTCCCTGATCGGGCAGATTCCGGCGAGCTTGACCTTGTATTCATCGACGGATGCCACGGTTTCCCCATGCCGATAATCGACTGGTTCTACGGTGCTGGTCGACTCCGCAGAAACGGAGTGGTGGTGTTCGATGATGTGCAGCTACCTCAGGTGGCACTCCTTATCGAAAACTTCATCGAGCCCGATGATCGATGGCAGACGCTAGAGACGACCTCGAAGTGGAGAGCCTATAGACGAATGTCGAAGGGCTTGCTGGGCGAAGAGTGGATGGACCAACCTTTTTTCCCAGCGCAAAAGATCAAGTTCGGCCACAGAGCTATTCGTAGTTTGAAGGACGCAGTCCCCCTAAGTGTTCGCAAGAAGCTGGCCCGTGCATGACCGCCGCTCCAAAGCTGGTTTCGCTGATGTCCCCGATCCACCTTCCAAAAGTGACCGGGCTGGCGTCAATGGCAGCGAACGGGTGCTACCCCACACAGCGAGCGCCGACGCCCGAACAATGCGTATCCCATGTAAGTGCCGATCAGGGATACCCAGTGACGCTCCCGGTTTTCCCCATGGTGCCGTTGCGGGGCACCCTCACGCCGGCACCCGACGCATCCGGGCTCGCTCCTGTTCCGTCGTACCGCCCCAAATGCCCGCCAAGGACGGGTCGGCCAGAGCGAAGGCGACGCACGGTCTGCGAACGACACAGGTGACGCAGAGAGCCATGGCCGCAGACACATCTCGTTCTCCTGGTCCAGGGAAGAACGAGGTCGCCTTAGAGCCACGGCAGGCCGCTCTCTCCTGCCAGCGCGGGCGGGCGAGCGTCGCAGCGAGAATCTCGTCGGGTCCTGCTCCTCCTGGGGACATGAGGAGCAGGACCTCATCGAAGTTCCGCTCGGCATCAATGCCATCATCGGCGGGTAGCGCCATGCAGACTCCTTGTGTTGAGGGGTGCGGCAGTTGAGGCGGCGCCAGGCGTACCAGGAACCCGGCGACGGGGCGCCCGAAGGAGAAAACAGCGCCACTCGCCTCAACTGCCGCAGAACAGCCGGCCGACTGGATCAGGAAAGCGGGCCCAGGACGTCCGCGACGTGGTCTGCTCGTTCTCCTAGTGCGCGGACGAACTTCAAGGCGCCGGTACGCTCGCCTCGGCCCATGCGGTCCCATCGGGAGAACGTGGCAGCGAGGACCGAGGTGATGGCGAGCAGGTCGTCATGCGCTTCGGCCATCTCTGCCAAGGGACAACGGTCTCGGGCGAAGTAGGCGGCCAGCTCGTCGACGGCGGCCTGGAGCTGGTCGCCTACGCTTATGAGGTGCGTGGCCGGCCTGGCACCGGAGACGACGTTGAGGGCCTGGTTGAACCGCTCGAGATGGGGCTTGCTCCGAATGGTCCACTTTTGGAGCCGGCGGCGGCGCATCATGCGCCCACCCCGGAGCCGACCACGGACAGGTGGGTGGAAGGACTGGCTGCGAAACTGACCGCGCTGACGTCGAAGAGGTCGGCCCAGGCAGTCACGGTCCTCGACGTGTAGTCCTCCGACCACGTGTCCTCCGCGACACAGAATCCGATGGAGCATTGACTGACATCGGACCTCTCCACCGCAATCAGGAGGTCCCGTGCCGCCGACATCCGTGTGTCGAGAGTGGCCGAGAACAGGAGTGCGTCGCGGGTATCTGTCAGCGTGAGGGTGCCAGACGTCGTGCGCGCCAGAGGCAGCCCGTCGTGCCCGAAGAGGAAGCGAACGTCGAGGTCATCACGGCCCAGCACACCGGACGCGACGCCTGCCATCATTCGTTCACTGAAGCAGCCCCAGGCATCTTCCACGGTGTACGGGACGCCGTACCGACACGCGGCACCCGTCACCTCGACCTGATGCCCAGCGCCGGACGACCGCACCTCGAGTCCCTGACGTGAGCCACGCTTCTCGTGGTCTCGGCCAATGGGCAGGCGCCGTTCGGACCGGCCTCTGTACTCGCCGCGCAAGGCCAGACCCGAACGGCGTGACCGGAACAGGTCCACGTCATCGGCCAGTAGGCGGCGGGCTGCGGCGAGGGCCGAGCGGAGCTCGAGCACGGCGTCGACCTTTTCAAGCGAGGACCTCGCCATCCGGAGGCGTCCGTGGGCATTCTCGATGCGGGCCTCGGCGGCGTGGAGGCGATGCCGACGGCCAGGCGGTTGACGGAGCCGCTCGATGTCGGCCCTGAGTTTCTGCGTAGTCGTTCGCTTCATTGTGTGCCCTTCTGGACCTCGGCCAGGTCGGCGGCCAGTGCGGCCGCGCTGCCCTTCCTCGCCCATCGAAGGGCCGACTCTTCATGGGGCAACATCGCCAGGGCAACCTGGCATTCGTGCACGACCCCAGGTGGCATTTCGGCCCCGCACTGGGCGCACGGCGGTGCGGGGTAGTTCTGGAGCTGGCGAAGGGCTCTCCGGGCACCTGCGGCTCGGGCCGCCTTCATCGGGGTCAGGTCCCGGCCGAGGTGGTCGATGCAGCGGTGGTCGGGGATCGTGTGACCTGGCCACGATTGTCCACACTCACAGTGAGTCACCACCGACCCGAGGGCTGCGATCCTGGCCGACGCCGGGTCCGAGCAGACCCGCAGAGGGCCGCGCAGCGGGTGGTCGGTGGTGCGACCTTGAGGCTGGATGAAGCTACGAATAGTCATTGTCTTGTTGCTTCCTTTCGTTGGTTTCTAGAGGGGCCAGTCGTTCGGGGATTGGGGTATGCGAAGGCGACTGGGGAAGTGCTCGCGACGGATGGTGATGTACTCCTCGACAGCAGGATCATCCGAGGTCGCCGCGCTCGAGTCGATAGCGTCGTCGACCATCTCGATGGCCTCGAGCAGGGACCACATGGTCTTGTCGTCGTCAATGTCACGCAGGGCCTCCACCAGGCCCACTCGGACCTGGCATAGCCACGATGGGTGGCCGGGGTGGTTGGGATTGCGCCATTCGTCGTCAAACATCCGGGCGTTCCTCGCCTGCCTGCTTGGCTCGGAGCTTCTCGATCTCTTCCGAGATCGACCAGATCCCCTGGCCCCCCGGCTTCACCTTCGCGGCGCGCTCGAAAGCCATGACGGCAGCAACGGCGCAGTCGATCCGCTTAGGTGACCACTTCGAGGGTTTGGCGAGCCGTGGACCACGGTTGTCCACCTTGAGCACGGCGTTCGCAATGTGGCGGGCGAGTCGTTCGTCGCCCGAGTGCGTGAGTTGGTGATTGGAGACGGCCTCCGCGAAGCGTTGGGTGGCCGGCACCATGCGGGCGGCGGATTGAGGGAACTCAGTCACCGGCAGTCCCTCGTCCCGGAGGAGCTCGAGGGACCGAGACCAGCGGTAGGGGTCGGCGGTGATCTCCTTTACTTCGTACTCCTTGCAGATCTGACGAATCCGCTCCTCCACGTCGAGGATGTCGACGCGCCAGTGAGCGGGAGCGCCCTCGGGGCGCTCCCAGCACCCGAGAACGTCGATGTGCGGGTTGTCCCCGAGGGTGACCCCGATGATGGCCGTCGAGTCGGCAGCGAAGGACCCGTCGAACCCGCACACGATCTGAGCGTGGGGCTCGATACCGTGCTTCTGCTCGCAGGCGGCCCAGGTGCCAGATGGCAGCCACTCCTCAGCATCGGCCTCAACAACCTGATTCAGGTAGAACCGCCGGGCGACACTGGCCGGGGTGGCTGGGTCGGAGATCTCGCCCACGATCCGGTCCGCGTCGATCCATGTCGAGTCGCCGGACGCAGCTACCACCGCGGCCCGCACTGCCTCAAGGTCCGTCAGATCCGGGACCGGTGGGGCCTCGAGCGAGTCGTAGTAGACGCCAGGCAGCCGCCAGTCGACCGCCTGGGCCGCAACGTGGGTCAGTTCGGCCACCGACTCCTCACCGACGAGGTGGGCGTTGGTGAGCTCGAGGGACCGGCCCGAGCCATCGCGACTCTTGCCCAAGTTGCGCCGGATGGCGTCGGCCATCTCGTGGCCGGCGTTGCTCCGGACCCAGTGCGAGGTCTCGTCGGCGATCACCAGGGAGGGTCGGCCGCCCTCGAGTGCCCGTGGCGAGCTGGTGACCGCCTCTATACGTCCGCCGGACCGGGTGTGGATGATCTCCTTCCCGATGTCAACGCCGTAGGTCTCGATGGCTGTGTCCGAGAACATGCCCGGAAAGACGGTCATGGTGTTCCTGGTCTGCTCCCGGCTGACGGCCGCCACCTGAATCCACGGGGCGGGGTGCGGGATGGCTACCGGCTTCCCGCCGGCTGCCCACCCGTCGAACCTCACCGGTCCGCACAACTCCGCGCAGGCGACTGCAGCAAGGAAGGGCGACTTGCCGTGGCCCTTACACCTACGGATGACACCGCGGCGATACAGGAACCGGCCCCGTTCATCTACGGCATACCATCGAAGCAAGATTCGAACCTGCTCCCGGGTCAGCCGGAGCGGGGTGCCGGCGTCGGGACCATCGGGCTGGATCAGGTATTCGGCCATCCAGCCGAGTACGGACCAGCCGACGGTCCGGTTCTCCTCCGGGACCGTGTCAGGCCAGGTGCGGATGGCCTCAACCTGCATGCAGCTTGTACTCCTTGAGAATGGCCACCGAGGCCGGCTCGTCTTCTGGATCTCCCCGGTCGAGCTCGACACGTAGGCGCCTGCGTGCGCCCTCAGTCACCAACAGCTCCGTACTGGCGGCCATGACGGCGGCGAAGAGTTGTCCGCTGAACCTGCCGGCTTTCAGACTGCGAGACATCGCCTCGGCCACGTACCTAGCTGTCGCCCAGTCGGATGCCTCATAGAACACCGACTGACCCGATTCGGCCAGGGCCCGGAACCAGCCAGCAGCTACCGGATGCCAGTCAGGGTCGGGATCGGGCACCTCACCGCGCTGCCCTGACGGCGCGGTGGAGATCGGGTCCTGCTTGTTGCGACGGCGACGTTGGCTCGAGGGCTTGGGCACGGGTCCGGGCATCATGAGCCTTTCTGAATATGACAGAGAAGTAGCGGCCTCGGTCGAATAGCACCGAAAACCGACGGGCTTATCGACACTGGAACCCGTACGTGACCGGAGGCGTTTCGGCGTGGGTCGCTTGCAAAAACCCTGTTCAGGCCGATGCCGCCCCCCACCTCGTGGGTCTTCGTTAGATGCCTGTATGAGCCGACGGCACACCCCCCACTCATGTGGACCAGACACATCAGCGGTCCTTCTTCCTCGAGTTGCACGGCCGGCACGCGGCCACCAGGTTGGATAGGTCGTCGGTGCCACCCTTGCTCTTCGGTACGACGTGGTCGCTGGTGGTAGCCACGTCACCGCAGTAGGCGCAGACACCACCGTCGCGGGCGATCACCCGCTGCGAGGTTCGGCGCCAGGTGGAGCCGTATCCTCGCTGTGTCGAGGTCCCGCGGCTGGCTTCCCATCGGGACCGGCACCTTGGGCACCGGCTCCCGGTAGGGGCGACGGACCCGCAGTCCAGACAAGGGCGACAAAGGGTCATCGGTAGAATCAGCACTCCCCTTGCAGGGCGAGCACCGCGTTGTCAACGTGGTGGCACTCAGGATGGCCGCACGAGCACGTCCACTTGCCGTCAAGGTGTTGGACGTCAAAGACGCCTTCCCAACATCTGACGACGACCGATGCGGTAGCTGGATTCTTGTCCCGGACGTGAGCTTCTGTCATCGGACACCTCGCAGAACCGTCTCGATGGCGCCGTCGGCCCAGTCGCCTGGCCGCCAAACGTGAACCTCGGCCACCTTGTCCAGGTGCTCGAGCCATTCGGTCTGTTCTGTGGTTGTCTTCCCTCGCTCCGACTTCAGCTCAGCAAAGACCAGCCGGTCTCCTCGAACGAGGGTTAGGTCGGGCCATCCGGCGCCATCGGCAGCCACCGGAGTTCGCCACCCGTGAGCGGTCCGGGCGGGACGGAAATGTGCGGCGCGCCAGCCGAATAGGTGGCCGAGGTCGACCACGGCATCTAGAAGTTCGGCCTCGGTCATGGATTTGATCGTGGTGATCATCAGTTGCTCACCGCATCCCGTGAGCGGAGAAACGGGCACCAGTCGTCATGTACGACGGTGAGCACGTTGACCCCTGGTGCGACCTGCTCGAGACGCTGGTAGGCATCACACCGATTGCAGCCACCGGGGATCGGCTCGTCCTCCACTTGGCCGATGAGGTCGTCGAGGGCGCCCATTAGAACTCAGTCTCCGAGTAGAACAGCGAATCGTCGGCAGTAGGCGGTTCCGCCGAAGACTGCACAGCACCCCTCACTCGTGCAGGGTTGCAGTCTTTGGAGTTGCTGGTAGTAGTTGGTTGGGAAAAGTCCTGCTCCTGTCCAAGGCTGCAAGGCTGCAAGGCTGCAACTGTGTGGGTAGGGGTGTCATCTTCGGTGCAGCCTTCGAGTCTCCACACCCAACTGCCCCCGAATCCCGACTTGTCCGACTTGACCTTGAGGTCGTACTTGGCCTTCCGAAGTGTCCGTTCTCCAATGCCGGCGTCCCGGGCCGCGCTCATGATCACCTTGGCGTCGACCGGGCCATTGGACAGCATCACCCGGAGCAGCTCCCGCGCCTCCACCCTGTCCGACTGGGCCTCGGGTCCCTCTGCCTCGGCGGTGAGCTGGCGGGCAGTGAGACCACTAGCACCAGTCCATCGAATCCGTCCGACCTCGAGATCCTCGTCCTGGTCGATGACGTAGGCCAGGCTCGGGGCTTCGGGAGACAGGTTGTTCTTCGACTGGGCCAGCACGCGGAGCCGGCCCGATTCATCTTGTGAATCCCGACCGACGATGAACTCCACTCGGGCAACGGCGGTCCAGGCTACCGACCCAATGCCGGCGTCCCTGGCGTCGGATGCGGACGACTTCCGCAAGTGGCGTACGCCCAGGATCGTGCAGCCGGTGGTCTCGGCAACCTTTTTCAGTGCTGTCAAGATCGAGCCCACCTCTGAGTAGGCGTTCCCGTCAGCACCGCCGATCATGTAGGCCACCGGGTCGAGAATCAGGAAGCCAATCTCGTTATGGGTGATGAACGCGGCCAGTGCCCCGAGATCCCCGGGCATTCTCCACGGCCGGCGGATGGGATTCCCGTCGTCATCCGTGTCGTCGATCCCGTCGAGGATGGATACACGGGACAGGTCCGCTCCTGCTGCCCTTAACCGTGGGACCACAGTCCGCTCGGTGTCATCCTCCAGTGACAGAACCGCGCAGTTGACCGGGTCGCTCCGGTGCCCATCTGGCATCGGGGTTCCCGTGGTCAAACGAGCCACCCAGTCCGCACCGATCGTCCCCTTACCGTCGCCCTGGCGGCCGTTCAGGAGCACGAAGGCTCCGACTGGTAGATGGGACGGCCAGAGCCATTCGGTCCGCTTGACTGCGACATCGGCCGCCGACCGGAAGGCGATCGACGGACCTAACGACGGATCTGACATCAGGGTGGACATCAGTAGCCGGGGGTGGGGCTGGCACCGGTGGGTGTTGCATCCGCAATGATCTGGCGGAACAACTCACAGCTTGCCTCGTCCGCCTCGATCCGAAGTCGCTCGATGTCGGCCTCGTAAGCGTGAGCCTCTTCGGTGGGGTGTTCAGCCATCCACCGCCACTCCCGCCGGGTCGCAATATCCATCCAACTCCACCAGGTTTCAGGGTCGACGAGTGGACCCACCACAACGGCCAGTCGAGTGGCGAACTTGCGCTGTAGCTCTGCGGGCAGGTTTTCCCAACTCCACTCGACCTCGTGTCGTTCGATGAGATCGGCTAGGTGTTGAACGGCTGCGGGGCTCACGATGCGTCACCGTGTAAATACCGCTGCAGCTTCGGTCGACTGATGAGAACCCGGGAGCCAATATGAACGGCTGGGGGGAACTGGTCGGCGCGGATTAGGCGGTAGAGCGTCTCGGGGTGCACCCCTACGGTCGGAGCCACCTCCGGGACCGTGAGCAGGTCCCGATCAACTCGGACTGGACTTCCGGATTCGGACACGATGCCTCCTACCCATTCCCCGCGGGGTGGGTTGGAGGCGTTTGGTCCGGAGGGCGCCTACAGTCCGTCGCTCGCTGCTGCTTACAGCGGCATGGTTACATATCTGACATTGATAGGCTACAGAGCAATGTCCCAGGTCGTCAAGGAGCCCGTCCTTCCGAGAGCATGGCCCGAACAGTCGGCCGCGCTGTTCCCCCTCTCTGGTCGTGAACTAAGGGTCAAGTGCGGATCCTGCGGGCGGACATTCGGGACAGCCATCCCGTTACCCGACTTAGGAACCATCTGGTTTCGTCGCTCAACCAAGAACGGCTCACGCCCCGCACTCAAGATCGAGTTCATCGACGGGCTGGAGCTGGTGGAAGGTGGCAGACTTCGGTTCATCTGCCATCCGAAGTGCAACCGCGGCAACCCGCGGAAGTGGGTCATCGCCAACGAGGGAGCGGTCGCTGCATTCGTCAAGGCCGCTCGAGCTGGACGGACTGACCTCACCTTCGGCGACAACCTCTAGATCGTCAGGGCTTTCCCCAGCAACCCGGCCGCGTCCCGGTCCCGCTCGGGCAGCGCGTGGGCGTACAAGTCCAACGTCATGGTCGCTCGAGAGTGGCCGTGACGGTCAGCCACCGTCCTGATATCCACCCCGGCCGCGATCAGCGTCGTCACCGAGAAGTGGCGAAGATCATGGAACCGGAACGGCCAGCTCTCCCCAGGTGGTAGGTCGGTCCGCTTGGCCATCGGCTTTGACCTGCGCAGTTGCTCGAGCGCTGGGACCTCCATCGCCTCGCAGAGCTTCCCGAACCCGTGGGTAAGGGAGTCAGGGCCGGCCGGCGTCGCTCCATTGGCGTTGTAGCTCAGCACGTAGGGATCGGGCACCAGCGGCGACTCGGCCCGCTCCGACAGATCCACCATGTAAGCCCATCGCCGCTTCAGCACCTCCACACAGATCGGGTCCAGTGCGATGTCCCGCGCCTGGTGGGTCTTCGTCGGCCCAGTGTGATGCACCCCCTGGGACACCGTCAGCGAGCGGGCGATGCGGACCCGACCGTTGACGAGATCCACGTCCGACCACTTGAGCGCCACCAGCTCTCCCCGTCGAGCTCCGGTGAGGGCGGCGAGAGCCACAGCGGTGGCTAGCACCGGGTTCTCGTCCTCGGCGGCCTTGATCAATCTGGATAGTTGCTCGGGGGTCGGAACCGTCATCTCCTTCCTGTCCACCCGGGGCGGAGTCGCACGGGCGGTCGGAGCGGAGTCGATCCATCCCCACTTCACCGCCTGCCGGCAAGCAGCCGACAGGATGCAGTGATACTTGTGGACCGTGGCCGGTGAGAGGCCCTCGTCCAGCCACTTTCGATATGCGGCGTCGAGGGTGTCAGGCTCGAGCTTGTCCAGCCGGACATCGCCGAGTAGAGGACGGATGCGGGTGTCGATCTTCCTCTTGTTCTCGTAGTGGGTACGGGGACGCTGACTCCGCTCCCCCATCTCCATCCACTTGTCGAGCAACTGACCAACGGTCGCCGTGGTGCGATTGAACTTCCCTGCTTCGACCTCTGCCACCAGAGCAGACAACGCCTTGGCGGCTGCGCGCTCTCCACCCTTGAACGTACGGGTCGCCTGCCGCGGTTTTCCAGTGACTGGGTCCCTGCCCGTGAATGCCCTCAACTCCCAATGTCCCGGTGACCGTTCCCGCATGGTCCCCGGCCGGTTCTTGCTCGCAGTAGTCGCCATGCCCTACAGCTTACTTTCAGTAGGGCATCAGTAGGGCGACTGCTTGGCCTGGTGACCATTTATGGCCTCTGACCTGGTGGGCGCTAGAGGACTCGAACCTCCGACCTCAGCCGTGTGAAGGCTGCGCTCTAACCAACTGAGCTAAACGCCCTTGCGCCGGGCCGGTCACCGTGACCCTGACCGACGAGGTGGACATCGTAGCCCGCCGACCGACCCACCGATCAGACGCTGGGACGGCTGGTCAGTGCTCGGGGACGGACGGAGCCACCTGATCGAAGCCGATCGCCGCCTCCAAGGCGGCAGCCGATCGCAGGACGACCAGGTCCGCGTGCTGGGGCCCGACGAGCTGGATGCCGACCGGCAGGCCGGCAGCGGTCAGCCCGGCACAGATCGATGCGGCCGGCGAACGGGTCATG
>CAVOKJ010000001.1:0-224105 GCA_963696495.1 uncultured Acidimicrobiales bacterium | reverse complement strand
ATGCAATCTCAGTTGCACCTGGTAGTCGCAACATTATCCGCGGCTGTTTTAGATCCCCTCACGCGCCTCTTTGGCGTATCGAGACGCCATCTGCCGCGAGAAACCCCAAATTCGAGCCAGCTCGTTGATCGACATGCCATGTTCAAGGGCCGAGCGAAATGACGCGACGCGCGATGCCCGGCGACATTTGTCGAGCTCGAAGAGAGCCTCACTCAGATCTTCGCGCTCCTCAGTGATGTTTACGCCCTGGAACGCGGTGCGATACTCGTCTTCGGTTACGCGGATCTCCAGAGACCTCCGAAGACTTTCCTCGCGACGTTCGAGAACCCGTCGCAGATTCTGCATGGCCTCGATTAAGTGCTCGGCGCAACGGATCGCTTCTTCGTCACTCGTTGCCACGCAGCAAAACCTATCGGACCTCTGGAAACAGTGTCGGAATTCCCGACTGAAGTGACCGATGAACGTTCGATCCCGCCGCCTACGAGGCTGCCTCTATCGCCGGATGCCGGGGTCGAGCTGGATGCAACTGAGGTTGCCCTAGGAATTGACGACCGATCGGAACAGACTGTGATCTGGACGGCGGAAGCTTCTTGACGGTGACGTCGAGAGCCGGACCGGGAGCTGGGTGGCGGGACCCGGCCCGGCCCGACCAAACAAGCGCTACCGCTGTAGGGGTAATCCTCTTGGCGGATCATCGCATGCTCATCCGTGCCCCTGATCACCGGTCAGGTGATTACCTCAGGGTTCAGGTCGAGGATGCTGCCCTCCGGCGCTACGGTCGCAGCGACGATGCCGTTGCTCGTGTCGGCCACCGAAGTGGTCATGGTCCTCTCATCCGCCGTTCGGCCGCCGCCCCCTCAACGGACACCTTGCCGGTACTCTATCGTCGTGCCGCGGAAACCCATGAGCACAGATCAGGTCCGGACTCTCCACCATCGACTTTCCAACTGGGGTCGGTGGGGACCCAATGACCAACGCGGGGCTCTGAACTTCATCACGACGGAGGTGACGGCAGCCGCAGCATCAGCCGTGCTCTCGGGTCAGACCGTCTGTTGTGCCCGGCCCTTACCAACCCAACCGGGTCCGGAAAACCCGATGCCAGTTGTCCACCACATGATCGGTACGGCGACCGAGGGCTATGGTGCCGACTACTTCGCACTCGCCCCGCATGGCTTTTCAACCAGCCACCTCGACGCCCTCTGTCACATCTTCCATGAAGGAAAGCTTTACAACGGCTACGAAGCCGAGACAGTTACCGCTCGCGGTGCAGCCGAACTCGGAATCCACCACCTCCGATCGGGAATCATCACGAGAGGGGTCCTCGTCGACGTTCCCGCCATCCGGGACATAGAGGCACTCGAGCCAGGAGAGCCCATCTTCCCCGAGGACTTGGAATTGGCCGAAAGGACAACTGGCGTCACCGTACAGACCGGGGATGCCCTCCTTGTGCGCACCGGGCGGTGGCGGTGGCGAGAGACCCACGGCCCCTCATCTCCTGTTGACGGTCTTGCCGGGCTCGATGCTTCCTGTCTGTCCTGGCTGCATGATCGAGAAGTGGCCGTGCTCGGTAGCGACGGTGTCTCTGATGTATTTCCGTCACGTGTGGACGCTGTTCTCATGCCGATTCACACCGTGGCCATCGTGGCGATGGGTCTCCATCTTCTGGACAACCTCGATCTCGACGATCTATCCGTGGCGTGCAATGCCGCCGGACGCTGGAGCTTCATGCTTGCGGTAGCGCCGCTTGTGCTTCACCAGGGCACAGCTTCGCCGGTGAATCCGATCGCAATCCTCTGACTGATCCAATTTGATCCGTTCAGACTCGCCCCATGCCGGTCAGCTTTGCATTGAGGCCCTTCACGACTCTGTTGCTGTCACGACGCACTGCCCCCGCTCGGTGGGACACTGTGAGCCGCCTGGGGAGATAATTCGATCATGCACGATGAATCCACCGACCGGCGATTGGCGGGAACTGAGCGATCTGTCGTATCGGCGCAATACCGAGACCCATCCAACCTGCAATCCCGCGTCAACGTGTATGCCTACTTGCACCCCGACCACCCACTGCCAACGGGAGCCACGTTCGAGGACTGGGTGCTCAACCATCTCAACTGGACCGGCGAGGAGTTGGTAATCGACATCGGCTGTGGTCCTGGGCACTTCCTCTCACCGATTTCACTGCGGGCGGAGAAGGTGATCGGCATTGACCTGTCGCTTGGGATGCTGGCGAGAGCGAGGGAAACCGCGCCCGATGTCCAAGCTCATTTGGCGGTCGCCGATATTGAATCGCTGCCACTAGTGGCGAACTCCTTCGATGTGGTCGTTGCTGCCTTCATGCTGTACCACGTACCTCACCTGGACCTGGCCCTGGAAGAGCTGTCCCGTGTCCTCCACAACGATGGCGCGATCCTTGCCGTCACCAATGGTTCAGCGGACAAAGCAGAGATCAGGCAAGCATGGAAAGAGGCTGGTCGTCGGGTGATGGGCCCCACATTCGAGGTTCCCCGCTGGTTGGAGAACTTCAATCTCGACAACGGACCGGCCGTGCTCGGCGAGCTATTCGACGTGGTGGCCGTCGACCGGACTACGGGCACCTTCCGGTTTCCGGATCCGGGACCCGTCCTGACGTGGGTCCAAAGCTTTCGTTGCGACTACGGCCGAGTAGACGATGCCACCTGGGCAGCCGTGATGGAGGAACTTCGTCGAATAGTGGCGCTCGACATCGAGGCGCATGGAGCCTTTGCTGCCGGGAAGGACTCGGGCCTGGTGATCGCCCGGACCTGGGCAACCTGACGCAGTCCGTCTGCGACCCTAAAGGGGTGACCCCAAACGCCCGGAAGGTCTCGCCCTATTTGATTTGGGACGCGGGCATTGATCGCCGTTAGCTAACTGCCCATGATCGGCACATCGGAGATACCGCTGGTTCTTCTGAAAGCAGCCTCCACCAGGTGTCCCACATTGACGAACAGTCGCCATCCCAAGGCTGGCCGCAGGAGTGCCTGGCTGAGTACTACATGCTGAGTACTACATGCCGTAACCGTTGAGGACAGTGCCGTTGGGTCGACTTGGATAGAAATACCGGTCCCGAGCGATACGAGACTTCTCGCCCGTCACAGCTAGACGAGCTCAGGACGGCCAGATTAGGACGCTGGCAGCGACACGACGGCGCGAACCTCAACCGCATCACTGATCTTGAGGGCGCCGAGCATCGCTGAATAGGGCTTGATGCCGAAATGAGTCTGGACCACCGTGGCCCGTACGGTCGCGTGGTCGTCGTCGTCGACGGTCACGGCGAGGTTGATCGGACGGGTCATTCCCTTGATCGTTAAATCACCTGTCACGGTGAACGCTCCCGACTGCCCACTGATGGCGGTTGAACGAAAGGTGATATCCGGGTACTCGGCTGTCAGCAAGGCCTTATCGTTGATGTTGCTGGCGATCTCCCTACGGTCCCCATCGCTGAGTGGCTTGACACCTCCCGAGGAGTCGACCACCGCCAATGAGGCTGCAGCAACGGTCACTTCGACACTCGAGGCGGCCATGTTGGAATCGTCGAACACTATCGACCCGCTCCAGGCATCGGCCTCGAGGATCAGGTCGTGGGCGAGCCTGGCGCCCAGGCCGGCCTTGGTAGTGCACAGCTTTAGGCTGGCGTTCGTTGGTCCGATTTCGTAGGTGCCTATCGTTGCTGCCATGGGAAGACGGTAGTGGCAGGGATAGACGTCGGCCTCCCGCAGGCTGGGCCAGCCGTCAGACCAGGGGAACGAATTCGAATCCGGGATGCCTTCTTGTCCCGTACTCGTCCTGAGCGGCTTTTGTGACCTCGAGAACGTCGTACTGCACGGGAATCAAAGCTTCGGCGTCGCCGGTGGCTTGCCGGAGGCGGAAGCGCCGGACGAGGGATCGTGGTGGCCCCGGTGACCCGAATCCCCGTGACCGGTCCAGTTGGTGGGGGCTTGTGGGTTGATCGGCACCGTGGAGATCAGGCCGAGGCACATCTCGTCGGACGAGCCGTCGCCCCACACCACGTACCGGGGAGGCAGCTTCCGTAGCTGGGGCAGTTGCTCGCGCATCTCGGGACTGTACGTGCAGCTCACCTCGATCTTGTCCCCGGGGACGACCTTGACCCACTTGGCCAGGTTGTAGCCCCGTTGGTAGTGGAAGTTGAAATCGGGCACGTCGAGAAGGGTCTTCTGAGTCGGGGTGCCCGGGTTGAGGATGATCCGTAAGCTGGCGCCGGTCAGGTGCATGTGAGCCCCGAGGCGCACGACATACTCGGGTTGGTAGACAGGCCAAGTGCACTGGGTGGTGTCGCTGGTCGGCGGATCGACCGGGTTCCTTCCGCAGATGCTTTCGATAGCGTCGTCGAAGAGCACGGCGCTCTCCCCGAACCGCTGGCCCAGGTAAGCCAAGGCCGCCGGCCGGCTGCACAGCGGACCCGTCACCCCGGTGGGGCAGCCGTAGTCAGGCGGGGCGATGTCGAGGGTCAGATTCTCGGGGCGCAGTTTGGCGGCGGCCGGCACCGTCTTCAGCTGCAACCACGGCTGGACCGGCTTGTCCCCGACCAGCCCGTTGAAATGGACCTGCATAATGACCATGCTGCCGGCTGGCAGTGGGGTACCGGTGGTCAGCGGCTCCTTGTCGACCCCGGCGCCGGGAGCCCAGGCGCTGAGCCACGGGAAGCTCCCCAGTCCGGCCAAACTGTTCCCATCGATGGGGGACTCGCCGAAGCAGCTCCAGCCCTTGTCACCCGGATTGTTTGCCTCCGCCGTCGCCACCTCGTCCGGCGGGACGAGGAAAAGGATGGCGTGGTGCACCTCGACGCTGGACGGCCCCGAACCGGGGTGGAACTCCGATGCCACGACGTAGGAGTTCTTGGTCACGTGGGGGTTCAACAGGATGCAGTGGTAGTCGTCGGTGCTGCCGTTGGTGAACACCGGCTTGTAGGCGTGGGGCATGGTCAGGTTGAGGGTCGTGACCGGCTGGCCATCGATCCGCTCGGGCGCCGCAGCCTGGGCTGCCTGTCTCGTCAGGAAGACCCCGAAAGCGGCCACGATTACGGTCATCGCCACGACCAATACGGCCACTCTTGGCCGCCGGATCAGCGCACTTTTTCGTCCGGCGTCATTCACAATCGCTCCCCATCGCCTACGTCGAGATCACGTGGTGCGGCGTCATTCGACACCCCACACCCCGGGACACTTCAATTCTGACCCTACGCTAGCCCTGTCGATAGGTGTAGTGCCGTCGTCGTCGTCAAGAGGGTGGAGGATGTGGATGTCCGACAAACTGACAACATGCTTGTGGTTCGATCACGGTGAGGCCCGCAAGGCAGCAGACTTCTATGCGATGACTTTTCCGGACAGCCACGTTGACGCAATCCATATAGCTCCATCGGACTACCCCGGCGGATCGGCTCGGAACGAGCTTACGGTCGAATTCACAGTGCTCGGCCGATCCTTCGTGGGTCTCAACGGTGGACCGAACTTTGTCCCAAACGAGGCCGTCAGCCTCATGGTGCTGACCGACGACCAGGCCGAGACGGACCGATATTGGAACGCGATCGTCGACAACGGTGGGGAGGAGAGCGCGTGCGGTTGGTGTAGAGACCGGTGGGGCTTCTCCTGGCAGATCACACCGCGCGCATTGCTGGAGGCGATGAACAGTTCGGACGAGGCCGCTGCGAAGCAGGCCATGGACGCGATGATGACGATGACGAAGATAGACATCCTGGCAATCGAGACCGCTGCTCGAGGAGCAACGCAGCGCCCACCGGCCTGAGGCACCACCGGGTCGGCTGCTAGAGCACTCGTCCAACCGGCGCTACATTCAAACATTTCGACGATAAGGAGCAGCTTCGTTTTGCTGCCTTGCCCCCGCGATGGACATCGGCCAATGAGGCTGATTGCTCCGAGCCCTGCAGGTCCTCAGCCGCTGAGGTCGTGATCCAGGGCGAGGAGCTCACTCTCCCGAAGTTGAGCTATGTCTCGCGCTCCCGATTGACCACTTCGAGGCCGTCGTGCCGAGATCCGGACGAGAACAGAGTGCCGCACGTGGGTATCCCTAATCGGCTGTGCTCTCAACAGCACTTTTGGGCAATGTTGCCTCCGTCAGCGCCAGAACTCGGTGAGCCGCTCGCCGTGAGCCATCCCCTGCTCGTAACCGGTCAAGGCGGAGGGTCGGCGCCTCGAGGGGTCCATCATGTTGGAACCGAACGCCTGGCGAGATTTGCTATCGGGAAAGACCGTCTCAACGGTGCTGCCGCTGGAGCGGAGCTCATCGACTTGAGCGGCAAGCTGCATGTGCCACTCTTCCGGATGCCGCGTCCTGCCGCCGAACGGCGACAGGACGAGTACCCGCTCACATCCGACGGCCAGATCGGCATTCTCGTTGCGCCGGTATCCGCCGTCGATGAATCGGTCGTTGCCAATGCCGAAAGGAGGGACACCAAAGCCGTTG
Source organism: uncultured Acidimicrobiales bacterium (assembly GCA_963696495.1). Classification (GTDB taxonomy): domain Bacteria; phylum Actinomycetota; class Acidimicrobiia; order Acidimicrobiales; family RAAP-2; genus Bog-756. The sequence continues at coordinate 217,646 of CAVOKJ010000001.1, read as the reverse complement.
GCAGTACTGGAGGCGACGGCATCAACTAGATCGACCCCGCTGTGGCGATCGAAGACAACCGGCTCACCCGTGCGCGCGTCGACCGCCGTGATGAGGATCGCTCGTTCAGGCCATCGGTTACTGGGAAGCCTGGCAGCGACGGTGGCACGCCACCGCGCTTGTCCGGATCCATCTGAGGCTGCATCCATTTCGAGCGCAGCCGCACCCATCCTTCGACGCATGTCTGCGGCGTCCTTAGCGGCGGCGATGATTCGGTTCGTTCTCTCCATGTGGTCGATGACGGGTCCAACGGGAGGCTGCCCGCCACTCGGACCGTCCGGAAGGCCCTGGTGCGGGGATGCAGCATCGAGGATGGCAGTAAGCAGTTCGGTCGGAGAAGCGCTTGTGACCTGGGCGGTCGCCGTCGCTCCAGCCGACGTCCCGATGATCAGATCAGCTTCGGTTACGTCCACACCTGCGTTGGACAGGCCGGCGATGACGCCGATCTCCCACGCATTCCCCGCGGACCCACCACCGTGAAGGACCAAGGCGCGCCTGTGTTCAGCGCGGTTCTGCTCCGTGCCGTCGATCTGGGATTGATCCTGCTCAGACCGTGGCCAGCGGAAGGTCCTAGTGGAAGGAGAAAACGAAGCCGGAAGAGGTGATGTATTCAAGGAAGTCGCCTTTCACGAGATGCATGATGGACGCTCCCTGGGGCCGACTATCTCAGTCGCTCGATCCCCGACGGGCGAGAGCGCCCACTTTCGATGCTGCATTCACAGGGCTCACCTCCTATCGATTGAATTCGTTCATCGGAACGGTAACACGCCGGTCCATCTCTCCCTTGCCCCTCCGGTTGGCCGCCACGACAGCCCCATACCAACCGGGAGCGGGTCGGTTATCGGCCGGCCGATGGCGGCTCAGCGGGCTGGCGCTCGTACCTCCTGAGTGAATGCCAGGGCCAACGTCGCAGCAGCATTCGCCCGAGCAGCATGCGCCGTCTGGCCACCTGCCCATGACCGCCGCATCGACGCCTGGAGTTCGCTCTCGGCGAACTTGAGATAAAGCTCTCGCTTCTCAGTCGTGCTCATCGAGCCAAGTCGAGTAAGAATCGTCTTCTGTCCCATGGATGCCTCCAAGCCTGACCGGTTGCGCATCCACCTGTTTGGCGGAGCCGTTTTCCTCGTGAGGGTATCGCACTCGCGCGCCTCGACCCTTCGTCACGTTTGGCCAAGCGTTGCGCCCCCGATCGCCGGCTAGAACGCGTCATCTGTTGACGCTTACTTGCCGACGGGAACTGCGACCGACCGGCACTTTGAGGTGACTCGACGCCGGTAGGCGCAAGTGCCTCAGCCTGTGAGGCTGAGGCACCTCAACCGATGGAGTGGTCCCGGTCCGCCCGATCGTCAGGGACGCCAACTGGCGACAGCCGAATTGGCCACGCACACTGTGATGGCGGCCGGCTCGATGGACGCTCTCAGCCTCTTCTTCGCCTTCCTCGGGCTACCGTCGAGTTCGTAGGGGGTCGCCTGGTCGAGGGCGATGTCAACGGTGCTGCCCCGGGTAGTCCTGGCCAGCGGTGAGCGCTCAGGATGCCCTGAGATCAGCCGGTAGAGAACCCTGAGCCAGTGAGTCCAGGTGTCAGCCGTGATCACTGCCACCTCGAGCTGACCGTCGTCAGGCACCGCATTGGGGAACGCCACAAGTCCACTGGTCAGGGTGCCCATCTGCCCGAGCAGTATTCCGGCGGCCTGGCCAGCGAACCAAGTAGAGCCGTCGACAGCAATGGTCACCCTCTGGGATGCAATGCGAGTCGCCCGGATAGCCGCCCAGACATAGGCGAGCTGACCCCACCGCTCCTTCAGCCCGCCATCGGCGATCAGCATCATGTGCGCGTCGAAACCGACGCCGGCCATCACCGCGAAGCGCTTGCCGTTTAGCACCCCGACGTCGAGCGGGCGCCGGTCTCCGTAGATTGCGATCCGTACTGCAGTACCCACATCATCCGGGATACCCAGATTGGCAGCGAAAAGGTTCGCTGTGCCGGCCGGTACGACGGCGACAGCGATGTCCCGGCCGGTGACCGCGTCGAGACAGCGCTGAATTGTGCCATCCCCTCCCCAGATGATCAGCAGGCTCACCCCACCGGCGACCGCCTTCTCGGCGAGTGTCGTGGCCTCCTTGCTCTTCGAGATCTCGTACCAGGTGGGATCGGGAACGCCGTGGACGGCGAGCGCCCGGCGAAGCTCAGGGAGCCCTTCCCCGAGCGATTTCTTCCGGTGGGCGATGACGGCGACGTTGTGGGGTCCGTTGACGGATGGCACCGCATCGTTAACTGGCCCCGGCACTGCGCCCCACGTTACCCCCACCACCCACATGATCATGCCGAGGTCTTCGAATGCAGAGCTGTCGAGGTAGGAAACGTGCGGAGGACACCAACACGTCCAGCACGGCATCAGTCCTGCGTGATGAGTATCGCCCCCCTCAACTAGATGGTGACCGTTCTCAGCTGGCGTAGCTAAGGCCCCCAACCAGCTCGAGCCTCGTTTGCTTCTAGGCGTTCGGCGGTACTGGACCTGGGTTCAGCTGTGGACGGCCTGCCTTGGCAAGCCCGAAGGATCGGCTCCACTCCCCGCGCTGTCTTTCCATCGGGGCGACCCAACACGAAGAGCAAGATAGGCCAGAACTGTGACGCCATATATCGAACACTTCCGCTCCCCGAAACTGATCGGAGATGAGCGGAGGAGGTGAGGCGACTGGGCGACCGTCATGGTGGCCTCACCATGCGGGATCGAGCCCGTGAGGCGGGAATAGCAGCCACGTGCCGGGTGCCGGGTGCTATCCCGACTTTCCTGCCCCTGGCAAGTCGCTTTGGTCAGATCGGCGGCCGAGGACTCGTGAACATGCCTCTGTTGGCGGCCCAGCCACCGCCGAACGTTTCCCTGGTAAGCGCATTTACGCCACGACCGGGAAGGCCGAAGAGCAGATTGGTTCCGGCGGATGAATGCGCGTCGATTCCCATCCATTGACCAGGGGGAGGGCGGTCGTGTCGATCAAGTCAAAGGTGAAGAGACTCTCAGTAGTGGGTCCGTCGGATTAGTCGCTCTCGTAGGTGCCTCAGGGGTGGGTTCAGCCAGCGCGATGGTTACCCCAAGACATGCAAGTGCCCAACAGGAGAGTGCAACCGTTGACAACCGGCCTAGCGGCCTCGCATTCGGGCTCAGGGACCTGGACTTTTGGTGCGCTCGGAGGGATTCGAACCCCCAACCTTCTGATCCGTAGTCAGATGCTCTAGTCCGTTGAGCTACGAGCGCTGGCTGCCACTCCCGGCCCTCCGGCGGTCGATCACCCGACTGGTAAAGAGGGGTGGTCGGCCAGGGAGCGCCGAGCAGCCACCCACTGTAACCGACCCGGGACGCTCCGACTCCGGGCCCGCAGAGTGGTCCGCCCAATGCATAGCCGCAGCGTACGGGGCACGATGCCCGGGGATCGCGCTCCACGAGCGTGGCGCAACGCCTCCAGATGCCACCACGTTGGACCGGAATTGGATCGTCACCCGTCATCGTGACCACACGACGCCTCCCCCGGCGTCGGTGACCCGATTACCGGGTCCACCTCTCCGTCGAGCAATCGACGGACTGGCTCTATGGCGGGAACCGGGCAGCAGCCGGCCTTCAACGGGCCGGCTGCTGTGATGTCCGGGTGACGGGCCGTCGTCCCGGGCGCAACCGTGTCCGCGAAGGGGCCCAACCGCAACGGGGGCCGTCACCACCGGATCGCAGCCGGTAGATGGCCGCCACGGATCGAGGCCCCCGAGACAGCGGCCGCCACCGGCAGTCCCGACCCTCCACGGCTCACTCGAGCTGGGCCAGCGCCTCCTCGGCGCGTCGGCACTCGCCGGCGAATCCCCCATGCTCGGCCGACTGCTTGGCGTCAGCGAGCAACCGGCGGGCCAGCGCCCGGTCCCCTCGCCGCTCCGCCAGGCGACCCCGCTCGATCGCCGTCCGGACGGCGAAGAACGGCGAACCGGAGCGATCGGCCAGAAGGGCGGCGTCGCCGAGGTGGCGATCCGCCTCGTCGTAGTGCCCGAGCACACCGGCCAGGCCTCCGAGATAATGGGCGATGGGACCCTCGCAGGCGGTGCCGACGAAGACGAAGGCGTCGGCGAACGGGGCCAGCCGGCGGTAGAGCACCTCGGCGGCCCCGGCATGGTCGAGTTGGATGGCGACCTCGGCGAAGGCCGCCATCCCGTAGGCCCAGAGGAGATCCTCGGGCAACTGGTTGAAGCCACGGTCGGTCGCCTCGTCGAGCAGCGCCCTCGCCTCCTCGTGCCGGCCGGCTTGGCAGAGGGCACGCGCCAGCGCGGCGCCGTAGCCCGGAATGCCCGGGTTGTCCCGGCTACCGATCTCGATGAGCTCGACGATCTCGTGCAGTCGGCCCTGTTGCCAGCGGGCGTGTGAGATCTGGGATGCGTAGTAGTTGAGGGCGTCCGGCTGGCCGATGGCCTGGCCCATGGCGAACGCCTCGTCGGCCAACAGCTCGCCCCGGGCCGACTCGCCCCGCAGGAAGGCCCACTGGGCTCCGGCGAAGACGCCCATCCACCGCATGACCGGCTGCCCCACCTCGGCGGCGACCGCCACCATCCTCTCGAACAGCTGACCGGCCTCGGGCATGGCACCCGACTCGAGCAGGGTCTGCATCCGGTTGCCGACCGCCCAGAAGAGCGCGGCCGGGTCCCCGACGTCCTCGGCGAGGTGGAGGGCCACCGCGGTGTCCTCCATCCGCTCAGCGAGCGCGTCCGGGTGCCGGAGCGCCTCGAAGACCTGGTTGAGAACGGTCAACAGCGCCACGGGGTCGTCGAGCGCCCCCGCCTCCTGCTTGGCCTGGGTGACCAGGACGCGGCGCTCGGCCAGCGACGACTCGAACGCCGTTTCCCTGCAGACGGCGCCGAGGAGACGCACCCGCAGCTGAGGATCGTCGTCCCCCAGGCGCTCCAGCGAGTCGCGGAGCGCGCCCAGCCGCTCACGGTCGATCTCGCCCGCCGCGCTGTAGTACCCACGGGTGTTGGCCAGACTGGCCACGGCCATCCGCCGGGCGTCGCCGGCGGCGGCGGCCAGGGAGACCGCGTCGAGCAGGGTCCGGCGGAACTGCGGATCTCCGCTCAGCAGCTGGCCGACTCCCTGCCGGACGGTGAGGTCGAACCGGCGCAGGTCATCGCCGGGCTGGACCGTCTCGTGCAACGTCCGGGCCCGCCCGAACCAGAGGGCGGCATCATCGGGGGCCACCGTGGCGAACGCCTCGTACCCGGCGAGCTCGGCGTAGTGGAGGGCGGGGCCCGGCTCACCGCCCTCGTAGAAGTGGTGGGCCAGGACGGCCGGGGGCGGTGGTCCGGCCGGATCCTCCTCCAGCGCCGCCGCCACCCGGGCGTGCAGCAGTCGCCGACGCGTGGGCCCGAGCGCGTCGTACAGCGCGTGGCGGGTGAGGGCATGGGCGAAGGCGAAGGTCCCGCCGTCGCCGGCCTCCTCCAGCAGTGCCGATCGCTCGGCCAGCTCGAGGACGTCGAGCACCCGGTCGCTGTCCGTGCCGCTGACCCGGGCCAACGCCGCCAGATCGAACTCCACGCCGATCACCGAGGCCAACGACAGCAGCTTCGAGGCGTCCGGTCCCAGATGCTCGACCCGCTGGACGATCACCTCACGCAGGCTGGCGGGGAGTCCGGCCCGCAGCAGCCGTCGGTCCGGCGACCAGTGCTCGGCGTCGTCCCGGACCAGGCCACCCGACTCGACCAGGTGGCGCAGCAGCTGCCAGACGAAGAACGGGTTGCCGCCGGTGTCGCGTTGGAGCTCCGCCACGAAGCCGACCGACTCCCGGTCGTCGACCGGGTGCCCGGCCATCGAGGCACAGAGGTCGAGCACCTCGTCGGGGGAGAGCCCCACCAACTCCAGGCGGCCCACTCCGCTCTCGCGCCACAGGGCGGCGAGGGTGTCGGCCAGGGGGTGGTCGGGGGTGATCTCGTTGGAACGGAAGGTCCCGATGACGAGCAGGGGGAGGTCGACGGTGGCGGTGACCAGGTGCCGCAGCAGGGCGATGGTCGCCTCGTCCGCCCAGTGCAGGTCGTCGAGGATCAGCAGGACCGGCCGCCGGCTGGATGCATCGGCCAGCAGGCCCACCGCGGCGGTGAAGGCCAGGTACCGCTCGGTGTCCGGGTCGGAGGACAGCGGCGGCGACGCCTCCGGCACGCGGTGGGCCAGCGACGGCACGAGGCGGATCAGCTCACCGCCGAACCGGGTCACGTGGCCCTCGAGCTCGAAGCGGGGTGCGTACCGCACGTAGTGGGCGAGCGAGTCGACGAACGGCTGGTACGGGGCCCCGACCTCGGGGCAGCGACCGTAGAGGACCACCCCGCCGTCCTTGGCCACCGACCGGGCGGTCACCGCGGCGAGGGCGGTCTTGCCGATGCCGGGCTCTCCCCCGAGCAGGACGACCTGACGTTCCCCGGCGGCGACCCGCTCGAGCGCCCTCGCCAACGTCGCCTGCTCGGTCGCCCGGCCGACGAAGCCCGGGCCCTCGAGCAGCAGGACGGCGGGAACGGGGACGGCGTCGTCCTCGTCCACCAGCGGCTTCCACTCGAGGGAGAGCGTGGAGCCGGGCTCATTGTCCTCGCCCCCCCTCGCCCCGCTGGCGTCCGAGAACCCGAGCCGGCACCGGCGCCCGGCCATGGCCCGGACCACCCGCGCCACCAGGACCTGACCACGCTCGGCCGACGAACATAGGAGCGATGCCTCGGTCACCACCTCGCCCACGTACTCGCCGTCGCCCACGGCCAGCTCGCCGGCGGCGAGCCCGATGCGGAGTCCGGTCGACGGCCCCGGACGGCGCTGCTGGCGCTCGACGGCCTGCTGCATCGCCGCCGCCGAGGCCAGTGCCGCCGACGGGCTGGTGAACACCGCCGACAGCCCGTCGGTCCGGCTCTCGATCTCCAGGCCGTCGTGCTGCACGAGGGCGTCACGGAGGAGGGCCAGCTGGGTGCGGAACGGCTCCCCGACCTCACCGACGAGCTCGGCGACCAACAGGGTCACCATCCCGGACACCGCAGACGGGGTCGCCCCCGTGCCGGCGGCCGGCACCTCCGGCGGCCTGGTCCACTCGAGCTCCGGGCTGTGGAGGACGATGGCCCGCTCGAGGCCGGTGAGGGCCGACGAGGGCTCGAGCCCGAGCTCGTCGCCCAGCAGGTCGTGCAGCTTCTGGTAGGCGCGCAGGGCGTCGGCCTGGCGCCCCGACCGGTAGAGGGCCAGCATCCAGACGGCCCATCGCTGTTCACGCAGGGGCTCGGCCCGCGCCGCGGCCTCGGCGGCCGGCACCACCTCGCGGTGGAGGCCCAGGGCCATCCGGGCGTCGAGCAGCGATTCCTCCGCCCCGAGGCGGAGCTCCTCGAGGCGCGCCACCTCCCCCGCCGCCCACGGCGCCCCCTCGACGTCGGCCAGGGCCCGGCCGCGCCACCGTCCCAGCGCGCCCTCGAACAGTTCGGCCGCCTGGTGGGGCCGGTCGTCACGCAGCGCTTCCCGTCCACCGGTCAGCTCGTGCTCGAAGGCGGCGGCGTCCAGCTCACCGGCCTCCACCCTCAGGCAGTAGGCGCCGGCGCGGTTGACGATGCGGTCGGGACCGAGCAGGCCGCGCAGCAGCGAGACGTGGCTGGTCAGCGTCGACGAGGCCCCGACCGGGGGACTCCCCTCCCAGATGTCGTGGGCCAGGAGATCGGCGGACACCGGTTGGTTGCCGGCGATGAGCAGCCGGATCAGCAGGGCACGACGCCTGGCGCCGCGCACCTCGATCGGGCCCGCGTCCCCTTCGATCTCCACGGGCCCCAATATCCTGAATCGCAGCGACACGGGATGCTGCCCCTCCCCACTCCGGTGCGCACGGATTGTACCCGGGCCGTGCGATCCCGGCAGTGCGATCCCGGCCGGGCGTTCCGGCCGTGCGATCCCGGCAGTGCGATCCCGGCCGGGCGTTCCGGCGGGGCGTTCCGGCGGGGTGCGAGATCAGCGCCCACTGAGGTCCCGGTCGTGCGCCAATTAGGATCCCCGCATGGCACGAGACGCTCCCCTGCACGGCATCCGGATCATCGAGTGCTCGGCCCTCGGGCCGGCGGCCATCACCATGCCCCTGGTCGACCTGGGTGCCGAGGTGATCAAGGTCGAGCCCCCGGCCGGCGACTACATCCGCGAGATGACCTGGCCGATCATCGAGGGCGTCTCCCTCATGCACCTGCACATCAACCGGGGCAAGCGCAGCATCGTGATGGACCTCCGCAACGACGAGGACGTCTCCATCTTCAAGCAGTTGGCGACTACGGCGGACGTGGTGGTCGAGGCCATGCGCCCCGGCGGCCTCGCCCGGCGCGGTGTCGGCTACGACGACCTGCGCGCACTGAACCCGAAACTCGTCTTCTGCACCATCTCGGGCTACGGGATGACCGGTCCCTACCAGAACCTCCCGGCCCACGGGGTGGCCTTCGACACCTGGGCCGGGATCGTCACGCCCCAGGTCAACGAGGACGGCTTCAGCTACCTCCCCGAGCACGCCTCGATGGGCATCCACGCCGGCCCGCTCTTCGGTGCCCTCGGGATCCTGGCCGCCGTGGTGCGGGCCCGGGCGACCGGTGAGGGCTCCTTCCTCGAGGTCGCCCAGTCCGACGCGGCGGCGGCCATGGACTGGTACCGGAGCGAGACGTGGCGGGCCTACGAACGTCCCGAGTCCGAGGTGACCGGCAACAAGGCCGACGACTACGAGCGGCGCGAGCCGGGCACCGCCGGCATGGTCGAAGGCGTCCGCTACCAGGTCTACGAGGCCAAGGACGGGCGCACCGTCCTGTTCATGGCTTCGGAACAGGCCTTCTGGCGCAACTTCTGCGAGGCGGTGGAGCGCATGGACCTGTTCGAGCGGTGGCCGGGCTCGAAGTTCGCCGACCACGCCCGCAACAACCTCGAGCTGCGGGCCGAACTGCGCGACATCTTCCGCACCCGCACGGCCGAGGAGTGGATCGACTTCGGGGTCACGGCCAACTTCCCCGTCGGACCGGTCAACTCCCCGAAGACCATCGCCGACGACCCGCAGTTCAACGACCGGTTCCAGTGGTACAGCACCGAGCAGCTGGGTGCCGAGCAGCTCCCGAGCCCGCTCAAGTTCGTCGGCGAGGAGCTCCCCACGCCGTCCCACGCGCCCACCGTCGGCCAGCACACCGACGAGGTGGTGGCCGACCTGCTCGGATGGGACGAGGAGCGCATCGCCGAGGCGCGGGCCCGAGGCGGCCTCGGTGGCCCGGACTCGTAGGCGGGGGGAGAAACCGAAGCCGGTGCCACCAAGACCGAGGTCACCGAAACCGGGGCGGCAGAGACCGGGGCGGCCGGCATGAGCGGTTCTCGCCCGAAGACGGCGGCCGAGCTGGTCCGGTTGCGGGCCGACGATCCCCACCCGGGGCTCCTCTTCGAGGGGCGGCGGTGGACGTGGCAGGAGGTCGTGTCGGAGTCGGAGGTCCGCGCCTCCCTGCTTTGCGGATTGCGGACCGACGGCCCCTTCCACGTCGGCGTGCTGCTGGAGAACACCGACGAGTACCTGTTCCTGCTGGGAGGGGCCGCCCTGTCCGGCGCCATCGTCGTCGGCATCAACCCGACCCGGCGGGGCGACGAGCTCGCCACCGACATCCGGCGGACCGACTGCCAGCTGGTGGTGACCGACTCGGCCCAGCTGCCGCTGCTCGACGGACTCGACCTCGGGACGGGCCCCGGCCGGGTGCTGGTGGTGGACAGTGACGACTACCGACGCCAACTGGGCCGTGCCGCATCGGTGGTCCGTCCACCGCACGAGCCGTCGCCGGAGGACCTCTTCCTCCTGCTCTTCACCTCCGGCTCGACCGGGGGCCCGAAGGCCGTCCGGATGACCCAGGGCCGGGCGGCCCGGGCCGCCTCCACCATGCCCTTCTCGAGCGACGACGTCCTCTACTCGGCCATGCCCCTGTTCCACGGCAACGCCCTCTCGGCGGCCGTGCTGCCGGCGTTCGCCACCGGGGCGACCCTGGCCCTGCGCCGCAAGTTCTCGGCGTCGAGCTTCCTGCCCGACGTCCGGGAGGTGGGGGCCACCTACTTCAACACGGTCGGTCGGGCCATCGCCCACATCAACGCCACCGCACCCAGCCAGCACGACCGGGACCACCGCCTGCGTTTCGTGCTGGGCCCGGAGACGTCGGCACCGGACAAGGCCGACTTCACCCGCCGGTTCGGCGTCCCCCTCTTCGAGGGGTACGGGTCGAGTGAGAACGCCATCGTGCTGCAGCCGGTCCCGGACGCACGGCCCGGCGCCCTCGGCCGCTCACGGCCGGACGACGACGTCGCCGTGCTCGACCCGGTGACCGGCCAGGAGAAGGCCGTCGCCCTCTTCGACGGGGGCGGTCGCCTCACCAATGCGTCCGACGCCATCGGCGAGCTGGTGGGCCGGCAGTCCGTCGGGAACTTCGAGGGCTACTACAACAACCCCGAGGCCGAGGCCGAACGCACCCGGAACGGGTGGTACTGGTCGGGCGACCTCGCCTACCGCGACGAGGACGGCGTCTTCTACTTCGCCGGCCGCGCCGGCGACTGGCTCCGCGTGGACAGCGAGAACTTCGCCGCCGCCCCGGTGGAGCGGATCCTCGGTCGGTATCCCGGCGTCAGCGGGGTGGCGGTGTTCCCCGTCCCCGACAGCCGCACCGGCGACCAGGTGATGGCCGCCCTGGAGCTCGAGCCGGACACCGCCTTCGACCCCACGGCCTTCTCGGAATTCCTCACCTCCCAGCCCGACCTCGGCACCAAGTGGTTGCCCCGCTACGTCAGGATCGTGGAGGCACTGCCGGTGACCGCCACCGACAAGCCGAACAAATTGCCCCTGCGGGCGGAGAAGTGGGTGACGTCCGACCCCGTCTGGCACCGGTCGCGCCGCGACCGGACCTACACGTTGATGACCGGGGCCGATGTGGCCGCCCTCCGGGCCGAGTTCACCGAAACCGGGCGGGAGAACCTCATCGAGCACTGACCCCCCGCCGCACCGAGGCCCTGCACACCTCAAGCTCTGGTCCGATCGTCACGATGGTTACGACATGGTCCTCATGCATCCGGTGGCGCAACAAGGCCCCGAGCACCGGTACCCGTCCGCTCGTGAGCCGGAGCGCAGCGCCCCGGTCGTCGAGCACCTCAGGGCCGAGATCGACCATCTGCGCCGGGAGCGGGACAGCCTGCGCAAGGTGCTCATCGACGCCGGTTTCTCCCTCCGGGCGGAGCGGATCGCCCAATACGCCGACGAGGTGTCGGGCCGGTCCTGACCGGGCACCGCCCGGTTGGAACGACGGGGACGGGGGTATGTGCCCGTCGTGCCGGCCGCAGTCGAAGGTGACGCCATCGACCTCCTCGTTGCCGTCCGCGAGGCGGCCAGGGCGGACATCGTGCGCGGCCTCCAGGGTCTGGCGGGGTTCGATCTCTTCCGCCGGCGGCTGATCGGCAAGGGCGGGGAGCGCCGCCCGGCCCTCGACGCGCTGAGCCGGGCCAGTCGGCGCGTCCGGCTCTGGGACCGCCTGGAGGACCGGCCGCCTCCCCCCATCGGTCCCCACGGGCGATGAGCGGCCCCGGGGTTCACGTGGTCCGGGTGCCGGCGGCCACGGACGGGTCGGTGCATCAGGGGGTGGCCCGGTGCGGGTGGTGATCGTCGGCGCCACCGGCAACGTCGGCACCAGCGTGGCCACGGCCGTGCGCGACGACCGGTCCGTCGACCACGTGATCGGCCTGGCCCGGCGGCTCCCCGACGCCGGCGACGACGGCATCGAGTGGCGCCGTGCCGACATCGCCGTCGACGACCTCACCCGGCACTTCCGGGGAGCGGACGCCGTCGTCCACCTGGCCTGGCTGCTGCAGCCGACCCGCAACCGGCGCCTCCTCCACGAGGTCAACGTCCTCGGGTCCGGCCGGGTGTTCGAGGCGGCGGCGAAGGCCGGGGTCGGAGCGCTGCTGTACGCCTCTTCGGCGGGCGCCTACTCGCCCGCCCCCGATGGGGTTCCGGTCGACGAGTCCTGGGCGACCGGCGGCGTTCCCACCTCGACCTACTCGCGACAGAAGGTCCGGGTGGAGCGGATGCTCGACGACTTCGAGGAGCGGCACCCCTTCGTCCGGGTGGTGCGGCTACGACCCTCGTTGACGTTCAAGGCGACTGCCGCCACGGAGATCCGGCGGCTCTTCCTCGGGCGCCTGGTCCCCGTGCTGCTCGGACCGGTGTCCCGGCTCAGGACCGTCCCGGACGTCCCGGGGCTGTCGATCCAGGCCGTCCACAGCGACGACGTGGCCGAGGCCTACCGGCTGGCACTCCTCGGCTCGGTGACCGGGGCCTACAACATCGCCGCCGACTCGATCATCGATGCCGGCACCGCCGCCGAGCACTTCGGGCTCCATCGGATGCCCATCGATGCCAAGTTGGCCAGATCGGCGCTCGCCATCGGCTGGCGGCTCCACCTGCAGCCGACCGAGCCCGGCTGGTTCGACCTGGCCCGCCGATCGCCCCTCCTGCGGACGGATCGCGCCCGCGACGAGCTCGGGTGGTGTCCGAGGCGCCACTCCCTCGACCTCATCGAGGAGATGGCCCAGGCCATCATCGACGGCTCCGACCGTCCCGGCCCTCCGCTGGGCCGGATCGGCGGCCTGGCGCGCGCCTAGGTGTTGCAGGCACCGTTCCCGCCGTTCGGGGCGCCCCGTTAGGATCCGGGGATGCCACCCCCCAAGAACCGTCTGCCCGCAATCGAAGGATGGTTCACGCTCGACGAGGACTCCCCCGCCCTGCTCGGCAGCCGGTGCGACGCCTGCGGCAACTTCGCCTTCCCCAAGGAGACCTACTTCTGCCGCAACCCCGAGTGCCAGGGTCGCCGGTTCACCGAGACAGCGCTGAGCCGGACCGGCACGGTCTGGTCGTACACCGACGCCTGCTACCAGCCGCCCAAGCCCTACGAGGCCGCCGACCCCTACGTGCCCTTCGCCATCGCCGCCGTCGAGCTCGCCGCCGAACGGATGGTGGTCATGGGCCAGGTCGTCCCCGGGGTAGGGGTGGACGACCTCTCGGTCGGTGACGAGGTCGAACTGGTGCTCGACACCCTCTACGAGGACGACGAGAACGAGTACCTGGTGTGGAAGTGGCGACCAAGGTCGGCCGTCGCCGCCGGGACCCGTTCCGAGGGGAGGGCCCGGACCAATGCCTGACGACAAGCGCATCGCCGTCCTCGGGGCCGGCATGCACCCCTGGGGCAAGTGGGGCCGGAACTTCGTGGAGTACGGGCTGGCCGCGGCCGGCGATGCCCTGGCCGAGGCCGGCGTGGAATGGCGTGACGTCCAGTACGTGGCGGGGGCGGACACCATCCGCAACGGCTACCCGGGCTTCGTGGCCGGCGCCACCTTCGCCCAGGCCCTCGGCTGGACCGGCGCCCGGGTCTCGTCGGCCTATGCGGCGTGTGCCTCCGGGGCGCAGGCCATCAGCAACGCCCGGGCCCAGATCCTCGCCGGGCTGTGCGACGTGGCCCTGGTGGTGGGGGCCGACACCACCCCGAAGGGCTTCTTCACCCCGGTCGGCGGGGACCGGAGGGACGACCCGGACTGGCTGCGCTTCCACCTGATGGGGGCGACCAACCCGACGTACTTCGCCCTCTACGCCCGGCGGCGCATGGAGCTGTTCGGAGCCACCGAGGCCGACTTCGCCGCCGTCAAGGTGAAGAACGCCCGGCACGGTCTCGGCAACGTGAACGCCCGCTACCGCAAGGAGGTCACCGCCGGGGAGGTGCTGGGCTCCCCCATGGTGGCCGACCCGCTGCGCCTGCTCGAGATCTGTGCCACCTCCGACGGCGGGGCCGCCCTGGTGCTCTCCAGCCTGGACTTCGCCCGGCGGCACGCCGGCTCCGACGACCTGGTCACCATCGACGCGGTGTCGACTGTCACCCCCCGGTTCCCCCAGACGGTGATCGAGATGCCCAACTTCTCGACCGACTCGGCCGCCACCGCCGCGTCGGTCGGACCCACCTTCAAGCAGTCGGTGGCCCTGGCCGCCTACGAGGAGGCGGGCATCTCCCCCGACGACGTCGACCTGGCCGAGGTGTACGACCTCTCCTCCGCCCTCGAGCTCGACTGGTACGAGGACATCGGACTGTGCAAGGAGGGGGAGGCGGAGCGGCTGCTGCGCGACGGCGACACCACCATCGGCGGCCGGGTACCGGTCAACCCGAGCGGTGGCCTCTCGTGCTTCGGGGAGGCCATCCCCGCCCAGGCCATCGCCCAGGTGTGCGAGCTGGCGTGGCAGCTCCGCGGCCGGGCCACGGGCCGGCAGGTGGAGGGGGCGACGGTGGGCATCACCGCCAACCAGGGCCTCTTCGGCCACGGGTCGTCGGTCATCGTCTCGAGGTAGCGGCGGCCCGCGCCGACGCCGCCACCGCGCCTGCGTCGGGGCCCTAGCGGTTGGTCAGCACGATCTTGCCGAGCTTGCCGCCGGCGGTGAACCGCTCGTAGGCGGGGGCGGCCTCGTCCATGGGGAACCGCTCGGCCACCGGCACGGTCACCTTGCCGTCGGCCAGCAGGGCCACCGCGTGCTCCTCGACGGCCCGGGCCACCGCCGACTTCTCCTCCACCGTGCGCGACCGGAGCATCGACCCGCCGAGCGTGGCCCGGCGGGCCATCAGGGCCAGGAGGTTCAGCTCGACCTTGGCGCCGGACCCGACGCCGATGACCACCACTCTCCCCCCGACGGCCATCGACGGGAGCACGGCGGTGACCCCGGACGCGCCGACCAGCTCGAGGGAGACGTCGTAGGGTCCGTGGTCGGCCACCCGGTCGGGCTCGATGACCTCGTCGGCCCCGAGGGCCGCTACCTCGTGGCGGCGCTCCGGCGAGCGGACCGAGGCGACCACGTGGGCCCCGGCCGCCCGGGCCAGCTGGACCGCCGCCGTGCCGACGCCGCCGGCGGCTCCCGAGATGAGCACCCGCTCGCCGACGGCCAGGCCGGCCTGGGTGAACAGTGCGTCGTAGGCGGTCGAGAACGCCTCGGGAAACCCACCGGCCTGCTCCCAGGGGATCCCGTCGGGCACCGCCAGGGCCGTCGACCCGGGAACGACCACCAGCTCCCCCTGGCCGCCACCCCCAGTGATGGCCATGACGCGGTCCCCGACGGAGAACCGGCCGGTGCCGGGGCCGAGCGCCACCACCTCGCCGGCGAACTCGAGGCCCGGGATGTCGGGCGGCGCCCCGGGAGGTGCGGGGTAGAGGCCCTTTCGCTGCATGAGGTCGGCGGCGTTGAGGCCGGCCGCCGCCACCGACACCAGGATGTCGCCGGGGCCGGCCACGGGGTCGGGGTGCTCACGCCATTCCAGCGCCCCGTCGACGATGGTCACGGCGAACATCGCCCCACAGTAGACGCCGGGCTCGGCCGGCTCCGGGGTGCCGATCGCTGACAGGGGCACACGGCGCTCGTAGGCTGTCGGCAGGAGGCCATGGGCATGACGAGCGAAGCAGTGACGAGTGTGGGCGGTTCGACCGCCGCCGTGGAGGGGCCCTTCTTCCACGGGCCCACCCGCCACGACGTCGGCCTCTACGTGGCCAACGGGACGCCCGGCCCCAGTGCCGGCCTGGTGCTCCACCGGGTCCTCGCCCGTTCGGCGCGGGCGTTCCTCCTCAACGACATGAGCGAGGAGCTCGTCGACCGCACCCGGCGCTACCACTCGGTGAGCGCCCCCGGCCTCATGGTGGTCGACCGGCCGCTGTGGGCCCAGACGGCCAACGACCGGGCGGACAAGGCGGCGAGGCGCTCCTCGGAGATCGAGCGCATCCACCAGAGCCGGGTGGCCCTTCGGCGCATCCGCTCGACCCTGCGCACGTTCCGATTGGCCGTCGACCCGCAGTGGGGCACCGCCCTCCGGGCCGAGCTCGCCTGGTACGCCGGACGGCTGGGCGAGTCACGGGACCTCCACATCATCGAGGGGATCCTGCACGACACCGGCCCCCAGGTGCTGAGCCCGGCCAACTTCAGCCGGCTCGAGTCGGTGGTGGACGCCATCCAGGGCGACGTGCTCGTCGGGCTCGGGGCCGAACGGGGCGGGGCCCGCCGGTTCCAGCTGACCGAGCAGATGATGGTGCTGTGGGACGGACCGCACTTCACCGCCCGGGCGGGCCAGTCGGCCAACGAGGCGCTCCCGGCCATGGTGCAGCGGGCCTGGCACGACATGCGGGGAGCGGCCCGCACCGCCCGCAAGCAGCCGACGGACGTCAACCTCCACACGTTGCGGGTCAGGATCAAGGACCTCCGCTACGGCTGCGAGACGGTGGCGCTGGTCGAGGGGGGTCCGGCCCGCAAGACGGCCAAGGCCGCCGAGCGCCTGCAGACCAAGCTCGGCGAACTCCACGACGCCAAGTTCGCCATGGAGTGGCTGCGGGCCCTGGCCCGGGAGCGACCCGAGCTGGCGGAGCCGGTCGAGGCGGTGGTCGCCGTGCAGCGGGAGGCGGCCTCCGAGGCCCGCAAGGGATGGAAGCGCGACCTCAAAGAGGTCGAACAGCGCTGGCGCAGCTGGCACCCGTAGCCGGTCAGAACCGGCCGCACCGGCCGCACCGGCCGCACCGGCCGCACCGGCCGTGGTGCCTCAGCCGGCCGGTTGGTTGACCCCCACGTGGTCCGACTCCCACAGCTTGATGCCGCCGAGGATCCCCGCGGTGTTGTCGACGATCGTCACGTCGTCGTCGAGGTCGTCGCGCTTGACCCGCCGTGAGTTGCCGCCCCCGATGTAGAGGTGGTCGAAGAACAGGAGCCCCCGGAGGTTGGTGATGGCCTTGTGCACCCGCTTGTTCCACCGCTCCTCACCGATGTCCTTGCGGGCGGCCTCACCCAGCTGTTCGTTGTAGGTCTCGCCCTTGCGGAAGGGCTGGTGGGCGACCTCGAGGTGGGGCATGAGCTTCCCCTCGTAGAACAGGCCGGTCCCGAAGCCGGTCCCGAGGGTGATGGCCAGCTCCAGGCCGGTCCCGGTGACCACGGCCGCACCCTGGATGTCGGCGTCGTTGGCCACCTTGGTGGGCAGCCCGAACGACTCGGTGAGTGCCGTCGCCAGGTCGAATCGCCACCACAGCTGCTTCAGGTCCTCGTCCACCGAGCTCCCGGGCCCGCTCTTGGTCGAGAAGTGCGGTGCGGAGAGCACGTGGCCGTCGCGAACCATCCCCGGAAAGCCCACCGCCAGCCGCTCGGCCGCGGGCAGGGGTGCCGCCAGCTTGGTCAGGGTCGACACCAACTTCTCGGGCGGCAGGGGGTAGGTCGTCGGAACCTTCACCCGGTCGGCCACCATCGCCCCGTCGGCGTCGAGCACCGACGCCTTCAGCCCGGTGCCACCGATGTCGATGGACAGCGTGTACGGATGACGGGGGACCCCTCCCTCGCCGTCCGCCCGGCTCTCCGGATCCTCGGTCTGCTCGTCGTGGCTCATGCCCCCACGCTAGGCCCGACGGTCGCCCCCTGGGGGCGGGGTCGCACCGGCACCGACCGATCCATTGCCGGTAGCGTCGTGGACCATGACCGACGAGCCCTGGGACCGGGACGCCTGCTCCCTCGTCGACGCCTTCCGTGCCGGGACGATCTCGCCACTCGAGGCCCTCGAGAACTCACTGGCCGCCATCGACGCCTCGGGGCTCAATGCCTTCAGTCATCTGGACGCCGACGCCGCCCGGGCCACCGCCGCCGCCGCCGACGTCTCGCTGCCCTTCGGCGGGGTGCCCCTGGGGATCAAGGAGCTCGAGACGGTCGCCGGCTGGCCGTACACGGAAGCGTCCCTGGTCTTCGCCGACCGCGTGGCGGACCACGACTCCACCCAGGTGGCCCGGCTCCGGGCCGCCGGCGCCGTGCTGGCCGGCCAGACCACGGCCTCGGAGTTCGGTGGCATCAACTTCACCAGCACCCGGCTGCACGGGACGACGCTCAACCCGTGGGATCCCGAGCGCACACCGGGGGGCTCCTCGGGTGGCTCGGCCGCCGCCGTCGCCGGCGGCCTGCTGCCCATCGCCAGCGGGGGGGACGGAGGCGGCTCGATCCGCATCCCCGCCGGGTTCACCGGCCTGTTCGGCCTCAAGTCGACCTACGGGCGCATCCCGAGGGGCCCGGCCGTCCTCCAGCCACCGCTGACCGTCGTGGTCGGGTGCGTCTCCCGCTCGGTTCGGGACACGGCCCGGTGGTTCGACGTGTGCAACGGCTGGGATGCACGCGACACTCTGAGCCTGCCCCGGGTGGCCGGCTGGGAGGCCGGCCTCGACAGCTTCGACCTCAGCGGGAAGCGGGCGGTGATCGCCGTCGACCTCGGGTCGGCCATCGTCGAGCCGAGGGCGGCCGCGCTGGTGGTCGAGCTGGCCGAGGTGCTGATCGCCGGCGCCGGACTGGTCCGGGTCGACGTCGCCGTCCAACTGCCCCAGGGAGGCCTGGAGTGGGCCATGTCCAACCTCATCGGGCTGGCCGGTGCGCTCGGCGACCGGTATCCCGGCTGCAACGACGACCTCACCCCCGAGATCCAGTTGGGCATGAACCTGGCCACCCACCACCTCGACGTGCAGTCCGCCGGGAAGACCGAGATGTTCCGGATCGAGGTCAACGAGACCATGGCCGACGTCTTCGACCGGACCGACTTCGTGTTCGCCGCCGCCAACCCCGACGTGGCCTTCGGCGCCGGCGGCCCCATGCCCACCACCGTCGGGCACGTCGACCTCATCGCCGAGTACGGCTTCAACCGGGCGGTGGGCAACAACGCCGCCCTCACCATCCCGGCCAACCTCACCGGCAACCCGGCGGTGGCCATCCCGGCCGGCACGGTCGACGGGCTCCCCGTCGGCCTGCAGGTGATCGGCCGCCACCACGAGGAGCAGCTGCTGTTGGACCTCGCCCGCCTCGCCGAGCGGGAGCGCCCCTGGCCGCTCACCGCCCCCGGCTCGCCCGTCTGACGGGCCCGACACCCGCCGAAGGAGCCACCGTTGCGCGTCGACCTGTGGGTACCCACCGCCAACCCGTTCAGCACCCCGGAACTGCTCGCCCTCATCGGCCGCGAGGCCGAGGAGCGCGGCATCGGGACCATCTGGGTCGGCGAGCACGTGGTCCTGTTCGAGCAGTACGACTCGTCCTATCCGTACGCCGAGGACGGCCGCATCCCCACGCCCCCCGGCACGGGCCTGCTGGAACCCCTGTCCACCCTGTCGTTCCTGGCCGCCCACACCACGGACGTCCGGCTGGGCACGGCGATGGTGCTCCTCCCCCAGCGCAACCCGGTGTACACCGCCAAGGAGGTCTCCACCCTCGACTGGCTGTCCAACGGACGGGTCGACCTGGGCATCGGCGTCGGATGGCTGGAGGAGGAGTTCGAGGCGCTCAACGTGCCGTGGCCCCGACGCGGGCGGCGGACCGACGAGTACCTCGAGGTCCTGACCACGCTGTGGTGCGACGAGACCTCCGCCTACGAGGGGGAGTTCTACTCGCTCAATCCCTGTTCGATGTTCCCGAAGCCCGTCCAGCACCCGCATCCCCCCATCCACATCGGCGGCGAGAGCGACGCCGCCCTCCGCCGGACGGCCCGGGCCGCCCAGGGGTGGCACACCTTCAACCGGAAGCCGTCGGAGCTGGCCGAGCCGCTCGGGACGCTCGACCGGTTGCTCGCCGACCAGGGGCGGACACGCCAGGACGTGAGGATCACCGTGTGCCCGTACTTCCAGCCGCTCGATGCGGACATCGCCGAGGAGTACGCCGAGGCCGGTGCCGATGCGGTCGCCGCGCTGCTCCTGCCGTTCGGCGCCGACGAGGTGCGCACCTCGCTCGATGCCCTGCAGCCGGTGCTGGAGCGGGCCGCCACCCTCTGACGCCGGTCACCGGGCGGGGTGGCGGCGGCCCGTCGCCCGGCTGACGGCGCCGGGAGCCCGGCGGGCCGGGGCACGGGCCGGCTCAGCCCCGCATGGCCACCGGCAGCGACTCCATGCCCCGCAGCACGACGTTGTGCTTGTACACCACGTCGTCGACGGTCAGTGCCAGCCGGGGGGCGCGGCGCACCAGTGTGCTCAGCGCCACCTGCGCCTCCATCCGCGCCAAGGGCGCCCCGAGGCAGTGGTGGATCCCGAACCCGAAGCCGAGGTGGTTGTTGGGCGTCCGGGTGATGTCGAAGCGGTCCGGGTCCTCGAACTGCGCGGCGTCCCGGTTGCCCGAGGCGAGCAGCAGCATGGCGAAGTCGCCGGCCTCGAACCGGACACCGCCGAACTCGCAGTCCTCGACGAGCGCCCGGCCGGTCAGCTGCACCGGCGACACGTAGCGCAGCATCTCCTCGACGCCGCTCCGGGTCACCGTCGGGTCCGTGCGGAACCGCTCGAACTGGTCGGGGTGGCGCAGGAGGGCGTGCGTGCCCCCGCTGATCAGGTTGACCGTGGTCTCATGGCCGGCCACCAACAACAGGATGCAGGTCGAGAGCAGCTCCGGCTCGCTCAGCACCGTCCCCCCGTCCTCGGCCTGGACCAGCCGGCTCAAGAGATCCTCACCCGGGGCCCGGCGGCGCTCGGCCAGCAGCTCGAAGAAGTACTGGGCGAACTGGACCACCGCCTCACCGCGGGCGTCGATGGTCTCCTGGGTGAGCAGGAAGTCCGGATCGAGCCCGCGGGCCAGGGCGTTGGACCACTCCTTGAACCGGTCCTGGTCCTCGACGGGCACACCGAGGAGGTCGCAGATGACCCGGACCGGCAGGGGATAGGCGAAACCCTCGAGCAGATCGACCCGGTCGGCCTCCAGGGCGGCGTCGAGGAGCTCGTCCACGGTCTGCTGGGTCCGTTCGCGCAGTGACTCGACGACCTTGGGGGTGAACGCCTTCGAGACGAGGCCCCGCAGACGGGTGTGGTCCGGGGGGTCCCGGAAGAGGAACGGCCGCAGCTCGACCATGGCCACGGCGACGGGATCGTCCTCGGCGACCGGGGTCCGGAAGCCCTCGGGCATGCGCTCGACGGCGACGTTCAGGCTGTCCGAGCTGGCCCGTCGGTCCCGCAGCACCGCCAGGCAGTCCTCGTGCCGGGCGATCACCCAGAAGCCCAGATGGTTGCGGTGGATCGGCGCCCGCTCACGAAGGTCCGCATAGAGCGGGAAGGGGTCACTGGCCCACGAGGGGTCGAACGGATCGAAGACCGGGCGGTCCGGGCTGAGGTCCGACTGCGGAGCTGGGACGGGTGGGGTCACCAGAGGATGGTACCGACTCGTCAGGCCCGGGGAATTGTCGGAGCCGGCCGGACGGGTGGCGGCGGCGCCGGCTGGTGGCCACCGGGAATCCTTGAAGGCATCGGGGCAGGCGCCTACGCTCCGCGCCATGCGGAGGGTCCTGGCGGCCGTGGCGATGTCCGTGGTGCTCCTGGCCGGTGGCTGTTCGTCGGGCAGCTCGACGCCCAAGGTGACCAAGGCCGACGAGCAGGTCGCCGTGGACAACGCGCAGGCTCGGGTCCGGATCGACCAGACCCAGCTGGCCCAGGTCAGCGCCACCGCCAGTGCGTGCCCACCCAACGGTGACTCGGCCTCGCCCTGTACGACGCTGTCGTCGCAGCTGCTCGCCTCGATCGAGCAGGCCAAGAAGAACCTGAGCGCCGCCGAGTCCGAGCTGAAGGCCGCGGAGAACCAGCTGAGGAAGGGCACCACCGGCGGCTGACCTCCCACGAGCGCTCCTCACCGACGTGCGCTCCCGGGTGGGGCCGATCGTCCGGACACTCTCGTCACTCCGGGCTCACCACGTCGGGCGGTGCATGGGCCGCAGTCATGGCGGACAAACGGGGATCGTCGAACCACGGCCGCAGCCGCAGACGTGCGGGCGGCAGGTCCCCGTAGACGAGCACGCCCTCGCCCGGTGGGATGCGACGGATCTCGTCAGGGGGAGCGAGCCTCCGGGTGGACGGCGAGAAGGTGGTGCTCAGCCCGCCGTGGCCGCCGCGGGTCGTCACCGGAACGTGGAGTTCCTCGTCGCCGATGAGGTGGCTGGCGTAGTCGAGCGTCGCCGGGTCGGAGATCCCCGACAGGAAGAGCTTGGACCGATGGTTGTTCACCACCGTCGTGGCCCGCGGCCCGTAGCGGGCGTTGATCTGGGAGAGGTCGTGCCAGACCGTGACCAGCTGCACGCCATGACCGGCCGCCGTCGCCGCCAGCGCGTCGAGATCGGTGAGCGGAGCGATGTTGGCCGCCTCGTCCAGCACCAGCAGCAACGGAGGGTCGAGGGGCTTCCCGGAGCTCGCCACCTGCTCGTAGACGTGCTCGACCACCTCTCGGACCACCGAGACGAACAACGGGGCCAACCGCCGTTGGCCGTGGGCGGGGGCGCACAGGTACAGCGTGTTGGATCCGGCCAGCAGCCTCGCCGGGTCCACCGTCCCCGCACCGGTATCCGGGTCCCGGGAGCCGGTGCTGCCGGCGAACGGTTCGAGGATGGTCTCGACCGTGGTGTAGATCGAGCTTCGCTGGCGCTCCTCCTTGCCGAAGGTGGACAGGGCGGCGTTGCTCGCCTCGGGTATGCCGGCCGCATCCAGCAGGTCGAGGACCTCCCGCTCCTCGCCGGTGTCGACCCAGCGGACGACGTCGTCCATGGTCCGCTGCCCGAAGGCGGCGGCGAAGAACAGCGGGGCGAGCATCCTGGCGGCCGTGGCGTACCAGAAGTCCCCGTCGCTCATCGTGCCGACCGAGGACTTGGCCACCTCGGTGAGTCCGGCTGCGGCCCTCCGGGCCCCGGGCCAGGTGCAAGAGGCCCGCAACGGCGACCACGTCGACCCGTCGAGGTCCGTGGAGCCCGAGGGGTCGAAGCACGTCACCGAGCCGCAGGCCCGCCGGTGGTCGATGGTGTGGTCGACGAGATCGGTCTTGACGCTCGACGCCAGGAGCGGACCCTCCCACTCGAGAATGGCCGGGATGGCGAATCCGGAGGTCTTGAACGACTGGGTGGGCCCGAAGACGATCACCGACTGCGCACGCTCGGCGACGACGAGCTGGCGGCCCGCCCACCCGAGCACCAGTCGCCCGCTCGGGGCCGGGGGACTCCCGGACCGGAGGGCCCACCTCGGTCCCACCAGGAGGTGCCGGAGCTGGCCGGGGCTGGCCCACTGCGCCGTCCGTCGACGGTCCCCCGGCCCACCGGCACCCGGCCGACGGCGGCGGTCCGGACGGGATGGTCGCCGTCGGGGGTGGGTCGGCCCGTCACCCCGGGACCGACCGGGGCGGCCCCATCGCCGGCGTCCGGTCCCGGTCAGTGCCGCCCCGGCGAATGCGGACAGCCCGACGACCGTGGCGGACAGCGTGGCGACCGTCATGTCCTCAACGCCCGGGGACGGGGCCCGGGCCGGCGTCACGTCCCCCGTCCGGGTTCCGTCCGGTCATGGCCTGGTCGGTGTCGGTCAGCCACTGCTCCTCGGAGGCCAGTCGGTGCTCGACGAGGAACGAGCGTCGACCCACCTTCCACAGGGCCATCCCACGGCGCAGTTGGGTGACCAGCTCGGCCTCCGTCCCGGTCAGGCCGAGGAGCTCACCGGTGCGCTCGACCTCGCCGGGCGACTGGGCGTAGACCACCCGGGTCTCCGAGTCGGCCAGCAGGCCCTCGGCCAGGTTGACCTGCTCGGAGCCCTCGCCGGCCACCGACCGCAGATCCGAGAGCCGGTGCAGTACGGCGATGTTGGACACGCCGAGGGCACGGGAGAGCTTCCACGAGGTCTGCAACCACCGGGCCACCCCGAGGTTGGAGAGGATCGCCCACGCCTCGTCCACGACCACGATGATCCGGTTCCGGTGCCGGGCCCGGACGGCGCTCTGGAGCCAGGCCGCCGCGCAGGCCATGAGCACGCCGAGGGCGGATGAGTGGTAGACGGCCGAGAGGTCCAGGACGACCAGCGGCCCGTCGAGGCGCAGGCCGGGTGTGGTCGGCCCGTCGAACATGCCGCACAGGTCCCCGTGGACCAACCGCCGGAGCTCGAGCGCCACGTCACGACCGTCCTCGACCAGCACCGACCTCGAGGTCCGGATGGCCAGGGCCGCATCCATGCCCGGATCGAGGAGGGCGTCGACGACCTGGGGCAGCGTGGGGGCGTCCAACCGCGCCACCCGTGACCGTGCCGTGGCCTCGGTGACGGCGGCGTCGACGGCCGCCCGCTCGCGGGGGAGCAGGTCCCGGCCGAGGCAGGCGATGGCCAGTGACGAGGTGAGCGAGATACGGCTCCGGCGGACCGCGTCGCCCCGGCCGCCGTCGGCCCGGATGCCGTCGGTGCCGTTCCCAGCCCCATCGGTGCCGTCGCCCCCGCTGGGGTCCGTGCCCGGATCGACCCCGCCGCCGGCTCCGCCGTCGGTGTCGAGCGGGTTGAGCCGGACGGAACCCCCCGGTCGCAGGGCCACCGGCGTGACGCCCCACGCCCGGGCCAAGGGCCCGTACTCCCCTTTCGGGTCGACCACCCAGGCTCGGCGTCCGAACACCGCCTGGCGCCACAGGTAGGACTTGACGAAAGAGCTCTTCCCGCGGCCGATCTGACCGATCACCACCATGTTGGGATTGGTGACCACCCCCTGCCGGTAGAGCACGAACGGGTCGTAGACGAAGGACCCGCCGAGCACGTCCCGGCCGACGAGTACCCCCTCGTGCCCGAGTCCGGCCTCGGTCACCAGCGGATAGGCGGCACACAAGTGCCGGGTGGTGGCCACATGGGCCGGGACCCGCGGTCCGGTCGCCGTCACGAGAGGCCCCGACCGAGCGGGAGCGAGCAGGTGAAGCCCACGTCCTGCTCGCCGTAGAGGAGCCTGAGCTCCACGCGGGACTGGCCGGCCGCCTGTTCGACGGCCACACAGGCGGCGGCGAGCTCGCCCCTCGATTCGGCGGTCACCGTCACGTACCCGGAGAACCGGTACTGGGCGTGCCCGTCGGACAGCTCGACGTCGCGCTCCTCGACGCTCTCCTTCTCACGGGTGTGGCGGGCGGTGGTGAGGAAGCCGTTCCGGCGGCGCAGCTCGCCGTCGGCGATGTCGGCCGTCCGGGCCTGGGCCACCTGGCGGGCGGCGCGGCTGGGGCTGACCGGTTCCATGGTCATCGTGATGGTCCGTCGCAGGGGCAGGAAGAGCAGCGGCCCGAGGAAGTCGGGGGTGACCTCGACCCTCGGCCACTCGGCGATCCAGTAGGTGGCGTGCCAGGTGGCATCGGTCCGGATGGCGTCCCACTGGGGCTCGACGGCCATCGGCCACGGCCACCCCGGCGCGGGGTCGGGCTCCGTGTCCGGCTCGCCCGACGGCCCCGCACCGAGCGGGTCGCCATCCCGTTCGGTGTCGACCGTCGGAGAGGACGCCTCTCTGATCACCCGGACCAGGGCGCCGGGCCCGAGGACACCGTCCATCGTGACGTCGGTGGCCCCGAGGGAACGCTGCAGCGACAGGATCTCGCGACCGAGGACGACCCCCGTCCCCACGGTCCCCCCACCGGCGACGCGGATGGCCCGGGAGGAACGTCCGGTGTGGATGGAGACGACGAGCAGCACGCGATGCCGGCGGGTGGCCGGCGCGGACTCGTCCAGGAGCGTCAGGTAGGACCGGCCGGCCGCGGACTCCTCATCGAGGACCGCATGGGCGGCGCGGTGGCGGCGCACGGCACCGCCATCGTCGGGGAGGCACGACTCGATCCACTGGAGGCGGTGCACGTCGGAGCCTTCCCGGGCCATGGACGAGAGCACCCTGGCCCACCCGGCGATGGTCGAGTCCTGCTGGCGGTGACCGAGCAACGCGAAGCTGTGACCCCGGACGGCCAGGACGGCGGCGGCGGTGCGGGCCGACCGGTCCACGACCATCCCCATGTCGGCCGCCCACCGGTCGGGCACGGACGGGACCCCGACGATCTCCACCCCGTCGAAGGTGGTCCGCCGGCCGATGCCACGACCACCCGCCGCAGCGGGTCCGGTGACCGACACCTCGGCCTCCCCGCCGTCGGCACCCAGGCTGGCCACATGGCCGGAGCCGGGCCCCGGAGCCAGCTGCCGGCGACCGCCGGTCCCCAGCGCCACGACCCGGCGCACCACGAGTGGGAGCCACTGCTCGCCGGTGCGTCCCCGGATCGGCCAGAAGGCCAGGGCCACGCCCCCGGCCACGCAGGCCACGGCCACCAGCACGCCTCCCACGCTCGGACGGGAGCGGAGGGCGAGCACCCCGATGACCAGTCCGGCCGCCACCGAGGCGATCTGTCCGCCGCGCCATCCGGCGATGACCCCCCGGCGCTCCAGCGGGGAGAACCGGTAGTGCACGCGCTCGTGGCCGTCGCCATCAGCCACCGGGCGTCCCGCCCGGGTGAGCGCCACCCCGTCCGTCTCCGTCCGGACCCCCGGTGGGCGGCCGGTGCGCCGGCGGTTGGGGTGCGGCCACCAGCCTGACGCCGAGATGGTCCCGCCCGATCGAGTCGGGGTTGACCGTGCCGGTCTGGACGGGGAGTGGCCGGAGCGGCGGGGTGCCCACGGCGCCGACCGGTGAGCGTGACGCGCCGGGTGCCGCCCTCCCTCCGGACACTGCCCCTCCGCCGGTGGCCGCGCCTCCGCCGGCGGTCTCGCCTCCGCCGGACCCGGTCCCGCCGACGGCTCCCGGGCCCGGGCCGAGGCGGGAGCCCGGCTCGATCATGCCCGCCTCCTCCAACTCGGCCATCAGCCGGTGGGCGGTGGCGGTGGCGGCGGGATGCGCCGGGTGCATGGGGATGCCGTGCCCGGGAGGTTCGGTCGTCCCCACCCCGGTGGACTCCGCCGAGGACGGTCCCCTGTCCGGGGGTTGTCCGGGGTCTCGCGGGTCTCCCGGGTCTCCCGAAGGGCCGGGGGGCTCCGGGCCCGACCCGACCCCACCCGGCCCGCCCGACCCACCGGCCAGGCCGGCGAGGGAACCGGCCATCGAGCCGGCGGCGGCCCGCATCGCCACCTGGGCCAGTCCCCGCACGGGAGCGGAGACGGTGTGCCTCGTGCGCTGGCTCACCCCTTCCAGATGGCCGACGGCGCCCGCCTCGAGGAAGGGGATCAGCCGGAACAGGGCCCAGGGGGCGAACGCCGACAGCATGAGGAGCGCCGCTCCGCCGAGCACCGCGGTGAACCCTCCCCCGCCGGCACCCCCCGAGCCGGCCAGTGCCCCGGCGGCCAGGCTGAGCACCGAGACGATCACGAACTTCCCGAGGATGAGGGCGACCAGGGTGTCCACCAGACGGCGGCACCAGTGCGAGATGGCCGGCCAGGCCAGGCTGGCCAGCGCCAGGGGCAGGAAGAGGACGGCCACATAGACGGCCGCCGAACGGATCAGGAGCTCCACCCACACCATGACCGCGCCGAGCACCACCGCCAACGCCCCCAGGAGCAGGATGAAGGCCGGCGCGCCGGATTGACCGGTGGTGGCGGCACCCGACAGCCCGAGCGTGACCGAGGCCATGAAGTGACCGGCGTCGAGGCCGGCCCCCTCAGCCACGGCCGCGCTCATGGCGTCGGTGAGCGCCAGGCCCAGCTCGACCAGCTTGACCGCCACCGCCGTGAGGAGCACGGCCAGCGGGACGTTCACGGCCACGGACCGGACGAGCGCCGAGGCGTCCTGGCGGTAGACCGCCTGCATGACGCCGAGGAGCATCAGCGGGAGGACCACCACGGCCGCCAGGGCAGCCATCGTCCCGTAGTGGGCGGAGAACCACGGTGCCGACAGATCGACCGAGGTGGTGGTGCCGACCACGCCGCCGATCTGGGTCAGCAGCCAGGTGGCCCCGTCGGACACCCAGCCGCCCAGCGCATCGAGCACGCTGTCGATGCCGAGGCCGGCAACCTGGGAGACCGCCGATCCGGCCGCCGCCGTCGCACCGGAGGCCACCTGGCACACGGGACCGAGGCCGGCCGAGGCCAGCGCGGAGGCGGTCGAGGGGCACGAGACGCTCGGGATGGCCGGCAGTCCCACCACGGGCACGTCAGTTCACCCCTTGGCCCGCATGGAAGAAGAAGTTGATGATGGCCGGGCCGGCCCCGATCAGCAGGGCGGCCAGTCCGGAGATCAGCACCGCCCGCCGGCCGACGTAGCTCTGCTGGTAGTTCTGGCCGTGGGAGCCCAGCGCCCAGGCGGCCGCGCCGACGACCAACCCGATCAGGGCGAAGGCCAGTGCCCACCCCCCGAGGCCGTTCATGAGGTGCTGCAGCACCTGCCCGCCGGGGAGTGAATTGGTGTCCGGGGTGAGTTGCACGTCGGCGGTGCGCCCGGTGACGACGTGGGCGGGGAGGGTGGCGGGCAACGGGGGGACGGGGAGGGTGGCCATCCCCCGAGCGTAGGGAGTCCGACGATCACTTTCAATACTTTTTATGTTATTTGATGTTCTTCCTTCCCCACGGTCGGGGATAGCCCCGACCCGACCGGCGGCCTGTCATGCTTAGGCGGTGAAGCCGTACGTGATCGGGTACATCGTGCTGGGCGTGGTCGCCGTCCTGGCCGTGTTCATCGCCGCACGGCTGGGGCGTCGGGCCGGGCGCAGGAGCCTGCAGCAACGGCTGACCGCCCTGTCCAACCGCCTGGGCGTCCAGCCACCCGACGAGGGGGGCGTGGAGCCCGTCCTCAGCCACCTCGAGCGGGTGACCGGCGAGGCCGCCGAGGCGGTGACCGAGGCCAGCTCCGATGCCATCCGGCTCCGCCGGGCCCTCGACACCCTGCCCCAGGGCGTCATCGTGTGCGACGAGAACGGTGACGTGGCCTTCCGGAACGCCCGGGCCGTCGACCTCATGAACAACCGGCACGGCGACGCCCTGGCCGCCCAGGCGGTGACCGAGCTCCTCGAGGGAGCGTGGCGGGACGGGACCGCCGAGCGGACGCTCGACCTCTACGGCCCACCACGCCAGACGCTCATCGTGCGGACGAGGCTGATCGACGACGGGCGGCGGCCTCTCGGGGTGATCGCCATCATCGAGGACGTGTCCGACCGGCGGAGGCTCGAGGAGATCCGACGGGATTTCGTGGCCAACGTCAGCCACGAGCTCAAGACCCCCATCGGCGCCCTCGGCCTGCTGGCCGAGACCCTGACCGCCGAGTCCGACCAGATCGTCGCCCAACGCCTGGCCTCCCGCATCCACACCGAGGCCTTCCGGGTCAGCCGGATCATCGACGACCTGCTCGACCTGAGCCGGATCGAGTCGGAGGAGGCGCCACCCCGGGAGCCGATCTCGATCAACCTGTTGATGGCCGAGGCGGTGGAGCGGGTCAGGTCGGCGGCCGAGCAGCGACGCATTACCATCGAGCTCGATGAGCCCGTTCCATCGATCCACGTCCTCGGCGACCGGCGCCAGCTGGTCTCGGCCATCCACAGCCTCCTCGAGAACGCCGTGACCTTCTCCTACGAGGACGGCCTCGTGCGGGTGGCCGGCAGCCAGTCGAACGGCGAGGTCCAGCTGTCGGTGATCGACAACGGCGTGGGGATCCCCGCCCGCGACCTCGAGCGGATCTTCGAGCGCTTCTACCGCGTCGACCACGGGCGGAGCCGCGACACCGGAGGGACCGGGCTCGGGCTGTCGATCGTCCGCCATGTGGCCAGCAACCACCACGGCCGGGTCGAGGTCGATTCGCGCGAGGGCGAGGGCTCGACCTTCACGCTGGTCCTCCCCAGTCCCCCGGTCTATTCGGCATGAGCGCCAAGCACGCGTCGGGGACCAAGCACGGATCGGGCAAGAAGTCACCCCCCGAAGACGTGTCGCACACCAAGGTCCTCCTGGCCGAGGACGACGAGTCCTTCATCGACGCACTGGTCATCGGCCTGTCACGCGAGGGTTTCGACATCACCGTGGCCCGCGACGGCAACCAGGCCCTCAAGCTCTTCGATGAGGTCGATCCCGACCTCATCCTCCTCGACCTGATGCTCCCCCGGCTGTCCGGCATCGACGTGTGCCGCTCGATCCGGGCGCGGTCGTCGGTTCCCATCATCATGGTCACCGCCAAGGGGACCGAGATCGACACGGTGGTGGGTCTCGAGGTGGGTGCCGACGACTACGTGTCCAAGCCCTACCGGCTCCGCGAGCTCGTCGCCCGCATGCGGGCCGTGCTCCGCAGGACACCGGTCGGTGCCGAAACCGAGGCGGCCGGGTCCAAGGCGGTCAAAGGTGCCCCCGACGGCGTCGATCGGCGGAGCGGCTCCGGTCGGGCGGCCGACGGGGGTGGCGTCGCCGTCGAACACCACGGCAACGTGCTCGAGGCCGGGGGGATCCAGATCGATCCCGACCGGCACCTGGTGTTCGTCCGGGGTGAGGACGTCCACCTGCGTCGCAAGGAGTTCGAGCTGCTCTCCCTCCTGATGGAGAACGCCGGCCGGCTGCTCACCCGCGACGTGCTGATCGACCGCATCTGGGGATCGGACTACTTCGGCGACACCAAGACCCTCGACGTGCACATCAAGCGGCTGCGCAGCCACGTGGAGGAGGACCCGTCCTCGCCGAAGCTGATCACGACGATCCGCGGTGTCGGCTACCGGTTCGACGCACCCCGTGCCTGACCCACACCTGAGTGGCACTGCGCCTGACCCGCACTGCTCTGCCTGACCCCCACAGCGACGCACCGCATGCGCACGAGCGCCGCCCGGCCGCCGATGGGTCGTCAGCGACCGATCAGACGGCGGCGGGGATGACCGTCTCACCCCGCAGGTAGGGAGCGAGCACCTCGGGAAGCACCACCGACCCGTCGGCCTGCCGGCCGTTCTCCACCAGCGCGGCCCAGATGCGGGCCCACGCCAGCGCCGAGCCGTTGAGGGTGTGGACCAGCACCGGACCACCGCCCCCGGTGGGCCGGTAGCGGATGTTGGCCCGCCGGGCCTGGTAGTCCGTGCACCAGCTGACCGAGGAGACCTCGAGCCACTGGTCGACCCCCGGTGCGTAGACCTCGAGGTCGAACGTCCGTGCCGCCGAAGGGCCCATGTCGCCGGTGCACAGGTCGAGGACCCGGTAGCGGAGCCCGAGGTCGACCAGCAGCCGCTCGGCGCGGGCCACCATGGCGTCCAGCATCGCCGGTGCCTGCTCGGGGGTGGCATAGGCGAAGAGCTCCACCTTGTCGAACTCGTGCACCCGCAGGAGCCCGCGCGTGTCCCGTCCGGCGGCGCCCGCCTCCCGGCGGAAGCAGGCGGTGGCGGCCGTCAGCCGGAGGGGCAGGTCGGCCTCGTCGAGGATGTCGCCCCTCCCCATCGAGGTGAGCGGCACCTCGGCCGTCGGGATGGCCCACAGGTCGTCACGCTCGAGGTGGTACGCGTCATCCTCGAACTTCGGGAGGTGGCCCGTCGACACCATGGTCTCCGTGAGGACGAGGGTCGGTGGGCGGATCTCCTCGAACTCGTCCGAATGTCGGTCGAGGGCGAACGAGGTCAGCGCCCGGAGCAGCCGGGCCCCGAACCCCCGGTAGAGGGGGAACATCGAGCCGGACAGCTTCGCCCCGCGCTCCATGTCCAGGAGGCCCAGCTCCGATCCGATCTCCCAGTGGGGGACCCGCTGTGCCTCCGAGTAGGCGGGGGCATCGGCTGGACACTCCCGCACCACCACGTTGTCCTCGGGGCCGTCGCCGTCCGGCGCGTCGGGGGCGGGGAGGTTGGGGATGAACAGGAGTGCCTGGCGGACGGAGTCCTGTGCCGACTCGGCCACGGCGTTGAGTGCCCGCTCCTCTTCGCCGAGGGCACGGGAGGTCGCCGCCAGCTCGTCGGCCGCCTCCACGTCGCCCGACCGGCGCGCCTCCCCCACCCGCTTGGAGAGCGACTTCACCTCGGACCGGAGCTCGTCCCTGCGTCCCACCGCGGCGCGGGCAGCGGCATCGAGCTCGACCAGGCGGTCGATCTCCGCCGGGTCCACACCCCGACGCCCGAGCGCCCGCTGCACCGACGCGCTGTCGTCTCTCACCAGTCGGATATCGATCATGACGGGGACAACGGTAGCGTGACCACCCGTGGACGACGCTGACAGCCCGCTCGGGGACACCGAGACGACGGCCGTGCCCTCCACGCCCGGACCCGCCGTCCTCTGTGACGAGGTGGTGATCCGCTACGGCGAGACGGTGGCCGTCGACCGCCTGTCGTTCGTCGGTGCACCGGGACAGGTCGTCGCCCTCCTCGGCCCGAACGGTGCCGGCAAGACCAGCACGGTCGAGGCGCTCGAGGGCTACCGGCCGGTCGACGGCGGCTCGGTCCGGGTGCTGGGGCTCGACCCCCGGCGCGACCATGTGGCCCTGGTGCCGGACATCGGGGTCATGCTGCAGAAGGGGGGCGTCTACCCCATGCTCGGCCCGGCCCAGGTCCTCGACCTCTTCTCCCGCTACTACGACGATCCCGAGGACCCCACCGAGCTGCTCGAGCTGGTGGGTCTCTCCTCGGTCCGGCGCACCCCGTGGCGCCGGCTGTCCGGGGGGGAGCAGCAGCGGCTGTCGCTGGCCCTCGCCCTCGTCGGCCGGCCACGAGTCCTGTTCCTGGACGAGCCCACCGCCGGGGTCGACCCGGAGGGACGGATCGTCGTGCGCGACATCATCGCCGGCCGGCGGGACCGCGGGATCTGCATCATCCTCACCACCCACGAGCTCGCCGAGGCCGAGCGCCTGGCCGACCAGGTCGTGATCATCGACCACGGCCGGAAGCTGGCCGAGGGGTCCCCGACCGCCCTCGCCTCGGGGACGGCGGACGGCTCCATCCGCTTCACGACCGAGCCGGCCATCGACACCGCGGCGCTGGCCGGAGCCGTCGGGCCCGGCACCTCGCTGGTCGAGGAGCGGCCCGGTACCTACCGCCTGCTGGCACCGTCGGGCCTGGCATCACCGGCGGTGGTGGCCGTGCTGGCCGGCTGGTTGGCCGAACGGGACCTGGCGCTGGGCGATCTCCGCACCGGGCAGTCCCTGGAGGAGGCCTACCTGGCCATCACCGGGGCCCGGGGGAGCGCGTCGGAGCCCGAGGGCCTCGGCCCCGACGGTGCACCGGTCGGAGCGGGGACCTCGCGGAGGGGAGCGCGTCGGAGGGAACGCCGACCCGGACGGGGCCCGTCGTCGGGGTCGTCGAGGTCCCGGCGGGACACCGGGCAGTGAGGCCCCTCAGCGCCCAGATCCGGGCCGAGCTGGTCATGCTGTTCACCAACGGGGAGTCGGTCTTCCTCACGCTGGGGATCCCGGTCGTGTTCCTGCTCTTCTTCTCGGCGGTGCACGTCCTCCCCACCGGGACCAAGCATCCGGTCGACTTCCTCGTCCCGGGCATCCTGGCGCTCGCCATCATGTCGACGGCCATGACCGCGCTCGGCATCGGGACCGGATTCGAGCGGGGCTACGGGGTGCTCAAGCGGTTGGGCTCCACGCCACTCGGCCGGCCACGCCTGCTGACGGCCAAGATCGTCGCCATCATCGCCGTCGAGCTCGTCCAGGCGGCCGTGCTGGTCGCCGTCGGCTACGGGCTGGGGTGGAACCCCGGGGGCGGAGCGGGAGCCCTCGTCGGCTCGGCCATCGTGGCCATGGTGCTGGGCACGGTCGCCTTCGGCGGCGTCGGCCTGTTGTTGGCCGGGACGCTCAAGCCACTGGTGAACCTGGCCGTCGTCAACGGGCTGTTCGTGGTCCTCCTCCTCCTGGGCGGCATGCTCATCCCGCTCGGGAAGCTGCCCACCTGGCTGGCCGACGTGGCCAAGGTGCTGCCGGCCTCGGCGCTGGCCGACGCGTTGCACGGGACACTGGGCCACGGCACGGCGGTGACCGCCAGGGACTGGTTCGTGCTGGTGGTCTGGGCGGTGGCCGCGCCGGTCGTGGCCGGCCTCACCTTCCGTTGGGAATGACCGCCTCGAACCGTCGGGAGTGACCCCCTCCGGCAGGCTGCTGCGGCTCAGGCGGCGGACCCGCCGATGCGGTGCAGCCACTGCTGGAGCTCGGTCTGGGTGAGCGGTCCCCGCACGTGCCCGACCACGGTGCCCTCGGCGTTGAGGAAGAAGGTCTGGGGATCGCCGTCGATGGCGTAGAGGCCACTGCTCACCTGGCCGCCGTCGGAGCCGACCGGGTAGGTGATCCCCGACCTCTGGACGAACGGGAGGGCACTGGATCGGGGGTCGAGGGTGTCGACGCCGATGAACTGCACGTTCGAGCCCTTGGCCTGCTCGGCGTCGGCGGTCCGGGCGAGCAGCGGGGTCTCCTCTTGGCACGGCACGCACCACGAGGCGAAGAAGTTGAGGACCACCGGATGGTGCCGGTCCTTGCCCAGGGCGTCCAGCACGACCGGTGAGCCGCCGGTGAGGGACGGCAGCGAAAAGCTCGGGGCCGGGTCGCCGATGCCGACCACGGGACCCGAGGAGCCGCCACCGGATCCCGACCGGTGGCCCAGGCCGACGAACAGGAACACGGCGAGGGCCACGGCGATGACCGACCCGATCATCAGGGAGCGCAGCCGTCGCGGCCCCGGAGTCGACCGGTGCCGGTCCTGCCCCCCGGCATGCGGTGGACGCGTCGCCTCCAGGGGGTCTGTCGGGGGGTCGTCCGGGCCACCACGCCCACCGGCGGCAGGGCGCGCCCCGGAAACGGACTGCTCGGTCGTGGTCGGCTCGTCGGCGGTGGGGGTGTCGGAGGTGTCGCTCAATGCTTGGTGAAGATGTCGACCGCCATGAGGATGAACAGCAGGGTCAGGTATGTGATCGAGTAGCTGAACAGCTGCATGGCCGCCTTGGGCGTGGCCCGGCGCCACAGCCTCACCGCGGCGGCGATGAACACGGCGCCGAGCACCGAGGCCGACACCACGTAGACCGCGCCGAGCTTCGCCACCACGGCCAGCAGCAGGCTCACCGCCACCAGGACGACGCTGTAGACCAGGATCTCCGCCGCCGTCCGCTTGAAGCTGGCGACCGCCGGCAGCATGGGGACGTTCGCCGCCTGGTAGTCGTCCTTGTACTTGACGGCCAACGCCCAGAAGTGGGGGGGCGTCCAGAGGAAGATGATGGCGAACATGACGACGGGCGTCCACGACAGGCTGTCGGTGACCGCCGCCCACCCGACGAGCACCGGCACGGCACCGGCCGCCCCCCCGATGACGATGTTCTGACTGCTCGTGCGCTTGAGCCACAGCGTGTACACGAACACATAGAAGAGGGTGGCCGAGATGGCCAACGCCGCCGACAGGAGGTTGACCCATGCCCACAGCTCGACGAAGGCGAGCACTTCGAGGCTGATGGCGAACACGAGGGCGCTGCGGGGGCTGACCGCCCCGGTGACCAGCGGGCGCTTGGAGGTCCGGTGCATCAGCTTGTCGATGTCCCGGTCGACGAACATGTTGATGGCGTTGGCGCCGCCGGCGGCGAGGGCACCACCGAGCAGCGTGGCGATCATCAGCCAGACCGGCGGCAGGCCCCGCTTGGCCACGATCATGGTGGGCAGCGTGGTGATGAGCAGGAGTTCGATGATGCGGGGCTTGGTCAGCGCCACATAGGCCCCGACGCGTGCAGCCACGGTGGTTCGGCGGGGGAGGGCCACCGAGGAAATTGCCATTGGCCAGACATTAGTGCCACCGGGGGCCCCCCTCGGTGGCGTGGGCCCGCCATCCCGGGGCGGGCGGCCGGCTCGAGCCGCGGACCAGGGCCGGCCGTGCCGTCGGGCCGGCGCCCGAAGCCGGGGGCGCGGCGAGGCCGATACCATACGGAGACGGTGTCCTTCCTGCGTATCGGCCCTCGCCCGTTCCTCTTCCTCTGCCGGGTCACCCTGGCCACCACGGTGTTGAACGTGGCCACCGGAGCCGCGGTGCGCCTGTCCGACTCGGGACTCGGGTGCCCCGACTGGCCGACGTGCGCCCAGAGCCACCTGACCCCCCCGCTCCGGCTGCACGCGCTGGTCGAGTTCGGGAACCGGGTGGTGGTGTTCGTGCTGGTGGTGCTCTGCGCGGCCACCATGGTGGCCGGGTTCCTCCGGCGGCCGGCCCGGCGCGATCTCCGATGGCTGTCGACCGGCCTCATCCTCGGTGTGCTCGGCGAGGCGGTGCTCGGGGCCTTCGTCGTGTACAGCAAGCTGAACGCCTACGTGGTCATGACCCACTTCATGGTGGGAATGGCCCTCCTCGCCGTGGCGGTCGTCCTCACCCTCCGGGCGGGGCACGCCCCCGGGCGCGGCACGCCGGTCGTGAGCACCTCGGCCCTGTGGTTGACCCGGGTGATGCTCGGCCTGCTGGTGGTGGTGTTGGCCGCCGGCACCGCCACGACCGGGGCCGGCCCGCACGCCGGGGGCAAAGGGGCCAAGCGGGTGCCCATCGGGTTGGAGGACATGACCCGGATCCACGCCGAGCTGGTCATCCTGACCATGCTGACGGTACTGTCCATCCTGTGGGTGCTGTGGCGGACCGACGCACCCGCGCACGTCCAGGACGCTGGGCGGATCCTGCTCGGGGCCATGGTCGTCCAGGGGATCATCGGCTACACCCAGTTCTTCACCCATCTGCCCGCCGTGCTGGTCGGCTTCCACGTCCTCGGGGCCTCGCTCGTGTGGGCGACCGCACTCTGGTTCCACCACGGCCTGAGCGATCACCGGCCCGAGGTGGTCCCCTCCAGCGCACCGGCGGACGTGCCGTCCGGAGAGGCCCG
Source organism: uncultured Acidimicrobiales bacterium (assembly GCA_963696495.1). Classification (GTDB taxonomy): domain Bacteria; phylum Actinomycetota; class Acidimicrobiia; order Acidimicrobiales; family RAAP-2; genus Bog-756. The sequence goes on along the minus strand of CAVOKJ010000001.1, from coordinate 181,056 downwards.
TCCGGGCCCGTCGGAGGTCGACCGGCCGTCGGGACCCGGTGCGGACGCGGTCGCAGAGCCGGTATGAGGGAGGTCTCGCCCCGGGGGTCGATCCCGGTCGAGGCGCCGGTGGAGGCGCCAGCCGAAGCCGAGCCCACCGGGGACGTCCGCACCATCGCCGACGAGTCCCAGCTCACCGACCGGCCATGGCTGGTCATCGTGTGGAACGACCCCATCAACCTCATGTCGTTCGTCACGTTCGTTCTCCAGAAGCTGTTCGGCTACTCGAAGGAGAAGGCCACCAAGCTCATGCTGGACGTCCACACCAAGGGTCGGGCCGTCGTCTCCTCGGGCACCCGGGAGCGGGCCGAGCTGGACGTGTACCGGCTCCACGAGCACGGGCTGTGGGCCACCATGGAACAGTCCACGTGAGCGCCCCGTTCCGTCGGCGCCGCGACGGGCGCTACGTCGTGAAGCTCGATCCCAACGTCCGGGCGGTGCTGGTGACGCTGGCCCAGCAGCTGGTCCCGACGCTCGAGTCCCGCGATCCCATGACCCGTCGCCTCTTCCCTCCCGCCTACACGGGAGAGGACCAGGCCGGCGAGGAGCGGGCCTACCGCCAGCTCGTCGACAACGCCCTGGCCAACCATCACCGCGAGGCCTTCGCCGTGCTCACCGAGACGGCGCGTTCGGACCTCCTGACCGAGGCCGAGTTCAACGCCTGGCTCTCCGCCATCGGCTCGATGCGGCTCGTGATCGGGACCCGCCTCGACGTGAGCGAGGACATGGCCGAGCCCGAGCCCGACGACCCGGCCGCCCCGGAGTATGCGCTCTACGAGCTCCTCGGCCAACTCCAGTACCTGATGGTGGAGGTGCTGGCGGCGGGGCTGCCACCCGAGGGACGACCCGAAGGGATCCTGTGATCCACCTGCTAATCTCCAAAAGCCCTGATCGGGTTTGAGCCCCCATCGTCTAGCGGCCCAGGACGCCGCCCTTTCAAGGCGGTAACACGGGTTCGAATCCCGTTGGGGGTGCCGTATTCCCCAGCGTCAGTGCTGGTTGGGGACCTGTGGTGCAGTTTGGAGTGCACGCCGGCCTGTCAAGCCGGAGGTCGCGGGTTCAAATCCCGTCAGGTCCGCCACCTCGGTCCGCCGAGACGAGGTCGGGTAGCTCAGTTGGTAGAGCGCGCGCCTGAAAAGCGTGAGGTCACCGGATCGACGCCGGTCCCGACCACCATGGGGCCCCAGCCCAGGGTCCCCGGCTACGTAATGCCGGTCTCCGGCCTCTCGCCCGTCTCGATGAGGTTGCGGGCGACGTCACGCAACTTGACGTTGAGGTGCTGCGAGGCGCGGCGCAGGACGTCGAAGGCCCGCTCGGGGGTGATGTGCTCCCGCTCCATCAGGATGCCCTGCGCCTGGCCGATCACCTCACGCGTGGCCAGTGCGGCATGGAGGTTGGCCGTCCGCCGCCTTTCGTCCTCGTGGGTGCGGGCCGAGGTCACCGCCACCCCCGCCATGGCGGCCAGGAGCAGGGCGCGGCCCCGGTCGATCACCCCGAAGGCCTGGGGGGAGCAGGCGAACAGGTCGAGGGCGCCGGGGCCCCCGCTCGTGTCGAAGGGCAGGGTGAGGAGGCTGCGGATGCCCTGCCCGGCCGAGGCCGACCCGAACTCGGGCCACCGGTCGTCGTCGCCCAGGTCGTTGATGTAGATGGCCCCTCCGGCGGCGATGGCATCCGGCGAAGGTCCCTCGCCCGTGTCGCGCTGGCGGGCCTCGATCCCGGACACCACCGGATCGCTGCACACCGGCTCGGCGACCGACCCGGTGCCGGCCAGGTAGACGCCGGCGTAGTCACAGCCTTCGATGGTGGTCACCGCCAGGGCGACCACCTGGGCCAGGGTCTCACCCACCTCGCCCACCGAGAACAGGGTGCTGATGGTCCCCGAGATGTTGGCGGCCAACTCGGCTTCGGCATCCGAGTCGATCGAACCCGTGTCCTCGCCAGCCATGCCATTGCCTCTTCGTCGTCCTCCAGAAAGCATCGCGCCGGGGACGGACCGGCTCAACCTGTCGGAAGGAAGCCGTCACCGGGCTGGTATGATGGGAATGCCTTCGACAGTGAGGGATCGCTCTCCGGGAGACACACGCCCGTGACGCTCTCCTTGTCTCTCCGTACGTTGCCCCGAGGCTGGTCCGGCGACCGAGCCTCTCGAGGGAACGGGCGGCTCCGGCAGCCCCGTCCCCCCGCCGATCGCCGGTCGCCATGACCGAGGCCTCGGACAAGAGCGGCGGTTTCGCCGTGTCGGTGGACTTCTACGCCAGTCACGCCGTGCTCGGGCTCCGTGGCGTGCTCGACGAGCTGGCCCTGCCCGGGCTCAGCGCCCTGCTCGGGGCGGTCATCGCCGGCGGGTACGACACCGTCACCCTCGACCTGTCCGAACTGGACTACATGACGTCGGTGGGGATGAGGGTCATCGCCGAGGCCGACCGGCAGGTGTCCGACCGCCGGGGACGGCTGACCGTCCGCTCACCGTCGGCCGCCGTGCGCCACCTGCTCGACGCCAACGGGCTGGGACAGTTGGCCAGCTCGCCCACACGCGAGGCGGCTGCCCACCAGGGGCGGAGCGGTGCCATGCCGGTGGCGGCCGGAGCCGCCGCCTACGGTCTGGTTCACGACCTCCGACGGGCGACCGCCGTTCCGTCCAACGACGACGTGATCGACAACGCCCTCCGCCTCGTGTTGGCGGTGGCCCGGACGACGGTCGACGGTGCCGACGGCGTGAGCATCGGGCTCCGGCGACACGGCCAGCTGGCGACGGTGGCCGCCAGCGACCAGACCATCTCCCACATGGACGCCAGCCAGTACGCCACCGGCGAGGGTCCCTGCGTGGCCGCGTCGGTGGAAGGCCGGGGGTTCCTTGTCGACTCCTTGAGCTCCGAGACGAGATGGCCGAGCTTCATCCCGCTGGCCAGGGCGCTCGGCATCAATGCCATCCTGTCGACGCCGCTCACCGCCGACGATCTGCCGGTGGGATCGATCAACATCTACTCCCGCACCGTCGCCGCCTTCGATGCACAGGACCGGGCGCTGGTCTCGGTCCTGGCCGTCGAGGCCTCGGCGATCCTGACCGACGCCGGCCTCAACCTGAGCGATCAAGAGCGGTCGGCGCGGTTCCAGGATGCCCTCTTGACCCGTCAGGTGATCGCCCAGGCCCAAGGGGTCCTCATGGAGCGATCCGGCATCACCGAGGACAGGGCGTTCACGATGCTCCGCCTCCACTCGCAGCGCACCGGACTTCCCCTCCACCGGTGGGCCCAGGACATCACCGACTCCACCCGGCGCCCGGAGGGCCGGACGGAGCCTGTCGCCCCGACCGGCGATGGCGGACCCACGGCGGGTACCGGCACCGCCGCCGGCACCAACGGGGCCCGGAACGAGAGCAGGACCGGGGAGGACGGCGATCATGGCTGAGGACATCCCCGTCGTGACCCTCGACACCTTCCGGGTGAATGCCGGCCTCACCCACAGCGAGCTCTGGCTCCGCTACTTCGAGATGGGCGGCATGAGCAGCGCCTTCCAGGTGGAGGCCTTCGTCTACGGCGCCCTCGAGCCCAGCCCGCACGACCACGACGTCCTGGCCCACGCACTCAACGAGCGCTTCACGGAGCTCGGCGGGGACCATCCCGTCCCCTACGCCGAGAACTGAGCCGGAGGCCGGTGGCCGGCCGCTACCCTTCCCCCGATGCCCGAGTCACCGATCGACGGCCGCACCCCGGAGCCCGGGACCGGCCCCGCCGGCCCGATCCTCCCCGAACTCGGGTTCTACACGTTGGCCGGCCACGCCGACTCCTCCCGCCAGCTCGTCGACGAGGTCCGGCAGGCGGAGGCCATGGGGCTCGGTTCGGTCTTCGTGTCCGAGCGGTTCGACAAGAAGGAGGCCGGCGTGCTCTCGGGCGCCGCCGGCGCGGTGAGCGAGCACATGACCGTCGTCACCGCCGCCACCAACCACAACACCCGGCACCCCATGATCACCGCCGGCATGGCCCGGACCATGCAGAGCCTGACCGGTGGGCGGTTCGTCCTCGGGCTGGGCCGTGGCATCCCGGTGATCCAGGACACCTACGGGATCCCCCGGATCACCACCGCGCAGCTCGAGGACTTCGCCGGCATCATGCGGCGCCTCTTCCACGGCGAGGCGATCATCGGCCACGACGGCCCGGCCGGCTCCTATCCCGTGCTCTATCTGGCCGCCATCGACGAGGAGCTACCCCTCGGCCTCGTGGCGTTCGGTCCCGAGTCCCTGGCCCTCGGAGGGCGGTGCTTCGACCAGGTGATCCTGCACACCTTCTTCACCGAGGAGACGACGAGGCGGTGCGTCGCCGCGGTCAAGGACGCGGCCGAACGGGAGGGCCGGGACCCCGACCGGGTCGAGGTGTGGTCCTGTTTCGCCACCATCGGCGACCACATCCCCGAGGAGCGCCGGCTGATGAAGTCGGTGGGCCGCCTGGCCACCTATCTCCAGGGCTACGGCGATCTCCTGGTGCGCACCAACGGCTGGGACCCCGCGGTCCTGCAGCGGTTCCGTGACGACCCGGTGGTGTCGGGGTTCCTCGGGGGCATCGACTCCACCGCCACCACCCCCCAGTTGGAGCACATCGCCACCCTCCTCCCGGCCGAGTGGCTGGCGGCCAGCGCCACCGGGTCACCCGGGCAGTGCGCCGCCGCCGTCCGGGACCAGCTGGCCATGGGCTGCGACGGGGTGATCATGCACGGTGCCACCCCCGTGGAGCTGGCTCCCATCGTCGCCACCTACCGCGCCGACACCTGAGCCCGGCGACAGCGCCGGCCACCTCGACCGGAGAAGGCACTTGACATCCGGACTATCACGATATATCGTTATGCTACGAGAGCGATCAAGACTGATCGCCACAATCAAGGAGAATGTACTCATGCACACACACAAGCGATTCAACGCAACCACCGACCCGACCGGCGACGATCCCGGTCGGCGGGGCCCGGGCTTTCCCGACCGTGGCGGCCGGGGCGACCGATTCGACCGCTTCGGCGGGACCCAGCGGAGCCGGGGCGGCGGCCGCGGGAGGGGACGCGGACGACCCGACGGGTTCGGTCCCGACTTCGGGCGCCACGGAGGGTTCGGGCCGGCCTTCGGTCCCCCCATGTTCGGGCGGGGCCGCAAGCGGGGCCGCGGTGACGTCAGGGCGGCGATCCTGGCCCTCCTCACCGAGGAGCCGATGCACGGCTACCAGATCATCACCGAGCTCGCCGAGCGCAGCGGGGGCACCTGGCGCCCGAGTCCGGGCTCGGTCTACCCGACCCTCCAGGCCATGGAGGACCAGGGGTTGGTGACCGCCGACAAGTCGGAGGGCCGTAGGGTCTTCCGGCTGACGGAGGCCGGGCGGGCGGTGGCCGAGGAGGCGAGTGACGAGCCCGCCCCCTGGGAGGACGCAGCCCGCAGCGCCGACCGGTCCCTCGTGGATCTGCGGAGCCTCATGGGCGAGGTGGGCGCGGCCATCATGCAGGTGGGCCGGGCCGGGAGCGAGCAGCAGATCAGGGCGGTGGGTGCGATCCTGACCGACACCAGGCGCCGCATCTACCTGGTACTCGCCGAAGGATCGGGTGACACGCCGGCGGGTGACACGCCGGACGGTGACACGGACGGTGAGGCCTCGGAGGGCGACGGGCCGGACGCCGCGGACCGGAGCGACGCCCAGTCCGCCCCGGGAGCCTGATCCCCGTCGGCCACTTTGGCGGCGCGTCGGGTGTCGCCGCCGTCCATCCGGTCAGCCGGGTGGGCGGCGGTGCGCGTCGGACCGGTCCCGGTCAGTGCCCTCGATGCCGGTCACGCACCTTCGAATTCGAATCCCAGGTCCGGTGCGGTCAGCAGCGCCCGGAACGGCAGGCCCTCGGCGGCCGCCATGGCCTCGACGGTCCCGCCCCTGTCCACCACGGCGACCAGGAGCACCGGCACGGCACCGGCCTCGATCACCGCGTGGGCCGCCTCCAATAGCGACGTCCCCCGCGTCACCGTGTCTTCGGTGATCACCACCCGGTCCCCCGGATCGAGGGCCCCGGCGATCCGTCCGCCGCCGCCGTGGTCCTTCACCTGCTTGCGCACGCTGAACGCCTTGAGCATCCGGCCCCTCGTCACCCCGACGCCGGCCGTCACGAAGGCCACGGGATCGGCACCCATGGTGAGGCCGCCGATGGCCGTCGCATCGTCGGGGATCACCGACAGCACGCCGTCGGCCACCAGCTCCATCGCCTCGGGTCGGCAGACCGTCTGCTTGGAGTCGATGAACCAGCTGCTCCTGCGCCCCGACTTGAGGGTGAAGTCCCCACGCCGGACCGAGTGCGCCAACAGGTGGTCCCGCAGTGCCTCGAACCGGGTGGACGGAAGTTCGTCGCTCACGTCGTCGGAGCCCGGCCGCCGTCGCCGTCCGACCAGAAGGGACGGCCGGTGAACTCGACTCCTCGCTCGCCGGCCACCACCCGGCCCACCGGCCCGGCGTCGACGCCGCAGCCGCGCAGGGCACCGACGGCGTCGTCGGCCCCCTCCTCCCCGACCATGACGACCATGCCGAGCCCGAGATTGAACACGCGGGACATCTCGTCGTCGTCGACGTCGCCGAGGGCGCGGATCTCGCCGAAGACCGCCGGCACCTCCCAGGACGACCGATCGATCACCGCCCGCATCCCCTCGGGGAGGGCACGGGGCACGTTCCCGACGAACCCACCGCCGGTGATGTGGGCGGCGGCGTGCACCGATCCGATCCCCCGGGGCCCTGTCGACCCTCCCGCACCGGCCGTCGTCGCCGTCGCCGCCACCGCGGCCCGCACCGCCGGGGTGTAGATGACCGAGGGTCGGAGCAGCTCGTCAGCCAGCGTGGTGCCGGCTCCCGGCCAGGCCGGGCCGTCGAGCGTGCGCCCGGCCCGCTCCAACAGGACGTGGCGGGCCAGCGTGTACCCGTTGCACCGCAGGCCCGGCGAGCCCAGCCCGATGAGGACGTCCCCCTCGGCCACCCGCCACGGACCGAGCATCTCCGATCGCTCCACCACGCCGACGGCGAAGCCGACCAGATCGAACTCGCCCGGCTTCATGATCCCGGGATGCTCGGCCATCTCGCCGCCGAGCAGCGTCGCACCCACCTGGCGGCATCCTTCGGCGACACCGGCCACCAGATCGGCCATCTGGCCGGGATCGACCGCCCCGGTCGAGATGTAGTCGAGGAGGAACAGCGGCTCGGCGCCCTGGCACACCAGGTCGTCGACGCACATCGCCACCAGGTCGATGCCGATGGAGTCGAACCGACCGCTGGCCTGGGCCACGAGCGCCTTGGTGCCGACGCCGTCGGTGCCGGCGACCAGGACCGGCTCCCGGTACCTGGCGGTGTCCAGGGCGAAGAGGCCGCCGAAGTCGCCCAGGCCGCCGAGCACCTCGGGACGGGACGTGGCGGCAACCAGGGGTTTGATCAGCTCGACGGCCCGCTCGCCGGCGTCGATGTCCACCCCGGCACCGGCATAGGTGGCGGGACGGGCGGCGGTGGGGGCGGCGACGCCGTCGGTTGCCGCGGGATCGGGCGCTCCGGCGGGGTCGGCGGTCACAGCAGCGGCGTTCGGGTCGGGCGTGGCGTGGTCGTGGGCGGTGGCGGCGGTCCGCTCACGCCTGCGTACCACTGGCCGCGGCACTGAGCTCCGGGCGCTCGGACAGCGTGACCGGGACCTGCACCGGCACCGGGTAGTTGCCGGTCAGGCAGGCGTCGCAGAAGCCCGCGCCCGGGGCGTCGATGGCCTGCACCAGATGGTCGAGGCTCAGGTACTCGAGTGAGTCGACGTCCAGGAACTCCACGATCTCGTCGAGGGTCTTGATCGAGGCCAGCAGCTCGTTGCGGTCGGGCGTGTCGATGCCGTAGTAGCAGGGCCACCGGAACGGCGGCGACGAGATACGCAGGTGCACCTCGGCGGCGCCCGCCTCCCTCAGCATCGTCACCATGGCCCTCGTCGTGGTGCCGCGGACGATGGAGTCGTCCACCACGATCAGCCGTTTGCCGGTGATGTTCTCGCGCAGTGGGTTGAGCTTTCGCCGGACCCCGTTGGCCCGTTCGGCCTGGGTCGGCGCGATGAACGTGCGGCCGATGTAGCGGTTCTTCACCAGCCCCTGTCCGTAGGGGATCCCCGACGAGAGCGCGTAGCCCTCGGCCGCGGGCACACCCGAGTCGGGCACCCCCATCACCAGGTCGGCGGCCACCGGGGCCTGGGTGGCCAGCAACTGGCCCATCCGGCGCCGGGCGCCGTGCACCTCGTTGCCGTACAGCTTGGTGTCCGGCCTGGCGAAGTAGACGAACTCGAAGATGCACAGCTTGGGATCGAGCCGCTCCTCGGCGAACGGCTGCTCCGAGCGGACCTCCTTGCCGTCGATGACCACCATCTCGCCGGGCTCGAGCTCGCGGATGAAGGTGGCCCCGATCACGTCCAGGGCCGGGGACTCCGAGGCGAGGACCCAGCCCTGCTCGAACTCGTCGGTGGCCTCCAACCGTCCCAGGCACAGCGGGCGGAATCCGTTCGGGTCGCGCACCCCGATCAGCCGGTCGGCGTCGAGCAGCACGAAGGAGAAGGCGCCCTCGACCGACGGCAGCACCTTGACCAGTGCGTGCTCGAGGTCGTCACCGACCTCGGCCCGGGTCCGCTCGGGCAACTCGGGCGGGAAGGCCTGACCCAGCAGCTCGGCCACCAGGTCGCTGTCGGAGGACACGAGGCCGGGCAGCATCCCCGCCACCTCGGCCAGCTCGGCGGTGTTCGTGAGGTTGCCGTTGTGGCCGAGGGCGAACCCGGCCCGGCCCACCCCCCGGAACACCGGCTGGGCATTCATCCAGTCACTGGACCCGGCGGTCGAGTAGCGGGTGTGGCCGATGGCCATGTGACCGCGCAGACCCGACAGCTTGCGCTCGTCGAACACCGTGGTGACCAGACCCATGTCCTTCAGCACGGTGATCGCCTCGCCGTCGCTGACCGCCATGCCGGCCGACTCCTGGCCACGGTGCTGCAGGGCGTACAGCCCATCGAAGGTCAGATGGGCTACGGAGCGTCCCGGGGCGTAGACCCCGAAGACGCCGCACGCTTCCTTGGCCTCCATCATCGGTTCGTCACCGCACACACCGGGGGTCGTCGGACATGTCCTTCGCCACGATTAGGCCACACATCCACCTCACCGTGCCAACCCAGCCTAGTGGGACCGGTGCGCCGTGCACCGGTCCGGTCCCGATCCCCGGTCCCGATCCCCGGGCCACGGGCACGGGACGGACGCCCGGTAGCCTCACCGGCAGTGATCGATCTGCACACCCACTCCACCGTCTCCGACGGCAGTGATGATCCCGCCCGCATCCCCGAGCTGGCCGCCGAGGCCGGCTGCAGCGCGGTGGCCCTGACCGACCATGACTCGCTGGCCGGGATCGACCGGGCCCGCAGCCGGGCGGGCGAGCTGGGGGTCACGCTGGTCCCGGGATGCGAAGTGTCGTGCGTCCCGGTCGGTTCGGGGGGCGTGCACGTACTCGTCTACTTCGTGGACGACGAGGGGAGTGCGCTCGGCACCGAGCTCGGCCGGCTCCGACAGGACCGCCACCAGCGCAACCTCGCCCTGGTCGACCGGCTGGTGGCGCTGGGGATCCCCGTCACCTACGACCAGGTGGTCGCCATCGCCGGCACCGAGGAAGGTGTGGGGCGTCCCCACTTCGCCGAAGCCCTGGTGGCGGTCGGTGCGGCCGAGTCGGTCGACGACGCATTCGAGCGCTACCTGGCCAACGGTCGTCCGGCCTACGTGCCCAAGGGCAGGCTGACCGGCGCCGACGTGGCCCGGCTGGCGCTGGCGTCGGGAGGGGTGGCGGTCCTCGCCCACCCCTTCAGCACGGGTTTGGAGGGTGCCGCTCTGGCCCGGCTCGTCGGGGAGCTGGCCGGGGCCGGCTTCGGTGGGATCGAAGCCGTGTACGGGCGATACTCGCCCCGCCAACGTCAGGAGCTGGGGAACCTGGCCCGGCGCTTCGACCTGGTGGCGACCGGGGGTTCGGACTACCACGGCAGGACCAAGCCCGATCTGGCGGTCGGCACCGGGCGGGGCGACCTCAAGGTGCCCGACGGGGTCCTCGCCCGGCTGGAGGCACGCCGGCCGGGGCCCTGAGGGGCACCGGCGCGGGTGGGTCGGGGGCGATGCCGGACAGCTGTCGGGGGCTCCCGGCCGCAATCACAATTCCAATCACCAAACCGACCGAATGCTATTTGGAATTGTGATCGGCCGGCGCTCGCCCGGTGGACCCGGCGGCGGCGGAGCGGGACCCGGTCAGTTCATGACCGGCGGCAGGTCGTCCAGTAGCGACGGCAGGCGGCTCCGCCACGACGCGGTGAGTGCCTCGACTCCCACGTCGACCAGCCCTTCGACCACCACCCGGTCACCGCCGGTCTGGCCGAGCACCCGGAAGGCGACGCCGGCCTCGGCCGCCTGCGAGATGAGCTCGGACCGGCTTCTCGTGCACACCACCACCCGGGACGGTGCCTCGGTGAACAGCTCGTGGTGGTCACCCACGCCGGCGACCTGCATGCCCACGCCGGAGCGCACGGCCATCTCGGCCAGGGCGACGCCCAGGCCACCCCCCGAGACGTCGTGGATGCCGGCGACCAGCGCCTCGCCGCCGGCCACACCCCGACCGACGAGGTCCGTCACGAACTCGACCAGTCGCCGGTGGCCGACCAGATCCAGTTGCGGGAGCGTCCCGTTGCGGTGGGCCCGCTGCTCGACGGCCCAGCGCGACCCGGCCAGGGACGGCGGCTGGCCCCGGGACGCCGAGGCCCCCACGCTCGCATCCAACAGGACCAGGGTCGCCCCGTCCACCAGGGTCACGCCCGGCGGCCGGACGGCCAGGTGGTCGATGAGCCCGAGGGTGCCGATGACCGGGGTCGGGTCGATGTCGGTGCCGAAGCTCTCGTTGTAGAGGCTCACGTTCCCACCGATCACCGGCAACCCCAGGGCCAGGCACGCCTCCGACATGCCGTCGATGGCCTCGGACAGCTGCCACATCACCTCGGGGTGCTCGGGGTTGCCGAAATTGAGGCAATTGACCACGGCCATCGGTCTGGCGCCGGTGCAGGCGACGTTCAAGGCGCCCTCGGCGACCGTGGCGGCGGTGCCCGCCCGCGGGTCGATCGAGCACCAGGCCGGGTTGGAGTCCGTGGTCAGCGCCAGCCCCCGCTCGGAATCGGGGAGCCCGGGGGCGGCCAGCCGCAGGACGGCGGCGTCCCCGCCGGGACCGTCCACCGTGTTCAGGAACAGCTGGTGGTCGTACTGGCGGTAGACCCAGGACGGATCGGACAACATCGCCGACACGTCCGGTCCGCAGTCGGCCGGGGGTGCCAGGGCCCCGGGGTCGTCACCGGCGCGGGCGTCCTGGTCCCCGGGCCTGGCCATCGGCCGTCGGTACAGCGGCGCATCGTCGCTCAGGGCGCCGGCCGGCACGTCCCCCAGGACCGCACCGTCGAAGCCGTCCAGGATGCGCAGTCGGCCCGGCTGGCCGGCCGGGGGCTCGGTGACGCGTCCCACCACCGCCGAGCGGACCTCCCAGCGGCGGCAGACCTCTTCGACGCGGGCCAGGTCGCCGGGGGTGACGATGGCCAGCATCCGCTCCTGGCTCTCCGAGGTCATCACCTCGTACGCCGCCATGCCCGGCTCGCGGCGGGGCACCGCCGAGACGTCGACGTCCATGCCCACGCCCCCGCGCCGCCGTCTCGCTGGTGGCGCACACCAGTCCCGCCCCGCCCAGGTCCTGGATCCCCACGACCAGCTTGGCGTCGAGCAGCTCGAGGCAGGCCTCGATCAACCGCTTCTCCTCGTAGGGATCGCCCACCTGGACACTCGGGCGCTTGGCCGCCTCGGCCTCGGCGTCGCCCCCCCCGAACCCCGCCGATGCCAGCACGCTGACCCCACCGATGCCGTCCCGGCCGGTCGAGGAGCCGAGCAACACGGCCAGGTTTCCCACCCCCGTGGCCGCGCCCAGCACCAGTCGGTCGGTGGGCAGCACGCCCATGCAGAGCACGTTGACCAGAGGGTTCTGGGCGTAGCAGTCGTTGAAGGTGAGCTCACCGCCGACCGTGGGCACGCCGACGGAGTTGCCGTAACCGGAGATGCCGGCCACGACGCCCTCGATCAACCACTGTTGGCGGGGCTCTCCGGGGTCCCCGAAGAACAGGGGGTCCATGACGGCGATCGGCCGGGCCCCCATGGTGAAGATGTCCCGCAGGATCCCCCCCACACCGGTGGCCGCCCCCTGGTAGGGCTCGATGGCCGAGGGGTGGTTGTGGCTCTCGATGCGGATGGCCACGGCGATCCCGTCGCCGGCGTCGATGACCCCGGCGTTCTCGCCCGGGCCCACGAGGACGTGCGGGGCCTCGGTCGGCAGCCGCTTCAGGTGCACCCGCGAGGACTTGTACGAGCAGTGCTCGCTCCACATGACGGCGAACAGGGCGAGCTCGAGATGGTTGGGAGGGCGCCGGAGGATGGCCTCCACCTCGTCGCGCTCACCATCGGTCAGGCCCAGCGCGCGGTGCAGCGGCAGGTCCGCCGGGGGCGTCTGGTCGGGTCGACTGTCTCCACCGTCGTGCATCGGTCCGAGCGTACCCGTCCCGGGGTGGATGGCCGTCGGCCCATGGCCGGGGGTCGCGCCGGTCTATCGGGAATCCATTGCGTCTGCCGGCGGGAATGGGACCCGACCGGCATAGTCGCCCTCCGGGTCCATTCCCGCTTCATTCTCCGATGAGTGCCGGTGGTCCGTGGTGGTCCACCACGGTCGCCGCACACCGCCGATTGGTGGCGGACCCGGGGACACCCAACGGGGCCCACTAGGCGGGAATGCCTCCGGTCTCATGCACTGGACCGGTCGGTCGGGCGGGGATCCATAGATCCCATAGAACCCGATCCGGCGGCCGGGCCATCCCGGATCAATGTCGGTCATCCCTACCCGGCAGGGCGGTAGGACCGGCGGGTTCCTGCGGAATCCTGCGGAATCGGGCCGTCCGGCCGGTCTCCGGAGGCCCCCGGGCACAGCCGAACCGTGCACGGAAGAGGCCCTATGGATCGACCCACTTCTCCGGCCGTGCCGCCAATAGGTGGTCACGCGCGCGTCGAAGACCGATATACCCGGCAAGGCCATTACCGTCGGAGGATCGCCGACTGGCCCCAATCACCGTGAGGAAACCGTCGGGAAAATTCCCTTTGCGGGCCGTCCCGAACCCTCGGGGTTGCCAACAATGGGCATCTCTGGGATGCTCTCCACATGGCCGCGACCACTTCCACGAAATCACGCAAAAAAACCCCGATGTCGGACGATCACAAGGCGGCGTTGGCTCGGGGACGCGAGGAGGGCCGGGTGGTCCGTCGCTACCTCGAGGCGCTCGAGTCGTCCCGTCCCCGTCGGGGACGGAAGCGGACACCGGAGTCGATCAAGAAGCGGCTGGCCGTCATCGATGCCAGCCTGGCCGAGGCCGACCCGTTGTCCCGCCTGCACCTGGTGGAGGAGAAGCAGCGGCTCGAGTCCGAGCTGTCCCACACCGGGGAAACGGTGGACATGGCCTCTTTGGAGAAGAGCTTCATCAAGGTGGCCCGTGTCTACGGCGAGCGCAAGGGGATCTCGTACTCGGCGTGGCGCACCGTGGGAGTCAGCGCCTCGGTGCTGCAGCAGGCGAAGATCCCCCGCTCCCGCAGCTGAGAGGCCTCACCCCCCGGCTCCGGTAGTCAGGCGGCGGACTCGTCCGAGCCACGGAGCGTCGCCGACGCCAGCAGGGCACCGAGCAGCACCGTGCCGTCGGCCGAACCGAGCAGCGGGTCCGAGGCGCGCTCGGGATGGGGCATGAGCCCGACCACGTTGCGGGCCTCGTTGCAGACCCCGGCGATCCGGTCGACGGAGCCGTTCGGGTTGTCGACGTAGCGCAGGACGACCCGGTCCTCGTCGCGCAACCGGGCCAGGGTCTCCGCGTCGCAGGTGTAGTTGCCCTCGAAGTGGTTGATGGGGATCCGCAGCTCGGTGCCGACGGCCACGCCGGCGGTGAGCGGCGAGTCGGCCGACGCCACCCGGACGGCCACCGTGGTGCAGAGGAAGCGCAGGCCGCTGTTCTTCTGGAGGGCCCCGGGCAGGAGACCGGCCTCGGTCAGGACCTGGAAGCCGTTGCAGATCCCCACGACGGGGCCGCCCTCGGCGGCGAACCGGCCGACCGCCTCCATCACCGGGGAGAACCGGGCGATGGCCCCCGGGCGCAGGTAGTCGCCGTGGGCGAATCCCCCCGGAAGGATCAGCGCGTCGTACCCGGCCACCGAGGCGTCACCGTGCCATACCAGCGCGGCGGCGGCACCCATGCGCTCCACGGCCAGGAGGGCATCGTGCTCGCAGTTGGTGCCGGGGAAGATGACCACGCCGATGCGGGGCGCCATCAGGTACCCGATCCGTTCGGCTGCACGGTGACGGACGACTCCTCGATCACCGGGTTGGCCAGCAGGCGGTCGGCCACCACCGTGGCCTGGGCCAGGGCTTCGGCGTCATCGGCGGCGGCGATGTCGAACCGGAACGACTTGCCCGCCCTCATCCCGGTGACCCCGTGCAGCCCGAGGGCAGGCAGCGCCCGCTCGATCGTTGCGCCCTGCGGGTCGGCGATCCCGTCCCTCAACCGGACCTCGACCAGCACGGAGAAGTTGGTTGTCCCGGCCATGATCAGGCACCGTACCAGTCGCGAAGAGAACGCCCGCAGACCCGCTCGTAGGCACTCACGTACCTCGTCGAGGTGGCCCCGACGATCTCCGGTGGAAGGGGGGGCGGCGGCGGCTGCTTGTCCCACGGCTGCCCTTCGAGCCAGTCGCGCAGGGGTTGCTTGTCGAACGACGGCGGGTTGGTCCCCGGTGCGCAGTCGTCGGCCGGCCAGAAGCGCGACGAGTCCGGAGTCAGCACCTCGTCGCACAGGGACAGCACGCCGTCGATGAAGCCGAGCTCGAACTTGGTGTCGCAGATCACGATCCCGTGCTCCTCGGCGCGGACCGCCGCTCTCGAGTAGGCGGTGAGGCACAGCTCGGCGGCGGCCGTGACGGCCTCACGGCCCACCAGGTCGGCGGCTTCGTCCAGGCCGATGTTGAGGTCCTTGCCACCCACCGGCGCCTTCGTCGACGGCGTGAAGACAGGCTCCGGCAGGCGGTCGGCGTGGCGCAGGCCGTCCGGCATGCGCATCCCGTGCACGGTCCCGGACCGCTGGTACTCCTTGTAGGCCGAGCCGGCCAGGTAGCCACGGACGATGCACTCGATGTCGAGCATCTCCGCCCGGCGGACCAGCATCGTGCGCCCGGCCAGCCGCTCGAGGCCACCCGGCAGTGCCGCGGCGCCGGCGGGGAGATCGGCGACGTCGGCGCTGATCAGGTGGTTGGGGGCCAGGTCGGCCAGCTCACCCAACCAGTGGGCGGTCATGGCGGTCAGGACGCGGCCCTTCTGGGGGATGGGCTCGGCCATGACCACGTCGAACGCGGAGATCCTGTCGGAGGCCACCATCAACAGACGGTCCTCGCCGGCGTCGTAGAGGTCCCGGACCTTGCCGGACTGGATCAATCGCAGCGGCTCCCCCGCCGGTGGGCCGGTCACGGGACCGGGCCGCCCGTGCCACCGGAGCCACCCAGGTCCTCGAGGGCGTCGGTGAACCGGTGGACGTGGCGCAACGTGCGGGTGAGGTCGAACGCTTCGTCGAGCGCGTCCCCCGACAGGGTCATCTCGGGGTCCGCCTCGAGTACCTCGCGGAACGGTCGGCCCTCCTCCCAGGCGGTCCGGGCATCCCGCTGCACGATGCGGTAGGCGGCGTCCCTGCTCAGCCCACCACTGACGAGGGCGAGGAGCACCGACTGGCTGAACACCAGCCCGCGGCTGCCCTCGGTCAGGGTGGCCAGTGCCCGTTCGGGGTGGATCACCAGTCCCTCGACCAGCCCCTTGGCCTTCTGCAGCATGTAGAGGGTGAGCGTGCTGGCGTCGGGGAGCACCACGCGTTCCACCGAGCTGTGGGAGATGTCCCGCTCGTGCCACAGCGCCACGTCCTCCAGACCGGCCGACAGGTAGCCGCGCAGCACACGGGCCAGGCCGCACAACCGCTCCGAGAGGATCGGGTTGCGCTTGTGCGGCATCGCCGAGCTCCCCTTCTGGCCGGCCCGGAAGGGCTCCTCGGCCTCACCCAGTTCGCTCCGGGCCATGTGGCGGACCTCGGTGGCGATCAGCTCGATGGTGGCGCCCACCGCGGCGCAGGCCCACAGGTACTCGGCGTGGCGGTCGCGGGCGACCACCTGGGTGGCCGGGGTGGGGGTCAGGCCGAGGGAGCGGCAGACGTGTGCCTCCACCCGTGGGTCGATGTTCGAGTAGGTGCCGACGGCCCCGGAGAGCTTGCCCACCGACACCCGGTCCCGGGCCGCCCGCAGGCGCTGGACATCGCGGTCGGCCTGCAACGCCCACAGCGAGAACTTGGCGCCGAAGGTGGTGGGCTCGGCGTGCATCCCGTGCGTGCGCCCCGTCACCGGGGTGTCGATGTGCTCGACGGCCCGCGAACGCAGTGCGCCTACCAGCCCGGTGCATGCGTCGATGAGCAGGTCGGCTGCTTGGGTGAGGGTGGCGCACAGCGCGGTGTCGACCACGTCGGAGGAGGTGAGCCCGTAGTGGATCCACGATCCCTCGGGCTGGCCGATGGCGTCCTGCACCACGTCCACGAAGGCGGCGACGTCATGGTCGGTCACCCGCTCCCGCTCCGCCACCGCCTCGACGAAGGCGCCATCGACCTTTGGGGCGCGACGGCGGCAGGCCTCGGCCGCCTCGGCCGGCACGTCCCCCACCTCGACCCACCCCTCGGTGGCCAACAGCTCGACCCGGAGCCACATGGCGAAGCGGGCCTCGTCGGAGAAGAGGGCGGCCATCTCCGCCGGCGCGTACCGCGGGATCATCCGGTCACCTCACGGGCCGTCCCGGCGTCGGCACGGACGAAGCCTCCTGCGGCCACCGGGTCGTCGACGGCGGCCCGGGCGATGTCGGACCGCGAGTGGGCACCGGGCCAGGAGATGGCCGACACGCCGCGGTACGCCAGGGAGCGGGCCTCCCCGAGCGAGTGGCCGAGGCCGGTGACCCCCAGCACCCGGCCGCCCGCCGTGACCACCGGGGCCCGTGCACCGTCGCCACCGGCGGTGCCCGCAGCGTCGGCCGGAGCGGTGTTCCCCGCGTCGGCTCGAGCGGTGCCGGCCTGGAAGACCGTGACCCCGTCGATGGCCGCGGCGTCGGCGATGCCGACGACCACGTCGCCGGTCCTCGGCGACTCGGGGTAGCCCTCGGACGCCATCACCACGCACACGGCGGCCGTGTCGGCGAAGCGGGGGACCGTGGTCAGCGCCCCGGCCGCCACCTCGGCCAGCAGGCCGGCCAGGTCGCCGTCGAGCCGGGGCAGCACCACCTGGGTCTCGGGGTCGCCGAAGCGGACGTTGAACTCGAGCACCTTCGGACCCTCGGGTGTCAGCATGAGCCCGGCGTAGAGGACGCCCCGGTAGTCGATGCCCCGGGCGCGGAGGACCTTGACGAGCGGCGCCACCGCCTCGTCGACCAGCGTGGCCACCAGCGCGTCGTCCACGAAGGGGACGGGCGAGTAGGCCCCCATGCCCCCCGTGTTGGGGCCGCCGTCATGGTCGTCACGCCGCTTGAAGTCCTGGGCCGGTGCCAGCGCCACCAGGCGTTCGCCGTCGCACAGCACCAGCAACGAGCACTCCGGGCCGGTCAGGCCCTCCTCGATCACGACCTTGCGCCCGGCGGACCCGAACGCCTCACCCGAGAGCTTGGTGTCGATGTCGGCGTCGGCGTCGGCCAGCGAGTCGGTGACCAGGACGCCCTTGCCGGCGGCCAGCCCGTCCGTCTTGATGACCCACGGGCCCGGGAGGGTGCGCAGGTAGGCCTGGGCCGCCCCCGGGTCGTCGAACACCCCGAACCGGGCGGTGGGCACCCCGGCCTCGTCGAGCACCTCCTTCATGAACGCCTTCGACCCCTCGAGCCGGGCGCCGTCGGCGCCGGGCCCGAACACCAGCCGGCCCGAGGCCCGGAGCCGGTCGGCCAGACCGTCGACCAGCGGTGCCTCGGGCCCGATGACGTAGAGGTCGGCCTCGATCTCCTCGACGGGCGTCGCCACGCTCACGATGGTGTGCCCCTCGGGGGTGGTGCCGGTGATGCCCGGGTTCCCCGGGGTCACGATCACCTCGGCGGTGCGGCCCAACGCCAGAGCCAGAGCATGCTCGCGGCCCCCCGAGCCGACCACGCACACCGACCCGACGGCGGTCGCCGACCCCGACGCCGGTCCCCCGCCGCTCATGCGGCGAAGCGCACGAACTGCTCACGACCCGGGCCCACCCCGACCAGGCGCACCGGGGTGCCGATCTGCTCGGCCAGGAAATGGACGTAGTCGCGTGCCGCCTGGGGCAGGTCGCCGATCTCGGTGGCGCCCGAGATGTCGGTCTTCCACCCGGGCAGCTCCTCGTAGACCGGGGTCACCTGGTGGAAGATCGACTGGTGGTAGGGCGGATGGGTGAACCGCTCGCCGTTGGCCTCGTAGGCCACGCACACCTTGACCGTGTCGAAGGTGTCGAGCACGTCGAGCTTGGTCAGGGCCACCTCCGACAGCGAGTTGAGCCTGACCGCCTGGCGCATCATGACGGCGTCGAACCATCCGGGCCGGCGCCGGCGCTTGGTGTTCACGCCGTACTCGTGGCCCCGGTCGACCAGGGTGTCCCCGATCTCGTCGAGCAGTTCGGTGGGGAAGGGGCCGCTGCCCACCCGCGTCACGTAGGCCTTGGCGATCCCGATGACCTCGTCGATGAACCGGGGGCCGATCCCCGCACCCGTGCACGCTCCGCCGGCCACCGGGTTGGAGGAGGTGACGAACGGGTAGGTGCCGTGGTCGAGGTCGAGGAAGGTGGCCTGGGCCCCCTCCAGCAGCACGTGGGCCCCCCGTTCCAGGGACTCGTGGAGCAACCCCACCGTGTCGGCCACCATCGGGCCCACCCGGGGGGCCAGCTCGCCGAGGTAGTGCGCGCAGATCTCGTCGGCCGAGAGCGGGAGGCGGTTGTACACCTTGGCCAGGACGGCGTTCTTCTCCTTCAGCACCACGTCGAGCTTCTGTCGGAAGATCTTGGGGTCGAGGAGGTCCTGGACCCGGAGGCCGACGCGGGACGACTTGTCGGCGTACGCCGGCCCGATCCCCCGCTTGGTGGTCCCGAGGCTGTTCTTCCCCAGGTACCGCTCGGTCAGCCGGTCCAGCTCGTGGTGGTAGGGCATGATCAGGTGGGCGTTGCCGCTCACCAGCAGGCGCGAGGTGTCGATGCCCTTGGCCCCCAGCGTGTCGACCTCGGCCAGCAGGACGGTGGGATCGACCACCACCCCGTTGCCGATGACCGGCGTGATGTGGTCGTAGAGGACGCCGCTCGGCACCAGCTGGAGGGCGAAGGTCTCCCCGTCCACCACGATGGTGTGGCCGGCGTTGTGGCCACCCTGGTAGCGGACGACCAGCTCCATCTCCTTGGCCAGGAGGTCGGTGAGCTTGCCCTTGCCCTCATCCCCCCACTGGGTCCCGACGACGACGGTTGCCGGCACGCGTCTCTCCTCCGTTGCGAAAAGCGGATTACGCACCATTGTAGCCCGCACCGCGGGGGCCCGGGCCGGGCCGGCCGGGGCCCGGGGGCCGTCAGCCGGTGGAGGTCCGCTCGCGCCGGAGGATCTGGGCCGTCGACCGCATGAACAGGACGGAGGAGAACACCAGGCCGATGAAGCCGATCGACTGCAGGGTCAGCCGGATGTCCGACGACCGGGCCAGCTCGGCCGCCACCAGGAGCACCCCCGAGGCCAGCAGTCCCACACACCCGAAGAAGGCGATGAGGGCGCGGTCGATCCACCCGCTCACCACCAGCTCGTCGCGCCCGGCGAACCGCTCGACCCGCACGCTCATGCGGCCGCTGCGCAGCTGGGTGGCCAGCTCGTCGATGTGCTCGGGCAGGGAGCGGAGCGCCGGGAGCGAGCGCCGCAGCTCCTGTTGGAGCAGGTCGCCCATCACCTCGGGATCGTGGTCGGACAGCTCGTCGGCCACCGACGACGCCTCGGTGGCCAGCTCGAAGGAGGGGTCGATGACCCGGAGGGTGCCCTCCAGGGTGATCAGCGCCTTCGACAGCGAGGTCATCGAGGGCGGGACCTTCATGCCGTGCCGCGTCATCACCGAGAGGACCTCGGGCACGACCGACGGGTCGAACCCGCCGGCCGTCTCCACCATCAGCATCCCGATGTCGTTCTCCAGGACCTGCAGGTCGGCGGTGGCCTCGGCGCCGGCCAGGTGGCGCACGGCCCGGGCCACCACCATCGGCTCGCCGGCGCTCATGCCGATGGCGATGTCCTGGAGCGCCCGCCGGGTGGTGGGGTCGAGCAGGCCCACCGCTCCGAAGTCGAGCAGCCACAGCCGGCCCCACTCGTCGACCATGAGGTTGCCGGGGTGGGGGTCGGCGTGGAAGGCCATGCCCTGGAGCACCTGCTGGAGGAAGCTGCTGAGCAGGGCGGCGGCCAGCAGGTGGGGCGGTGCCCCGCTGCCGGCGATGGCGCCCGGAGCGTCGATGGCCCGGCCGGGGGCCTGCTCCATCACGAGGAGGCGGTCGGTGCACAGCTGATGGAAGACGAGCGGTATCCGGATCACGTCCTCGGCCGGGTCGTCGTGGCTCACCACCGCACGCAGCCGGTCGCACATGGCGGCCTCACGGAGGTAGTCGAGCTCGTGGTCCATGCTGGTGATCAGCTCCTCGGCCAGGGAGCGCACACCGAAGGCCCGGGCCTGGGGCACCCGCCGCTCGGCGATCCTGGCGGCCAGCCGCAGCACCGTGGCATCCCGGCGGAGCAGGTCGTCGAGGCCGGGTCGCTGGATCTTGACCACGACCGACTCGCCCGTTGTGAGCGTGGCCCGGTGGACCTGTCCGATCGACGCCGAGGCCAGCGGTTCGAAGTCGAACGTGGCGAACACCTCTTCGATCGGGCGTCCCAGCTCGGCCTCGACCAGCGGTCGGATCTCCCCGGCCGGTATCGGCCGGACCGCCGACCGCAGATGGGATAGCTCCTCGATCACCGGCTCGGCCAGGAGGTCGCTGCGGGTCGAGGCGATCTGGCCGAACTTCACGAACATCCCACCGACGTCCTCGAGGGTGAGGCGGAGCCGGTGGCCGAACTCGGCCGACTCGATGCCCGACGACGAGAGGTACTGCGGACGGGCCAGCCCGTGGCGACGGGCGCTCCCGAGCACCTCCAGTGACCGGGACAGCGGGGCGAACGTGCGGCGGAGCCAGCGGACGGGGTGGAGCCAGAGCCGGCGCGGCCGGCGGCCCCGGTCAGCGGAGCGCGAGCGGCCGACGGCCTCGGGGATGATCAGCAGCACCATGGTGGCGAGCAGACCGAACAGCGCGGTGAGCGCGTAGGCGACGTCGCCGTCGTACCGGCCGTGCACCACGGCCTGGGCGCCGGCCACCCCGATGAGCGTCCCGACGAGGGCGGTGAGCATCGACCGCCAGCGACCGACGGTGATCCCGACCAGGCGACTGCTCACCAGCCCCAGCACGATGACGAAGACGATCGCCAGGACGAACGAGAAGACGTTCTTGAACGAGAGCCTGATGGTGACCGTCGCCACCAGCGGGGCCAGCGTCGTCACCGGCCGCTCCGCACCGGTCGGCTCACCGTCCGCTCGGCGCGGGGACGCGCCGATCTCGGAGCAGTCCACGTACGACGCATCCGATGGGCACCTCCACGCCTCGTTCCGGCCCACATGATGGCCGCACCCGCCCCGGCCGTCCACCCGGGCGCGGGGCCACGGGGCGACCGGTCACACCAGCGTGATCGAGCCGTCCTTGGCATCGACCGTCACCGTCGAGCCCTCGGGGTAGCGCCCCTCGAGCAGGGCGAGGGCCAGGGGGTCCTCCACCTGGCGCTGGATGACCCGGCGCAGGGGCCGGGCCCCGAAGTCGGGGTCGAAGCCGGCACGGGACAGGGCCTCCTCGGCCGCCGGGGTCACCGACAGCGACAGGCGACGCTCGGCCAGCCGCCCCCGCAGGGACCCCAGCTGGATGGTCACGATGCGGGCGAGGTCGGCCTCGCTCAACCGGTGGAACCGCACGATCTCGTCGATGCGGTTGACGAACTCGGGCTTGAAGAACTCGATGGGCTCACCGGGGATGTTCGAGGTCATGATGAGCACGGTGTTGGTGAAGTCGACCGTCCTTCCCTGGCCGTCGGTGAGGCGACCGTCCTCCAGCACCTGGAGGAGGATGTTGAAGACGTCGGGGTGGGCCTTCTCCAGCTCGTCGAGCAGCACCACGGCGTAGGGCCGGCGTCGCACCGCCTCGGTCAGCTGGCCGCCCTCCTCGTAGCCGACGTAGCCGGGGGGTGCACCGACCAGCCGGGCCACCGAGTGGCGCTCGCCGTACTCGCTCATGTCGATGCGGACCATGGCACGGGCGTCGTCGAACAGGAACTCGGCGAGCGCCCGGGCCAGCTCGGTCTTGCCGACTCCGGTCGGGCCCATGAACAGGAACGAGCCGATGGGGCGGTGGGGGTCGGAGAGCCCGGCCCGGCTGCGGCGTATGGCGTTGGACACCGCGCTGACCGCGTCGTCCTGGCCCACCACCCGGGCGTGGAGGGCGTCCTCCATGCGGATGAGCTTCTCCACCTCGCCCTCGAGCAACCGGCTCACCGGGACCCCGGTGGCGCGGCTGACCACCTCGGCCACGTCCTCGGCGTCGACCTCCTCTTTGAGGAAGCGCTGGCTCTTCTGCAGCTCGTCGAGGGCCTGGGTCGCCACCTCCACCTGGTGCTCCAGTTCGGGGATGCGCCCGTAGGTGATCTCCGAGGCCTGCGCCAGGTTGCCCTCGCGGCTGAGCCGCTCGGCATCGCCGCGCAGCTGCTCGAGCTCGCCCTTCAGGTGCTGGATGGTGGCGATGGCCTCCTTCTCCGCCTGCCAGTGCGCCGTCATGGCCGACGACTCCTCCTGGAGGTTGGCCATCTCCTCGTCGAGGCGGGCCAACCGTTCGGCCGACGCGCTGTCGGTCTCCTTGGCCAGGGCCATCCGCTCGATCTCCAGCTGGCGCAGGCGCCGGGTGACCACGTCGAGCTCGGTGGGCATGGAGTCGATCTCGATCCGCAGGCGGCTGGCCGCCTCGTCCATCAGGTCGATGGCCTTGTCCGGCAGGAACCGGCCGGTCACGTAGCGGTCGGAGAGGACGGCCGCCGCCACCAGCGCCGCGTCCTGGATGCGGACGCCGTGGTGCACCTCGTAGCGCTCCTTCAGGCCCCGCAGGATGGCGATGGTGTCCTCCACCGACGGGGGCGGGACGAAGACCTGCTGGAACCGGCGCTCGAGCGCCGCGTCCTTCTCGATGTACTGGCGGTACTCGTCGAGGGTGGTGGCCCCGATGAGCCGGAGCTCACCCCGGGCCAGCATCGGCTTGATCATGTTGCCGGCGTCCATGGCGCCCTCGGCCCCGCCGCCGGCCCCCACGATGGTGTGCAGCTCGTCGATGAAGGTGATCACCTCGCCCTCGGCGTCGGTGATCTCCTTCAGCACGGCCTTCAGCCGCTCCTCGAACTCGCCCCGGTACTTGGCCCCGGCGACCATGGAGCCCATGTCGAGGCCGATGACCCGCTTGCCCTTCAGGCCCTCGGGCACGTCACCCTCCACGATGCGCTGGGCCAGGCCCTCGACGATGGCCGTCTTGCCCACGCCGGGCTCTCCGATGAGCACCGGATTGTTCTTCGTGCGACGGGACAGCACCTGGATCACCCGGCGCACCTCCTCGTCCCGCCCGATGACCGGGTCCATCTTTCCCTGGCGGGCCAGCGCGGTCAGGTCGCGTCCATAGCGCTCGAGGGCCTGGAACGTCTCCTCGGGGTTCTGCGAGGTCACCCGGTGACTGCCGCGGATGTCGCGCAGCGCGTCGAGGAGCTGGTCGCGGTCGACGCCGATGCGGTCGGCCGTGGCCAGCATGAGGTGCTCGACCGACAGGTACTCGTCGCCCATGTCGGTCCGCAGGCCGTCGGCCGTGGTCAGGACGTCCCGGAGGGCGCGGTTGATGCCCGGCTCCTGGCCGCCGAAGGCCTTGGGCAACCGGTCGAGCTCACCGTCGATCCGCTGACGGACCACCGCCGGTTCGATGCCCAGCCTCGTGAGGACCGGCCCGGCGATGCCGTCGGGCTGGTCGAGCACGGCCGCCAGCACGTGCTCCGGCGTGACCTCGGCGTTGTGGGAGGAGCGGGCCCGCTCGACGGCGGAGGCGAAGGCCTCCTGGGTCTTGACGGTCCAGCGCTCGGGGTTGATGGTCATCGGTTACCTCCTGTGCCCTGGGGGGAACGGCGCGGCGACCGGGTGGGCACCAGCTTCTGGGACAACGGCACGAGATCGCGCCGGTACTGACGGTGGGTGACGGCCAGGGCCTCGCGCGCCTCGGCCCGGGTGGTGGCGAGCTCGTCCCGCAGGCGGGCCACCTCGGCCTCGAGCTCCATCACCTGGCGGACGCCCTCGAGGTTGAGGCCGGCATTGGTCAGGGACTGGATGTGACGGAGGCGCTCGAGGTCCTCCTCGCTGAACCGGCGACTGCCGCCCCGGGTTCGACCCGGCTCGAGTAGGCCCTTGCGCTCGTAGACCCGCAGGGTCTGGGGGTGGACGCCGGTGAGCTCGGCGGCCACCGAGATGACGTAGACGGCCCGGCTGCGGGGATCGTCGCTCATGCCACTCCCAGGGCGTCGCGCGCCGGCGGCTCGACCACGGCGGCCAGGGCCTCGACGGCGGCGCGCTGCTCGTCGGTCAGCGAACCGGGCACGTCCACCTCGACGGTGACCAGCAGGTCGCCGGTCGAGCTCTTCCGTCCGGCCGGGACTCCCCGGCCCTTCACCCTGAACGTGCGGCCCGACGGCGTTCCCGCCGGCACCTTGAGCGTCACCGGTTCGGTGAGTGTGGGCACGGTGATGGTCGTGCCCAGGGCGGCCTCGGGGTAGGAGACGGGGACCGACAGGGTGAGATTGCGGCCGCGCCGGCCGAACAGGCCGTGGCGGTCCACCCGGACGACCACATAGAGGTCCCCACTCGGGGCGTTCCCGCGCCCGGCCGCGCCGCGGCCCTTGACCCGGATGCGCTGGCCGTCCTCCACCCCGGCGGGGATCCGGACCTTGACCGAGCGGTTGCGGTGCTCGACCCCCGTGCCGTGGCAGGTCGGGCAGGGCGTCGTCACCACCGTGCCCCGTCCGCCGCACTGCGGGCAGATCTGGCTGAGCGAGAACAGCCCCTGGTCGTCCTGGAGGGTGCCCGACCCGTGGCAGCGGGGGCAGGTGGCCGGTTGGGTCCCCGGCGCCGAGCCGCTCCCCGCGCAGGTGTGGCACCGGGCGTCGGTGGTCAGGTTGACCGAGGTCGTCACCCCTTTGACGGCGTCCTCGAAGGAGAGGTGGAGCTCCGCCTCGACGTCGCTGCCGCGTTGGGGCCCGTTCGTCCCGCCCCGCCGGCCGCGGCCGAACAGCCCGCCGAACAGGTCGCCGAGGTCGCCCATGTCCTCCACCCGGAAGGTGCCCCCGCCCGGACCGCCGAACCCCCCGGGGAAGCCGGCGCCGGCGGCCGGGCCCATGGCCCGCACCTCGTCGTACTCCTTGCGGCGGTCGGTGTCACCGAGGACGTCGTACGCCGCGGAGATCTCCTTGAACGTGTCCTCGTGACCGGGATTGGTGTCCGGGTGGTGCTGTTTGGCCAGCTTCCGGTATGCGCTGGTTATCTCCTTGGCCGTGGCGGTCGAGGAGACGCCCAGGGTCTTGTAGTAGTCCTTCTCGAACCATTCGCGTTGCGGAGCCACTCGGTCTCTCCCTGGTCCCTTCCTGTTCTCGTCTAGCCCCGCACCATGACCATGGCCGGCCGCACCACCGCACCGCGCCAGCGGTAGCCGGCCCGCATCACCTGGCCGACCACGGGCTCGCCGTCGTCGGGTGTGCCGTCGTCGTCGTCCGGCAGGTGGCCCACCGCCTCGTGGGCGTTGGGATCGAACTTCTCCCCGAGCGGATAGTCCCGTTCGAGGCCCGCCTTGCTGAGCACGTCGTGCAGCTGGCCGGCCACGGCCGACAGGGCGCGCCCGTCCGCCGACTCGGCGTCACCGATGTGCTCGGTGGCCAGGTCGAGGGTGTCGAGCACCGGCAGCAGGGTGTCGACCAGGGACAGGGCGGCCCTGGCCACCTGGTCGGACTGCTGCTTGGCCACCCGCTTGCGGTAGTTCTCGAACTCGGCCTGCAACCGCCGGAGCGAGTCGAGGTACTCGTCCCGCTGGTTGAGGGCGAGCGCCAGCGGGTCGTCGTCGGCGAAGGCCTCGTCGACGGCGGCGCTCACGTCGGCGGCATCGAGGATCTCCGCGTCGATCACCTCCGCGTCCTCGTCGTCGTCCCCCGACGGGTAGTCCGAGCCCAACTCGGCACCTTCTGCCCCGTGGGCGGGGTGGGACCCGGGGACCTGATCGGCCTCCGGATCCCACTTGCCACCGTCACGACCAGAATCGTTTGTTCCGGTCATCGGGATCAGCTCTTGTCGTCGACGATCTCGGCGTCCACGACCTCGTCGTCGGAAGTCTCGTCGTCGGCCGGGACCTCACCGCCGGGGGCGGACTGGTTCTCCTTCGCCGCCTCCTCGTACAGCCGCTGGCTGAACGACTGGCTCGCCGTGAGGAGGGTCTCGGTCGAGGTCTTGATGGCCTCGACATCGGAACCGGCCAGGGACTCCTTCAAGGAGGTGAGGGCCGACTCCACCTTCTCCTTCTCGTCGCCCTGGAACTTCTCGCCCTGGTCCTTCAGGAGCTTCTCCGTCTGGTAGACGAGCGAGTCGGCGTTGTTGCGGACCTCGGCCTCCTCCTTGCGGCGGCGGTCGTCCTCGGCGTGGGCCTCGGCGTCCTTGACCATGCGCTCGATGTCCTCCTTGGCCAGTGAGGACTGGCCGGTGATGGTCATCGACTGCTCCTTGCCCGTCGCCCGGTCCTTGGCCGACACGTGGACGATGCCGTTGGCGTCGATGTCGAAGACGACCTCGATCTGCGGGACACCGCGGGGGGCCGGGGGCAGGTCGACGAGCTGGAACTTGCCCAGTGTCTTGTTGTACATGGCCATCTCACGCTCGCCCTGGAGCACGTGGACCTCGACCGACGGCTGGTTGTCGTCGGCGGTGGTGAACACCTCGCTCCGCTTGGTGGGGATGGTGGTGTTCCGCTCGATGAGCCGGTGCATGACGGCGCCCTTGGTCTCGATGCCGAGGGACAGCGGCGTCACGTCGAGGAGGAGGACGTCTTTGACCTCGCCCTTCAACACACCGGCCTGGACGGCGGCACCGATGGCCACGACCTCGTCGGGGTTGACGCCCTTGTGGGCCTCCTTGCCGGTCATCTGCTGGACCAGCTCCTGGACGGCGGGGATCCTGGTGGACCCACCGACCAGCACCACGTGGTCGATGTCGGACTTGCTCAGGCCCGAGTCGGCGATGGCCTGGTCGAAGGGCCCCTTGCAGGCGTCGACCAGATCGGACGTGAGCTCGTTGAACTTGGCCCGCGACAGCTTGACGTCGAGGTGCTTGGGGCCCTCGGACGTGGCCGTGATGAACGGCAGGTTGATCTGGGTCTCCTGCAGCGAGGACAGCTCGATCTTGGCCTTCTCGGCCGCCTCCTGCAGGCGTTGGGTGGCCATCTTGTCGGTGGACAGGTCCACGCCCTCGGTGTCCTTGAACGTCTTGACCAGCCAGTCGATGATCCGCTGGTCCCAGTCGTCGCCGCCGAGCTTGGAGTTGCCGGCCGTGGACTTCACCTCGAACACGCCGTCGCCGATCTCGAGCAGCGAGACGTCGAAGGTGCCGCCGCCGAGGTCGAACACCAGGACGGTCTGGTCGGCGCCCTCCTTGTCGAGCCCGTAGGCCAGAGCGGCCGCCGTGGGCTCGTTGATGATGCGGAGCACCTCGAGCCCGGCGATGGCACCGGCCTCCTTGGTCGCCGTCCGCTGGGCGTCGTCGAAGTAGGCGGGGACGGTGATCACCGCCTGGCTCACGGTGTCGCCGAGGAACGCCTCGGCATCCCGCTTGAGCTTGCCCAGGATGCGCGCCGAGATCTCCTGGGGCGTGTAGTCCTTGCCGTCGATGTCGACGGTCCACGACGTCCCGATGTGCCGCTTGACCGACCGGATGGTGCGGTCGGGGTTGGTGATCGCCTGGCGCTTCGCCACCTCGCCGACGAGTACCTCGCCCGACTTGGCGAACCCGACCACCGACGGGGTCGTGCGACCGCCCTCGGCATTGGGGATGACGACCGGCTCCCCGCCCTCCAGAACGGAGACCACCGAGTTGGTCGTCCCGAGATCGATTCCTACGGCCTTGGCCATATCTGCTGCCTCCTACTCACTGCCCGCTCGGGCACCGTTTTCCATTCGGCACTGCTGCCGACTCCTCTGACACATCACCCGGTGCCTCCGTGCCCGAGAACCGACCGTTTCGGGACCGGATCACCCACGTACACACTGAGCCTGTTTCCTTACAGATGCAACTATACCAAACTTGAGTGTCATACGCATAAGTTTCTTGTAAGTCAATCGTTGAGCTGGAAGTGGAGCTCGGGTTCCAGCGCGTCCTCCCTGGTCCGAAGGGTGCCGGTCGGCAGGGGTCCGGCCCGGGTCCCGGCCCGGGAACGTCCGGATGCCGGACCCGGGGGACGCCGGACGGGCCGTGGACACCCGGGGGGCCGGGGGGCGAACCGGCTATGCGGGGCCGGCCCGGGATACGCTCGGGCCATGCCCCAGCTGGTACTGCTCCGACACGGCCAGTCGCTGTGGAACGCCGAGAACCTGTTCACGGGCTGGTACGACGTGGATCTCACCGAACTCGGCGTGGCCGAGGCGGAGGAGGCCGGCCGGCTCCTCGGGGCGGAGGCCGACCTGGACCTCCGGGTGCTCCACACCTCGGTGCTCACCCGTGCCATCCGCACCGCGTCCCTGGCCCTCGACGTCGCCGGGCGCAGCTGGCTGCCGGTCCGGCGCCACTGGCGGCTCAACGAGCGCCACTACGGCGACCTCCAGGGCAAGAACAAGAAGGAGACCACGGCCCAGTTCGGGGAGGCCCAGGTCAAGGAGTGGCGCCGGAGCTACGCCACGCCGCCGCCGCCGGTCGCTCCCGGGAGCGAGCACCACCCGGCGGGCGATCCCCGTTACCGGGACGTGCCGGCCGAGGTGCTGCCGAGGACCGAGTGCCTGGCCGACGTGGTGGCGAGGGCCCTCCCCTACTGGCAGGACGCCATCGTGCCCGACCTCCTGGCCGAAGGGGCACGGGGAGGTGCGGTGCTGGTGGTGGCGCACGGGAACAGCCTGCGGGCCCTCCGCAAGCACATCGACGGCATCGGCGACGACGCCATCACCGGGCTCGAGATCCCCACGGGCATCCCCTTCGTGTACGAGCTGGCCGACGACCTGACCGTCAGGTCCGGTCGGTACCTGGGCGACCCCGAGGCGGCCCGGGCCGCGGCCGAGGCGGTCGCCCGCCAGGCCGGTTGAGCCGACACACGGCCAGGACCGGGGGTCAGGAGTCGACGAGAGGCCGGCCCTTCGGGGCCGGCCTCTCGTCGTGTTGCCCAGTGCCGTTCGTCCCCACAAACGTCACCGTCACTGGTGCGGCGCAGGGACCTCAGAGCGCGTCGGCGCCCCGCTCCCCAGTCCTGACCCGGACCACCTCCTCGACGGGGACGATCCAGACCTTGCCGTCACCGATCTTTCCGGTTCCCGCAGCATCGACGATGGCGTTGGTCACCGAGTCCACCTGGGCGTCGTCGACGAGGACCTCGAGCCGGATCTTCGGCACGAACTCGACCTCGTATTCGGCACCCCGGTACACCTCGGTGTGTCCCCGCTGTCGACCGAAGCCCTGGGCCTCGGTCAGGGTCATGCCGTGCACCCCGAGTGACTTGAGTGACTCCTTCACCTCGTCAAGTTTGAACGGCTTCAGCACCGCTACGATCAGCTTCATTGTTCAGTATCTCCTTGGGTTCGTAGTGGTTCTGTCAGCTACCTGATCCAGCAGGAGGGGACCCGTCATCCGGTGGGGAGGATGCTATCGATCCCGACGGCGAGTCCCCGGCCATGGCCATGGCCCCGACCCGCTCGGCGAACGTCTCCTCGGGGAAGGCCTCCTCGCCGTGGATGGCGAGGTCGCCGACTTCGAGGACCTCGTCCTTGTAGCGGGCCCCACGGAGCACCCAGCCGACGATCTTCATCAGGATGAAGGTGATCAGCGCCGACCAGATGATCACGAAGATCGCCGCCCGGAACTGTTCCCACAGCTGGTGGGCCGAGCCCGTGTAGATCAGTCCGTCCACACCGAAGGGGACACAGCTCCCCTTGGCCGTGGCGTACTGCGTGGCCGTGGTGGCGATGACCTGTCCCGAGGCGTCCAGGTGGCCGCAGCCGTACTCGAGCATGTTCGGGTCGCCGAAGATGCCGAGGAGCAGACCACCGAAGAAGCCGGCGATGCCGTGGGTGTAGATGACCCCGAGTGCGTCGTCCACCTTGGAGAACGGACGCACCTTGGAGAGGAAGTTCCACGCCACCCAGACGATGGCGCAGCAGATCACACCGACGAAGATGGCGCCCTGCCCGTTGACCCAGCCGGCACAGGGCGTGATGCCCACCAACCCGCAGATCATGCCGTTCACGGCTCCCAGGAACGTGGGCTTCTTCTCCTTGGAGAGCCAGGCGTCGAGAGCCACCCAGGTCAGTACCCCGGCCGCAGTGGCGAGGTTGGTGTTGACCACGGCTCCGGCTGCGCTGGCGCCCGCGTAGTACGGGTCACCACCGTTGAACCCGTTCCAGCCCAACCACAGGATCCCGGCGCCGACCGCCGCCATCACCAGGTTGTTGGGCAGGAAGTGCTGTCGGTCCCGGAGCAGCCGGGGCCCGAGGACCCATGCGGCGACGAAGCCGGAGACACCGGCGGACATGTGGATGACGTACCCGCCCGAGAAGTCGAGCGCGCCCTCCTGGGCGAAGTAGCCGCCACCCCAGAGCAGGAAGGCGTCCACCGAGTACACGCAGGTCGTCCACAGCGGCACCAGGAGGCACCAGGCGCTGAACTTGATCCGGCCGAGCACGCTGCCCATGAACAGCAGGGGCGTGATGGCGGCGAACACCAACTGGAAGTAGGCCAGCGACGCCGTCGGGAAGTGGAAGGGGATCAGGGTGTTGGCCGCCGACACCGCCTGTCCCTGTTCACCGAGGCTGCTGGTCACCGGGCCCGGCACGCCGACCAGGTTGTCGAAGAAGTGTTTGACCCACCCGACCCCGGTGAGGTCGTGTTGCACGGCGGCCCCGTTCACCTCGGTGACCCCGTGGCCGACCGACACGGCTCCGAAGCCCATCTTGTACGCCCAGAGGAACCAGGCCAGCATCACGAGGGAGAACCCGGCGAACATCATCGCCACCACGTTGACGGCCCATTTCTTCGGGACGATCGACGCGTAGAGGACGGCCAGTCCGGGAAGGCTCATCAAACCGACGAACGTCGCGGCCGTTATCTGCCACGTGTTGTCGCCGGGATTCAACCAGCTTGGATAGGGGACGTAACTCACTGCTGCGGCTAGCACGATTTGAGTGCTCCTTTCGGGTAACTGCTTCTCGGCAGCCGTTCCACCGTTCGTGCATGGGGCCGTCGAGGGCAAGGCGGGCAGTTGTCGGCTTGCCGCCGCAAACAATGCTTGCCGGGGATTTCGGCACGGTCACATCCGTGTTACCACTCTGTGAACTGATCCAACGTCCCTGTTGGGAGGGGATGAATCCGGATCCGGGGCGAGCGACCACCCCGCTCGATCACGTGATTCAGCTGGCCGAAATCGTCACCGAGGGACGCGCCGCGACAGCGGGCACCCGACGACCTGTCACCACCCGGCCGCCACGTCGCCTGGAGGGGTGACGGGTGGTCGAGGCCCGGGCCGAGCGCCGGGCGCCGGGTCTTCACCCCGCCCGGCGCCGCGGTGGCCTCAGCCGGCTTCGAGTTCCTTGCCGCGCTTGGGCTTGGGCGGACGACGCGTGGGGGCGGCCGGGGGCGTGTACCGCTTCGACGCCTGGGGCGGAGGCGCGGTGGCGCCACCCTTCGTCGCCGCCGGACCGGCGTCCGCCTTGGCCAGCTTGAGCTTCTCCGACAGCCGGTAGGAGCGGACCAGGTACCAGGCGCCGCCGATGATGAACGGCAGCCCGAAGCCCCAGTAGTGCAGATTGAAGATCGACAGCCCGAAGAGCGCCATGGCGATGCCCAGGAAGGTCCGCTTCCGGAGCCACGCCATGATCAGGATCAACAGGGCGAGCACCATGGTCACCGCGCACAGCTCCAGGTAGAGCGACGGGCTCACGTGCTTGACCCCCTTGGGGTCGTGGGCCAGCAACGTGGCCGTGACCAGCAGGCCGATGGCCGCCGCCACCGGGGCGGCCAGCAGGCCGATGAGACGTTCTTTGTCGTCGGCCCGCTTTACCGCCGCCTCGATCTCGGGAATCGTGGTCGGACCCTCGCCACCGGATGCCTTCTTGGCCGAGCCGCGGTCGGCCGGTGCGGGATCCTTGAGCATGAAGCTGCTGATGCCGGCGGTGAACCGTTCCCAGCGGCTCGACGGGGCCGGGACGTCGTCGAACTCGTCCTGGTCGTGGCGAGGCATGCGCGAGGCTACCTCGCCGGTACGCCGGCCGGAAACGCAGCACGGCCCCCGATCCCCGCCGACCGGGGCACCGGGCCCCGGTGCGCGCCACCCGCCGGCGCCGTCATCGGCACCGTCGCCGGTGCCGGGTGCCACCTCGTCCCCATCCGGGCCGCCACGCTCAACGCCGTGCCGGCGCGTCCGGGTCGTGACCACGCCGGCGCCGCCGGACGGCCACGGCCACCAGGGCCACGGCCAGCACGCCGAAGAGGACGGCGGGAACGACGAACACACTCCATGACGCCGGCTGCCGGGCGATCATCGCCGGGGTCGAGAGGAGACCCGGGTCGTCGGCCACGATCACGCCCCGGACGACCGACCCCGCCTGGTGCAGGCCGTCGCCGGGAATCGACCGTTCGTAGCGACGGCCGTCGAAGGAGTACGTGCCCTTGCAGGCGTAGCCGGCGCCGTTGGACCCGCTCCCGCCCAACAGGCCGCTGCAGCCGGTCACCGTCACCGTCACCGGCACCCCGTGCTGCTGCAACCTGTTGGCCTGCGCGTTCTTCTGTAGGCCGGCGACGAGCAGGATCACGGCGGTGACGGCCAACGCCACCAGGCACGCGGCCAGCACCAGCTGTCGGGCTCGTCGTGGGTCGACGTCCACCCCGGCACCCCGGAGTGTGGTCACCGGGCGGTCCGACGACGACGCCGACGAGGCCGACGAGGCCCGCACCTCCGGCTCGGGTCCCGAACCGGCAGCTGGCCGACCGTCGGGAGAGGTCGGTTTCGAGGCGATCATTGGTCTGTCCCCATGTCGACGGCCGGTCCGTGCCGACCCGGCTGCGGCGCTCCGGCGATGCGAGGACTGTAGCAGTGGCACCCCCGTCGGCCGGGTGCCCGACAGGGCCGCCGGAGTGCCCCCGACGGCCGGTCGGACCCGGCACCGACGGGCCAGTCGCGGTAGCCTCCCGTCATGGCGGTTCGCCCCAAGGCGCTCGATCTCAAGTCCATCTGGCTGTTCTCCGGCTGCAGCGCCTCCGAGTTGCGCAAGATCCGAAGTTCGCTCGACGAACTGGTGGTGCCGGCGGGGAAGATCCTGGTGGAGGAGGGTCGGATCGGGCTCGAGTTCTTCCTCATCGTGAGCGGCGCCGCCACGGTGACCCGCAACGGCAAGAAGGTAGCCACGCTCGGGCCGGGCGGCTACTTCGGCGAGCTGGCGCTCCTCGACCGCCGGCCCCGCTCGGCCACGGTGGTCTCCGACACCGAGATGGACGTCCTCGTGCTCAGCCAACGCCAATTCAACAGCGTGCTCCAGGCCGTGCCGAGCATCTCGCGCAAGATGCTGGCGGCCATGGCCAACCGGGTGCGGGAGGCCGACGCCGCCGCCTTCGACTGAGCCGGGTCGCCGCGGAGGCCGGGCCCGGCCGGCATGCGGCGGCCGGCGGCTACTCGCCGGCGGCGTCCCCCGGCCCGGCGAATTCGTCGCCGGCGCTCGGATCGGCCGGTGCGCCGGCCGTCGCGGCGGCCGCACCGACGGCCACCGGCTCGCCCATCGACTCCTCGAGCAGCTGGGAGAGGTCGAGGACCCGGACGTCGTCCTCCTTGGCGTTGGCCCGGACGGCGTCGTCCAGCATGATCATGCAGTAGGGACAGGCCGTCGACACCACGTCGGCACCGGTGCCGATGGCCTCCTCGGTCCGCTCCATGTTGACCCGCTTGCCGATCTTCTCCTCGAGCCACATCCGGGCACCACCCGCTCCACAGCAGAAGCCCTTCTCCCGGCAGCGTCGCATCTCGACCTGGGTGGCGCCGGGGATGGCGTCGATGACCGAGCGTGGCTCGTCGAAGACCCGGTTGTGGCGACCGAGGTAGCACGGGTCGTGATACGTGACCGTGCCCTGGTAGCCGCCGCCGGGAGTGAGCTTGCCCGCCGTCACCAGATGGTCGAGCAGCTGACTGTGGTGGATCACCTCGAAGTTGCCTCCGAGGGACGGGTACTCGTTGGCCAGGGAATTGAAGCAGTGCGGGCAGGTGGCGATGACCTTCTTCACCCCGGCGCTCTCGAGCGTCTCGATGTTCATCCGGGCCTGCTCCTGGTAGAGGTACTCGTTGCCCAGCCGGCGCACCGGGTCGCCGGTGCACGACTCCCTCGGCCCGAGGATGCCGAAGGTGACCCCGGCGCGGTGCAGCATGCGGGCGGTGGCCTGCGCGCCCTTCCGAGCCCGCTCGTCGAGGGCGCCGGCACAGCCGACCCAGTAGAGGTACTCGATGTCGTCGGGAATGGTTCCCGAGATGACCGGCACCTCGAAGTCGAGCGCGTCGATCCAGTCCGTGCGCTTGGAGGAGCCGAGACCCCACGGGTCGCCCTGGTTCTCGACGTTCCGCAGCATGAGCCCCGCCTCGGTCGGGAACTTCGACTCCATCAGCACCTCGTAGCGGCGCATGTCGATGATGGTGTCGATGTGCTCGATGTCCACCGGGCACTGTTCGACGCAGGCCCCACAGGTCGTGCACGACCACAGGACGTCCGGGTCGATGACCGAGGGCACCAGGTTCTCCACCTCGGTCCCCGCGGCGCGGTTCTTCGCCATCACGCGGTCGGCCGAGGAGAAGAGGTTGTCACGCAGGTCCATGATCAGCAGCTTGGGGGAGAGGGGCTTGCCGGTGTTCCAGGCCGGGCACTGGGACTGGCAGCGCCCGCACTCGGTGCAGGTGGCCATGTCGAGGAGCTGCTTCCACGAGAAATCCTCGATCCGGCCGGCACCGAAGACCACCTCGTCCTCCTCGCCGACGTCCTCCATGGACATGTCGGGGGTGGACGCCAGGGCGCCGAGCGCCCGGGGTCGCCGCGAGGTGGCCACGTTGATGGGGGCCAGGAAGATGTGGAGGTGCTTGGAGTACGACACGAAGACCAGGAAGCCGGTGATGATGGCGATGTTCGCCAGCAGGGCCACCGTCTCGATGACGCTGTTGACCCCGGTGCCCAGCGGCTTGAGCGCATTGGCCAGACCGTGGGAGGCGAACGCCCACCAGCCGTAGGGGAAGTTGCCGGTGTTGACCTGGGCGGCCCGGTACAACAGGAGCGACACGATGACCCCGAAGATCATCAGCAGCACCAGCCAGGCCGCTCCCGTGTGCGAGCCGAAGAACCGGGATCGGCGGTTCTCACGCTTGGGCGAGTGCTTGACCCGGATGCCCACGAACACCAGCAGGGAGACGATCACCGCCACCGCGAAGAAGTCCTCCAGGAACCCGATGAAGGCGGTGTGGCCGATCAACGGGATGTGGAAGTCGCGCTGGAAGAGGCAGCCGAACGCCTCGATGATGGTGAGGAACAGCACGGTGAAGCCCCAGAACGTGAAGGCATGGGCGAGGCCGGGGACGGTCCACTGCAACAGCTTCTTCTGGCCACCCACCTCCACCAGCTCGGCCTTGATCCGCCTGGGTACGTCCCTGAACCGCGACGGGACCGCCGGCTCACCGGCCGAGATCAGGCGGTACAGCCAGAAGAACCGCCGTCCGGCGATCGCGAACATCACCGCGGTGATTCCGAGGCCTAGGGCGAGTCTGAGGGGCACTTCGTTCCTCCTAGATGGTTACTGAAGAGTAACAAAGCCGGGGCGACCTGTCGGACTGGCCGCCGGTCACGGGCGGAAGTTGTCCGCGTACCGACTGGGAGTGGGGCCCCACTGGCCCTGGTACTTCGATTTGAGGCCGTCGGAGCCATACGGGTGGTCGGCGGCGGTGGTCATCTGCAGGAAGCTGATCTGGCCGATCTTCATGCCCGGGTAGACCGTGATGGGCAGGTTGGCCACGTTGGACAGTTCCAGGGTCAGATGGCCGTCCCAGCCGGCGTCCACGAACCCGGCGGTCGAGTGGATGAGGAGCCCCAGCCGGCCGAGCGACGACTTGCCCTCGAGACGGGCCACCAGGTCGGCGGGCAGGGTGACCTTCTCCTTGGTGGAACCGAGCACGAACTCGCCCGGGTGGAGGATCAGCGGCTCCTCGCCGGTGTCGACCAGCTCCGTCAGGTCCTCCTGGTTCTCGCGGACGTCGATCACCCTGCTCGTATGGTTGCGGAAGAGCCGGAAGTACTGGTCGACGTGGAGATCGACCGAGGAGGGCTGGACGCAGCTGTCGTCGAAGGGGTCGATGACGATGCGCCCGGTGGCGAGTGCCTCGCGGATGGAGTGGTCGGAGAGAACCATGCCGCCCAGACGATAGTGGGGTCGACGAGCCTGGGAGTAGTCCCACCAGGAAGAATATTTATAGTGTTTTAGTTATAACTTATTGAAACTACTAGAGTCCGGGGGCCCAGCCCGGATCGAGTTCGAAGAACCGCTCCGACAGCGCGTGCAGGCCCAGCCCGAACAGGGTCCACTCCTGGCCCTCGCCGTCCGGTCCGGTCGGGAGCACGAACTCCTGCATGTCGCCGTCGACCCGGTGGCGCAGGGCACAGCCCTCGGCCAGGGCGCCGGTGGCCACGGTGATCTGGTGCAGGGTGAGACCCGGACGCAGCCGCAGGCCGAGGAGGTCGGCGAGCACGCGGTACGTCTCCTCGTAGAGCGCGTTGCTCGTGTCGTAGCTGGCCGAGAGCGCCTGGCGGATCCTGGCCTTCTGCTCGGTGCCGTTGCCGGCGGTGGCCAGGGCCCACACGCCGATCCACAGGGACCAGGCGGGAGAACGGTTGATGGAGCCGATGGTGGCGCCACCACCCACCCGGCACACCTCGGCGGTGGCCGCCAGCCTCTTCGCCGGGGTGGAGAGGTCGAGGTCGGCGAGCACCGGTTCGAGAACCTCGGCGGTGGCCTCGTACTCCTCGTACCCCTCGTCGACGGCGATGTCGAGCAGCACCTCGGTGTGGTATTCGGCCAGGTTCTCCCAGACCCGGCGGATGATGGACCCGTTGGTGAGCCGGAGGCCGGTGTCCTCCTCGATCCGGTCGAAGGCCCGTTTGAAGGTGAGCGCTTCCACCCCCACACCCAGGCCCTCCTCGAGGAGGATCCTCTGGGCGGCCCCGAGCATCAGCGAACGGAGCTGCTCGCGGGTCTGCTTGGGCTGCCGCGCCGGGCGGCCGGCGGCGGGTGGGGCGGCCCCGGATTGCCGATCCACGAGCCGATCAACTGCCATCTGCCATCACCGCCCACCCTTCGAAGTCCAGCCCACGCCATTATTGCAACCGCTGGTTGCAATTGCTCGACCTTCGGGTGATACTGCTCTGAAGGGCGGCGGATTCAAGTCGAGTCCCGGCGGCCGGAGACTGCGGGTGGGCGGCGGCGATTCCGGGGGCTCGGCGAGGCGGGAGGCAAGGGTGCGAACGCGGCGCGGTTCAGCGGTCACCAGGAGTTGGCGGCCCGGGGGAACGCATTCCGGCACCGCCCCGAACACGCCGCCCCCGTACGAGGGCCAGATTTTCGTGGCCCGGACGGAGGTGTTCGACAGTCGCACCGGAGATGGCCCGCCGGCCGCGGGCGAGATCGCTCGCCCCCGGCGGCGCGGGAGCGTCAACGCGCTGTCATCACCGGGCCTGGTCGTGCTGGCGGCACTGGCCGTCGTCGAAGGATACGCACAGCTGGATCTGGTCCCGACGGCGCGTTGGCACCCCCCCGTCTTCGCCGTCATCGCCGTGGTGGCCGCCGTCGCCCTCACCCGACCCGCACGTCGCGGGCGGCGCCCGGCGATGCGCTGGTCCGTCGTGGCATCCGCCATCGTCGTGGGGCTCGTCACCGTTGTGGCCACGACGGTCGGCCGGCCCCTGGCCGCCCCTCTCCTCGTGTCGGTCGACCTGTTGTTCGCGGCCACGTGCCTCGGGGCGGCGATGGTCGACGAGGTCTCCGCTCTGCGACTCCCGCAGTGGGGCCGTCCACGCAGGCGATAGTGTGACGCCTGCACGCGGGCGTAGTTCAGAGGCAGAACACGAGCTTCCCAAGCTCGGAACGCGGGTTCGATTCCCGTCGCCCGCTCTCAGCGTCAGCGTCGCGGGAGATCGTGGATGCCCGAAGCTGCGCCGGGCCCGACCGTCAAGGGTGGGTGGTAATGGCCTTGCCGCTTGGGGACAGGACGTACCAGAGGCCACCGAGGTTGTTGATCCCCTGTCCGGTGGCCTGACCCGGCTCCGAGTCACCGACCCAGAGATAGAGCGGCCACTTGTTGTAGGTGACCTGGATGGTCCCGTCGGTGCGGTGGGTGGTGCCCAACAACGAGGGCTCGATCCCCGGACCGGCCACCGGAGCACCGATCCCGGTCGGGAGCAGTATGGGCGGCCAACCCTGGGCACAGGCTCCGTAGCACGTGGAGGCGCCCGACTGCTTGTCGGGTACGAACAGGTAGAGGGTGAACCCCCGCCCGTCGACGAGCACCTTCCCGAGACCCTTCACCGTGCCGGTCTGGATCTCGTACACCGCCGGTCCGACGCCGTTGGTGGTGGTGGGCCCGGCCGAGGTCGTCGAGGGAGCCGCCGTGGTGCTGGTCGAGGCGTGGGGCGCCGCCGTGGTGCTGGTCGCCGCGGTCGTCGAGGTCGTCGACGAGCTGCTGCTCGAACCGCAGGCGGCCACCAGCACGGCAGCGAGCGCCACCGTCGCCAAGCAGGCCCCGGTCGTGCGCCCTGTCCGTCGAGTGGATCGACCCGGAGTCATCAGAGCGGATAGTGGGAGTTGGGTAGCGACTGCGACGTCCACATCAGGCCGAGGCACATCTCGTCCGACGATCCGTCGCCCCAGGTGACGAAGTGGGGTGGGACCTTCCGCAGCGCCGGCAGCTCCTGGGCGAGCTGCGGGTTGTACGTGCAGGTGACCTGGACCTTGTCCCCGGGCTTCACCGCCACCGGCGTCTTCAGGTTGTAGGCCCGCTGGTAGTGGAAATTGTAGTCGGGCACGTCGAGGACGGTCTTGGCCTCGGGGGTTCCCGGGTTGAGGACCATCTTGAACGTGGCGCCGAGCAGGTGCATGTGCGCGCCGACCCTGACGATGTAGCCGTTCTGGTACACGGGCCAGTCGCACGAGGTCGAGTCACCGGCCGGCGGGTCGGCGGGATTGCGGCCGCAGACCGCCTCGATGGTGTTCACGAACGACACCGCGCTCTGGCCGAAGCGCTGGCCCAGGTTGGCCAGCGACGCCGCGCGGTTGCAGAGGGCACCGGTCACCCCGGCAGGGCACGGTACGTCCGGGGGAGCCGGCATGAGGTCGAGCTTGAGCGGGAGGAGCGGAGTCGCCACCGGCACGGTGTGGAGCACCAGCGAGTTCTTGACCGGCTGGTCGCCGACCAGCAGGTTGTAGTGGACCTGCATCACGACCAGGCTCCCGGCGGGGAGGAGGATGCCGGTGCCCTGGGGGAGGTTGTCGGCTCCGTGGCCGGGAGCCCAGGCGCTCAGCCACGGGGTGTTGGATATCTGGGCCAACCCGGTGTTGGGGAGGGGGGACTCGCCGAAGCACGTCCAGCCGTGGCCGTTCACGTTGTCGGCCTCGGCCTCGGCCGCCAGGTTCGGGGGGACGAGGAAGAGGATGGCGTGGTGGTCCTCCGTGCTGCCCGGGAAGAACTGGCTCGAGACGATGTACGACGTCTTGGACACATGCGGATCGAGCAGCGTGCAGTGGTAGTCGTCGGTCGCGCCGCTCGGCGCCTTCGGTGTGTAGGAGTCGGGCTGCTTGAGGGTGATGGTGGTGACCGGGTGCGCCGATGCCTCGGCTGACGTCGAGCCGTAGGCGGCCACGCCGATGGTGGCCAGGACGACAGCCGTTGCCCCCAGTATCAGCCCCCGCCTCCACTTGTGCACGGCTTCACAGTAACCCTTCGCTGAACCCGGCGCCGTTCGGCCGTCGCCGTCGGACGCCGAATTCCCCTGGCGCTACGGCGTCATTCCCGTCCCGCTACGGTGTCGGCAAACGAACGGGGTGGACATGACGACTGGAGTGGGGGCGATGACCGAGCAGATTCCGTTGGTCGACTATCTGGTGCTCGGCGACGAACCGCATCTGGTCGCCAACGAGTGCACCGCCTGCGGCGCCCGGTTCTTCGACCGGCGCAACGCCTGTGCCGCCTGCGGCAAGACCGAGTTCCACCGGGTGGACATCCCGACCGAGGGCGAGGTCCAGGCCTTCACCATCGTGAGCTTCGCCGCACCCGGGGTACCGGTTCCCTACGTGGCCGCCCTGGTCGACTGCGAAGGCACGAGCGTGCGGGCCAACCTGATCAACGTCGAACCCGATCCTGAGCACGTGATGCTCGGGATGCGGGTCCGGCTGGCCACGCAGCCCATCGGGGCGGACAGCAACGGCACCGAGGCGATCGGGTTCGGTTTCGAGCCCGTGACCAGGTAGAGCGAAGGAGAGGTTGAGCACCATGGCATCCGACGACCTGTGGATCCTGGGGATCCATATGACCAAGTTCGGGAAGCACCCGGACCTCGACCTCGTCGACCTGGCCTCCGAGGCGGTCCTCGGCGCGCTGGCCGACGGGGGCGTCACCATGCAGGACATGGGCGTCATCGGCGCCGGCAACCTGATGGCCGCCAACGCCGGCATCGGCCAGCAGGTGCAGAAGCAGCTGGGTCAGACCGGCATCCCCGTCTACAACGTGGCCAACGCCTGCGCCACCGGGGCCACGGCACTGCGCGTGGCCTGCATGGCCGTCAAGTCGGGCGAGGCCGACATGGGACTGGCCTTCGGGGTGGAGAAGCTGTCGGGAGCGGGACTCCTGTCGGGCGGCAGCCGCAAGGAGGACTCCGACACCTGGACGCCGGCCGGTCGCTACGGCGCCGTGGCTCCGGTCGACGGTCGCATCGGCACGGAGATCATGCCCGGCGTCTTCGCCCAGATCGGCATGGAGTACGGCCACAAGTACGGCGGCACCAGCTTCGAGCTCTTCGCGCGCATCAGCGAGAAGAACCACTCCCACTCGACCCTCAATCCCAAGGCGGCCTACTCGAAGAAGATGACGCTTGAGCAGATCATGGGGGACGTGATGATCGCGTACCCCAACACGCGGCCCATGTGCTCGGCCAACTGCGACGGAGCGGCGGCCGCCGTGGTGGTGAGCGGCGCAAGGCTCAAGACGCTCTCGCTGGACCAGCAGAAGCGGGCCGTCAAGATCTCCGCCTCGGTGCTGACCACCGACCCCTGGGAGGAATCGTGCCAGATCCTCCCGGATGTCAACACCCTGACCAGGAACGCCGCCACCCAGGCATACGAGCAGGCCGGCGTGGGACCGGGCGATCTCGACCTGGTCGAGCTGCACGACTGCTTCGCCACGGCCGAGCTGGTCCACTACGACAACCTGATGCTCTGCGAGGTCGGCGGGGCGGTCGACTTCTTCAACTCCGGGGCGACCTGGCGCGACGGGAGCACGCCGGTGAACGTGTCGGGCGGCCTCGAGTCGAAGGGTCACCCCATCGCCGCGACCGGCATCGCCAACGTGTGGGAGGTGACGACCCACCTGCGGGGCGAGGCCGGCAATCGCCAGATCGAAGGGGCCAGGGTCGGCCTGGCCCACGTGATCGGGCTCGGGTCCGCCTGCGGGGTCCACATCCTCGAACGGGCGGCCTGACCGCACGGCCGGGCGGGGAACGGCACGCCATGGCCAGCATCCGAGCAGCGGCGTCCGGAGACGGGGCGGGCGGCCCTCACCGTCGACCACCGACATGAACGTCGGGTATGCCCTCGACCCGCCGGTACAGAGCGTGCCGGACCGGGTGGCCCTGTTCGTCGACGGAGAGGAGACGACCTACCGCCGGCTCGATTCGCTCGTCGGGAGCGCGGCGGCCGCGCTGACGGCCGCCGGGGTCGGGCCCGGTGACCGGGTCGCGCTGGTCAACCTGAGCAGTGTCCTGTCGGTGGCGACCATCTTCGCCGCGGCCCGGGTCGGGGCGGCCACCGCCCAGATGAACGCCTACCTGACCCCCGGAGAGCTCGGGCTGCTGGCCGAGGAGGTCGGGGCGCGGGTCGGCGTGGCCGGGGACCGCTATGCCGCCGGCCTCGGTTCGGTGGTCGACGGCCCGGTACTGGTCGAGGCGGACGTGTTCGGTGCCGAGAGCCCGAGCGACACGCCCGACAGTGGGGCGACCGGCCCTCGGACGACGGCGGCCGGGGACGAGGACACCGCCCTCGTCCTGTTCACCAGCGGCACGACCGGGCTCCCGAAGCCCATCGCCATCAGCCATTCGGTGATCGCCGACCGCCTCGCCTTCTACGCCAAGCCGATCGACCCGTCGGCGCCCCAGGTCGTGGACATGATGTCGGCCCCCATCTTCCACATCGCCGGCACCCTCGGCCTGTTCATCTCCCTGCACCAGGGCAAGCAGATGGTCATGATGCCGCGGTTCGACGCCGGCGACTGGCTCGAGCTGGTGGAGGGTCGGGGGGTGACCCAGACGTTCGTGGTGCCGACCATGCTCCGTCGGATACTCGACCATCCCCGGTTCCCGGACACCGACCTGCGCTCGCTCAAGGCGCTCAGCTACGGCGCTGCCGCGGCCCCCGTGGACCTCGTGCAGCGGGCGGTGGCCGCCCTCCCCTGGGTCGACTTCTCCAACACGTTCGGCCAGACCGAGACGTTGGGCGCCTACGCCGCGCTGACACCGGACGACCACCGCCGGGGCGACCGGTTCGGATCGGTGGGCCGGCCGCTCGCCGGTGTGGAGGTCACCATCGCCGACCCGGCGTCGGGGGCGGCGTTGGGTCCCGGTGAGGTCGGCGAATTCCTCGTCCGGGCGAAGCAGAACACCACGAGCGACTGGCTCCACACCGGTGACATCGGCTACCAGGACAACGAGGGCTACCTCTTCCTGTCGGGCAGGATCTCCGACACGATCAACCGGGGCGGCGAGAAGTTCGGTCCCGTCGAGGTGGAAGAGGTGCTCCGCTCCCATCCGCTGGTCGTGGACGTGGGGGTGGTCGGCGTGCCCGACCCGGAGCTCGGTGAGCGGGTCGGTGCGGTGGTCGTGGCATCCGAACCCGTGTCCGCCGAGGACCTGGTCGGCTACTGCGCCGACCACCTGGCCACCTACAAGGCACCCGAGTTCGTGGTGTTCGCCGACGACCTGCCCGTCAGCGTGCTGGGCAAGCTCAACCGACCCGCGCTCCGAGAGCTCCTCGGGGACGCACCGAGCGTGGCCCGTCCCTGACGCGGCCGGAGAGGACGGGACGACGATGGGACTGCTCGACGGGCAACGGGCCGTGATCACCGGAGGGGCGTCCGGCATCGGGCGGGCCACGGCGCTGCGCATGTCCGAGGAGGGCGCCGCGGTGTCGGTCATCGACCTGAACGGCGATGCCGCCTCCGACGTCGCCCGCGAGGTCGCCGGGCACGCCTTCGTGGCCGACGTCACCGACCCCGATGGCCTCCGCGACGCGGTCGACGGCGCGGCGGCCGCGATGGGCGGGCTCAGCATCCTCTACAACAACGCCGGCATCGGCAGTGTGTCCCCGCTCCACGAGTGGGACCCCGGCGAGTGGAACCGCCTGGTGGCGGTCAATCTCACCGGCGTCTACCTGGGCTTCCGGGCGGCCATCCCCCACCTGCGCCGCGCCGGAACGGGGAGCGTCGTCTCGACGGCGTCCATCAGCGGCACCCGGCCCGCCGCCGGTGAGGCGCCCTACTCGGCAGCCAAGGCGGGTGTGGCGGCCATCACCGCATCGGCCGCCCTCGAGTACGGTCCGCGCATCCGGGTCAACTCGGTCGCCCCC
This sequence comes from uncultured Acidimicrobiales bacterium, assembly GCA_963696495.1. Taxonomy (GTDB): domain Bacteria; phylum Actinomycetota; class Acidimicrobiia; order Acidimicrobiales; family RAAP-2; genus Bog-756. The sequence goes on along the minus strand of CAVOKJ010000001.1, from coordinate 136,626 downwards.
GGGATGATCCTGACCGCGCTGACCGAACCCCTCATGCAGTTCCTGCCGCACGAGCGCGAGCGCTTCGAGCGGACCACCCCTCTGGGGCGGATCGGTGAGCCCGAGGACATCGCCGACGTCGTCGTCTTCCTCTGTTCCGACCTGGCCCGGTTCATCACCGGCCAGAACATCGTCGTCGACGGCGGGATGACCCTGCACGGGTCGGGTATCGACGGGATCCTCCAGCAGATCTTCGTCCCACCCGAGACCTGAGCGGGCCCGACCGGGTCACGAGGCCTCAACCGGCCTCGGCGTGGCGACGCACCTCGTCCCAGGCCGGCGCGGTCAGGGCGTAGTTCTGCACGCTGGAGCTGGTGAACCAGGACCACGAGGACGGCCGGGCCAGTGTGGCCACCGAGGCCATGACCAGTGGGGTCACGGCGAGGGGGTCCCGGTGGGCGGGGGTCAGCTCCTCGACGCTGCCCGAGAATTCGCCACGGTGCCGGCACGCATCGACCAGCTCCCTGGCCACCCCCCGACGCCCGCGGCCCTGCTGGGCCACACCGAGCACGGCGAGGAGCGCCTGGTGGGTGGCCACGCCGGGGCGACCCGGATCCTGCACGGCGACGGGGTCACCCACGGCGAGGTCGACCATCGCCCCGACCAGGTCGACTCCGGAATACCAGGCGTTGTTGGGCTCGACCAGCCGGGGATTGATGTCGATGAATTGCGGGCCGGTCGGACCGACGATGACGTCGGCCGAGAGCGCGCCGTGCCACCCGAGGCCGGAACCCAGGACGGCCATCCACGATCGGGCCTCGGCCAACTCCACGCTGCGCTTGCGGCTCGCACCGCCGTTGGCTCCCTCGCCCACCCGGACGTTGGCGTGGAACGCCACCATGACCCCCCGGTCGAAGACCGCCTGGCACATGGCGAGCGGTCCCTCCACCGCGGCCTGCACGACCAGATCGGTCGAGTCGGCCTCGGCCGCGGTCAGATCGGCGGCTGACTCGACCCGGCGCACGCCACCGGAAGCGGTGCCGATCGGCTCCTTCACGAAGGCGGGGAAGCGATCCCAGCCCCGCAGCCCGACGGCACCGGGCGGCTGGGGGAGGCCGAGGCCGACCAGGGTGCGAAACGCTGACGCCTTGTCCTGGACCGCGGCGAGGGCGTCGAACGCCGGTACCACCGTCGCCACCCCGGCCCCGCGCAGGCGGTGCGGCACCGACGCCAGCACCGCGACCTGCTCCTGAGTGGGGAACAAGAGGTCGTAGCCGCCGTCCGCGTAGGTCGCCAGCGCGGAGTCCAGCCAGGCCATCGGGTCGGAGCCGAACGGCGGCACACGGCGGATCTTGTCCACGTGGTGGGTGAACCGGCAGAGGCAGAAGGGATCGGGGGCCAGTGCATCGACCGTGTGTCCCGCCCCGGCCAGCCGGCCGGCCACCTGGCGGGCGGTCAGGCCCGAGCCGTCGGTGAGGAGGACCCGCATCGTGGTATTCGACATAACTATATAGCGTATACTAATTGCTGTGGGAAGACGACCCCTCCTCACCCGTGCCGTCGTGCTCGATGCCGCGCTGGCCCTGGCCGACGAGTCCGGGCTCCCCGCGGTGACCATGCACGCCGTCGCCACGAGGCTCGGGGTGACGCCGATGGCCCTCTACCGCCACGTGGGCGACAAGGCCGCCCTCCTCGACGGGCTGGTGGAACGCCTGCTCGGCGAGGTCGAGCTGCCGCCCGTCGAGCTGACGTGGGCCGATCGTCTCGTGGCGATGGCCAGGGACCTGCGGCGCACCGGTCAGCGACACCCGGCCGTGTTCCCGCTCCTCCTCGCCCGTCCGGCGGCGACGGACGAGGCGGCCCGGGTGCGGGACGCCGTCCAGCGCACGCTGGAGGAGATGGGGATGGAGTCGGCGCAGGTGGCCCAGACCGAGCGCCTGGTCAGCACGGCCGTGCTGGGCTTCACCGTCAGCGAGGTGTCGGGCCGGTTCCGCAACCACCCGCAGTCGGTCGTGGATGCGGACTTCGAGCGCCTGCTGACGCTGCTCCGGGCCTTCGTCGAACCTGAGCCAGCCGACTCGGGGCCCGCGGTCCACTCGGTCGACACGCCGTCGTGACGGGCCACCGGTTTGACAGGGCGGCCTTATTCGATACACTACGTATTGGATTGTAACAACGCCCGGTTCGCTCCCCTACCGCCCGAAGGAGCCCCCCATGGCCTCGCTCGACCGCAAGTGGTGGACGTTGATCGCCGTCTGCACCGCAACCTTCATGTTGCTGCTCGACATCACCGTCGTCAACGTCGCGCTCCCCGACATCCAGCGCTCGCTCAACGCCAGCTTCAGCGACCTCCAGTGGGTCGTCGACGCCTATGCGCTGACCCTTGCCGCCTTCCTGCTCACCGCCGGGGTGATCGGCGACATGTTCGGCCGGCGGGAGGTGTTCGCCGTCGGGCTCGGCGTGTTCTCCGTCTCGTCGCTGGTGTGCGGACTGGCCACGAGCTCGCTCATGCTGAACCTCGCCCGCGCCGCACAGGGCGTCGGGGGAGCGATCATGTTCGCCACCTCGCTCGCCCTCATCGCCCAGGCCTTCTCGGGCCGCGAGCGGGGCACGGCCTTCGGGATCTACGGCGCGGTCGTCGGCGGTGCCGTCGCCGTGGGCCCACTGGTCGGGGGCGCCATCACCAGTGGGATCGGCTGGCGGTGGATCTTCTTCGTCAACGTCCCCATCGGCATCGTCGCCGTCGTCATCACCCTGGCCAAGGTCCAGGAGTCGAAGGACCCGAACAACCGGCGGGTGGACTGGATCGGGTTCGTCTCGTTCTCCGGCGCCCTCTTCATGCTGGTCTTCGCCCTCGTCCGCGGCAACGACGACGGGTGGGGAAGCACCCTCATCGTCGGGTTGCTCGCCGGTGCCGCGTTGCTCCTGGTCGTCTTCCTCGTCGCCGAGTGGCGCCAAGCCGATCCGATGCTGGACCTGACCCTGTTCAAGCGGCCGGCCATGATCGGCGTGTCACTATCGGCCTTCTGCCTCTCGGCGTCCATCTTCTCGCTCTTCTTGTACCTGACCCTCTACATCCAGGACGACCTCGGCTTCGGCCCGCTCGCCGCCGGGGTGCGCTTCTTGCCCATCACCATGCTGGCCTTCGTCGTCGCCCCGTTCGCCGGCAAGCTGACCGTCCGGGTCCATTCGCGTTATCTGCTCGGCACCGGGCTGCTCCTCATCTCCATCGGATGCCTGTTGATGGCCACCACCCACGCCTCCTCGGGTTGGACGGTGCTCCTGCCCGGGTTCATCGCTGCCGGCATCGGCATCGGGACGGTGAACCCCGTGCTGGCGTCGTCGGCCATCTCCGTGGTGCCACCCGAGCGCAGCGGGATGGCGTCCGGTGCGAACAGCACGTTCCGCCAGGTGGGCATCGCCACCGGCATCGCCGGGCTCGGCACGGTCTTCCAGACCCAGATCGAACAGCGGACCATGAGCGCCCTCGCCGGCTCGCCGGCCGGGCAGGCCGTGGTGACCCACGGTGGTGCCGCCCTGCAGGGGGCCATCGTCGGCGGAGGCGTGCGACAGGCGGCCTCGTCGATCCCTTCGGCTGCCTCACGCAACGCGCTGCTCCAGGCCTACCGGGTCGGGTTCTCGGCGACGATGGACCACATCATGGTCATCGGCGCGGTCATCGCCGTCATCGGCTCCATCGGCGCCTTCGTCCTCGTGCGTCAACGCGACTTCGTCCCGAGCTACGCCCCGTCCGAGCCGCCCGGGTCCGCCCCGAGCGACGTCGGCGAGGCGGCCGTCCTGTGACGGTTGCCCGGGCTCCCTCCGTGGCGCCCGACCCGACGCCGAGCCCGGCGCCACGACGCGGGCGCCCCCGTGACGAGCGCGCCAGCACGGCGATCACCGATGCCGCGCTGCGGCAGCTGTCGGAGCTGGGGTACGCCAAGACCTCGATGGAGAGCGTGGCCAGCGAAGCGGGCGTCGCCCGGGCCACCGTCTACCGTCGCTACCGCGACAAGGCCGACCTGATCACCGCGGCCATCGCCGGGAACAGCTCCTCGCACCTCGTGCCCGGTCCCGCCGCCGACCCACGCGCCGACCTCGTCCGCTATCTGTCCGAGTTCGACGACCGCTTCGCCGAAGGTTGCCTCGAGGTGGTCGGCACCCTGATCGGCTCGCGTGAGGACCCGTGGTCGCTGGCGCTCCATCGGGAGCGGGTGGTGGGGCCTCGCTTCGGCTACGCCCGCTCCCTGCTGGAGCAGGCCCGGGGGCTCGGACAGCTCCGGGCCGACGCCGACATCGACCTCGCCCTCCAGATGCTGGCCGGATCGGTGTTCGCCCGGCGGGTGGCCGGGACGACGTCGGTGCCGGGCTGGGCCGAACGGGCCGTCGACACCATCTGGACGGGCATGGGCGAGCCGGTGGTCGCGGGGTCGGCCCCGGGCCTCAGGTCAGACGGGGGCGTGCCGGGCCAGGATGGCGGCGGTGTCGGTCCCGTCCGGGAGCGTTCCGAACGTGCCGGCTCCGGCTCCTCCGAGGCGTGAGGCACAAAAGGCGTCGGCGACGACGGTCGGCGAGTGGCGGACCAGCAGCGACGCCTGGAACACCAACGCCATCCGCTCGACCACCGATCGGGCACGCGACTCGAGGGTGCCGGTGTCGGCCAGGTCCACGTGCAGGTCGTCGATGGCCCGCGCCAGACGGTGGTCGCCGCCTCCGGCCTCGCCGACCTCCGACCAGTACGCCTCGAGGGCTCGCGGCTCGCGGGCCAGTGCCCGCAGCACGTCGAGGCAGATGACGTTGCCGGATCCCTCCCACACGCCGTTGACCGGGCTCTGGCGGAACAGGCGGGGCAGCATCGACTCCTCGACGAAGCCGTTGCCGCCGATGCACTCCAGCGCCTCGGCCGCGTGCTGGGGCGCCCGTTTGCACGTCCAGTACTTGATGACGGGCGTCAGGATGCGCTGGAGCAGCTGCTCGTGCTCCTCACCGGCCGGGGCGTCGTAGGCCCGGGCCAGACGGAGCGCCGAGGCCGTGGCCGCCTCGGACTCGACAGCCAGATCGGCCAGGACGTTGGCCATGAGGGGCTGGTCGGCGAGGAGCGTGCCGAAGACCGAGCGGTGGGCGGCGTGCCAGGTGGCCTGGGCCACTCCCTGACGCATGATCGACGACGATCCGAGGATGCAGTCGAGCCGGGTGTGGTTGACCATCTCGATGATGGTGCGCACCCCCCGGCCCTCCTCGCCGACCAGCTGGCCCACCACTCCGGGCAGCTCGATCTCGCTGGAGGCGTTCGACCGGTCGCCGAGCTTGTCCTTCAACCGCTGGATCCGGATCGGATTGCGGGACCCGTCGTCGAGCCACCGGGGGACGAGGAAGCAGCTGATGCCGCCGGGCGCCTGCGCCAGCATCAAGAACGCGTCGGACATGGGTGCCGAGCAGAACCACTTGTGGCCGGTGAGCAGGTAGGCCCGGTCCACTCCGTCGTCGATCGGTTCGGCCCGGGTCGTGTTGGCCCTGACGTCGGAGCCACCCTGCTTTTCGGTCAGGGCCATGCCGCAGGTCACCCCGAGCTTCTCGGAGGCGGTGCGGTCCGTCGGGTCGTAGGCGGTCGAGCAGATCATCGGCTCCCACCGGGCCGCCACCTCGGGCTGGTGACGCAGCGCCGGCACGACGGCGTAGGTCATCGACACCGGACAGACGTGGCCGGCGTCGACCTGGTACCAGACAATCACCTTGGCCGCCCGGGCGACGTGGGCGCCGGGGCGGGGGTCGGCCCAGGGCCCGGCGTGCAGCCCGTTGGCGATCGAGGTCGTCATCAGCTCGTGGTACGACGGGTGGTACTCGACCACGTCGACCCGGTTACCGAACCGGTCGTGGGTGTGCAGCTCCGGCCGGTACTCGTTGGCCAGGCGCCCGAGCTCCTGGCTCGACGCCGATCCGGCGAGTGAGCCGAGCGCCGCCAGCCCGGGCCGGGCCCACCCGGCCCCCTCACGGTCGACCGCCTCCCCCAGGGCGCGGTCGGCACCGAAGACGTCGTAGCCCTCGAGCGGTGGCACCTGGTTGAAGACCTCGTGGGTGTCGATCAGTACGGCCATGGCATCCTCCCGGCGGTCGAGCGCTCGAGACACGCTCCGGTCGGGACCCTATCCCCAACCACCGGGCACCCCGGTTGCCGGCTCGTGCTCTCCGAACAGCTCGAGCATCGCAGTCGCAGAACTTGCCGCCGGCAGGCCGCCATGTCCGCAATTGAGGCCGTGTCCGATACCCAGAGCCCACCGTCGGACGGCAGCAGCCCGATGACCAAGGGCATGGTCGCCCTGTTCGCCACGGCGTGCGGGATCTCCGTCGCCAGCCTGTACTACGCGCAGCCGCTGCTGCCCCAGATCTCCCGGGACTTCCGGGTCGGTTCGGGCACCGCCGGCCTCATCGTCACCGCCTCCCAGATCGGCTACGGGATCGGCCTGGCACTGATCGTCCCGCTCGGAGACATCCTGATACGCCGGCGGCTCGTCCCGGGGATCCTGGCCCTGGCCGCCCTGGCCCTCTTCGGGGCGGCGGCCGCCCCGGGCATCACCGTCCTGATCATCGCCGTGGCCGTCGCCGGGGTCTGCTCGGTGTCGGCACAGATCCTCGTCCCGTTCGCCGCGTCCCTGGCATCGGACCAGCAGCGGGGGCGGGTGGTGGGCACGGTCATGAGCGGCCTGCTCCTGGGCATCCTGTTGGCGAGGACCTTCTCCGGGCTGATCGCCGAGGTCGCGGGCTGGCGCACGGTCTACGCGGTGGCCGGTGTGATGGTCCTGGTGCTGGCGCTGCAGCTCAACCGTCGCCTTCCCGACGAGCACCCCCGCCCATCGATCACCTACGCCGAGCTCCTCGGGTCCGTCGTCCGCCTCATGCGCACCGAGCCGCTGCTGCGCCTGCGCTCGGCCATCGGCGCACTGGCCTTCGCCACCTTCAACGTGGTGTGGACCAGCCTGGCCTTCCTCCTGGTCGGTCCCCCCTACCACTACAGCGAGGCGGTCATCGGGCTGTTCGGGCTCCTGGGCGCCGCCGGAGCGCTGGCCGCCTCGTTCAGCGGGCGCCTGGCGGACCGGGGGCTCGAACGTTGGGTGACCGGGGGCTCCCTCCTCGTCACGGCGGCGTCGATGGCGCTCCTGGCACTCGGATCGCACCGCCTCTGGGCGCTCGTCGCCGGGATCCTCGTGGTCGACCTCGGGATCCAATCCGTCCACATCCAGAATCAGCAGCTCATCTTCGGCATCGATCCTGCCGCCCGTTCGCGGATCAACACCGGGTACATGGTCAGTTACTTCATCGGAGGAGCGATCGGATCAGCGGCGACCGGCGTGGCCTACGCCACGGGGGGCTGGTCGTCGGTGATGGTGCTGGGCGTCTGCTTCTCCGGGGCGGGGCTCCTCCTGTGGGTGTGGAGCGAAGCGCACCGCCGGCTCCGCAGCAGAAGGGTGGGCGCCGACCGTCGGGCCGGACTGCTCCGGGACTGATCGACCTCGACCGCCACCGGTCATGGCCCTCGCCTCGACTCAACTCGGCATGACCTCCCACCCGGCCAGCACGGCACCCCTGGCACCTGCGTGCACCACCTGGCGTTTTGCCCGAGCCGATCCGGGTATGCCCGCTCCATCGGTACGGGGGGGGGTTCGGTCCAGTGATGGGGCGGGCCGGGCCGACGGGTGCGAGGAGGGTGAGGAATGGCGCAGGAACTAGTGGTGACCAGTGAGCAGTTCGGTATCGGGGAGGACATCCCAACGAGCGCGGCCCATTCGAGTGCCGGCGGCGACAACGTCAGCCCCCAGCTGTCGTGGAGCGGCGCACCCGAGGGCACGAAGAGCTTCGCCGTCACCTGCTGGGACCCGGACGCCCCCACCACCGTGGGCTTCTGCCACTGGATCCGGTTCGGCCTGCCACCGACGGTGATGTCCCTCGAGGAGGGCGCCGGCACCAAGACCGGCGACTGGACCGACGGGTTCACCGACTGGGGCGAGAGCGCCTACGGGGGCATGGCCCCGCCGCCCGGTGACCCGCCGCACCACTACCAGTTCACCGTCTACGCACTCGACACCGAGTCAGCCGATCTCGACGAGCACGCCACCTACGCCCGCTTCCGCTTCGCCACCGGCCGACATGTGCTGGCAATCGGGACATTGACCGGGCGTTTCGCCGTCCCGGAGCACCGGGACTAGGGAGCGCTCCGGCCCGGGGCGCTGCCGTCGGGTGGCGATGGCCGGGGCGCGGCCACCGGCTCCTCCCGGTGCCAGGGGTTCGCGTCCGACCAGGACCGGGCCACCTTCCCCCGGCGCCGTGGGGCATGATGGGCGAAATGGGGGATCCGTTCCGGCGAGTGAGGATAGGCCTGGGATCCCTGGCGCTGGTGCTCGTGGTCGGCACCGTCGGTTACCTCCTTTTCGGCTTCGGTCTCCTCGATGCGGTCTTCCAGACCGTCAGTACGGTCACGACCGTGGGGTTCACCTCACCCCACCCCCTCGACGCCGGCAGCAAGGTGTTCACGATCATCGTGATCCTCGTCGGCGTCGGGACCGCGCTGTTCACGTTCTCGGCAGTACTCGAAGTTCTCATCGAGGGCCACATGCGGGACCTCGTCAGGAGGCGAAGAATGGAACGGGACATCGCCCGGATGAACGGCCACGTGATCGTGTGCGGCTGGGGGAGGGTCGGGCGCGAGGTCGCGGAATTCCTCGACAGCGCCCAAAGAGACCTCGTCGTCGTCGACCGCGATCCTGATCGGCTCAGCACCGTGCCCTATGCCTCCGTCTGCGGCGATGTCGCTGACGACGAGACGCTCCTCCGGGCCGGGATCGAGCGGGCGGGAACCCTCGTGGCGGCCATCGACACCGACTCGGACAATCTCTACCTGACCGTGGCGAGCAGGTCGCTGCGTCCCGAGCTCAAGATCATCGCCCGCGCCCGGAACGAGTCCTCCGAGTCGAAGTTGGAGCGCGCCGGCGCCGACCGGGTCGTCAATCCCCAAAAGCTCGGCGGTGACCGCATGGCATCGTTCGTGACCCAGCCTCATGTCGTCGACTTCGTCGACGTCGTCATGCACGATGGCTCGCTCAAATTCCGGCTGGAGGAGTTGACGGTGTCCGCCGACTCGCCCCTGGCTGGCAACACGCTCCGTTCCGTGCACCTGCGGGACCGCACCGGTGCCCTGGTCCTGGCTATCAGGCGGCCCGACGGCTCCTTCCTCACCAATCCGTCCCCCGAGGACACCATCGAGGCCGGGGACGTGATCATCAGCGTCGGGACGGCCGAGCAGCTCGGAGCCCTCACGTCCTTCGCGACACGGCGGGACGGACGGGCCTGACCGTCCGCCGCCCGGGCGGCTCCGCCAGCTCCGTGGGCGGATCCGCGTGCTGGCCGGCACGTCAGTGACGGGGGACCAGCGCCAGCTGGCGAGACTGGGCGACGAGCCGATCCGATCCGTCCCAGATCTCGCCGTCCTCCTCGAGGAAGCCACCGGTCACGAAGCGGGTGGCGAACCGGCACCGGAGCCAACCCGGGTCCGGGCGGGCCCGGATGTGGGCGGTGAGCTCCAGCGTCGGGGTCCAGGCCGGGGCCTGCCGGGCGTTGAAGATGGTCGGGGGGAAGGCGTCGACCGCGACGAGGAGGCCGACGGTGTCGATCGGCTCACCACCGGCGAAGCGGAACCAGCCCCGCATGAGCGGCCGGCCACTGGCCTCGCCGCGGGCGAACCCGGCGTCGTCGGGGTGCAGCCGCAGGTCCACATGGCCCATGAACGGCGGTGGGAAGGTGTCCGTGGCCACCAGGGCGAAGCACTCGTCCGGCGGGGGAAGGTCCGGTGGTCCGCTGTCGACCAGCTCGTAGCCCTCGGGCCGGTCGTTGTCTTCGGGCCGCTGGTGGTCCCCGGTCCGGTCGAGCTCGCCCGTGCTGCCGACGAGGGACAGCACCGGTCGGTCGGTCGCCCGCAGGAGGGCGGTCGCCGTGGCGAACCGCTTCCCCTCCTTGACGACGGCCGTACGGACACTGACCGGACCCGGCTTGCCCGGCGCCAGGAAGTGGGCCGTCACCGACACCGGGTCGGCACGTCCTGTGGAGGCGATCAGCGCCCGGGTCCCGATGGCCATGAGGTAGCCGCCGTTGGCGTTGCCGGCGATGTCCCAGCCCGGCTGGATGGCCCCGCCCCAGACATCGGGTCCGGCGGGTCGCACCGCGCTGGCCTCGGCGAACGTCTCCACCGCCTCAACCTAATCACCGTCGGCGGTCGACGGAGCCGGTCGTCGCCGCGAGGGCGGGGCGACCGGGACGGCTGCCGGCCGGCGCTGGCATACTCGTCGGATGGGGAGATCGACGTGACCATCGTCACCCGGCCGGACACTCTGCTCCCCGATCCGCAGCCCCGCCCGGTGCGCTACACAGTCATCTCGGTCGACGACCACCTCGTCGAACCGCCTGACATGTTCGAGGGCCGACTCCCGGCCCGGTTCGCGGCGCTGGCTCCCCGGGTCGTCGAGAGCTCCCGGGGACATCAGCTGTGGGAGTTCGACGGGAGCCGCTACTCACAGGTGGGGATGAACGCGGTGGCCGGCCGCCGACCCGAGTGCGTGACGCTGGAACCGACCCGCTTCGAGGACATGCGGCGCGGGTGCTGGGACATCGACGCCCGCATCCGCGACATGGACATCAACGGTGTCTGGGCATCGCTCAACTTCCCCTCCCAGATCAGCGGGTTCTGCGGGAGGGTCTTCTCCTCCGCCCGCGACCCCGAGCTCGGCCTGGCGGTCACCCGGGCCTGGAACGACTGGCTCTACGAGGCGTGGTGGCAGCCCTATCCCGACCGCATCATCCCCTGTGGCATCACCTTCCTCGCCGATCCGGCCCTCGGTGCCGCCGAGATCCGGCGGAACGCGGCGCGGGGCTTCCGATCGGTCACCCTTCCGGAACGGCCTCACCGGATCGGCCTCCCCAGCCTGTTCTCGGGGTACTGGGAGCCCATCGTCGAGGCATGCCAGGAGACCGACACGGTCATCTCGCTCCATGTCGGCTCCTCCGGCATGCCGGACATGCCCGAGGACGGTCCACTGGTCGCCATCGGCGCCACCCTGTTCGGACAGATGTCGCTGTCGGCGTGTGCGGAGTGGGTCTGGTCGGGCCTGCCGGCCCGGTTCCCCCGGCTCAAGATCGCCATGAGCGAGGGGGGCATCGGCTGGGTGGCCATGCTCCTCGACCGCCTCGACAACATCGTCGAGCGGTCGGGGTACGGTCGCGGCTACGACCCCGCCGGGTTGTTGCCGGCCGACGTCCTCTCGCGGAACTTCTGGTTCTGCACGATCGACGACCCCTCGACCATCGACACCCGCCATCGCATCGGGATCGACCACATCATGGTGGAGGTGGACTACCCCCATGGCGACTCGACGTGGCCCGACACCCAGGCGGTCATCGAACGGTGCTGGGGCCACCTCCCGCCCGGGGAATTGGACAAGCTGACCCATCGGAACGCCGCCGACCTCTACCGATGGCCCCTACCCGACGACCCCCCGTCGTGATCGGACCTGGCGGCACCGCCGTACCCGGCGGACGGACAGGGATCGACCTGATGGGAGGGGCGGGCGCAACGGACAGGGCAGCGGGGGCGGCCGAGGTCGATGCCCCCGGACGGGGGGTGCCGTGCGCGCGGTCGTGACCCGGGCCGGGGCGTTGGTGGTCGACGGCGTCGAGGACCCGACGCCGGGGTCCGGCCACGTCGTCGCCCGGTCGCTGGCCGCCGGCATCTGCGGTTCCGACCTGCACGCACTGGCCGACTTCGTCCACTTCACCGACCTGATGGACCGGGTCGGTGCCCCGGCCCTCGACCCGTTCGTCGACACCGTCTTCGGACACGAATTCTGCGCCGAGGTGGTCGACTACGGACCCGATACCGCCAGGTCGCTGCCGGTGGGGACGAGGGTGTGCTCGGTCCCCATCGTGGTCGGGGCCGGCGGCGTGGAGCAGGTCGGCTACTCCAACACCTACCCCGGTGCCCTGGCCGAGCACCTGGTGCTCCAGGAGATGCTGCTCCTCCCGGTCCCCGACTCCCTGGCGACGAATCTGGCGGCACTGACCGAGCCCCTGGCCGTCGGGGAGCACGCCGTGGGTCTGTCGGGTCTCGAGCTCGGGCAACCGAGCCTGGTCGTCGGATGTGGTCCGGTCGGGCTGGCCGTCATCGCCGCGCTCAAGGGTCGCGGCCACGGCCCGGTGCTTGCCTCCGACTACTCGCCGACGCGCCGGCGGCTGGCCGAGGCGTTCGGAGCGGACGAGGTCTTCGACCCGGCCGAGGAGTCGCCCCACGAGCGCTGGGCCGGTCTGGGTGTGGCCACCTCCATCATGGAGCGCGCCATGGTCTCCATGATGGGCGGCGAGACCACCGACGCGGTGATCTTCGAGGCGGTCGGCGTGGCCGGCATGCTCCAGTCCCTCGTGGACGAGGCCCCGCCCCACAGCCGCATCGTGGTCGTCGGCGTGTGCATGCACTCCGACACCATCGAGCCCTTCGTGGCGGTCACGAAGGAGATCGAGCTGCGCTTCTCCTTCGGCTACACGCCGGCCGAGTTCGCCGTCACCCTCGACCGCCTGGCGACCGGGTTGCCCGGCGCCGACCTGCTGGTCACGTCCACCGTCGGTCTCGAGGGGACATCGGCCGCCTTCGACACCCTGCGCACCCCGGGTGGGCACGGCAAGATCATCGTCAACCCGTAACGGAAGGAACCCATGACCACCCTGCAGGCATCGGACCAGTTGCAATTCGGGATCTTCCTCGCCCCCTTCCACCCGGTGGGGCAGAACCCGACACTGGCCCTCGAGCGGGATCTCCAGCTCTTGGAGCACCTCGACACCCTCGGCTTCGACGAGGCGTGGATCGGGGAGCACCATTCGGCCGGGTACGAGATCATCGCGTCGCCCGAGGTGTTCATCGCCGCCGCCGCCCAACGGACCCGGCACCTCCGCCTCGGCACCGGGGTGTCCTCGCTCCCCTACCACCACCCGTTCATGCTGGCCGACCGCCTGGTGCTCCTCGACCACCTGACCCGGGGCCGGCTCATGATCGGCGTGGGGCCCGGTGCGCTGCCCTCGGACGCGTACATGATGGGCATCGACCCCGCCCGGCAGCGGGACATGATGGAGGAGTCGCTCGAAGCCATCCTGCTCCTGTTGGCCGGCGACGGTCCGGTGACGATGGAGACCGACTGGTTCACGCTGGTCGACGCCCGGCTGCAACTGCGCCCCCTCCAGCGCCCCTACCCCGAGGTGGCGGTCGCCGCCCAGGTCTCGCCGGCCGGTCCCCGGGCCGCCGGCCGCCTGGGATGCAGTCTGCTGTCGATCGGCGCCACCTCGGCGGGCGGGTTCGACGTGCTCGGTGCGCACTGGGACGTCATGGAGGAGCGTGCGGCCGAGTTCGGGACGACCATCGACCGCGGCAGGTGGCGGCTGGTCGGTCCGATGCACATCGCCGACTCGAAGGAGCAGGCCGTCGAGGACGTGGGTTTCGGGCTGGCCGAGTGGGTGGACTACTTCCAGCGGGTCGCCGCCCTGCCGCTGGCCCCCGACACCAGCAACCACGAGACCCTGGTCGACGCCCTCAACGCCTCGGGATTCGCGGTCATCGGCACCGTCGACGATGCCATCGCCCAGGTCGAGCGGCTCCGCAGCCAGTCGAACGGGTTCGGCACGTTCCTCCTCATGGGCCACGAATGGGCCGACACCGCCGCCACCCGTCATTCCTACGAGCTGATCGCCCGGTACGTCATGCCCGAGTTCCAGGGGTCGTCCCGGACGCTGACCGCCAGCCGGGACTGGGCGGCCGACAACCGACCGGAATTCATCGGCGCCGCCGGCGCCGCCGTGATGTCGGCCATCGAGAAGCACCAGGCGGAGCGACAGGCCAAGGCCACGGAGGCCTAGCGTGGGGGCGATGGTCGTCCTGCTCGGCGACCCGGTGGTCACGGCACGGGCCGGCACCGTGCGGGAGGACGCAGGGCTGGACGACCCGGTGCCGCCGGGGCCGGGACCGACCCGCGACGAACGAGGACGGGAGTGGAGCCGATAGTGGTTGACCTCAACGACGAGCTGGACCAGTACGTCATCGACGACAGCGACGAGGAGCCGATCCTGTGCTGGCGCGACGGGACCGAGGTCGACACGTGGAAGGAGGGGTATCCCTACGAGCGCCGGCTCATGCGCGACGAGTACGAGACGGAGAAGCGCCGCCTCCAGATCGAGCTACTCAAGCTGCAGAACTGGACCAAGGAGGTCGGGGAGCGGATCGTCATCGTGTTCGAGGGCAGGGACGCCGCGGGGAAGGGCGGCACCATCAAGCGGTTCATGGAGCACCTCAATCCTCGGGGGGCCCAGGTGGTGGCGCTGGAGAAGCCCAATCGGCGGGAGCAGACCCAGTGGTACTTCCAGCGGTACGTCGACCACCTCCCAGCCGAAGGTGAGATCGTCCTGTTCGATCGGTCGTGGTACAACCGGGCCGGCGTCGAACGGGTCATGGGCTACTGCACGGACGAGCAGTACGAGGAGTTCATGTTCCAGGCCCCGCTCTTCGAGCAGCTGCTCGTCCGGGACAAGATCCACCTCTTCAAGTTCTGGTTCTCCGTCTCCCAGGGCGAGCAGCACACCCGCTTCCTGATCCGTCGCATCGACCCCGTCCGGCAGTGGAAGCTCTCGCCGATCGACGTGGCATCACTGTCGCGTTGGGACGACTACACGGCTGCCCGGAACCGCATGTTCGCCTCGACGGACTCGGACCTGGCGCCGTGGACGGTGGTGAAGAGCAACGACAAGCGGCGGGGACGCCTCAATGCCATGCGCCACGTCCTGGCCGCCATCGACTACGAGGACAAAGACCTCGACGTCGTCGGGGTGCCGGATCCCCTCATCGTCGGGAGGGCACCCTTCGAGGCCTGACGCCGGTCGCCCCACCGCTGGCCGCCCCGTCGCCGGTCGTCGAGGCGGCACCCGGTCCGGGCCACGGTGTCCGATGGCACCCCGGCCCGGTGCGGCGTGGCATTGTTGCCCGGTGACCTACGAGCAGTTCATCTCCGACATCGTGAAGGTGGTGGAGGCCGTCGGTGCGGCGATCATGATCATCGGGGGACTGTGGGCCATCATCGACTACGGCGCCTCGATGATCCGGCCGGACGGGCGGAGCGCTGCCTACCCCGAACTACGACAGCGTCTCGGCCAGGCCATCCTCCTCGGCCTCGAAGTCCTCATCATCGGGGACATCGTGCGCACGATCATCGTGGACCCGACGATCGACAGCGTGACCGTCCTCGGACTCATCGTGGTCATCCGGATCGTCCTCAGCTTCTCGCTGGAGGTGGAGATCGACGGGTCCTGGCCGTGGAACCGGTGGCGCACCGACAGCGGCGGAGGTGGATCCCGGGCCGGAGGCGCCGGGCCTCAGGCCTGAACCGGCACCTGTGGCGCCCACCCGGGGGCCCGGGCCACGTGCGAGAGCCGCTCGCCCCACCCCGTCGACCGGGCCACGTCGTGGAGCATGTTGGTGAACTCGTGCGACGCGATCCGCGCCGGGTTGAAGGTGTCGATGTTCTTGGTGATGCCGTAGACCGCCGGTTCGTCCTCCCGCTCGAAGGTGCCGAACAGGCGATCCCACACGATGAGGATGCTCCCGTGGTTGCGGTCGAGGTACTGCGAGTTGGAACCGTGGTGCACGCGGTGGTGCGACGGGGAGTTGAGCACGGCCTCGGGAGGCCCGATACGGCCGATCGCCTCGGTGTGGATCCAGAACTGATACAGCAGGTTGACCCCACGGGCCGTGGCCACCAGACCCGGTTGGAGCCCCGCCAGGCACAGAACCCCGTAGGGCACGGACACGGCGATCGAGTCGGCGACTGGTTGTCGGAGGGCCGTCGACAGGTTGTAGTGCTCACTCGAATGGTGGACCACGTGGACGGCCCACAGGTACCGGCACTCGTGCATGAACCGGTGGTTCCAGTAGTAGATGAAGTCCCAGCCGACGATGGCGAGCGCCAGCGCCACGGGTCCCGAGCCGAGGTCGGGCAGGATCCGGCGGCGCCACAGTCTCTGGGGTGTCGTGGACGATGCCAGGGTGGTGGCCAGGGCCACCCCTCCGAGGACGATCGACGCCACACCACCGGCCGATGCCACCCGGCGTGCCCGCTCCGTCCTGTGGAGACGCGCCTCCAGTCGAGCTTCCGCCGGTCTGTCGTCACCGCCCGGCGACACCCGGTCCGCCACGGCGGCCCGGCCGAGACCCCGACCAGAACGTCGGACGACCATGTCCGCCGCTGTCGTGGCGGCGGCTGCACCGAGAGCCGCAGCGACAAGGGCCTTCCCGAACCGACTCCGACCCGGCGTGATCGGACCGAGCACCCGCGGGGCGACCAGCGGCACCACCAGACTGGCGAACCCCATGGTCAGGCTGGCGATCGTGTCGCGGCGCTCGTAGTCCCCCGCCGAGGTGGACCGCCGGTCGGCGGTCCGTCGCAGCCAGAGGTACTCGGCCGCCATGCCGGCGAAGTAGAAGGGAACCCCGACGACCGTCAGGTCTGCGGGCTGTGAGCGTTGCTTGGCCATCCCCCCCATTGTGGTGCCTCGGCCGCCGCAGCGCCGACCGGCTGGCTGTCGAGGCCGGCGAACCTCAGGAGCGAGGGGCAGCGTGGCGGGCCCCAGCGGCCAGATCGAACCATACGACCTTGCCGGTCGGGTTCTCCTCCGTCCCCCAGTGGTCGGACAGCTCGTCGAGGATCAACAGACCCCGGCCGTGGACGTCGGACTCGGCCGGCGACAGGAGCACGGGCATCCGGCCGCTCCTGTCGATCACAGCAACCCGGAGGCGATCGTCCGATTCGCTGACCACGACGTCGAAGGCGGTCCGGCCGTGCAGGACGGCGTTCGTCGCCAACTCGCTGGTGAGGAGCTCGGCGGTGTCGACCGTGGCCGGCGGGAACCGCCGGAACGACGAGCGGACGAATTGCCGGGCACGGCCGACGCTCTCGATCGCCATCGGAAACCGCATCGTTGCTAACACGTGATGATGCCCCGTTTTCGCGCCTCGGACGACTGACGGGCAGGCGCGTCGGCATGCGCACTGTCAGGAGACGGCACTACCCCGTCCCGCTGGCGCCAAACAGCGGCGGGGGGAAGAACCCGGGCGCATCCACGTAGCTCAGGGTGAGCAATGCCGTGGCCACGAGGAGGTCGTCCTTGCCGGCATCATGGACCCGCACCTCCACCACCCCTTGGCGGCCACCCACCCGGAGGGCGGTGGCGACGGCCCGGAGGGGGCCCGTGTCCGCCGATGCCAGGTAGCTGAGGGCCACGCCCGAGGTGGCGACCGAGCGCCGTCCGGCGCGATGGGCCGCATAGGCCCCCGCCCTGTCGACGACACTGGCGATCAGGCCACCGTGCACGGCACCCGACGGGCCCCTCATGTCATCGGTGATCTCCACTTCGACCACATGGGCGTCGCCCTCGTCGTAGCTCCGATGGGGCAGTTGATCGAGCAGCGGACATCCCATCGACATGGGCACCGATGGTAGGCACCCGGCACGGATCCGGGCGGGGATGCCCCTCGGGCTGGTCGTCGGGGGGCCGGCCACCGTCCCCCTGCCGGTCGGGTACGTTTGGGCCCGTTGCCGGGCCCGCACGGAGACGATGTCGGGTGATACGACGCAAGATCCAGGAGGAAGCATGGACCAAGAGCGCGCTCGGGCACTACTGCAACAAGAGCGGAGCCGTGTCGAAGCGCTCCTCTCCGAGACCATGGTCGACGGTCGGGACGACCGGGCAGCGGCGAACCAGGGCGGCGACCTCTCCGACCCGGCGGAGCGGCTCACCGCCGAGGAGGGCGACGACGCCGTCGCCGCCGGATTGAGGGAGCGGCTCGAGGCGATCGGGCGGGCGGAGCGGCGCCTCGACGAGGGGACGTTCGGCTACTCGGTCCGCAGCGGTGTTCCGATCCCCGACGAGCGGCTCGAGGCCGACCCGGCGGCCGAGCTCACCGTGCAGGAGTCGCAGGGCACCTGAGGCGGTCCCCGCCCGCGGGTAGGCTCCCTGACCGTGCCCGGGACCGAGATCGACACGACCCCCACCGTGGTCGCCGGGATCGACGGGTCCGATGCGTCGGTCGCCGCCGCCAGGTGGGCGGCCCGACAGGCGAGCATCACCGGGTCCCGGCTGGAGGTCGTGAGCGCCTGGCAGGGTCCCGGCAGTTGGGGCATCTCCTGGGGAACGGCCATCCCGATCCCGACCGATTGGGACCCTGTGGCCGACACCCAGTCGATGGTCGACGAGGTGATCGGTTCCCTGGTGCCCGACTTCCCGACCGTGACGATCGAGAGCCGGGTGGCGGAGGGTCATCCGGCCGAGGTGCTGGTCGAGGCGTCCCGGCACGCAGACCTGCTCGTGGTCGGCAGCCGAGGCCACGGAGAGTTCGCCGGGATGCTGATCGGGTCGGTCAGCCAGCACTGCGCCGCCCATGCGAAGTGCTCCGTGGTGATCGTGCGGGAGCGCGAAGACCGGCCCAAGTGATTCACCGCACCTGATCGACCAGTCGACCTCACCCGGCGGCGGCCGCGACCCCGGTGCCGACGACGCCCTCCTCGCCGTCAGTCGCCGTTTCCAGGTGCCGCGCCGGTGATCGGTGCAGCCAGCCTCTTCCCGACCAGGGATCCGAGGAATGCTGCGTCGCCGTACGCGTAGACGGCCCCGTCCCTGCCCACCAGCCAGTAGCCCCGACCTCCGGGCGATGCCAGCAGCCCGGCGACGGGAACGTGGCGGTCGATGCCCTGGCCCGGAACCGACCCGACGTAGCCCGCATCACCGAAGGTGAACACGCCGCCG
This sequence comes from uncultured Acidimicrobiales bacterium, assembly GCA_963696495.1. GTDB lineage: Bacteria > Actinomycetota > Acidimicrobiia > Acidimicrobiales > RAAP-2 > Bog-756. Next base: position 117,777 of record CAVOKJ010000001.1, on the reverse strand, counting down.
TCGGTGCTCGCCAGCCAGTAGCCGCCACCGCCCGGCGTCGGGGCCATGCCGACGACAGGGCCGGCCAGGTGCCTCCCGCCGAGGGAGCCGTGGAACGCGGCATCGCCGAAGGTGAACACGCCACCGTCGGCACTCACCAGCCAGTAGCCGCCGCCGTCGGGTGTCGGGGCCATGCCGACGATGGGTGCGGCCAGGTGCCTCCCGCCGAGGGAGCCGTGGAACGCGGCATCGCCGAAGGTGAACACGCCACCGTCGGCACTCACCAGCCAGTAGCCGCCGCCGTCGGGTGTCGGGGCCATGCCGACGATGGGTGCGGCCAGCTGCCTCCCGCCGAGGGAGCCGTGGAACGCGGCATCGCCGAAGGTGAACACGCCGCCGTCACCGGCCGTCATCCAGTAGCCGCCACCGTCGGGTGTCGGGGCCATGCCGACGATGGGTGCGGCCAGGTGCCTCCCGCCGAGGGAGCCGTGGAACGCGGCGTCGCCGAAGGTGAACACGCCGCCGTCACCGGCCGCCGCCCAGAAACCCTGGTTGGCGAGGGCGGGCGAGACCATCTGCTCGACGAGGGTCTGGAGCGTGAAGTTGTTGCTCACGTCGTTGGCGGCAAAGCCGTCGGCGACGCACTGGCCGCCGGCCACGCAGGCGACACTGTCGAGATAGCCGAACGCCGTCACGCTGGGACTCGGTTCGATCGACCAGGCCGTGCCGTCCCAGGCCTCCACGAACGGCCCGGGCGATGTGTTCTGGTTCTGTCCGGTCACCGCCTCGGTCGCCCCGGTCGCCCAGCACTGCTGGGCATCGAGGCAGGTCACGCTGGTCAGGAGATTGCCCGGGGTCGTCGGGTTCGGACTCGACACCGTCGTCCACGAGTTCCCGTCCCAGTGGTCGACGAGCGTGGTGGAGGGATTCCCGTTGGCGTCCATCGTCGCCCCGACGGCCCAGCAGGCTGACGAGCTCGAGCAGTCGACGGCAGACAGATAGGCCCCGGCGGCTGGTCCGCCCACGACCGTCCAGCTCACCCCGTCCCAGTGCTCGATCAACGATTGGTCGCCGACGGCGTTGGGCAGAGTGCTGGGCAGGAAGCCGAAGCTGACCGCATTGGGACCGGCGAACCCGACCGTCCAGCAATTGGAGGCGGAGGTGCAGGTCACCGAGTTGAACGAGTCGTAGGTCTGGCCGGAGGGCGCCGTTGCGACCTGCGACCACGACGATCCGTCCCAATGGTCCATGAAGCCGTTGAGGGGATTGCTGTTCGCCGAGTCGGTCTGCGTCGTGCCCGAGGCCCAACAGTTGGTTCCGCTGGTGCAGGTGACGGACAAGAGGATTCCGTGGATGGCCGGTGTGGTGACCGCCGACCAACTCGAGCCGTCCCAGTGCTCGGCCAGCGTGACCGGGCCCGGGTCGGACCCGACCTCCTGGGCGCCCACCGCCCAGCAATTGGCGGTGCCGGTGCAGGTGATTCCCCAGAGCAGTGACACCTGGTCGTCCGGGGGCGTGCCGCTCGGGTCGATGGACCACGTCGATCCGTCCCAGTGCTCGATCATGGCCACCGGCTGGCCGCTGTTCAGGTTGGAGATGGTCCCGCCGACGGCCCAGCAGTTCCACGAGTTGGTGCACGTGGTGCCGAGCAGGAGGTTGCTCTCCTGCGGGCTGGTGTTGGCGCTGGTGACGATGGTCCAACCCGAGGCGGGCGCCGACTGGGCCGTTGCCATGACCACCGAGGAGACGAGGAGGACGACCAGCGCGGCAACGATCGCCATCGTGGTGATCCGCCGGGCTCCACTGTGGGACACGGCAGGCACGGCCACCAAGCGTAACGATGACACGCTGGGGTGAGGTCGATGCTCGGAGGGTGGGTCCGGGGCCTGCCCGGGCCGGATGTCATCCTGGCAGAGCTCGTGTCCGCCGCCGAGCTACGGCTGGACAGTCCGACAGCTCGACGGTTGAGACCCTCGGCCCCGCCCTACCCCTGGCAGTGGAGGGCGACGAGCTGGGTGACCCGGTCGGTGCGGGACCGGAACTTGGAGTTCATCACCCGGGCCTCGGACCGTTGCTGCTTGGCCAGCGACTTCTGCCAGTACGCAGTCCCCTCCGTGCGTGCCCGGACCCGAGCGGACGACTGCATCTTGGCTGCATGCGCGCTGATCCGGGCGTTCTTCGTGGCGAACCGGGACTCGAGCGCCTTCACGTCGGCCAGGGCCCGCTCGCCGTTCGCACAGGTGAAGTGGTGGATGGCCACGATCAGGGCATGCGTCGAACCGGCAGGATGCACCGGTGACGACGGACCGGCTGACGTTCCGGCGGCACCGGCGGTCGTCGCGGCTCCGAGGCTGAGGCCGCCGACCAGGACGGCGACGCCCAGGAACTTGAGCGAAAGAGCACGGATGTCCGACACGTTGCCACCTCCGATCCCCGTCTGCCCCGAATGAGCCGGCGGGCTCCCATCCCCTCGGCGCCGACACTACGGCATGGCGCTCGCCGGTGCCGGTCGGGGTCCCCGCCCGACCACCCCTCATGGAGCTCGATGCGTTCTCAGTCCCCGTGATGACCCGGCCCGGTGGTCGTGACGACCCCGAAGTACCAAATCGACCACGAACCGGCGTTTCGACCGGGCCGCGACATGGTAAGCGTGGGGTGTGCACCTTTCCCGCCCGTCACGAGGGGAACCGCTCGGCCGCGGTGGATCGGCAGCAGGCTGGGGTCGTGAGGCCGGCGATACGCGGGACGCGCAGGTGGCCGACGCCTACGGCCACTGGGTCGACCGCTTCTACCTCAGCCTCGGACTCCTCCTCCTCCCCATCGCCACCGGGGACCTCGTCACCTGGATGATCTCCGGAGCGCCGGTGGGCCTGGTGGGACCGGCGGCGATGCTGGCGCTCTGCATCGCCTACCTGCGGCTCCGGCGGAGGTTCCGCCGCTCCGGTCTCGGGGGGACCGGTGGCGGGGGTGTCGCCGCCGTGCCCTACCCGTCCGTGCCGGTCAGGTCGGGTGCGTGGCGCGGGACGCCGCACCGAGGAACACCGAATCGTCGGTGATCGCCCGACCCCGGCGATCGGTCAGGGCTCGACGTGCCGTCGGAGCAGTCGGCTCACGCCATGACGTCGGTGGGGCCCTGGGTGCCTCCGGCATGGGACGAGAGGGGCACCGGTCGGGCGAGGCTCCAGCTGAACGTCTCCGGGATGTCGTCCAGGGAGACGGTCGTCGACAGGTCCTCCACCGTCGGGCCGACCCGGTCGGCCACCTCCTGGAGCTGGGTGGCGTCGAAGCCGAAGAGCTCGACGGCCGTCGAGCCGAGGATCCGGCGGATGTCGTCCTCGGGCAGGCCGCCGAACACGTGCCGCAGGACCAGCCGGTGGACCGGTGCCGCTCCTTCGAGGTGGGGGTAGTCCGCACCCCACATCAGGCGGTCCACACCGATCTCGTCGCGCATCTCGGCCTCGTACCGCTTCATCAGGGAGCCCCCGAGGTGCACGTGCCGTTCCACGTACTCCGACGGGCGGAGCTCGAGGTAAGAGCGCACCGGTGCCCCGCCATGGGTGTCGAAGAAGGACTCCATGTCCCGGACCAGCGAGGGGAGCCACTGGACGCCGTTCTCCGTCACGGTCACCTGCAGCCGCGGGTGGCGGTCGAACACCCCGCCGAAGATCATGAACCAGAGTGGTCGCCGCGTGAACACGAACACCTCGTACAGCCCGAGGAACCCGCCGTGGGCGGTGTCGTAGAGCTGCTTCGCATCGGTGGCGGTCCCCGAGGCGCCCGTGTGCAGGTTGACCAGCATGCCGTGGTCCTCGCATGCGCTCCACAGCGGCTCGTAGTACTCGTCGGCGTAGCCGGGGAGGCCGCCCCTCAGTGACATGGCCGGGAGCATGATCCCTCCGGTGAGCCCGGCGGCGCGGGCCCAGGCGATCTCCTCCACGGCACGGTCCATGTCGTGCAGGTCGATGGGGATGCACCCGGCCCGGCGGCCGGGCGCGGCGGCACAGAACTCCGCGAGCCAGCGGTTGTAGGCGTGCAACGCCGGCCACACCACGTCGAGTCCCTTGGTCGTGTGCCCGCCGAGGTACATGGCGGGCGACAGACCTCCGGCCAGGACCGGGCCCGGAAAGGTCACCTCGGCGTGAATCCCCTGGTCCTCCAGCACCGCCAGCCGACGGCCGCCGGCATCGGATGCGAAGACCCAGTCACTGCTGTAGCGGGACAGCCATCCGGCCGCGGCCACGGTGTCCACGCCCATGCCCGACAGCCGGCGTGCGGCCACCGCCCGGACGGCGTCCGGATCGTCGACGAGCCCGGGGTCGACACCACCGAACATCGGAATGGCCACCGACGACAGGTCGCCGAATGCCGCCACGTCCTCGCGTCGGGCCGGGTCGACATAGCTCAGGAACTGGTCGAGGTCGTCAGGAGCCGCGTGGGCGTCCGCCGACACCACCACGTAGGGCCTCCCGCTGCGCAGCGCCCCTCTGTCCGAACCTGCCAACCGACTCGCCTCCCGACGTCGAGGCAGCACACCTCGTCGACGGTCGCAGGCTACTGCGGGCCATCCCGGCCCGCCCGCCCTCGGGCCGGCGCGGTACCGTGAGGGCATGGACTGGTCCTCGTGGGCGAAGTCGCTCGAGGTGGCACTCGGGCCCGAGGGGGACTTCCCGTCCTTCTTCGCCCCCGGCGCCCTCTTCAGTGACCCGGTCAACTCCCCGACGAGCGATCTGGCCGCCATCGAGGAGATGACCAAGGCCTCGTTCCCCGACTGGCGCCAGGAGATCACCTCGGTGCACGGCGACGACTCCGGCGGGGCGTTCGAGTGGGTCGGGCGGGGGACCCTCGGAGGGACGATCCCCATCGAGATCCACGGCAGCACCGTGGTGGAGGTGGACGGCGCCGGACTGGTCACCCGGTGGCGGGACTACTTCGACCTGAAGGAGATCGACGCGCAGCTCCCGGCGGCCGAGCCACCGCCGCCGGGCGAGCCACCACCGCCGATCGAGCGCTGACCGACCGGCTGATGACCGGGCCGACCGACTGGTGACCGGGCCGACCGTCGTGGGGCGCGGGGCCACTCTCCTAGGATCGTCGCCGTGAGCCATCGAGCAACGACGGTGGCCGAACTCGTCGTGGACTGCCTCGAGAACGAGGGCGTCACCCACGTGTTCGGCATCCCCGGTGAGGAGAACATCCATCTGGTCGAGGCCCTGTCCCGATCCTCGATCCGCTACGTGCTCGTGCGCCACGAACAGGGCGCGTCGTTCATGGCCGAGACCTACGGCCGCCTCACCGGCCGGCCGGGGGTGTGCTCCGCCACGCTCGGCCCCGGCGCCATCAACCTGCTGTTGGGAACGGCCGACGCCACCACCAACTCCACGCCCTTGGTCGCCCTGTCGGCCCAGGTCGGGATGTCGAGGAGCTTCAAGGAGTCGCACCAGGGCGTCGACCTGGTGTCGATGTTCGCCCCGGTCACCAAGTGGTCAGCACTGGTGGCGACCCCCGCCGCCGCGCCCGAGATGGTCCGCAAGGCCTTCAAGCTGGCGCGGACCGAGCGGCCCGGAGCCGTCTACCTGGCGCTGCCCGAGGACGTCGAGAAGGCACCGGCACCGGCCGACGCCCGGCCGCTCCCGGTCAACGTGCCCCGACCGGACGAGCCGTCCCCCGACCAGGTGGCCCGGGCGGTCACCGTCCTCCGTGAGGCCCGGAACCCCATCGTGCTGGCCGGGCACGGGGCGACCCGGGCCGAGGCCGGCCCGGCGATCCTCCGCTTCGCCGAGCGGCTCAACGTCCCGGTGGTGACCACCTTCCACGGCAAGGGGATCCTCCCCGACGACCATCCCCAGGCACTGGGCACGGTCGGCTTCATGAGGCACGACTACGTCAATTTCGGGTTCGACCAGGCGGACGTGCTCGTGGCGGTGGGCTACGAGCTGCAGGAGTTCGATCCGGTGCGCATCAACCCGCGGGGTGACAAGAAGATCATCCACATCCACCGGTTCCCCGCCGAGGTGGACCGTCACTACACCGTCGCCGTCGGCCTCCAGGCCGACATCAGCCGGATCCTCACCGTTCTGGCCGACGAGGTCGGGCGTCCCTTCCCACCCCACGCCGAGGAGCGGCGGATCCGCCATCTCCTGGCCGACGAGTTCGCCCGGGGCGCCAAGGATGATCGCTTCCCCCTCGCCCCGGCGCGGATCGTCGCCGATACCCGCAAGGCCCTCGGTCGCCAGGACATCGTCCTCGTGGACACCGGGGCGCTGAAGATGTGGATGGCCCGGCTGTATCCCACCTACTCACCCAACACGTGCCTCATGTCCAACGGGCTGTCGACCATGGCATGGACGCTCCCCGGTGCCATCGGGGCCAAGATCGCCAGACCCGGTGCGAAGATCCTCGTCGCCACCGGCGATGGCGCGTTCCTCGATGAATTCCCAGGAGATCGAGACCGCCCTCCGGGAGGGGATCGCCATGGTGGTCCTCATCTGGGTGGACGATGCCTACGGGCTCATCAGCTGGAAGATGGACCTCGAGCTGGGCCACGACATCGACACCCGATTCGCCAACCCCGACTTCGTCGCCTACGCGGAGAGCTTCGGAGCCGTCGGACACCGGATCGAGTCCGCCGACGAGCTCCTCCCGACCCTCCGATCGGCGCTGGCCGCCGACACCGTGTCGGTCATCGTGTGCCCGGTCGACTACACAGCCAACCTCGAGCTCATCCGCTCGCTCGGCGAGCTCGACGAATCGATGTCCTGACACTGCGCCCGCCCCCGGCCGCCACCCGGACCCCACCCGTGCCCGCATGAGCCTGGCCATCACCTTCGGTGCCTACGGGGCGGGAGCGGTCATCGGCCTCCTCGTCCACCGATCGGGCCCCCGGCTGCGCCAGGCATGGCCGGTCTACCTGCGCGTGCAGCTGGTGGCCACGGCCGCCCTGCTCGGGCTCTTCTCGGCCTGGAGGCTGACGGCCGTCCGCCAGATCCTCGACCCGATCGTGCTCGCCGGCGTGGGCCTGGTCCTCCTCGGAGCTGCCACCGCGGTCCGGGGACGGCGCAGCCACGGACTGGCCGCACTGGAGGGCTGGGCCGCCTTCCCCAACGTCACCTTCTGGGTGCAGCCGCTGGCCGGCGCACTGATCGGTCCGACCGGCAGCATGGTCGCCGCACTGACGAATGCCGCCTACGCCCTCACCAACGCCGCCAGCATCCACCTGATGCGCCGGGACGCACCGATCAGGCAACGCCGATCGACCACCTGGATCGACCAGTCGATGCTCGTGGCCGTGGCCGTGGGGCTGGCGCTCCACCTGGCCGGGCCGGCGCCGGCCGCCTCACGATGGGTCCTGACGGTGGCCGGGCCACTCCTGGCCTTCGTGGGTGCGGGCCTCTACACGGGCTCGGTGTTCCACCCCCACAACGTCGCCGTCGTCCACTCCCGCACCGACACGTCGAGATGGATCGTCCTCACGGCGGTGCGGATCGTCTACCTGGTCGCCGTGGCCGTGGCCATCCGCTCCCCCGCAGTGGACGTCATCGCCGTCCTGTCCGCATTCGGGCCGCCCGCCTTCAACCCTCCCCAACAGGCGGTGCTGTACGGCTACCGGTCCGGGGTGGTGATGGTTGCCGTCCGCTGGGGCTGGGTCTTCCTGCCCGTCGGTCTGGTGGTGGCGCTGGCCATCCACTGAGGGGGTGCCGCTCCCCGCTGGGGGTGCGCCCGGATGCGCGCCGGTGCCCCCGGCGCAGCGGGTCGACGGTGCGGGCGACGACGGGTCGGCTCAGGCCGGGGCCACGTCCGAGGGCGACAACGACCTCACGTGATCGGAGACGTCCGCCGGCGCCGGCCGGCGGCCGGGACGCTCGAGGAGGCGGTCGACCTCATCGGACAGGACCGGCTTGGAGAACAGGTACCCCTGGCCGATGTCGCACCGCTCCCGGCGCAGTCCGTCGAGCTGGGAGCCGAGCTCGATCCCCTCCGCCAGGGTGACCAGGCCGAGCGTGCGGCCCAGCTCCACCAGCGTGCGGATCAGGGCGTGGGCGTCCGACGAGGCGTGCATGTCGGCCACGAACGACCGGTCGATCTTCAGCACGTCGACCGGGAACTGCCGCAGGTAGGCCATCGACGAGTACCCCGTGCCGAAGTCGTCGATGGCGATCCGCACCCCGATCTCCTTCAGTTCCCGCAGGCGGTCGACCGTGGCCCGGGCATCCCTCATCAGGGTCGACTCGGTGATCTCGAGCGTCAGCCGGCGCGGATCGAGCGTGCTGGTGGCCAGGGCCTCGCGCACATCGTGGACCAGTCGGTCGGACTCGAGCTGCCGCATGGACACGTTGACCGACACGGTGATGGGGTGGCCCTGCCGGTGCCACCGCGCCCCTTCCGCACACGCCTCGCCGAGGACCCACCGGCCCACCTCGAGGATCGCACCGCTGTCCTCGAGGAGCGGGATGAAGTCGTCGGGGGGAATCGTCCCGCGCACCGGGTGCTCCCAGCGGATCAGGGCTTCGACGCCGCGCACCTGCAGCGTCTCGAGCTCGACGATCGGTTGATAGAGGAGGAAGAACTGATCGGTGGCCAGGGCGGAGTCGAGGTCCGACCGCAGCTCGAGACGGTCGATGGCCGCCGACTGCATGGCCGGCTCGAAGACCACGAAGCTGTTCCGGCCCGCCGCCTTGGCCCGGTACAGGGCGATGTCGGCGTCACGCAGGAGCTCCTGGGCCGTGGTCCGGTCGCCGGTGGCGATCCCGATGCTGGCCGTGACCGTGATGGGGAGTGCCTCGTAGCCCTCGATGCGGAACGGCTCCCGGAGGACCTCTCGGATCCGCTCCGCCACCAGCACGGGACCCGATGCCAGCGACATGCCCTCGACGAGCACGACGAACTCGTCGCCACCGAGCCGTCCCACGGTGTCGCTGGCCCGCAGCATGCCGGTGAACCGGGCGGCCACCGCCTGCAGCAGTTTGTCGCCCGCCTCGTGGCCGAGCGAGTCGTTGGCGTCCTTGAAGTTGTCGAGATCGACGAAGAAGGCGGCCACCGGCTCGAAGGACCGGCGCACCCTCGCCAGCATCTGCTCGGTCCTGTCCAAGATGAGCTGGCGGTTGGCCAGTCCGGTCAGGGGATCGTGGAGGGCCCGGTGGGCCAGCAGTGCTTCGAACTCCTTGCGCTCGGTGATGTCCCGGACGTTGGCGACGTACCCGGCCACCGACGGCCGCTCCATCTGGTTGGTCACCACCGCCTCGACCTCCCGCCACCGCCCGTCGTCCCCGGCCATGCGGAACTGGACGAGCATCCGGCCCGGGCCCGACTGGAATGCGGTACCCAAGAGGTCGGTCACGTGCGGACGGTCGTCGGGATGGACGAAGTCCGTGGCGAGCCGGCCGACCACATCGTCGGGAGCCAGGCCCAGCAGCTCGGTGATGGCCGGGCTCACGTAGGTGCAGACGCCCTGGCCGTCCATGACCATCGTCGTGTCCGACGAGTGCTGGATCAGTGAGCGGAACCGGTCCTCGCTGAGCCGCATCGACGCTTCGGCATCCTCTTTCTGCTCCATGGTGGCGCCGGCCATCCGGATGATGAACACGAGGATGAACGCGCCCATCAGGGCCAGGGCGTTGGCCCGGGACACCGAGAGCTCCGAGGGCGCCCACCCCTCCGAGATGGCGAGTTGGCCGACGGCGATCCCCGTCAGGCTCCACAGGGTCGTGACCCGCCAGGCCCGCGAGCCGCTGTGCGACACGTTCTCGAGGGCCAGGAATGCGTAGGCACCCGACAGCACGGGGCCCCAACCGCTCAGGTAGATGACCATGGTCACCCCGGCGGCCTGGGCGGCGACCCGGACGTGCAGGCTGACCGACCCGGGTCGCAGCTCGCAGTACCGGTCAGCCGTCACGCTGGCCAGCGGGGTGGCGACGAAGACGGCGATCCACAGCCACACCGGCTCACGCGCCACGTCGCCGAACCGCATGAGGAGGAGGATGGCCACGAGGGCGAACGGCCCCATCAGGTAGGCCAGGACCGAGGGGCTGAGCAGCGACCGCCTCCGGCTGGGCGCCGGCCGGGGGCGCGCTGGTTCGTCGTGCTCTGGTCGGACGGTTCCGTCGGTGCCGCCGACGGAAGCTGTGGAGGTCGAGGGGGTCATGGGAGTCGCCTGCAGGGTCATCGACACCATCGGCCGCCTTCTTGAACCCGGTGGTCGCCTCGAATCTGGTGCCCTGACCTGGTAGTGCCCGAGAAACGAGCAGTTCAGGGGCTACTGGTCGCGGGCAACGCTGACCGCCCGGCGGACGGCGTCGGCCTGTGCCGCGCTGAGCCGGACGACGTCGGGCCAGGTCCAGTCGCCGAACCGACCGGAGAAACAGGTGATGGAGAGGACCGGGCCGACCGTTCCGGCCACGTAGCGAGCCTCGACGTCGCCCTGCGGCCCCCTCGACGACTTGTCGAGGATCCACGGGCCCGGCAGGCCCGGCACCTCCCGGCCGTGCACCACCCGCTCGTCGAGCACCGTCTCGTCGGGACGCAACGGGCCGAGGAAGAACTTCGGGACCTGGACCAGTGACAGCCCCGCATCCTCAGCGGTCGAGTAGGGCACGACCTCGGCCCACGCCGAGCGCGACGTCCCTGCTTCGGCGAGCTTCCTCCACGCGGTGATGCCTCCCGCCTCGAGGGCCCTGCGGCTCTTGGCGCTCTCCGGGTCGAGCTGCCCGGTGGGCCACGACCGTTCCTCCTCGATCGCCCACGGCCCGCCGGGGAGGTCGGCCGCACCCAGCAGCAGTGCGAACGACCACGAGGTCTGCCCGCCGGCGTCGGGCCCGCCACCGTCACCGCTCTGCTCGGAGGTCATGGAAGCGATTCTTCCAGAGCTGGCTCCGCTCGTCGGGTGCCGAGGTGGTCGGGCGGCGGGCCCCGACCCAACCCGGTACGACCCCTGCGTTCAGGCCGTCGGTCGCTCGGTGATGTGCTGGAGCTCGATGAGCAGGGGGATGAGGAAGCCGATATAGGCGTTGGTCAGCGTGAAGTCGGAGGCCGTCCCGTGGGTCACCATCTCCCCCCGGTCGATGATGGTGACGCGTTCGTCACTCCGCTGATAGCCCTTGGCCCGGTCGAGGATGGCCTCGAGCTCCGCCAACGAGGCGACCTCCAGGCCGAAGTGGTCGAGCCTCGGCGCCCGGAGGAAGTCGTCGGTGGCCGGCAGGAGATAGAGGTACTGGCGCATCTCGCCCGTCCAGAGGATGAGGGGATCGCCCTGCTCGGTGCTGTTGTCCCCCTCCACCCAGCCGAACACGTCGCCGAAGAAGTCGACGAGCGACGCCCGGCCGGCGTCGTCGAGCACGGCGGCGTCCACACTGATGGCCACGTGGTTGATGACCGGTCGGAGCGTCGGACGGTCGGTCATCGCCCCCCCGGGTTCACCAGCACCTTGGCGGGGATCTCGCCCCGGGACAGCCGTCGCATGGTCTCCATGACGTCACCCAGGGACACGTCGTCCTCCTCGACGAGCAGGTCGACCGGGAGCTCGCCGCCGTCCAGCAGGGCCAACGCCGGGGCGAAGCCGTCGGCGCTGTAGTTGACGGTGCCGATCGCTTCCAGCTCGAGGACGATCATCCGGTTGTGGTTCACCTGCACCGGTGTGGCGCCCGTCCCGACGAACACCAGCGTCCCAGCCCGGTCCAGCTGGCCGAGCGCCTGCTCGGCGGCGTCGGCCCGGCCGGAGCACTCGAAGGCCACCGTGTAGGCACCGGGCACGGTGACCCCCAGCGCCGGCTCGGCGAGGTTCCCGGGCTCGATGGCCTCGCTGGCTCCGATGGCCAGGGCCCGACGACGGCGCGACGCGACCGGCTCGCTCACCGTCACGTCGGTCACCCCCCGGGCGGCCAGGACGGCGGTGATGACCAGGCCGACCGGGCCCGCCCCGGTGATCAGGACCCGGTCGTCGGCCCGCACGTCGGCGAGCTCGATGGCGTGGAGTGCTATAGCCGTGGGCTCGGCGAGGGCCGCCCCGCGATCGTCGAGCGTCCGGGGTATGCGCAGCGCGTTGGCCGACGAGACCGTCAGGTACTCGGCGAAGGCACCCCGCATCTCGCGCATGTCGGACTGTTGGCGTCCGAGGCAGACCGACGGCCGGCCGCGACGGCAGGGACGGCACGAGCCACAGCCCGGCGTCGGCGTGAACACCACCCGGTCGCCGACGTCCCAGTCGTCCCCCGCCGAGTCGGCCGAGACGACCACCCCCGACCACTCGTGGCCGAGGATCGCCCCCGGCCGGGCGTAGCGGTCGAGGACCAGGTGGAGGTCGGAGCCGCAGATGCCGCACACCGACACCTCGACCAGCAGTTCGCCCGGTTGCGGCTGGGGCAACGGGACCTGCTCGACCTCGAGGAGACCGTCCCCGACATAGACGGCGGCGGTCATCTGGTCGGCCGGCACGGCGCTCATGCTACGGCACGGGAACCCCGTCGCACCGGGTCGGGGCGGTCGGCACTACTCGGTGGTGCGGCTCCGGAAGAGGTGGGCGGCCCAGGGGGCGAAGATCACGAGCAGGAGCACCGACCATCCGAGGGCGGCCTCCACCGGGTGCTGCATGGGCCAGGCGTGGATGGTCCCCGAGGGATTGGGATTCCCGAACAGGTCACGGCAGGCGGCGGTCACCGCACTGACCGGGTTCCAGTCGGCGACCACCCGGAGCCAGGCCGGCATCCCCTGGGTAGGCACCATGGCGTTGGACACGAAGGCCAACGGGAACAGGATGATCAGACCGATGCCCTGCGCCGACTCGGGGCTCTTCGAGACGAGGCCCAGGCAGGCGCATCCCCACGAGAGCGCGTAGCTGAACAGCAGTGCTACCGCCATCCCCGCCACCACCGAGGCGAGCGACGCATCGGCCCGCCAGCCGATGACGAGGCCGGTGAGCATGACGATGACCACGCACAGCGCCGCCGAGAGCAGGTCGGCCATCGACCGGCCGACGAGCACGGCCGCCCGCCACATGGGCAGGGTCCGGAACCGTTCGATCACGCCGGTGGCCAGGTCGGTGCTGAGCCCGACCGCCGTGCCCATGGACGAGGTGGTGAGGTTGAGGGTCAGCAGCCCGGCCAGTGCGAAGTCCTTGTAGCTCCCACCGGGGATGACGATGCCGGCACCGAAGATGTAGATGAACAGGACGGTGAACAGCACGGGCTGGACGGTGACGTCCGAGAGCTGCTCCGGCTCGCGGCGGATGTGCACCAGGTTCCGCCGGGTGAGCACGGCGACGTTGTGCCACCTGGTCGCCAACCCGACCGGGCGCGGGGCCACCGTCGTGCGTGCCGGGCGCTCGGCGACGACGGTCATACCGGCACCACCTCCCCCTCGACGGCGGGGTCCGGCACGTCAGTCGAGGTGGGGCGCCCGGTGAGCTCGAAGAACACGTCGTCGAGGGAGGGCTGGACCACGGCCACGTCGTCCACGCTGATGCCGGCCCGGTCGAGGGCCCGGACCACCTCGGTGCCGAGCCCGGAGCCCTCGCGGACCGCGCTCTGGAGCCGGCGGCCGTCGTCGCTCACATGGACGTGCCCTTCGACCAGGCCCGCCAGTGCCGTCACCGCGGCCGGGTCGGGGGCCGAGAGGGTCACGGTGAGCCGCGCCCCGCCGGTCGACCGCTTGAGGTCGTCCGACGTCCCCTCGGCGATGACCCGGCCGTGGTCGACGACGATGATGCGGTCGGCCAGGATGTCGGCCTCGTCGAGGTACTGGGTGGTGAGCAGCAGGGTGGTGCCGTCGGCGACCAGTTGGCGGATGACGTCCCACATGCGCAGACGGCTGGTCGGATCGAGCCCGGTCGTGGGCTCGTCCAGGAACAGCACCGGCGGGCGGGTCACCACGCTGGCGGCCAGGTCCAACCGTCGGCGCATCCCCCCCGAGTAGCCCTTCAGGATGCGGTCGGCGGCGTCGGACAGCTCGAAGTGCTCGAGCAGCTCGACGGCCCGCCCTCGGGCGGCCGACCGCCGCAGTCCACTCAACTCACCGATCATCACCAGGTTCTGCCGCCCGGTGAGGGACTCGTCCAGCGTGGCGTCCTGGGCGGCCACGCCTATGTTGCGCCGCACGTCGGCCGCCTCGGTGACCACGTCGTGGCCGGCCACCCACGCCCGCCCGTCGTCGGGGACGGCCAGGGTGGTGAGGATCCGGACGGCGGTGGTCTTGCCCGCGCCGTTCGGCCCGAGCACGCCGAGGATGGACCCCCGGGGCACGCCGAGGTCGATCCCGGCGAGCGCAACGGTGGTGCCGTAGCGCTTGGTGAGGCCCTCGGCCCGGATCATCATGTCGTCGGTCATCGGGCCATCACCGCTCCGGCATCGGAAATTTGTTTACTTGCCGGATGGTAAGGGACAACTTACCGGCTGTCAAGTAGAATGGGGGCATGAGCAAGATGGCAGCTCCCCCGGCCGACGGTCCCGTCGGCGATGACGTGGCCGCCGCCACGCCGACATCGACATCGACATCGCCGCCGGCGCCTTCGCCGGAGGGCGGCACCCGCGAACGCATCCTCGACATCGCCCTCGAGCTGTTCACGAGCCAGGGCTACGACAAGACCTCCCTGCGCCAGATCGCCGAGCGTCTCGGCTTCTCCAAGGCGGCCATCTACTACCACTTCGCCAGCAAGGAGGACATCCTCCTCGCCCTCCACCTCCGTCTGCACGAGTTCGGCCGGGGCGCACTGGCCTCCCTCGGGGAGTCCGGGCCGTCGCCGGAGGCGTGGGCGGCGCTCCTCGACGGGCTCATCGGCCAGATGCTCGAGCACCGCGCCCTGTTCGTCTTCCACGAGCGGAACCGGGCCGCCCTCGAGGAGCTGCACCGCGACCGCCACGACGCCGAGCACGACGATCTCGAGATGCGCTTCCGTGAGGTCCTGGGCGACGCCGCCATCCCGCTGCGGGAGCGTGTGCGCATGGCCTGCGCCTTCGGAGCCGTGATGGGGGGTCTCGTGCTCGCCGGCGACGTGTTCGCCGACGTGCCGTCCGACCAGCTGGGGGGCCTCCTGCGCGAGGCGGTCGACGGGCTGCTCGTCGGCGACCCGCCGGCCTGAGCCACCGGCGTCGTCGAAACGGCCCGACCGGCGGGCCGCGTCAGAAGGGCAGGGCGTCGGCCTGCAGCACCATGAGCTCGTCGAAGATCTTCCGGCAGGAGGCCTCGTCGGGGGGTGACAGCGGGTCCCGGCGGAGCGCCTCGAACGCCGGGGCCGGGTCGCCGGTCAGGGCCGCCTTCACCACCAGGTCCTGCAGCTCGATCTGCGTCTTCATGAACTCGGCCAGGGGCTCGATCACCGGCGCCATGACCTTGGGGTCGACGCCCCCGGCGTCCACCGTGGCCGGAACCTCGACGATGGCCCCGTCGGGGAGGTTGGGGATGTACCCCCGGTTGGGCACGTTGACCGCGTTGAGCTCCCGGGGTCGGTCGGTCCACACGGCGCCGATGATCGGGAACACCTCCTCGGCCGACCGGCCGGCCCGGTGCATGGGGACGTGGGAGTCGCCGTTCCCGTACCGGGTCACCAGCCGCTCCATGCGGGTGCCGACCCCCTCGTGGAAGTACACCGGCACCGGATGCCATCCGGCGATCTCGCGGGCGAACGGCACGTACTCGCCGATGTGGCTGTCGACCGAGCACGGGAGCAGGCCGTACTCCCGGAACATGTGGGAGACGAGCGGCGAGTACATCTGCTCCACCGCCAGCTGGATCCAGGGCACCTTGACCAGCTGGCGTGCGGCGGCGGTGACCGGCGGCGGATAGTCGAAGTATCGCCGCTGCCACAACCTCCGCAGCCGCGGGTACAGGTCCTCGCCGGTGTCGGACCGGCGGATGTCGGTGAAGAAGGTGAAGTGGTTGATGCCCGTCGCCTCTGCGGTGATCTTGGACTTGGGGATGCGGAGGAGGCCGGCGATCCGGGCCATGCCCCCGGCGAACTCGTGGCAGAGGCTGACGTTCCGGATGGGGGTGGCGGTGTTGATGGCCAGGGTGACCCGGCTGAGCGGGTTGGTCAGGTTGATCAGGAAGGTGTCCGGGCAGTAGCGCCGGATGTCGTCGCAGATGCCCAGCATGGTCCGGATCGAGCGGAGCGAGTGGAAGACCGCCCCCGGTCCTCCGTTCTCGCCGGTGATCTGCGTGGACCCGTACCGGCAGGGGATCTCGTAGTCCTCGATCCAGTGCGGCCAGCGCCCGACTTCGGCGCTGGTCAGGCAGAAGTCGGCACCGGACATGGCCTCTGCCGGGTCGGTGGTCGCCTCGATGGTGATGGGGTTGCCGTTTCGCTCGTTGGCCCGGTCGGCGAAGCGACGGGCCACCCCGAGGCGATCGGCGCTGATGTCGTGGAGCACCATCGTCGCACCGCGAGTCCGTCGGGTGTTGATGGCGTCGAGCACCATCACGGGACCGAAGGACATGCCTCCGGCACCGATCAGACAGATCTTCGGTCCACCACCTGGCTCCATGCGCTCCCCGATTCCTCCGGCTGCCCGATCGTAGCGGTCAGCCCTCCGTGGAGGTGCCGGTCGCCCCCGGTGGCGGATCGAGGCCGGGGGCGCCGTCGTCGTTCACGTGCTCGGTCCACTCCGATCCGGACCAGTAGCGGTGCTCGTGCTTGAAGAAGGGGTCGCGGAACCATCCCGGGGCGGTCCCCGTCTGGGTCGGTCCGGAACCGGCCGGCGAGCCGTCGGGGTTCGCCCGGACTCCGGGGGGCGGTGGGCCGGTGAACGAGCGGTGGGAGCCGGGACGGCCCTGACGACCGGCCCGGCGGCGCTGCGAGGTCAGATACCGGACGGCGAACATGCCGCCGAAGATGACGATCGGCACCCACGAGCCGTGTCCGTATCCATAACCGAGCATCACCTGTGCAGTGTAGGGCCGCTCATCCACCGGCGGTCGTCGGATCAGTCGGTCGGCTTCATCCGCTCCAGTGCGGCGCCCATCTGCCGGTGCACCAGCTCGACGGCCTGCAAGGGCCTGATCATGACGCGGAATTCGACGATCCGCCCCCGGTCGTCGGCCCGGATGATGTCGACGCCGTTGACGTAGGTGCCGCCGATGGTCGTCTCGAACTCGAGGACGGCGGTATCGCCGGCCAGGACGGTCTTCGTGTAGCGGAAGGCGCGCGCCGGCGGGGCCCCGGGGGCCGCGGGGGCGTCCGAGGGGTCTCCCGGGAACGTCTGGGCCGCCGCCTGCAGGTAGAGCGACGTGATCGCCTTCCCCCGCTGGGGCGTGTACACGATGGGCGAGTAGAACACCACGTCGTCGTCGAGCAGGCTGTCGAGCCCTCCGGGCAGACGGCCCTCGAGGTAGGCGTGCCAGTCCTCGACCGCTCGCTCGATCATCGGTTCGTCCTCACTCCGGCGAACTGTAGGCGACTCCGGGCGGTGCGCCCCGGTCCGCCGGTCCGACGCCCCCGGACCGCCCATACTGGAGGCGGTCGCGCCGCCGGGGAGCACCGAGCCCGAGGAGGAGCCGTGGGAGGAGAGGACGTGCCCAGCATCGAGGAGTTGGCCGGCGAGGTGGCCGCACTGCGCCGGCGGGTCGAGGCCAGCGAGTCGGTGCTCGCCATCCACTCGCTCAAGGCCCGCTACGGGGAGCTGGTCGACCGCCGCTTCGCCCGTGGTCACGTCGTGGGTCCCGCCCTGTTGGCGCGGCTGGCGGACGAGGCGGCAACGCTGTTCACCGAGGACGGTGTCTGGGACGGGGGTCCCGGGCTCGGCTCGGCCACGGGGAGGCGTGCCATCGCCGACCGGCTCGGATCCCCCACCCTCGACTTCTCGCGGCACCTGTTCGTCAAACCACGCATCGAGGTGGACGGCGAGCGGGCCACGGCGCGGTGGGACCTGCTCAGCCCGTGCCGCCGGCTGGACGGGACGTCCTATTGGATGTGCGGCTACGAGGACGACGAGTACCAACAGGTCGACGGCAGGTGGCTGCACCGGTCCATGAGGCTGACCACGGTGGTGATGGCTCCGGTCGGTGACGGCTGGACGAAGATCCTGGCCTGAGGCCGATGGCCGCGGCGGGCCGACCCTAGGATCTCCCCATGTCGACGGAGACGCCGCGGGACGCCATGTCGTCGGAGGTGCTGGCACGGTGGCGGCGGGACGTCCTCCCCCTGCTCGAGGTCTACGCCGCCATCCCCAATCTCTCCCCCGCATTCGATCCGGCCTGGGAGGCGGCCGGCCACATGGAGGACGCAGCCGAGCTGTTGGCCGGGTGGGCAGCGCACCGGGTGCTCCCGGGGGCGCACGTGGAGATCGTGCGCATCCCCGGCCTCACGCCGACCGTGCTCGTCGAGGTGCCGGCCACCGATCCCGGCGCCACGGGGACCGTCCTCGTCTACGGCCACTACGACAAGCAGCCACCCTTCGAGGGCTGGGGCGAGGGCCGTGGGCCGTGGACCCCGGTGCTCGAGGGCGACCGGCTCTACGGCCGCGGGGTGGCCGACGACGGCTATGCGCTCCCCTCCGCCCTGGTGGCCCTCGAAGCGGTGGCGGCGGCCGGAGGTCGCCACGGCCGGTGCATCGTCGTCGCCGAGGGCTCCGAGGAGAGCGGCAGCCCCCACCTGCCCGACGTGCTCGGCCACCTGTCCGACCGGATCGGCGCACCCGACCTGGTGGTGGCGCTCGACTCCGGCAGCCCGACCTATGACCGGCTGTGGATCACCACCTCACTGCGCGGGGCCATCGTCGGGACGCTGACCGTCACGGTGCTCGAGCAGGGGGTCCACAGCGGGTCGGCCGGCGCCGTGGTCCCCTCCTCCTTCCGCCTGGCCCGCCTCCTGCTCGACCGCCTCGAGGACCCGGTGACCGGGGACCTCGTCCCGGGCGAGCTCAGCGCAGACGTGCCCGAGGGTTCGCGGGCCGATGCCGAGTCGATGGCCGTGGCGCTGGCCGACGAGGGTCTCGACGCCACACCGTTCCCGGTGGTCGAGGGCCTCGTCCTCCAGGGGTCGGATGCGGCCGACCGGGCCCTGCGCACCGCGTGGTCGGGCGCCGTGGCCGTCGTCGGCGCGGACGGCCTCCCGCCCGCCAGCGAAGCCGGGGCCGTGCTCCGCCCCTCCACGACCCTGAAGCTGGTCATCCGCCTCCCCCCGCCCGTCGACGCCGACCGGGCCGCGGCGGCGATCGGGCGGGTGCTCACCGCCGATCCGCCCAACGGGGCGGCGGTGGAGTGGGTGGAAGGCCAGGCCGCCGGTGGTTGGGCGGCGGCGCCCTTCGCGCCCTGGCTGTCCGCCGCCCTCGACGATGCCTCGACGACCGCCTTCGGCCGGCCGGCGGGGCGCTTCGGCGAAGGGGGCACCATCCCCTTCATGGGCTGGCTGGCGGCGCGGTTCCCCGAGGCTCAGCTGCTGGCCGCCGGCGTGCTCGGCCCCGGCTCCAATGCGCACGGACCCGACGAGTCCCTGCACCTGCCGACCGCCGAGCGCGTCACGACCTCGCTGGCCGTGCTCTTCGACGCCCACGCCCGCCGGGACGCACACCCTGGCCCGGGCACGGGCGCGGTCCACCGGGCCTGATCAGCCGGGAGCGGCCCCGGTCACCTCGTCGATCCACTCGAGGTAGTCCGGGGCACCGGCGGGGATGTCGAGCACCACGACCTCGGGGGTCTCGTAGGGGTGCCGGGCCACGACGGCGTCGACCACCCGGGCGCCGAGCGCCGAGCGGGTCTTGAGCAGCACCAGCCACTCCTGCGACTCGTGGACGGCGCCCTCCCACCAGTAGCGGCTGACCACCGGCCCCGTCCTCTGGCCGCAGGCCACCAGGCGCTCGGCCAGCAGGGACTCGACGATCCCGTCGGCGACGCCCGGGTCGTCTACCGCGAACTGGATCTGCACGTGGCCCAACGGTCGTCCTCCTCCCGGTCGTCGGTGGCCACTGCGCCGGCGCTGCTCAGCCGGTCGGCAGCGGCGTGAACGGCTCGACGGTGACCCAGCACGTCCCCTGGGGCTTGCCCTGGGAGGTCAGCTGGCACGCTGAGGAGGGCGGGACGTTGTTCCGCAGCCTCACGATCTTGAACTCGGTCGGGCCGTAGCGCTTGTCGGGCCCGAAGCTGAGGATCGGCGTGTAGGTGCCCGGGAAGTTCTTGACCTTCGAGAGCGCCGTGACGAACGTGCGTCGGTTCAGGTCGGTCCCGGCCGCCTTGGCCGCAGTGGCGAACAGGCGGATGACCTGGCACCAGCCGACGACCGGACCCTGCTGCTCGAGGTAGTCGGTCGTGTTGCCCGACGGGATCTGCGGATAGGCCTTGTGCCACGGTGTCCAGCACGCCTTCACCCCCGGGTCGTAGCCGAGAGGCCCGGTGAAGTCGGAGGGGTTGGTACCTCCCCCGAGCGTCTCGGTGGTGAGGCCCTCCTGCCCGTCGAGGGCCTTCTCGTAGGGGACGGGGATGAGCCCGAGTGCCGTCTCGATGCTCGACTCGTAGTCGCTGAGGAGCAGTTTCGGGTAGTACTGCTGGGAGGTCTCGGCCTGGAGCAACGGGTAGAAGACGTTGAAGGGGATCAGGGGGATCACCGAGGTGACGCCGGCGCTCCGGAGCTGCTGGACCACCAGCGGGGCCTCCGAATCGGTGGTGGACGTCTCCGAGGGGTCGGCGGCGATGGTCTTCACCACCACGCTGACGCCGGCCCGTTGGAGGTCGGGCAGCAGGTACTGCTTCAGCGCCGTCTGGTCCGAGGCACGGTCGCCGGCCACCACGGCCACCTTGTGGGTCCCTCCCAGCAGTCCGGCACCGAGGCCCCAGTTGACGACCGCCTGGAGGATGGTCGCCTGGTCGGGGCCGGTCCACCACAGGTAGGGCGAACCCTCGTTGGTCCAGTTGGTCACCGTGGTCCACTGGCCGATGAAGGGGGTGTGGCCCTCCTGGGCGACGCACAGCTGGTTGTCCCCGGTCCAGTCACCCACCCCGTCGAGCACGGCGAAGGCGGCCGGTGAGCCCTCCGTCCACGTCTTGCACAACGAGCGCATGTTGGCCTCGTTGGTCGGGTCGAAGCTGGTGATGACCGGATTGATCTTGCGCCCGTTGATCCCGCCCGAGCTGTTGATCTGGTTCACGTAGAACTTGATCGCCTTGGTCTGCTCGCCGTACTCGGCGTCCTGGGCGAACCCCTCCTGGCCGGCCAGGGAGTTGAGGGACACCACCGGGAACACGACGTTGATGGCTGACTTCGTCACGCCCCGGCTGGAGGTGCTGGCGCTGCTGACCGGGGTGGGTGACGCCGCCGCCACCGCCGACCAGGCGACCGAGCCGACGAGGGCCCCGACCACCGCCAGGGTGGCGAGCCGGAAGGGGCGGCGCATCGACACGGATCGGGGGCTGCTCACGGGATCTCCTCACTGCCGGCACGGGACCTCGACGCTCGGGGTGCAAAATCCTACTCACAAGGTAGGCCTTGGCACATGGCGGGCCCGGTCGGGGGCGGCGTGCCGTCCGTGCGGGCGCGGCGGACGGGTCAACCGTGCTGCCAGATCCGGCTCTGCAGGCTGGTGAGCCCGGGCAGGGCGGCACGGTCGAGACGGTCGACGTCCTCCTCGTCGATGCTCCAACCGAGGGCGCCGGCGTTCTCCTCGGCCTGGTGGCGGTTCTTCGCTCCGGGAATCGGCACCACCCCTTTGGTCATCACCCAGTTGAGGGCGACCTGACTCGGCAGCTTTCCCCCGTGCTTCTCCCCGATGGTGCGCAGCTCGGCGACGACGCGGTCCACGACCTCCATCGGATGGTTCGAGAACTGACGCTTGCCCGGAGGCGGGTTCCCCGCCGAGTACTTGCCGGTCAGGCGTCCCTGCCCGATCGGCGAGTAGGCCAGCGGGAGCACGCCGAGCTCGGCGCAGGCGGCGATGAGGCCGCCCGTCTCCGGTGACCGGCGCAGCAACGAGAACTCGATCTGGTTGGTGGCCAGCCGCATGCCCCGACGGTCGAGGGCATCGGCGATCGACCGGGTCTCACCCGCCGAGTAGTTGGACACCCCGACCGCCTTCACCAGGCCCTCCTGGTGGGCGGCGGCCAGTGCGCCCGCCAGTGCGGCATGGGAGCGGATGCTGATCGGGCCGTGGATCTGGTAGAGGTCGACGGCCGGGACCCCGAGCCGGCCCAGCGAGGCCCGCAGGGACTTGAGCAGTGAGTGCTCGACCCGCAGCTTCCACGGCGAGGGCATGAACTTCGTGGCCACGACGACCCGACCGGCACGGACCGGGTCGTCCGCCACCAGCCCACCGATGATCCGCTCGCTCTCCCCGCCGCCGTAGACCTCGGCCGTGTCGAACAGCGTGACGCCGGCGTCGATCGAGGCGTCCCACGCCTCACGGATGGAGTCGCGGGTGAGGTCGGCGTCGTAGCCACCCATGCCCCAGGTCGAACGGTCGCCCCACGCCCAGGTGCCGACCCCGAGAGGCGGCACGCTGACGTCGGAGCCGGCCAACGTGTAGTGGTCGGGGATCATCGACGTACGGTACCCGGTGACGCTGGCACCGGCCCCGTGGCGCGGCGGTGACGCTGGCACCGGCCCCGTGGCGCGGCGGTGACGGTGGCACCGGCGCCGTCTAACGTGCAGGGCGTGCCTCACGCGGCCACACCCCCGGGCCCGCTCGATGCCGGGTTGCTCGCTGCCGCCCGGGACGCCGTGCTCGGGGAGGCCGAGCGCCTGGGCTGTGCCCACGCCGAGCTGCGGGCCGAGCGCATCCGCTCCCAGCAGGCCCGGCTGCGCGACGGCCGGCTCGAGGGTGCGGCCGACGACACCGAGGTCGGGTTGGGCGTCAGGGTGGTGGTCGACGGGGCCATGGGCTTCGCCGCCACGGTGGCCACCGGGACCGACGAGGCAGCTGCCCTGGTCCGGAACGCCGTGGACGCCGCCCGGGTCATCGCCCGGGCCGGAGGCGTGCCCGTCGGGCTGGCCGACGAGCCGGGGCACGGAGTGGTCACCTGGGCCTCCCCCTACCGGATCGACCCGGTCGACGTGCCGTTGTCGGACAAGGTGGACCTGCTGGCCGACTGGAGCAACCGCCTGCTGTCGGACGACGGCGTCGACCACGTGACCGCCGAGGTCCTGGCCGTCACCGAGGACACCTTCTACGCCGACCTGTCCGGCACGGAGGCCACCCAGCGGCGCGTCCGGGTCCATCCCGTGGTCGAGGCGCTGTCCCTCGATCCCGACGGCGGATTCGAGACCATGCGGACGGTCGCTCCGCCGGTGGGCCGGGGATGGGAGTACCTCCGGGGCGACGGTTGGGACTGGGACACCGAACTGGCCGAGCTGCCGGGGCTCCTGGCGGACAAGGTCCGTGCCCCGTCCGTCGATGCCGGTGCATACGACCTGGTGGTCGACCCGACCAACCTGTGGCTCACCATCCACGAGTCGATCGGGCACGCTACCGAGCTCGACCGGGCCCTCGGGTACGAGGCGGCGTACGCCGGGACCTCCTTTGCCACCTTCGACCGGCTCGGCTCGCTGCAGTACGGCTCGGGCGTCATGCACGTCACCGGCGACCGGACGACGGCCCACGGCCTGGCCACGGTGGGGATCGACGACGAGGGCGTGCCCGGGCAGTCCTTCGACCTCGTGCGCGACGGCGTCCTGGTGGGGTACCAGCTCGACCGGGCGATCGCCGCCTCCAGTGGGCTCGGTGCGTCGAACGGCTGCGCCTTCGCCGACTCGCCGTTGCACGTGCCCATCCAGCGGATGGCCAACGTGTCCCTGCAGCCGGCCGACGGGGACGGCCCCACCACCGACGAGCTCATCGGCGGGGTCGACCACGGCCTGTACATCGTCGGCGACAAGAGCTGGTCGATCGACATGCAGCGCTACAACTTCCAGTTCACCGGCCAGCGGTTCTTCAGGATCGAACACGGCCGACTGGCCGGCCAGGTGCGCGACGTGGCCTACCAGGCCACGACCACCGACTTCTGGGGGGCCATGGAGGCGGTCGGAGGTCGGTCGACCTACCTGCTCGGTGGGGCGTTCAACTGCGGGAAGGGCCAGCCCGGCCAGGTGGCCCCGGTCTCGCACGGCTGCCCGGCGGTGCTCGTGCGAGGCATCCGCATCCTCAACACCCGCAAGGAGTCGGGTCGATGAGCACCGACGGGCTGGCGCCGGCCCAGGGCGTGGTCGACGAGGCGCTGGCCGCGGCGCGGCCCGGGAGCGACGGATGCGTGGTGCTGGTCGAGGACACCAGCGAGGTCGAGGTGCGATTCGCCAACAACACGACCACCACCAACGGCAGCCGCCGCGACCGTCGGGTCACCGTCGTCAGCATGCGGGACGTCGAGGGGGGTCGGGCGGTGGGCGTGGCCCGCCGGGGTGGGGACGTGGACGTGGCCGAGCTGGTCGGGGCGGCCGAGCTCGACGCGGCCGGCTCTCCTCCGGCCGATGACGTGAGCCCACTGGTGCAGCCGTCGGAGGTGGCGTCGTTGGCGGACGCCGCCGCCCGGTTCGACTCGCCCCCCGACCACACCGACCTGTCGGTCCTGTCGGACGTGCTGGCCGGCCTGTCGGGTGCGTTCTCCCGGGCACGGTCGGGCGACTACGTCATCGCCGGGTTCGCCGAGAGCAGGCGCACCACGACCTACCTCGGCACCTCGACCGGCCTGCGGCTCGCCCACGCACAGCCCGAGGGCGCCCTCCAGCTGGTCGCCCGCGGGTCCGGGGGGGCCACCTCGACCTGGGCCGGGGCCGGCACGTCCGATTTCACCGATGTGTCCATCGGGGAGATGGAGGACCGGCTGCGCAGCCGACTGGCCTGGTCCGCCACCCGGCTCGAACGGCCGGCCGGCCGCTACGAGGTGATCCTCCCTCCCGAGGCGGTGGCCGACCTGATGGTCAACTTGGCCTTCGAGGCCGGCGGCCGCGACGCCGAGGACGGCAAGTCGGTCTTCTCGCGCCCGGGCGGCGGGACCCGGGTGGGAGACGTCCTCTCGGCGACCCCCTTCGACCTGCGCAGTGACCCCCGGGAGCCCGGCCTCGAGTGCGACCCGTTCCTCACCGCCGCCTCGTCGTCGGCCGACACCTCGGTCTTCGACAACGGCCTCCCGCTCCACCGCACCGACTGGATCGCCGACGGCCGGCTCAACCGGCTCCGCTACCACCGCGCCGGTGCCGCCCGTTCCGGCGTCGAGCCGGCCGGCTTCGTCAGCAACGTGGTGCTGGAGGTGCCGGGAGCCACCGGCTCGGTCGAGGAGATGGTGGCCCGGACCGAGCGGGGCCTGTTGCTCACGTGCCTCTGGTACATCCGCGAGGTGGACCCCGAGACGCTCCTGCTGACCGGGCTCACCCGCGACGGCGTCTACGTGGTCGAGGACGGACGGGTCGTCGGTGCCGCCAATAACTTCCGGTTCAACGAGAGCCCGGTCGACCTCCTCGCCCGGGCCACCGAGGTCGGGGCGAGTGTGCGGGCCTTCGGCCGCGAGTTCGGCGAGTACCTCAACCGGACCCGGGTCCCCCCGCTCCGGATCCCCGACTTCAACATGAGCTCGGTCAGCCAGGCGAGCTGAGCGCCGCCGGCCCGGGGTTCAGCGCGTCGATCCGGCCGGTGCGCCGTCCCCCGCCAGGCGCCGGATCGCCGCCGCCGATCCCCGACGGCCGCCGACTCGCAACGGAGGCGGAGCCGTGATGACCGGCAGCGTGGTGGCCCTGGCCACCCGTTCACGGATGCCGTCGCTGGCCAGGCGGGCCAGTCGGCGGCGACGATGCGACCCGAGCAGCACGGCGTCGGCACCGAAGTGCTCGGCCGAGCGGGCGATCCTGGTGCCCACGTCGAAGATGGTCGCCCGGAAGTGCTCACCGGATGCCTCCACCCCGCCCGCCCGGAGCTGGGCGAGCGCGCCGCCGAGGACCCCGAGGGACTGCTCGTTGGTCTCGACGGCGACACCCCGACCCCCCAGCAGGACGATGTTGGCGTGGACCACGTGCACCGAGGCTCGGTGCTCGTGGGCCAGGGCCGTGGCGAAGCTCACCGCCACCTCACCGGCCGGCGTCCCGTCGATGGCCAACAGCACTCGTTCGAACATGGTCCACCTCCCGGTCGTCCCGCCGTCGGAGACGCCCCGGCACCGCCCCGCAGCGATCCCCTTCCATGCTACCGACGGCGTCTGGCCCCGTTTCCACCCGCCCTCCCTGGCTGCTACCCGGCCGATGTGGGCGTGAAACCTCGGGGCCGGGTGGACGGAGGTCCGGGGGCACGAGCGTCCGGCGACCGGCTCCCGGAGAGCACAAGAGGGGGAGGTCGGACCTCCCCCTCTTGTGACAGACCGGCGACGCCGAGGACGGGATCAGGCGGGGGGGCCGCTCGTCAGCTTGACCGACGCCGAGTGCGTCTGCCCAGAGGTGTCGGTCCACTGCAGCTGGACCGTGTCACCGGGATGCTCGGGCTCGAGGAGGTTGCTCAGGTCGGTCGACGAGGTGACCGACTTCCCGTTGAGGCCGGTGATCACGTCGCCCTGCGCCAGGCCGGCCTGGGCCGACGGTGATCCGGCGAGGGTCCCCTCGACGACCGCGCCGGTGGTCGAGCTGCCGCTCGCCGACGAGCCGCTGCCCGAGTTCCCGAACCCGAAGCCACCGCTGTCGCCACCGCCGCTGTTGCCGCTGCCGCCGCTGCTGCTGCCGGCGTCCGATGCCTGGACACTGACCCCGAGGAACCCTGTCGCACCGATGTGGATGGTCGATGACGAGTTGCCCGCCTCGATCTGCTTGGCGATCGAGAGGGCGGTGGCGATCGGGATGGCGTAGGCCTGGGTGCCCGAGTCCTGGAACGACGAGCCACTCGAGGCCGCGGTGTCCATGCCGATGACCTGGCTCGACGAGTTCACCAGCGCGCCCCCGGAGTCACCGGGCTCGATGCCGGCGTTGGTCTCGATGAGGCCGTTGAGGTTCTCGGAGTTGCCCCCGCTGTCGTCGCTGGCGGTGATCGACTGGTTGAGGGCGACCACCGAGCCCCCCGCCGTGCTGGGGGTTCCACCGGTACCGCCGGCGTTGCCCACGCCCACCACGGCCTCGCCCACCGAGGAGCTCGTCGTGGTGGACACCGTCTGCAGGCCGCTGGCCCCGGTCAGCTGCACCACGGCGACGTCGCCGGTGCGGTCGTAGCCGACCACCTTGCCGGTGTAGGTCTTGCCGTTGCCGACGTCGGTGACGCTGATGCTGGTGGCGCCGTCGATGACGTGGTTGTTGGTGAGGATCTCACCGTCCGACGTGAGCACCATGCCGGTGCCGGCCGCCTGCTCGTCCTCGTAGCTGAGGTTGGTGTTGATGTCCACGAGTGCCGGATCCACCTTGGTGGCGATCGCCGAGATGTCCGAGGGGGCGCCGGCGCCGGTGGACGTGTTGCCCGTCGAGCCTGACCCCGAGGAGGAGTTGCCGCTCGACGAGCCGCCGCCGAACGGAAAGCCCGAGCCGCTCGACGAGCCGCCGGACGACCCCGAGCCGGACGAGCCCGAGCCGGACGAGCCCGAGGGGCTCACGGCGGTGCTGGCCGTGGTCTGGACCGGCCACACCGCGTGGCCCACTCCGGCGCCGGCGAGCACGGCGACGACGAGCACACCGGCGGCCACGGCGGCCACCAGGCCCGTCCGCTTCTTCGGCGTGTAGACCGGGGGTGCCGGATAGGCGTAGCCGGGGGGTGGCCATGCGCCACCGGGGGGAGGCGTCCCGCCCGGCATCCAGCCGGCGCCGGCCGGAGGCGCCCACACGCCGGCGGGCGGCGTCGGGGACCCGGAGCCCACGACGGGGCTCGGCCCGGTGGGGGGAAGGTCGCGGTGCAGCCCAGGGTGCGGGTAGAGCGCACCGTGGCCGGAGTTGGCGGGCGGCAGTGGGATGGCCGAGCCGCTGGGCGGCGTCGGCAGGCCGCCGTCGGCGGCCGGGGGCGGCGGGGGCGGGGGCGGGGCGGGGCGGGAGGCGTCCTCTTCGTTCGACGGGTGCCAGGTATCGCTCATATCCATCTACCTTCCGGTTCCACGTGCTTCGAGGGAAATTGTCACGGACCTATTCGACCCTGTCCACCTAAGGCGCCGTTCAACGAATCCTATGAATCCGATAAGGAAACACGCCGGGATGACCACGGCCCTCCCCACCAGGCACGGAGCGGGAAATCCCGGACCGGGGCCCCCTACTGCTCGGCCATGATCCGCTCGAACTCGACCAGCGGGTTGACCGGCACGTGCTCGCTGAGCGTGACCGTCGCCGAATGGATATCCGCCGTGCAGGGGAACGGCGCCCGGTAGCCCTCGCCCACGGCCGGGCCCACCTCGTAGCCACAGGTCATCCCGGCGCCGGTGGCGCTGAACGCGGCCACCGTGAACACCGGAATCACCCCTTCCCCGACGAGTTGCCCGTCGACCTCGAGGACCGCCCGGCCACCCACCGGCTCGAGGCGGTCGAACCGGAAGGTCAGCCGGTGGCGACCGGCGCCGACGGTCTCCTCGGCCGTCACCACGTGCCGCTCCTTGCCGTAGAGGTTGTGGACGTAGCGCAACCGTCCACCGTCGAGGTGCAGGGAGAAGCCCCCGAGGACCGAGCCCTGCGCCAACAGGACCCCCTCGGCGGGCGCGCCGGACGGGATGGTGACGTCGACGTCGATGACATGGCTCCGGTTCTTCACGTTGGCGGCCACCGTCTCGGGCACCGGGGAGGTCCCGGGGTAGTAGGTGGTGCTGAGCCGCGGCGCCCGACGGTCGGGCTTGGGGTGGACCAGGGTGTGGAGGACCCGGTTGTCCAACGGGAGCACCTGGTTGGCCCGGGCCTCGACCCACCAGCGGTCGATCATGTCGGCCAGGCGTCCGGGCTCGTCGGCGGCCAGGTCGTGGAGCTCGGTCGGATCGACGGCGACGTGGTAGAGCTCCCACCGGTCCTCGCTGAAGGGGGCGTTCCAGTTGATGCCGTCGTTGTACAGAGGCCCGATCGGCTTGAAGGTCACCGCCTTCCACCCGTCGTGGTAGATGGCCCTGCTCCCGAACATCTCGAAGTGCTGGGTGGTCCTGGCGGCCGGTGCGTCAGCGCCGTCGGCCCCGAGCAACGAGGCGAAGCTGATGCCGTCGATGCGGGTCTGGGGCACGTACTCGATGGTTTCGGGGCGTTCGATCCCGGCCAGCTCCAACACGGTGGGGAGGACGTCGACGGCGTGGGCGAATTGGTGGCGCAACCCTCCACCGCTGATGCGGGCCGGCCAGCTCACGATGCAGGGGTCGGCCACCCCGCCTTCGTGGACCTCGCGCTTCCACCGCTTGAAGGGGGTGTTCCCGGCCATCGTCCACCCCCACGGATAGTTGTTGTGGGCGGCGGGCCCACCGAGCTCGTCGACGCGGCGGGCCAGCTCGTCGGGACCGGCCGGATCGAAATTCTGCAGGCGGTTGTCGTTGATCGAGCCGGTCGGCCCCCCCTCCGAGCTGGCACCGTTGTCCGACACCAGGATCACCAGCGTGTCCTCGAGGTCGCCGGTGCGTTCGAGGAAGTCGAGCAGACGGGCCAGCTGGTCGTCGGTGTAGGAGAGGAAGGCGGCGAAGCACTCCATGAACCGAGCCGCCACCGCGCGCTCGGACTCGGGCAGCTCGCTCCAGGCCGGGACCCAGGGCGGCCGGGGTGCCATCTCGGTGCCCGGCGGGAACAGGCCGGCCTCGAGCTGGCGGGCGAAGATCTCCTCACGCCACTGGTCCCACCCCTTGTCGAACCGGCCCTCGTAGCGCTCGATCCACTCCCGTGGTGCGTGGTGCGGCGAGTGGCAGGCCCCGGTGGCGAAGTACAGGAAGAAGCGCCGGTCCACGTCCACCGCCCGCAGGTCGGCCAGCTGGGCGATGGCGCGGTCGGCGAGGTCGGCGCTCAGGTGGTAGCCGTCCTCGACCGAGCGAGGCGGGCGGACCGAGTGGTTGTCGTGGTAGAGCGCCGGCACGAACTGGTGGGTCTCCCCGCCGTGGAACCCGTACCAGCGGTCGAAGCCGCGGGACGTCGGCCAGCTGTGCCGGGGCGCGGCCATGTTGGTCTCGTCGTCCGGCGTGAGGTGCCACTTGCCCACGGCGTAGGTGGCATACCCCCGCTGGCGGAGGATCTCGGAGAGGAAGCCGTTCTCCTTGGGGACCTCCCCGTTGTACCCGGGGAACCCGACGGCCAGGTCGGCCACCCTCCCCAGTCCGTTCCGGTGGTGGTTGCGCCCGGTGAGCAGGCAGGCGCGGGTCGGGGAGCACAGGGCCGTGGTGTGGAAGTTGGTCAGCCGCACGCCCTCTCCCGCCAGTCGGTCGATCGTGGGGGTGGCGATGTCCGACCCGTAGCAGCCCAACTGGGCGAAGCCGACGTCGTCGAGGACGACCAGGACCACGTTGGGGGCGCCGGCCGGCGGGATCGGCTGCTCGGGCCACCACGGTGTCGACTCGCGCCAGTCGTCGCCGATCACACCCTGGAAGGCTGGAGTTTCCATGACGTCCTCCTGATCGCTCGCCGGGCCCGGCCCGGTGGCGGCCGTGCTCAGGTGGGACTGCATACTGCCTCACCGGGCGCGCCGGGCGCCGCTCTGTTCAGTGGTGCCGGCCGTCAGTGGTTCCGGCCGGCGGTCACCCGACCGTCGGTCGGCACCGGCTCCGCGGTCCCGGTCCCCCGTGCCGGGGGCGGGGACCCCTCGAAGGTGGACGCGAACCACTCCGCCACCCCGGTCCGCGAGCTGGCCACCGCGCCCAGGCGGGTCGACGCGGCGGCCACGCGACGCGCGCTCCCGGGCCTTGCCCCGTCGAGCAGCTCGTTCCAGAAGATCCCCCACCCGCCGGCCACCCTCCCGGCGAGGGGCGGCGCGGTGATCAGGCGGCCGACTGCCGAGACGGCGCGGGGCCGGCCGACGAGGGCGACGTGGCCGGCCGCCGCCACCCGCTGGTAGGGCAGATGGGCGTGGGCCAGACGGTCGCGGTAGGCCGCGGCGACCCGGCCCGGGGAGCCGACGATCGACTCGGCGGCGGCGCGGCCACTGGCCATGGCCTGGGCGATGCCCTCCCCCTGCAAGGGGTTCACGAGACCGGCCGCGTCCCCCACCAGCAGGACGCGACCGGCCGCCGGGATCGTGCCGACCATGCCCATCTTGAGCCATCCCCCCAGCCGGGCCGGGACCGGCCCGGGCGGGCGGACGAGCAGGTCGAGCTCCACCAAGCGGTCCAGGAACGCCGGGAGCGCCCGCACCGCCCGCGCTCCGGCGGACCGGTCGGCGAGGGTGCCGATACCGAGACCCACGTTGGCCCCTCCGTCCGGTCCCGGGAAGATCCATCCGTACCCGGGGAACGCCTGCCACGGCCGCTCCTCCCACAGGGCGATCACCGGCAGGTCCACTGGCTGGTCGAGGTACGAGCGGACGGCGAAGCCCCAGAGCACGCGCGAGGCGTCCACCAACCCGGCACGCTCGGCCACCCGGCTCGTCGCCCCGTCGGCACCGACGACGAAGTCGGCCGTCAGCCGGAGCCGTCCCCGGTCCTCGATGGCACCGCGGCCCGGACCCTCCCGCCCCGTCGCGGCCACGGCGAACCCGGCGAGCTCGCCGTCGCACCACAGGGGCTCGTCGGCCCGGCCCTCGTGGGCGGTGGCGCCGGCGTCGACCGCGGCGGCCCGCAACGCGTCGTCGAGGACCGCCCGGGTGACGGCCCTGGCCCGGCCCGGATAGTCCACGCCGTCGAAGGAGGGGAGCAACACCCGCCGCCCGGTCGGACCCACCACCGCCATGTCGCCGACGTCGAGTCCGGGAGGCTCGGCCACGCCCACCTCGTCGAGGAGGCGGAGCCCGCGGGGGCCGACCAGGTCGCCGCACGCCTTGTCCCGCGGGAAGCGCGCCTTGTCGAGGAGGGCCACCGAGGCGCCGGCCCGCGCCAGCACCAGGGCGGCGATACTTCCCGCCGGACCGGCGCCGACCACCAGGACGTCAACGTGTCTCGTCGTCACACGACTCCTCCCGGGCGCCGAACGCCTACGGTGAGATCCTGGCACCTGAGGAGGGACCATGGAGCAACCGGACGCGGACGACCCCAACCGGTTCGCCCAGCGCCTGTTCACCCCGCTTCCGGAGCGCTACGACCGGCTCGCCGCCCTGTTGTCCCTCGGCCAGGACGGCCGGTGGCGGCGGGCGATGGTGGGGCACATCGTCCCCGAGTGGCCGGACCGGGTGCTGGACGTGGCCACCGGGCCGGCCGGTGTCGCCCTCCAGCTCGCCGACCGGACGACCGCCGAGGTGGTCGGCATCGACCTGACCCCGGAGATGCTCCTCCAGGGACGGTCGAACGTGGAGGGGAGCGGTCTCGCCGACCGGATCCGGCTCGTGTCCGGCCGGGCCGAGCAGCTCCCGTTCCCCGACCGGGCCTTCGACGCCCTCACCTTCACCTACCTCCTGCGCTACGTGGCCGATCCCCAGGCCACCCTGGCCGAGCTGGCCCGTGTGGTGAGACCGGGCGGCGCCGTCGCCAGCCTCGAGTTCCTCGTGCCCACGAGCCGGTTCTGGCGGTGGTGGTGGTGGGGGTACACGCGCCTCGTGCTCCCGGTCGGCGGGCTCGTGACCGGCGGCCGCGCCTGGTTCGACGTCGGTCGCTTCCTCGGCCCCAACATCACCGGCCACTACCGGAGGTACCCGGTGGACTGGACGGTGCGCGCCTGGGAGCGGGCCGGCTTCGTCGATGTCGGTCTTCGCCGGATGAGCCTCGGAGGCGGACTGGTGATGTGGGGTCGGCGGGCCGGTGGATGAGCGGCCGGCGACCGGTGAGGGGCCCGAGGATCCCCGCCCCGCCTACTACGCCGCCCGGTCCGGCGGCTGGCGCGACTGGTGGACCCTGCTGCACCCGCCGTACACGGCGTGGCACCTCGCCTACGTGGTCATCGGGGCCTGCCTGGCACCGGTGGTCAGCATCACCCGCCTGGTCGCCACCCTGCTGGCCTTCTTCTTCGCCGTCGGACTGGCGGCCCACGCCCTCGACGAGCTCAACGGGAGGCCGCTCCGCACCCGGATCCCGAGCGGGGCGCTCGTCGCCGTCTCCGTCGTCGGGCTGGCCGGTGCCGTCGCCCTCGGCATCGCCGGCATCGTCGAGGTCGGTCCCGCGCTCGTCCCCTTCATCGTGGTCGGACCGGTGCTGGTCGTCGCCTACAACTTCGAGCTGTTCGGCGGGCTGCTCCACAACACCGTCGGCCTCGCCGCCAGCTGGGGCGCGTTCCCCGTGCTCACCGCCTACGTGGCCCAGACGGGCCGGCTGGCCGTCGCCCCCGTCATCGCCGCCTGCGGGGCCTTCTTCCTCACCGTGGTCCAGCGCACCTTGAGCACGCCCGCCCGACTCGTCCGTCGCCGGACCCGCGGCGTCACCGGGACGATCTCGCTGACCGACGGGAGCGAGTTGCCCGTCGACCGCGATCTCCTCCTCGGACCGCTCGAGCAGGCCCTCCGGGCCATGTCCTGGGGCATCATCTCGCTCGCCGCGGCGCTGGCGGTGGCCCGGCTGCACTGAGGTCGCCGGCCGGGGACGGCGGCGGCCGGCGCGTTCAGCCCACGGCGTCGGGATCGATCTCGAAGAACTGGTGGGTGAGCGCCTCGAGGCTGATCCCGAACAGGGTCCACTCCTGGGTCCCGCCGTCCGGCCCGGTCATCCGCTCGATGCCGTTCATGCTCTCGGCGTCGACCCGCCCGCGCAGGGCGCACCCCTCGGCCAGCGCCCCGACCGAGATGGTGAACTGCCGCATGGTGAAGTTCGACCGCAACCGGAACCCCAGCAGACCGGCGAGGGCCAGGTACGCCCGCTCGAAATGCCCGTTGAACGACTGGTAGCCGTCGAGCAGGGCTTCGTCGATCCGCTGGCGGACCGGGGGGTCGCCGGCCACACCGAGCGTCCACACCGCGATCCACGACGGCCAATTGGCCGATTCCAGGAGCGCCACCATGTTGGCCTCCCCTCCCACCCGGCAGACCTCCCGCAGGGTGGCCCACCGGGCCTCGGGCGTGGACAGGTCCATGTCGGCGAACACTCCGTCCAGCGCCGCCAGCGTCTGGTCGAACTCGCTCACGCCCTCGTCGGCGGCGATGGCCACGAGCACGTCGGTCTGGTAGTCGGCCTGGTTGTCCCAGACCCGCTTGATCACCGACGCGTTGGTCAGGCGGAGGCCCGTCTCCTGCTCGACGCGCTGGAACACCCGCTTGAAGGTGAGGGTCTCGGCACCGGTGCCCATGCCCTCCTCGCGGAGGATCGAGCGACCAGCCTCCACCAGCAGGGCCCGGATCTCCTCACGGCTCTGCTTGGGCTGCCGGTTCCGGCTGTTCTTGCCCACCTCGTCCCTGCTCAACGTCGTGACCACACCCGTTCAGTGTGCCCCACAGCGGGGTCGACCCATCCCCACCCCACCTCCGGAATCCGTTGCCGCGGGACCGTCCGACCGAGCGATTTTCGACCCAATTCGCCACCGGCGCCCCGGCCGGAGCCCAGGCCAGGCCGGTCATTGCAATCGACAGTTGCATTGAGGCCACGGATTTCGCATACTGTTCGGCACCGGGCGGCGGATTCGGGTATCTCGACGAGGATCCCAGACCATGGGGTCCGGAGCCTCCGGGCTCGTCAGGTCGGGGTGGCCCACAGCGGCACCGGGGAGCGGCGGGCTCCCCGGTGCAGCGCTCGGGGCGGCAGGGCGCGATCGAGTCTGGCGCCGATGGCGAGGACGTGATCGGCGGAGAGCGGCCCCGGTTCCCCCACCTTCACCAGGAGCGCGGCGGGCCACAGGACCCAGGCGCCCCGATGACAACAGGGCCGCCGGCCGAGCATGCGGCCCGGCCCACCCCAGTTCCCCTCGACGATGGCCAGGGCCCCGTGCACCGGGACCCTGGGGTCGGCAACCGCGTCGGTCACCGGGGCCACGTGCTCGAGTACCCGCTCGACCATCGCCGTCCGGTCGTGGCCCCCGATCAGCAGCCGTCCGTCTCCGTCGTCCCGACCGGCGATCCCGTGGTACTCGACGAGGCCGCTCGTCTTCTTGGCGTCGACGGCCCACACCCCCGACGACGCCACCACCACGTTGGCGATCGTGGCGTCGCTGCCGGGCACCCGGCGATTGCCGAGGATCACGGCCCGGTCGCCGAGGTCGCGGTGGAGACGGATCGACACGAGGTACTCGCCCACCGCTCCCGGTCGCCAACCCGGCTCACCCGCCGTGAGGTCGACCATCGGCGACTCCGGCACCGAACGCCCGGAGACGACCAGGGCGGGCCAACAGGTGGCACAGAGCAGCTGGTCGCCGTCCGGGTCCCTCCAGGCCTCGTCGAGGGGGCGGATGGGCGCCGCACAGTTGACACATCGGCCCCCGGCGGGGAGGCGCTCGAACCGTGACCGGGGGCCCATCGGGCGGACCAGGGTGGCCACCGCACCCTCGTGGCTGGCGTCCCCTCCGGCGTGCCCGGGATGCAACTCCGGTGGATACCAGCTGCCGTCGGGCGCCAGCCACCACCCCGTCCTCTGGTCGATTCGCACGTTCCCGCCTCCCGCCTCTTGCCCGTCCTGACGGCGCGGGCCCGACCTCTCGACCATCGGCACGGCGGCCCGGGAGCTTGACGGTGCCGGCCCCGGAGAGGGTGGCCGACCCGGGTGTCCGGAGTGCGATGGACGCCCACCAGGGACGACTCTCGTTCTCCGGTCGATTAGGTAGAATAGGATGGCTCGGTGGCGTTACCGGACTTCTTCGTGATCGGCGCTCCCAAGGCGGGCACCACCGCGCTGCACGCCGCCCTGGCCCAGCACCCGCAGCTGTACCTGTCGCCGGTCAAAGAGCCGAAGTTCTTCCTGTGCGACGGGCCGCCACCCGACCACGGTGGGCCGGGAGACGCCCACAGCTACCGCGAGTGGATCTGGCGGCCGGACGAGTACGAGCGGTTGTTCGACGCCGCCCCGGCCGGTACGCGCCGGGGCGAGAGCACACCGTTCTACCTGTCCGACTTCGCCGCCCAGGAGCGGATCCGTGCGGTGGTGCCCGGCGCCCGGCTCATCGTCATCCTCCGCGACCCGGTGGATCGCGCCTACTCCAACTGGGCCCATCTCTGGGCGGACGGACTCGAGCCGATCGGCGACTTCCTCGAGGCCTGTGCCGAGGAGCCCCGTCGGCGCGAGGCGGGATGGGCGCCCTTCTGGCGCTACCTCGAGACCGGGCTCTACGGCCGGCAGCTGGAGCACCTGCTCACCCTGTTCCCCCGCGAGCAGGTCCACATCATCCGCTACCTGTCCCTCGTCGAGGAGCCCGCCACCACACTCGACCTGGTGATGCGCTTCTTGGGCGTGGACGAGGGCGTGGTCACCGAGGTGCCGGCCAGGAACGTGGGCGGTTACGTGCCCCCGACCCCCTACACCAGGCTCCTCAGCGCCGTCTTCCGCCACGGCGCCTCGGTCGGGAGCCACTTCCCGCCCCAGGTCTGGCGCAAGGCCAGCATGCCCCTCCAGTGGCTCATCCAGCGGACACCGCAACACCGCCCCGAGCTCCAGCCCGACGAACGGGCCAGCCTCATCGACTACTTCGCCGACGACATCGCGCTCGTCGAGCAGGAGACGGGTTGGAACCTCGACACGTGGAAGACCTACCGCGAGGGGGGGACGTACTCCGTGCGCAAGTCGTGGGCCCCGTCGAGGCGACTCGTCTCGTAGTAGAGGCGGGTGCCTCCCCCGGGGAGGGCGACGGCCGAGACGTAGCGCAGTGAGCCCCGGCCCCCGGGCGCAGCCCCGATCGGCTCGCCCCGGGACAGGAGAAGGTCCGGCGCATCACCCTCCGCCACCCCGGTCCGCTCCTCGGCGTTCTCCTCCCGGGTGGCGCGCCCGTCGTAGTAGGCGAGCCAGCGTCCGCCGTCGTGGACGACGTCGGCGACCCGGGCGCCCCTCCCGTCCCAGCGGCCCGGTGTTCCGGCCAGGGCGGTGCCGTGGTCGGTCCACTCGAGTCCGTCACCGCTGGAGCAGTAGTGGGTGGCCATCCGGTCCGTCTCGTCACGCTGGTCGAGCGGATGGCAGCACAGCCACATGTGCCAGCGCCCCCCGATCACCTTGACCACGGGGTCCTTGACCGCCACGGTGTCGTCGCCCGGCAGGACCGTCCTGGCCGCCGCCGGATCGAACCCGGACGGATCCGGCGCATCGACCGCATCGACCCGCCAGTGCTTGCTGTCGGGCGTGGCGCAGCTGACGTACAGCCGCCAGGCGCCGTCGGGCCGCTTGACCAGCGCCGGCCGCTCGAGCGAGTCGCAGTCGAAGCGCTCCCTCCCCAGTACCGACACCGTCTCGAACCGCTCGCCGTCGGCCGAACGGGCCACGACGTTGGCGTAGCCCCTCCCGGCGCCGACCGGGCGGCGCAACCGGTAGGCGAGCCAGAAGGTGCCGTCGTCGTCCAGGACGGCACTCGGACTGCCGGCCCAGTAGCCGCGGCCGGCCCCCGGCGCCGGGACGGCCACCGCGGAGGCATCCGGATTGGGCCAGGGAAACCGTGCATTGTCAGCCATCGTCGAAGCACCCCTCCATGGACCGACGCTTCACATCCCCGAGCGGAAGTCCCCGAATGTAGCGTCTGTCAGGAATTCCCACCGGGAGCGCAGGCCGACACGGTCCCTCGCCCGGCCCGACCCGGCCGTCACCCCGGGAGGCGCCGGCGTCGGACCGTGGGTAATGACATACCATATGCCACTAGTTGCTCCCGCTCGGCAGGCCCGACCGTTTCCACTCCCAGCAAGGACCGTGCATGCAGAACCACGAGACGTTCGAAGGCGAGATCAAGCGGACCCAGGCCGAGTCGACACCGTGGTGGCCCACACCACCGCACCCCGGCGAGGACGCCCCCAACGTCGTGGTCGTCCTGCTCGACGACACCGGCTTCTCGCACTTCGGCTGCTACGGCTCCGACCTCGCCACCCCCAACATCGACCGGTTGGCCGCCGGCGGCCTGCAGTACACGAACTTCCACGTGACCCCGCTCTGCTCACCCACCAGGGCGGCCCTGCTGACCGGCCGGAACCACCACAGCGTGGGGATGCGCTCCGTGGCCAACTTCGACAGCGGCTATCCCCACATGCGGGGATCCATCAGCCGGCACGCCACCACGGTGGCCGAGGTGCTCCGTGACGAGGGCTACGCCACCTTCGCCGTCGGCAAGTGGCACCTCTGCGCCATGGAGGACGCCTCGGCGGCCGGGCCCTACGACCAGTGGCCCCTCCAGCGCGGCTTCGACCGCTTCTACGGCTTCCTGGAGGGCGAGACCGACCAGTTCCATCCCGAGCTGGTCTACGACAACCACGCCGTCGAACCCCCGGCCACGGCCGAGGAGGGCTATCACCTGAGCGAGGACCTGGTCGACCACGCCATCGGGTTCATCCACGACACCACCTCGATCCGCCCCGACCGGCCCTTCTTCGCCTACCTGGCGTTCGGTGCCACGCACGCCCCCCACCAGGCCCCCGCCCCGTACCTCGAGAAGTACCGGGGCCGCTTCGACGAGGGCTGGGACGTCGCCCGGGAGCGTTGGTTCGCCCGGCAGCTCGAGCTGGGGCTCCTCCCCCCCGACACCGCACTCGCACCGCGGAATCCCGGGGTCGAGCCGTGGGACACCCTGCCGGAGAACCAGAAGCTGCTGGCCGCCCGCCTGCAGGAGGCGTTCGCCGCCTTCCTCGAGCACACCGACGAGCAGATCGGCCGCTTCGTCGCCGCCCTCGAGCACCTGGGACAGCTCGACAACACCCTCTTCCTCCTGCTCTCCGACAACGGGGCGAGCCAGGAGGGCGGTCCGTTCGGCGTCATGCACGAGATGAAGTACTTCAATTTCCTGATGGAGACGCCCGACGAGGCGGTCCAGCGGCTCGACGACATCGGCGGGCCCCACAGCCACGCCAACTACCCCTGGGGTTGGGCCCAGGCCGGCAACACGCCGTTCAAGTGGTACAAGCAGAACACCCACGAGGGCGGCGTGCACGTGCCCCTGATCGTCCACTGGCCCGACCGGATCACCGACCGGGGTGGTCGGCGCGACCAGTTCCACCACGTGAACGACATCGCCCCCACCATCTACGAGGCCCTGGGCGTCGAGGCCCCGTCCGTCTACCGCGGGTTGGAGCAGATGCCCATCTCCGGGGTGCCGCTGACCTACACCTTCGACGATCCCGGTGCGGCGAGCCACAAGCGGGTCCAGTACTACGAGATGATGGGCCACCGCGGCATCTACGCCGACGGGTGGAAGGCCGTCACCCACCACCAGCCGGGGGTGCCCTTCGACGAGGACCGCTGGGAGCTCTACCACCTCGACGAGGACCGCTCGGAGTGCGACGACCTCGCTGCGTCGATGCCCGAGAGGGTCGCCGAGCTCATCGAGCTGTGGTGGTCCGAGGCCGAGGAGCAGGGCGTCCTGCCCCTCGACGACCGGACCATCGAGCTGTTCGCCACCCGGTACCGTGAGCACTCCCCCCATCCGCCGAGCCGCCACTACACCTACTTCCCGCCCCTGTCACCGTTGCCCGCCCAGGTGGCGCCCTCGCTCGGCGGCCGGGGCTGGGACCTGTCGGCCACCATCGACCGGCCCCGGGGGGCGTCCGGCGTGCTCTACGCCTCGGGCACGGAGAACTCAGGGCTGACCCTGTTCGTCGAGGACGACCATCTCGTCTTCGACTACAACTGCTTCGGTGACCACCACGTGGTCACGTCGGACGGCCCCGTCCCCGAGGGTCCTTCCGTGGTGGGGGTCCGGTTCCGCCGCATCGGGCCGGGCGGGGAGGCGACGCTCGTCCTCGACGACGTGCCGGCCGGCTCCCTGTCGATTCCGTTCGCCATGACCATCATGTCCAGCGTCGGCCCGAGTGTCGGTTACGACCACGGCTCGCCCGTCAGTGAGCGGTATGCCGCACCCTTCCCCTTCGAGGGGGTGCTCGACCGGCTCGACATCACCCTGCTCCGCCAGTCGCGCCAGGCGGACGCCGCCCAGGCCGAGGCGGCGGAACGTGCGGCGATGACCAGCCAGTAGAGCCGGTCAGCCGGTCAGCCGGTCAGCCGGTCAGCCGGTCAGCCGGTCAGCCGGTGAACCTGGCCGAGGCGCCGGCGTCGACGTCGATGACCGACCCCGTCACGTAGCGCGCCGCCTCGGACGCCAGGTACACCACGGCGGCCGTGATGTCCTCCGGCTCGATCCACGGCACCGGCTGCACGTGCAGGGCGGCCATGCCCGGTGCGACGTCCTCACGGGTGGGATGGTCGAGATCGGGCCGCATCAGCCCGTAGAGCACGTCGTTGTGGATCATCGGGGTGGAGACGTTCCCCGGAGCGATGGCGTTCACCGTCACCCCGAAGCCGGCCAGCTCGTAGGCGACCGACTTGCACAGGCCGATCACCCCCCACTTCGACGCCACGTAGGCGGGGATACCCGGGTTCGAAGACCGTCCCATCATCGAGGAGATGCCGATGATGCGACCCCAGCGCTGCCGGCGCATGTGGGGGGCGCAGGCGCGCATGGCATTGAACACGCCGGTCAGGTTGGTGTCGATGGTCTCGCTCCACTGGGCGGCGTCCATGGTGCAGATCGACCCGAGCGTGGAGATCCCCGCGTTGGCGACGAGGATGTCCAGCGAGCCGAGCTCCGATCGCACGCCGTCCGCCAACTCGACCATGGCCTCGAGGTCGCGCACATCGGCCACCGCCGACAGGCACCGGCGGCCCTGCTCCTCGACCAGGCGCACGGTCTCCGCCAGGTCGTCGGGCCTCGACAACGGGTAGCCGACGCTGTCGAGGTCACGGCACAGGTCGGTGACGGCCACGTCGGCGCCCAGGCGGGCCAGCTCCTTTGCGTGGCTCCTCCCCTGGCCGCGGGCGGCACCGGTGATGAGCGCCACGCGGCCGACGAACGGGGCACCGCTGCCCGCCTCGGTCCGTTCGGTCGGTTGGGTCATGGTCCCTCCAGGCTCGTCGGTGGCCGGCACCTGCAGCTCCGGCCCGGCGATCCTACGACCGGTCCCCGTCCCTCCCCCTGCTCATCCGTCCCGTCGGCCGCGGGTTTTCTGGCCGCGATCGGTCGCCGGCACCGCGGCTCCACGACCGGAGCACCTGTCGGTAGCCCCGGTCCCAGACCTCGTAACGACGACGGAGCGCACGTCCCGGCCAGTCGGCCGGTAGGAGCTCC
Source organism: uncultured Acidimicrobiales bacterium (assembly GCA_963696495.1). Lineage (GTDB taxonomy): Bacteria > Actinomycetota > Acidimicrobiia > Acidimicrobiales > RAAP-2 > Bog-756. Next base: position 76,709 of record CAVOKJ010000001.1, on the reverse strand, counting down.
TCGGGCAGGAGGGGGTCGGCCTGGAGATGGCGGAGCACCGACGCCGAGAGCACGAACCCGTCGGCGAGATCGGCCGGCGCGCCGGGGCGGGACACCTCGAGCAGGCCCATGAGGTGGCGGGCCGCCGCCGCCCAGCCCTCGAGATCCCACAGCCGGCCGGCCAGGCCGGCCGGATCACCGTCGGGCGTGCCACGGAACAGGGACACACCGTCGTCGTCTGCCGGGTCGGGGACCAGGGGGATGTTGTCCGGACGCACCCACACGCCCTCGCGCTGCTCGGCGAGCCGGGCCCGGCCGAGCCGCTTCCTCCGCGCCGACCTGTCCTCGGCCGCAGCGCCGGTGGCGGTCACCACGGCGATGCACCACCCGCCCCCCCATGGACCCGTCACCCCCCGCCGGCTCAGGGTCTGGCGGTCCTGGCGTTCGAGGAGATGGCCGGTCAGCCGATAGCGGCCGGCCCCGTCGGTGGTCGCCTCGCCGTGGGCGACCATGCGGCTGAGGGCGACCCGGGACCGGTTCTCGTTGATGCCGAACAGACCGGCCAGATGCACCAGGTGGGCCACCGGGAGCTCCGGCGGCTCTTCGCCCAGGAGTGCGCTGGCCAGGACCGACCGGGCGGTCATCGTGCCCTTACCCTCTTGAATCATCTGTCCGATTTCTGTAATGTAGCGCCATGGTGACCACCATGGTGGCCGATCCCACCTCCCGGCCGGACGTGCTCCCGACCGACCGGCTGCTGGAGAACGGCATGGCCCGTCCGGAGCTCCGTCGTGACCTCCGACGGATCGACGACCGGCGCAACGCCGTGTCCGTGGCCCTGGTGTGGCTCTGGGTCGTCCTCCTGATCGGCGGCGCCGTCCGGATCGGCAACCCCCTCGCCTATCTGGCCGCCTTCCTCCTGATGGGCCCCCTGTACGCCCGGTTCGCCATCCTCATGCACGAGTCCGCCCACAAGCTCCTGTTCACCAACAAGCGGATCAACGACTGGGTGGGCACCTGGCTCATCGCCTACCCGACGTGGACACCGATCTCGATCTACCGGCGGGGCCACTTCGCCCACCACAAGCAGGAGTTCGGCCCGAACGAACCGGACATCGCCTTCTACGGTGGCTACCGGTGCGACCGCGCCTCCCTCACCCGGCGGCTGGTCCGTGACGCGGTCGGCATCTCGGGCTGGAAGAACCTCACCCCCCTGTTCCGGGCACTGAAGCACGGGGCCAGCCGGCGGGTGGCGGCGTCCATCCTGGGCGTGCAGGTGGTGCTGTGGGCCGTCATGTGGGCGGCCACCGGCCGGTGGTGGATCTACCCGCTGCTGTGGTGGCTCCCGTGGATGACCCAGTGGCGCGTGATCAACCGCCTGCGGGCGATCGCCGAGCACGGGGGCCTCGAGGCGAGTGCCGACCGCCGGGTCACCACCCACAACGTGCGCCAGTCGCTGCTCGCCCGGTTCTGGTTCGTCCCCTACAACACCGGGTGGCACCTGGCCCACCATGTGGACATGGGGATCCCGTTCCGCAACCTGCCGGCCTTCCACGCCGAGCTGGAGCGGGCCGGCTACATCACCGACAGCCTCACCTACCCGAACTACCGGTCCCTGTGGAGGGCGCTCAGTTCCGCCTGACCAGTTCCGCCTGACCTCAGACCGGACGGTCACGCAGCCGCCGGTAGCGGCGGACCAGGGTCGACGTGGAGCTGTCCTGATCGCTCAGGTCCGGAGGCGTCGGACTGGTGAGGGCGGGGGCCAGCTGCTTGGCCATCACCTTGCCCAGTTCCACACCCCACTGGTCGAAGGAGTCGATGCCCCACACCGCTCCCTCGGTGAACACGGTGTGCTCGTAGAGGGCGACCAGCTGGCCGAGGACCGAGGGGGTGAGCTTCGGGGCGATGATGGTGGAGCTCGGGTGGTTTCCCCGCATCACCTTGTGGGGAACCAGCGCCGGATCGGTCCCCTCCGCCGCCACCTCCTCGGCCGTCCGCCCGAAGGCGAGGACCTTGGACTGGGCGATGCAGTTCGACATCAGGAGGTCCTGTTGCTCGCCCGACTCGTGGGTCGACTGGGCGAAGCCGATGAAATCGGCGGGGATCAGCTTGGTCCCCTGGTGGATCAGTTGGTAGAAGGCGTGCTGGCCGTTGGTGCCCGGCTCCCCCCAGAAGATCTCACCGGTCTGTCCCCACACCGGGCTCCCGTCGAGCCGGACCGACTTGCCGTTGGACTCCATGGTCAGCTGCTGCAGATAGGCGGGGAACCGGGCCAGGCGCTGGCTGTAGGGGAGGACGGCATGGGTCTCGGCTCCGAAGAGGTTGTTGTACCAGACGTTGAGCATCCCCTGGATGGCCGGCATGTTCGTCTCGAGCGGTTCGTGGCGGAAGTGCTCGTCGATCAGGTGGAAGCCGGCCAGCATGTCGGCGAACGCCGCCGGTCCGATGGCGACCATGAGGGAGAAGCCGATGGCCGAGTCGTAGGAGTAGCGACCTCCGACCCAATCCCAGAAGCCGAACATGTTGGCCGGGTCGATGCCGAACTCCTTGACCGCCGGCTCGTTGGTGGAGACGGCGACGAAGTGCTTGGCCACCGCGTCGTCCCCGGCCCCGAGGCCGTCGAGCAGCCACCGTCGTGCCGCTGATGCGTTGGTCAACGTCTCCAGCGTGGTGAACGTCTTCGAGCTGATGACGAACAGCGTCTCGGCCGGGTCGAGGTCGACCGTCTTGTTGTAGAGGTCCACCGGGTCGATGTTGGACACGAACCGGCACTCGAGCTCCCCGGTGGCGTAGTCCCGGAGCGCCTCGTAGGCCATGGCCGGTCCGAGGTCGGACCCGCCGATGCCGATGTTGACGACGGCCCGGATGCGTCGGCCGGTGGCGCCGGTCCACTCGCCGGTACGGATGGCGGTGGCCACGCCTCCCATCCGGTCGAGCACCTGGTGCACCTCTCCCACGACGTCCTGCCCGTCCACTTCGAGGTGGGCGTGGCGCGGCAGGCGCAGCGCCACGTGGAGGACGGCCCTGTCCTCGGTGGTGTTGATGTGGCGCCCCTCGAACATGGCGTCACGTCGCTCCTCGACACCGGCCCGCCGCGCCACCGCCATCAGCGCCGGGAGCGTCCCGGGGCCGATCCGGTGCTTCGAATAGTCGAGATAGAGATCCCCGGCCGCAACGGACATCGAGGCGCCACGATCGGGATCCTCGGCGAAGAGGTCACGGAGGTGCCGGTGCTGCAGGTCGGCCGACTGGTCGGCCAGCTCCCTCCACTCGTCGGTCGCCGGGAGATCCACCAGCGGCCCTGTCCCCTGTCCGTTCGGACCCATGCCGCCTCACTCTCGTCGTGGTCGCGCTCGCCCGCCGGAGAAGATTACCCACCATTCATCTTCTGGAGACGTGCGCATTGCATTTCGTTCACCTGGGCTTCGTAGGGTGAAGTGGGATGAAAGCGAGCCATGACTCCGGTTGCTCACACCCCGGGCACCCGACATCACGGTCCGGGTGCCCGGTGGGCTGGCGACGGGCACCGAGCCCCTCGTCGGCGCGGCGCCCAGGGGCCTGGCCCGCCCCACCTCTCGCCGCAACGCAACCCCCACCGGCACCGCCGGTGGGAGGGCCCAGCCGAGGGGCGGCAGCCCGGGCGCGGCGGCGCAGCCACCGCCCCGCCGTCCGCGCCCTGTTCGGGGCGGCCGTGGTCGACCGATGACCGTTGCTCTCCGCGAGGTCGCCGATGGCGGGCTGTCCCCCCTCGAGCACCCCACCATCCTGATCATCGACGACGACGCCTACTCGAGGGAGTCGTTGGCGGCCACGCTGTCCGTCGAGGGATTCGACGTCGTGGCTGCGGGCGGGGGTGAGGAGGCGATCGCCTTGGTCCTGTCCACCCATCCCTCACTGGTCCTGTTGGACATGCAGCTGGGGGACTCGCAGGGGCTGTCGGTCTTCCGCCGGATCTCCGGACTGTCTCCGGTCCCGGTGATCATGATCACGGCACGGCACGACGAGCTCGACGCCGTGCTGGCGCTCGAGGCCGGGGCGGCCGACCACATCACCAAGCCACCGCGGCCACGGGAGCTCACCGCCAGGATCCGGGCGGTCCTGCGGCGTGTGGGCCATGCCCCGCCCTGGACGGCCGCGGTCGTCCCCACCAGCACGTTCACCATGGGCCCCGTCACCGTCGACGTCTCCCTGCGGGAGACCACCGTCCGCGGCAAGAAGGTCGAGCTCTCGCGCAAGGAGTTCGACCTCCTGGCGCTGCTGGTGTCGGAAGCGGGGCACGTCGTCACCCGCAAGCAGTGCATGGAGAAGATCTGGCGCGACCGCACCAAGGGCGACAGCCGCACCCTCGACACCCATGTGAAGCGCCTCCGCAAGAAGATCGAGACCGATCCCGGCGATCCGGCCCACGTCCTGACCGTGCGGGGTATCGGCTACCGGTTCAAGCCGTAGGGGTCTGCCCGACGCCGTCCTCCACCACCGCCCTCCCCCGGCTGTAGAAGGGCGTGCGGGCGGACCCCTACGGATTGAGCGGATTGAGCACTGACTCACAACGTTCACCGAACGATCATCGCCAGGTCGCGGATGGATGTTCTGCCGTTCACCTGGGCTTTCTAGAGTCCCAGCGGAGGTCATCCGCACCCATGGACACCATTGACGACAGCATCCACGTGCTCGTGGTGGAGGACGAGGAGTCCTACCGCGAGGCGTTGACCTCGGGCCTCAGCCACGAGGGCTTCGAGGTGGCCACGGCGGCCGACGGCATCGACGCCCTCCGCCAGTTCAGCGACCACCGGCCCGACATCGTCCTGCTCGACCTCCTCCTCCCGGGCATGCACGGGATCGAGGTCTGTCGCCGCATGCGGGCCATCGCCCCGGTCCCCATCGTCATGGTCAGTGCCATCGACACCGAGCTCGACGTCGTCCTCGGCCTGGAGCTCGGCGCTGCCGGCTACGTGACCAAGCCCTTCCACCTCCGGGAGCTGGTGGCGCGCATGCACGCCATCCTGCGACGGATCGCCCCCCGGGTGCCGCCCCCGGTCCCGGCGGTCACCTGGGGCATGGCGGCCGGCGCCGAGCCGGAGGAGGAACTCCGCCCCGACGCCGGATTCGGCGCGGTCTCCGTCGACTTCGTGCGCCGGGAGGTCACGGTCGACGGCGTGATGACCCACCTGTCGCGGCGCGAATTCGACCTGCTGGCCGTGCTGTTGACCCCGAGCCGGCGGGTCCGGACCCGCGACGAGCTGATCGACCTGCTGTGGCCGGACCGCTATCTGTCCGACAGCCGCACCCTCGACACCCACGTGCACCGTCTCCGGTCCAAGCTGGAGCCCGACCCGGCGGAGCCCCGCTTCATCGTCACCGTGCGCGGCGTGGGTTTCCGCATCGACCCGGACGGCACCCCGGCGGGGCCGGTGGTCCGGGACACCGTGCCGTAGGGCGCCCTCCGGCGGGACGGCTGGCCGCGGACGACCCGACGGCGACGGCGGTCGTCAGCCGAACCGGCCGTTCACGTAGTCCAGGGTCCGGGGATCGGTGGGCTCGCTGAACAGCCGGGCCGTGGCGCCGAATTCGATGAGCTCGCCGGCCTTGTCGTCCCCCATCAGGAGGAAGGCGCACCGGTCGGACACCCGCATGGCCTGTTGCATGTTGTGGGTCACGATGATGATGGTCACCCGGTGCTTGAGCTCCCCGACCAGTTCCTCGATGCGCTTGGTGGCGATCGGGTCCAGCGCCGAGGTCGGCTCGTCCATCAACAGCACCTCGGGCTCCACGGCCAGGGCGCGGGCGATGCACAGCCGCTGCTGCTCGCCCCCGGACAGGGTGCTGGCATGCGACTTCAGCCGGTCACGGACGCTGTCCCAGAGCGCCGCCGCGGTGAGGGAGGACTCGGCGGCCTCGTCGAGGAGATCCTTCTTGCGGACCCCGTTGAACTTGAGGCCGGCCACCGTGTTCTCGTAGATGCTCATGGTGGGGAACGGATTGGGACGCTGGAACACCATGCCGACCCGGCTGCGGAGGAGCGTCGGGTCGGTCGAGGAGGCGTTCACGTCGAGGTCACCGAGGAGGATGTTGCCCGTCACCTTGGCCGACCGCACGGTGTCGTGCATCCGGTTGAGGGCCCGCAGCAGCGTGGTCTTGCCCGACCCGGACGGGCCGATGAGGGCGGTGATCTCCCCCGGGTGGACGTCGAAGGAGACGTCACGGACGGCCTTGCGCCCGTCGAACGCCACCGTCACGTCGTTGAGGCGCATGACCGGCTCGCCGGTCGGCGTGTCGAGCAGGACCTGGGCGGTGTTCAAGGAGACCTCTCCTGCGACGGACGGGGCGGCGGTCGGGTCGATCATCGTTTCTCCCTTTGCAGGACAGAGGCTAGGACACGGCTGCCGATGCTGAGTGCCAGCACCACCACCATGAGGAGGAGGGCCGCCCCCCAGGCGATCTGGAGGAGATCGGCGTAGGGCTGGCTGCTGTTCGTGTAGATGACGAAGGGCAGGGCGTCCATGGGCTTCGTGGGATTCCACTGCACGTACTGGTTGCCGAAGATGGTCAGGAGCAGCGGGGCCGTCTCACCGAGGCCCCGGGCCACGGCCAGCAGCACCCCCGTGATGATCCCGGGCAGCGCGGCGGGGACGACCACCCGACGGGCGATGGTGGCCCGGCGCGCCCCGAGGGCCATGGCCGCCTCGTTGAGATGGCCGGGCACGCCCCGGATGGCGGTCTCGCCGGCCCGCATGATCACCGGGAGCATGATGATCCCGATGGCGAAGGCGCCGGCCAGCCCGCTGTAGTGGCCGGTGGTGAGGACGATGGCGATGTAGCCGAAGATGCCGATGGTGATGGAGGGCACCCCGGTCATGACGTCGGCCATGAACCGGATGGCGCCGGCGATCGGTCCGTCCGACTCGGCCAGGAACAGCCCGCACAGCAGGCCGATGGGCACGGTCACGACGGTGGCGATCACCCCGATCACCACCGTGCCGATGATGGCGTTCTTCACCCCACCGCCGGGGATCCCCTCCGGGTAGGTGGGGTGGGTGAAGAAGTCGACGTTCCAGGCCGGCAGTCCCTTGACCACCACGTAGGCCACCACGGCCACCAGAGGGATGATGGCGATGCCGAGGAAGGCCCAGCACACGCCGATGCCGATCTTCGAGTACGCCTTGCGGCGGGACAACGACGCGGCGGCCACCTCCTGGATGCGCCGGCGGCGCTCGAGGATCGGGTCGGACGAGGCGTCCAGGGTGAGCGTGGTCGCCATCAGGCCACCGCCACCGAGGCGACGGCGCCGACACCGGATCCGGCGGCCTTCTCGCGGGTCGTCGAGCGGACCAGTACGCGGGCCAGGGCGTTGACCGACACCCCGATCACCAACAGGATCAGGCCGGCCCCGAACAGCACGCTCAGCTCGGTCCCGGTGGACTCGCCGAAGTTGTTCACGATGAGCGACGGGATCGTGGCCGCCGGGGACTTGAGCGAGTGGGCGATGAACGGGGAGTTGCCGATCACGAGGGCCACCGCCACCGTCTCGCCGAGTGCCCGCCCGGTGGCCAGGGTGAACGCCCCGAGGATGCCGGTCCGGGCGCCGGGGACGACCACCTTGCGCAGCACCTGCCAGCGCGTGGCGCCGAGGGCCATGGCCCCCTCGACCTGTTCGTTGGGGACGACGGCCAGCACGTCACGCGAGATGGCCACCATCGTGGGCAGGATCATGACGAACAGGATGATGCCGGCCAACAGGAGGCCCACCCCCTGGTCGGGACCGTTGAAGAGGCCGGTCCACCCGAACACGCTGGTGAGGAAGGGCTCGAGGTACTCGCGGCACAGGGGGGCCAGCACGATGAGGCCCCACAGGCCGTAGACGACGCTCGGCACGGCGGCCAGCAGCTCGACCATGGTCGACAGCCCCGGTCGCAGCCGGTGGGGCACCAGATAGGCCAGGGCCACGGCCGTGCCCAGGCCGATGGGGACGGCCAGGACGACGGCGATGGCGGTGGTCTCGATGGTCCCGAGGATGAACGGCAGCAGGCCGTACTTGCCGTGGGACGGGTCCCAGGTCTTCTGCACGATCCACGAGAAGCCGAGGGTCGAGAACGCCGGCTTGGCGTGGGTGATCATGGCGATCAGGAACCACGCCACCAGCCCGACGAAGATGGCCGCCACCACGGCCAGCAGGACGCGGTACGCGCCGTTGGGGAGCGAGAGACGGCCGTGCCGTCTCCCACCCCCCTTCGGGACTGCTTCCACGGTGCTCACGTCGCCGGCCGGGCCCTGGTCATCGTGACGACGCGCCCCGGGCGACTCACTTCGTCAACAGGGCCTGTCCGCTCGGTCCCGTCACCGTCAGCAGCGCCGTCCGGGCCTGGTTCTGGACGGCCGGGGGAAGGATCACGTAGCCCAACCCGGGCGCCAGGTCCTGACCACCGCCGGTGTGGGTGGTCCAGTCGAGGACCTTGACCACCTGGGCGCCGGTCGTCGCACTGGTCTGCTTCTCCAACAGGATCGCCCAGCTGTAGCCCGAGATCGGGTAGCTGGTGGCGCCTCCCTGGTTGACGATGGAGAAGTCGGTCGGCGACACGCTCGTCTTCTGATCGGCGTCAGCGGCCACCGTGGCCGCCGACGGCACCACGTAGTTGCCGGCGGCGTTCTTGATGGCCGCGAACGTGAAGTTGTTCTGGAGGGCGTAGGCCAGCTCGACGTAGCCGATGGAGTACGGGGTCGACTTGATGGACGAGGCCACACCGGAGTTCTTCGGTGTCTGGACGGCGGACGACGGCCAGCTGATGGTCTTGCTGGCCCCGAGCGTCCACGCCGACGGGGCGGCCTCGCTCAGGTAGTTGGTGAAGATGTACGTCGTGCCTGAGCTGTCCGCCCGCACCTCGGGGGTGATCGGGTTGGACGGCAGGTCGACGCCCGGGTTCAGCGACTTGATCTGCGAGGCGTTCCACGTCTTGATCGTCCCGTCGAAGATGCCGGCCAGGGTGGTGGCGTCCAGCTTCAGCCGGGTGGTCACGCCGGGGAGGTTGTAGGAGACGGTCACACCACCCAGGGTGTCGGGGATCTGGATGACCGGGCCGGAGGAGGCGGGCACCTTGGCGAGGTCGGAGCTCGACATGGGGACGTCGGAGGCGGCGAAGTCGACCGTCCCCGACTCGAAGTCGGTGATGCCGGCGCCGCTACCCACGCCCGAGTAGTTCACCTGGAGGCCCGAGTTGAGCGAGGTGTAGGTGAAGAAGGCCTTGGTGAAGAACGGCTGGACGAACGTCGAGCCCGCCGCCTGCAGCGTGCCGGCCGGTGCCTTGAGGTCGGCGGCGATGTAGGCGGCGTTGCTCGAGGAGAGCTTTCCCCCGGGGGGCAGTGTGGTGGTGGCGGGTGTGGATGACGAGCTGCAGGCGGCCAGGAGGATACCGGCGCTGGCCAGTCCCAGGGCCAGGATCCGCCTCGTCCTGCGCCGTCCTCCGGGGTTCGTCCCGATGATCGTGTCTGAATCCACTGGTGGTCTTACCTCCGCTCGGTGCCGTCCCGGTCTGGTGCCAGCCGGATGCAGAACGCATTTGGCGCTCCGCCGAGACAGTAACGATCGGAGGTGAACGTCCGGCAAACCTGACGTGAACGCAACACGAACATCAGATGCTCTTGAGATGAACGGGACCAGCGGTCACACCGGCGACCCGACATCGCCGTCGTGCTGGTGGCGCAGCACCCGCAGCAGCTCCTCGTAGGGCCCGAGCAGATAGGCCTGATCGCCCGGAGCGAAGCGGGTCCCACGACGGGGCGGGTGCTCCAGCCGCCCCCCGTCGGCGGCGCGGCTGAGGGCGACCACGCGGGTCTGCGCCGGCAGGTCGACCATGGCCAACCCGTCGAGGCCACGCCCCGGAGCGACGCTCAGCCGGCCGACCAGGAACGGCTGTCGGCCGACGGTGAAGGACCCGAGGATGTCGAGCCCGAGCGCGGCCCCGACGAAGCGCGGGGCGGCCAGCGCCGAGGTGGACCGGACGTGGCGGAAGTCGAAGTGGTGCTCGACGGTGTTGCCGAGGTCGCGGTCGAAGACCCGGAGCACCACGGGCACGCTCCACCACCGCTCGCCGAGGAAGTCGCGCACGGCCAGACCGGTCTCGATGTTGGTCAGGTCGTCGCTGGTGAGCACGGCCACCGCCGCCGCCGTGTCCACGTTGGCGTCCTCCAGGGTCTGGCGCTGGGTCGAGTCGGCGATGAGCACCGGGGCGCCGAGGGCACGGGCCTGGTTGAGGAACCGGTTGTTCTCGTTGCGCTCCACCACCACCACGTCGCGACCCTCGGCCTGCAGCCCCTCGAGGACCCGGATGCCCACCGAGCCGAGCCCGATGACGACGACGTGCCCCTTCAGTCCGACGAGTTGCTGGCGCCCGAGCGACTGCTGGATCCGCCACGACACGAGCACGTTGGTGATGAGGGCGAAGACCGCGGTGAGCAGCATGGCGCCCGCGGCGATCAGGACGATCCCGAAGACCTCGAGACCGGACGACTGGTGCGAGAAGGAGTAGTCCCCGAACCCCACCGTGGAGATGGTCTCCACGGTGAAGTAGAGAGAGGCGAGGACGGGCAGGTGGCCGCCCCCCTGGAGCCGGTAGGTCTCGTGGAGGACGATCGTCGACACGACGACCAACACGAGCGCCGCCACCATGGCGACGCGGAGCGCGCCGTTGTCGTCGGAGGTCAGCACCGACCCGACGCGCCGGAGCGCGCCCGCCCGGTTCCTCCGCCGCGGGTGCGGGCCCGAGCCGTCGTGGTCACCGGCCTTGGGCACCAGGTGGGCGGACTCGAGCTCCTCGTAGGTGCCGAGCACCGTCACCCTGTCGCCGACCGACACCATGAGGTCCCGGCCGGGGCAGGCCACGGTCGGCGAGCCGTCCGCCGGCACCACGGCGATGGGAGCAAGGGCCCCGAACAGGGCCCGCAGCGACGCATACCGCTCCACCGGGACCTCCGAGGTGACGAAGCGCGTCCCTCCGAGCTCGATCTGGTACGAGTCGCTGCCGAGGCACGCCTCGACGATCGAGGGTGCGGCCAGGGCGGCCACGTCGAGCACGGTGCCCGGACCGGTGACCTGGGTGACGGCCGCACCGACGGCGGCGTTGGCCAGCTGCACGACCACCCGGATGTCCGGACGCGTCTCGCTGATGAGCAGGGCGGTCTCGAGGGTCTGGACCTCGGTCCTCTCGGCGCAGACGACGGCCCGCGCTCCCGACAGTCCCGCCCGGTCGAGGATGGCGGCGATCCTCGGGCTGCCCACGATGAAGGGGACCTCCCAGGCCTCGACGATCCGGACCAGGCGTTGGTCGGGCTCGTCGTCCACCACCACCACCGCCACCCCGGCCTGGTGGAGCTGCTCGACCATCCTGAGCCCGACCCCCTGGAGGCCGCACACGATCACGTGGCCCTCCCAGTGGCGGACACGGGTCAGATCCATCACCGTATGGTGCCCCACCAGCGTTTCTTCCGGATTGCCGCAGTGTTTCCGCCAGGTGCACACCGTCCGGCCCGGCCGGAGGGGAATACACGTTCGATTTTTCTGTTGTTCACCCATACGACGCCCTCGGTGGCGACCCTTGGAGGAACGATGGAGACAATCACCCAGAATCTGCCCCTGCTGCCCCTGACCTCGGGCGTGGTGCTCCCCGGCATGGTGTTCACCATGGCCCTGGAGTCCGACGAGGCCAAGGCGGCGGCCGAGGCCGCCGGCGCGGCCGACGGCCACTTCGTGCTGGTGCCGTTCATCGACGGGCGCTACGCCAGTGTCGGCGTGATCGCCGAGGTCATGGAGACCGGCGAGCTCCCCGGCGGCATGGCGGCCGTCGCCGTGCGGGGCGTGGAGCGGGCGCGGCTGGGCACAGCGGTCCCCGGCACCGGGGCCGCCCTGTGGGTCGAGGTCGAGGTGGTCTCCGAACCCCCGGTGTCCGACGAGGCGACGGAGCTGGCCCGCGAGTACCGGGCCGTGGTGGAGAATATCCTGGTGAGCCGGGGCGCCGGCCGTCTGGCCGAGCGCGTGGCCGACGTGACCGAGCCGAGCCGCGTGGCGGACATGGCCGGCTACTCGCCGGATCTGTCCCTGGCCCAGAAGGTCCAGGTGCTCGAGACCATCGACGTCGCCGAACGGCTGCGCCTGGTCATCGCCTGGTCACGCGAGATCCTCGCCGACATCACCCTGCGGGAGCGGATCAAGACCGACGTCGAAGAGGGCATGGAGAAGACCCAACGCGAGTTCCTGCTGAGGCGGCAGCTCGAATCGATCCGCAAGGAGCTCGGCCAGCTCGGCTCCGACGACGAGGGCGCGCCCGACGACTACCGGTCGACCCTGGCGGCGCGCGAGCTGCCCGAGGCCGTGCACAAGGCCGTCGAGCGTGAGATCGACAAGCTCGAGCGCATGAGCGAGCAGAACCCCGAGCACGGGTGGATCCGCACGTGGCTCGACACGGTGTTCGAGCTGCCCTGGGGCGAGCAGTCAGAGGACCGCCTCGACATCGCCGAGGCGTCGCGCATCCTCGACGAGGACCATGACGGACTCGACGACGTGAAGGATCGTATCCTCGAGCATCTGGCCGTCCGGAAGCTGCAGTCGGAGCGGGGTCTGACCCCGGTCGGCGGCCGTGGGGCCGGCGCCATCCTGGCCCTGGTCGGCCCCCCGGGTGTCGGCAAGACCTCACTGGGCGAATCGGTGGCCCGGGCGCTCGGGCGCTCGTTCGTCCGGGTGGCGCTGGGCGGCGTGCGGGACGAGGCCGAGATCAGGGGGCACCGCCGTACCTACGTGGGCGCGCAGCCGGGCCGGCTGGTCCGCGCCCTGCGCGAGGCCGGGACCATGAACCCGGTGATCGTCCTCGACGAGGTCGACAAGCTGGGAGCCGACTACCGGGGTGATCCTTCCTCGGCCCTGCTCGAGGTGCTCGACCCGGCGCAGAACCACACCTTCCGTGACCACTATCTCGAGGTCGAGCTCGACCTGTCCAAGGTGCTGTTCATCGCCACCGCCAACATGGTCGACACCATCCCCGGCCCCCTGCTGGACCGGATGGAGATCATCCGGCTCGACGGCTACACCGAGGACGAGAAGGTGGCGATCGCCCGTCACCACCTGTTCGGTCGCCAGTTGTCGCGCGCCGCCCTGGGTGCCGACGAGGTGACCATCAGCGACGACGCCCTCAGGACCGTCATCGCCGACTACACCCGCGAGGCCGGCGTGCGCTCCCTCGAGCGTGAGCTCGGTCGGCTGCTGCGCAAGGTGGCCGCCCGGATCGCCGCCGGTGAGACGGAGACACCCCTCGCCATCGATGCCGGGGCGGTCCGCGACTGGCTCGGCCGGGCGCGCTTCTTCTTCGAAGCCGCCGATCGCACGGCTGTCCCCGGCGTCGCCACCGGTCTGGCCGTCACGGGCACCGGTGGGGACGTGCTCTACGTCGAGGCGTCGATGATGGATGGGCCCGAAGGGCTCACCCTGACCGGACAGCTGGGCGACGTGATGAAGGAGTCGGCGGAGATCGCCCTGTCCTACGTCCGTTCCCACGCCGCGGCGCTGGGCATCGACCCTGCCGTGTTCGCCGGGAAGCGGTTCCACCTCCATGTGCCGGCCGGTGCGATCCCGAAGGACGGCCCGTCGGCCGGCGTCACCATGACGACCGCGCTGGTGAGCCTGCTCCGGGAGATCCCGGTGCACGCCGTCCTGGGCATGACCGGCGAGGTCACGCTCCAGGGTCGGGTGCTGCCCATCGGCGGGGTCCGCCAGAAGGTGCTGGCCGCCCACCGGGCGGGCCTGACCACGGTGGTCCTGCCCGCTCGCAACGGCCCCGACCTCGAGGACGTCCCCGAGCCCGTGCGCCAGGAGATGACCTTCCACCTGGCCAGCGACATCGGCGAGGTGCTGGAGGCGGCGCTCGGCGAGGCAGACCGGGGGACGTTCGGCGACGCCGACCGGCCCGACGCGTCGGCGCCACCCCTGGCGACCGACCGGGCCGCCTGAAGCGGGCCGCCGGCACGACCGGGCCGCAGGGTCCGGGCCGCCGGCACGAGCGGGCGGCCCGGCCCGGCGGATCAACCGGCGTCCCGCGCTCGGGACCCCTCGGCGCTCAGGACCCTTCGAGGTAGCTGCCGATGATGCGCGCCAGCTCGACGGGCTGATCGCCCTGGATGCTGTGGCCGGCCTCGGCGACCGTGATGACGCGGTCCTCCGGACGGCGCCGGTGGAACTCCGCCTCGTCGGCGTCGTCGACAACCGGGGACCGGTCGCCCCGGATGAGCAGAACCGGAGCGGGGATGTGCTCGAGGTCGTCCCACAGCGGGCCGAAGTCGACCGAGCCGACGTGCATCCCGGACGAGCCGGCCGGACGGCCGAGCTGATGCCGCCAGGTCCACGTCCCGTCCTCCCGCTGCACCGAGTTGTGGAGGACCCCCCGGCGCAGTGAGGACACCGACCGGGTCGGATTGAACTGGATCGTCCGGTCGAGGATCTCGTCGAACGAGGCGAAGGACTCCGGCCCGGCCAGGAAGGCGGCGATGTCCGAGCTCTTCTCGCTCGTCACCCCGGGCGTGATGTCGACGAGGGCCAGCCGCGGCACCAGCTCGGGGTGGGCGGCGGCCAGCGCGATGGAGGTGGCCCCGCCGAGCGACATCCCTACTACCAGGCGGGCCGAGGGGGCCAGCCGGTCGATCACGACGGCGACGTCCTCGGCCATGGCCCGTGGATCGAGGACCCGGGAGTCTCCCGGCCAGTCCGAGTGCCCGTGCCCGGGGAGGTCGATCGCCACCAGCGGCCGGTCGAGGGCCAGCGCCACGGTGTCCCAGGTGTGGGCGTTCTGGCCACCCCCGTGGATGAACACGATGTCGGGAGGACGGTTCCCCCAGACCAGGGCCGACACATTCCGGCCCGGCGCCACCTCGACGAACTCGCGCCGCACGACCGGGGGACCGCTCCACGGCAGCCCCGCCTCGGTGGCGTTCTCCTCGAAGAGGGAGAACTCGTCGTAGTGGTCGGCCGGTGACGGGCTCATGCCGGCACCGTCCCGTTCCCGGACGTCAGATGCCCGAGCTCGGTGACCATCTCGCCGAGCGTCCCCTCGTCGATGAGGTACGGCGTGTAGAACCCGACCCGCTCGACCAGGCCACCGAACCGGGCGGCGACGTCGGCCGCCACCTCCTTCGGTGAGCCGACGGCGCACAGCGTGGCCAGCATGGTCTCGTCGATCATCCCGGGCATCTCCTCCCAACGGCCGGATTTGGAGAGTGTATTGAGTTCGGGTTGGAGGTCCTCCCATCCCTCGACCTCGAGCACCGGGCGGTAGGCCGGCGTGGAGGCATAGAAGGAGACGAGCCAGCGGCCGGCCGTCCTCGCCTGGTCCATCTCGGCGTCGTCCCTCCCGCAGCACACGATGACCTCTCCGGTGACCGAGAGCTCCGACCGCTCCCGTCCCGCCCGGGCGAGGCCCTCGGCGACGGCCGGCAGGGTCCGCTGGCGGAAGTGGTCGGCGGTGTTGAACGGCATCACCAGCAGGCCGTCGGCCACCTCGGCGGCCAGGCGGACCATCTGGGGTCCGAGGCCGCCCACGGCGATGGCCGGCATGCCGAACGGATTGGGACCGGGGTTGAACATCGGGGGCATGAGGGTGTGCGACGAGAACTCGCCGCGGAAGTCGAGCGGCTCGCCGGTCTCCCAGGTGTCGAAGATGGCCCGCAGTGCTCCGATCAGCTCGCGCATGCGGGCGATCGGTCGGTCGAACGACGCGCCGTACCGCTTCTCCACCTGGGCCCTGACCTGCGATCCGAGGCCGAGGGAGAAGCGCCCCCCCGACAGGAGTTGGAGATCGTAGGCCTGATGGGCCAGCTGCACCGGGTTGCGGGGAAAGGCGATGGCGACGTTGGTGGCCAGCTCGAGGGTGGTGGTGGCGCCGGCGGCAAGGATCAGGGGCGTGAACACGTCGTGGGGACCCTCGAAGGTGAAGGCCCCGTCGACACCGAGCTCCTCGAGCCGACGGGCGTGGTCGGGGGCCGATGCCAGCCCCGAGAGCATGGTGTCGATCTTCATCGGGCCCATGCTCCCATGTCGTCGGGACGGCGCTCGACGGCTCCGTCCACCTCCCGGGTGGGGCCCGTCGTGGACTCCCGGGTGGGGCCCGTCGTGGCGTCGATGCAACACTGTGGCCCATGCCACCCGTCTTCTGCACGCCGGACGAGGCCGCCGCGCTCGTCCATCCCCGGGACACCGTCGGCTTCGGGCTCGGGCCGGCCAACCCCGACGCCTTCCTCACCGCGCTCGGCCACCGCCACGACTGGGAGGACCTGACCTTCGGCGGGGCCCTGCTCCTCGGCTACTACGACGTCATGACCCACCCGAACGTGTCGTACCGGTCGGGCTTCTTCGGCCCGGCCGAGCGGATCATGCTCGCCGAAGGCGCCGACATCGAGCTCGTGCCCGGGGGATTCCGCCAGTTCGCCCCCATCCTGCGCCGCTACGCCCCGAGGGTCATGACCGCCCAGGCCGCGCCGCCCGGACCGGACGGCCGGGTCAACCTCTCCCTCCACCTGGGAGCGACCTACGAGGAGCTCCTGCTGGCCGGCCGCGACCCCGACCGCCTGCTGATCATCGAGGTCAACCCCAACCTCCCCCGAACCTGCTCCCTCCCGCCGGAGTTCACCAACACCATCGACCTCGACCTGGTCGACGTGGTGGTGGAGGCGGACGGCACCCCCTACGCACTGGCCCAGGCCCCGCCGGACGAGATCGACGAGGCGATCGCCGACCGGGCCCGCTCGTTCATCGCCCAAGGCGCCACCCTCCAGATCGGGATCGGGACCGTGCCCGACATGGTGGCGTCCCAGCTGGCCGCCGGCGCCGGCGGTTCCTATGGCGTGCACAGCGAGATGTTCACGGACGGGCTCATGCAGCTGCACCTGGCCGGCAAGGTCACCAACGACTCGAAGAGCCTCTTCAACGGGGTCTCCATCACCACGTTCGCCCTCGGGTCCTCCGACCTCTACCGATGGCTGGACGGGAACGAGCAGGTCGCCTTCGTCCCGGTGGGGGTGGTCAACGATCCCTCGGTGATCGCCCGCAACCACTCGTTCATCTCCATCAACGGCGCGCTGAGCGTCGACCTCTACGGGCAGGTGGTGGCAGACAGCATCGACGGGAAGCAGATCTCCGGGGTCGGCGGCCACGAGGACTTCGTGTCCGCCGCCGAAACGCGGATCGAGGACCACTCCCTCATCTGCCTCCGCTCCACGGCGGAGGTCGGTGGTGTCACCCGGTCGCGCATCGTCCCGCTCCTCCCCGAGGGCTCGGTGGTGTCGACCCCGCGCCACCACACCGGCGTGGTCATCACCGAGTACGGTGCGGCCGACCTGTCGGGGCTCACCGTCCGCGAACGGGCGGCGGCCCTGGCCGACATCGCCCATCCGGACTTCCGGGACGAACTGGTCGAGGTCGGTCTCACCCTGGGACGGGCCTGACCACGATGACCACCCCGACCGGTCCCGACGATGCCCGCGGCGTCGAGGGAGTCCACGCCCCCGGTGCCCCCGGTGGTCCCGATGGCCCCGGCGCCGGGCGTCCGACGCTCAGCCTGGCGACGTTCAACGTCCACATGGGGGTCGACGGCTGGGGGCGCCCCTACGACCTGGTCGCCGAATGCCGCTCTCTCGACAGCGACATCCTGGTCATGCAGGAGTCGTTCGCCCCGGCGGACGGACGGCCGAGCACCGCCCGGCGGGTGGCCACCGAACTCGGCTACGAGGTGGTCGCCGAGGTGGAGCTGGCGAGGGTCAGGCTCTTCGATCCGCCCCCCACCACCTCGACCCGGTGGGCCCCGTGGCCGATCCAGCTGCGCAACGCGCTCCGGCTCGACGGCGAGCGCTGGGTCCCGACGAAGGAGTCGACCCGACGGACCTTCGTGCGGGGGCAGTGGGGCGTGGCCCTGCTGTCGAAGGTCCCCGTCACCGACGTGGAGGTGATCCACCTCGACCAGCTCCGCCGGGACCCGGCGCGGCGGGCGGTCATCAGCTGCACCACCGTGCTGGGCGGTCGCCGGGTCACCGTGTTCGGCACCCACATGTCCCACATCACCCACGGCTCCCGCACCCAGTACCGGCTCCTCAGCGCCCGGTTGCCCCACCCCGACGACGCCGCCGTCCTGGCCGGGGACATGAACATGTGGGGACCACCGGTCAACTCGTTCTTCCCGGCGTGGCGCCGGGCCGTCACCGGGCGCACCTGGCCGTCCCACCGTCCCCACAGCCAGCTGGACCACGTGCTGATCACGCCGGCGCTGTCGGTGGTCGACGCCAGGGTCGCCGACCGGTCGGGATCCGACCACCGGCCCGTCGTGGTCACCCTCGCCCTGGCATGACCCGGACACGGACGGCGACCGGGTGGCGCACTAGCGTCGGCGCATGACCGACACCCTCGCCGACTTCGATCCGTCGACCTTCACCGCCGAGGGGGCGAGCCGCGCCATCTACCGGATCGGCTCGGGGCCGGCGGTCATCGTGATCAGTGAGATCCCCGGGATCACCCCCGGCGTGGCCGCCTTCGGTCGATCGGTCGCCTCCCGCGGCCTGACCGCGGTGCTGCCCCATGTGTTCGGCGACGACGGTCGCGCCCCGTCCACCGGCTACATCGCCACCTCGTTCGCCAAGGCGTGCATCGCCAAGGAGTTCACCGTGTTGGCCACCGGGCGGACCAGCCCGATCATCGGGTGGCTGCGGGCCCTGGCCCGCAGCGAGCACCAGCGATGTGGCGGCCCGGGGGTCGGCGCCGTCGGGATGTGCTTCACCGGGGGGTTCGCCCTCGGCATGATGGTCGACGACGTCGTCGTCGCCCCGGTCCTCAGCCAACCGTCACTCCCCTTCCCCGTCTCCCGGTCGCGCCGGGCCGACGTCGGCCTCTCCGACGCCGACCTGGCACGCGTCCAGGAGCGGGCGGCGGCCGGTTGTGGCGTGCTCGGGCTCCGGTTCACCGGTGACAAGGCCAGCCCGCCGGAGCGATTCGAGCACCTCCGTCAGCTGCTCGGCGACCAATTCGTGGGCGTGGAGATCGATTCGTCGCCGGGCAACCCCCACGGCCACAAGAAGATGGCGCACTCGGTGCTCACCGAGGACCTCGACGACCGGCCCGGCACCCCGACGCGCGCCGCCCTCGACCAGGTGCTCGACTTCTTCGGCGAGAGGCTCACCGGGTGAGCGGCCCGGCATGACCGCCCGGGCCGAGGCATGGCGGTCACGCGGGCTCCACCGGACACTGTGCGGGCAACGCATCTTCACGGTGGACATCGCCAGCGCCGGCGCCGAGCTGCACCCACCGCTGCTCGTGCTCCACGGCTTTCCCACCTCCTCGTTCGACTTCCACCTCGTCGTCGACCGGCTGGCCGCCCACCGGCGGGTGCTCCTCTTCGACATGCTGGGCTACGGCCTCTCGGACAAACCCGACCGCCACTACTCGTTCCCGCTGCAGGCCGACATCGCCGTGGCCTACCTGGAGGCGCTCGGGATCGATCGCCTGGGGCTCCTCACCCACGATGTCGGCGACACGCTCGGGGGCGAGCTCCTGGCCCGGGAGCTCGAGGGGTCCTGGGCGGTCGAGGTGACCGATCGCACGATGACCAACGGCAGCATCTACCAGCGACTGGCGCGGCTCAGCCCGGGGCAGCAGACCCTCCTGGCGCTGCCCGACGAGCGCCTCGCCCCCGACGCCCCGCTCGACCGGTCCGTCGTCATGGCCGGCGTGGCCGACACCTTCAGTCCGGCCGCCGTCGTGGAGGACGAGGAGCTGGACACCCAATGGGAGATGATCGCCCATCTCGACGGGCAGCTCCTCCTGCCCCGTCTCATCCGCTACGTCGAGGAGCGCCGGACCGACGAGGAACGGTTCACCGGGGCCATCGAGGCGCACCCCTCACCGCTCACCGTGGTGTGGGGCGAGGACGATCCGATCGCCGTCCCGGCGATGACCGAAGTCCTGTGCGCCGGCCGGACCGACATCCGGTGCCAGCTGCTGGGCGACGTCGGGCACTACCCGATGGTCGAGGCGCCCGGTCGCTTCCTCGAGGCACTGGCCCCGTCGGACCCCTGAGGGACCTGGTCCGCGTCACACGGTGGCGAGGATCTCGCCGTGGATCACCGCGAACCACCCGTCGGGCGATGCCGCCCACGCCCGCCAGGCCCGGGCGAACACCGCCAGGTCCGGTTGGGACACGATGCCGTGCCCGACCAGTTGCTCGGCGAGCCAGGAGTGCGTGAACCGTTCGGCCCACAGCTCGCCCCACCAGTTGCGCTCGTCCGGGGTGGCGAAGCACCAGACGGACGCCGACGGGGCGATGGCCGCGAAGCCGGCCGACCGGGCCCAGTGCAGGAGCCGGCGGCCGGCGTCCCAGTTGGCCCCGTTGACCCGGGTGAGAGTCCCGTAGGCCTCGATGGCCCGGGCGATGTCGGGCTGGTCGGGAAAGAACCGGAAGGTCGGGTAGTCGGCGTCGCGCGCGGCCACCAGTCCCCCCGGCCGGCACACCCGGCGCATCTCGGTGAGGGCGGCCACCGGATCCCCCAGGTGCTGGAGCAGCTGGTGGGCGTGGACGATGTCGAAGGTGGCGTCATCGAAAGCGAGGGCGTAGACGTCACCCACCTCGAAGGTGACCGACGGGGTGGCGGGCCCGGTGGCCGGCCCGGTGGCCGCCGCGGTGGCCTCGGCGATCACCGACTCGGCGGCGTCGATGCCCACCACCCGGCCCGGCGCCACCCGGGCGGCCAGGTCACGGGTGATGGTGCCGGGTCCACACCCGACGTCGAGCAGCGACATCGACGGCTGCAGACGGGGAAGCAGGTAGGCGGCGGAGTTCTCCGCGGTGCGCCAGCGGTGGGAGCGAAGCACGCTCTCGTCGTGGCCATGCGTGTAGGGGACGTCGGTCATGGACCCAGCATGGGGCCGGTGAGAGCCATAGGCAAGGTGGAATTCTGGAATGCCGTTATAAGCTGATCGAATGGCCTCACCCGAATGGCTGCGCACCTTCCTGGCCATCTACCGGACCGGCTCGGTCAGTGCCGGTGCGGCCCGACGCGGCCTGTCCCAGCCCGCGGCCAGCCAGCAGCTGGCGGCGTTGGAGCGTCGGGTCGGGCTGCCGCTCTTCACGAGGACGTCGGCCGGGGTCGAGCCCACCCGTCGGGGACGCGAGCTCCATGCCCAGGTGGCCGACTCGCTCGACCGGCTGGAGCCGGTCCTGGCCGGCCTGGACGGTGGGTCCCTCGTGGGGACGGACGCACCGGTCCGCTTCGGCTCGTCGGCGGAGTTCTTCGCCCATGCGCTCGGCCGCCTGCTCGGGCCGGACAGCCCCGGCCTGTCGGCGAGGTTCGGTCCCGACGACGAGCTGGTCCGCCTGGTCGACCAGGGCGAGCTCGACCTGGCGGTCACCAGCTCGACCCCGGGTCGCCGTTCCCTGTCCTCCGTCCTCATCGGCTGGCGACGCTTCGTCCTGGTGGCTCCCCCGGCGATGGCCCCGACCGATCCGTTCGACTCGTTGGCCGACCTGGGCCCGTGGTTGGTCGGGAGGCCCTGGGTCGCCTACAGCGCCGAGCTGCCGCTGACCAGACGCTTCTGGCTGTCGTCGTTGGGCCGGACCTTCGGCGGGGAGCTCCGGCTCGTGGCCCCCGACCTCCGGGTCGTGGCCGCCGCCGTGGCCCAGGGCCTCGGCGTGAGCCTGCTCCCGGACTTCGTGTGTGCCGAGGCACTGGAGCGGGGCGCCGTCGTCGAGCTGTTCCCCGTGGGCGGGGTGGTCCCCACCGAGCCCTGGTTCGCCTGCACCCGGGTGGCCGACACCGGCCAGCGGCGCCTGACCCGTCTGGTCGAGGCCATGACCTCGACCGCCGGCCCGCAACCCCAGGGGGCTCAGCCGGGCACGGCCGGCACCGGACGGCCGTCCTCGAGGTAGACGGTCGAGACGGCGGTCAGCCCCCGGGCCACCCGTCGGCCCACCGGACCGCTCAGCAGCCGGTCCGCATCGGCCGCCGTCACCCAGCGGCATTCACTGATCTCCTCGGCCTGCAGGGTGATGCCCCGACGCTCGTCGTCCCCGATCACCCCGCAGTCGAACAGGAACCGCAGACCGCCGGGCCGGTTCCGCTTGGGCCGGAGGAAGTCGACGCACACGAGGCGGCCCGAGGTCACGACCAGGCCCGTCTCCTCGGCGACCTCACGACGGCACCCCTCCCAGGGCGTCTCGCCGTCGGCCTCGATCTGGCCGCCGGGGATCGTCCATCCGGACTTGTAGGTGGGCTTCAGGACCAAGAGCTCACCGTCGCCGTTGCGGACCAGCGCTCCCGCCGACGCGGGGAGGCGGGGGAGGACGTACTCGGACACCGGGCCATCATCACCGAATTCGACCCGCGGTGATGGCACTATCGCCAGATGTCCGGACTGTTCACCCGCCACCCGCACCCCTACATCGAGCTGCGCAAGGTGCGCCCGCCGACCAAGGTGGCCGACCAGCTCCCGACGAGCAGCCCCGCCGCCCGGTTCAATTCGTGGCTGGCCATCAAGATCACCACGGCGGTCGGCACCATGTGGTGTGCCTACATCTTCGCGGCCCTCGCCCTCATCGGGCTGCCGGCCGCCCTGAAGCCCGGCGGGGAAGGCATCATCGCCTGGATCGCCCAGACGTTCCTGCAGCTGGTCCTGCTGTCGATCATCATCGTCGGCCAGAACATCCTGAGTGCCGCATCGGACAAACGGGCCGAGGCGACCTACAACGACGCCGACGCCGTACTGCACGAGGCGGTCGAGATCCAGAAGCACCTCGAGGCCCAGGACCACGCCATCGAGCAGATCCTCGCCTCGGTCGGGTTGTCGCCGGGCGCCGGCGGCACCACCCCACCGGCGCCCCCTACCCCCCCGACACCTCCCGCCTGACCGGCACCGGCCCGAGCCGAGCCGAGCCGGCCGGCTACACCCTGGCCATGTTGTCGAAGCGGGTCTGGTTGCCGATGAACGCCAGCCGCTTCACACCCGTCGGCCCGTTCCTGTGCTTGGCCACGATGACCTCGGCGGTGCCCTGGGTCTCGGTCGACTCGGGGTTGTAGATCTCGTCGCGATAGAGGAACAGCACGACGTCGGAGTCCTGTTCGATCGAGCCCGACTCCCGGAGGTCGGCGAGCATCGGGCGCTTGTCCTGGCGCATCTCGAGGCCCCGGGAGAGCTGGGAGAGGGCGACGACGGGCACCTCGAGCTCACGGGCCAGGATCTTGAGGCCGCGGCTGATCTCGGACACCTCGACCTGGCGGTTCTCCGCCCCGTGGCGACCGGTCATCAGCTGGAGGTAGTCCACGACCACCAGGCCCAGTCCCACCCGGCTCTTCAGCCGACGGGCCCGGGCCCGGATGTCCATCACCGTGAGGTTGGGATTGTCGTCGATGTAGATCGGGGCCTCGCTCATCCGGCTGATGGCGTTTCCGACCTTGGCCCAGTCCGCCTCGCGGAGGTTGCCGGTCCGCATGCGGTTCGCATCGACCCGCGCCTCGGAACCGAGGAGGCGCTGGGTGAGCTCCATGTGGCTCATCTCCAGGGAGAAGAGCAGGGTTGGCACCTGCAGCTTGATCCCGGCATGGGCCACCATGCCGAGGGCGAAGGCCGTCTTGCCCATGGCGGGGCGGGCCCCGACCACGATCAGGTTCGACGGTTGGAGCCCGGAGAGCTGCTCGTCGAGATCGACGAACCCGGTGGCCAGCCCGGTGATGGCATCACCCTGGTCGTAGAGCCGCTGGAGGTGGTCGAGCCCCTGGCCGAGCAGGTCCCGCAACGGCGTCATCGAGTCCACCACTCGGCGCTGGGCGACCTCGAAGACCAGGCTCTCCGCCCGGTCGAGCACCTCGGAGACGTCCTCGGGAAGGCTGTAGCCGAGCTCACTGATCTCGCCGGCCACCGACACCAGCCTCCGGAGCAGGGCGAGCTCCTCGATGATCTTTGCGTAGTACTCGGCGTTGCCGATGGACGGGGTGTTGGCCTGCAGGGAGACGAAGACCGACGGATCACCGATGCTCTCGAGGAGGTTCCGGCGCCGCAGCTCCTCGGTCACCGTCACCCAGTCGGCGGGCTCGCCTTCGCTGAACAGTGAGGTGATCGCCGAGAAGATGTGGCCGTGGGAGGACTTGTAGAAGTCCTCGGGCTTGCAGACCTCCATCGCCGTGGCGATGGCGTCACGGGACAGCAGCATCGCCCCGAGCAGCGACTCCTCGGCCTCCAGATTGTGGGGTGGCACCCGCCCGGCCTGGGCTCCACCGCCCCCGAGGGGGGACATGAGGCGCCGGGGGCGGGTGTCTTCAAAGGCTTGGACCATGGTTCGTCAACCTTTGCCGACTCGGCCTGTGGATCGTAAGTGGCTCTTGTTGGGGATAGCCGTGCGCCGGGGTGTGGACGGACCGTGGACAAGCCGTGCTCGCATGGGGACGCCGGAGGACATGACGACATCATCACCGGCAGGTGTGACGGTTCGGTGGATGCCCGGTCAGCTCGGGCAGCCGGCTGAGAGGTGAGCCTTCGGCCCGCCCTGAGGGTCAGCCTTCGCCCAGCCCTGACGGTCAGCTTTCGGCGACGACGTCCACGGTCAGCTCGAACACCACGCCGCCGACCAGCTCGACCCGGACGTTGTGCTCGCCGAGGGTCTTGATCGGCTCATCGAGCACGAGGTCCTTGCGGTCGACCACGGCGCCGGTCAGGGTCTCGACCTGACGGACGATGTCGGCGGCCGAGATCGAGCCGAAGAGCCGCTCGCCGGTGGCCCGGGCCGGCATGGTGATCACGTTCCCGACCAGGGTGCGGGCCACCGTCTCGGAGGACTCGCGGTCGCGGGCGTCACGCAGGTCCCTCGACCGTCGCATGGCGGCCGCCTGGTGCTCCACGCCGGCGGAGGCCGGGATGGCCTTCCCGGCCGGCAGGAGGTGGTTGCGGGCGAAGCCCCCGGAGACATCGATGATGTCACCACGCTTGCCGACACCGTCGATGTCGCTACGGAGCAGGACCTTCATGTCAGGCCCCGCCCTCTTCGACGACCTCGTCCACGACGAGCTCGGTCAACGTGCCGTCACCGGTGCCGGTGACCTCGAGGACCTCCTCGACCACCTCCTCGGTGACGGGTGGACGGGGAGCGTCGTCGGCCACGGCGTTCGACGTGGCGTCCGCCGACAGCGAACGCTCCTCGTCGCGCCGGCCACGCCCGCCCCCGCCCTGGCCGCCGTACCCGCCCTCGCGTCCGCGCCCGCCGCCGCGCCCGCCGGGGCGCTCGGTGGTCGTGCGCTGGGTGTAGGGAAGCAGGACCAGCTCACGGGCGGTCTTGATGGCGATGGCCACGTCGCGCTGGTGCTGGGTGCAGTTGCCCGACACCCGACGGGCCCGGATCTTCCCGCGGTCGCTCATGTACTTGCGGAGCATGCCCACGTCCTTGTAGTCGACCCACTCGACGCGGTCCTTGCACAGTGCGCACGGCTTCTTCTTGATACGGCGGCCCGTGTCCTTCGGGGCCCTCCGGGTGGTTCCTCCACGATCGTTGCTGCGTGCCATGACTAGAAAGGCTCCTCGCTGTATCCGTACCCCTGCGGTTCGGTGGCCGGGCCGGAGCCCCCACCGGACGGTCCCGCTGAGCGGCCGCCACCGCCCTGGCCGCCCCCGCCGTCGCCGGGTCCCCGGCGCTCGTTCTTGGTGACCTGGGCAGTGGCCCAGCGGATGCTCGGCCCGACCTCGTCGGCCACGACCTCCACCTTGGACCGCTTGTCCCCGTCGGGCGTCTCCCAGCTCCGCTGCTCGAGGCGACCGGTCACGATGACCCGCGAACCACGGCTCAGGCTCTCTGCGGCGTTCTCGGCCATCTCCCTCCAGCAGACCACGTCGAAGAACGAGGTGGCCTCCTCCCACTCCTGGGTCTGGCGGTTCTGCCACCGACGGTTGACGGCGAGACCGAAGCTCGCCGTGGCCTGGCCGGTGTTGGTGAAGCGGAGCTCGGGGTCCCGGGTGATGTTGCCCACCAGCGTCACTGCATTTCCATTGGCCATGTCAGCCCTCCCCACCCGTGGCGGCAGCGGCGGCCCGGCGGCCCGCCACCTTGTCCGGCAGTCGGATCACCTTGTGGCGGAGGACCTCGTCGGCCAGCACGAACACCCGCTCCATGTCCGCCACCGCAGGCGGCTCGGCGGTCAGCTCGATGACGACGTAGTAGCCCTCGCGCTTGTGCTGGAGCTCGTAGGCGAAGGTTCGCCGGCCCCATCGCTCGACGCGCCCGGGGTTCCCGCCCTTGGCCTTCAGTGCCGCCAGGGCCCGGTCGAGCACCCCGTTGACCGCCGCCTCATCGGCACCGGTATCGAATATCACCATTGTCTCGTAGGGCCGCACCGGCGGCTCACCTCCCTCTGGATCGGGCAACGCGTGCCCGAGCCCCACCACGTGGGGCAGGTCGGAACTGGATGGCCGCCCGAGGACGGCCGCAACGACCGGATCACTCTACCGGCAATCGACCGCCTCCCCGTACCGGGGGTTGGCGGCCCCCGCCCCTCCGGACGGCCATCAGCGGGAAGATGGCCCGCCCGTGGTCAGTGGTACACCTCGGCATCGGCCGGGAACCCGCCCGACCGCACGTCGGCTGCGTAGGCGGCCACCGCCGCCACGGCGGCCTCGCCGAGTTCGCCATAGCGGCGGACGAACTTGGGCACCACCGGGTTGAACCCCAGCAGGTCGTGGAAGACGAGGACCTGGCCGTCGCAGCCGGGACCGGCACCGATCCCGATGGTCGGCACGTCCAGCGAGTCGGTGATCGACCTCCCCACGTGTTCGGGGATGCCCTCGAGCACCACGGCGAAGCAGCCGGCGGCGGCGATCGCCTTGGCCCCGACCGCCAGGGTGTGGGCAGCGGCGTCATCCTTTCCCTGCACCCGGTACCCACCCATGACGTTGACCGACTGGGGGGTCAGCCCGAGGTGCCCCATCACGGGGATCTCGGCCGAGACGAGCGCCTCGATCATGGGGACGCGGTTGGAACCGCCCTCCAACTTGACCGCCTGGGCGCCCGCCCGGATGAGCACGGCGGCATTGCGCACCGTGTCGACCGGGTCGAGGTGGTAGCTCATCCAGGGCAGGTCGGCCACGATGAGGGGCCGGGGCCTGGCCCGCGCCACCGCCGCGGTGTGGTGGGCCATGTCCTCGACCGTCACCTGGAGGGAGTCCTCGTACCCGAGCACGTTGTTCCCCACCGAGTCGCCGACGAGGATGAGATCGACGCCGGCGGCGTCGGCGATCCGGGCGCCCGGGGCGTCGTAGGCCGTCACCATGACCAGCGGGGCGTCACCGTCCCGGCGCTTGGTGGCGCGCACGGTGGGCACCGTGATCGGCGTGGACCGAGGGTCGGGCATAAGAATCCTCCTGATCGAGCCGTCCAGCGCCCCTCGGGGCTGCCGGCGGCATGGGCGGGGACGGACGTCCCCGCGGAGCACTTCGCACTGCCATCCCCATTCTAGTTGTCCCGGGGCCGGCCGTGGGGTGCCCGGTCCCGACAGGCCCACCCACCTGCGCCGACCGCCCGGGCGCCCCTCCCCCGGGACCCGGCGGTTCCCGTTCCCCCACCGTCTGGTTCCCTCTACAGTCTGGCCATGGTCTCCCCCCGCTTCAACGGAAAGTCCGTGCTCGTGACCGGGGCCGCCTCGGGAATCGGACGGGCGACGGCGATCCGCCTGGCCGAGGAGGGCGCCTCGGTGGTGGCCACCGACATCAACGTCGAGCTGCTGGAGAAGCTCGGGGTGGAGGCGAGGGGGCTACCGGCACCGCTCACGACGATGGTCGGTGACGTGAGCTCCGAGGCGGGCGTCCGGACGATGGTGGGGGCCGCCCTGGCCGAGCTGGGCCGGCTGGACGTGGTGGTCAACGTGGCGGGCGTGCTCTCGTTCTCCCACACCCACGAGCTCTCCATCGACGAATGGAACCGGCTGATCTCCGTCAACCTGACCGGCACCTTCCTCGTGTGCCGCGAGGCGCTGCCCCACCTGTTGGCGACCAGGGGGAACATCGTCAATCTCGCCTCGACCGCCGCCCACAAGGGACAGCCGTGGGCCACCGCCTACGTGGCGTCGAAAGGGGGGGTGCTGGCCTTCACCCGCTCGTTGGCCGTCGAGTACGCCGCCCAGGGCCTCCGGGTCAACAGCATCAGCCCCGGTGGGATCGACACGCCGATCACCGGGGCCTTCCACCTCCCCGAGGGTGCCGACATCAAGCTGCTGGCCCGGGTGACCCCGATCGGCAACTTCGGCACGCCCGAGGGAATCGCCGCCGCCATCGCCTATGTGGCGTCGGACGAGGCCTCGCACATGAACGGGGCCGACATCGTCATCGACGGCGCCACGATCGCCTGATCCGGCGCCGGCTCAGCCGAGGGTCGACCGGCCGTCGGTGGCCCACCAGTCGGCGGTCAGCCTCAGTCCCTGGAGGCTGGCCCGCGGGAGCAGCTCCTCGTACGTGCGCCGGTACCCGGTGTGGGCGATGAGCCAGCTCCCGTCGACCTTCACGTAGCGGTCCGTGTAGAAGGCCGCACCCTGGACGTTGACGCCGAGGTCGGTCAGGACGACAACGTCCTCGAGCGCCCAGACGCCCACCGCCTCGTCCGCCCCCACCAGGTCGATCTCGGGATGGTGGCACCGGTGGCTGCTCAGCATGGTGGTGGCACCCATCGAGGTCCGGAGGAACTCCATGATGGCGTCGCGGCCCTCGAACTCGTAGAGCCCGCCGCCGTACCGGGCGGTGGCGTCGGGGACGAAGCACGTCTCCATCTCGTCCCAGAGCTTCTGGTCGAGGCAACGCAGGTACCGGTACTTCAGCCGTTTGATCAGCTCGATCTCGACAAGGTCCTCTGGTGTCACCGTTGCTCCTCATGCTCGGCCGGCCGGAGCCGGGGTCCTGATCTGCCCTCCGATCGTCCGGGGCCCCGGCGGGGCGACCGGCAGTGGGGCAGGCGACGAACGGGTCGTCACGCCCCTACCGGATGGTGCCGGCCCCGGCGATGAGCGGCAGGTCGAGGGCGGTGACCCATCCGGGCGGGAGGTCGTTCACGGCGGGCACGGCATTGAGCGCCCGCAGGCCCGTGGCCAGGCACCCGGCGGCCGCGGCATCACGGCCGCTGCCGTCGGAGAAGCGGAAGGCCGTCTCCTGGGTGATGGAGGGCGAGCCGTCGATCACCACGCGGTAGACGTCGTCCTGGGTCCCCCGGGGCCACTCCGGGGCGGCGTCGGTGCCCACCCGGTTGACGTGCTCCAGGCAGATCCGCGGCTCGCCCCGGTAGATCCCGTTGACCGTGAAGCGGATGGCGGCCACCTCACCGGGGTCGATCAGGCCCTTGGCCGTCTCGATGGGCCGGTCGGTGACCCACTTCTCCCAGGTCGTGGTGATCTCGTCGAGCTCGATCCCCGCCGCGTGGGCCATCATCGGGACGGTGGCCCCCCAGGACATGACGAGGATGTCGGTGTGCTCGAGCAGGGGGACGAACTCGGGCGGTCGCCCGATGCCCATCTCGTCCTCGTAGTCGCCCTCGTAGTTGATGTAGTCGAGGATCTCGAGCGCCTTCACCTGCCGCACCTCGCCGCAGAGGCCCATCAGCGTCATGGGGAACAGGTCGTTGGCGAATCCGGGGTCGATCCCGGTCGTGAAGCACGACGAGGACCCGGCCTCGCACGCCGCGGTGATCGGGTCGATCCAGCTCGGCGGGTTGAGCGCCATGGACGGCCACACCCAGGGGGTCATCGCCGTCGAGCAGACATCGATGCCGGCGGACAGGAACGCCCCGATGTCTCGGATGTTGTCGTCGGCGTGGGCCGCCGTCGGTCCGTAGTGGACCAGGGCGTCGGGCCGCAGGTCGACGAGGGCGGCGACATCGTCGGTGGCCGTGATGCCGACCGGATCGAGACCACAGAGGGTCCCCACGTCACGACCGACCTTGTCCGGGTTGGACACCCCCACGCCCACCAGCTCGAAGCGGGGATGCCGGAGGACCTCGGGGATCACCATCTTCCCCACGAACCCGGTGCCCCACACCACCACCCGCTTCGGGGGGGCGCTCATCGCAGCATCTCGCCCGAGTTGACCAGCAGGTACTGCCCGGTCACCGCCTTGGCGTGGTCCGAGGCGAAGAAGGCGGCCACGTCGGCCACCTCGCCGTCCTCGGTCATCCGGCGCAGCGGGAACTCGCCCACGATGTCGTGGAGGACCTCGTCGGGCGTGCGGCCCTGGTTGGCCGCCGTCCCGTTCACGTACATCTCGACGTTCGGACCCCACATCCACGACGGGATCACCATGTTGCAGCGGATGTTGTCGGGCCCGAGCTCGTCCACCAGGTAGTACATGGCCGACAGCAGGGCGCTCTTGGATGCCGCGTAGCCGCCCTGGGGCAGCGCCGGCTGGAACATCGACTGGGAGCCGATGAGCACCACCGAGCCACCGCCGCCCGCCTTCATGGCCGTGGCGACCGGACGGATCACCGTGAGCGCGCCCAGCACGTTGGTCTCGAACGCCTTCCGCCACGCCTCGAACTTGAGGTCGTACAGGCCGCCCCACACGTTCTCGTAGGCGGCCACCTGGATGAGGGCATCGACGGAGCCGAACCGCTCCTGGGCCAGTTCGACCAACGAGGCACAGGACTCGGGATCGGTGATGTCGGTCACGTGGGTGGCCACCCGTTCGCCGGTCGGGTCGAGCTCGGCGGCGACGCCCTCGAGGGTGGACCCGGTGCGGGCCGCCACGACCACGGACGCCCCGTCGCGGAAGGCACTGGCGGCGCACTCACGACCCAGGCCCGCCCCGACGCCGGTCACCACTACGGTCTTCCCTTCGAGGATCATGCCCCCTCTTCTAGACCATTTCGCCATGGAACGCGTTGCAGTGACGGGTTCCGGCGCGCCGGGTGGGGACGGACGCCGGCGACCGACGCCCCCCGACTACAGGCTGGCCCTCCCCCGGAGGGGCTTGCGGGCCACGGCCTCCACGCCGGCTCCCGCCGGGTACATACGGGCCAGGTGGTTCCACGAGCACTCGGTGCACACCTCGATCACGTAGCAGACCACCGGGTCCTTCCGTCGCCAGTACCGGGTGAGCTCCGTCTGGGTGGCGACGCACCTCCCGCCGGGGGGGAGCCGGGACCCGAAGACGAACGTGACCTCCACCAGTCCGGCGTCCTCGCAGATCGGACACTGCTCACCCGAGGGACGGCCGAGGTTGCGGGCGGCACGGAGCAGTTCGGGGTGGGCGTCGCACACGTCCAGCCGGGACAGCCGGCCCTTCCGGTACTCGCGGATGACCGCGTTGCGGGCGAGCAGATACTCGACCCGCCCCCCGGTGGGGGATGTCTGCACTCCATCGAGCGATCCGGGTCGGAAGCTCACCCCGCCAAGGGTAATCCCTCCCCGGTCCCCGGGCACCGACGATCTCACGCTCCGCGTCGGGGCGACCGGTGGGTGCGCCCGGGGGCGGAGCCCTCTCGTTCCGGGTCATGTATTGCATTGATATATCGACTTGATATATCGTTGATGACCATGACGAGTGCAGCAGCCGGAATCACCGGGTCGGGGGGGTGGGCCTGACATGCTCGACCTCGCCATCCTCGGGCTGCTCCACGACCAGGAGCTCCACGGCTACGAGATCCGTCGTCGACTCCGTGACGAGCTCGGACTGTTCGCCAACATCTCGTTCGGCTCGCTCTATCCGGCGCTCTCCAGGCTCGAGAAGGCCGGTGCCGTGGCCGTGACCGAATCGAGCGGTGGTGGCGCCCCGAGTGCCCCCATGCCCTTCACCGGATCGCTCGGAGGTGAGCGCGCCGGTCTCCGGGCCAGGCGGGCCTCCACGACTCGGGGCACCAAGCGGTCACGGAAGGTGTACCGGATCACCGACACCGGCTGCCGGTTGTTCGGACAGCTGCTCGACGCCGACGAGCCGGCCGGCACCGACGACGCCAGGAGCTTCGGCCTCCGCCTCGCCTTCGCCCGCTACCTGGCCCCCCAGGCCCGCCTGGCCCTCCTCGAGCGCCGCCGGGCCCAGCTCGTCCGACGCCTCGACACCGACCGGGCCAGGGCGGCGGGCCAGGGCCTCGACGACTACACGCGTTCGCTCGTGGAGCACGGCACCGAGGCCACCGAGCACGACATCGCCTGGCTGGACCGCCTCATCGAGGCCGAGCGGAACAAGCAGGCGGCCTCTCGATCCGAAACCCGTCATCCCCGAGACGGGGACGTCGTACCGACAACGAAGGGAACCATTTGATGAGCACCATCCGAGTGGCCATCGCCGGCGTGGGCAACTGCGCCAGCTCACTCATCCAGGGCGTCGAGTACTACCGCAGCGCCGACCCGGGCGAGACCGTCCCGGGGCTCATGCACGTCGTCCTCGGCGGCTACCACGTGAGCGACCTCGAGTTCGTGGCGGCGTTCGACGTCGACGCGGCGAAGGTCGGCACCGACCTGGGCAAGGCCATCTTCGCCGGCCAGAACAACACCATCCGGTTCGCCAGCGTGGGTGAGCTGGGCGTGAGCGTGCAGCGGGGGCCGACCCTCGACGGCTTCGGGAAGTACTACCGGGAGACGGTCGAGGAGTCGCCGGCCGAGCCGGTCGACGTCGTCGCCGCCCTGAAGGACGCCCGGGCCGACGTGCTGGTCAGCTACCTGCCGGTCGGTTCCGAGCAGGCCCAGCGCTTCTACGCCGATGCCTGCCTGCAGGCCGGGGTGGGCTTCGTCAACGCCATCCCCGTGTTCATCGCCTCGGACCCCGAGTGGGCGCGCAAGTTCCGTGACGCCGGGCTCCCCATCGTCGGCGACGACATCAAGAGCCAGGTGGGCTCCACCATCGTCCACCGGATCCTGACCCGCCTGTTCGAGGATCGCGGCCTCGCCCTCGACCACACCTACCAGCTCAACGTGGGTGGGAACATGGACTTCAAGAACATGCTCGAGCGGGACCGGCTCGAATCGAAGAAGGTCTCGAAGACCCAGGCGGTCACCAGTCAGATCGAGCACGGGGCCCTCCCGGCCGACGACGTGCACATCGGGCCCTCGGACCACGTCCCGTGGCTCCACGACCGCAAGTGGGCCTACATCCGCATGGAGGGCCGGAACTTCGGTGACGTGCCGCTCAACCTCGAGCTCAAGCTGGAGGTGTGGGACTCACCGAACTCGGCCGGTGTGATCATCGACGCCGTCCGCTGCGCCAAGCTGGCCCTCGACCGGGGCATCGGGGGACCGCTGCTCGGACCGTCGGCCTATTTCATGAAGTCGCCCCCGGTGCAGTTCCACGACGACGTCTGCCACGAGATGGTCGAGGAGTTCGCCGCCGGCGAGCCCAACCCGGTCTGGCCCGAGGACTGAGCCCGGGGAGCTGAGCCCGGGGGAGCCGGCGGGTCCCGGCCCCCGGCCGCTCAGGACGCCGTCGACCACCACTCGAGCAGCCGGGCCTTCGCCTCGTCCTCGCCGAGCGGTCCCTCGTCCATCCTGAGATCGAGGAGGAAGGCCAGGGCCCGACCCACGTCGCGGCCGGGCTGCAGCCCGAGCACCTCCATCACCTGGGACCCGTCGAGCTCCGGTCGGATGGCATCGAGCTCCTCCTGCTCACGCAGGTCGGCGATGCGTGCCTCGAGCTCGTCCATGCGGCGGCCCAGGGCCCGGGCCTTGTTGGCGTTCCGGGTGGTGCAGTCGCACCGGGTGAGCTCGTTGAGCCGGTCGAGGAGCGGTCCCGCATCCCGGACGTAGCGTCGGACCGCCCGGTCGGTCCAGCCCAACCGGTAGGTGTGGAAGCGGAGGTGGAGGTTGACGAGCTCGGTCACCACCTCCACGTCGTCGGACGGATAGCGCAGGGCCTGCATCCGCTGGCGGGTCATGCGGGCCCCGACCACCTCGTGGTGGTGGAAGGTCACTCCCCCGTCCACGAACGACCTCGTCTTGGGCTTCCCCACGTCGTGGAAGAGGGCGGCGAGCCGCAGCAGCCGGTCCGGACCCGTCTTGTCCACCACCGCCAGCGTGTGGGCCAGGACGTCCTTGTGGCGGTGGACCGGGTCCTGTTCGAGGGCCAGTCCCGGAAGCTCGGGCAGGAACTCGGAGGCCAGCCCCGTCCTCACGACGAACCACAGGGCGACCGAGGGGACGGGCACCATCACGATCTTGTCCAGCTCGTCGCGGATGCGTTCCGCCGACACGATGGCCAGGCGCTCGTGGCCGGCCTTGACCGCCTCGACGAGCTCGGGGGCGGGCTCCAGGTCCAGTTTGGCGATGAACCTGGCCGCCCGCAGCATCCGGAGCGGGTCGTCGGTGAAGGACACCTCCGGATCGAGCGGCGTCCGCAGGCGGTGCACGGACAGGTCGGCCAGCCCCTCGAACGGGTCGATGAGCTCGAGCTCGGGCAGACGGAGGGCCATGGCGTTGATGGTGAAGTCCCGCCGGGCGAGGTCGTCCTCCACCCGGTCGCCGAAGGCCACCTCCGGCTTGCGGGAGTCGGGCCGGTAGGCCTCGGCCCGGTGGGTGGTGATCTCGTAGATCTGGGTGCCCCGCCGGCAGCCGATCGTGCCGAATCGCTTGCCCTGGGTCCACACGGCGTCGGCCCATCCCGAGACCAGCCGTTCGATCGAGTCGGGCCGCGCGTCGGTGGTGAAGTCGAGATCGCGGTCCTCCTCCACCGTCCCGTCGCCGGGACCAGAGACGATGGCGTCGCGCACCGAGCCCCCGACCAGGTAGAGCGAGTGACCCGCCGACCGGAACCGGTCGGACAGGTCGTTGGTGGCCTCCACCAGAGGCCGCAGTCGCTCAGGGAACACGCCGCCGAGGGTAGTGCGACTGGCGTAGGCTGCCGTCCGAAGTGGATCGGGAACGAGGCAGCCTGTGCCCCAGCGGCAGCCACCCCCGGGACGGCGCGCCAACCCGGGACGGGCCCGCCCCGAACACCGGGGGGGCCTGGCGCGGACTCTGCGTCGCCGTGGCGATCGCCGCCGTGGCCATGGTGTCACCGGTGGCGTGGACCGGTGGTCCCGCCGGTGCCAGCGGCGCCCGCCCGCGACCGCTCGCCACCTCCTCGTCCACCGCGGCGCCGGCCCTCCTCCTGGACGAACAGACGCCGTGGGTGGCGCCGGGCCAGCAGTTCGACCTCAAGCTGCGGACCGGCCACACCTCGGTGCCCACCAGCCAGCTCGGCCTGTCGGTGACCGTCTACAACTGCCTGACCAGCGTGTCGGAGTTCGACCAGTCCGTGACCTCGAGCCTGCCGTCGGGCGGCCAGCTCACCTCGACCCGTGCACCGATCCCGCTCAGCTCACTGCCCACCACCGCCACCGGTCAGGTCGACCTCTCCATGCCGGTCACGGTCGGGGCGGCGACCACCGCGCCGGGCACCTTCACCATCCAACTGGCGGCGTCCGGCGGTGGGTGCCCCAGCCCGGCGGGCGTCTACCCGGTGAGGGTCGAGTTGGTGAACCTGACCAGCGGGCAGTCGACCGGTGGGTTCACCACCCACCTCGTCTACACCGATGCCGCTCCCGGGACCCAGCGGTTGCAGGTCGCCCTGGTGCTCCCCCTCCACGCCACGGTCGGTCCGGCCACCGCGCCCACACCCCACCAGCTGGTCGAGCATCCCTCGGCCGCCCTGGCCCCGCTGTCGGCGGCCGACGCCGCCGGCGTCGTCGGGACGGTGGACTCCATGGCCAGCAGGCACGGGGCGGTGCCCCTGACCCTGCAGGCGAGCCCCCAGACCATCGACGCCCTCCAGGGATCGAGCGCGACCCGGGCGACCGTGGCGCAGCTGGCCGCCATGGCCGCCGACCCGTCCGACTACCAGTTCGCCTCGAGCCCGTTCACCCCCGTCAACGCCTCGGCGCTGGTGGCGGCCGGACTGAGCAGCGAGCTCGCCCTCCAGATCAGCCGGGGGACCAGCCTCCTCGCCGCACTGACCTCGCGCCCGGTCGGGGACCAGTCCGCGACGGGTGGCCTCGGTGCCTGGATCACCGACGACACCCTCGACAACACCGCGCTCGACCAGCTGCAGGCCAACGGGTACAGCCAGGTGGTGGTGCCGTCCGGCTCCGTGGCCTCTCCCCCGACCAACGGCTCGGCCGTCGAGCCGTTCACCGTGGTGCCGGGCCGGGGGCCGGCGGTGACTGCGGTCGCCGCCAGTGCCGACCTGACCCAGCGGTTCAGCGGATCGCCGGGCGACCCCGTGCTGGCCGCGCACCAGCTGGTGGCGGAGCTCGCCCAGATCTACTACGAGAAGCCGAACGACGACACCCCCCGGGCCACCGTCGCCCTGGCCCCGACCTCGTGGTCCGACGATCCCGCCTTCGTCGACGCGCTCCTCGACGCCCTGACGGCGAACCCGATCATCCAGCCGGTCACCGTGTCCCAGCTCTTCGCCGCCATCCCCACGGACACCAGCTGCCACCAGGACTGCCGGCTGACCGGGGGTGGGGGTGCCGGCGGCCTCCCAGCCGCCGCCATCCACCGCCAGCGTCAACAGGTCGACGGCTTCTCCTCGGCCACCGGCGGTACCGTCGCCCGTGTGGTCGGGGCGCAGCTCGGCGATGTGGTCCTGGCCGGCGAGTCGGAGAGCCTCCGGCCGGGCCAGCAGGCCGCCGTCCTGCGCAACGCCGGCCTGGCCGTCGACGCCCAACTGGGCCAGCTGACCCTGGACAACGACCGGACGGTCACCCTCACCTCGCAGACCGGCACCCTGCAGGTGACCATCGTGTCCAGCGCCCCCTACCCGGTCCGGGCCACGCTGACCCTCACCAGTGACAAGCTCCTCTTCCCCAACGGGACCAGCCAGTGGACCGAGCAGACCAGCCTGCTCCCCGCCGTGTCGGGCGCCGCCCACACCAACGTGGTCCCGGTGGCCGTGCGCGCCCGCACCTCGGGGGTGTTCAACGTGGACATCGTGATGCACTCCCCCTCGTACCAGCTCGAATTGGCCAGTGGCCAGGTCAGCGTGCGGTCGACGGCCACCTCGGTGGTCGGGATCATCCTCTCCCTCGGGGCGCTGGCCGTCCTCGTCGTGTGGTGGGTCCGCACCTCGCTGCGCCGCCGGCGCCAGCGACGGGCCGAAGGGGACCCGGCCGTCCCCGCCCCGGGGGCCGGGTGAGCGACACCGAGGTGGACGGCCTCCCGGCCGCGGCCGGGGGTGGACGTCGGAAGCTGGCCGGGGCCACCCTGGGGATGGCCGTCGGCACCACCCTGTCGAGGATCTCCGGCGTGGCCCGGATCATCGCCCAGACGGCGGCGCTGGGCGGCGCCGGGTTCGCCGACGGCTACAACCTGGCCAACACCACGCCCAACATCATCACCGACATCGTCATCGGCGGGGTGCTGTCGGCCACGTTCGTGCCCGTGTTCGTCAGTCACCTCACCACCCGGCGCGAGGAGGAGGCGTGGCGGGCCATCTCCGCCGTCGTCACCGTCACCGTCACCGTCCTGGTCGCCGCCACCGTCGCCTTCTTCATCCTCGCCCCCGAGATCATCAGCCTCTACACGGTGGCGAACCACAACCCCGACGTGCACAGCCAACAGCAAGAGGCGGTCTTCCTCCTGCGGTGGTTCGTGCCCCAGTTGACCTGTTACGGGCTCATCGCCCTGTTCACCGCCCTGTTGAACACCCGGGGCAAGTTCGCCGCCCCGATGTTCGTCCCGATCGCCAACAACCTGGTGGTGATCGTGGTGCTGGTCTGGTTCCACCACCTGGTCCCCCACCCCAGCCTGGCCTCGATCGACACCAACCACCGCGGTCTCGTGCTCCTGGGGCTCGGCACCACGCTCGGGGTCGTCGTGCAGGCCGCCCTGCTGGTCCCCTCGCTCATCCGGGCCCACCTCCATGTGCGTTTCCTCTGGCAGCCGGCGCACGAGGCGATGCGGACCATCGGGCGCCTGGCCAGCTGGACGTTCGGATGGGTGGTGGCCAACCAGATCGCCTTCTTCGTGATCCTGGCCCTGGCCGACGGCTCCGCCCCGGGAGCCGTGTCGGCCTACACCTACGCCTACACGTTCTTCCTGCTCCCCTACGGCGTGGTGGCGGTGTCGGTCATGAGCGCGGTCACGCCGTCGCTGTCGGCGCGGTGGGCCACTCGGGACGTCGCCGGCTTCCGTCACCGGATGGCCTTCGGCCTGCGGGGCATCCTCGCCGTCATCATCCCCTCCGCCGTCGGCATGCTGATCCTGGCCCGGCCGCTCATCGACCTGGTCCTGCTCCACGGGGCCGAGACGAGCGCCGATGCCGAGACCACCGCCGCCACCCTGGCCATGTTCGCCCTCGGCCTCCCCGGCTACTGCACGTACCTCTACATGGTGAGGGTGTTCCAGTCCATGCAGGACACCCGGACGGCGTTCAAGCTCTACCTGGTGGAGAACGGGATCAACGTCGTGTTCGGCGTGGCCCTGGTCGGCCCGCTCGGCGTGCGGGGGCTCGCCCTCTCCCTGTCCATCGCGTACACCGTGGCCGCCCTCCTGGCCATGGCCGTGGTGCGCCAGCGCCTGGGCGGCCTGGGCGGCTCCGACCTGACCACCCCGGTCAAGCGGGTGCTCATCGCCTCGGCCGCCATGGCCGTCACCACCGTGCTGGCCGTCAACGTGTCGGGCGCCGACCACGGGGTGGCGCTGCTGGGCCGGGTCGTCCTCGCCCTCGTCGTCGGCTCGCTCACCTATGTCGCCACCGCCGGCGTCCTCGGCGCCCGCCAGGCCCGTCGGACCCGGGCCGAGCGGGCCGAGCGGTCCCGGACGGGACCCGGACGTCCGGCGGACGGGGGGGCCGAGACGGGCGCAGGTCCCCGAGCAGTTCCGTGGCAGACTCGACGATCGTCCCGCCCGTTCACCCGTCCGACGCCTGCAACCGGTGAACGACGAGCCCGGGGACGCCGCAGGGGCGGGGGACGAGCACCGATCAGAGGCACCAGAGCCAGGGGCACAGAAGGAGGATGTCGATGGCCCGGATCCGGGTGGTAACCGATAGCGCGTGCGACCTCTCCGCCGCCCTGGCCGAGGGGTGCGGGGTCACTGTCGTCCCCCTGTCGATCCGATTCGGCTCCGAGGAGTTCGTCGACGGCACCACGCTCTCGACGGACGACTTCTGGTCCCGGTGCGCGGCCAGTCCGGTCCTGCCCGAGACGTCGGCCCCGTCACCCGGCGCATTCCACGAGGCGTTCGCCGCCGCGGCCGACGACGGGTACGACGGGGTGCTCTGCCTCAACCTGTCGGCGGGGGTGTCGGCCACCTACCAGGCCGCGGTGACGGCGGCCAAGTCGTTCGGCGACCGGATCCCCGTGCGGGTCATCGACACGCGGTCGATGACCATGGGGCTCGGCCTGATCGTCCTCGACGTCGCCGAGCTGGCCTCCACCGGTGCCGATCTCGACCAGCTGGCGGACCATGCCGTGGCCCTCATCCCCCGCATCAAGGTGTTCGGCGTCGTCGACACCCTCGAGCACCTCGAAAAGGGCGGCCGCATCGGCGGGGCCCGGGCCCTGTTGGGCTCCCTGCTCTCCATCAAGCCGGTGGTGACGCTGGTCGACGGGGTCGTCGAGGAGGAGTCGAAGCAACGCACCCGGGCCCGCTCGTTGACCTATCTGGCGGACAAGGCCAAGGAGTCCCCCCCGATCAGGAGGTTGGCCGTCAGCAACGGGGCGGCGACCGACATCGACGCGTTCCTCGCCATGCTCGACGGGGTGCAGACCGAGTACCCGCTGGTCGTGGTCGACCTCGGCCCGGTGGTGGGCACCCATACCGGCCCGGGCACCATCGGCCTCTCCATTCTGACGGCCGCGTAGCCCCCGGACCAACGCCCCCGGGCGGTCCGCCGACCGGCCCGGCTCGGATACGGGCAGGCCAGCCGGGTGTCCGGACTATCCTCGCAGCATGACTCCGAAGCCCGAAACCCATGCGTCAGGCCTTCCGGGCTCCGGCGCGCTCGGCGATCTGCCCACCAGGGGAGCCGACCTGGTCGACAACGTCGTCGAGCTCCTCCGGGACAAGACCGTGCGGCCGCTCACCCTGGCCACCCGGGCCGTCGTCTTCGGCATCATCGTGTTCGCGGCCAGTGTGGTCGTCCTCGTCCTGTTGTCGATCACCCTCATCCGCCTGCTGACGGTGTACGCCTTCGATGGACGGGTCTGGCTCTCGGACCTGGTCGTGGGGGTCATCTTCGTCACCCTCGGCCTGTTCGCCTGGAGCAAGAGGGTCGACCCGACCGCTGACGTTCCCGGGGGGAAGGCGTGACCGAGTCCCGCCAGGTGGTGATCGTGGGGTCGGGTCCGGCGGGCCTCACCGCCGCCATCTACGCGTCGAGGGCACAGCTGTCCCCGCTGGTCATCGAGGGGGAGCCCTCGTCGACGAGCGACCAGCCGGGCGGACAGCTGATGCTGACGACCGAGGTGGAGAACTATCCCGGGTTCGTGGACGGCATCATGGGCCCCGAGCTGATGCAGTCGTTCCGCGAGCAGGCGGCCCGGTTCGGTGCCGATTTCGTCACCGCCAAGGCCTCCCGGGTGGACCTGTCCGCCCGGCCGTTCGGTGTCTGGGTCGGCGACCCCGATGCGGCGGAGCCCACCTACTCCGCCGAGGCGCTCGTCATCTCGACCGGGGCCCAGTCGCTGATGCTCGGCCTGCCCAACGAGGAGCGCCTCCTCGGCTACGGCGTCTCCACCTGTGCCACCTGCGACGGCTTCTTCTTCCGCGGCCGCGACATCGCTGTGGTCGGCGGTGGCGACTCGGCCCTCGAAGAGGCGCTCTTCCTCACCCGCTTCGCCGACCGGGTCACCGTCATCCACCGCCGCGGGGAGCTCCGGGCGTCCAAGGTCATGCAGCAGCGCGCCTTCGCCCACGAGAAGATCTCCTTCCTGTGGAACTCGTCGGTGATCGACGTGCTCGGTGACAGCACGGTGGCCGGCGTCAGGGTCCGCGACAACATCAGCGAGGAGGAGTCGACGCTCGAACTCGCCGGGCTCTTCGTCGCCATCGGCCACCAGCCGAACACCGGACTGTTCAAGGGGCAGCTCGAGATGGAGGAGAACGGCTACCTCCGGACCTTCGACGGCACGCGGACCAACGTCGACGGCGTCTTCGCCTGCGGCGACGTGCAGGATCACCGCTACCGCCAGGCCATCACCGCGGCCGGGTCGGGCTGCATGGCGGCCATCGACGCCGAGCGGTGGCTCGATGACCGGCACTCGGCCGAGCACTGACCTGTCGCCTGCGCAGGGGACAGTGCGCACGGGGTGGACCCTGCCGGGTCGGTGGACCGGGGAATGCCGTGGTCGGATCGGGGGTTGACCTAGCGTGTGTCAGCGAGGCATACCGTGCAGGGCCCACCGAACGGGCAGGAGGAAACGACCATCATGAGTGAGAAGATCACGAACCTGAGCGACGCTAGCTTTGACGAGCATGTCAAGTCCTCGGA
Organism: uncultured Acidimicrobiales bacterium; assembly: GCA_963696495.1. Lineage (GTDB taxonomy): Bacteria > Actinomycetota > Acidimicrobiia > Acidimicrobiales > RAAP-2 > Bog-756. Next base: position 35,314 of record CAVOKJ010000001.1, on the reverse strand, counting down.
CGTTCCGGTGCTGGTGGACTTCTGGGCGGAGTGGTGCGGCCCGTGCAAGATGATCGCCCCCGTCCTCGAGGAGATCGCCTCCGAGCAGGAGGGCAAGCTCGAGGTGGCCAAGCTCAACATCGACGACAACCTGGACATCACGCGCCGGTTCGATGTGATGAGCATCCCGACGCTCATCCTGTTCAAGGATGGGGAGCCTGCCGCCCGCATCGTCGGGGCCAAGGGCAAGGGACAGCTGCTGCAGGAGCTCTCCGCCCACCTCTAGGAGTGTCGGCCGCCGACGGCGGCCGGCCGGTGGAGGCCGGGCGGTCGTCGTCGCCAGGGCCGCGCCGTTGACGCCGGACCAGATGGTCGACCTGTCGGTCGGCGACACGGGGCCGGCGGTCAGCGACGTGCAGCACCGCCTCGAACAACTGGGGTTCTCCACCAGCGTCGATCCGGAAGGATCCTTCGGGCACGGGACCAGGGCGGCCGTGGAGGCCTTCCAGTATCGGCGGGGCCTGCGGGTGGATGGCGCCTGCGGCACCCAGACCTGGTCCGCCCTGGTGGAGGCTGGACGCCGGCTGGGCGATCGGTTCCTCTACCGGCGGACCCCGATGCTGCGGGGCGACGACGTGGCCGAGCTCCAGCAACGGCTGAGCGCCCTCGGGTTCGACACGGGCCGGGTCGACGGCATCTTCGGCGACCTGACCTCGGCCGCCCTCGGTGAGTTCCAGAGCAACGTCGGCCTGCCGGTGGACGGCATCGCCGGAGCGTCGACGGTCTCGGAGCTCCTCCGCTTCGGCACGCGGCACGACGACACCGAGCTCGTCACCGCGGTCCGCGACCGGGAGCGACTGCGCCAGGCCCGCCGGACCCTCGCCGGGCTCCGGGTGGCCATCGGGGAGGAGGGCGGCCTCGATGCCACGGTGGCCTCCATGAGGCGCATGCTCGTGCACCACGGGGCGGCCGTGACGACGCACCACCACCCCGACGGCTCCATCCAGGCCTCCGAAGCCAACGCCGGCCGGGCCGAGGTCTACGTCGGCCTGCGCCTCCATCCGGCCGGACCCCACTGCTCGACCGCGTTCTACGCCGGCTATCGGTATTCCTCGGCCGGTGGACGGCGCCTGGCCGAGCTCATCCAGTCGGCCCTGACGGCCGCGTTGTCCCTGCCCGACGACGGGAGCCGGGGCATGTCCCTCCCCGTGCTGCGTGAGACGCGGATGCCGGCCGTGATCTGCGAGATCGGCCCGGCAACGGTCCTCGTCGAGCAGTCGGTGACGATTGCCCGGGCCATGGTGGATGCCCTGACGGAGTGGGTGGACACCGCCTGGGATTGAGGGTCCCCCCTCTTCCTCAACCTTGACCTGACCTCGGCTTTCGACCGTAATCCACAACCTCATGCACAGGTTGTGGATTACTGTCTACCGCTGGTAAAGGTCTAGACTGTCACTCACAGTGAGGAAACCCACGACTGGGGAATTATTATGTCGTGTCGATATCACTCAGAGTGGCCGCCTAGGCGACCGACGTCTCGCTTCTCCCCACCATCAACTTGTAGATGCGCTCGAGGTCCTCGAGGGTGGCGAACTCGACCACCACTTTCCCCCGTTTGGCCGACAGGTCAACCTTCACGCGCGTATTGAGGTGATTCGACAGCAGTTCCTCGAGCTCGAGGATGCCGGGAGGCGGCAGCCTCGTCGGTGCCGTGGGAGCCGGCGGGGTACCCGAACCGGCCTCCGCGTGCTGACGCGGTTCCGCCGTCCGGGTCGGCGCTTCGACCGGCTCGGCGGCCTCCGGGTCCTCGCCGTGCTGGCGGACCAGATCCTCGACGGCCCGGACGGTGAGGCCCTCGGCGACGATGGCCTTGGCCAGCATCTCCTGATAGCCCCGGTCGGGCGTGCCCAGTAGGGCCCGCGCATGACCGGGCGTGATCTGGCCGTCCACCACCAGCCGCTGGACTCCGGACGGCAGCTGGAGCAACCGCAGGATGTTGGTGACCGCGGTGCGGCTCTTGCCGACGCGGGTGGCCACCTGGTCGTGGGTGTAGCCGAACTCCTCGATCAGCTGTTGGTAGGCCGCCGCCTCCTCGAGCACGTTCAGATCCTGGCGGTGGAGGTTCTCCACGAGCGCCTGTTCGAGGCTATGGGTCTCGTTGGCGGTCTGGACGAGCACGGGGATCGTCTGGAGGCCGGCCCTCCGGGCCGCCCGCCACCGCCGCTCACCGGCGATGAGTTCGTACTCGTCGGCCGCCTCGCTGCCGATCTGACGAACCAGTACCGGCTGAATGACACCCAGCTCCTTGATCGACGCCGTCAAGGTCGCCATCGTGTCCTCGTCGAAGCTCACGCGGGGTTGGCGCGGATTCGGCGTGATGCTCCCGATCGGCACCTGGCGCAGCGCGGACGACCGGTCTCCCGACACCTCGGTGGGTATGAGGGCGCTGAGGCCCTTCCCCAAGCCGCTACGACGTGCCACCGCTGACCTCCTTGGCTAGTTCGCGATAGGCGATGGCCCCTCTCGAGGCCGGATCGAAGGCGGTGATGGGTTGCCCGAAGGACGGTGCCTCCGACAGCCGGACGGTCCTCGGAATGACGTTCCGGCACACCTTGGCCCCGAAATGCTGACGGACCTCGTTGGCGACCTGGTCCGCCAACTTCGTACGGGCGTCGTACATCGTCAGGACGATCGTCGAGATGTCGAGGTTCGGGTTGAGGTTCGATCCCACCAGATGGACGTTCCGCATCAACTGGCTCAGACCCTCGAGGGCGTAGTACTCGCACTGGATGGGGACCAGCACCTCGTCGGCAGCAGCCAGTGCGTTGACGGTGATGAGGCCGAGCGACGGCGGGCAGTCGATGAGCACGTAGTCGAAATCGTCGATGACCGACTGGATCGACCGCTTCAGCTTGAGCTCACGGCTGAAGGCCGGGACGAGCTCGATCTCGGCTCCCGCCAAGGCGATGGTTGCGGGGGCCACGAACAGATTCTTCATGCTGGTCGGCTCGACGCAGTCCTCGAGCGAGGCGTCCCTCATGAGGACGTCGTACATGGAGAGCTCGAAATTCCGAGCGTCGATGCCCAGGCCGGTCGTGGCGTTCCCTTGAGGGTCGAGGTCGATGACGAGGACCCGAAACCCGAGCTCGGCCAGTGCCGCTCCCAGGTTCACCGACGTGGTCGTCTTCCCGACGCCCCCTTTCTGGTTGGCGACGGCCAGGACGCGGGGGAGTGGGTTGGCCGATGCGGACTGCACGTCGACGGGCGCCGACGACTGCTCCTCGGAGAGTGCCTCAGAGGGTGCCTCGGTCTTCTCCTCGACCTGCTCGTTCTGATCCTCGTTCACAGTGACCGCCTCGTCCACCGGCAGGCTCGGGGCCGATAGGGTTCCGTTCTCCACCCGCACCGGCTCAGCCGGTGTGCCTGCAGTCTCCTCCATCTCGCTCGGCCTCGCGTCATGCACCACTGGCTCCTCGTTGATGGAGCTGGCGACGGGGGCCGAGATCGTGACTTTACCCGAGTCCTTCCGGAGAGGCCTCGGGTGACGATTATCGGAACTGGGAGGCAGGACGTTGTCCAGCTCAGCATGAGCGGTGGCCACCTGCGAGATGGTGTCCCTCAGGCGAGTCTGGCCTCCCGACGTGACCCTGGCAGGGGCAGGGGAGACCGGCGTCTCGGCTGCTGGACGAGCGGTCGCAGGAGGCTCGGTGGACTGGGCGGCCGGGGGCGGGCCAGGGGGCTCCGAACCCTCAGGGGAGGGGGGAGGGGGAGTCTCGACCAGGGTCACCGACCCGGCGCCGGGGGCCGACTGCTTCGCCTCCGGGGAGGACTCCTGCACGTCCTCGGGGGAGGGCTTGTTCCGACCCCGACGAAGGCCGCGCATTATCGTCTCCTCGAGTGGGCAAAGTTCAAGGACCTCATCCTCCCCCGCCGTGTAGTCGAGGTCAAGCCTTTCGCTCAAATGTTTCACGTGAAACTTGGCCCCATTCGGCAGGATGTCCGCGCCGGTCCGCGCCCTGCCACGAGGGTCATTCGAGCACGTTCGAGTGCCCACCGGCCCCGGGGGCAGGAGACCCCGATCCGGGGTGGGGCCCGTGAGACGACGGGCGAGCGTGGCCATCGCTGCGCTGCCCCTAGTAGAGTGGGTCGGTCGAGGACCTCGACCTGTTCCTCCGGGCGGGTAGGGACGGTCTGACCCCGACAGGGGGGATCGCCGGCCATGCGGGCGGACGCTCGGTCCGGCCTCTCGATCGTCAGATCGATTCGTTCAGATCTACCGTTCAGACGTCAACTTGCATGAAGTACGACTCGCACTCGGGAAGACCGTGTTCGGGGTGTTCGGGTGGGGCCACCCACGGGATCGGTGTGCGGGAACGGCAGCTGCCCGGCGAGAACAGGTCACCGAGACCACACCCCCCGGCATCGGACGGGGGATCGCTCCCGTCCTCGGTCCGGGGGACTCCCCCGAGGCGTTCCTCGTGGAGCTCGAATGACGCTTTCCTGGCAACGCCGGAACGGACGGGCGACCCGTTCCGCTCCTCAACCCTGGATCTCCCGTCCAGCCGATGGGGACACCCCTCCACCATGGGGGACACCTCCCCGATCGGTCAGCGACAGGTCGGCGTGGCCCACCTCGGGGTTCGAACACCGGAGTTGCAACTGGGGGAACCCGGAGGCCTCCCAACGCTCTCCCACCCAGTCCTGTCAGCACGTCGTGGTGTCAGGGTTCACCGTCACCCGCTGCACCGCTCTGAGCATCCGGATGTTCACATCCGAGTCCGTCCATCGAGAGTCTGTGCGTCCCCGGCCCAGCCCAGCATCCGGGGGGCCAGCCCGATCAGCCTGGCCCCTTGCGGTGCCGAGCCTCCTTCGCCGGCACAAGAACCCGACCGCCACACTTCGAGAGCAGGATGACCGTTGCCGTCGGCTCCACGCCGACCTGTTCCTCACGGCATAAGTTCGCTGGTCCACGGCCCTCCCCAGTCTGAGGGGCCGGCACAGACGGCGCCCGACTCGGCGACTCACCGCCATGGAGCCCCTTCCGACGCACGGCTGCGAGACCTTCCGCCGCCCTACCGGATGTTCCACGTGAAACATCCCCCCGCCGGGGGAACTCAGAACAAGGGGCGCTTGGTGGGAATCCCGACCCGTCGCGGAAACCGATCCGGGATGTCCTCGGTTCTCTCGAGGATCTGGAATCCGAATCGATCATCGAACCTGACCGCCGCACCCGGGAAGAGTCCCAGAGCGGCCAGCCCCCCCTCCGGCCAGCGCGTCGCCTCCGTCGATGGTGGCTCTGAGACCACCAGCACTCCGCCGACCTCGAGAAACGGTGATCCGCACTCGGCGGTGACCGCCGGTGAGCCGAAGGACCGGGCCGTCACCACCTCGAAGGCGCCCCGGTACCGCCCATCCCGGCCGACCTCCTCCGCCCTGCCCCGCACGACCTCGCTCCGGACCCCGAACGCCTGCCCGGCCAGCGCGCCGGCCAGGAACGCCGTCCTCCTCTCGTTCGAATCCAACAGCACCAATCGGCTATCCGGCCAGCACGAACTGAGGATGAGGCCTGGTATCCCACCGCCGCTTCCCAGGTCGAGGCCCGATCGAGGAGCACGACCCAGGAAGGTCTCGACGGAGACGACGAACCCGAGCGCGTGGTCGATCTGCTCCTCGATGGGCATGCCGCCGAGGAAGCCCAGCTCGGCGCCCTGGCGCAGGATCGACTCAACCGCGGGGGCCACCCGGGCGCGATGGTCGGCGGCTCGTAATCCTGACGGTTGCCCGGCCGTCACGCGGGCCCGGTCTCGGCAGGGGAGACCGGCGGAGCACCTGTCTTCCACCAGGCGGTGGCCAACCCGCCGGTCCAGCAGAGGGAGGCCGTCGGCGACGGTCCCAGCCGGTCCCTGACGCGAGATGGCACCGGGCCGAGCCCGGTGCCATCAGAGCGGAGAGCCAAACCCTCGACCATCAGTTGGACGGCTGGATCACCACGTACCTCGAAGGCTCGGTGCCGTCAGAACGGGTCTCCACGCCCTCGATCTCGTTGACCGTGTCGTGGACCACTTTCCGATCGGCCGGTGACATCGGCTCGAGGGAGCGTTCCTCGCCGGTGCTCTTCACCTCGTCGACGATGCCTGCCGTGAACCGGCGGAGCGCAGCCGAGCGCTTCTCGCGATAGCCCCCCACATCCACCAGGATCCGATCCGTCCGGTTCTCCGACTGGCGTTGCACGAAGGTCCGGGTGAGGTCCTGAACCGCTGACAGGGTGGCGCCGCGGGGCCCGACCAGCAGCCCCAGGTCGTCGCCGACGGCCGCCACCTGCACGGTGTCCTCGTCCACCTCGGTGAAGCCGACGTCAGCCGACAGACCGAACTCCCTCACCAGGCCCGCCACGAACTCGCTGGCCGCCTCCCCCTGCTGTTCCAGCGTCAACGACTCTTCCATGCTGTCCTCACTCTCCCCGGGATTCCTACCCGGGCTCTTCCCTTGCGAACCTGATCGGCCGCCAGTGGCGGCACTACCGCCGCGCCCTCCGCGTCGGCGGCGGCCCCCGCCGGATCCGTCGGCCTTCTGATCCCTCGGGACCGGCCCGGAGCCGGCATCGACCGAGTCGGCGGCGGCGGTCGAATCATCCTCTTCCGTCTGGGTCGGGCCTTTCCCATTCCCCCGGTTGCCTGGACCCTGGCCCCCGCCACCCGAGGCCTGCTTGCGGGACGAACCTCCGCTCCGGGCCCGATCCGGGCGCTGTCGGCGCCCCCGCTTGGGTGGGGGAGCTATCGGCCGGACCCGGGCCTGGACCCGGGCCTCGCCGCGCATCCGGCCGAACAAACCGGCCTTCGGCTCACTGAGCACCACGAACTCGGCATCGTCCTCGGCCACCCCCAGGAGGTCGAGGACGATCTCCTTCGCCTCAGGGAGCGACTTGCCACTGGCTTCGACCCACTCCACGCCCTATCTCGCCTTCCTCTCTCGCTTCGCCTTCGACCGGGGGTGCTCCTTCTGGGGAGTCGCGTCCGCTCCGTCGGAAGTCTCCGCCCTCGACCCGTTGCTGCCGTTGCCCGAGGGCTTGGTGTTCGAAGGTTTCGGATTCGACCCCTTGGCGCTCCGGGTGCCATTGGGCTTGCCATCGGCATTGCCATTGCCACCGTTGTTGCTGCCGTTGGCCGGGGCCGGGCGCCGGGTCTTCCCGTTGCCCGTGGCCGACCCGTTCGTGGTCCGGCGCTTCTCCGACGCCGATGCCTCGATCGCCGCGTCGGCGGCCGGTGCCGGGCGCCGGGTCTTCCCGTTGGAGCCACCCGTCCCGTTCGACCTGGTGGTGCCCTTCGAGCCGGAACCCCCGGTCGATTTCGGCTTGGGGAGGGGACGCTCGCTGCGATCGGCCGGAGCGGTCTTCGTCCCACCGCCCTTCTCCCCCGCGGCAGGGGGCGGCGGCGGCCCGCCGACGATGCCCTTCCGGAACAGGATCTCTTGCGTCAGGATCCGTATGGCGCTCGAAATGATAAAATAAACATTGAGAATAGCCGCCACATTTAGGTAAATGAAACCGAAGATCAGTGGCATGTACTTCTGCAACATGGCGGCCTGTGGATTGGCCTGCGATGCCTGGGGATTGCGGGCGTTGAGCCGCGACATCTGCAGGTACTGCAATCCGACGGCAGCCACCACCAGCACCAGATAGGGGATGGCGACGAAGACCGAGCTGTGATGGGAGAGCAGCTTGTCGGAGAAGTCCATGCCGAAGGAGATCAACTGCCCGTGAGCTGCAACGATGTTGTGATACATCTTGCTGTCGACTGGGATGTACCGGGGCTCGGCTGTGACCTTGGCCGGGATGTCCTGGGTGAACCCGTTGGCCGTGACCGTATGGGCGGGCACGGTGACGACGTTGGTCATGCCCCGAATCACGCTGTACAGAATGAAGAAGGCGGGCATCTGCAATAGCATCGGAAGACACCCAGAAGCTGGGTTGACTTTGTGCTCTTTGTAGAGCTTCATCATTTCTTCGTTCAGCTGGGCCCGGTTTTCCGGTCCCTTGTACTTCTGCTGCAGCTTCTTCATCTCGGGCCCGAGGGCCTGCATGGCCGCCATGTTCTTGGTGCTCTTGACGGTGAGCGGGGTGAGGAGGGCCATGATCACGATCGTCAGGAGGGCCACGTCGATCGGATAGTTGGGAATGAGCGAGTAGAAGAACGCCAGGATCGCCCCGACGGCGTCGAGGAGCGGTTGGAAGATCTTGCCGATGGGCGTGGTCAGTGAGGCGTACATGGGGTCCTCCCCGTGGTGGGAACCGGATCGATGCCGTGGCCGCCCCAGGGGGTGCACCGCAGCAGGCGCTTGGCCGCCAGCAGCGATCCGCGGGACGCCCCGTGGACCGAGATCGCCTCCACTGCGTACTCCGAGCACGTGGGCAGGTAACGGCACCCGGTCGGTCGGCCCGAGCGTGCGAGCTGATAGGCGTGCACGGTGGCGATCATCGCCCGGCCGGCGATGCCTGCTCGGCGCTGGTCCGGGTCAGAGCCCGGCACGGCCGCGGTCGTCCGCGTGGTCGTCACGGGGGCCCCCCGATTCCGGCCCGCCCGGCGCCCACCGCGCCGGGGGATCGGTCACTCGTAGCCCGCTGCACCGCTCGGCTCATCGCCACTTTCAGTTCCTCGAACGCAAGGCCGGGCCCGGCGGGTCCGGCGTGTACCGCATAGGCCCCGACCGGTAGTGATGCGGCCTGCTCGCCCATGATGGCCCTCAGTCTCCGTCTCAATCGGTTCCTCACCACTGCATTTCCCACTCGGCGGTTGATGGCATAGGCAACCTGAGCCCTCGACCAGGAAGGTTGCTCCACAAAACTCACTGAGATGGGACCGAAGCGCCCTCGATCCGACGCCTTGCGGAGGGCCTCGAACGTCTTCCGTGACCGGATCGGACCCACACCTTCGGCCGGACCGGCCTCCGGTGTCGCGTCCATCACACCGAGAGCCGGTGCCGTCCCTTCGCCCGGCGCGACCGAATCACCGCTCGGCCGGCCTTGGTCGACATCCGCTTGCGAAAACCGTGCGTCTTGGCGCGTTTGCGCACGTTGGGCTGGTACGTCCGTTTCATCCATCCACTTCCTTCCTCGCCCTGAACCGGGGACGGGGGTGTCGCCGTCGGCAGGGGGCCCGTTCACAAGGATCAGGGCATTCCGCCACATGCTAGGCGCGAACGGGGCCTCGCTCTAGTCGAGCCGTAGGAGGCACCCGGGCCGAGACCGGTGTACCGTTCCCCAATCGGCTGGCAACAGCACCGGATCGGCGGTGTGGGCTCCTCACCGACGCTTTGCCCGAGCACGACGCAGCACCATCAGTACAACACCCAGGAGCGCCTACCCCCGGCCCGCCGGATCGGTGCACCCCACTTCGGTAGTCATCCACAGCTGTGGAAAGCTTTGTGGACCGATCAAGCTGTGCAAGGGCGGAGGCCCACGTGAACGACACTGAGAGCTTGTGGATATTGTGCTCGGAAGCACTGCGCGAGCAGGTGTCCGACGCCATCTGGCAGGCCTATCTGTCCGGGATCACCCCCCTGTCCATCGAAGACGGAGAGATCGTCCTCGGCGTCCCCAACACGTTGATCCGGGACCGGGTCGAGTCCCGGTTCCTCGGGCTCATCCAGGACACCGTCACCGGGACCGTCGGGCGGGACCTGGTGGTCCAGCTCGAAGTGGTGGCCCCCATCTACGAGCCCGCCGAGGACAGCCTCCCGGGAGCCGACGTGGTCTCCTCGGATGCGACCTCCACGCTCACCACGTCCTCCACCAGCTCCAATTGGCGCGACCGACCCCCGGAGTCCGGGACCCGGGGACGGCCGGGACCCTTCGAGTCCCCCGTGCTCGACCCCCGCTACACGTTCGACACCTTCGTCATCGCCTCGTCGAACCGCTTCGCCCACGCCGCCGCCCAGTCGGTCGCCGAGTCGCCGGCCCGCTCGTACAACCCCCTGTTCATCTACGGCGACGCCGGCCTGGGCAAGACCCACCTGCTCCATGCCATCGGCAACTACGTGCTCGAGAATTTCAGTGGGCGCCACGTTCGCTACGTCACCACCGAGACGTACATGAACGAATTCGTCGACGCCATCCGGACCAACGCCACCACCGCGTTCAAGCGCCGGTACCGGGAGTGCGACGTCCTCCTCATCGACGACGTCCAGTTCATGGAGCGCAAGGAATCGCTCCAAGAGGAGTTCTTCCACACCTTCAACTCGCTCTACGCCGCGTCGAAGCAGATCGTCCTCACCTCCGACCGTCCCCCGAAGTCGATCGCCACCCTCGAGGACCGGCTCCGGAGCAGGTTCCTCTCCGGCCTCATCACCGAGGTCCAGCCCCCCGAGCTCGAGACCCGTCTGGCCATCCTCCAGACCAAGGCCGAGCACGAACAGGTCGACGTGCCCGACGAGGTGCTCGAGTTCATCGCCACCCACGTGAAGGACAACATCCGGGAGCTGGAGGGCGCCCTCATCCGGGTGACCGCCTTCGCCAGCCTCAACCGTCAGCCGATGAACAGGGAGCTGGCAGAACAGGTCCTGTCCGACATCGTGTCCGCGGATCAGCCGCGCCGCATCACCCCCCAGGTGATCCTCGAGGCGACCTCGGAGACCTTCGGGTTCTCCGTCGAGGAGCTCTGCGGCCCGAACCGGCGCCGCCCCCTCGTGACCGCCCGGCAGGTCAGCATGTACGTGTTCCGGGAGCTCACCGACTTCAGCTACCCGGCGATCGGCCGGGAATTCGGCGGTCGGGACCACTCGACGGTCATGCACGCCGTCGAGAAGGTCGCCGGGCTCATGAAGGAGCGCCACCAGATCTACAACCAGGTCACCGACCTCATCGTCCGGATCAAGAGCGGTTCGTGACTCGCCGTGCCGTCCGGCTCACCCTCGGCGGGCCCAGGGGGGTGGGGACGCTCCTCTATCCAGAGGTTGTGCACTATCTGTGGATATCTCCGGTTCCCCCTGGGGTAATTCTGTGAACTCCCGTGAACTTGTCCATAACCGGTCACGCACCGGACATCCGACACAGGTGGAACCCGGCGGGCAGTGGACGGAGGGGGGACAGTGAAACCTCACCTGGGCTGCGGTGTTCGCTGTTCGTCCCCAATCCACAGGGCTTACTACTGTCATTGTTCAATTAAGATCTATAAAGCAAAAACAAGAAAGGACCTCCTGGTGAAGTTTCGTTGTGAGCGTGACTCCTTGGTGGAGGTGCTGAGCATCGCCGGGCGCGCCGTCAGTGCGCGCACCTCGGTGTCGATGGCCCTCGGCGGGGTCAGGATCGAGGCGACCGGCAACCACCTGGCGGTGGTCGGGACCGATCTCGACCTCACCGTCCATGTGTCGACGGAGGCCATCGGTATCACCGATGGTGTCTGCGTCGCCCCGGCCAAGCTGCTGGCCGACATCGTCCGTTCACTCGAGCCGGGGGCGGTGACCATCGAATCCGAGGGCGAGAAGATCGAGATCGGAGCGGCCCGATCCCGGTTCAGCCTGCGGACGTTCCCGGTGGACGACTTCCCGTCGTTGCCCGAGCCTCCCCCGCCGGCCACCTCGCTGCCGGCGGCGAACCTGGCCGGCGCCCTCCGCCAGGTGGTGCGGGCCGCCTCCGGGGACGACGCCCGGCCGCTGTTGACCGGTGTGCTGATCGCCGCGGAGGGCAGCGGCGTTCGCCTGGTGGCGACCGACTCCTACCGACTGGCCCTGCGTGACATCGAGGGAAGTGACGCCCTCACCGACGGCGCTCAGATCCTCGTACCGGCCCGGGCACTGGCCGAGCTCCAGAAGCTCCCGGTACTGGGCATGACGACCAGGGAGTCAGGGCGTGCGAACGCCGAGGACGAGCCGGCCCTGATCGGCCTGTCCATCGGGGAGCACGACATCACCTTCACCGTCGGGACCGTCCAGGTGAGCACAAGGCTGCTCGACGGGAGCTATCCCGACTACCGCCAGCTGATCCCGGCCGAGTACCCCAACCGGCTCCATGTCGGGAAGGACTCACTGCTCGACGCCCTCCGCCGGGTCCGGCTGCTGGTGCGGGACAACACGACACCGGTGCGCCTGGCCATGCGCCCAGGGGGGGTCGACCTCACCGTCGTCTCCCAGGAGGTGGGCGACGCCAGCGAGACGGTCGACGCCGACTTCGACGGCACCGAGCTGACCATCGCCTTCAACCCCACGTATCTCATCGACGGTGTGGAGGCCGTGTCGGGGGACGAGGTGGTGCTGGAGACAGTCGACGCCACCAAGCCGGCGACGGTGCGAGCGGCCGAAGAGACGAACTTCCGCTACCTGCTGATGCCCGTGCGGGTCTCCTGACCCACCGTCGAACCCGGCCTTCGTGCATCTCGTCTCCTTGTCCATCGTCGACTTCCGCAACATCGTCAACGTCGAGATCCAGCCGGACGCCACCGGCACGACCGTGATCACCGGGGTGAACGGGGCGGGCAAGACCAGCATCCTGGAAGCCGTGGACTACCTGGCCTCCCTCCAGTCGTTCCGGGGATCGCCGAAGGAGTCCCTGGTCAGGCGGGACACCGATCGCTCCATCCTCCGCGGGGAGACGCTGGTGGATGGCCGCTCGATCACCATCGAGGCGGAGATCTCCGCCTCGGGGCGGTCACGCACCATGGTGAACCGGCAGAACGTGCGCCGTCGCGGCGACCTCCACGAGGCCATCCGCACCACGGTGTTCTCGCCGGAGGACATCGGGGTGGTGCGGGCGGGCCCCGGCGAACGACGGCACTTCTTGGACGAGACACTGGCCGTCGTCGACCCGAAGGCCGCACGCAGTGTCGATGAGGTGGAGAGGATCCTTCGCCAGCGAGGAGCCCTCCTGCGCGGAAACGGACGCAACCTCAGCACGGAGGTGGCCACCACCCTCGATGTGTGGGATGCCCGGCTCGACGAGGCCGGTACCGCGCTGGTGGAGGCCCGCGAGGCCCTGGTGGACCAGCTGGAGCCGGTCGCCGAAGCCCACTACTGCCGCCTGGCCGGACGGGAGACGGTGGTGGGCATGGACTACCGGCGCTCGTGGAGCGGCCGCCTGGCCGACGCACTGGCCGACTCCCGGCGGAGGGACCTCGAGCGTGGCGTCTCGCTGGTCGGCCCCCACCGGGACGACCTCGACCTCTCGTTGGACGGCCTGCCCAGCCGCACCCATGCGTCCCAGGGGGAGCAACGCTCGTTGGCGCTGGCCCTGCAGCTGGCGGCCCACCAGCTGGCCACCGAGCGGCTGGGCTCCGCCCCGGTGCTCCTGCTCGACGACGTCTTCTCCGAGCTCGACCCGTTCCGCTCGAAGGCCCTGTTGGCCGGTCTCCCCCCGGGCCAGACGCTCCTCACCACGGCGCTCCCGGCACCGCCCGAGGTGGAGGCGGCGAAGGTGTACACGGTTTCGGCCGGCGGACGGGTGGAACCGACGGCCGGGGAGTCCCGAGGCCCCGATCGGGACACGGAGCGACGGTGACCCCCGACCCGTACGGGGAGGACCCCGGCCCACGCCCGGTGGGATCATCCCTCGACGCGGTCTCGAAGAAGCTCGGGATGCGCGACCCGCGGGGGCTCGGCCGCCTGTTCGCCAACTGGGAGCAGCTGGTCGGAGCAGGGATCGCCGCCCACGTGACGCCGGTGCGACTCGATGCCCAATCCCTGGTGGTTGCGGTCGACCACCCGGCCTGGGCCACCCAGGTCCGCCAATTGGGGGACGATCTCCTCGACCGGGTCGCGGGAGAGGTCGGGGTCACCCGGCCCGAACGCCTGGAGATCCGGGTCCGGCGGTAATTCAGGGTCTCCCGCCGGGCGACTATCGGTCTGGCGAGTAGCACCCGGGGGGTACACTGGAGCATTGGAACCGGGCGGTCGTCACCGTCCTCGGGGAGCACCCGGGTGCACTGAGGACCAGGACGCCGCGTCGGCTCCCGATCAGTCAATCGACGTTGGAAAGGGCGCGCCTGTGGCGCTGAAAACGGAGGACGAGCGCAACGTGGCCACAGCCACGTACGACGCTGAAGACATCACCGTCCTGGAGGGTCTCGAGCCGGTTCGCAAGCGCCCCGGCATGTACATCGGGTCGACCGGTCCCACCGGTCTGCACCACCTGGTGTGGGAGGTCGTCGACAATGCGGTGGACGAGGCCATGGCCGGGTTCTGCACGCAGATCGACGTGACCCTCCTGGCCGACGGCGGGGTGCGGGTCTCGGATGACGGCCGCGGGATCCCGACCGGACCGATGAAGGAGCACAAGGGCAAGTCGGCGGCGGAGATCGTCCTGACCGTCCTGCACGCCGGCGGCAAATTCGGTGAGGGCGGCGGGTACAAGGTCTCCGGCGGCCTGCACGGGGTGGGCATCTCGGTGGTCAACGCCCTGTCCACGCGGCTGCTCTTGGAGATCGACCGTGACGGCGACCACCACGTGCTCGAGTTCGTCGACGGGGGGAAGCCGACCGGGAAACTGGAGATCACCGGCCGTGCCCCGCGCGGGCGCAGCGGCACCACGGTGACCTTCTGGCCGGACCCGACGGTCTTCGAGGAGGTCGAATTCCGGGCCCAGACCGTCGTCGAGCGACTGCAGGTGATGGCGTTCTTGAACAAGGGGCTCGAGATCCGCTTCGTCGACGAGCGGCCGGACGCGAAGCCGCCGCAGACCTTCAAGTACAAGGACGGGATCGTCGACTACGTGCGTCACCTCAACGCCTCGAAGGAGGCACTGTTCCGGAAGGTGGGCTCCTTCGAGCAGAAGGAGGAGACCATGGAGGTGGAGATCGCCCTCCAGTGGAACACCGGCTTCTACGAGAGCATCCACTCCTTCGCCAACGGTATCTCCACCATCGACGGGGGCATGCACGAGGAGGGCTTCAAGAAGTCGCTCACCAACGTGACCAACAAGTACGCACGGGCCAAGGGCGCGCTGAAGGAGAAGGACGACAACCTCCTCGGCGAGGACATCCGGGAGGGCCTGACCGCCATCATCTCGGTGCGCCTGCAGGACCCCCAGTTCGAGGGCCAGACCAAGGCCAAGCTGGGCAACGTGCCGGTGCGGTCGCTCGTGGAGCGGGCGATGAACGAACGACTCACCGACTGGTTCGAGGAGAACCCGCGCGAGGGCAACCAGATCATCCAGAAGGGCCTCCTGGCCGCCCGCGCCCGGGTGGCCGCCCGCTCCGCCCGGGACCTGACCCGACGCAAGTCGGCGCTCGACGGTGCCGGGCTGCCGGGGAAGCTGGTCGACTGCTCGTCACGCGACCCCCGGGAGAGCGAGCTCTTCATCGTCGAGGGGAACTCGGCCGGCGGTTCGGCCAAGGACGCACGCAACCCCCGGACCCAGGCCATCCTGCCCATCCGCGGCAAGATCCTCAACGTCGAGCGGGCCCGCATCGACAAGATGTTGAAGAACACCGAGATCCAGGCGCTCATCTCAGCCATCGGCGCCGGTCTGGCCGATGACTTCGACATCGCCAAGATCCGCTACCACAAGATCATCATCCTGGCCGATGCCGACGTCGACGGATCCCACATCCGGACCCTGCTGCTGACGTTCTTCTTCCGGCAGATGAAGCCCCTGGTCGAGGGCGGCTTCGTCTACGTCGCCCAACCTCCGCTCTACTCCACCCTGGTGGGCAAGGAGAAGATCTACCTGAAGGACGACCAGGCCAAGGACGCCTTCTTGGCCGAGCACCCGAACCACAAGGCCGACTTCCAACGGCTGAAGGGACTCGGGGAGATGGACTTCGGAGAGCTCCGCGACACGACCATGGACCCGGCGCAGCGCTCGTTGTTGCAGATCGCCGTCGAACAGGCGGCCATCGCCGACGAGGTGTGCTCGGTGCTGATGGGCGAGGACGTGGACCTGCGCCGGACGTTCATCCAGACCAATGCCAAGGACGTGCGCTTCCTCGACATCTGAGGTGGCCGTCGGGTCCGGCCCGGGTGGCGCCGGACGACATCGAGACCAGCGACAAAGGTAGGAAGACTGCATGCCAGGACGTAACGACGACGGAGGGCCGGGCACCGACGAGGATGCCTCGGGGGCGATCGAGCCCATCGAGATCCAAGAGGAGATGGAGCGCTCCTTCCTCGAGTACTCGATGTCGGTCATCGTGTCCCGCGCCCTGCCCGACGTGCGGGACGGGCTGAAGCCGGTACACCGCCGGATCCTGTACTCGATGTACGACCAGCGGCTGCTGCCCGACCGACCCCACACCAAGTGCGCCAAGGTGGTCGGCGACGTGATGGGTTCGTACCACCCCCACGGCGACTCCTCGATCTACGAGGCCCTGGCCCGCATGGTCCAGGACTTCTCGATGCGGCACCCGCTGGTGGACGGCCACGGCAACTTCGGCGGCACCGGCCCCGACGAGGGACCGGCGGCCATGCGGTACACGGAGTGCCGACTCGGTGCGCTGGCGCTCGAGTTGATGAGCGGCATCGACCAGGAGACGGTCGACTTCACGCCGAACTACGACGCCACCTCCGAGGAACCGACCGTGCTGCCCGCCCGGTTCCCCAACATCCTGGTCAACGGCTCCCAGGGCATCGCCGTGGGCATGGCCACCAACATCCCTCCCCACAATCTGGGCGAGGTCATCGACGCCACCACCCACCTCCTCGAGCACCCCGACGCCACCCCGGACGACCTGATGGAGTTCGTGAAGGGCCCCGACTTCCCGACCGGTGCCCTCATCCTGGGCCGCCAGGGCATCCTCGACGCCCTCCGGACGGGGAGGGGTTCCATCAAGTTGCGGGCCGTGGCGGAGATCGAGGAGGGCCGCGCCGGCGAGACCCGCATCATCGTCTCCGAGATGCCCTACCAGACCTCGATCGCCTCGGTGTCGAAGAAGATCGAGGACCTGGTGCGGGCGGGCGACCTCGACGGGATCGCCGAGGCCCAGGACGACTCGTCGGGAGGCAAGACCCGCCTGGTGATCCGGCTCAAGCGTGACGCCAACGCCAACGTCGTGCTGAACAACCTGTTCAAGCAGACGCCCATGCAGACCTCGTTCAGCGTCAACGCCGTGGCGCTGGTGGACGGGGTGCCCCGCACGCTCAACCTGGCCCAGATGCTGACCCACTACGTGGCCCACCAGGTCGAGGTGGTCACGCGCCGGTCGGAGTTCCTCCTGGCGAAGGCCAAGTCGCGTGCCCATGTCGTCGAGGGACTGCTGAAGGCCATCGACATGCTCGACGCGGTGATCGCCGCCATCCGGGCATCGGACGACCGACCGGCCGCCCTGGAGGCGCTCCAGGCCGAGCCGTTCGAGTTCTCCGAGGAGCAGGCTGCGCACATCTTGGACATGACCCTGGCCCGCCTGACCCGGTTGGGCCGGAGCAATCTGGAAGAGGAGCTGGCCAAGCTGCTCGAGGAGATCGCCGAGCTCGAGTCGATCCTGTCCGACCCGGCCAAGCTGCGCGCCGTGATCGCGTCGGAGCTCGGGGAGATCCGGGAGAAGTTCGCCAACGAGCGCCGGACGGTCATCACCCATGACCCGGGTGACATGAACGTCGAGGACCTCGTCGACGACGAGGAGCTCGTGGTCACGATGAGCCGGGCCGGGTACGTGAAGGCGGTGTCGGCCGACGCGTTCCGGACCCAGGGCCGCGGCGGTCGGGGTGTCCAGGGGGCGAAGCTCAAAGAAGAGGACCTGATCGACGGGGTGGTGCACACCTCGTCGCACGCGCACCTCTTGTTGTTCTCGAACCGGGGACGGGTGTTCCGCCTCCGGGCCCTCGAGATCCCCATGAAGGAGCGCACGGCGAGGGGGACGGCCATCGTCAATCTACTGCCCTTGGCGCCGAACGAGTCGATCCAGGCGATCATCGGCACCCGCGACTTCCCCGCCGACAGCTATCTGGTGTTCTCGACGAAGCTGGGCCAGGTGAAGAAGACGTCCTTCACCGAGTACGACAAGTCACGGCGCGAGGGATTCATCGCCATCAATCTGCGCGACGGTGACGAACTGGTGCGGGTGGTGGAGACCCACGGCGACGACGACGTCTTCCTGGTGACCCAGTCGGGCATGACCATCCGATTCTCCGAGCAGGACGTCCGGGCCATGGGCCGGGACGCCGCCGGGGTCCGGGGCGTGCGCCTCAAGGCGGGGGACCAGGTGGTCTCCTGCGACGTGGCTCGCGACGAGGCGGACATCCTCTTGGTCACCGACGCCGGGTACGGCAAGCGGACCAAGGTCGAGCGGTTCAACCGACAGGCCCGAGGCGGCCAGGGCGTCCGGGGCATCCGGCTGACCGCCAAGCGGGGCCGGGTGGTGGCGGCCTTCATGGCCAATCTGGAGGACGAGATCCTCCTGATCTCCACCTCGGGGGTGGTGATCCGCACCGCGGTGCGGGAGATCGCGTCACAGGGGCGGGATGCGACAGGTGTCCGGGTCATGAATCTCGACGGCGGTGACGCCGTGGCCGCGGTGGCACCGGTGGCCGGCGAGGAGTCGGACCAGGGTTAGCCACCCCGCGGACGGGACGGACCCCGTGGGCCACCCCGCGGCACGCATCCCCCTGGTGCGGCGGTCCGTTTCGATGGACAGCCCAACTGCGACGTACACTCTGGGTCGCCGTGCTCTCGACAGGCGGGGACAGGCGGCCAGTGGGGGCTATAGCTCAGTCGGTTAGAGCGCAGCACTGATAATGCTGAGGTCGCTGGTTCGATTCCAGCTAGCCCCACCAGATGAGACGCCATACCCGGCCGGGGCGGAAACGGGAGGTAGGGCGCGTATAGGGCGCGGGATTCCTCAACGCGACAAGGGTCGTTGCATTAAGCGAGCGAAGGTCGTGATAGCGGAGGGACGGAATAGCGGCTGCAGTGAGGCCGAGTTCCACGCCCGCTGACGCCAGTTGGAGTAGCGGAGTGGTCCGCCGTGACCGTCTGCGAACAGCGACCGGTCGGCGTCTTGGGATGCGACACCCTTCCTGGTGAACAGCGCAGCTAGGTCTGCTTCTAGTTGGGGGCTAATAGCAAAGGTCCGGCGATGTCTGTTCTTTACGGGTGTGAATTTGCGATCGAGTTGTCTATCGATCGGGAATCTACCGTTGCCAAGGTCCACTCGGTCCTCGGTCAATCCAGCCGTTTTTAGCCACCGGAGTCCGCCCACGACGCCTATCCACAAGAACGGCGCCATCAAGAGCTGGACGGTGTGTGGCGTCCACGACCGGCCAGCCAGATGTCGAGACAAGGCGACGATGGGATTAACTTCTTGCGGACGGCATATCCGAAGATCCCGCCCCGCAGAATCTGTGCCAGTCGTACGGGGGCACCTTCGGCAATGACAACGTCACGTTCGGGTCATGGCCCACGATTTTGGACCTGCGCGGCTATCCCTGGGTCTCCGACGCTGATCTCCAAGCCAAGTACGTCGCGCTCGGGGACGCCTGCCTGCCGGGCGGTGGCACCGGCTACGGGGAGAACGGCCAGGCTGCAACGATGCTGGCATGTTCTGCCTGAGGTGAAAGCTGGAAACGCCGAGAGCGGGCAACCAGCGCCAGCAGTTCCCGAGACCCAAACCAGAGAACGCGGCCCTCTACCGATCAGCGGCACACGTGGAGTGCGAAAGCCCGTCGCACCGCTCCCTGGGATTCCTGGCGGCGGTGCTGTATGGGATTCATCTGTGAGCGACCCAGTTCCAACGGGTGGATAGCTGTTCCAGAAACTGAGAGAGGCTTAGAGGCCCGTGGCCGTCCATGTTGAATAGCCTCAGGCCTACGTCTTTGCACAGCAACTCGTAGATCTCCTGTGAAACACCGTCGGTTAGCCCATGTTCAAAGACCACGATCGGCTGCGCCTGTCGGAGAGTCGATAGTGCTCCTTGGAGAACAAGCTGCTCGGCACCCTCGACATCGATCTTCACGAGACTGGGCAGCCATCCCGGTGGTAGGTGGTCATCCAACCGCTCCATGGTCACCGTAATCACCTCCGTCTGAACTCCATCAGGTCGGAGAGACGGGTTCACATGATCTGCCAGACCGCTGAGGCCTTGGAATCCCGGATCAATAACCCAGACAAACTCGGCCTGACCATCGTGATCAGAGAGCGCCCGTTGCCGGACCTCCACAGCTGGGAACCGCTGAACCAACTTGGCAGCTAGGTGCTCGATCGGCTCGTAGGCGATGTGGTGGCCGTCGGGGGCGACTTGACACATGTCGTGAAGAAACATGCCCTGGTTGGCTCCAACCTCCAAGCAGTTGGAATCCGCGCGCAGCCCAAAACGGAGCAGGAGTCGGAGGTGATGATCGTCCCTCTGATTTCGACGCTCCACCGGGCTGCCATGGTCGCCTTCGAGCAGTCTCACCAGTCGATCCCTACCGTGGACCAGGGCCCGTTTCATTCCCAGTCGGTTGGCCCACCGCTCTAGTCCCTGCTGCACGGAGGAAGCCTACTGTCGGCAGTAGGCATGGGCATCGGACGGATGGTGCCGCATATGCGGCAGCGAGGATTGAACCGGGCGTTGATCTGGTCCACCACCTCGGTGTGGGAAGCGGTCAGTGTGAGGGTGGATGCCCAAGCCAGATCTGCCTCCAACTATCCGGCTGCCCCCTTGGACATCCATCCTCAACACCGCTCGGTCGGACGGAGTGACCTCGTAGGAGCCTGCCGCACGTCGCTGCCTTGTCCATGCTGATTGAGATAGTCATCAAGTGCCTCTACTCGTTCCGCATCGATGTCCACCCCGACCAATCACTTTGGGGAGTAGATCTCCTCATAGAGCGCAATGCTGCCTTCGGTGTGCCGATGGCAGCGGGAGGGGACTCAGGACGGAGCGGCGAGCGTCACCCGGACCTGGCCGTTCGTCCAGCCCGTTCGACCGAGGAGGTCGTTGGTTCGGGTTGCCGCTAGCCTCGTCCCAGCGTCGGGCCGAAGGACCGGGCCTCGCGCTCGGAAGGTCCACGGGCCGAGCCCGGCCACAGGGGCCGGACCGTCGGTCCGGGTCGGCTCCCCGATCACCAAGCAGCCAACCGACCAGCCGGGGGTGGACATGACGGATGATCTGATCGTCGAGAACGGTGACGTCACCCTCCGGGTGGAGGTGACGGGCGACGGGCCGACGGTGCTCTGCGTGCCCGGTTGGCCCGAGCTCGCCTCTTCGTGGCGTCACCAGGTGGCCCATCTCGCCGACCGGGGCTACCGGGTCGCCGCCCTCGACGTCCGCGGCTACGGCGGCAGCTCGGCGCCCTCGGAGGTGGAGCGCTACACACTGCGGGAGCTCGCCGGGGACATCGCCGCCGTCATCGACGCGCTCGACGACGGCCCCGTGGTGCTGGTCGGTCACGACTGGGGCGCACCCATCGTCTGGACCACCGCCATCCGCCATCCTGAGCGGGTGCGGGCCGTGGCCGGACTGAGCGTGCCCCACACGCCGCCCATGCCCCTTCCGATCATCGACCTCTTCGACCAGCTCTACGCCGGCCGGTTCTTCTACATGCTCTACTTCCAAGAACCGGGCGTGGCCGAGGCGGCCTTCGGAGCCGATCTGCGGGACGCCCTCAAGCGGGTGTACTTCGCCCTCTCGGGGGACGCGCCGGCCAACAGCCTGCTCCTCGACGCGCCCCGCGACGCCGCCCTGCTCCCACTGTTGCCGGATCCGCCTGCCGGCCCGCTCCCCTTCCTCACCGATGCGGAGCTCGACGGGATCGTCGCCACCTTCGAGCGCACCGGCCTGACCGGTGGCTTCAATCGCTATCGTGCCCTCACGCTCGACGCCGAGACGTCGAGCGACATCACCGGGGCCACGGTCGACCAGCCGTCCTGGTTCATCGCCGGCGAGCTCGATCCTGTGCGGGCGATGGTCCCCGGCGTCGACGCCTTCGCCGATCCGGGGGGCGGCTGTACCGATTTCCGGGGGTCGACGCTGATCAGCGGGGCGGGCCACTGGGTCCAGCAGGAAGCACCGGCCGCCGTCAACGACGCCCTCGACGCCTTCCTCGGCACGCTGTGAGTGTCCGCAGCCCCGGCCGTAGGGAGTCAGCGAGCCGCCTGTGGGGCGTCGACGGCGAGGACCTGTGCGCCGCCGCATGATGCACTAGCCACGGAGTGCCCGACCGCCGAGGAGATGCCGTGCCCTTCCCCAGACGCATCGAGGAGCTGCAGACCCCGGCGCTGGTCATCGACTCGGACGTGCTCGACCGCAATCTCTCGGCCATGAGCGCCCGGCTACCCGGGGCGCGCCTGCGCCCCCACGTCAAAGCGCACAAGTGCACCGAGCTGGCTCGCCGCCAGTACGAGGTCGGGCACCACGGATTCACCTGCGCCACCATCCGTGAGGTGGAGGGCATGGCCGCCGCCGGCCTCGACGACGACCTCCTGCTGGCCAACGAGGTCCTCGACGCCGGCCGCCTCGGCCGACTGGTCCGGGCCGGTGCCCGTGTGACCGTGGCCGTCGACTCTCCGGCCACCGTCGAGGCGGCCGCCTCCGGGGGGGTCCGCGAGGTGCTGGTGGACGTCAATGTCGGGCTGCCCCGGTGCGGGTGCGATCCCGACGACGCCGGGCCGCTGGCGGAGCTGGCGCGCCGGTCCGGACTCGAGGTGCGCGGCGTGATGGGCTACGAGGGCCACGCCGTCGGCATCGAGGACCGGGGGGAGCGGACCGGCAAGGTCACCGAGAGCATGGGCATCCTCGCCGCCGCCCACGTAGCGGTCGGCGGGCCGCTCTGCTCGGGTGGCGGAACCGGGAGCTGGGACCTCAATACCGCGGCCAACGAGATCCAGGCGGGCTCCTACGCCCTCATGGACACGGCGTACGCCCGGCTCGGGCTGCCGTTCGGCAACGCCCTCACCGTCCTGGCCACCGTGATCTCCGTCAACCGGCGAGGGTGGGCCGTCGCCGACTGCGGGCTGAAGGCCCTGGGCATGGACCACGGCGATCCCTCGATGGTCGACGGGTACGCCGTGTGGTACTGCTCGGACGAGCACGTCGTCTTCGCGCCGGAGGAGGGCGTCACGCTGCCGGCGGTCGGCGACCGGGTCGGCGTGCTGCCCGCCCACATCGATCCCACCATGGCCTACCACGAGGCGGCGTGGGTGGTCGAGGGAGCCGACGTCATCGACCGGTGGAGCGTGGACCTCCGGGGCTGGTAGCTGCGGGTCGAGCGGCACCCGCCCCGCTGTCGCCGCCCGGGCAGGGTCACCGATGCCATCACGGTGCTGCCGGGTGGTGGCCGACCGGACGTCGTGAGGCGCCGCACCGTACCGATCGGATTAGCGTGCCTGCAGCACACGACGATGGAAAGGGTGGCTCGCCGGTGATCCGATCGGTGATGTTCGATTTCGGGGGTGTCATCAGCTCGAGCCCGTTCGACGCCTTTGCCCGGTACGAACGGGAGAACGGGCTCGCCGACGGGTTCCTCCGCCGGGTCAACGCCACCAACCCCGACGACAACGCCTGGGCCCGGCTGGAGCGCGGGGAGCTCGACTTCCCGTCGTTCTGCGACGAGTTCGAGGAGGAGGCCCGGTCCCTCGGGTCGGAGGTCGACGCGGTGGCGGTCATCGGGGCCCTGGCCGGGGAGATCCGTCCGCAGATGGTGGAGGCGGTGCGGCACTGCTCCACGCGGTTCAAGACGGCGTGCCTGACCAACAACTTCGTGGCCCTGGAGGCGGAGGCACGGCCGGACGTGGCCGAGGTGTTCGCCCTCTTCGACGCCGTCTTCGAGTCGAGCAAGCTCGGGGTGCGCAAGCCCGACCCCGAGTTCTACCGGGTCGCCTGTGACGCACTGGCGGTCGCTCCCGACGAGGTGGTCTTCCTCGACGACCTCGGGGTCAACCTCAAGCCCGCCCGCCAGCTGGGGATGCACACCATCAAGGTGGTCGCCCCCGAGACCGCCCTGGAGGAGCTCTACGCGCTGATCGGTGATCCCGCCCCGCCGGTGGGGTGAGGGGGCGACCCCCGACGGGCCGGGTGTACGTTCCAGGCCGGGACCACGTCCATCGAATGCAGGAGAGGCACCCATGACGTCGGAGGGATCCAAGCAACAGGCACTCGACCAGTTCGCCCGGTACATCAACCCCCAGAAGGTCCGGGTGATGAAGGCGGCGGGACTCGACATCATCGAGGGGCGGCGCTCGGGCCCGTGGGTGTGGGACGTCGACGGCACGCGGTACCTCGACTGCTTCACCTCGGCCGGGTCGTTCAACGTCGGCCGCCGCCACCCGAGGGTGGTGGCCGCCGCCCACGCGGCGGTGGACCGCCTGGACCACGGCAACTTCCTGCTCTGCTCGAGGGAGAAGGCCGAGCTCGCCGCCCGGCTGGCCGAGCTGGCCCCCGGTGACCTGTCGTGCACCATGTTCGCCACGGGTGGAGGCGAGGCCGTCGACTTCGCCGTCAAGCTCGCCCGTGGCGCCACCGGGCGGCCGCGGATCGTGTCGACGGTCAACGGCTA
Source organism: uncultured Acidimicrobiales bacterium (assembly GCA_963696495.1). Lineage (GTDB taxonomy): Bacteria > Actinomycetota > Acidimicrobiia > Acidimicrobiales > RAAP-2 > Bog-756. Next base: position 10,945 of record CAVOKJ010000001.1, on the reverse strand, counting down.
TCACGGCCACACCGGGTTCGCCCTCTCCGCCGGCGGCCGGGCGGCGTTCCGCCAGCCGTTCGAGCCGCTCATGCCCGAATTCGCCCAGGTGCCCTTCGGCGACATCGACGCCCTGGAGGGTGTCGTCGACGGCCAGACGGCGGCGGTGCTGCTCGAGCCGATCCAGGGTGAGGGTGGCATCGTCGTGCCCCCGACCGGCTATCTCCAAGGGGCCCGGGCCCTGTGCGACCGGACGGGAGCCCTGCTGATCCTGGACGAGATCCAGACCGGTCTCGGCCGCACCGGTCGGTGGTGGGCCAGCGAGCACTTCGGGGTCGTTCCCGACGTCATGACGACGGCGAAGTCGCTGGGCGGCTCGCTGGTGTCGATCGCCGCCACCCTGTTCAGCGAGGAGCTCCGCGAGTTCCTCATCCCCAACCCGTTCATCCACCTGTCCACGTTCGGGGGCTCCGACCTGGCCTGTGCGGTGGCGCTCGAGGTGCTGGCCGTCATCGAGGAGACAGAGCTGGTCGCTCACGCCGCGGCCATGGGCGAGCGGCTCTTCGCCGGGCTGCGTCCCCTCGTCGCCAAGTATCCCGACGTGGTCGCCGAGGTCCGGGGGCTGGGTCTCATGGCCGGCATCCAGTACACCGAGGACTCCTTCGGCCCGCGGATGTCCTACCACCTCGCCCGGCACGGGGTCCTCGCCATCTACAGCGGGAACCAGCCGGCGGTGATGCGGCTCATGCCCACCCTCGTGATCGAGGAGGACCAGGTCGACCTGCTGGTCGACGCCCTCGACCGGTCCATCGCCGACCTCCTGTCGGGGGCGGGCCCCGAGGAGCCGGCGCCGACCCGACCCCGACGCAGACCGGTCCGTTCGGCCGGCGCCGCCGCGAGCTGAGGGGCGGGCCATGGCTGCATGGGACGAGCTGGCCGAGGCACTGGCCGACTACACGGTCAGCTGCAACGGGAACGAACGGCTGCGGAAGATGCAGCGGGACTGGTCGAGGACACTGCACTTCGTCTGCTCGGACAACGCCATCACCTTCTCGATGGAAGTCGACCGCGGTGAGATCCTCTCGACACCCGAGGGGCACGTCGGCACCCCCGACATCGTGGTGACGACCCACTCCGAAACGTTCTGCGACATGTTCTGGGGTGACCTGAACCCGGTGCAGAAGTACCTGCGGGGCGAGATCACCGTGCAGGGCTCCCAAGAGGACGTGATGCGCCTGGACGCCATCAGCTCGGTGATCTGGCCCGACGTCTGATGGGAGGTGCAGTGCCGGCGCGCCCGGCCGGCGCGTCCGTGCTCCGGCGATCGGTGGGCACCGCCACCGCCACCGCCACCTCCACCGGGCTGGCGTTCGCCGCCATCGACTACCTGGGGGTGGTGTCGGTGCTGGCCTACGCTCCGGGGGCCACGGCGGCCGTGGCCATCTTCGTCGGCGGCCTGCTGGTCCTGTTGGTGGCGGGGATCTTCTCCGAGTTGAACGGCCTCTACCCGACGGCGGCGGGGATCCGCCTCTACCTCGGCCGGGCCGTGGGAAGCCGGACCGCGCTGTCGGTGACCTTCACCTACATGACGACGGTGGTCCTGGTCATCGCGGCCGACGCCTTCCTGATCGGGGCGGCCGTCCGCCACGTGCTCCACGAGCCGGCGGCCCTGGCCTATGTGTGGATCGCCGTGCTGTTGGGCGTGGCGCTGACCGCCAACCTGCGGGGCGTGCGGCTGGCCGGATGGGTGCAGACGGTCGTCACCTACTCGGTGCTCTCGGGGACCGCCGTGCTCTCGGTGATCGCCCTGTTCCACGTGGGGGGTGCCTTCCGGCACCCCTTCGATCTCTTCGGCCGGGGAAGCTTCTCGGGCGTGCAGGCGGTGGCCTTCGCCCTCTTCCTCTACGCCGCCTTCGAATGGGTCACCACGACCGCCGAGGAGGCCAGGACGCCCAAGGTCATCACCCGGGCGCTGTTCATCGCGCCGGCCCTGATCTGGTTGGTCTCGACGCTGTTCGCCCTGGCGTTGGCCCATCTGGTGCCGTTCGGCCGCGTGCACGGGAGCGCCTATCCCCAACTGCTGTTGGGGCAGGCGGCGTTGGGCACCGTCGGCGAGCTGTGGATGCTGGCCCTGACCGTGCTCACGGCCCTCAACACGTTCAACGGCGGCTTCCTCGTGGCGTCGCGCTTCATCTATGCCGCCGCCCGCGAGGGGACCCTGCCCCGTCAGTTCGCCCGTCTGAACCTGAAGGCCGTCCCCTGGCTGGCCGTCACCACGTTGGCGGTCGGCTCGGCGATCGTGGCCGCTGCGGTCTTCGCCACCGGGCAGTGGCTGCTCCTGGTGTCGGTGGGGGCGGCCATCGAATCGGGGATCTACGCCATCGCCTCCCTGTGCCTGGTGATCCTGCGCCGCCGCGAGACCCGTGAGCGCCCGTTCCGCCTGGTCGCCGGCCGGCCCCTGGCGGCGTTCGGGGCCGTGCTGTTCGCCGTCCTGTTCGTGGCCACCGGGTTCTCCGACCCCAGGGACGCCCGCCACTTCTCCGTCGCCCCGATCGGCGTCATCGCCGTCCTCGGGGCACTGTCCACCACCTACGTCCTCGTCTTCGTGCCCAGGCTGCAGGCGGCAGCCGCCGCCCGGGCGGCGACCAGCCGGCCGCGACGGCGCCCCGGTCGCCCGGCCGGCGAGGGGCGGGACGCCGCAGCGGCGACGGACTCGGAGGCGCCGACGGGCGCCTGAGCCCAGCGGTTGGGCAGCAGCCGGGATCACCTCCGGGGCGTGGGTGGACGAGGGGGCACGGGTAGCGTTCCCTGCATGGACGACCCGTTCGGACCGCCGCTCGAGCACCCCTGGCAGCGGGTGTCGCCACGCCTGGCCCACATGAGGCGGGCGGAGCTCGCCGCCGTCGGCCTACCGGTGGTCGGAGGAGTGACCGGGGTGTTCATCCTGGTGTCGGGGCAGGCCGCGGCCATCGCCGGGACGGTGGGACTGGTGCTCCTGGTGCTGGGCTGGGCGTCCATCGGCCGGAACCTGCGGTCGTGGGGTTACGTGGAACGATCCGACGACCTGGTCGTCACCCACGGGGCGATGTTCAGGCGGCTCTGCGTGGTGCCCTACGGCCGGATGCAGCTGGTGGATGTCGAAGCCGGGCCGATCGAGCGGGCCTTCGGCCTGGTGCGGGTGAAGCTCCACACGGCGGCGGCCACCACCGACGCCAAGGTCTGCGGGCTCACCCCGACGGTGGCCTCCGAGCTCCGCGACCGGCTGACCCAGCTGGGTGAGGCCCACGCCAGTGGGCTCTGAGCCCCCGGAGCCGTCGGTCCCGGGAGCGTCGGGCCCGCAACCCGAGCGGGCGGTCGGGCGGGACCCCGGCGACGAGACGTTCAAGCTCCACCCGCTCACACCGCTCGCTCTCGGCGGGAGGATCCTCGGGCTCCTGGTGGTGTTCGCCCTGTTCAGCCTGGGCGGACAGCGGGCGGGGGCGGGCGGCGGGCCGAACGTGACGGCGCTGCTCGTCTATGTGGGCCTGGCCGCCCTCGTGGTGGTGCGCGGGTTGATCGCCGTGGCCGTCACCCGCTACCACCTGCACGGCGGGGAGCTGCGGATCGACAGCGGGCTGCTGCAGAAGCGATCGAAGCGTGTGCGGCTCAACCGGGTGCAGAGCGTCGACGTGCTCGAGCCGTTCACCGCCCGCATCTTCGGCCTGGCCGAGTTGAGGGTCACCACGGCCGGCACGGAGCGCTCGGCCGTGCGGCTCCGCTTCCTGTCCCGACCGGTGGCCCGACAGCTGCGGGCCGACCTGCTCAGCCGGTCGGGGGGAGGGGCCGACGGGGCGGAGGAGGCGCCCGAACGACCGGTGGTCTCGGTTCCCCACGGTCAGCTGATCCGGGCCGTGCTCCTCCAGACGATCTCGTGGCGGCTCGTTCCGCTGCTGATCGGGCCGTTCCTCGCCGTCGTCGGCCAACAGAACAGCCACCGTGCCACCTCGGGACTGGGCATCGCGTTGTTCCTGTGGTTCGCCGTCCTGATCCTCCACGCCATCTGGCAGCGGGTCACCACCCTGTGGGACTTCACCGTCACCGAATCGCCCGACGGCCTGCGGATCCGTCACGGGCTGTTCTCGACGAGTCGCCAGACCGTGCCCCCCGGCCGGATCCAGGCGATCCTCGTCCACCAGCCGATGGCGTGGCGCCTGTTCGGCTGGGCCCAGGTCCGCATGAACGTGGCCGGCTACGTCGGGAACAGCAACTCGAAGGCCACGGTGCTGCTACCCGTCACGGACCGGGCCTACGCACTGGCGCTGGTCGGTTGGATCATGGGTGGGGTGGACCTCGATGCGGTCCCGCTGGACCGGCCTCCCCGGCGGGCGGCGTTGCGGGCACCGCTCTGGTGGCGGCGGCAGTTGGTGGGGTCCGACGAGTCGGTCTTCGTGGCCCAGCACGGACTGTTGTCCCGCACGATCGACGTGGTGCCCCACGAGCGGACCCAGAGCGTGCGCCTGACCAGTGGGCCACTGCAGCGGGTACTCGGCCTGGCGACCGTGCACCTCGACTCGACCCGCGGACCGGTCAGGATCCGGGCGGCCAACCGCGATGCACTGGCCGCCCGGGCCATGCTGGACCGTCAGGTGGACCGGGCCCGGAAGGCCCGGTTGCGCCGGTGGGACCCGACGGCGCTCCCCGCCTGAGCCCCGGCGACGCCCGCAGCGGCGGCGTAGTTTTGGGAGTCAGCGACCGACCGCCTATCGGACAGGAGGGCCATGGCCGGCTACCCGAGGACGACCACCCGTCTCAACCGCATCGAACCGGTGCCGCGACGCATACGGGCCGAGCACGGGGGCGAGATGCTCCTCGACACGACGGACGCGCTCTACGTGTGGGAGTGGTCCAACTATCCGCAGTACTACATCCCGCGCCGTGACGTCCGCGAGGATCTCCTCGTCACCGACGGCATGACCGAGGAGTCGCCCCGCGGGACGGTGCGCCTCTACTCGTTCGCCTCCGCCGCCGGGCCGCACCGGCCACCAGTGGCACGGTTGCTCGTCGACCCGGTCCGCGGCGAGCTGGCCGACACGTTCCGGTTCGAGTGGGACGCACTGGGCGGATGGTTCGAGGAGGACGAGGAGGTGTTCGTGCATCCGCGTGACCCGTACTCGCGGGTCGACGCGCTCCGGTCCACCCGCACCGTGCGCGTCGAGCTGGACGGGGTGGTGCTCGCCGAGTCGTCCAGCCCGGTCATGGTCTTCGAGACCGGCCTCCCGACCCGGTACTACCTCAACCGGACCGAGGTGGAGTTCGAACACCTGGTCCCCAGTCCGACCGTCACGAGCTGCCCGTACAAGGGGACCACCTCGGACTACTGGTCGGTGCGGGTGGGTGGGGTCACCCACGAGGACCTGGCCTGGAGCTACAGCTTCCCGACCCGGCAGCTTCTCCCCATCGCCGGGCTGGTCTCCTTCTACAACGAGAAGGTGGACGTGTTCGTGGCGGGGGTGTTGGAGGAGCGGCCGAGGACCCACTTCTCCGACTGACCACGGCTTCTCCGACTGACCGCGGCGGCGACCGCCTCCCGGTCGTGCCCCTGACGGTACGGCTCTACGCTGGGGTGGTCGTCCCACCGGGGCGAGCGACGACCAGGGCCCGAACCTCACCGGGGTCCGGCATCCGGAAGGAGAGCCACCATGACGACGATCTCCGGTGAACCCGGGACCCGTGGTGCCGTAGAGGGGCCCTCGGGGAGCGGGACGGCGACCGACTGGACCGAGGACGCCCGGTTCTTCGAGTACTCGACCGCCGCCGACCCGATCGGGTCCGGTCACACGACGAAGGTCCCGATCGTCAGCTTCCCCAGCCGGCTCCACCAGGACGGGCCCACGCGGGTCGTGTCGCTCGACCTCTCCGCCGAGCTCGGGATCACGACGGGCCCGGCGACCAGCCCCGGTCTGATGGCCAGCTTCCTGAGGATCGAGGCGGGGGAGGAGCTCACGCTCGCTCCCAATGCGACGTCCCAGCTACTCCATGTCATGGGGGGTCGGGGTCGCACGACCTTGGCCGGGACGGGCGACGTGATCGACTGGGAGGAGGGCGACTTCGTCACCCTGCCGGCCACCGGGGACGGGCCTTCGGCGGCGACCCACCACGCCGTGGGGACGGCCACGCTGTACTGGGTCCACGACGAGCCGCTCCTCCGGTATCTCGGGGTCCGGGCGGCCGGGCCCAGGTTCCGCGCCACCAAGTTCCCGCGGGCCGCGGCCCAGGCGGAGCTGCAGGCCATCGCCGCAGCGCCCGAGGCCGGCGCGCGGAGCCGGGTGAGCGTGCTGCTGGCCAACGCCGCCCAGGAACAGACCCTGACCATCACCCACGTGCTGTGGGCCATGTTCGGACTGCTCCCCACCGACCAGGTGCAGCGTCCCCACCGGCACCAGTCGGTGGCGCTCGACCTCATCCTCGACTGCGAGCCGGGCTGCTACACCTTGCTCGGGGCCGGGGTCGACGACGGGGGTGCGATCATCGACCCGATCAGGGTCGACTGGGAGGCCGGGGGTGCGTTCGTCACGCCCCCGGGCCTGTGGCACGCCCATGTCAACGAGTCGGGCGCGCCCGCCCATCTCGTCCCCATCCAGGATGCCGGGCTCCAGACCTACCTCCGGAGCCTGGACATCCGGTTCGTCCCACCGGCCTGAGCCCGACCGACCGACCGGTCGGTTCGGCGGACCCGGCCGGCGGCTTGGATCCCGGCCGGCGTCGTCTGCCATGCTTCGCTGCATGTTCGATGACCTCCTGCAGGCAAATGCCCACTACGTGGAAGAGTTCACCCTGGCCGGCGTGCCGGCCCGCGCCGCAAAGGCGTTCGCCCTGGTCACCTGCATGGACAGCCGGATCGAGCCCCTGGCCATGCTGGGTCTGGTTCCCGGGGACGCCAAGATCCTGCGAAATGCCGGCGGCCGGGTCACTCCGGACGTCCTGCGCTCGCTCATCCTGGCCACCAACTTCCTGGGCGTGACCCGGATCGCCGTGATGCAGCACACCAACTGTGCACTGGCCCACCGGACGGACGGCGACGTGCGGTCGGACCTTCCGGCCGGATCGGAGGAGCTGTCCTCGCAGTGGGAGTTCCTCACCATGCCCGATCCCGACGAGGCACTGCGTGTAGACGTCGACGCCGTGCGCGCCTGCCCGCTGCTGCCCGACGCCGTCGAGGTGGAGGGATGGCGCTACCGGGTGGAGACCGGCGAGGTCGTCAGGATCCACCCCGCCACCACCTGATCGTCGGTCCCGGCCGGCCCGAGCCCGGTCGACCGGCCGCAGAGCGCCCCACCGCCCCTGGGCTGCCACCCCGAGCCCGGTCGACCGCCAGCCAGGGCCGACCGGCGTGCCGCTGGGGCCGACCCGCCGAATGGGACGGCACCGCCATCATCGGTACGCTGTCCACGTGCCCCTCTCGCACGGGATGCCCTCGATGACCCGGGTGCCGCTCACGGCCCACAACGCCTTCACCCAGTGGGAGTTCAGCCCCTTCGCCCTCCTGGTGCTGGTGGCGGTGATCACCGCTGCGGTCTGGTATCTGCGCGCCGAGTGGGCGGTCACCCTGCGGGGGCGGCACTGGAGCAGCAAGCGGACCGTCTCGTTCATCGCCGGCCTCGTCGCCCTCGATGCCGCCCTCCAGTCACCCGTGGCCACCTACACCATGGACTACTTCCAGGCCCATGTGATCCAGCACCTCCTGTTGATGGTCATCGCCCCACCGCTCCTGGCCATGGGGGCCCCGATGACCCTGGCCCTCCAGACGTCCAGCCGGAGGACGAAGGTCCGTCTCCTGCGGATCCTCAACTCCCGGCCGTTCCGCATCCTGACCCATCCCCTCCCGGTGTGGATCCTCTACTACGTGACGATGTTCGCCTTCTTCTTGACCTTCGCCATCAACTTCGCCATGTTGCACATGTGGGTGATGGACCTGATCAACGTCGCCTTCTTCTTCGCCTCGACCCTGTTCTGGTGGCCGGTCATCGCCATCGACCCGATTCCGCACTGGCAGATGGGGCACGGCGCCAGACTGGCCAGTCTGCTGATCGGGGTGCCGGTCGAGTCGTTCCTCGCCCTCGCGCTGTTGACCAATGCACGTCCGGTGGCGTCGATGTACTCGTTGAGCAGCACCCATTCGGGGGCGGCGATCCTGTGGATCGGTGCCGAGTTCTTCACGGTGCTCGCGCTGATTCCGGTGTTCGTCCAGTGGGTGCGGTTCGAGGAGCGAAAGGCGGCGCGCTACGACGCCCAGCTGGATGCCGAGCTGGCCGCCCGGTCCGCAGCCGGATCCGCCGCCCTCGGCGAGCTTCCCGTCACCGACGCCTAGAGGGCTGCGGCTACCAGCTCGCCGGGTGACGCGGCTACCAGCTCGCCGGGTGACGCGGCTACCAGCTCGCCGGGTGACGCGGCTACCGGCTCGCCGAGGCGGTTACGAGCTCGACGCCGGAGTGAAGGTGTACGTGAAGGGGACGGCGCTCGGGGCGTTGTAGTAGACGGCCTTCTTGTCGATGGTGACGGCGACGACGACCGCTGACGAGCCGACCTCCACGGTCAACGCCCCGTCGGCGGGGAAGGTCAGCAGCTTGCCGGCGGGCTGGACCCCGCTCACCAGCGGCACCGACGACTTGGAGCTGGTGACCTGCACCCAGCACCGGCCCGAGGTGGAGACCGCAACATCGAAATTGTCGGCGGCGACGGTGTAGGAGGCGCTGGACGCGCCGGTGGACGTCTGGACCACTTTCGACGCCTGATGGGTGGCCGGCGCCGCCGTCTGGCCCGCCCCCCCCGCCCCGCCCGGTTGGTGCACCCTGAGGAGGTGGGCCTGCACCAGCCACTTGGGCTGGGCCCGGTAGATGACGATGCCGGCCGCCGCCACCAGGACCAGCACCGCCGCCACCCAGGTGATCACTTTGAGCGACGTGGGCGCCCGCAGCCGGCGGCGGGCCTTGGCCACGGATCGCCGGGACTGCTTCAGATCGTGCTTGGGGACGACCGGGAACGTCCCGGTGGGGGGGCCGGTGGCCATCACACCGTAGCCATAGGCTCCCGACCCGGTCGGTGGGCCGCTCGAGCCGCCGCCGACCTTGGGCACCTCGCCGGTCTGGGTGAAGGCCCGGAGGTGGTCCGGTCCCGAGGTGACGGCGGTCACGACGGTGGTCACCGCCGTACCGGCCTCTGTCGGCGACTCCTGCTTCGGCGATGGGCCGGCCGTCGACCACGCATCGATCATCTGGAGGGCGAGCGCGTCCCCGTCGAGGCCCAGGAAAGCGGCGTAGCGACGGAGCGTGGAGAGGGCCATGGCCTGATCGGGAAGCCTGGCGAGGTCACCGTTTTCCAGCGCCTCGATCTGGGTGATCGGCCGACTCAGCCGATCGTGCACCGTGAGCAGGTCGAGGCCGCGCTCCTCCCTGCTGTTTCGCAGCAAGAGCCCTATTGCCTCGGCGGAGGAGGCCGCATCTTCCTCTTCGTCGTCGCGTCGGCGTGTGGTTCCGCCGCGTGGCCGGATCACGTGCAGTCTCCTGACTTTCCCCAGGCCGTAAGCGTACCTGTTTACCAGCTTTCTTCGGCACACCGGCCGCCCGGCTGAAGGGCGCCGCCACCCCCGACGGGCCCCTGGCGGCGATCCGGAATGTTGCGAGCGCAACTAGTGTTGAGACGACAAAGGGATGTCGCAGGGCCATGATGGGCGGAGCGACCACCTGAGAGATGCAACGGAGGTTGGCCATGCCGGCGGTGACCGTGGACGATGTACTGGCACTGACGAAGGTGGAGCCGTCGGCTGAGGGCGCCCAGCGCCCGGTGTTGTCGGTGACCACCGCACCCCCGGGATTCGAGGGCGAGGGATTCCCGGTGCGGCGGGCATTCGCCGGCGTGGACCGGCGCCACCTGGACCCCTTCATCCACATGGACCAGATGGGTGAGGTGGAGTACGCCCCCGGCGAGCCCAAGGGGACGCCGTGGCACCCCCACCGGGGCTTCGAGACCGTGACCTACATGATCGACGGCACCTTCCGGCACCAGGACTCGATCGGCGGAGGAGGCCTGATCACCAACGGTGACACCCAGTGGATGACCGCCGGTGGCGGGATCCTCCACATCGAGGCCCCACCCGAGGAGCTGGTGGCGAGCGGGGGTCTGTTCCACGGCATCCAGCTGTGGGTGAACCTCCCTCGGGCCGACAAGATGATCGCCCCCCGCTACCAGGACATCGGGGCATCCAACGTGGCACTCCTGGCGTCGCCCGACGGCGGGGCGCTCTTCCGGCTGATCGCCGGTGAGCTCGGTGGGCACGCGGGACCGGGGTCGACCCACTCGCCCATGGCGATGGTGCACGCCACCCTCTCTCCCGGCGCAACGGTGGACGTCCCCTGGAACGAGGAGTTCAACGCCCTCGTGTACGTGCTCGGGGGGAACGGGAAGGTGGGGACCGACGGCCGCCCGGTTCGGACCGGCCAACTGGCCGTCTTCGGCGATGGGGGCGCCCTCACCATCGCCGCCGACACCACCCAGGACTCGCGCACCCCGGAACTGGATGTGCTGATCCTCGGCGGCCGTCCGATCAGGGAGCCGGTCTACGCCTACGGGCCGTTCGTCATGAACACCCGCGAGGAGGTCGCCCAGGCGTTCGAGGACTATCAGGCCGGTCGATTGGGAACCGTCCCGGCTGACCACATCGGGTCGTAGCGGACCGACTCGGCGGCCGTCGCCGACAGCGTTCAGCGCTTCGGGTCGGACGAGGTCGCCAGGGGTACCGGCCGGCCGGTGCCGTGGTCGCCGGCTCCGTTGCCAGGGGTGCTGCCGTTGTGGCCGGGCTCGCCGACCACCGCCGGCCGGCCCGGTTGCCGCCCGACCAGACCGAGTTCGTCCGGCCGGAGGCGCAGGGTGTCGTACCAGTAGCGGACCGTCCACGTCGGCCAGTTGTTGGTCACCCGGCCCGATGCCGTCT